>NZ_JBIVMR010000002.1:0-968220 GCF_044753165.1 Curtobacterium sp. NPDC088465 | reverse complement strand
GAGAGTAGGACGCCGCCGGACTCAACTTCAGCAACACCAGGAAACCCCTGACCGTGATCGGTCAGGGGTTTCCTGCGTTAACGGGCCGACCCGCATCGAGGCTGATGCTGTCGCGTGTTTGCCGGCTTCTCGTGTCGTGTCGGCCAGGATGATCGTGTGGGGGACTGGTGATCATGATGATCCGCGGGGAGCCGACACTGCCGTGGCCGGACGTGCGGTGGGACCGTCTGGCGATCGTGGGCAACCTCGTGCTCGAGGTTCCGGACGACTGGACGGCGATCGCACGGCCGGGTGTGGTCGAGCTCGCACGTGCCGGGTCGACCATCACCCTGCGCTACGTTCATGCGCGTGGTGCCGACCCTGCTGTGGGGTTCGCAGCCGTGGCAGCGGATGACCACGAGGCGCTGCTCATCGAAGGCGCTCCGGAGCGGTTGACCGTCCTGCGGAGCACGGGAACGATCCTCGACGTCCGCTACGGCGGTGTCGGGTCGACAGCAGTGCGCATCGCGTCCCGCGGGCCGATCGACGAGTGGCCGCTGGCGGTGCAGGTCGTCGACGACGTGCTGCGGTCGCGATGGTCGACCGCCTCGGTGGAGCGATCAGCAGCGATCCCGCCGGCAGACCGCGTCGGCGGCGCGGGCTCCACGAGCGGCAGCGCTGCGTCGGAGGGGCGTGATCGTGCGGCGGCGCTGCTCACGGTCCGTGGGCCGGACGGGTTGTTCGAGCACCTCGTGTGGGTGGAGGACCGCGGGGTCGTCCCCGGACGGGTCCGACGGTCGGAGGTGGGCACGGCTGCTCGCGCTGCCGGTCTCACAGGACGCTTCGGTGCGCTGACGTCCGCCGGTGCCGCGCTGCTGCGTCCGGCGCACGGCCCGGAGGACCTGCTCGTCATCGAGTCCCGGACGCGCGACGTCGTGACGAGGCGTTGGCGCGCGTGGCTCGAGAAGGGTTCGGCACTCGTCGTCGAGGACGGCGACGGGCACAGCGCGATGGACGTGATCCCGCACGGGCAACTCAGCCGGGAGCTCCTCGCGTGGTTCGGCGTCGATCCGAGCTGGGTGATCGAGGACGAGGAGCCGGCGACGGTCCCGCTCGCCGCCCTGGACGATCGTGACGGTCCGTGCCCGAGCGAGGTCGGGTGGATGCAGGCTGCCTGGCCCGTCCGCGACTGGCACACCGTCCGTGGGTGGGGCGAGCGCCGGCAGTTCGCAGTGCTGTCGATCGTGGTGCCGGGCATCGGCGTCTTCGACCGGGAGATCGACGGGGACACGGTCACCATGCGGCCGTCCTCGCCGGCGGCGTTCGCGCGGGACGTCGTCCGGTTCCTGACGGTCGAACGGCCGGACCCGGCCTGAGCGCAGGCGCCTGCCGCTCCTCAGGGCAGCAGTCCGAGCTCCATGGCGCGGGTGACCGCTCGGGTGCGGTCGTTCACGCCGAGCTTCTCGAACACGTGCCCGAGGTGCGTCTTCACCGTGGTCTCGCTGACGAAGAGGGCGCGCCCGATGGCGGGGTTCGAGTTCCCCTGCGCCACGAGCTGGAGCACCTCGAGCTCGCGCGGGCTCAGCGCCGGCCCGACCGGGGCCCTGGCGGTGGTCCGGCGCACGAGCGCTGCAGCTGCGGAGGGCGCGAGCGCGGTCTCGCCTCGGGCGGTCGCACGGAGGCCCGCGAGGATCTCGGACTCGGGAGCCGCCTTGAGCAGGTAGCCCGAGGCGCCGGCCTCGATCGCCGCCAGGATCTGGTCGTCGGACTCGTACGTGGTCAGGATGAGCACACGGATGCCCGGCTCACGCGCGAGGATGCGTGCCGTTGCCGCGTCTCCGGTGCATCCGGGCATCCGGAGATCCATCAGCACGACGTCGGGACGCTCCGCCAGGACGGTCGCGACGGCTCCGTCACCATCGCTGGCCTGCCCGACGACCTCGACGTCGTCGGCGTCCTGCAGCAGGGCGACGATGCCCGCGCGGACGATCGGGTGGTCGTCCGCCACCACGACCCGGATCACCGCGTCGCTCCGGGGACGGAGGACTGCTCCGGTGCGGCCGGGAGGCTCGGTTCGGCTCCGGCCGGGACCGACGCTTCGATCGCGGTGCCGGTCCCCGGTGTCGACGTCACGACGCAGGTCCCGCCCGCCAGGGCGAGTCGGTCGCGCAGCCCACGCAGGCCGTGTCCGACGGTCGGTGCAGCGGCGTCGAAGCCGACGCCGTCGTCCTCGACACGCAGGACGACGCACCGGCCGTCCACGTGCAGTGCGACGCGCGCCGAGGTGGCCCGAGCGTGTGCGCGGACGTTCGCCAGTGCCTCCTGACCGACGCGGAGCAGGACCACCTGCGCGTCGCGGTCGAGCGGGCAGTCCGGCGCGTCGACCGCGACCGGGATGCCTGTCTCGCGGGTGAAGCGTTCGCCGAGCCGGTGCAGCGCAGCACCCAGGCCGTCGCTGGCGACCCCCGCGGCGCCGGCCGCGACCAGGGTCCGCGATTCCTCGAGCGCGGTCCGGGCGGACTCCTCGAGCACGGCGAGGCGCTCGTCGAGCCGGTCGGACCGGTCGGCAGCGAGGTCGGCGCGTGCCCGCTCGGTGAGCATGACGATGCCGGCGAGGTCCTGCGCCACGGTGTCGTGGATCTCGCGGGCCAGGCGTTCCCGTTCGCTCGTGACCCCGGCAGCGCGGTTCGCCTCGGCGAGGGACTGCTGCGTCGCCTCGAGCTGCTCGATGAGCCTGCGGCGCTCGTCGGACAGCCTGGCGATCCGGGAGATCCAGAGCCCGAGCGCGCAAGCGCCGAGGACGCTGATCGCTTCGATGATGATCGTGCCGGCGAGGGCGTCCAGGCCGGATGCTATCTGCAGGCCGACGCCCGACGCGATGCCGATGGCGACCGAGACCCAGACGGCGGTACGGACGCGCTCGACCTGGCACCATGCCACGGGGAACAGGACGGACTGGATGAACGCGGTGCTCGGTACGACCGCGGGCAGCGCGAGGGCGACGACCACGAGCAACGGCACGAAGGCTGCTGCGGCGCGGGGCTCGTCGTACCCACGCCAGCCGTACGTCACGTACGCCAGGGTGAGCAACCCGAGGGCGACGAAGGCAGGCCAGCGTGACGGCCAGGGCGACCAGTCGGTCGCTGCGATCACCGACACGAGCGCGACGGCGACTGCCACCGCGACGTGCAGTCCCCAGTTGCGGTGCCTGGTGATCCGGTCCATGCCGACAGCATCCCATCGAGTGCGGCCGGTGCGGGCGTTCTCCACAGGCACGATCAGGAGTCCCGCCGGTTCCACCGGAACGTCAGGAGGCAGGCGACGGTGCCGACGACCAGCCATGCTGCCAGGACGAGGACTCCGAGTCTGAGGTGCCACGCGCCTCCCGGCTCGGCGGACGCGAACGCGTCCGGCAGGAAGACCGAGCGCATCCCCGATGCCATCCAGCGCAGCGGGAACACGCTCGCGACGGTCTGCAGCCAGTCGGGCAGCTGGGTGAAGGGGAGGTACACACCGGAGATGAACTGCAGGACCAGGACGATCGGGACGACGGTGGCGGTGGCGCGGCGGCCCTCGCGGGGGAGCGCCGAGATCGCGATGCCGAGGACGCTCGCCGTCGCGACACCCAGGAGCATGATGCCGGCGAACCGCGCCCACGCACCGCCGTCGGTCGGCAGGTCGACGCCGAAGACGACGCCCGCGACGACGAGGAGCAGCGCGGTCTGCACGATCGAGGTCACGAGGACCATGCCGATCTTGCCGACGAAGTAGCTCACGACCGGCAGCGGGGTGCCGCCCAGGCGCTTGAGCGTGCCGTCGCTGCGCTCGCCGGCGATGTCGACGCCGAGTGCCTGCGTGCCGGAGAGCAGGAAGCCGGTGGCGACGAGTCCGGGCAGGTAGTAGGTGGCGTAGTCGACGCTGACGCCCGGCCCCGCCTGGATGTCGTCGGCGCTGCTGAAGGCGACGGAGAACAGCGCGAGCATGACGATCGGGAAGAGGAAGGTGAAGAAGACCGAGTCCGGTGCGCGGAAGTACGACCGGAGCTCGTACGCGATGCGGTGGGCGCCGAGGCGGATGCTGACTGCGGGGTTCATGTTGACTACGGGGTTCATGCTGCGTGCTCCGAGATCATGGTGAGGTAGACGTCCTCGAGCGAGGGGCGGACGACCTCGAGCGCGTGCATCGGGGTCGTGGCGCTCCGGACCAGTGCGGTGGGGTCGGTCGTCCGGCGCTCGTGCCGCGCGCCGGTGTCGTCCTGCCACCGGACGATCGGTGTGCGTGCGTCCTGTCCACCGATCGCGTCGATGGGTGCGACGTCGAGCAGTCGTCCGCCGGCGAGCACGGCCGCGCGGTCCGCGAGGTGCGCGGCCTCGTCGAGGTAGTGGGTGGTCAGCAGGACGGTGGTGCCCTCGTCGCGGACACTGCGGATCAGCTGCCAGAACTGCCGGCGGGCCTCGGGGTCGAAGCCGGTGGTCGGCTCGTCGAGGAACAGGACCTCGGGTCGGCCGATGATCCCGAGGGCGACGTCGACACGGCGGCGCTGCCCTCCGGACAGGCGACTGATGCGGCTGTTGCGCTGGGCCTCGAGTCCGGTGGCGGCGAGGAGTTCGTCCGCGGGGCGGCTGCGCGGGTACAGGTGCCGGAAGTGCTGCAGCTGCTCGGCGACGGTGACGTTCGGGGACTCGCCGCTGGTCTGCAGGACGATGCCGACGCGGGCGTTGTGGCTCCGACTGGCATGTGCGGGGTCGTGGCCGAGGACCCGGACCTCGCCGCCGGTGCGGGAGCGGAAGCCCTCGAGGATCTCGACCGTGGTGGACTTGCCGGCACCGTTCGGGCCGAGCAGGGCGAAGGTCTCGCCGGCGTCGATCGTGAAGGAGACGTCGTCGACGGCGGTCTTGCCGCCGGGGTACTGCTTCGTGAGGTGCTCGACCGTGACGGCCGGTGTGGTGGACATGCGTCCAGCCTGACGGGTGCGTGGGCTCCGGCGGATCGGAGGGGCGGGCGGAGGTGCATCCTCCGATCGGAGGATGCCGCGTTCAGCGCCGGGTTCCGTGAACCAGGATCGTCATCTGCCGTTCCGTGGATCGTCTCCCGGCGGGGCGCCCCCGTTCGTCAGCTCCCGAGCGCTGCCCGCAGGTACGGCGCCGTGCGGCTCGTGGCGGACGCCGCGACCTCGCGCGGTGTCCCGGATGCCACGACCTGGCCGCCCTCGTCACCACCGGCCGGACCCATGTCGACGACGTGGTCCGCCTGCGCGACGACCGTCATCACGTGCTCGACCACGACGACGGTGTTCCCTGCGTCGGTGAGCCGCTGGAGCTGCGCGGTGAGGAGTTCGACGTCCGCCGGGTGCAGGCCCGTGGTCGGCTCGTCGAGCAGGTAGAGCGTGTGACCGGTCCGTGCGCGTTGGAGTTCGGTGGCGAGCTTGATGCGCTGGGCCTCGCCGCCGGACAGCTCCGGCGCGGGCTGCCCGAGTCGGAGGTAGCCGAGGCCGACGCTGCGCAGGGCATCCAGCGCGCGGGCGGCGGCGGGCAGGTCGGCGAGGGCGTCCGATGCCTCGTCGACGGTCATGCCGAGGACGTCCGCGACGGTCGAGCCGGCCCGGCGGACCTCGAGCGTCTCGGCGTTGTACCGGGCACCGTGGCACTCCGGGCACGGCGCCCAGCTGCCCGGAAGGAACAGGAGCTCGACGGAGACCGAGCCCTCGCCCTGGCAGACCTCGCAGCGGCCGCCCTCGACGTTGAACGAGAACCTCCCGGCGGTCCAGCCACGTTCCCGGGCGTCCTCGGTCGCGGCGAAGGCCTGCCGGACGGCATCGAACATGCCCGTGTAGGTCGCGAGGTTCGAGCGGGGTGTGCGGCCGATCGGCTTCTGGTCGACCTCGACGACCCGTGACACGAGCGGGTGCTGCGTGGCGACCGACGGCAGCACGCCACCGACGAGCGAGGACTTGCCCGAGCCGGAGACCCCGGTCACCGCGGTCAACACCCCGAGGGGCAGGTCGACGTCGAGCCCCTTCCCGTCCTGGCCGCGCAGGTTGTGCAGGGTGAGGTCACGGAGCTCGAGCGTGCCCACGGGTTCGCGCAGCTCGTGCTCGACGGGCGAGGTCCGGGGCTGCAGGTAGCGCCGGGTGACGCTCTCGGGGACGTCGGCCAGGCCCGCCGGCGGGCCGCTGTACAGCACCCGCCCGCCGCCCGGACCGGCCCCGGGGCCGACGTCCACGATCCAGTCTGCACGCCGGACGATGTCCATGTCGTGCTCCACCACGAAGACGCTGTTGCCGCTGGCGCGGAGGTCGTCGAGGACCTGCACGAGGGACTCCGCGTCCGCCGGGTGCAGCCCCGCGCTCGGTTCGTCCAGCACGTAGACCACGCCGAACAGCCCCGACCGGAGCTGCGTCGCGATCCGCAGGCGCTGCGTCTCACCGGGGGAGAGCGTCGGCGTCGCCCGGTCGAGCCCGAGGTACCCGAGGCCGAGTCCGACGAGCACCTCGACCCGACCGAGCAGGTCCGTGGCGATCGACTTCGCGACCTCGGACCGCTCCCCGGACGTCACACGGCTCTGCGCGGGCGACGGGTCCTTCAACTCGGCTGCGGGGCGCAGGACCTCGGCCACCTGTGCGAGCGGCAGTGCGTTGAACGCGGCGATCGACAGGCCGCCGAACGTCACCGCGAGGGCTGCCCGGGTCAGCCCGGAGCCGTGGCAGAGCTGGCACGGTCCGGACTCGACGAAGCGCAGGGCCTTGTTCCGCTGCGTCTCGCTCTGGGAGTCGGCGAGGGTGTGCAGCGTGTACTGCCGGGCGCTCCAGAACCGTCCCTTGTACGGCTTCGCCACCCGGTCGCGCTTCGGGTGGACCTCGACGACGGGCTGCTCCTCGGTGAAGAGCAGCCAGTCGCGGTCCTCCTGCGGGAGCTCCCGCCACGGACGCTCGATGTCGTAGCCGAGCACCGCCGTCACGTCGCGGAGGTTCTTGCCCTGCCACGCACCGGGCCAGGCGGTGATCGCGCCCTCGCGGATGGACAGCGACGGGTCGTGCACCGCCGAGGCCTCCGTCACCTCGTGCGCGGTACCGAGGCCGTGACAGCGCGGGCACGCCCCGGCGACGGTGTTCGGCGAGAACGAGTCGGAGTACAGCTGCTCGGCGCCCTCGGGGTAGGTGCCGGCGCGCGAGTAGAGCATGCGGACCGAGTTGCTCAGCGTCGTCAGGGTGCCGACGGTCGAGCGGGTGCTCGGGGCGCCGCGGCGCTGCTGCAGGGCGACCGCCGGGGGCAGACCCGTGATCTCGTCGACGTGCGGTGTCGAGCCCTGCGCGATGAGTCGTCGGGCGTACGGCGCGACGGACTCGAGGAAGCGACGCTGTGCCTCGGCGAAGACCGTGCCGAACGCCAGGCTCGACTTGCCCGAGCCGGAGACACCGGTGAAGGCGACGATCCGGTCGCGGGGGATGTCGACGTCGACGTCCTGCAGGTTGTGTTCACGGGCGCCGCGGACGCGGATGAACCCGTCGGACGACGACGGCTGGTCGGCAGGGTGGTGCGGGGCGGGCATTCGTTCGAGCGTAGGCGGATCGGCCGGGCGCCGTTCCGGACCGCTCGTCCGCACCCGGCGGGTGCTGTTCGACAGGCGACCGGGAGACGGACGGGAGGCACGGGGCGGGCCGGTAGCGGGCCTCCCGGCCGGTGCGTGCGGACGGGAGACGCGGGGCGGGCTGGTCACGTGCCTCCCGGCCGGTCGGTACGGTGTGGTCGTGGGGAACGGGGGATCGATGGTCGACGACGTCGCGTGGTCGCCGCCGAGGCGGCGGAACGGCATCTGGTGGATCGTGGCGAGCGGGCTGCTGCTGCCCGCGGGGTGGATCGCGTGGCTGCTCGTCGCGCTCGCCGGGTACAACGGCGCGGGGAACTCCACCCACACGCTCTCGGGGCAGACCGGGGGGAGCATCGTCGTCACGGTCGTGTGCGCCGGTGTGCCGCTGACCGGACTGGTCCTGCTGCTGGTGCAGCGTCGGCGCGACCGGTCGGTGACGCTGGTCGGGCCGATCGGGTGTGCGGTGTTCGTGGTCCTCGCGGCCGTGACGCTCGGGTACCCGACGACGCGGGTCGCGCAGAGCTGGGCGGCGGAGGAGGAGCAGCGGGCGCAGCCGCCGACCGCGACCGAGACGAGTCGGACGCCGGCGCAGGCCGAGCGGGACCTCGCGGCCGTGGGGGAGCGCGCAGTGCGGGCGATGGGCGGTGACCCGGAGACCGGTGACGTCGTGCAGTTCCCACGCGGGTGCTCGCTGTCGAACCTCGAGCAGGGCACGGAGTACACGTGGCGGTGGTCGTTCCCTGCCGATGCGGACGCGGACGAGGAGCCGCAGACCGAGGCGGATCGCAAGGCCGACCTCCTGCCCCAGGACCAGGCCGAAGCGCGTCTGGCTCCGGTCCGCGAGGTCTTCCTCGACGCCGGGCTCCGTGACGCCGATCCGCTCGGGTGGGACATCCGGGTGGTCGGTGACGACTGGCTCGCGGAGGGGAACGCGGGCGTGACCCGGACCTCGGGTGACGTGATGATCGAGACGACCTGCCTGGCCGGAGGGCCCGGCGACGGGTACGACGACGATGCGTGAGCGCGTGACGGCCGCGGCGCCGGGACGTCGAGCACCCGTCAGCGTGTGGGTCGCACTCGTGGTGGCCGCCGGCTGCACCGTGTACGAGCTGCTCGCGGGCGCCCTCGTCGAGTGGACCGGGCTCGGCTTCGTGCCGCTGCTGTTCGTGCCGCCGCTCTACCTGGCGGCGATCCTGCTGCTGATCTGGGTGGGGCAGCAGGGGATCCGGGTGGCGCGGGCACTGGCGATCGTCGTGGGGATCGTGCTCGCGGTGTCGTTGCCGGTCGCGGTGGTCGTGGCGATGCGGACGTGGCACTGAGCGGTGGCGATCGGCTCGGGGTGTCAGTCGTTCGCGACGGGTCGGCGGAGGGTCCCCAGCGCCCCCGCGGTCAGGAGGAAGCCGGCGAAACCTGCGGCGGTGAGGACGAGGGGCATCGTCACCGGTGGTGGCTGCACCACGGCGGCGAGGGGCAGGCCCAGGAACCCGGCCACACCCGCCGCGAGCACACCGCAGACCACGGCCGCGGGCAGGACACCGAGCGCATCGTCGACGACCCGGGCGAGCGCGAACAGCGTCGCCGCGACCAGGACGCCGAGGACTGCTCCGAGGGGGACACCGAGCACGGCGAGCAGGCCGAGGAACGACGAGTCCGGCGGCCACCAGTCGGTCGGGGTCACGATCGGCTCGTCGACGGTCGGGTCGGCGATCCAGGCCTCACCGATGATGCCGAACGGCTCGGCGGCGCCGATCAGTAAGCCGGCAAGCAGGACGACGGGCCACGGCCAGTGGCGGCGGTGTTCGTGCATGTGGACCCCCCTGTGCTCGAGCTTGGCGGTGCAGTCTGGGAGCCCGGCCGGAGCGCCGATCCCTCGGTAGCGTGGAGGCGGGGCGCTTGACGAGCGAGGGGGACGCATGAACGACGCGGGACAGCCGGCCGGCACCGAGGAGCCAGCCGGGACCGGGCGCTCGGACCACCCGTCGCGACGGGCGGCGAGCGGTGCGTGGATCGCGGGGAGCATCCTGGCGTTCGTGGTCGGGAGCCTCGTCATCGTGTACGCGATCGCGACGACGGCGGCGCCGACGGTCGAGCAGCGGGCCACCGTGCAGGGCCTCGCCGCGGCGTTCGTCACCGGTGGACTCATCGCGGTGCTCGTCCCAGCGGCCGCGATCGTCTCCCTGGTGATCGCCGCGAAGCGAGGGCGGACCGGGGCCGCTGCCGGCATCGCCGTCTGCGGGGCGCTCGGCGCGGTCGCGATGCTGACGATGGTGCCCTTCGCACTGCTGTCCGTGGGCGAGGCGCAGGCTGACGCAGCACGACGGGCAGCACCGCCGACCGCACTCGAGACCAGCCGGACGCCCGAGCAGGCGGAAGCCGGACTCGTCGAGCTCGGAGGACGGGTCGTCGACGCGCTCGGACACGAGGCACCGACCGACGACCAGGTCAGCGTCGACGTCCGGCCGTGTCGGCTCGACAACTCCGACGACGGCGTCCTGGTCCACTACTCCTGGCGTGGTCCCGGCGCCGACGACCCGGCTGGGACGCCCGAGCAGACGAAGGCTGCCGTCGCACCGGCGGTCCGGTTCCTGCAGGCCGAGGGCTTCGCGGTCGGCACCCAGTTCGTGGGCGGGGGAGTCGTGATGCTCGACCGTGACCAGGGGGTCTCCGTCGACCTGTACAGCGCTGACCGCGTCGAACTCGGATCGCCCTGCCTGGTCGACACGAGCGGCTGACCGTACCCGCGGGGTTGTCGCTCCTGCAACGTCCGCTGAGTCCACGGACCCGGGGGCGGGTAGACCGGATGACATGCAGGTCGTCGGAGTCGAAACGTTCGGAGGGCCCGGAGCCCTCGCCGTCCACGAGGTCCCGGAGCCCCACGCCGGCTCCGGCACCGTCCGCATCCGGGTGCAGGCGTTCGCCGTGAACCCGACCGACACCGGCGTGCGCGCAGGGCAGCGTGACTCCTCGGAGTCCTCGCCGCCGTACGTGCCGGGGATGGACGCCGCCGGCGTCATCGACGAGGTCGGCGACGACGTCGAGGGCTGGCAGGTCGGGGACCAGGTGATGGCGATGGCCCTGCCGCTCTCAGAGCACGGCGGCGCCTACGTGGAGCACCTCGTCGCGCCGGTCGGGTCCTTCACGCGGATCCCGGCGGGACTGTCGATCGAGGAAGCCGCGACCGTCCCGATGAACGGCCTGACCGCGCTGCAGATCCTCGCGCGCGCGGAGCTCTCGCAGGGCGACACACTCGCCGTGACCGGATCCGCGGGGCTGCTCGGGAACTACGTCGTGCAGCTCGCGAAGCAGCGGGGCATCACGGTCATCGCCGACGCAGCGCCGAAGGACGAGGACCTCGTGCGGTCCCTCGGGCCGGACCACATGGTGCGCCGCGGGGACGGGTTCGCCGCAGCCGTGCGCGGCATCGTGCCGGACGGCGTCGACGCGCTCGCCGATGCCGCGGTGCAGCGGGACGAGGTCGTCGACGCGGTGCGCGACGGCGGGTTCTTCGCGGACGTGCGGGGCTGGGAGGGCAACGGTGCTCGCGGGATCCGGTTCGAGCGGATCATGGTCTTCTCGGAGTACACGTCGTTCGACCTGCTCGAGGAGCTGCGGCAGGCGGTGGAGGACGGGGTGCTCGTGCCGCGGGTCGCCGAGGTGCTGCCCGCGTCGCGCGCTGCGGAGGCGCACGAGCGGCTCGAGGTCGGCGGGACGCGGGGGCGGTTCGTGCTCACCTGGTGAGTGCGGGTCGCGGTCGCGACCGGATGACGGACGGGAGGCGCGGTGCCGGCTGGCACCGCGCCTCCCGTCCGTCGATTCGTCCTTCGCTCACGGTCGTCCCCGCTCTGCGGGGCGGCCGACGATGGCGGCCCAGCGGTCGAGCTCGTCCTCGACGCGATCTGCGACCGCTGCGGGATCGTCGTGCTCCCACGAGCGGAGGACCCGCCAGCCCTCGGCCGTCAGGATCGCCTGGTTCCGGGCGTCGCGCTCCCGGTTCGCCAGCAGCTTCCGGCGCCACAGCTCGGCGTTCGCCTTCGGGAGCTGCACGTTTTCCTCGCAGAGGTGCCAGAAGCAGCCGTCCACGAAGACCGCGATTCGAGCACGAGGGAACACGAGGTCGGGGCGGACGCGGCACCGGCGGCTGACCTGCCGGTCGATGAAGAATCGACGGCCGCGGCGGTGCAGCTCCCGGCGCAGTGCGAGCTCGGGTGCCGTGTCACGCCGGCCGAAGCGGGCCATGTGGCGACGGCGTGCGTCGTCGGCTTCCCACTGCTCCACCACTCGAGCCTGTCGTGCCGAGGCGTGATCGCGGTCGCGGACGACGACGATGTGGGGGAGGTGCGCCGCTTGCCGGCTGTGCAGGAACGACCGAAGCCGCTGCTCACTCCGGTAGCCCGAGCCGCTCGCACTCCGTCCACTGCTCGGGTCGCCGCTCCGCCAACCACGCCGTGAACTCGTCGTACCCGCGGAAGTTCGTGAAGACCGTGAACTGCTTCTTCTTGCGGTCGTTCCACGCGGTCAGGCTGACGAAGGTCGGCCCACCGCCGGCCGACTGCGTCCCGTACCGGAGCACGTGGATGTCGTCGACCTCGCGACGACGGGCCTTCCCGAAGCCGGACTTCACGAGGTAGTGCCGGTCGAACACGGTCACGCGTCCGGCTGCCAGTGCGAGACCGATCAGGAGGAACAAGGCACCCACCAGGCCGATCAGCACGAACGCGGTGCTGTCCGCGCCCGGGACGACCAACTGCTCGATCACGGTTCCGAGCAGCCCGAAGACGACTGCGGCTCCGCCGAGCACGATGAGGATCTGCTGGGGGAACCTCGGCCGCTGGACGACGAACAGCGGCTCGCCGTCCGCCTTCGCCTCCGTGCCACCCCACGTGTTGATGCTGTCGCTCATCGTTCCCCCTCCGAGGGCCACCGTACCGAACGGGTCCTCCGCTCGCCCCCTCAGTCCTCCGGGATCGTCCGGACCCACTGCTCGAAGGCGAGCGCGTCCTCGGTGCTGAACACGGCGGACGGCCGGGCGTCCTGTCGGCCGGTGAAGAGGAACAGCGTCCCGTCTGCCAGCCCCGGCGTCGCATCGTCGAGCACGGACGACCTCGGCGCCACACCCTTGCGCGAGAGGAACGTCAGCTGTTCCCCGTTCGCGGACTCCGCGATGCCGGTCTCGCCGTCGAAGAACGCTGCGAGGTCCATCACGAGGAAGACGGTGCTGCCGTCCTGTGTGGTCACGAGGACGGCTGGCTTCGCGTGCGGCTGCCCGAAGGGGCGCTCGGTCACCGCCGCGGTGACGCCGGAGCCGGACCAGGGGCGGACCTGGTCGAGGGGGAGCTTCGCGACCGCGGACGGTGCGGCACGCTTCGCTGGGTGGACGGCCTCGGTGAGCAGCGCCCCGAAGAGGACGGCGAGGAACCATGCCGGCGCGGAGAACGTCTTGGTCGCGATCAGGACGAAGAAGACGCCGAGGAATCCGACCCACACGAGATCGGGCCACCACCCGGAGCTGCGGCGTTGACCGATCGGCCACACGACGCTTCCGTACGCCAGCCCGACGAGCGTCGGCACCCAGAACGCCGACGGGCGGATCGTGCCCGTGTGGAAGTGCAACCAGACCGAGACGGCCGCGGTGATGAGCGCGAGGACGGCGAGCACGATGCGTCCGCCGCGCCGGTCTCGCTCGCGGGTGCTGAGCGTGGCCATGTCGTTCCCCCTCGTGCTGTCGAGCTGCGGCGCGCAGCGCCCGCCGTTGTTCCCCTGGTGTGTCCAGTCAAGCAGGACCGGCGGTGCTGGTCTGTCGGATCGGACGTGACCGTGTGGCGGACGGGAGGCGCGGTGGCGGACTGCAGCGTGCCTCCCGTCCGACGGGTGGTCACCCCTCGACGGCTGGCGGCGCCCGCGAGGAGCCCTACGATCGTGCGGGTGAGCAGCGACGTGATGCCCGGACGGTACCGGCACTTCAAGGGCGGGGAGTACGAGGTGGTCCTGGTGGCGAAGGACGTCGAGACCGAGGAGCCGGTCGTCGTGTACCAGGCGCTGTACGGGGAGCGGGGGCACTGGGTGCGGTCGCTCGCTGACTTCACGGCGCACGTGTCGCGGGACGGGTACGAGGGGCCGCGGTTCGTCCGCCACGGCTGAGCGTGGGTCGCCCGTCAGGACGAGTGCGCCGGTGCAGGGCTCACCCGAAGTCGCTGGCATTGCCGTCGGCGCAGTCCGACGAGAGCTGGAGGACGGTGTTCAGGGCGCTGGAGCCCAACCCGATCTTCGGGCGTCCGTCGCCGTCGGCGCCGAGGTAGTGCAGGGGTCGGCCGTCGTTCAGCGAGGTCGTGGTCCGGTGCGTGGAGTAGCCGTTCTCCTTGAGCACGGCCTCGGCGCGGTCGATGTAGGCCTGCGGGTCGGAGGGTGACTTGCCTTCGACCGACCAGCTGAACTGCACTCCTTCGTCGGAGCGTGGTCCGCACTCGGTCGCGGTCGGCTGCCGCAGCTCCGGTAGGGCCGCTTCATCCAGTGCGCGGAGCTTCTCGACGATCGTCAGGCTCTCGCTGCGAACTTCGTCCGGGGTCATGCGCGATTCCGATCGAGTGATTGTCGGTGTGGTCTGTGGAGTTCCTGGCTGGCCCGCGCAGCCGCCCGTGAGAAGCGCAGCGGCGACGACGAGTGCCGTCGCTCCGTGTCTCTGGAGAGCGTTCATCGAGTTGTGGCCTCCGCCGTGCTCAGGAGTGACTTCGTGCCTTCATCGAAGTATCCCCATTTGTCTCGGTTCTCGTCGTCATCGTGCCGCAGCGGATCATGAGCGTTGACGCCCTCGTTCCCGCTGCCAGGACCCACATCGAGGTGCTCGGCGCCGAAGCCGAACGAGTCAGGGTCGTTCCGACCACTTCCGATGCGCCCACCCGGAGCGACCCATTCGTCGCCGGTGCCCGCGTACACGTGGTCAGCGTGCAGCGAAGCAGCATTCGGGACGTCGATGGGGATGCCCGCAGAGCCGAGAGCAACGTAGCTGTTCACGCCGAGGTCTGGCGATTGGCTGACGGCTATGCTGCTCATCGTCGTTCCGTAAGAGTGCGCGACGACGTTGAGTTTCGTGTCCGGACCAACCGAGGCGCGGTAGCCCTCCAGTTCGGCGCTGAGCAGCGGAGCGCCCTTGTGCGCCTTGCCGTCGTACAGGACCGAGGGGTCGCCGCCCGCGATCGGTCCGGGCGTCTCGTATCCGATCCATGCGACGACCGCGGTGTCGTCGGTCGTGAAGAGGGACTGCGCATTCCGGAGGTTCGCCGCAGCGAGGAGGAGCCGCGTGGAGTCCTGCAGGGTCGTCCCCATCCCGGGCACGACGTACGTGGCGTTCGCTGCGGTATCGAGATCGCCGATGCTTATCGCGCCGAGTGGGGGAGGACCCAGCGTGAGGGACGTGAGCTGACGGACGCCCTCCCGGTTGAGGTCGTAGTGCTTCCTGCGACCCGCGTCGAAGTTCTGCAACTGGTCGCGGTACTTCGTGGCGTCAGCCAGCTGCGCCTCCAGGGCAGGAGACCATCCGGGTCCGTTGCGCTGCGCTTCCAGTGCCTGCACTCGCTGCTTCGCGTCGGCGAGCGCAGACTTCAGCGTGATCCTGTTCGCGGAGTCACGCGCCCAGTAGGCGACGCCGTTGAGGTTGCCGACCACAACAGGGAAGGCCGCGATGAACGCCTCCTGGACGGCCGAGTGCGCATCCCGCGAGCCTTTCCCGTCGTCGCCGCCGAGCCCGGACCACCAATCTGCTACTGCCTTCGGATCGAGGACCTTGCGAAGCCGGTCAGCGAGTGCAGTGTTGCCGGCGAACGCGGCGATCTCCTCGGGTCCCAAGCCGCTGAGAAAGGCGAGCAGCTGCTCGTCGGTCATCCCCGTGATCGCGGCAGCACTCGTCGCGAACGCGCCGATCACCTCGGACTCACCGAGCTTCGACGCGGCCTCCGCATCAGCCGCCCGGCGGCGAACGACGAGGTCCTGCCACGACTGTTCGAGCGCAACTTTCGACACCTGCAGTCCGGCTGCCACCGCGGAAAGACCGAGCATGCGGACCGAGGCGTCATCGGCGTCCGACTCCCGCAACTTCTCGACCGCCCGGGCATTCGCACTCAGGTCGTCGTGGTTCCGGTCCTGAGCCGCCTTGATCGATTGGGCTTCAGACTGGATCTGCTCGATCCTCGTCGCGTAGGCGATCAGGACTGTGGCAGCTCGATCGACATGGCTGGCGATGCGCTCGCCGCCGGCGCCGACTTCGACTGCTGCGGCGATGAACGACGTCTTGTTCTTCGCTTTCCACTCGCCGTCAGTGATGACCGCCGCCTGCTGGCGCACCTCATTCGAGGCTGAGCGGATCCCCGACGATCGCTGTTGAAGACGCAGTGCGACGGAACGAATGGACCGTGGATCGCCAGCGGTCGGATCTGCGATCACCGGCCGGCCGCGCGAGCTCGGGAAGCGTCCCAGTCCTCGAACGCAGAGACGACCCCGTGCGCCTGCTTCGCGACTGCGCAGGTGTTGTTCTCGAGGACGGCGATCGTATCGGCCTGGACGCGGAGTGCGGTCTCGAACGCGGAGCGCACCTCGGCTGCGCCGAAGTCCGCACTACCGAGCACGGTGACTGCGATGCTGCTCAGCTGCGTCTGACTCTGTTCGATCCTGCCAGCGATGCCGCGGATCACCCTCGCGTCGATGACGACATCCGTCACGGTGTTCCTTCCCCCGAAGTGGTACGTCCGGCAGCATATCAGCGCGCTGCGCGGACGGGAGGCGCGGTGTCGGCCGGCACCGCGCCTCCTGTCCGTCAGAGACTCCGCTTGTCCGCGTGCGTCGGTCCGGTCAGTCCAGTCCCGTCGACGCGATCCCGCCGTCGACGTCGATGGTGCCGCCGGTGACGAACGCGGCCTGGTCTGAGACCACCCAGCGCTCGGCGCGGGCGATGTCGACCGGCTGCACCGGGACGCCTGCAGGGGTGCCCTGCGTCATCGCGGCGAGGACGTCGGCCGAGTCGGCGTTGCCCGGGGTCGCCGTCGCTCCCGGGGCGACGGTGACGACGCGGATGCCGCGGTGGCCGTACTCGGCGGCCCAGGCGCGGGTGAGCTGTTCGACGGCGGCTTTCGTGGCGGGGTAGAGGGCCATGAAGGGGACGCCGACGCGGGTTATCCACGAGCCGATGTTGACGATGTGGCCGCTGCCGCGCTCCGCCATGCCGGGGGCGAGGGCCGCGACGAGGACGTGGGGTGCGCGGATGTTCGTGGCGAGGAGGGCATCGACGGTGTCGTCGTCGAGGGACTCGGTCGGGCCTCCCGGGTAGACGCCCGCGTCGTTGACGAGGACGTCGACGTGGCCGCCGAGCTGGTCCCGGGCCTCGGCGGCGAGTGCGCGCACGACGTCGGGGCCCTGCGACAGGTCGGCGGTGAGGGCGACGGCGCGACCGCCCTGGCGCTCGATGTCCTCGGCGACGGCGCGGGTGCGCTGCTCGTTCCGACCGTGGACGGCGACGATGAGGCCGGCGGCGGCGAGCTCGCGGGCGATGGCCTCGCCGATGCCGCTCGAGGCGCCTGTGACGAGGGCGGTACGGGGAGTGGTCTGGGCGGTGGGTGTGGTGGTCATGGGTCGATGATCCGGTGCGCTCGGTCGCCGCGGCTTGCCCGGATCCACGAGGACCTTGCCGGATCCTGCAGCGGTGCCTCCGCGGGCTGTCGCGGTGTTCGACGCGTGGGTGGCGTGGCGGTGTGGACGAGCGGATCGCGCAGCACCTCGACCGTGCGGCAGCGACCGCGTCGGCGCTCGCCGCAGTGCCGGGGCGGGACCGGTAGAACGCGGTCGCTCGTGTCGGGTCGGCGCACCACGCGGAGACCCTCGGGCTGACCGTGTCGAAGGTGCACGAGCCGACCGGGCTGTTCGACCGGCGCTACGAGCCGTCGCTGTCGGTCGTGCTGCGCGGGCGGAAGCGCTCGATCGTCGGGGACGACGACCAGGTGTGGGGGCGCGAGCGGTTCATCATCACGCCGGTGGACCTGCCGGTCGTCGCCGGGGTCGTGGACGCAGCGGGGGAGGACGGGTTCGTCGCGGTCGTCTGGCGACTGGACCCGGTGGTGGTCGGGGAGGTCGTCGCCTCGATGTCCGTGCCGGCTGCTGCTGCTGCGGTTGCTCCTGGTTCGTCGCCGTCCGGTGCGGTGTCGTCGTTGCCTCGGTTGGGGAGCTGGACAGAGCCGCTCGCCGACGCGTTCGCCCGGCTGGTCGGGCTGCTCGACGCGCCGGAGGACATCCCCGTGCTGTTCCCGCTCGTGTCTCGGGAGATCGTGCTGCGGTTGCTGCAGACCGAACAGGCACCGCGGATCACGGCGGCGCTCGACGGGACCGGGCCGTCGGTGGTCGCCGGGGCGACGGCGCTGCTCAGCGACCGGATGGCCGAGAGGTGGTCGATGGTGCGGCTCGCGCGGGAGCTGCGGGTGAGCGAGTCGACGTTGTTCGCGCGGTTCAAGGAGGCGACGGGGATGACGCCGGCGCAGTACCTCAAGCGGACGCGGCTGGGGGAGGCGCGGCGGCGGATGGTCGTGCACGGGGACACTGCGGCGCGGGCTGCGGCGGCGGTGGGGTTCCGGAGTGCGTCGCACTTCTCGCGGGACTACCGGGAGGCGTACGGGAGGCCGCCGGCGGCGGATGCGGTGATGGTGCGGGGGCACTTGGCGGTGGCGGGGGCGGTCTGACCGCTTGCACTCGATCCGATCGGGGCTGCGTTGCGATCGCAGACAGTTGGTATATTACTCGTTCGCATTCTGTGTACCACTGCTACTTTTCTCGGGTCCGGTCATCCTGACCTCGAGAGAAGGAAAGAACACGATGCACATCCTCCGTCGCTCCGTCACCGCGCTGTCCCTCCCGGTCCTGCTGGCCGCACCACTGGTGGTGTCGCAGCCCGCCTCGGCAGCGACGCCGACCGAGGCCACCGGCCAGAGCACGATCGTCGACCCGGCGTTCAACCCCGCTGACGCGGTGCGGGTGAACGAGGACGGCAACCCGATCAGCCGCGGAAACCCGTGCCACGATCGTGCCTTCGCCGCGATCCCGACGATGCAGCTGTCCGTGCCGGGATGCGGCATCATCGGCGCCAGCAAGAACACCACGCTGACCTACAGCTGGTACCGCGACCGAGGGCAGGTCGGAGTGTGCGTGTGGGCGAAGGGCTTCAACTCGCGGGCTCAGACCACCTGGACCCAAGCCGGGTGTGGGACCGGCCGTCGCGGCGTCAGCGTCCACTGGGGCAACGTCTCCGCGACGAAGCAGATCAAGGGGATGACTGCGTCGGGTGTCGCCGGTGTGCAGTGGGGATGAGGAGGAGTGGAACCGGTCGGATCAGCGTGGTTCTGATCCTTCCCGCGCTCGCGGTCCTGTCCACAGCGGCCTGTGCGTCGCCAGCGACGGGATCGCCGACTCCCACTGCGAGTGCGACGCCGGTGGGGAGAGTCGAACCGGTCTCATGGCTCGACGACGTTGCTCGGGCCCTGGTCGACCAGGTGCCGTGCAACGACCGGGACGTGTACCGGGACGACCTGGTCTCCTGGGACACGATGCGTGGCTACGACTGCGTCGCAGGCACATCGACGACCTCGATCCGCGTCTACTCGCACAGCGAGGCCGTTGACCAACTGGTCGACGAGTGGTCCGACACTCTCGGCTCCGGGCGGGCCGGCAGACGAGGAGATCACTGGATCATCGTCGGGCCCGAGGAAGTGGTCTCCAAGATCTCGGCCCCTGCGGACGACCCCGAGATCGCATTCCTTGATCGTCACGGCGCTGAACCCACGCAGCGTGAGGAGTACCTCACCACCTGCGCGCGCTTCGCCGTCGACGAGATGTCGCGGCGGATCCGACGCGAGAAGACCGAGAAGGCTGATGCGCAGTACTACGAGCAGCTGTTTCCCTCGGTTGCTGGCGAGATCCGGTCGGTCGTTCCCGAGGACGAGATCGCCAAGGTACGAGCAGAGCGCGACGAGGACCGATGGCCCTCGATGCTCTCCCGGTTCGGACCGCAGGTGAAACACCTCTGCGCCGACGCGGCTCGGAGGCTCTCGCACTCCCCGACGAGTGTTGAGGAGCGCTGATGACCAGGGAAACCGGGTCACGGCTCGCGCTTGCCGCGGGCAGCATCGGGGTCGCGGTGCTCGCCGCCGAGGACCTGTGCAGGCTGACGGTCGGTGGCCTCTTCGTCGGATCGGTCCCACTCGTCGTCGCACTCGTGAGTGCCGTGCTGTTGAGCATCGGCCTGCTCACGCTGCGTCGCGGCAGTCGTGAGGTGCAACTGAGCACGGTTGTGCTGCTCCTGCACCTCGTCGTCCGTGTGGCCGGCCGGGGCCTCGTGGGCGCCTCCGAGGGAATCGTCGCCTGGGCGGTCACGGCGCTGGCGCTTGCCGTACCGCTCCTGGTGATCGTGGTCGGTGTCATCGCAGCGCGAACGATCAGACGTGCATCGTGGCGAGTGCTCGGCATCGGGCTCGTCGTCGGCGGCGTGCTCTGGCTCACGGGGAACTGGTACCCCATCCCGCTCCTGCTGCACGTCGTCATCGAGTTCGTCTGCATCGCTCTGATCGCCGTCGTGCTGTGCCGGCCGGTCGGAGCCCGGGTTGCGGGAAGAGCGCGGCATCTGTGGGCTACGGCCGCGGTGCGGTGATCAGCGACGGACGGGAGGCGCGGTACCAGGGCGCAGCGTGCCTCCCGTCCGAGCCTGGTCAGTTCGTAGGCTCGCAGCATGTCTGCGCACCGACCACCATTCGACCCGGCCGCACTGACGGTGCGGCAGCTCCTCGCCTCCTCGGTGGCGGTCATCGACGAACTGTTGCGGCGCGGGTTGATCCGGACACGGAACTCACCGCTCGGTGACCTCGCGGAGAGTCTGGCTCTTCGCGCCTACGGCGGCGAGCTCGCTCCGAACTCGGAGAAGAGCTTCGACCTCAAGACCGCCGACGGGTTGCGGCTACAGGTGAAGGCACGACTTGTGCGGCCGGACGACAAGCGGTCGCAGACGTTCTCCGCGTTCCGGTCGTGGGACTTCGACGCGGCGCTGTTCCTGGTGTTCGACGCGTCGACCTACGACCTCGCGTGGGCACGCCAGGTCGGCCGGGCGGAGACGGAAGCACTCGGACGGCGTGTGGAGCACACGAACTCGTACGCGATCCTCGTACGGCAGGTGCAGGGGGCTGGGGTCGACGTGACCGCCCAGGTCGCGGCCGCCTACGAGCGCATCGACGGTCCCGCCGACGATCGACCATTGGGTTGAACGCGGCGATAGTCCGGATCGTTCGGTCCCGACCAGCCGCGGAGATCAGCCTCGACTGGCGCCGAACACCCCGACCGCCTTCAGGGGATCGTGTCGTGTGCTCTGAAGCGCAACGCCGCCCGCGCCGCACGCAGCGCCGTCCGAGAAGTCGGTGCGTGCACGATGTTGAGCGGAGGATCCCAGTGTCGGATGACCCGCGATTCGACGTCCCCGAGGCGTATGCCCAGCCCCACAGGGAGCGCCCAGGTCGCGAGTTCGAGCCGGTCCTGCATCCACGTGGACAGGCGTCCCTCGTCCTCCGGATGCAGCGAGAAGCCCTTCGACGCGTCACTCGCAGTCTTGCCCCTCGGGACGGGCCGCAGCTCGAGTTCATCGGCGAGGAGCGCCGACAACGAGCGGCGGAGCGTCGACGAGCCGGACCGCACCTTCGCGCCGTCGACGCCGAAGTGGGCGCGGAGGTCACGGTCGCGCAGGCTCCGTTCTGCCTTGCCGATGTAGATCGGCGCTGCGCGGCCTTGCGAGCCGATGCCGAGCTGCTCGGTCACGGCCCCGTCCGCCCAGATTGCGTAGAGCCCCGGCGCGTTCGGCACGTCCGCTGCGCCTGCCCGGCGAAGTTGCCCATCCAGGACCTGGACCGCGTCCCCGACGGCTCGAGCGAGCACGTCCTCGGGCCGAGCGGCCGGGGGGAGCGCGCTCATTCTCCGTCGCTCTTCTTCTTGGACTTGAACAGTCCCGCGACTCGGCCTCCGACGGCGTCCGCCGCCCCGGCGACCTTGCCGCCGACGTTCTTCACCGCAGTGAGCGCCTGCGCTTCGTCCGGTTCGCCGTCGCCGTCCAGGTCGACTCGACGGAACACCCGCGTCGCACCACTCGCCGCGCTCGACACGCCGGAGCCGACGGCGCCTGCAGCCCCGCTGACCCACGTGCCGGTCGAGCGAGCGGCGTCCTCGAGAGCGGCGAGGGCGCGGTTGTCGGACTCCTCGTCGTCACCGTCGGCCCTCACGGTCGGGGCGAGGTGATCCGGGAACTCTGCCGGAGGCTCGGGGAACGCAGTCTTCGCAGACTTCACCACGTCGCGCCCGAAGACGAAGCGCGCGACCCCACCAGTGACTGCGCCGACGCCGTACTCGATCGAGGCACGCTGCTTGCCCGTGAGTCCCTCCCGGACCGGATCGAGTTCACCGGTCTGGATCGTGCGCATCAGGCTCTGCGCGGCGCCGCCCGGGAGTGCATCCGACAACGTGGTCGCCCAGTGCGACCAGTCATCGCGACCAGCCGCGATCTTCTGGCCGGTCGAGACGGTGCCGTCGGAGGTCACCTCAGCGACGTCAGTCGCCATGGCTGCGATCTGCTGCTGGCTGACCCGCTCGTTGGTCAAGCCGAGGACGAGCGCCTGAGCCTGGTCCTTGTCGAGGTCCATGCCGTGCAGGTCAGCGACGGCGAGACCGAAGACGGCGGTGATCTCGAACTGCAGCTGCTGGTCACCGGCGGGGAGCAGTCGCGCCGCGGCGCCCTTGGCACCCGTGCGTGCCGCGTTCTTCGCGGCAGTCTTCAGGGCCACCTTCGTGCCCGTCTTCGCAGCCTGTGCGCCGGCGCTCTTCGCTCCGGCGACGGCAGGGCCGGCAATCGGGATCGACGCGATCGCGATGTCAGCGGCGATCGAGCCGACCGTGATCGCCGCACCAGCGGTGGTGATCGAGGTGACGTAGTGACGCTCGAGCATCTGCACGATCTCAGTCGGCGTCGCCGACGGGTTCCGTCGCCGGAGCCACTTCACGTACTGACGGGCGAGCGCGCGTCGGCCGGTGACGGCCTTGGCGATCTCCCGGGTCGCCTCCTCGGCTGGGACCTCTGCTTCGAGAGTCTCGTCAGGGGCGTCGATGTCGGTCATCGCGGGGTCCTTCGTCTTGAGCCGCGCTCGGGTACGCGGTGATGAAGCACATGGTTACACGAACGAGGGACGTTACGGAGCCAGCCATGAGTCATAGGGCGCCGGCGCCGGCGCCCTCGTCTGCTCGCTCGGGAACCGGCTCCGAGACGTTGAGTCGCTCCCGCTCCTCTCGCAACACCTGCGCGATCAGCTTCGAGTCCGACACGTCTACCGCCTGCGCCGACGCCGAGGCCGTTTCGCTGACCGCCGCGAAGTCCTCGAAGGTCTGCGCCTTGCGAGCCAGCATCCGGACGAGCGCTGCGTCGACGCCATCCTCGGACAGCAACCGATGGACCTGCACCGACTGCAGCTGCCCCATCCGCCGCGACCGGGCGATTGCCTGCCATTCAGTGGTCGGCTTGAGCTGGGGCTCGCAGATCACGACGACCGATGCGGCCTGGATGTTGAGACCGACGCCGCCAGCCTCGATCTGCGCGACGAGCACCGCTCCTGGTTCGGCGGCGGCGAACTCGTCGACGAGGTCCTGGCGTGCCGCGGCGGGCGTGCTCCCGGTGAGGGGACCGAACACCGCGCCGCCGTCAGCAACGGCCTGGACAGCCGCGGCGAGGACGGAGCGGTAGTACGAGAAGACGAGCACCTTCCGGCCGTTGGCCCGCGCCTCGTCGACGATCTCCACGAGCGACTCGACCTTGCTCGACTGTGTGCCGCCGAGCATCGCGAGCTGACGCATCGCGTGGAAGTCGTCTGCGGCAACTGCGTCGGCGTGCTGCGCTGCCTCGGTGTCCGTCAGGTCGGTCCACTCTTCGACCTCGACCAGCTCCGGGAGCTCGGTGAGCACGTCCTCCTGACGACGGCGCAGGTACACCGGCGCGATCTGCTTCCGGAACAGCATCGGGCTGTCGTCGGACTGGTCCACCACGAGGTCCGGTCGGATGTGGTCGATGAGCACCCGGAACTCGTCGACGCGGTTCTCGAGCGGTGTGCCCGACATCAGGATCGCTCGATCCGTTCGCCGGAGCAGCGCACGTGTGTTCATCGTGCGCTTCGCCTCGGGGTTCTTGACGTAGTGCGCCTCATCGACGATGACGGAGGCGAACCGCAGCTCCTCGGGCACACGGGTGCGGAGCCACTCGAGCGTCTCGTACGTCGTGACGCCGATGCCGCCCTCGTCCGTCCAGAGCCGCAAACCGAGCAGTCGAGCCGGACCGTGCAGCCGGAAGGCGCGGACGTCAGTGTGCCGCTCGGCCTCACGGACCCAGTTCGCGATGACGGCCGCCGGGCAGACCACGAGGAAGTGCGGAGTCCGACCGGGTGTCGTGCCGGCGACGTGTGCGATCGTCGCAAGTGCCTCGATGGTCTTGCCGAGGCCCATCTCGTCGCCGATGACGACCCGCTGCTGCACGAGCGCGAAGGCCGCCGCGAACCGCTGGTACCCGCGGAGTGACGCGGACAGCCGCGAGGTGTCGAGCGAGAAGCCCTCCACCTGTGCGATCAACTCGTCGCCCAGGTCGCCGCGGGCAGCAGCGCCCGCTGGCTTCGTCAGTCCGGCTTCGTCGAGCAGGGCGAAGAACGCGGCGGGCCGCTGCAGGAAGTCCTGCCACGGGTCGCCCGGTGTCGCCCGAGCACGCTCATCCACGCGCTGCGCACGATGCCAGGCATCCTCGGCCGCCGCGAGGATCGTCTGACGGACTGCGGTCGGGTCCGCCGCGCGCTGGTCCGGGATGACGAGTGCGATCGATGCGCCGCGCTCGATCATCGTGGCCAGAGGTCGCAGTCCGTCGACGAGGTTCTGTTCGCGCGGGCCGACGACGGCCTTCGCGACCTCCCACTCGAGCAGGGCACGGACGAGCGCGAGCGACTGGTCGTCATGCCGTGCGGGGTCGATGCGGACGACCGCGTCCTCTCTCGCTGCCGCTTCCAGCGCGCGGGCGGCACCGTTGATTCGCGATGCCGTCGCCTCGCCGACCCCGGCGAACTGCCCGGGGAACACCGGCTTCCGCAGCACAGCACCGACGGTGGTCACGCCGGCGTCGCGCAGCGCTCCGAGGCGCAGACGGTCGCCGGTCGCGTCGCGCAGCCGGTCGATGTCCATGCGGTCGAGCTCGTACCGTGCTGCCGCTTCGCGGTCCGCTCGGCCCGCTTCGACGACGTCGGCGTGGGTGATGCGTTCGCGCGTGATCGCGTCAGCGAGTCGGGTCACGATCGCGGGAAGCTCCTCCATGCCGTCGAGTGCGAGTGGGGCGCCACCGCTCAGGTCGGGTGCGACCGTCGCCAGCGGCCCGCGTGGGTCGGTCAGCGCCTCCAGCGGCACGGCCGGCCTGGGGACGTGCCGGTCGTCGACGGACTGGAGGCGCTGCACGGCTCCGGTACGGTCCAACCACTCGAGCGTCTGGTCGAGGAACGCATCGCCTCGAGCGGCCGCTTCGCGGCGCTCACGGCCCGAGAACAGGGCGGTGAAGCCGGTTCCACGGCGCGCGTCTTCGAGAGCCTTCGGGACGTCATCAGACAGCACGCGCACGACCG
The DNA here is from genome assembly GCF_044753165.1 of Curtobacterium sp. NPDC088465. Lineage (NCBI taxonomy): Bacteria > Bacillati > Actinomycetota > Actinomycetes > Micrococcales > Microbacteriaceae > Curtobacterium > Curtobacterium sp. NPDC088465. The sequence goes on along the minus strand of NZ_JBIVMR010000002.1, from coordinate 942,961 downwards.
AGCTCGCCTCGGCGTCGACCCGCGGCAACATCTGCCGGCGAACCAGGTCAGCTGCGAGGTCGGCATCCGACGGAACGAGCGGGACGAGATCGGCTCGAACGTCGTCGACGTGGACGGACGCTCGCCGTTGGCGGAGCGCCACGACGGCAGCATCGGCGGCTGCCTGCACGGCGGTCCGGTGTTCCGTGACGCCGATGGCTGCCTGGCTCAGGGCGTCGATCCGGTTGCGTGCTGCCTTGTCGGCCATGGCGTGCTCCGAGGTGTCGTTGGTTGGACGAGGGGATGCGGCGTGCTCCGACGGTACCGGGAGCCCGGCCGTCGGTCAGCGGCTCGCGCGGGTCTTCCCGAGCGATCCGACCCAGAGCCCGTCACGGGCCCGCGTCATCCCCACGTACAGCTCCCGTCGGTCGAGCTCGCGCCGTTCGCGATCTGCGACCGACTCGGTCTCCGGCGCATCCGCGAGGAGCTTCGCCGGGACGTGGGGCAGGAGCACCTGCTTGAACTCGAGGCCCTTCGCGCGCTTGATCGTGCCGACGCGGATCTGGTCCGAACTCTTGCCGGCGTAGTACTTGAGCGACACCGAAGGCACACCAGCCGCGTCGAGCACCGCCCGGACCTTGTCGGCCTGCGGGTTCGTCGCCGTGAGGATCCCGACGTCGCCGTGGCCCGTCCCGACGAGCCGGAGGACCTGCTCGACCCGCGCGAGCAACGCCGCGTCGTGCGAGTCACGATCAGCGAAGTGGTGCACGCCGGGCTGCTCGCCGGAGCGCGACACCGCAGACACCGCGTCGCCGGCCCCGTCGATGCCCTCGATGTCCATGAACTGGTCGTCCGTCACCATCTGCTTGGCGAAGTCGAGGATCTCGGCGGTGTTGCGGTGGTTGACGTCGAGGACGACCCCGCGGCCCGCGAGGCTGATGCCGACCTCGCCGAGGGTGTAGCCGCCGGGGTAGATCGTCTGTTGGCCATCGCCGATCAGGGTCAGGCCGTCGGGACGGTCGCCGACGAGGGCGTGCAGGAGCGAGACCATCGCGCACGACAAGTCTTGGGCCTCGTCGACGATGACCGCGTCGTACCGGTCGAGTGGGAGCTCGCGCAGCGCATCGCGTGCGAGGAGCACCGTGTCCTCGAAGTCGCAGACGCCCCGACCGCGGAGGTTCGTCGAGTACGCCTCGTACAGGTCCCAGACCGCCTGGCGGACCTCGACGGGCAGCGCGTGCTTCCGTCCCACACGGGCGAGGTCGGCGTACTCGTCGAAGTGCGTCAGACCGCGGCCCTTGATGACGTAGGCGATCTCGTCCTCCCAGTAGCGGCGCGTGAAGCGCGCCGCCTTCAACGGACTGGAGGCGCTGATCACGTTCCACGCATCGGAGAACGCGCGCTGTGCCTCCAGGGTGTCGATCGTGAAGGTGACCCCGCGCTCCTTCAGGAGACGGTTGGCGAAGGCGTGGACGTTGACGAAGTCGACGCGGCCGACCATGTCAGGCGCGAGCCGTTGGAGCAGCGACTCGAGGACCGCGGGGAGGGTGCGGATGTACGTGGTGAAGAGGACGCGACCGCCGGTGGCCCGCGCGAGGTAGGCGGCGCGGTGCAGGCCGACCACGGTCTTGCCGGTGCCGGCAGCACCGCGGATGCGTGCCGGGCCGTTGAAGTTACGGCGGACGAGCTTGGCCTGAGCGGGGTCGAGGAAGGCCATCCAGTCCTCGATGGGTGCTTCGAGGACGCCATCGAGGAGGTGATCGACCGTCTCGTCGTCGAGCGTCGGTGCCGGCACACGGGGGAGTACCGGGGCGGGGACGACGAGCTGTTGCGGTGCCGCCGGTGCCTCGCCGATGACGGGGAAGTGCTCGAGGAGCGCGGCGAGGACCTCGTCGACGCGCTTCGCGGAGAGCCGTGCGCCGCGCTTCGTGATGTGTCCGATCAGGTCGTGTACGCCGACGATGTCGACGGAGGCAACCCTGGCGTGCATCTTCTTCTGGCCGGCGAGGGCGGCGACCGCGTGGACCTCGCCAGGCGCGAGACCGATGTCCACGAGGGCGGCCTCGGTGCTGTACGCGAGGTCGGCGAGGCGGGCGATGTCGTCGGTGACGTCCTCCTGGCCGCGGGTGATGCGGTCGTTGTGGACGGCGACGTCGCGCCATGCCTTGGTGTCGACGATGAAGACGCCGGAGCGGCCGACGACGACCATGTCGACCTGGGCGGTGCGGCTGCCGGGCCAGCGGCGGTCGGCGAGGAGGTGGTAGCCGATGCCGGCGAGCGGGGCGAGGACGCGGGCGGTCTCGCTCTCGGTGCGTTCGGCGATCTCGTAGCGGGCGGCGGTCTGCTCGGCGTCGTCAGCGCGGCGGCGGTGTTCGGCTGCGACGCCTCGTTGGCGGCGGGCCTCGGTACCTGCCGATTCTCCGGCGAGCGTCATGGTGGTTCCCACGGGGATCTTGCTCGTCGCACCGGGCGTCTTCCCCTGGGCGCCCGGTACCCCGCAATACTTGCCCGTAGCTCAGGTTTGGCGCGAGCACCTCTTCTGGGGCGTCGTGCGGACTGGCGCACAGATCACGCGGACCACCGAGCGGTGCGTGGTAACGCCGCACCCGTGCGGAGCAGCGCACTAACCTGAGCGGCGTCGAAGCTTCTTCAACTCCATCCGAAAGGTCGCTCGTGAGTGCTGGCCCTGTCCTCCTGTTCCTGCACGGCGTCGGCGCCGGTGACGTCGAAGACCAGTGGCAAGTCGCGTTGTCAGGGGCCCTGGTCCGGCTCGGGTACCCAGAGCTCACCGAGGATCGGTGGATCGCTCCGAAGTACGCATGGGCGCTCCGGAACGGCGACGGCAAGGTGCGGCTCCCGCCGGTGACGGTGAAAGACCTGGGCAAGGACGACGCTCGCGTCAACCGGCGCGCATTCGAACGACGGACGAGCGCCATGGAGTACCGGCTCGGCCGGCACGAAGATGCGCCTGGACGGGCGGTCCTCAGCGGCGCCGTGGACATCGCTTTCGAGACGGACCCCTTCAAGCAGGCTTGGAACTACCTGCGCGACGAGCAGGCCCGGGCGCGAGTCCTCACTCGAGTGCTCGACTCCCTGCCCGCGTCGGGCGAGCTGGTGATCGTCGGACACAGCCTCGGCTCGGTGATCGCGGCCGACCTCATCCGGCGGCTGCCGCCCTCGCTGCATGTCGTCGGGACGATCACCATCGGGAGTCCGATCGCCGCCGGTGCAGTCAACGCGATCGAGCTGCGTGAGTCACTCGAGGAACCACCGGCGAACCTCGACTGGTGGATCAACTTCTGGAACGGATTCGACCCCGTGGCGGCGCTGCGCGGATTGTCGTCCGTGATGCCGTGGCTGCTCGATCTCAGGGTCACGACGGCGCTGAGCTCTCGAGTGCACTCCGCGGTCGAGTACCTGTCCGACGCGCGAGTGGCAGAAGCGATCGGCTACGCGATGCACGGCTCACTGTCGACCGAGATCGTGAGGACGACCAACGCGGTCGACATCCCGCTCGACGCAGACGAGAAAGTCGTGCTCCTGGCGCTTCGCTTCGCGCACCTCGTCGGGGCGCATCTCAAGGGGGACGTCCGTGACCGCTTCCTCGGAGCACTCCGAGCAACGCAGGCCAACGCGGTCGAGGCGATGCTCCAGCGTCGAGACAACGAGGGCCGCTCCCGCCCGGAACTCGTCGCTCGACTCGCCTTGGATCTCAGCAATGCAGGGGCGGAGGCAGCTTCGCCAGCGCCAGGCATGTACCTGACGAAGGAGGACGCGCTCGTCCAGCTGATCGTCCTTGCTTCGGACAACTTCCTGCGGCCCTTCGACATCGGCTTCAACGACGCGGTCAAGCGGCGGGCGATGGGCGACCTCACCGCCGAGCTCGGCCTCGGAAGCCCACTCGGGGGAGAAGTCCTCGACGCCATCGAGCTCGCCGAGAAGACCCTCTCCGGTGACAAGGGACCGAACTGGATCAGGATCGGCGTCATGGGCGCAGGTGCCGTCGCGATCGTCGTCGCCACGGGTGGCATCGCGCTCGCGGCCGGTGCCGGGCTTGCCGGTGCCGCGGCGCTGACGAGCGCACTCGCCGCGTTCGGACCAGGCGGGATGATCGGCGGATTGATCACCGCCGGGAGCCTGGTGACAGCTGGTGGCGGTGGTATCGCATTCGGGTTGGCGAGCTCAGGTACGTCGGCTGAAGCGGTGGAGTCCATCGTCATGCGGCAGCTGGCGGCGGTCATCTTGCGTAGGAAGCTGCGCCTCGATCAGGATCCCTCGGTGTGGCACCTCCTGGTCGAGACCGAGCGTCAGGTTCGTCGGCAGCACGAGCGCCTCGACGAGTTCTCCGACCCGAAGTCGCCGGTGCTCGTCGAACTCCGGAAGAAGATCCAGGTTCTCGAGCGAGCGCTGAAGTTCATGCGTGAGCAGGAACTCGAACCCGTTGGGGCGTCACAGTGGTCAACGGCAGTTCGCTGACCAAGGAAGGGCAACTGCCATGAGTCGAGGGGACAACAGAGCGAACCGCCTGCGCGAAGCGTTGCGGTACCTCACCGAGCACGGAGGGAGCGCAAACCGCCTTGCAGTCTGGGACGCGGTCCAGGAGCGGATCCCTCTCGAAGGTGAGGAACTCGAGCTCAATCAACGGGGCAACCCCCAGGCAAACTCGGACTTCTTCTGGGGATCGGCCGGTCTCGTTCAAGCCGGGTACATGTCCAAGCCTGCCCGGGGCGAGTGGCACGTGACCGAGGAAGGTCGTCGTGTCTCGGACGCCTCGGTGTCGTCCGAGCAGTTCCGCGACGAGCTCAACAACCGACAACGGGCCTTCCAACGTGCGCTCCGTGAGGACCGGGAAACGCGCCTCCGCAGCGAGATCGTTCCGCCTGACGGGCGGGCCGAGCTGGTGCGATCGATCAGCGCGATGTTCGTCGGTCGAGGGCTCCGCGACCTCGACTCTGTGTTCGCTCCTGGACGCGCAGTGTGGCGACAGTCGGTCGTCGCGGAGGTCGAGCGGTGCTTCACCAGCCAGCCAGACGTCGCTGGCGACGACTTCCTCAACAAGCTCGGTCGCCAGTTCGAGGGTTCGTCGGATGATGCAAAGCTCCTGATGGCGGAACTGATCTGCTGGCAGATCCTGCCGCTGCAGAACCCTGGTGAGCGGAAGAAGCGCGAGCGGGTCGCCTTCCTCCTCGATCGCATGAAACATCCGGTCACGATCCCCGCGGAGATCGACGAAGCCTTCCGGGCTTGGTCCTTCCACCCGGGCACAGCCATGTCGGTGTCGCTCTTCCGCGCGATGTCGATGGTCGTCCAGTGTGCTGCTCGCTGGGTCAGCCTCGACGCGGAGCAGCGTCAGCACGCGCTCGAGGACCCCTGGGCGTGGCGAGCCATCGTCGATTCACTGCCTGACGCGTCGTTCCCCACACAGCGCAACGAACTGCTCTACCTCGTGCATCCCGGTGTGTTCGGCGAGGTCATTTCCGGCACAGCGCGCGAGGCGATCCTTCACGCCTTCGTCGGCGAGGTCGAGGGCCAGACCGAGGACGATCCCGACGCCGCTTTCCAGCAGATCGCTCTCGCACTGCAGCTGAAGGCGAAGGGCCCGGCGAAGTTCTACGAGGAACCGCTCCTCAGCAGGTGGCAGCAGACCGCGCCCGGGAAGCTCCCACCGATCTCGGATCCGGTCGTCCCGGAACCCGAGCCGGTCACGCCTCCGCGGACGCGATTCCCGCGCGTCGCCACCGCACTCGCCGACCGCCTTCACATGCCCGAAGCCTGGCTGCAGGACACCCTCGGCCTCATCGAACGCCGCAAGCAGGTCATCCTCCACGGCCCTCCCGGCACCGGCAAGACGTTCCTCGCCCAGGCCCTGTCGAAGCACGTCACCGAGGGGACCGACGGCGAGACCACCATCGTCCAGTTCCACCCGACGTACTCGTACGAGGACTTCTTCGAGGGCTTCCGTCCTGTCGCGAACGATGACAACGGCAACCTCGCCTTCACGCTTCGGAAGGGCCCGCTCCGCCGCCTCGCCGACGCGGCGGCCGCCAACCCCGAGGCGAACTACTTCCTCGTCATCGACGAGATCAACCGCGGCAACATCGCGAAGGTCTTCGGCGAGCTGTACTTCCTGCTCGAGTACCGCGACAGCGAGATCTCGCTGCTCTACAGCGACGAGCCGTTCACCCTGCCGAGCAACATCTTCGTCATCGGCACGATGAACACCGCCGATCGCTCGATCGCGATGCTCGACGCCGCCATGCGGCGCCGCTTCGCGTTCGTCGAGTTGCACCCCGAACGCGAGCCCGTGCAGGGCGTGTTGTCGCGCTGGGTGGTGACCAAGGGCCTCCAGGACGACCGCGCGGACCTGCTCACGCGACTCAACGCGCAGATCCAGGACCACGACGCGAAGGTGGGCCCGTCATTCCTGATGCGCGATCTGGCCGGGACGGGCCTGCAGGACGTGTGGCGGTACGAGATCCTGCCGCTCCTGGCGGAGCACCACTACGGCGAAGGCGTCGACCTGGAGGCGCGGTACGGCCTGAAGATGCTGCGTCGCCAGGCGACGCCCTCCGTGGCGGAGGGGGCCGAAGGTGCCTCCGTCGACGATTGAGCTGCGGGAGGCGGACCAGCCGGTCGTGCACCGGCTCCCGCGAGCGGTGGCCGTCGGGCTGGCCGCCGCGAGCATCGCATCGGTCGCGCCGACCCTCGGCGCCGACGAGTATCGCGTCAGCGGTGTCCGGAAGGTAGGCGTCGTGCGGATCGCCGGGCACACCGTGTGGCTCAGACCGAAGACGCCGGTACGGCGCCTGTTCGCGATGCTCGGGTACGCGCGGGCCGGGAGTGCGATCTGGACCGAAGACGATTTCGGGCTCGAGGAGGACGAGGACCTCGTGCCGGCGCTGGCCCACGCATTCGTGCGGCAGGCCTCACGGGCACTCGCTGGCGGCCCGCTCCGCGGGTACGTCACGCGCGAGGACGCGCTGCCCCTCGTGCGCGGACGGTGGAGGATCGGCGACCAGCTGACCCGGCGCGGCGGGCAGCCGCTACCGGTCGAGGTGTCGTTCGACGACTACGTCGAGGACATCGCCGAGAACCAGGTACTCCTGACCGCTGCGACACGGTTGTTGCGGCTGCCGGGAGTGCCGGCGGACGTGCTCGGGGCGCTGCGCCGGATCGTGCGGGTGCTCGATGGGGTGTCCGTGATCCCGGTCGGCGCTCCGGTACCGGTCGTCCGGACGGATCGGCGGAACCAGCGGTACTCGTCGGCGTTGGTGCTGGCCTCGCTCGTGCTCTCGGGATCGTCCGTCGAGCAGCGCGCCGGGTCGGTCGTCGCGTCGGGGTTCCTCGTCGACATGTGGTCGGTGTTCGAGGACTTCGTGACCGCCGCGCTGCGGGAGGCGTTCCGGCCGTACGGGGGAGAGCTCGTGGCGCAGTACGCGTCGACGCTCGATGTCGATGGGACGGTGAAGATTGCGCCGGACCTCGTGTGGCTGGTCGACGGGGAGGTGCGGGCATGTATCGACGTGAAGTACAAGGTCGAGAAGCACGGGCAGTACCCGAACGCTGACCTGTACCAGATGGCGGCGTACTGCCGGAGGTTCGGGTTGGGGGAGGGGTGGCTCGTGTACGCGGCGGGGGAAACGATCCCCGTCGAGATGATCACGCTTCTGGATGGGCCTGTCATTCGTCGCTCGGCCGTCGCGCTGAAGGTGCCGAGCACACGCATCCTGCACGGTATGTCACTCATGGCGCGTCATGTCGCGACGAGCAATTCGAGTACCACAACGCCTCTCGACGACCGCGGAACGACCTGACGGCGAACGTAACGGTGTACCCGGTCGTCACCCTTTCGAGCGGTGTCAGCGTGTCGTTCTGAGCTGGCATGATCAGGTGAGTGTTCTTCAGAGGGGAAACCGCAGTTGCGCGATCACGGTGAGTTAACCGCCGAGCAGTCCGTTCTCGACCAGAGCTACGACCTCCTCGAGTACCTCTCCGCGGTTGCGCGCGAGATCGGTCCGAAGCCGGTACGAGATGTGAGGCGCCACGCGACGTGCATCCTTCCGTCAGGTGTTCCTGAGCACCCCGCAGTGATCTTGGGGCCGGGAGAGAATCGGACCGCCTGGTTGTCCATCGACAGGATTCCGGCGCCAGCTGCGGTCGCAGTGCCGTCGACCTTGGCGGGCCTCGTTGTATCCGATGCGGCCCTTCTTGCCGCGACCGGGACGCCCACCCTCGATGAGGACCGTGCAGCCAAGCGTGTTCGGGACCAGGTGGCTCTCCAACTAGGGGAACCGTCATTGGGAGGCGATGAGGCCGATGACGAGGCCCGCGGAGCACGCACAGCCCTCCGAGACCGCTTGAGCCACGACCTCCGAGTCGCCTTCGAGGTCTGGTCTGCCGAAGTGTGGTCTCCTTGGGCTCAGGTCAACCGGCCGTCTTTCGCGGCCCGTGAGCTCTATTCAGCGCTCTACGACCTGCACCTCGAGGCGGAGGCATCGTCGGCGACGCACGAGGTCGTGTGGGGTCATGTGGTTATGTCGGCTCGTGATGGGGGAACAGAGATTGTCGCTCCGATGCTTACGACCCCGGCATCCGTCCAGCTGGGCCCGGAAGACTCCGTCATCCGCGTGGTCCCGGAGCAGGCCGTTGAACTCGAGCTCGACAGCGTTGAGGGCACGGACTTGCCCGGCCGAGACGGGCTGGTGAGCCTGCGCTCGATCCTGAGGGACACACCTCCTGACCCTTGGGACGATCAGGAGCGTCTTTCCGTTCGGCAGCAGATTGCTGCGCCACTCGGCGTCGACGCCACGCTGACGGAGTCCGCGGACATCGCTGCGATGGGCGCTGGCCCTGCGATCAACGACGGCTGGGTGCTCTTCCTCCGCAAGCGGCCACTTCGTCAGGAGCGCTTCTACGACGAGCTCGCTCAAAAAATCCGGAGTGAGCAGTTCCTTCCGGAAGGCCTTGCCTCGGTCGTGGCAGATCGCGATCGGGTGGACGCGGCCTTGATGCAGCAAGGGCGAGTGCTCACCGCGAACGACGGGACGGCGAATCGGCTGTTGATGCCGTTGCCGGCGAACGCGGAGCAGGAGCGCATCGCGACCCAGCTCGCGACGTCGCGCGGCGTAACGGTCCAAGGCCCGCCGGGCACCGGCAAGTCCCACACGATCGTCAATCTCGTTTCCCACCTCGTTGCTCAGGGGAAACGGGTCCTCGTGACCGCCGAGAAGGAACAGGCGTTGTCCGTCCTCCGAGCGAAGATCCCGGAGGAGCTTCGGGACCTCTCGCTCGCAGTTCTCGGATCAACTCCCGCGGCGCTGGAAGACCTTCGAACCGCGGCTCAGTCGATGCAGGACTCGCTGTCAGCGCTCGACGTTCCCCGAGAAGAACGACGGATCGCTGAAGTCGCGGCGAGAGTCGACGAGCTCCGTGATTCAGTGGCGCGTACCGACGCAGCCCTCGTTCGAGCGCTGCAGAGCGAGCAACGCGAGTACGAGCTACCGAACGGGTCGAGCAAGGCGCCTCAGGTCGCAGCATGGCTCGCTCGCGACCGAGAACTCGACGTGATCACCGATCGAATTCCGGTCGACGCTACTTTCCCGGTCACTACCGAAGAGTTCTCCGAGCTGATCGATCTGGTGCGCGGAATCTCCCCGGAGGACAGCCGGGAAGCCGTCCTGAACTTGCCGGATGTTCACGGGTTGCCAAGCGGCGCCGAGCTTCGGGGCAGATTCGACCGTCTCGAAGACCTTCGGGCGCAGGTGACGTCATTGGAGGACCAAGGCCTCCGACTCGACACGGTCGATGGCTCCACGCTTGAGCTCGTTCATCGAGAGGTGGCTGACTTCCGGCGAGCTGCGGCGACGCTCCGAGACCTGTCGGGCGACTGGGAAGACTCCTTCGCAGCGGCAGTGCGAGGCGGTGATCAGCGACACCTCTGGGTCGCGGAACACCAGCCCGGCGTGAAGCAGAAGATCGGCGAAGCTCGCGATGTTTCGAGGCGCATGGTTGGACACGTCGTGGCGGTACCCGACGGCGATCCCGCCGCCCAATTCGCCATTGTGAGTGCTTGGGCCGAGCGGCTAGCCGCTGGCAAGAAGCTGTCGATGTTCGCGTCGAAGGAGCTCAAGGACTTCGCGGCACAAACCACCGTCGATTCATTCCCAGTGACGACCTCGGCGCAACTCGATCTCGTCCGCGCTCAGATCGCACTTCGGGTTGCTCTCCGCGAGGCCCATGTCAGGATGACGCAGGCGTACGCACCATTGCGGATCCCTGTGCCGCCGCTCGACGATTCCTTCCTGTTCAATTCTGACCACCTGGCCGGTCGCGTCGACTCTGTCGGGAGATGGTGGTCCGAGACCTACCCACTTCTCACGGACCGGGTCGAGCACTTCCTAGGACATGTGGGGTCAGCTGGCGGCTCCTCCGAGTTCTTCTCGACCGCGGCGGAGGTGCTGCAGCGAGCGGGCGCGCGGCTGGAAGAACGAGAGCTGACTGCCGAACTTGCTGCGCTCGAATCTCGAATTCGGAGTGAACGTGGATCAGACCATCCCTCGCCGCTGTGGGGCGAACTCCTGGATGGCCTCGAGTTTGCGGCGTCTGACAAATGGGAAAAAGCTGTCGACGAAACACGCCGCCTGCTCGTGGTCCGCTCGCGCGTGCTCCGGACAGAGGAACTGGCCGATCGCCTCGTACGCGCTGGTGCGATCGCCTGGGGGCGGTCCATACTCGAGACGCGCGCAGCGCCGGCCGTTGTCGGTGACGTCGAGCAGGCTGCCTTGGCGTGGGAACGGGCACGTGCTCGCACATGGTTGACTTCGCTGCACGCCGCGACCGACACCGAGTCGTTGATGCGACAGTCCCACGCTGACGCGACTGAGCTGCGTCAATCGATCGTCGACCTCGCAAGTCGGTCAGCCCGCGTCGAATTGAAGAAGAACTTCCAAGACCGCAAACGACGAGCGCTCGAGACCTGGCTCTCGGCTGTGAAGCGTGTCGGGAAGGGCACCGGCAAGAACGCGCCGCGTTTCCAGGCAGCCGCACGCGAGGCACTCCCCGCGGCCATGGGCGCTGTTCCGATCTGGATCATGCCCATCTACCGCGTGATGGAGAACTTCGACCCTCGGCTTTCCGACCTCTTCGACGTCGTCGTGGTGGACGAGTCATCGCAGTGCGACCTCCTGTCGCTCGGGGTCCTCGCGCTCGGTAAGAAGACAGTCGTCGTCGGGGATGACCGACAGACCACCCCCGAGCGAGTGGGGACCCCTACGGAGCGCATCGCAGCGCTGCAGGACCAGCATCTGAAGAGCATTCCCGAAGCAAAGCTGCTCACTCTCGACGATTCGCTCTACTCGATCTCGGGCCGCGCGTTCCCTTCGACGATCGCGCTCAGGGAACACTTCCGCTGTGTGCCCGAGATCATCGAATTCTCGAATCGCTACTACAATGGAGCGATTCTTCCCTTGCGGGAAGTGCGAGTGCCGCAGATCGGCGACCCGCTGAAGGTCGTGCACGTGGCAGATGCGATCTCGGTGCAACGAGGTTCGAGCCGTGTCAACACCGACGAGGCAAGGGCGATCGCGGCGCAGGTCGCTCAATGTGTCAAGGATCCGTCCTACGAGGGCCTCACGTTCGGGGTTGTGACGATGATGAGCGGCCCACAATCGCAGATCCTGCAAGACATGATCCGAGAGGCGATCGGCGATGAGGAGTTCGAACGCCGTCAGATGAGGGTCGGAAACCCACCGCTGTTCCAGGGTGACGAGCGCAACGTCATGTTCGTCTCGATGGTCGCGCACGATTCGTCGTTCGCGGCGACAACGGTGCGTTACGCGCAATGGGCGAACGTCGCAGCATCGCGAGCGCAGGATCAGTTGTGGATCTTCCACAGCATGGACGCAGCCACGCTCCACCACGAGGACCACCGCAGGGCGATGATCGAGTACGCCCAGAGCTACGAGCGCCGCGACCAAACAGCGGGTCTGTACGAGCTGACCGAATCGAAGTTCGAGCGCGACGTGTTGAAGCAGATGCTGGATCGAGGTCTCGACGTGCAACCGCAGCATCGCGTCGGGAGCTACCGCCTCGACTTCGTCGTGCGTGTCGCACCGGGCGAGCGTCTCGCGGTCGAGTGCGACGGGGATTCGTTCCACGGGCCCGACAAGTGGGACGACGACGTACGGCGCCAACGCGTACTCGAGCGGATGGGTTGGTCGTTCTGGCGCGTCCGTGCCTCGAAGTACTACCTGGACCCCGAAGAGGCGATGAAGCCCCTCTGGGCTCGTCTCGGAATGATGAAGGAGCGAGCAGCAGAGGCAGCGGACCTGGCGCGCCTTCGTCAGGTCCAAGTAGAGACCGAGCGCCTTGAACTGCTTCGAGCTCAGGCTGACCCCGCCGTCATGCACTCAGACGATTTGGCCGAATCGCTCTCGGTTCAGGAGGGCAGCTCTTCGTACACCGCTCTCAATGGGACCGCCGCTGCACCCGAGCAACCCACCACGGACGGTGTGGCGCCGACTCCAGTACGGAGTGATGGCGAGGAGGCGGTACCCGAGGTGGCCCCGGTCAGGGGTGTGGATGAAGTTCTGCTATCGGCGGCGATCCCGACTGCCGATCGACAGCGAAGCTCCGAGCGCGCGGTACGTTTCACGCCTCTGCTTCCCGCGCCCGTCCCCGCGCTCCGCCGCTGGGCGAGAGCGAACGGCTTCGCCGTCGGGGAACGCGGGAGGATCTCAGCGGACATCGTGAGTGCTTGGCTCGGCGCGCACGCCGACGGCGCAGATGATTCGACAGATTCGGTCGGCGGGAGCAGCGTCGCGTCCGACCACGACGCCACTGGCGCCGAGGTCCACGCAGTGCAAGGAGTTGAGCACGACGCCACCACCCGAGCACGCGCTGCATGGGAAACCGGAGGAGCCTACCAACTCGACACCGAAGGCAACATCCTTCCGTTGTACAGCCGTCGTACCCTCGCAAGCTACATCGGCGAGGCCGCGACAAAGCCCCTTCGGGACACCATGCGGAGCGTCCGTCCCAATGGTGGACGGTTTAAAGTCGACAGTGCCGGCACAATGGCCACGTTGGTCGACGGAGAACCCGTTTACGTCTGCACGGTGCGTCCGGGTGCCTGGTTCCCGTCGCACTGGTCCAACGAGTCAAGCTGACCTGGCGAAGGAGAGGCGCAATCTCCCGCAATGGTTCAGTAGGCAGAGCGCACCCCCGCTCCGCCTACCGCTCGGTCCGTCTGATCATCGCTAGGACAGCGAGGACAAGGCGGTCGTCATCTGGACTGAGCCCAGCGAGGACCTCTTCGAGGGTCAAGTCCGTTTGCACGATCCGGTCGATCCCCACTCCTGCCTGCCGCGTGACGAACACTCTCGAGTAGTCGGGCTCGCTCACTGGCTCAGGGGCTCGCTCGTTCTCCGTCACTGCGGTCGGCCCGAACTCCAGGAAGATGTTCGGCTCATTCCCCGGTGTCACGAGTGTCGAACACCACTCCCACTGCCCTTGGAAGTTCGCCGACACGGAGTGGATCGTCCCAGCACCGAGGAGCTCGTTCACCTGGGGACGGATCACACGCTCCGCGTGCTGGCGCAAGGTGCGTTTCACCGAGCCGAGGGTGCCACGACTGTCCTCGAACTGCCGCTGAGCGTGCAGGGCGATCTGCGCCGCGAAGTCCTCCGCGACTGACGCGACTGGGCGTCGTCCGTACCGAGCGGACTCGCCGGTCTCGCACATCGTCTTGATGAACTCCAACTGTTCCTGCACCGTCATGGCCTGCGGTCCCTCCACGAATTGGTCGATGAGCTCGTTGATGAACACGTCCTGGCGGGGGTTCGCGCTACGCCACCTGCGATCAGCATCGAGGTGCGCCCGGAGGTCGTCGAGTACCTCGGCGTAGGTGACGACGACGGCGTCCTCCCAGCCCATCGACAGGCGCTGACGTTCACGACGGGCACAGAGCATCACGACGACGCTCCGTCGACCGTTCGCGCTGCCGTAGGCAAGGTAGCTCTTGTAGTCGTGTCCGTGGCCATCCGACGTCTCGAAGTTCTCGATCATGACAGCCGTGTCGTCGCGCAGCAGGACGATGTCGGCGATGTCCTTGCCGGACTCCGCCGCGACCGTGGTGTCGACCTCCTGCAGCACGCGGAACCCAGCGAGCGGCAGACGCTCGCCCAGAGCCAGGACCGTGTTGACGCGGGTGAGCAGGATGCGTTGGAACGCGTCCCCGAGATGATGCGTGGCTTCCTCCCTCAGGAGCCAGGCGAACACGTTCGACAGCTGCTTCTCGTGCGTGCCGTGGTGCATCACGCGGAACACGTTGAACTGCTCGGCCAGGCTCCGCGACATCGTCGGTACGAGTGCGGTCACCATTCGTGTGAGCGCTGCTTCATCCTTCACGGCGACGTGCCCCTCACCGCGCGAGGAGCGGAGACGGTGCTCCCTGCCAACTGACGACGAGCTCGTCGCGAGCACGGCTGGCGGCGACGTAGAGCAGTGAGCGCTCGCGAAGCTCGGCGTCGGCCAGATCCTCGGGCGCGGCGTGCTGCAGCGCCAGCTTGTTCGGGACGACCCCTTCCGACACGTCGAACAGGACGACCCGGGAGAACTCGAGGCCCTTGGCGCTGTGCATCGTCATCACCCTGACCTTGCCGCGTGCGGACTTCTCCGTAGCTGGCACCTCCCGCGTGGCGAGTTGTTGCACCACAGTCTCGGTCGCGCTCTTCGTCCGGACGAGCACTGCGATCGACTCCACGTCGCCGGACCCAGCTGTCCAGTCCTCGAGCTGTTGCGCCAGCGCGTCGTACTGCGCCGAGGGCGTCTGATGTCCACGGACCCGCACCTCGGGCCCGAGCCGCGCGGACCGATACCCCTGCTCGTCCTGCGGGCTTCCTTCGCTGTCGGTGAAGTTGCCACCTTCGAGCACGCCGAGGGCGTACCGCAGGTTCTGTTGCGTCGTGCGGTAATTGAGGGTCAGACGCCGTGACCTGCCCACGATCTTGATGCCGAGACGCGACAGCACGACCCGCTGCCCGTAGATGCGCTGGTGCGAGTCCTCGGCGATGAACAGGTCGCTGCCGTGCTCGCCGACGAGCGCGCGGAGCATCCTCCAGTGGCTCGGGGTCAGGTCCTGCGCTTCATCGACGAGGACATGGTCTGCGGGGCGCTCCTCGGGGTGGACATCGAGGTACGCGGCCGCGACCGACGAGAGCTCCGCCCAGGACAGCCGACGGTGGGTGCGTGCGTTGCGCCGGAACTGCTCGACGACCGACCACACCTGCGCGCGCTTCGCCCGGTCGAGTGCCACCCCGCGGCCAGGACGTCGTGCGGCGAAGTAGTCCGAGCGTGACGTCACACCGTTGGGCAGGATGACCTGAAGGTACTCGCTCTCCAGGAAAGCGGGCGACCGCAGCTCACCGGGAAGGTCGGGCTTGGCGTCGAACACTGCCTCGTCCCAGCCAGTGCCGTTCGAGACCAGGGAAGTGGAACGCTCGGCATCCCACCCGATGGCGTCGATCGATGCGTGTTCCCAGCCGGCCGGATCTGCGGAGTCCCGAACGGCGTGCGCAAGCTGATCGATCCCCGCGGTGAGGACGCCGGGCTCGCCGAGCTGCGCTGCGCGACGGAGTGCGGGATCGAGACGTCGGAGGTCTCGGTCGAGCATGCTCGCGAGAGTCCTGGTGAACGTCGTGAGGACGATCCGGGCGTCCGAGTCCACCGCGAGTTCTCGAGCTCGGTGCAGCAGGACCACGGTCTTGCCCGTACCGGCGCCTCCGGTCAGGCGAAACGGACCCTTGTAGGTGCGTGTCGCGTACGCGCGCTGCTCAGGATGCAGGAACACGCGCCATGCTCCGAAGTCACCGCCCTCGATGACTCGGCGAAGTTCCTCATTATCTTCGACGAACGTGAACTGCATCTGCGACGCGGGGCGCTTGAGTGATTCGAGCAGCTCCGAAGCCTCGGTTCCCTCCGGAGAGCCGCTGTGCGTCACCTCTGCGGGGCGGTCCATCGTCGCCGGAGCAGCTGTGTCCGGCTCCGTGTCGCCGAGTCCAAGGGAGGTCTTGATCCCCTCGATCGACTCACCGACCGCGAGACCGAGCGCTGCGTTCTGCTGCCACTGATTCGGCAACGACTCCGCGAAGGCCAGGAGTTCGTCCTCGGCGTCGAACGCGAGGAGTCGTTCGGCTGTCTCGAAGTCGAAGCCGAGCGAGCTCGTCAGTTCTTCAGCCGTGTATCCGAACTGGTCGAGGAACGGCTTCTGCGGAGTCGGCGACTCGGGAATCCACTGAGCCGCCTGAGGAGCAGGTGCCGCTGGCGCAGGCGCGGCGATCAGCTCCGTGACGCCGTTGACCGGGTTGACCCGGAGCACCTGCGACTTCGCGATCTTGATGGCCTCGTCGTGCTCGTACACACCCGCGCAGACGTAGGTCGTCGGCCCGGACGGCACCTCGATCTTGTAGAGCACCGCCCGCAGCCCCTGGTCGACACGGCCGGTGCGGGCGCGCGCGTCAGCAGCGTTGACCATCGGCTCGATGTGCAGGCCGGGCAGGGCGTCGTCGGCCTGCAGTTTGGCCATGAAGGCGAACAGCTTGAGCTGTACGACCTTCTCGAGCTTCTGCTGCATGCTCGCCATGACGAGCAACGGCATGTCAGGAGTCCTTCCGGTTGCGCGGGATTCGGAGGAGAGCAGGGTCGTCCGAGGGCGAGACGAGCGACCATCCGTCACCGAGGAGTTCGTCCCGGTCTGCTTCGCTCAACAGTGCGTCGAGCGCGATGCGTTCCTCTGGCCATGCGATCGGGACGGGAATGCCGCCGTTCGTCTCGTGGCCGAGGACGGGAACGACACCGCCGACTTCCGCGAGCTGTCGGAGGATCGACGCCTCTCCCGGCTCGGCCAACGCGATCAGCTCCTGCCACTCCGTCGTGAGATCCGCGCGGGACTCCTCGCGTACCGGCACCGTCGGAGCAACGGCGATGCCAGTGCTGGAGCTGGCCGTCGTGATGGTCACCGGCTCGACCAAGCGGGCTCCGAGCAGGTTCGACAGTCGGAGCCATCGATGCCAAGCTTCCCGGAAACCTGGAGCGGTCAACGCTTCCGGGCCGTCGTCGAGTACGAGCGCTGTCTCGGGCGGCGTCGCTCCCTGCACGCCGACCGGGCGACGCGCGAGCATCGCGAGGTGTGCGGACCGGAGCGCCCAGGACGTCGGACCAGCCGTGACCGGTCCGCTGCTGGCGAGCGCGAGTGCGATCGCCTGCTCGACGATCGACCCGCTCTCGGCGACCATCTTGCCCCTGGGGATCGCGAGCATAGGGAGCGCATCGGCGAGGCGCTCGGTCCGTGCTGCCGCATCTTCAGGGCTCTGGATCCAGCCCATCAGGGTCGTGATCGGGTTCTCGTCGAGCATCTTGACGTCCGCCGGGGTCAGCTGGAACGGCCCGGCGAACTTCAAGGACATCGACGAATCGTAGATGCCCAAATCAGGCTCCGCTTCGTCGTCCCGCAGACGGCGCAGGTCGTCCCACGTCAGCGCGAGGACGCGGTAGCCGAGATCGCGCAGGCCCTGGCGCTTCGTCGCGTCGTCCGCGAGCCGCAGGTTCGCCGGCGACGCGTGGTACGCGAAACCGTCCGTGTAGATCGCAATCGGAGGGACATGAGCCCCCGATGCCTCGAGCACGAAGTCCGGCCGAGTGCCGCCGACGAGTTGTTGCGGCCGCAACGACCACGTCCGGTGTTGTCCAGGGAGTGTGACCTGGATCGTCGACCCCCACTCGCCGGGGATCTCCTTGAGGCTGGCGCCGAGCGCTGTCACGCGCTCCTTGAACACCTTCCGGAACCACTGCTCGAGGTGCGACTCCGGGTCTTGGACACCCGGGTCGACCTCGGTCGTTGACCAGTCCGACGCGCTCCCGTCGCGGTACTGCAGCAGCACCTGGAGGTTGTGGAGTGCGCTGGTGCGCGACACGCTTCCCACATCGCCCCCGGGGGCGAACGGCAGCAGGCACTTGTCGCACGCCGCTCGCACCGGGTCGGTCGCACAATCGCACCGCTCCAGGGCTGCGAGGGCCTCTTCGAACACCTCGCGGATGCGCGCGGGGTCCGCGAGGTCGGCGAGGTAGCCGGTCCCACCGGGCACGGTGTCGTGGATGAGCAGTGCGAGGTTGTTCACGTCCTCGCCAGGAACGGGCTCGACGATGGTCGCGAGCTGGAGGTGGTCGGGGTCACCGCCGATGACCTCTCGCAGACCGAGCTGGATCGCAGCGGACAGGCTCGGCATCGACAATGCGTCGCCGACGGTCATGGACGGCGGTACACGCAGCACGATGGCCTGTGTCGTGAGCGTCCGCGTGAGGGCGATGGTGTCCGTGTGCTCGGCGCGGTCCTTCCGGAACCGACACCACGCACGGTGTTCCCATGCGTTGTTCGTGTCGCCTTCCCGGTCGAGCTTTCCGCAGCCCTTGCAGACGCGGAACAGCGGAGCGGCGTGCTCCGATCCGGCGACGAAGCGACTTGCGCCGAGCCCGGCACGACCGAGGTTCACCCAGCGCAGCGTCATCGAGCGCGCGAACTTGCACCCGAACCCGACCGCGTCGACGTACCACTGTGCAGACACGTCAGCGTCGTCGAGGTCTGCGGCGAGTTGGACGGTGAAGCGGACGCGGTCACGTTCCTCGTTGACGTCGCTGATGCTCGACTCGTCACGGCGGACCTCGGCCGAGACGTGCTCGATCTCGACGACGCGAAGTCGCTGGTCGACGTCTGCGATGGCGGTGCTCGAGCACCGTGGACAGGTCGGTGCAGGACCCTCGTCGAGGTCGCGGGCGAAGCCGCACTCGGGGCAGAACGCCATGGTCCGAACCTGCTCACCGTCGGTCCCGAGATCGACGGCGTCGATCGTCACGTCGAGACCCTGCGCGTAGAAGTGCGCGCCCGGTGCGAACTCACTGATCGCTCGGCTGCGCCCTCGCTCGTAGCTCCGTTGTTCCTCGGCGAACTCACCGGACTCGGGGTCGATCCACGTGAGACCGACATCGAGCTGCACGCGGTCGTCGAGCAGCGTGTAGTTCGGGAGCACGCCGTACCGCTCGAGGGCCGCGACCCAGAACTCGGTCCGCCGTTGCCCCGCCTGTTTCCTCGCGAGGCGCAACGAGGCTTCAGCTGCCCTGGCGGCGGACACGTCCTCGCTCTCATTCGTCAGCTCGGCTAGACGCTTGAGTTCCGGAAGCGACTCTTCGATCGTCCCGATCCGGATCCGGATCCGCTCGATTTCCTGGTTCCAGTGCAGGCTCGCGTCGAGCAGCGTCCGCGCGAGCTGGCTCGACCGGTCGGCTGCACCCTCCGGCCGAGCCCAGTCGGACAGGCCTCTGACCACGTCCTCGTTCAACGATCCGAACGCGCCGGTGAAGCGAGCGAGATGCTCCTCCGCGTGTTCTTCCGCATGCCTGACGACCAGGTCGAGGAACGAGCCCGCAGCGGAATCGCCCAAGACCTTCGGCGCGTACTGGACCTCCGGGATCGCACCGGCGGCAGCGAGTTGATCAATGACGAACGCGGTGTACTGCCGCCGCAGGATCTCGACCGCGGTCAGGTAGGTCGCCGGCGGACGGACCGCCCCGTTGATCACCAAGGACGGATCACCGATCTTCGGCAGTTGGTCTCCTCGTCCGAGGACGAACGCGAGGATGAGGGCGTTCCCCGTCAGACGTCCGGCCCGTCCGACACGCTGCAGGTAGGACGACACCGTCCGGGGGAGTCCCGCGAGGAAGACCGTCGACAGGTCACCGATGTCGATGCCCATCTCGAGCGTCGGGGTCGCAACGAGGACGTTCGGAGCGTCCGGCTGCGCGTCGCTGTTCTTGAACTGGGTCTCGTAGTCCAGCCGGAGCTTGTCCTCGAGCAGGCTCGTGTGTTCGCGGGCGACGACACGGCGCATCTTCCCGTTGTCGTACTGGTCACGGTAGAAGTTCTCCGGCGCAGCGTCCTTCCGCAGCAGCGTGCCAGGGCACCGCGCCATGGTGCACGGCCCGCCGGCGAGTTGGTCCACCGTCGTGCGCGCGGACGGCGTCTCGGTCTCGCACGTGTCGCACACGAGCGTCTGCCCGGTGCCCGCGCTGACGACCGGCGCGATGATGATGCTGCTCGGCGCGAGCCCGTACGCACGCGTGTCGCCACCAGCGATCGGCCTCGACGTCACGATCCCCTCGCGGTCGAGGGTCTCGAAGAGTCGTCGTGCGAGCTTCTCGCCCGCAGACGGGACGACCCCGAGGCAGCGAGCAGTCCAGCGCGCGTACCAGCTCTGCGACGATGTGACGGTGTCGAGCGCCGACTCACGTGCGCTGGTCGTCTTCTTGCCCACCCGCGCGAACGCCGGAGCTTCGCGACCCTGTGGGAACGCAGGCATGCCCTCGTGCCGCGGCCGGCCGCCCCACACCCAGTGACGGTTGCCGTCGTTCTCGACGTACCGGACCAGCCAGGGGTGGTCGATCGCGCCGCGCTCGCGCAGCCGCTCGAGGGTGCCGCGCAACCAGCGGACGACGGATGCGGCGTCGAGGAGACCGTCACGGGTGTCGTCGAGCGACCAGGCGACTTCGAGACCTTCGACGGCTGCGCGCCCCACTGCCTCCAGGCGGCTTGCCGGCCCCGCTTCGACGTGCGCGGCCAGACTGCCGGTCTCCTCGAGGGTGCGCCCGACCCGCGATTCGAGCCCGAACTCGAGCGCGAGGTCGAAGGCGAGCCTCCGCTGCACACGCTTCTTGACGACTGCAGACACGGCCTTGTCCGTGTCCCAGAACCCGCGGAAGCCGTTCCGCTCGGCGAGGTCGGGCGGGAGGAGCCGGTACCGCTCGCTGGGCGTCCGCGCGGCGGCGATCATCGCTGCCGGGATGTCGTCGAGCGTCGTCTCTTCGACGACCGCCTGTCGAACGGCGTTCCGCAGGTTGAAGACCCGAGCTCGGCTTTGAATGAAGCCCGCGCGGTGCGCGGCGTCCTGCACGCTGTCGGTGAAGACCAGCGCCTTCTTCTCACCGACGTCGAGGTGCCGATCACCGAACAAGGTCGTCACCACCGTGGAGAGCTGTGTGGCGATCGCCGAGCCCAGGAAGCGGATGCCGTTCGTCTTGCCGCAGTTGGGGCAGACGTCGTCGCGGGACTCGTCGTCCGCGTCGTTGCCCGTCAGCGTCAGGACGGGCACCGCGACGCCCTCGTCGTCGGCGTCCGGGCGTTCGCTCGTGATCTGTCGATCGGCGACGCGGAACCACCACGGACCGGTGGTCAGGCCGTCGTCGTCATTCTCGCCGGCGAGGGCGAGTTCTCCTTCGCGGGGTGCGTGGATGAGCGCTCGGAACCGGCTCTTCGACTGCCTGGTGGCGTGATTCCGGCGGATGTTCGCATCGGTCTGCGCCAGGTCCAAGCCGGTCGGGGCCAGTTCGACACCCCAGCCGCTGCGACCGCAGTGCCGGCAGTAGAGGGCGGGGAAGGCGGGCGCGACCTCAGCGCCGGCCGACCCGACACCGGCATCGGTGCGCAGCTCGCCATCGTCGGCCCAGCGGAATTCGGGCAGCGCCTGTGCCGCCCGGTCGACGCGCGTGAGCGAACGCACCCAGAGGTGCAGGTCGACCGAGACCGACCGGCGTCCGACCTCCTTGCGGAGGTGGCTGAGCGCGGCGAGCACCATCACGATCGTGGTGCGGCGGGCGTCGTCACGGTCCGCCGGCCGCTCACCTGAGACGAGTTCGTCGGGGAACAGCGTCCGCGCGAGCTCGGCCAGCGACGTCGCCTGCTCGCTCGCGATCACGAGCGAGCGGACGAACGGGTGAGCCAACACGAGGGTGAACTCGAGCTCGAGTCGGTCAGCGGCGTCGGTCGCCGAGGCAAGCGCTTCGGCGTAGCGCTCCTGCCCGTCCTCGTCCTCCACCGCGACGTAGAGCAGCTCGAGCACCGCCGCGGTGATCTCCTCCGGGCTACGCCGATGACCGGAGAGCTGCTCCTGGAGCTGCGCGGCGCGAGCGTCGATCAGCGGAACCGGTGCCAGGCGCAGCTTCTCGACCGCCTCGATGGCTTCACGAGCCCACTCGTCGACGGACAGACGTGTTTCCGTGACGACGCTCGACGCGTCGAAGCCGCCGCCGAACACCGTGTTCGCGAACGCGATCATCGCGGTCGGATCACTCCCGTCACCGAGCGTCGCCGACGTGGCGACTGGCGTCACGACGCCGAGTGGACGCTGCCGCGCCGCATCGTCGAAGTCATCGTCTGCCCAACGTCCCTTGAGCGCGAGTCCGAGGCGACGCAGCAGCATCGCCACGTCCGTCCCCTGCGCGCCGTCGTACGTGTGGAACTCGTCCAGGACCAGGTACTGGAGGCTCGTGGCGCTCTGGTCCCAGAGGGTCGCGTCCGACGGACGCAACAGCAGCTGATCCAGCATCTTGTAGTTGGTGAGCAGAATGTCCGGCGCTTGCTCCCGCATGGCGGGACGGGAAGTGATCAGCCCGTCCTTCGTCACGGCCGAACGCTGGGGGCCTTCCTCGCCGACGTAGAGCGCCGCTCGGATACCGCCGAGGGCCGAGTCGGTCATGATCAGGTCGGTGATGCGCCGAGCCTGGTCGTTCGCCAGCGCGTTCATCGGGTAGAGGATGAGCGCCTTGATCCCCTCGATGCCCTGGCGCTTCGCGCGCAGGACGTGGTCGACGATCGGGTAGAGGAACGCCTCGGTCTTGCCCGAACCGGTTCCGGTCGTGACCAGCGTCGGCTGTGGACCGTCGTGCTCGGGCGTCTGCAGACTGGAGAGCCGAGCAATCGCTTCTGCCTGGTGCCCGTACGGGGCAACCGGGGGAGTCCACTCGAGTGCCGTCTCCCAGCCGGGATCCGCCGCGCGGAACGGTAGCCGGAGCCGGACGTACGGGCCGCGGAAGATGCCGTCATCCGGGTCCTGCAGGAACTGCTGCAGTGTCGTCTGCGCCTCGGGCTCGGAAAGCGCGAACGTCGTCGTCAAGAAGTCGACGAGCCCCTTCGTGATCTCGCCGGCCTGCACGGAGGGGAGGAGCTCGCTCATGCTTCGTCCTTCAAGAGCTTCTCGAAGTGGGCGTACGCCTGGCGCATGTCAGCCTCGCGATCGAGCGTGCGGAACGGCAACTCGTACGTGTACGTGTTGCCCGACGCATTCGTCGCGGTCCGTTCTTCCTCGCTGATCGCGTCCTGCTTCTGACGCCACACCTTGAGCACCTCGTTCGGCACCAGTCGGCCGTTCGCATCGTAGAAGTACACGTTGCGGTCGTAGCCGTACAGCACGGGGAACTGGGTTCGATAAACCGTGCACAGTTCGTCGGCACTCAGGCCAAGCGCCAGCGCGACAAGCGCGTCGATCTCAACGAGAGCTTGACGCCGGTCGGACGCTCGGCGAAGAGGCACGTCGACATCCCAGGAGGCTGATTCGATGCTGAGTGGCGGGCGCCCCTCGTAAGCAATTCCTCCTGCCCACTCTCCAAAGCTCGTGCCGGAAGTGAAGGCGCTCGGAATCCAGAATTCGGCAAAGTCCTCGGTGAGGGCGGCGAGCCGCGCTGCCCTCAAGCGTAGGCCGGTGTTCCCTCGAAAAGATTGCGCTGGCACCGGGAGCCTATTCGTGACTGACATGTATATGTTGCTCTTTGGTGCGGCTCGCACGCTCAGGTCGGCGATCATTGAGCTCATACCGGCCGTGATCCGCAATAAGTCTTCTACTTTCGCGGAAGGGCTTCCGGCGCTGAATATAACATTCACATGCCCGTAGTGGCGTGGCAGAACGGTCGGTATCAACGTGCGTTCCCCCGTGTTTGCGGCCATTGCGCGCCAGCTCACCCGAGGGTAATCGATCGGCCTTCCTTGCCCCCATTTTGTGTAACTGTTTCTGTAAGTGTCGAAGTCAGCTTCTGGGGTGTATGAGGTAACTGGTCGAGCGTCCCTTGGGAGTTGCTCCAGGTCTAGTTGTACCCAATCCTTATTGTTCCGCATTGATTCATTCGGTGCTTTATAGAACGGATTCAATGTGAAGATATTCGGACCCTGAAGGACGACATCGCGCGGTGTGCGTGCCTCGCCCCAGTCGAAGGCGATGACCTTGTCTTCACGGGCTTGTGTCTCGGTGAGGCCCGGGGAGAAGAGGAGATGTTCATCGCCTGCTGTCCGCGGCGAACGGGCGACTTTGCCGAGAACGGCCGCGATGGAGCGATTGACGGTGTAAATCATGCGCGACTGGATGACGGGAGTGGAGTCGTTCTCCAAAACTGCATGCCATGTCGCGAGTTCATCGAAATCTACGCGGACGAGACGGGAGCGGTGCGGCCGGAGGTCCCACTTGCCGTCGCGGTCCTTCAGACCCGGCTCTTCGCCCTCACCAGTGTGCCGCAGCGATCCGAGCACAGTCTGCGGGTGGTAAAGATTCGTCGCTTGGGAAAAGCCGACTGCGCCGGCACTCGAGTACACGTGCGTGCCGTAGGTGACAAGGTTGTGGATGTCGAACAAGCGGAGCTCGTTGACGAACTGCCAATGGCGCCGCAGGCGAGGGTAAGTAGCGGCTCGTAAAGGGCCGGCCTTTTCATCGGTGAAGTGTGTTTCAGGATGGATGAGCCCGGTCGTTCCGGACTCACTGCTGTGACTCCACGTCTGCGCCATGAAGCAGCGGTAGAGGTCCGGCTGGAGTCCAGACAGCACCGGGAAGTTGACGGGCGACCCGACGAAGCTCGACAAGGCTGCGACCTCGATGGTTCCGTCCAGGAGCAGCTCGCGAATGCCAGGAATCTCCAGCGTCTGCGTTCGCCGGGAGGTGACCGTCGACTGCGTCGGCTTGACCGCGAGCTGCCACCACGGATCGCCCTCTGCGAGGAGCGCGTTGACGTCGGAGCGCGGCCGCACCCAAGGAGGGTTACCCACTTGCAGATCGAAGCCGCCGCGCTCGAACACGCTCGCGAAGTCGAGCTCCCAGTGGAAGAAGCCTTGCTGCTCTGCGACTCGCTGCGTCGCAACGAGCCACGGGTGGTCCCGGAGAACGTCTTCGACGCGGCGGGCGCTCGCGAAGTCGAGGTCGTCGCGCTCCTCGTCGTTGAGCGCCTCCCAGCCGGACTGTGACGATCCGAGGGTGACCTGGCCGTGGGCGACCGCCTTGGGCTTTGCGACCGTGTGCTCTCCGAGCAATTCGCGGAGCGTCGCGATCCACTCGTCGAGCGTTGGCGGCGTCGCGCCGTCGGTGAGCGTGTTCGTGAGCGGCCAGAACCACATCGCGCACCACGCGTCCATCCCACGACGAAGTCGCTGGTACGCGCCGTCCGGGTCGT
The DNA here is from genome assembly GCF_044753165.1 of Curtobacterium sp. NPDC088465. Taxonomy (NCBI): domain Bacteria; kingdom Bacillati; phylum Actinomycetota; class Actinomycetes; order Micrococcales; family Microbacteriaceae; genus Curtobacterium; species Curtobacterium sp. NPDC088465. The sequence continues at coordinate 917,674 of NZ_JBIVMR010000002.1, read as the reverse complement.
TGAGGGTCCGCTCGATTTCTTCGCGTGAGACGACGGGCTTCCGCTCCGAATCTGGCCGCTCGCGGCCCCACAGTGGGATGTCGCGTCGGATCTCCTGTTCGGCGATCGTCAGTCGCCGCCGCGCGAGGTCCCACAGCGTCTCGACACGGTAGGCGAGCGCGATGAGCTGGTCGATCTGCTTCGAGTTCGGCTTCGCCGAGATGCCGCGTCGCCACGTCTTCAACGCAGCGAGCGCTTCCGGCGCGAGTTCCTTCGCCTCCTTTGCGTCAACCGCGCTGCCCCAACCCTCAGCGGGCAGGAGGAAGTGATGCACAGCACCAGCGGTCGTCGCGCGGAGCTGGCCGTCGCCGAGTTCCGTCTCGTTGAAGAGCGGAACGTCGCGCGGCACCTGCTTGAGCCACGCCTTGCTGGAGATTGACGACCGGTCGTAAACGGCGCGGCGCGCACCGATCAACGAGTTCCCGCGTCGCAGGTGCAGGCCGAACCAGGGAGCCTCGAGCCCCTCCGACATGGTGTCGAGCCACAACGTGATCTCTGCGAACTCGACGGCGGTCGCGTTGAGGTCGACGCCGTACACCTGGTGGAGCGCGATCGCCGCCTTGATCTTCTGCAGCTGACGCGGTCGGTCGTCAGGATCGACGCGCTCACCGAGCTCCTCCTCTCGGCGCTTCAGGTACTGCTCAGCGAGCTGGCGAACGGCCTCGATCGCGAACGCGCCCGAGCCGAGCGCGGGCTCGCAGACCGTCAGCGAGAGGATGTCCTCCGCGCTCGTCCGCTGGCCGTCCTGGTCGAGGAGCTCCTCGAGCGCTTGGGACACCGTGAACTGCGTCAGCACCTCCGGGGTGTAGTACGACGCGGACTGCTGGCGCTCGCGTCCTGCGAGCCGGTAGACGAAGGAGCCCGCGGGGTGCCGCACCCGCTTCGGCTGGCCTGTTGTCGGATCTTCGCGTGTCACGAAGTGGTGCGATTCGATGCCGCTCTCGCGCCCGACGGGGACGACCCACGAGCCCTTCGACGGGTCGCCGTTCGGCGCGACCTCGAACAGGTCTTCCTCGGCGAAGAACCCCGTGTAGGACATCAGGCCCTCGTAGACCGCACCGAGCTGATTGATCCCGAGATCGGCGTAACTGATGTAGCCCCGGTCCCTGCCCTTCGTCTCCTTGCTCAGGAGCAGTCGGCGAAGCACCTGCTGCAGGTTCCGGTCGCTGAGACCGACCTCGCCGATCAGGGCGATCGCCTCCGGCTTGAACAGGTCCGCTCGCAGGCTCTCGAACTGGAGGCCCGGCTCAGCTCCGTCGTCGTCTCTCGCCTCGGGCGCGTGGCCGCGGTCCACGAGGCGGAACAGTACGTCGAGCGACTGGTACAGGTGCGTGGCACGCTCACCCTGCGGGCTCTCGATCACGACGAGCGCGAGCTCCCGGAGACGGTCGAGGCTGTAGCCGTTCTCGTACTCCGGCGCGTTCACCGGCAGGACGCCGAGCTGCGGAGAGGCCTCGGCGTAGAGGAGGAACAGGATCCGGTAGAGGAAGCGCAGCGATTGCTTGGCCAGCGGCTGGGCCTGCTCCTTCGGCAGCGGATCCAGGCCCCGCTCCCGGCGGCGCTCCACCACGTCGTTCGCGATGATCTCGATCGACTCCCGGACACCCTCACGGAGGTCCTCGGAGACACCGACTGTGTGCTTGACTGCGTCCTCGAGCGTCGCGCTCCACCACACGTCGCCGTCACCGTCGGGGGCGAGCGACGCGGCCTCCACGCAGGTCAGGACACGGTCGATCTCACCGCCACGCTTGGCGTCGTTGCGCTCGCACACGAGCTGCAGGTCGAGCGCGAGGTACCGGCCCTCGTACCACCGGTCGCGTTCGGCGATCAGCAGCCACCGGCCGGCGAAGACGAGCGCGAACTTCGCCGTCCCCTCGAACACGACCGACAGTGCGCGAACGACGGAGGTCAGCGGCTTCGGGTCATCATCGTTCGGCGTCCAGCTCGACAGCAGCGTGTCGCCGTCCTTGGTGAGCAGGTCCTCGATCTGCGCGACCGGCTTGGCATCGATCAGTGCCAGCGGCGCTGCGTCCTCCAGTCCGTGGATTGCGACGCGCCGGACCGGACCCGTCTCGCCGAGGTGGAAGACGCCCTGGACGTATCCGAAGACGGACCGCAGCTGCGTCGACAGCGCGTGGAGCGCCTCCCGTCCGTCAGCGGCGACGTCGACGCCCTCCGGGTTGACGACCGCGAGCAGCCCCATCAGCTCGGCCCGCTTCGCTGTGAAGCGAGCGCGCGTGGACGGGCCGCCCACTGCGTCCTCCGCATCCCAGGCCGCCCGTCGCTCGAGCACGCGGCTCTGGAAGGACTGCGACTTCGCGTCGGTGGTGAGGTAGTGCTCGCTGATCCAGTCTTCGCCGACGACGATCGCTTCCGAGGTGAGGGTTCCCACGGGTCAGTGCTCGCTTCCAGGGTGTTCGGGGGCTGCCGGGCTGTCCTGCGGGACGACGACCAACAGGGGTCGCACGAAGTGCTGGTTCGGTGTCATGCGGTCCACGAGCTTCGATTCGTCGTCGACGCGGTCTCGGTGCTCGCGGAGCCCGCGCAATTGGGCCTGCTCCGCGGCGGCGCCCTGCCAGTCGTCGATCCGTGCGGCCCACTCGTGCACGCGACGGCGGATGTCGTCTGCTGTGGCCTCCATCTGCTGGACCGCCTGGTTGCGGGCGGCCTCGACGGCCACGGGGATGAGGTGTTGCAGTGGTGCGACGTCGACCGCTCCCGGGTTGGTCTTGACCTCCGAGGTGAACCCGACGTGCGCCAGGGCGGAGCGTGCGTCGGCGTGCGGCTGGGTGAAGTGGAACGAGTGCTGCGCGACGTCGGGGAAGTCGACGGTGAGGAACGACCCGGCGACGACCTGGCCGGCGCGGTTCGTCAGGGTGGCGTGGACGACGACGACGGGGTGGTCGACGACGCCACGGACCGCATACACGCGGTTGCGCCCGAGCCGGGAGAGTGCGCTGTCCGCCGCCCAGTCGAGGACCGGGTGCAGCGGGCCGAGGAAGTGCGCGTGCGGCCAGGTCGAGGGGCTCGACTTGTCGTTGATGGCATTGTTCACCTCGGCCTTGCCCTGGATCGGTGTGGTCGCCAGGAGCAGTCGCTCCGTGACCCGCCGGTCGCGGAGGTACGACTGCGGCAGGACTTCGAGCCGCTGTCGGAGATCGGCCGTGGGGTCGATCTGCGCGATGGCGTTGGTGCGGGACCAGGCGACGCCGCCGTGGTTGACGTCGGCGGTCGGCGTGGTGAAGCGTTCGGCCAGCGCTGTGTCGAGGAACGATACGAGGTCCGGGAACAGGCCGGTACCGATGTCAGTCTTGTCGCGCTGCTGACGGTTCGCGGTCTCGTTCTTCGCGGTGTCATCGGGTGCCCGTGTGGCGTCCTGATTGCTCTCGCTCGCCTGCTCGGCCGCGAGTTCCGCCATGAGCCGCGTGATCTCGTCACCGTCCTCGAGAATGGCCTCGACTGTCGGCACCGCGTCGCCGAAGCTGCGCTTGCGGAGCAGTACGTCGCGGATGGCTGACTCTTCGGCGGCAGCGCTGTACTCACCCATGAGCGAAGCGACGTCGCCGAGCGCTGCGTGCGCCTCGGTCTCGCGTTCGAGCAGGTTCCGGAGGACGCGGACGTCTCCCGAGAACTCGTCGTCGTCGACGTCGAGCAGCAGGGTCGTGATGCGGGGGGAGTGCCGCTGGCCGTACCGATCGATGCGGCCGTTCCGCTGTTCGATGCGGATGAGGCTCCACGGGATGTCGAAGTGCACGAGTTCGTGGCACTGGGAGTGGAGGTTCACTCCCTCGCTCGCGACGTCGCCGGTGATCAGCACGCGGATGGGGGAGGCGGACTGCTTGAAGCTGTCCACGAGCTCCTGCTGCTCCTGGTCCGTCAGACCTCCGTGCATCACGCGGATCTGCTTGTCCGACAGCTTGAGGTCCTTCGCGAGCTTCTGGCGCAGCCAGTGCAGGGTCGCAACGCGCTCAGAGAACACCACGAGGCGTTCCTCGGACTTCGGGCCGACGCCGATGTTCTTGGCATGCTGCAGGAGGGCGTCGTACTTCCCGGATCTCGAGTTCAGCGCGGTGACGGTGAGCTGCTCGAGTCGCTCCAGCGCGTCGATCTCGCGCTGGACATCGCCGTCGGCATCGCCCTTCGGGAGCCGCTTCAGGCGCTCGCGCACCGATTCGTCCAGCGCACTAGGTGACGACAGGAACGCCTTCGCGAGGGTCCAGGGGAAGAGTGACGCGTTCTCGCCGGAGTACGGGGACCGACCGCCTTTCGGGTGGAGCCACACTGTGGAGAGCTCCTCGGCGATCGCCGCCTCGGCAGGAGACGCAGGGACCAGGACGTTGTTCGGCTCCTGCCTTTCTGCCCAGTCGGCGCCGACCTCCATCGCGACGGCAGGACTGTGCCGGTGGCGGCGGATGATGAGTCGCTTCACCTCGTCCTCGATCAGCTCACCTTCCGGCGTCACCGCGGTCGGGTCGAGCAAGCGCACGAGCCGTGCGAACGAATCCTTCTTGCCGTTGTGCGGCGTCGCGGACGCGAGGATGAGCGCATCCGTCTGCGGGGCGAGACGCGACGCGAGCTCGCCGTTCAAGGTCGTGTTGTTCATCACGTTGTGTGCCTCGTCGATGACGACGGCATCCCAGCGCTGCTTCTCGAGGTGGCTGCGGTACTGGCTCTGCTTGAGCGTGTCCACTGAGATGATCGCCCGCTTGTACATGCTGAACGGGTTGCGGGTCGCCGGGAGCTTCTGACGCACGCGCTGGATACCGAGGGAGTCGAGCCGGACGAAGGGGAGTGCGAACTTCGTCCACATCTCCTGCTGCATCTGCTCGAGGACGTGCTTCGGCGTCACGATGAGGATGCGCTCGCCGCGGCCTCGACGAACGAGCTCGGAGAGGATCATGCCGATCTCGATGGTCTTGCCGAGGCCGACGGCGTCCGCGATCAGGAGGCGTGGACGGAGGTTGTCGCGGTCGAGGGCCTTCCGGACTGCCGCGCGCTGGTAGTCGAGCGGGTCGGCGAGCATCTGCGTGCTCACCGTCAGGGCGTCCTCGTGCAGCGGCACCGGAGCCTTCCGGAGGGTCGCCTCGAGCCAGAGCTTCGCGCGGCGGTAGCCGGACGAACCATCCGCTTCGACCTTCGCCTGAGCGGGATCGAGTGCTTCGATGTCGTCGAGGTCGCTGTAGAAGGTCGCGGTGGTGTCCCGGACGAGCTCGGACAGGCCTTGCGCCGTGACGAGGAGGCCGGAGCCGGTCGGCGCCGTCGAGAGTACGAGCCACTCGGCGTCACGGACGAGCACCACGCTCCCCGGCGCGATGTTCGGCCTTCCTTGGCCAGTAGCTGCCGAATCGACTTCGATCAACGACACGTCGTGTTCCCTCTCACCCCTGTGCTGCTACAAGCTGCACCGACTCTCACCCTAAGGGGGTGATCGCCGCCGCACGCGCCAGTTCCCGCACTGATGCGCGCAGCGTCCCTCCGCCGTTGCTGCTACTCGGACTCAGCGGTGGTCGAGCCCGTTCCAGCTACTCGGCGGCCGCGCGTCCTCGATCGCCGTACCGTTCCCGCAGCTCATCGAGCACGGCCGTCTCAAGCTTGTGCACCGTCCCATCGATCTCTGCGGTCTTCACCGCCACGTCGATGAGGTCAGCGAGATCGCCGGTCTCGTCGTCGAGTCGCCGCCACACATCCTCGACGTCGAGATCGATCACGTTCGCGAGTTGTTCATCGGTCAGATCGTGCTGGTCGTGCAGCTGTGCAGCCAGCCTCCGCATGAAGAGCGCTTCGTCGTCGGTGATCTTGCCGTCCGCGAGCACCATCATCCACGCCACCCACAACAACGAACGGGGGTGGTCGGACTTGACCACCGATGCCACCGCAGCCTCTTCCACGCGTGCGTCGTTGCGGAAGACCGTGCGCGCATGCTTCCCGGCGACCACGGTCGAGTAGTAGTTGAGTGCGACGGACAGCGGGACGCCGACGAGCGGGATCCCGATCTTGACGACGTTCCGCTGGAGGAGGAACTTCCCGACGTAGGGCAGGCCGCGAGCCGTCGTCAGTACGCCCTTCGAGTAGAAGGTCTTGATCAGGGGTCGGACCAGGGCGGGGACCACTTTGAGGACGCCCTCGTTGACCGCTTGCGCGCTTCGGATCGTGAAGGCGACACGGATCAGCTTCCACAGGTCGTCCGGGTCGTCGATGTCGATGGGCACGCGGTAGAGCACTGCGATGTCGTAAGCGAGGTGCAGCTGGAGCCGCGCTGTGTGGGCAACGTCGACGAGCAGGGTCACACCGGCGGCGGGGAGCGTCAGAGGTGATGCGCCACCAAGCGACCCGAGTGTTGCGACCATCGCCGCCGTGTACGCGCTCGCCGAGAGACCGCCCTCGATCGCTGCATAGCGGGCCGCCATCTTGATGCGCTGGTCGACGATGGCGTCTGCGGGGACGCCCTTGTAGCGCTCCTGGAAGTACCCGGCGTCCACCTTCTTCGTGTAGGTAGCCAGAGCACTTCCCAAGAGCTTCGAGAACCAGTTCCCTGACTTGATGTCGTCGCCGGTGAGGCCCTTGACGAAGTCCTTGAGCTCCTCGCGCTCGTGCTCGACTGCGGCTCGCTCTTCGTCGGTGGCGTCGGGCTGGGTGGACTTCGTCATCGTGGTCTCCTGCTGAGGACTTCGGGTAGGGCGGGCGCCTCGGATCAATACTGACGCATGCTCGTCCTTCTCGGTAACGGATGCTCGGGACCGACGTCGCCTGAGATGGGCTGAGAGTCAGCCACCGCCACTGCGTCGAGTTGTTTCGACGACTCTCGCCCACCGGTCGAGTTCGGCCTCGACGACGGTTCCAGCGGCAGTTGCTTCTTGGTGCGATCTCGAGTCGTCGGACTCGGACCGGACCCACTGCCGTCGTCGACCTCGACGCGGCGACCCCATTGAGCTGCCGCGCCCCGGCGGGGCAGCGCGCACACGTGGGAGTCGAGAGCTGGAGGAGCGTGGCGGCGGTGCCGAAAGCCTGCCGGCTGGCGAGGTCAGTCACCGACGTGGAGGGGCGACCAGCGTCCGGAGTGACCGCGCGGCCTCGGCCGGTCCAGCTGCGGAGCAGGAAGCCGGGGACCGTCGCGAGGGCGAGGACACCGGCGACGACCGCGAGCGAGAGAGGGACGGTCGTGCGGGGAACATTCGGCGCGCGGCGACCGGTCGCGGAGTTGTTGAGCACTGCGACGTCTCGACTGCCGCTGCGCAGCGCGCAAGCGAGCGCAGACGACCTCGCACCTGTCATGACGTACTCGTAGCAAGCCCGTCACTTGATGTTGATACATCAGTTGCGGATCCTTGGCAGCTTCGCCGTATGAACAACCACACGATGATTCACGGCTTTTGGTTTCGCTTGGTCCTCAGCACGACTGCTGCTGTGACCGCGGCCGGGGTCGTCCTACCGACGTCTGCCGATCGTGCTGAGGCGGCTCCTGCTCATTCCGCCGCCACCTCCGCTGTGGAGATCTCGCCGTACCGATGGTCGTACGTGTGGCAGCGGTGGGACGGTACGACCTACTCGTCCCAAGCCACCTGTCGAGCCCGCGGGCGCGCCATCATGCGGCACTATCAAGATGTGAAGGACTTCTCCTGCCGAAAGCCGTGCGGCCGGTGGTGGCTGTACACCTACCGGAAGCAGTGGGTGTGACCACGTGGCGCTGATGCTCGCGGAGGTGTTCTTCGTCCGCCGGGCCGGCGTGTTGATCGCCGAGCCGACCGGTGGAGTCGAACGGTGGATTCCCTCTTCCGATCCGCAGTGCTGGTGGGCGCGCACCGGTCCTGATCTGGAAGTCACGGACGGAGATCAGCGGTACCTCGTGGAGATCGACGCGCCGAGCTCGTACCCGGATCACGGGAGCATCGGGAACGTGACGCGGGTGCTCGGCCGTTCGGCTGGATCGAAGGCCGACGAGCGTGCGCTGCCGTCGGACGCCGACGCCGTGTTCGACTGTCTTGATCGGGTACCGGACTCGTGGCTGCCGTACGAGGTGCGAGTCGGCGAGCGGCCGGGTCCACGGTGGGATGCCTTCGTCGGCACGTTGCTTCCGGTGCCGGAGCAGGAGCTTCACACCGTCCTGGGTGATGGATGGCACGACCTGGTGCGGGTCGAGCCGTGGCTCAGGCCGTGCTGAACGTCACGGGCCGCTGACCGTTGTGCTTGTAGAGAGTCGCCGACCTGTAACCAGCCCCTCGGGAACGCCGAGCCGATCGCACTCCGCCGCGCCAGTCACGGCGAGTACGAGGTGGTCCTCGTGGCGAAAGACGTCGACACCGAGGAGCCGATTGTGGTCTATGCGGCGCTCAACGGAGAGCGACGTCGCTGGGTCCGGTCGCTCGCCGACTTCACGGCGCACGTGACGCGCGACGGGAACGCGGGGCCGCGGTTCCTCAGGCGAGCCAACGAGCAGCCGTTAGGGTCGTTCAAACGTCGAACAAAGGGAAATCTATGGATGTCGACTGGATGGGGGCGCTGCTCGGTGCGGTCGTTGGGGCGTTTTTGACCGCTGGCCTCGGTTACGTGGCATACGTGTTCGAGCGCAACAAGGTCGAGAAGGCGGCGATCAACGAGCTGGTCAGGGAATTGAGTGAGCGCCGAGCCTTCGCGATCGCGGAGCCGCGTCTGATCCCGGGCGCAGCTGCAGGGCAATACTTCAAGCAACTCAATTCCAGTGTCCTCTTGGTGCGAGAACGCATTCGAGAGACACGCGCGAAGTTGGTTCGTCACTCGCAGGCGCAAGAGGCGCTCACGTCGATGATCCAGGCGTGCAACAGATACCTGGAGCGCAGCGCCGGTGATCCGCCCCGTTACTGGTTCCTGGCCGCCGAGCTTCGCGATGAACTCCACGCTCGTCTCAGGAAGACTGGCCTGAACGACGCTGCCGAGGTCGTTCGGCCGGGGGATCTCGCCTTTTCCGGCTGATCACGTCGCAGGCTGCCCATACGCTGCAACGCATGCAGATCACCACCGACGGGCAGGTTCTCCTCAGCCCGAGCGACCTCAGCACGTGGGCGACCTGCGAGTGGGCCTTCCTCCGTCGCCTCGACGCCAAGCTCGGCCGCGGCGGCCCCCTGCCCGACGAGCACGACGACATGCTCGAGCGCACGGCGCGCCTGGGGGACCAGCACGAGCTCGACTACCTCGACATCCTGAAGCAGACCCGCGACGTCGTCGAGTTCGACCGACCGGCACCCCCCGATTACGCAGCGGCAGCGCAACGAGCGATCAACGCGTTCCAGACCGGCGCCGACGTCCTCTACCAACCGACCTTCCACGAGCCGCCCACCCCTGCCCGCCCGGGCTTCATCGGCTTCGCCGACTTCATCCTCCGCAACGCCGAAGGCGCCTACGAGGTCTACGACACCAAGCTCGCCCGCCACGCCAAGATCAGCGCCCTGCTCCAGCTCGCGGCCTACGCCGAGCAGATGCAGGCGCACGGCATCCCCACCGGCGAGCAGGTCCACCTCGTCCTCGGCGACCGCACGACCACTACTCACGACCTCGCCGACATCGCCCCGGTGTACCGCACGCAGCGCGCCGAACTCGAGCGGGTCATCGCGGAGCGCATGCAGGAGCACGAGGAACTGCAGTGGGGCGACCCCCGGTACTCCAGCTGCGGCCGCTGCACGATCTGCCAGACCCAGGTGCAGCAGCACCGCGATCTGGTCCTCGTCGCCGGCATGCGCCTCGACCAGCGCACGAAGCTGATCCGGCAGGGAGTGCGGACGATCGACGACCTGGCGGATCGCACCGCGGCCGTGCCCGGCATGTCGCGGTCGACGCAAGAGAGGCTGGTGCGTCAGGCGCGCCTCCAGACCGAGACCGAAGCCGAGCAGCGCGATAGCGGAGCCAAGACAGGCCCGACCAAGCCCCGCTTCGAACTCCACGACCCTCGCGCCCTCGACGCCATCCCGGAGCCCGACCCGGGCGATGTCTTCTTCGACTTCGAGGGGGACCCCCTGCACACCGAGGACGGCGTGCACTGGGGCCTCGACTACCTGTTCGGCCTGGTCGACGACCGCGCCGACTTCACCGCCTTCTGGGCGCACACGATCCGCGACGAGCGCCAGGCGCTGATCGACTTCCTCGCCTTCGTCAAGGAACGCCGTGCCCAACATCCGGGCATGCACGTCTACCATTACGCCGCGTACGAGCGGACGCACCTGCTGTCCCTCGCCGCCCGGCACGGTGTGGGGGAGGACGACGTCGACGACCTGCTCCGCGCCGGCGTGCTCGTCGACCTGTACCCGATCGTCCGCAAGGCCCTTGTGGTCGGCAGCCACAGCTACTCGATCAAGAAGCTCGAGCCGCTGTACATGGGCGAGGACTTCCGCCTCAGTGACGTCACGAACGCCGCCGACAGCATCACCGCGTACGTCGAGGCGATCGAGGAACTCCGCAGCGGCGACCCCGCCACCGGCCAGCGCATGCTCGACCAGGTCGCCGACTACAACGCCTACGACTGCCGCTCCACGCTGCGGCTCCGCGACTGGCTGCTGTCGCTCCGGCTCCCGCGCACGGAGCCCGCGACCGAGGACACGGAACTCCTGCCGCCGATCCCTGTCGAGCGCGAGCCGAACCCCGTGTACACGGCACTCGCCGCGCAGATCGCGAACGTCGACCCCCTCGACCGCGACGCCGACCAGACCGCCCTGGCGCTCGCGGCCGCCGCGATCGACTACCACCGCCGCGAGGCCAAGACCTTCTGGCAGGACCACTTCGACCGCCTCCGCAACCCCGTCGACGACTGGGCCGACACCCGCGACGTCCTGGTCATCGAGCGCGCCTCCGTCGAGCGGGACTGGGACACGCTGCCGCGTGCCCGCTCGCAGTCTCGAGAGATCCGCCTGTCGGGGACGCTCGCGCCCGGCTCGCGCATCCGGCCGGGAGGCACGCCCCACCTCGTCTACGACGACCCACTCCCGCCGTCGGTCAACGCTCCGGCGCCGGGTTCGAAGGGCGCGTCGGCTCGCGCGGTCGTGCTGGAAGCGGCCGACAACGGCGACGCGTTCGAGGTCCTGGTGAAGGAGAGCCTGCCGGTCGGCGGCGGGGAGCCCCACCACGACTTCCCGGTCGCCCTCGCGCCGGCCGCCCCGCCACGGGCGAAGCCGCAGCCCGAGGCGATCGCCGAGTGGGGGCAGGAGGTCCTCGACGCCCTGCCGGAGATGCTGCCGGATCCCGCGCTCGACCTGCTCCGCCGGGTCCCACCGCGCGGTGCCCTCGCTCCAGTGGCAGGCGACGACACCGTCTCCGCGGTCGTCACGACGCTGCTCGGGCTCGACCGGTCGTACCTGGCGATCCAGGGTCCTCCCGGCACGGGCAAGACCTACGTCGGGTCGAACGTCGTCGCCCGGCTCGTCCGCGAGCACGGCTGGCGCGTCGGGGTCGTCGGCCAGTCCCACGCGACGAGCGAGAACTTCTTGTCGTCGGTGGTCCGCGCCGGTGTGCCCGCCGACCGCGTGGTGAAGGTGCCGAAGTCCGGTGCGACCGAGGACGAGCTCGAGGCCGCCGCGTGGACCCCGGTGAAGAACAACGCCGCCGTCGCGGCCTTCCTGTCGTCGTGCGCCGAGACCGGCACCGGGGGAGTCGTCGGCGGCACCGCGTGGACGTTCGCGAACGAGGGCACGATTCCGCGGCGCTCCCTCGACCTGCTCGTGGTCGACGAGGCCGGGCAGTTCTCGCTCGCCCCGACGATCGCGTCCTCGATCGCCGCGACGCGCCTGCTCCTGCTCGGCGACCCGCAGCAGCTCCCGCAGGTGTCGCAGGGGTCGCACCCCGAGCCGGTCGACCAGTCAGCGCTCGGGTGGCTGGCGGACGGCGAGCACGTGCTCCCGCCGGAGTTCGGCTACTTCCTCGCGCACACCCGCCGCATGGAGCCCGCGCTGACGGCATCGGTCTCGGGCCTGTCGTACGACGGGCAGCTGACGTCGATCGTGAGTGGTCGGCACCTCGACGACCTCGACCCCGGTGTCCACCCCGTGCCGGTCGTCCACAGCGGGAACACGACGTCGTCGGAGGAAGAGGCCGCACGGGTCGTCGAGCTCGCCCAGAACCTGATCGGCCGCCGGTGGGTCGACGGCGAGGTGACTCGGCCGTTGACGGACGAGGACGTGATCGTCGTCGCGCCCTACAACGCGCAGGGAGCGCTGATCCGCGAGGCCCTCGACCGCGCCGGACTCCGCGGGACCCAGGTCGGCACGGTCGACATGTTCCAGGGGCGCGAGGCCGTGGTGTCCATCACGTCGCTCGCGGCCTCGAGCGCGGCAGACATCCCGCGCGGGCTCGACTTCCTGCTCATGCCGAACCGGCTCAACGTGGCGCTGTCGCGGGCGCAGTGGGCGGCGTACCTCGTCTACTCGCCGGCGCTCACCACGGGCCTACCCCCGTCGATCAGCGGGTTGTCTCTGCTCTCCCGGTTCATCGAGCTGGTCGAGCCGCCCCACTGACGCCGGCAGGGCGACAACGATCAGCCGGCCTGGACGGTGCCGACCGCCGAGCTGTAGCTGGCGGTCGCGCCGAACCGCGCCCCGATGATCGTGACCGACCATGCGCTCCGATCCGGCGCGACCGAGTACAGGACCCGCGCGCCCGCCGGGATCGGCGCCAGCCCCGTTCCGTCCATCAGGGCTATCCGCGACGGGTCGCTCGCCGTCGTGAGCTCGGTCGGGTAGTTCCCGGCTCCGAACCGTCCCTCCATGGCGTACGCCAGGGTCCCAGCGCCCATGGCGACCGCGGACCGCTCGCTGTCGAAGCTCGTCGGCTCGGGAACCGCGGGCGCCTGCGGTGCAGCCGCCTCGGCCGGGACCGGAGCCGCTCCCTGCTCCGTGCTGTCGCCTGCAGCTGCCGGCTCCGGCGCTGCTTCTGCCGGCACCTGGTCCTCGGTCGCAGGAGCGGCCGGCACCGCATCGGGCGAGGACACCGCCATCGGGAAGCCGGGGTCGAACACCTGCCCCTCGTGCGATGCCGGCAGCGAGAGCACGGGCCACTGCACCCCGACGGTGGAGAGCCCGAACGCGAGCACCGCGTAGGCCATGAGGGCCGTACCGACGGTGCCGAGCATGATCGCGCCGCGGCCGAACGCGCGCGCGACGCTGCCGAAGCGGCTCCGGTCGGTCACGAGACGGCGTCCGATGACGATGGCTGTGACTCCGATGGTCGATGCGATGAACCCGCTCTGGACCCCGGCCTCCTGCGGCTCGGCGAGTGCCATGACGAGGCTGCCGAGTCCGAGGAACATCGCCAGGGTCGCCCATGCCCACGGTCGGGTGGCTCGCCGGGCGCCTCGGGGCGGCTCGGCGGTCAGGAACGCGGATCTCGGCCGTCGCGGCGGCGGCCCGGACGGTGCGTCGGCGAAGTACCCCGGAGGAGACCAGTCACGTGGTCCTGGACCGCCCAGTGGCATCGTCGTCCCCTCGTTCTTCGTTCAACGACGGTCCGAGTCTGGCTGTCGGTCGCGAGTTGAGCGATCCCCAGAACTGGGTGGGTGCCGGGTTCGACACGGGGCGTGTCGAGGGCTCCGGAGTCCACGACGGTCCCGTCCGGAAGCGGACCGCCGGACCGCGTCGCCGGCAGCGAACGTGGCGTGACGATCTCGGTTCGCGATCGCCGGGGATCGTGAACCAGGATCGTCAGCCGCAGATCGCAACCAGCAGGTCCGCCAGGCCAGTCCCCGGCGGGCCGACCTGGTCGGCAGTGGCCTAGCCCTGGGGGGAGTCGTCGGCCTCGGCGTCGGCGTCGTCGCCGGGGATCTCGCCGCGCATCTGCGCCCGGATCCCCGCGAGCACGTCGGCGTGCAGGAAGTTGGCGTCCTCGGCGCTGGTCGGGTCGACGACGATGCCGAACTCCTCGGGCACCGCGGTCACGAGCTCGGCCATGCGGACCGGGCGGGCCTCGGTGCCGGGGACGCCCTCGGTGAGTTCGGCGGGGTCGGTGAACACCGGGACGAAGGGCAGGTCGCGGATCATCACGTGGGCGATGCTCCCGCCCTCGGGGTCGCCCGCGGGCTTCCACGGCACCCACGCGGCACTGCCGAGGAACCCTTGCGCCGACGACGCCATGCGGCGCCGCAGGGCTCCGGCGGGTGACTCGGTCCTGCCGGCACCGGGGCCGAACGCCGACCCGCTCGTGTCGTTGCTGCTCATGGGGTTCCCTCCGCCGTGGTGTGCCCGGCCATGCTCCCACGTGGTGCGGGCGGAACCGAATGCGGCACCGTCACAGCCAGCTCCCCACCGGACGCGAGCGGCGTTGCGGGGGTGAGGCGTGCCTCCAGACCGACGACGGCGCCCGACCCACGAGGTGGGCCGGGCGCCGGACGGACCACGCTCAGTACTTGGCCGACTGCCCGCCGTCGATCGGGACGACCGTCGCGTTGACGTACGAGGCGTCGTCGGACAGCAGGAAGGCGACGACGGCGGCGATCTCGGGGGCCTCACCGTAGCGCTTCGTGGGGTTGACCTGGATGAACTCCTCGGCGGCCTTCCGCGGGTTCTCCGCGTCGATCTGCTTCATCGAGTTCTCGACCATCGGCGTCCAGATCGCACCGGGGGCGATGGCGTTGATGCGGATGCCGTACTGGCCGTACTCCACGGCGGAGTTGCGGGTGAGGCCGACGACACCGTGCTTGGCGGCCGCGTAGCCGGACTGGTTGCCGATGCCGCGGATGCCACCGACGCTCGCGGTGTTCACGACCATGCCCGAGCCCTGCTCGCGCATGACCCGCAGCACCTTCTCGAGCCCGAGGAACACGCCACGGAGGTTGATCGACACGACCTTGTCGAACTCGGCGGCGGTGAAGGACTCGGTGGGGTTCTGCTTGCCCTCGATGCCGGCGTTGTTGAAGAAGCCGTCGATGCGGCCGAAGCGCTCGGTGGTGGCGGTGACGTAGGCGTCGACCTGGGCCTCGTCGGAGACGTCGGCGACGGTGGTGAGCACCTGGGCGTCGGGGGTCGCCTCGAGGACGGCCTCCTTCGTGGCCTCGAGTCCCTCGCTGGAGACGTCGACGAGTGAGAGCTGCGCGCCCTCGGCGGCCAGGCGGACGGCGGTCGCGCGGCCGAGGCCGGAGCCGCCGCCGGTGATGAGGACGACGCGGTCGGTGAAGCGGGTGGTGGATGTCATGGATGGCCTCCTGCGGTCTTCGACTATGAAGGGCTCGGGTCCAGCGGTGGGTCGACGAGTCCGTTCGATGCATCTGCATCGATAGCTCTAGGCTACACCTGTCGTTTTGCTCGGTCGGTCAGTCGCTCAGCAGCGCGCGAGCACCCGCTCCATCGCGTCGCGCTCCGCGGGCGCCACCCAGAGCCGGTACGTCGTCTTCACCGTGATCTGGTGCTCGACGTAGGTGCAGCGGAACGCCGTGTCCGCGGGCAACCACGTCGCCGCGTCGCCCGAACGCTTCTGCGCGTTCGAGTGGCCGTCGACGGCGAACAGGTTCGCGGGGTCGTTCGCCAGGGCTTCGCGCTGCTCCTGCGTCAGCTGCTGTGCGCCGGTGCGCCACGCGTTCTCGAGCGCGACGACGTGGTCGATCTGCACGAGGGTCGAGGTCCGGTTCCCGCGGACGAAGTCCACCCGCTCGCCGGTGTAGGGGGAGACCAGCGTGCCGCGCAGGACCTTGCAGGGCCCCTGCCGCTCGATGTCCGTCAGGTCGCGGGCGAGCACGTCGTTCCGGGTGTCGCAGCCGTTGTGGTCGACGTCGAGCCAGGCGGTGCCGAAGCGGGCCTCGCGGTCGTAGCCCGTCGCGGCGGCCTTGCCCTTCACCGGCAGGGCAGCGAGCTCGCTGCGGGCGGTCGCGGCTGCGGTCGCGTCGGTCGGGCTGGTCGGCTCGGTCGGGCTGGGCGCCTCGGTCGCCTCGGTCGGGCTGGTCGGCTCGGTCGCGTCGACGGTCGGCCGGGAGGCGCCGCCCGCCTCGGCCCCACCGCCCGCGTCGGCCGTCGGTGCGGTGGTGATCGTCGGTGCGGCCGTCGACGAGGACGTCCCGTCCGCGGCGTCGTCGGCGTCCGCGTCGGTCACTCCGGTGGTGTGCAGCAGCCAGCCGGCGAGGGCGACGACCGCGACGAGGCCGAGCGACGTCAGCGATGCCCGAGCCCTGCGGCGCGAGGAGGTGGAACGGGCGGAACGCGGACGGCGTCGACGGGACGTCATGGGAGGCCTTCGGTGGAGCGGTGGAGCGGGCCCGGGTGGACCGTCCACGATCATCCCGTGCGGCACCGACGAACCAGGGCGTAGACACGGGGCATGACCGATCACGCGAACCCCTCCGTGCCCGTCACCGGTGGATCGATGCCGCTCCTCGGCTTCGGCACCTGGCAGATCCCCGACGCCGACGCTCCCGCCGCCGTGGGCGCTGCGCTCGAGGCCGGCTACCGCCACATCGACACCGCCACGGGCTACTCGAACCAGCGCGGCGTGGGGAAGGCGCTCGCCGACGCCGGCCTCGCCCGCGACGACGTCTTCGTCACCACGAAGCTCCCGCCGGACAACGCCGACCGGGTGCGCCAGACCATCGAGGAGAGCCTCGAGCAGCTCGGGCTCGACCACCTCGACCTGTGGCTCGTGCACTGGCCGCCGAACGGCGAGGCCCGACCCGACGTGTGGGAGCAGGTCGTCCAGGCGCAGGCCGACGGGCTGACCCGGGCGGTGGGCGTGAGCAACTACTCGCTCGCGCAGATCGACGAGCTGACCGACGCGACCGGGACGACCCCGGCCGTGAACCAGATCCGGTGGAGCCCCGCCGAGTACGACGCCGAGGTCGCCGCGGGGCTGCACGAACGCGGCGTGGTGCTCGAGGGCTACAGCCCGTTCAAGGCGAGCAACCTGCAGGACCCGACGCTCGTCGAGATCGCGGAGGCGCACGACGCCGACAGCGCGCAGGTCATCGTCGCGTGGCACGTGGCGCACGGGTTCGTCGTGATCCCGAAGTCGTCCAACCCGGAGCGCATCCGGTCGAACGCGCTCGGGGCGCACCTCGAGTTGACCACCGACGAGGTGTCGCGGATCGACGGTCTCGCCGGCTGACCCGGTCGCGACGGCGGGCTCAGGTCGGGAACGGCCAGGGCCCGCCGTCGTCGTCGGGCTCGGCGAGGTCGAGTCCCTCGGCCTGGGCGATGCGGCGGAGCTTCCGGTCGAAGGTGGCGAGCTGGCCGCGCACGGCCTGCGCCGTGACGAGGACGACCGCGTCCGGCATGCCGAGCCGGCGGCTGGCGCGCATGTCCGCCGCCCGGCGTGCGGTACGGCCCGTGACCGGGACGACCGACACGCCGAGTCGTTCGATGGTGCCGCGCTCACGGTCGGCGTGCCCACGGGACGCCGGTCGCACGAGCATCTCGGCGAGGGTCAGGGCCGAGGTGCAGAACTCGTCCCACGCGTGGTCCTCGACCAGGTCGTACGCCCGCTCGTGCAGGCCGTCGCCCTCGTCGAGCAGCGCGATCACGACGTTCGCGTCGAGGACCATCACCGTGCCGGCCGCCTCCGCCGATGCCCCTCGAACACGCTCGACCAGACGCCTCGGCTGCCGCCGAAGGAGCCGCCGAGCGTGACCTCGGCGCCGTTGCGCAGGCGGAAGGTGGACGTCGCCGTGGTGCCGTCGCGCCGGACCACTCCTGTTCGCGGCGGCGCCTGATCGGCGTGCGACTCGAGATCGGCGTGCGGCTCGACGTCCGGATCGGCCGGAGTCGGTGTCAGGAGGCCCGCGACCGGGACCTGCGGAGCGGGACGGGGCTGGGCGGAGCGGCTGGTCTCGACGAACATGCGGCGACGGTACCGACGTGGGCGTCCGGACGCGAAGGAGTTCGTATGTCGCGGCTCAGGTGAGGAGCGAGCGGATGTCCTCGGCGGTCAGGTCGTCGGCGAACAGGGCGTCGTCGTCGATCATGGTCGCGAAGAGTTCGGCCTTCTTGGCGGCGAGGGCGAGGACCTTCTCCTCGATGGTGTCCTCGGCGATGAAGCGCTGCACGTTCACGGAGCGGGTCTGCCCGATGCGGTGCGTCCGGTCGACCGCCTGGGACTCGGCGGCCGGGTTCCACCAGGGATCGAGCACGAAGACGGTGTCCGCCTCGGTCAGCGTCAGCCCGAAGCCGCCGGCCTTGAGGGAGATGAGGAACGCCGGTGCCGCGCCGGTCCGGAAGCGGTCGATGACCTGCGGGCGCTTCCGGGTCGAGCCGTCGAGGTACTCGTACCCGATGCCGCGGGCGTCGAGTGCCTCGGCGACCATGCGCAGGAACGTGGTGAACTGGCTGAAGACCAGGGCGCGGCGGCCCTCGGCGGCGAGCTGCTCGAGCTCGTCGAGCAGCAGGTCGAGCTTCGCCGAGGGGATGGGATCCGCACCGGCAGCGTCGTCGTCGTCGGCGTCGTGGTCCGTCTGCTGCACGAGTGCCGGCGACAGGGCGAGCATCCGGAGGAGGGTCAGCGACCGGAAGACGACCATCCGGTTGCGCGCCAGGTCGTCGATGAGGTCGAGGACCTTCAGGCGCTCCCGGTTGAGGGTCCGCTCGTACAGCGCGCGGTGCGCGGGGTCGAGCGTCACCCGGACGACCTGCTCCTGCTTCGGCGGCAGATCGGCGGCGACGCTCTCCTTCGTCCGGCGGAGCATGAGCGGTCGGATCCGACGCCGGAGCCGGTCGGTGAGCTCCTTGCGGGCGTCCCCGCGCAGGTCGGGGGAGCCGAGCGGCTTGACGTAGTCGTCGCCGAACCGGGACCACGACGACAGCAGCCCGGGCGCGACGACGTGGAACAGCGCCCAGAGGTCGGTCAGCCCGTTCTCGAGCGGGGTTCCCGTGACCGCGAACTTCACCGGCGCGGGCAGCTCGGCCGCGACCCGGTGCGTCTGCGACTGCGGGTTCTTCACGAACTGCGCCTCGTCGAGCACGAGCGCCGACCAGGACACCCCGGTGTACTCGGCGGCGTCGAGCCGGAGCAGTGCGTACGAGGTCACGACGACGTCGGACTCCGCCGCCGCCCGGGCGACCCGGGCGTGGTCCTTGAGCGAGGTCGCGGTGACGGCGGTCACCCGCAGGGAGGGGGTGAAGCGGGCTGCCTCGTCCGCCCAGTTGCCGACGACCGAGGTCGGCGCGACGACGAGGAACGGCGGAGCGTCGGGCTCGGACCGGCGGGCGGCGGCGATCATGGACAGCACCTGCAGGGTCTTGCCGAGGCCCATGTCGTCGGCGAGCACCCCGCCGATGCCGTGCTCCCGCAGGAACCGGAGCCAGGCGTAGCCGGCGTGCTGGTAGGGGCGGAGCTCGGCGTGCACGGTGTCCGGCACGGGGACCTCGTCCTGCGGTGCGGCGTCGAGCAGACCCGCTGCGATCCGCTGCCAGCGCTCGTCGTGCTCCGTCTCGTCGGCCAGCTGGTCGAACTCCGACCACAGTCCGGCCTGCAGCGGGGTCACCGTCAGGGCCTGGTCGGGTTCCCACTCGTCGAGCTCGCGCGCTTCCTCGATGAGTTCCTTGAGCCGGTCGAACGTCGGGTCGGCCAGCGACAGGTACGACCCGTCGATGAGCTTCATGCGGCGGTCACGCTTCGCCAGCGCCCGGAGCAGCGGGGTGAACGGGACCTGCCGTCCGTTCACGGTGACGAAGATGCCGAGGTCGAACCAGTCGTGCTTCTCGGACGGCATCGTCGTGACGCGGATGTGCGGTCGCCCGGTCAGCCGCTCGTGGTCGCCGGGCTCGCCCTGCACGACCGTCCGGACACCGAGTGCGGGCAGGGCCGGCAGGAGTTCGGTCGCGAAGACGGCGACGTCCGCACCGTCGACCGTGCCGTCCTCGAACCAGGCGAGACCGCCGCCGGGGCCGGTCGTCACGGACTCGTCGGCGGCGTGCAGCCCGCTGAGGTCGGGGAGCGGCCCGTGCAGCGTGACCGGGTCCTTCCGTCCGTCGACGTGCCACCGCCACTGCAGGTGCAGGCGGTCGTCGGTCCGGGGTGCCCGGGCGGGTTCGAACGTCGCCGTCAGGACGAGCTCGGGCGGTGTCCGCTCGGGGAGTTCGACCGAGCCGTCGGAGCTGACGAGACCGAGCGCGCCGCGGAGCCGCGGCGACCAGTCGGCCAGGAACTCGTCGACGGCATCGGACGGCACGGTGATGCGCGCGCCCTCGACGAGCATGCGGCGCTGGTCCTCGGGGACCGGAACCGGGGTCGGGGCGAGGGTGACGTGGAACTCGGGGCTCTCGCGGAAGGCGTAGACACCGTGGTCGCCGATCGTGCGCGCCGAGCCGTCGGGTACCGGGCGCCCGTCGACGACCGCACTCGCACCGATGACGAGCGCGCCGTCGTGCCGGGCCGCGTCGAGGAGCACGCGCCCGTCGCCGCCGAGGACCGCGCCGCCCTCGCGCTTGCCCGTCACGAAGGCGATCCCGAGTCCGGCTGCCTGCCGGAGCAGCGGCCAGAGCAGGGGGCTGCCGAAGTCGTCGAGGTGCACCCAGTCGCTCTCGCCGGGGAGCCCCGCGAGCTGCCCGGCGCGGTGCAGCGCGGAGAACTGCAGGAACCAGGCGTGCTGTTCGGGCGCGATGCCGAGCCGGTTCATCGAGTAGGGGAGCGTGCCCCAGGTGAGCTGCCCGCGGACCCAGTTGCCGGCGGCGCTGCGGGTCACCGGGCGGACGCCGAGCCGCACGCTGCGGGCACGGGACGGCAGCGCCCGGCCGGCGGCGCGCGCACGGGAGGCTAGTGCGGCGGGGACCGCGTCGCGCAACTCGAACTGCAGACCCGTGGGGGTGCCCTGCGGGGCGACCGCCCGGTCGTCGTCACCGGCGAGGCGGGCGAGGTCGAGCCTCCAGTCCGGGGCAGGCGGTGGGGCGAGGGGAGCCGCTGCTCGGGGTTCGGCGGCGAGGGCACGCGCGTTGATGGTGAGGAGCGCGGCGGCGACGTGCTTGCAGTCGCCGCCGAGGGGGCAGGAACACGTGCTGCGGACGGGGCGGACGAACTCGCCGCGGGCGACGGTGGTCTCGACGCGGAGCTCGTAGGGGTCGTCGGCGGAGCCGGAGACGGTCGCGGTGACCGTGCCGTCGTCGTCGTGCCAGGTGGCGTCCTCGACCAGGCCCGCGCGGACCACGTCGCGCGCGCGGCCGAAGGTCTGCGGCCCGACGAACCGGATGACGTCGACGGCGTCGATCATCGGGGCGGCGGGCACGGGTCCATCGTGCCAGGCGCCACCGACCTTCGCTGCTGGCCCTCCGCTGCTAGCGTGGGCGGGCGCCGGACGGCGCGCGACACGAGGGGGATCGCATGGGGAACGCATTGCGCGGCGCAGTCGTGGTGGCAGGGGCGGTGGCGACGGTGGTCGCCCTGTCGGGGTGCAGTGTGCTCGGGGCGGGGACACGGACGGCCGAGGCGCCGGCTCCGAGCGCGAGCGCGACGACGGCGGCGACGCCCGGCACGGCGTCGTGTGACCTGGCCTCCGGGACCGGTTCGGTGTCGATCGAGGAGACCGCGGACGCCTACCGCGTCGAGTGGTCCGGCGTGCCGACGGACGATGACGGGGCGCGGCAGGAGTACCAGGTGCAGCTCGGCACCGCCTCGCAGGACGACCACATCACGATGTACATCGAGTTCGACAGCATCACCGGGGCGACCACCTACGGATGGTTCGACCCGGACACCCTCGACGTCGATCCGGTGCCCGGTGACCCGGACACGTCGGCCGGCACCGTGGTCGGTGTCTTTCCGAAGCAGCGGGACATCGACGCTTCGTACTGGTCGCCGTCGTGGTCGAAGACCACCACCGAGGACTCGGACACGACGTACTGCACCGAGGACGGTCAGGTCCTCGACTGGACGCCGCTCGACTGACGTGACTTGTCCGCGTCCCGTTCTGGGGGCGTCGCTGACAGCGGCTCAGGTGCAGGATCGATGCGTGCTGCAGTCACTGGTGTACATGAGTTCCGCCACCGAGCCCTTCGACGAGGGTGACCTCGAGGCGGTGCTCGACCACGCCCGGACGCGGAACACCGCCGACGGACTGACCGGCATGCTCGTGCACCGCGGCGGGCGCTTCATGCAGCTGCTCGAGGGGCCGTACGACGCGGTGATGGCGACGTACGCGCGCATCGTCGCGGACGAGCGGCACGACGACGTCCGGCTGCTCGTCGAGGAGTCCATCCACACGCGACGGTTCCCGGAGTGGTCGATGGCGTACGACCGCGAGACGGACGGTGTCGAGGTGCCCGAGGGCTTCAGCACCTTCCTCGATCGCGGAGACGACAGCGCCGACCAGAGCCGCCCCCGCGAGCTGCTGCGGTGGTTCCGCAACCACCCGATGGCGGACCCGACGGCGGCGAAGGGCAAGCACCGGCGCGACGCCTGACGCCCTGCCGCCGTCGCGCTCGGAGACCCGGATCGATCGGGTCATACTGGTTCGGTGACGACACTGCGAGGCATGATCCGCTCGACCGAGACGCGCGAGGCCGAGGGCTACGCGGACTCCGTCGTGGCGGCCAAGGAGGCAGCCGTCGCCGCACTCGACCTGGACGGGTTCGCGCTGCTGCAGACGAACGCGGTCGAGAGCAAGGCGACGGGGGAGACCACGATCAAGGCGACCGCGCGGTCGACCGCGACGCGGGAGCACGAGGCGTCGGGGCCGAACTACGTGGCGGCGCTGGCGGCGTACCGGAACACGGTGCCGGAGGGGTGGCAGGCGCAGCACGTGTGGGTGGTGGCGGAGTAGCGCGTCCGGCGCCCTCGTTCGTTCCTGCTCGTCCTGCTCCTCCTGCTCGTTCTTGCTCGTTCCTCAGCCGGTGGGCGCGCCCGTCACGGGTTCGTCGACCCTGTAGACCGTCGGCTCCGGGACGGGCACGGAAGCGTGCTGCCGGAGCCAGAAGCCGCCACCGCCCACGGTGAGCCGGTAGGGGCCGGGGGCCCGGTCGTACCGTCGTGCGACGGCGTCCCGGTTGTCGGCGAAGATGCCCCGGGAGAGGGTGAGGTGCCCGCAGTCCGTCGTCTCGAGCGACACGGCCGGGTGCGAGGACCCCACACCCTTCAACGAGCGGTTGGACACGGTGACGGCTCGCGCCGACGTGATCGTGCAGGTCACCTGCTCCTGGTGCGCGTCGTCGTAGGCGATCATGACGGGCAGCCCCGGGAACGCCGACAGCGTCGTGAGGAAGAAGGCCACGGAGAACAGCGTGAAGAGCACGTTGCGCACCCGTCTGGGCTCCCGGTCGACGGTGAGCTTGTCGAAGAAGCTCGTGAACGCCGTCCACGGTTCGGTGGCGTTCTGTTCGAGCCAGTGGACGAGGACGTCGTGGTTGTGGCGGAACCGGTCCGTGGAGAAGCCTCGACCACGCGCGGTCCTGCCGCGGATCGTGGTGTTGCCCGGTCCCGAGGCGCTGAACCCGACGAGTTCGCCGGGCGAGATCGTCACGGTCCGCCGCATGTGCGGTACCACCTCGAGCCGATCGGGGAACACACGGATGCGGTTCCGGATGCTCCCGACGCTCAGGTACAGGCCGAGGACGCCGGCGACGAGCACCAGGCCGCTCGTCCACAGCTGGGTGAACCAGGCACTTCCGAACACCAGGCGGGTCGAGGCCAGCCAGACCCCGAGCGCGAGGACGCCCGCGCACAGTGCTGTCCACGCGACCGGCGCGATGACGCCGCCGCGGACCGTGACCGGGCGCGCCCCGACGACGGCCCGTGCCGCTTCCCCCACCACGGGTCGACCATATACGTCGAGGAGCAAGGACGACACGGATGCTCAGGACGGGTGCTTCGCAGAAGCGACGTCCTGCCGAGGTGACAACACGGCCGAGGAACGCCCAGGATGACCGTCGTGAGCACATCCGAGACGATCGACGAGCCGTTCGCGAACGAGTTCGTGGCGGCTGTCCGTGCCCGCTTTCACGACAGCGGACTCCTGCGTAACGGCACGGAGTGGGTCGCCGGTGGCGTGCAGCCGCCGGACGCGGCGGTCATCCTCTACCGGGACCGGCCCGGCGGACCGGTACTCGGTCGGCGCTACCTCCTGCGGGAGTACTCGGCCCTCTTCGGCGGTGCGACGGCGCAGTGGCTGGCGACGGAGGCGTGGGTGTCCGACATCACGGCCCCGTCGGGGGACGGAGAGCGGAAGGACGTCGACTGGGCGGACGGACTCGTGCGGGAGCCGGGGGACGTCCGCTGGCTCGACTAGGACGGGCGGTACGCGTGCTCTCCTGACGGGAGGACGCGCACCGTCGCCCTCGGGGTGAGGAGCCTCAGCGCTGCTCTGCGGCCAGCTTGCTGTGCTTCCGCGAGTACCCGAAGTACACCCCGAGCCCGATCGCGAACCAGATCGCGAACCGCACCCAGGTCTCCCACTGCAGGAACGTCACGAGCCACAGCGACGCGACGACCCCGATGATCGGCACGACGGGCATGAACGGGAGCCGGAACTGCCGGTCGAGGTCGGGCCGCCGGTAGCGCAGCACGATCACCGCCGAGCAGACGACGACGAACGCGAGCAGGATCCCGATGTTCGTCAGCTCCGCGACGACGCCGATCGGCAGCAGCCCCGCGAGCACCGCCGATGCGATGCCGAGGATCCACGTCACCCGGGTCGGCACGTGCCGCTTCGGGTCGGTCTTCGCGAACCACTTCGGCATGAGTCCGTCGCGGCTCATCGAGAACCAGACGCGCGAGGCCCCGAGCATGAAGGTGACCAGCACGGTCACGATGCCGACGATGGCCCCGATCGCGATGACGTTGGCGACCCCGCCGAGCCCGACCGATGCGAACGCCGACGAGAAGCCCGAGGCGGGATCGATGTCGGTGTACTTCTGCATGCCGGTGAGCACGAGCGTCGCCAGGACGTAGAGCACCATCGCGATGCCGAGCGACAGCAGGATCGCCTTCGGCATGTGCTTCCGCGCGTCGGTGGACTCCTCGGCGGCGGTGGACATCGCGTCGTAGCCGAACACGGCGAAGAACACCGTGGCGGCGCCGGTCATCACGCCGCCGAAGCCGAACGGGAAGTACGGCGAGTAGTTCGCGCTGTTGATGTGGAACACCCCGAGCACGACGATGAGCACGACGAGGGCGACCTTGATCGCGACGGCCACGAGCTCGAAGCGCGCGGCACTCCGGATGCCCCGGGTCAGCACGAACGCGGTGAGCAGGCAGAGGACGATCGCGAACACGTCCACGACGTGGCCGTCACCGGTCCCGGGCGCGCCGAGCATCCACGCGGGCAGCTCGATGCCGAACTGGCCGACGAGGAACCCGACGTAGCCCGAGATGCCGATCGCGACGACGGCGACGATCGCGGTGTACTCGAGCAGCAGGTCCCAGCCGATGAACCACCCGACGACCTCGCCGAGCACGGCGTACCCGTACGTGTAGGCGCTGCCGGCCTTCGGGATCATCCCGGCGAACTCGGCGTACGACAGCGCGGCGGCGGCACTGGCGACACCGGCGATCAGGAAGCTGATGAGGACGGCGGGGCCGGCGACGCCGTTCGCGACGGTGCCGGCGAGGGTGAAGATGCCCGCGCCGATGATGCCGCCGATGCCGATGGCCGTGAGCTGCCAGAGGCCGAGGTGCCGTTTCAGGCCGCCCTCGCCCTCGGGGTCGTCGTCGATCGTGTCGATGGGCTTCCGCCGGAAGATCCCCTGTGTCGTCGTCGTCACGCGCCCACTCTGCTCCTTCTGCGGCGGCGGTGGTAGACCCGGTTGCATGCAACGTGCTGCTCGTGTCGAACCCGGTCCCGGCCAGGAGTCCGTCTGGGACTACCCGCGTCCTCCCGCCGTCGAGGCGGTCCCCGACCGCGTCGTCGTGCGGCTCGGCGGGACGATCGTGGTCGACACGACCGACGCCGTCCGGGTGCTCGAGACCTCGCACCCGCCGGTGTACTACGTCCCGATGGCGGGGCTCGAGCTGCGTCCGGCGCAGGGGTCGAGCATGTGCGAGTTCAAGGGGCGTGCGCGCTACTTCGACGTGGTCGGCGGGGACGGCGTCGTCGCGCCCCGGGCGGCGTGGAACTACCCGACGCCGGAGCCCGGGTACGAGGACCTCCGCGACCGGGTGGCGATCTACCCGTCGGCGATGGACTCCTGCGAGGTCGGCGGCGAGGTCGTGCAGGCGCAGGAGGGCGACTTCTACGGCGGGTGGATCACCTCGCGGGTGGTCGGACCCTTCAAGGGCGGGCCGGGCACGCTCGGCTGGTGACCGCCCGCCCGGTGGCGGCGACGGGGCGGAGGTCCGCCGCGCCTCCAGGCCGTCGACCGGTGGTGGATGACCGCGGTCAGCGGCGCGCGTAGGGCGACCAGAACGGCGGCGGGAAGCCTCCGTCGGTCGCGAAGGTGAGCAGCTGCCAGGCCGTCATCACCAGGCCGAGGCCACCGAGCACCATCCCGATCCACGCCCAGACGCGCACGGCGCGACGTCGACCGGCGATCCGGACCGCGCGGACGCCGCAGAGCACGCAGACGATGCCGAACACGGCCTCGAGGAGCACGTGCCGCGCCATGTCGGCGGCGGGCACGATGATGCCCATCCAAAGCGAGAGGGGAGCGAGCAGCACGGCGACGGTCGCCAGGACGGCGGGCGGTTCGTGGTCGCGAGCGACGGCTGCCATGGGTCCGAACGTACCGACCCGTGGCCCGGTGCGCTCGCCTCCGGGGACGGCCGGTCCGCGCATCACCGCGCGACGCGCCGGACGGACACTGCGCGAGCGAGCACGATGACGGCATGCGTTCCTTCGTCCGTGTCCTCCTCGGTGCTGCGCTCGTCTTCGCGGGCACCAGCCACCTCACCTTCGCCCGTCGTGACTTCCGCGCCCAGGTGCCGGACTTCGTGCCGCTCGACACGGACACGACCGTGCTGGCCTCCGGTGTGGCGGAGATCGGGCTCGGCAGCGCGCTGCTCTTCACGCCGCGCAGCCGCCGGAAGACCGTCGGCACGGTCGCGGCCCTGTTCTTCACGGTGATCTTCCCGGGCAACCTGTCGCAGTGGGTGAACCGCCGCGACGCGTTCGGCCTCGACTCCGACGAGAAGCGCGTCGCCCGTCTGTTCGGGCAGCCGCTGCTCATCTGGGCGGCGCTCTGGTCGACCCGCGGGTCCGGTACGGGGCGCTGATGGCTGTCCCGGCGGCGTCGCAGGACCCGGACGTGTCGTCCGGGTCCGTCGGCGTGGCCGGGTCGGACGGGGCGGCTGCTGGGGTCGGGTCGGACGGGGCGGTCGCGTCGGCTGCAGGGGTCGGGTCGGACGGGGCGGTTGCGTCGGCTGCCGCGGTCGGCCGGGAGGCACGGCTCGCCGCCGGCACGCACCGCCGCGTCGCGGACGTGGTCGCCACGGTGTTGCTGCTCGTCCTGCTGGCCGTCGAGTCGGTGGCCGTCGGTGGCGGCATCGTCTTCCTGTCGATGGCGTTCCACTCGTGTGCGGCGCCGGGGAACACCTGCGACGCCGGGCTCGGCGGCGGGGTGGTGACCGTCGGTCCGGTGCTCGTCGTGCTGGTGCTCGTCGGGACGGTCGTCGGCTGCGTCCTGCGGCTCGTCAGGCGACGGCTCGCGTGGCCCCTGGTGCTGGTCGGCATCGCCGCGCAGGTCGTCGTGTTCTTCGCTGCCCTGCTGCTCGTCGACTCCGCCGTGCAGCACGGGTTCTGACGCTCGTCCTGCCGGGCTCCTGCCGGGGATCTGCCGGGCTCCTGTCGGTCGTCCTGCACAGGGTGTGATCTCGGCATCGTCGTCCACAGATCGTCGGTCGACGCTGCTGCCCGCCGGGCTCGGGCCGCAGGCTCGGAGCATGTCAGGAACCGAAGTGCTCGACCAGCTGTTCACCACGTCCGCCCGGACCGACGCCGACGTCGTCGCCCTCGTCTCCGGGGTCGTCGGGCCCCCGATCCGGCGGCAGTGCTGGGTGCTCTTCCTCGACGAACGGGCGCTGCCGATCCCGTTCCTGCTGCCCGTGTCGGACCTGCCGCTGCAGCCGGACGAGCACGTCGAGGACTTCGCCACGCTGGTCGCGGAGGTCTGCGTCGACAACGCTGCGTCCGAGGTCGTGCTCGCGTGGGAACGGCCGGGTGAGACGCAGCTGTTCCCGGTCGACTGGGAGTGGATCGACGCCTGCGCGTGCGCCTTCGCCGAGCGTGCGGTGCGACTGCGGGGGCAGGTCGTCGTGAACGCCACGGGGGCGTCGATGGTCGAGCTCCACGACGCCGAGGAGCTCGGGCCGGTGCTGCGGTGACCTCAGCCCTGGGGAGCGGTGTCCGGCACCGACTGCCCCGTGAGACCCTCGACGACGGCCTTCGCCTCCGGCCAGAACTTCGCGTAGTGGTCCGGGTCCGCGTTGATCTGCACCGCGTGCGCCATCTGGGTCGGGGTCATCGTCTTCCACCCCGGCGTCTTCACGAGCTTCGCGTAGAACATCGTCGCCGCCGTGTACGGGTCCATCCGCTGCTCGTACGTGCCCCACGCGCCGTTGTCGCGCTGCTGGAAGAGCCCGCGGCTGTCCGGTCCTGCGGCGTCCCCGTGGTCGAGGTTCACCAGGCTCGACTCGCCGATCGCGGTCATCACGCCGACGGCCTGGGTGTGCGGGCCGATGCCGAGCGCCTGGGCGGCCTCGATCACGTACGCGGCGTTCACCAGGCGGTCCTGGCAGAAGCCGGCGACCGGGCCTGCGGGCACCACGATGCCGCCGATCGTGCGCGAGGCGACGTCGGGACAGGCGGGCGCCGCGGTCACGGACTTCGCTGCGCCGGTCAGCGAGTGCACCGCGATGACGACGACGACCACCACGCCGATGACGGCCGCGACCACGCCTGCCCCGAACACCGAGGCGATGGTGATGCCGGCGCGGCGCATGTCGGGGTCCTTCCGGGCGGGCGGTCCGTCGCGAGTACCGGACGGTCGGGTGCAGGGCACGACGAGCGTACGGGCGTCGGCTGGGAACCGCAGCCGCCCGATCGGGGGTGTCGGCGGCCCCGTGCTCCCGGTCGGTCTTGTCGGCGGCGCCCATCTCCGGTCAGTCGCGTCGGCGGCCGGATCGGAACGCAGCCGACAGCGAGAGCAGGACGATCGTCCCGATGGAGATCGCGAAGATGACCTCGGACGCCTCCATCAGCCGTCCCGGCGATGGCCGTCCGCGTCGCCGTGTCCGCCGTCGCCGTCCTCGTGGTGCCGGTGGCCGGTGCCCGGTCGGACCACCGCGGTCGGCTCGGTGACGAGTCCGGTGGGCGCCTTCTCGGTCTGCTTCCGGCCGTGCGTGAACCACGTGAGGAGCCAGAGCAGGACGCCGAGCCCCAGCAGTGCGCCGGCGATCTGGTACTGCTGCGGGTCGCGACCGGACGAGAAGGGGAGGACGAGCCACAGGCAGGTGACCACGCCGATGACGGGGATCACGACACCGGCCCGGAAGTGCTTGTGCCCGACGCGGTCGCGACGGAGCACCAGCACCGAGAGGTTCACGACCGTGAAGACCGAGAGCAGGAGCAACGAGGTCGTGCCGCCGAGGACCACGACGATGGGGGAGTCCGGGTCGAGCGAGACCCAGCCGATGAGCAGCAGCGAGATGACGGTGGTGAAGACGATCGCGGTCGACGGCGTGCGACGCGCCGGCGACACTCGCGAGAGGAAGCCTGGCAGCACGCCCTGCTTGCTCATGCCGTACAGCAGCCGGGACGCCATCATCATGTTGATCAGCGCGGTGTTGGCGACCGCGAACATCGAGATGAACGGCAGCAGGTCGGCGATGGGGAAGTCCGGCGCCGCGGTCTGCACGACCGTGACGAGCGGGGTCTCGTTGCCGGCGAGCTCGCCGATCGGCACGACCGCGACGGCGCAGATCGACACGAGCACGTAGATGACCGCCGTGATGCCGAGGCCGGTGAGCATCACCTTCGGGAAGATCCGCGACGGGTCCTTGGTCTCCTCGGCCATGTTCACCGAGTCCTCGAAACCGACCATCGCGAAGAAGGCCAGCGAGGTCGCGGTCGACACCGACAGCAGCAGCGTCTTGTCCTCGGGGGTGTCGAACATAACCACGCGCGAGAAGTCCGCGTTGCCACCGGCGATCGCCCAGAAGCCGATGAGGATCACCATCACCAGACCGGACAGCTCGACCAGGGTGAGCACCACGTTCGTCTTGACGCTCTCACTGACCCCGCGGAAGTTGACCGCCATCACCGCGAGCATGAACCCCATCGCGATGAGCATGACGACGCCGTTCGGCAGCTCGAGGCCGAAGCCGGCGCCGAGGTTCGCCGCGAACGCCCGCGAGGCCGTGCTCGCCGACGTGATGCCCGAGCACATCACGATGAACGTGACGATGAAGGTGACGAAGTGGATGCCGAACGCCTTGTGCACGTAGAGCGCGGCGCCCGCCGTCTGGGGGTACTTCGTCACGAGCTCGAGGTACGAGAACGCCGTGAGCAGGGCGACCGCGAAGGCGATGAGGAAGGGGAGCCATGCGGCACCGCCGACCTCGGCGGCGACCTGGCCGGTGAGCGCGTAGACGCCCGTCCCCAGGATGTCGCCGACGATGAAGAGCAGCAGCAGCTTGGGACCGATGACGCGCTTGAGCGTGGGCTGCTCCTGCTGCGTCGTGTCCGACTTGGTGGTGGTCATACGTCAGCCTTTCCCGAGGGATGGCACTCTGTCTACTCTCACAGGAAGATCGACGCCGGCTGCAACACGCCCGTGATGCGATCGCGCGGTCGCTCACGGGCTCCGGTGGCTACGCTCCGGGGCATGCACGACGATTCCGACACCACCGAAGAGCCCGTCGAGTTCGCCGACTTCAACGCCAAGCTGCTCGTGCTCGACGTCCTCTGCTACGACCTCGACGTGCTGGAGCCCTACGACGGCGACGAGGACGAGGACGCCGGTGAGGACCTCGACGTCGAGGGACAGGACGACCGCGCTCGCGAGTACTACGACGACCTCGACCTGCTGCCGTCGCACTTGGCGCTGGTGACCGAGCTCACCGTCGACTCCGACCTCGAAGTCCTGCAGGACGTCCACCCCGGGTGGGACGGGTCCGACGACCGCTACGACCCGCAGAACTGGGACGACGTGCTCGACCTCCCCGCGCTGACGACCGTGTACGCCGCCGCGCCGCTGCCCGCGCACGTGACCGAGCGCCTGGCAGCCAAGGGCGTCGAGGTCCGCTCCGCCTGAGCCCGCGACGCTCGGGCGCCGAGGCATCGCAGCCGCACACTGCGCGCGGGCCCGCGCGACACCGGGGTTGTCGTCCGACAGCGGCATCGTCGTTCCGCCCGCACACTGAGCGTTCGCGGGCTCGTGCGACATCGCGGTTGTCGTGCGACAGCGTCATCGTCGTTCCGCCCGCACACTGAGCGTTCGCGGGCTCGTGCGACATCGCGGTTGTCGTGCGACAGCGTCATCGTCGTTCCGCCCGCGAGCCCGCCCGCACACTGAGCGTTCGCGGGCTCGTGCGACATCGCGGTTGTCGTACGACAGCGGGTCCGTCGTTTCGCTCCCACGGTGCTCGGCTGTGTGGGCTGGTGCGACATCGCGGGTGTCGTCCGACAGCGGATTCGTCGTTCCGCCCGGCGGGGACCGCGCTACCCCTGCAGCGCCCGCACCTGCTCCGTGAACTGCGCCGCGCCGCCCTGCGCCGGGTGCCGCACCGCCACGGCGTCGATGCCCGCCAGCGCGAGCGCCCCCTGTGCCTTCCGCCCGACCGCGACGACCCGCACGTCCCGGCGGCGACCGGCACGATCGGCGGCACGAGCGTCCCGCAGCGCCTCGAGCAGCGCGAGTGCGACCGGAGCACCGTCGCGGACCTCGGCCGGACGCGGGGTCCGGTTCGTCTGCCGGTCGCTCGCGACGAAGGGGTGGTGCGGGAAGATCGCCCAGGCGAGGGGGAGCGGACCCGACCAGTCCTGCAACGCCGCGTGCACGACCCGGGACGATGCCTCCCACGGCGCGGTCGGCTCCGGCGGCACGAGGACGTCGAAGCCGAGCGTGCCGAGCTCCCGCATGCTCGTGAAGGGGATGCCCGTGTTGGTCATGCCGCGCCAGCCGGGGGCCTCG
Organism: Curtobacterium sp. NPDC088465; assembly: GCF_044753165.1. NCBI lineage: Bacteria > Bacillati > Actinomycetota > Actinomycetes > Micrococcales > Microbacteriaceae > Curtobacterium > Curtobacterium sp. NPDC088465. Next base: position 885,662 of record NZ_JBIVMR010000002.1, on the reverse strand, counting down.
GCGACGAGCACGGTGTCGGCCGCTGCCCCGACGTGGGACAGGTAGGCCGACAGGTTCGCCCGTCGCAGTCGACCCTCGGCCGAGTCGGTCGAGTAGAGCGCTTCGGCGTCCTCGGCCACCGGCACGGCGTCGAGCGCGGCCCAGAACCCCGACAGGTCGAGCCCGCCAGCCGATCCCGACAGGTCGAGCCCGCCGGCCGACCCCGACGGGTCGAGCCCGCCAGCCGACCCCGGCCGGTCGATCCCCGCGCTTCCGGCCGTCACGAGCGTCCGAGCACCCGCCGGTACACGTCCTCGAGTCCGGCCGCCGAGCGCTCCCAGCTCAGGCGCTCGGCGTGCTCCCGACCCGCGGCGGCGAGCCCGGCCGCGTACGTCCGATCGGTCAGGATCCGTTCGATCTCCGCAGCCCAGTCGCCCGGGTCCCGGGACTCGAGCACGACCCCGGTCTCCCCGTCGACCACGGCCTCCCGCAGCCCACCGGCAGCCGCCGCGACGACGGGCACCCCGGAGGCGGAGCCCTCGAGCGCCACGAGTCCGTAGGTCTCCGAGTGCGACGGCACGAGCACGGCCGCTGCGCCACGGAACAGGAACGCCAGGTCGGCACGCGACTGCGGACCGACGAAGGTCACGCGGTCGGCGATGCCGTGCGCGGCGGCGAGCCGACGCAGTTCGTCCACGTAGTCGCCTGCCTCGCTCGAGGCGTCGCCCGCGATGACGAGGGTGGGGCGGACCTCCTGGCCGATGCCCGCGACCGCCTCGATCGCCAGGTCGAGCCCCTTCAGCGGCTGCACGCGTGCCGCCGCGACGACGTACGGTGTCTCCGCGCGGCGCGCGCCGGCGCCGGCGGGGCGGAAGACGGACCCGTCGACGCCCGGCGGGACGATCCACGTCCGCGACTCGTCGCCGCCGAGACGCGTGCGGACGGTCGACGCCTCGGCGGACGACACGACGACGACGGCGTCGGAGTCGCGCGCCAGCATCCGCTCACCTGCGGGACGGCCAGCGGACTCGGGACGCTCGCCCTCGGACAGGGGAGTGTCCGACTCGGCCGCGATGGAGTGGAAGGACTGCACGTGCGGGATGCCCCGCTCGCGGGCGACGGGCAGGGCGGCGACGCCGGAGAACCAGTGGTGCGAGTGCAGCACGTCGTAGGGGCCGAGTTCCTCGAGGCCCGCCCGGAACGGCTCGATGAACGCGTCGTGCTCGCCCTTCGGCACCGGCTCCGCTGGCCCGGCGGACAGGAACCGCAGGCACACGCCCGGCACGAGCGAGACGCTGTCCGGCTGCGTGGGCGCCGACCGCCGCGTGATGATCTCCACCTGGTGGCCGCGGTCGGCCAGGGCCTCGGCCTGGTGTCGGACCACGACGTTCATGCCGCCGACCTCGCCGGAGCCGGGCTCGTCGCCGGGGGAGGTGTGCAGCGACACCAGCCCGATGCGCAGGGGTTCGCTCGTGGTGCTCACGGCGTCGAGCCTAGCCGCGCGGCCGCCGCTGCGACCCACGCGCGGGTGCCACCACGACGGGCTGGCGGCCCGCCTCGTCCGGTGGGTCGGACGGGAGGCCCGGATCACCTCCCAGCACCTGCACCCGTTCGTCGCCGTGCCGCTCCCAGAACGCGGCGGTCCAGGCACACAGGGCTCCGTCGAGCAGGTCCTCCCGGTGCTTGTGTGTCGGCCCGTGCAGCACCGACGGGTCGGCGAGCCCGGCCGTCAGGGGATGAGAGTCCAGCAGCAGCGGCGGGTCGAGCGGGGTCGTGCGCAGCCGGTGCACCAGGTCGTCGAACGCCTCCGCGCGCCGCTGTCGGGCGACGGCGGCCGGGAGCTTCAGGTCGAGGCGCTTGTAGCGCGGACGCTCGTCGTCGTAGCCGAGCTCCTCGACCCCCACGAGGGTCGTGTACGGGTAGCACTCGAACGCCGCCGGCTCGGTGCGCTCCCGCATCGCCGCGGTGTCGCTGACGTAGCCGATCCCGAGGTCCGTCAGCCGGTCGAGCAGCCGTGCCCCGGCGCTCGCCGCCGAGGCGAGGTTCGTCGGGTTCGCCGCGACCTTCCACCGGCCGTAGCGTTGCCCGACCTGCCGCTCGGCCTCGCGGATGCCGCTCGGGTTCGTCACCACGAGCGAGGCGTCGACAGCGACCAGGGTCCGTCGCCCGAGGTGCGCCGCGATCCAGTCCGTCACGGCGTCGACCCCGCGGGCCCACCCGGCGTCCGTGATCGTGCCGTCATCGGCCATCGCGACGAGACCGGTCTCGTTCGCGGGCTTCCGGTCGCTGCCGAGGCCCCACGCCAGGTCCACCCCGAGGTACGCCGTCACCGGTCCATCGTGCCCGGCGTCGCTCGGTCGACGCTCCACGCCCGTCCCCGTGCCGCTCGCCGGCCCTCCGCAGCCGCGCCTGAGCGGACAGGACACGCCGCGCGTGGCGCGCCGAGCGGGCGGAACTCGTCGGCCGACGGCGGTGCGCGTGACAGATCTGGCCCGCTCGGCGGAGAAAGCTCAGCGGGGAGAGCTCGGCGGGGAGGGCGGGGCGGGGCCGGGACGCCCGGAGCGCCGGCCGTGTACGGTCCGCTGCATGGCGAGCGAGGCGACGACGCTGACGGTCCCGGGTCCGGACGGCGACCGGGAGGTGCGGATCAGCAGCCCGTCCCGCGTGCTCTTCCCCGAGGTCGGCATCACGAAGCTCGACCTCGCCGAGTACCTGGTCGCCGTCGGGGAGCCCTTCGTCCGGGCCAACGGCGACCGACCGATCTCGCTGCAGCGGTTCGGGTCGGGCATCGACGGGGATTCGTTCTTCTCGAAGAACCCGCCGAAGGGTGCTCCCGAGTACGTGCGCGACGTCGTCGTCACCTACCCGAGCGGCCGGTCACACCCGCAGCTCGTGGTCGACGAGCCGGCGGTCGCGGTGTGGGCATCGCAGATGAACACCGTCGTGTTCCACCCGTGGGCGAGCCGCGCCGAGGACTCCGACCACCCCGACCAGCTGCGCATCGACCTCGACCCGCAGCCGGGCACCGACTTCCACGACACCGTGCCGGTCGCGCACGAGCTCCGGAAGGTGCTCGACGAGGTCGGGCTCACGGCGTGGATCAAGACCAGCGGCAACCGCGGCCTGCACGTGTTCGCACCGATCCGGCCCGAGCACGAGTTCCTCGACGTCCGTCACGCGGTGATCGCGGCGGCGCGGGAGCTCGAGCGGCGGATGCCCGACCGTGTGACGACGGCGTGGTGGAAGGAGGAGCGCGGGCAGCGCGTCTTCGTCGACTTCAACCAGGCGAACCGCGACCGCACGATGGCCGGCGCCTACAGCCCGCGAGCCCTGGCACATGCGAGCGTCTCGACGCCGATCACCTGGGACGAGCTCGACAGCGTGGACCCGACGGCCCTGACGGTGATCACCGTCCCGGAACGGCTGCGGACCCTCGGCGATCCGTGGGAGTCGATGCACGCGGAGCCGGGGGACATCGCTCCGTTGCTCGGGTGGTGGGAACGGGACCTGGCGTCCGGGCTCGGCGAGCTGCCGTTCCCGCCCGACTTCCCGAAGATGCCGGGGGAGCCGCCGCGCGTGCAGCCGTCCCGGGCCAAGAAGGCCTGAAGCGCGGAACGGACCGTGCGAGACGGACCGGCCCTGACCGGGCCGGCTCAGGCCGCGGCGACGTCCTCGGCGCGGTGCTCGGGCTTCGCGACCCGGCTGGTGTGCATCGGCAGCGTGACGCTCGCCGTGTGCAGTCGCGTCAGGCGGGACCAGGTGCCTCGGTTGGCGTCGCTGATGCCGTCGATGATCATGTCCCGCTCCCGTCTCCACCGCGCCCCCGGATCCCCGTCCGGAAGTCACTAGTTAGCCTAACTACTGCGAGCATATTGACGCGCGGCGGCCGGTGCAAGCGCTAGGACAACACGTCGCGCAGGTCGTACGCAGATGGGACATCGAGCTGCTCGAACCCGCACGACCGGGCGTCGCGGTCGGGCCGCCACCGCTCGAACTGCACCGTGTGCCGGAACCGGTCGCCCTCCATCTGGTCGTACCGCACCTCGAGCACGCGTTCCGGCGCGAGCCGGACGAACGAGGTGTCGCGACCCGACGAGAACCGCGACCGTTCCCCGTCACCGGTGACGGGCCTCCCGTCCGCATCGCGGAGCACGACGGGCTCGAGCTCCTCCACCAACTGCTGCCGCCGGCGGTCGGTGAAGGCGGAGACGCCGCCGACCTGGCGGAGGTCACCGTCCGCGTCGTACAGCCCGACGAGCAGCGAGCCGACGCCGCTGCCGCTCTTGTGCACGCGGTACCCGATCGCGACGACGTCGGCGGTCCGGTGGTGCTTCACCTTGAGCATGGTGCGCTTGTTCGGCTCGTACGCCTTCGCCCGGGGCTTGGCCACGACGCCGTCCAGGCCGGCGCCCTCGAACGTGGTCAGCCACTCGCGGGCGAGGTCGACGTCGAGCGTGGTGCGGGTGACGAACAGCGGGTCGGTCATGCCGTCGGCGAGTGCCTCCAGCCGCTCGCGCCGCTCGTCGAACGGCAGGTCCAGCAGCTCCGTCCCGTCGACGGCGAGGAGGTCGAACGCGACGAACTGTGCGGGGGTCTCGACGCTCAGCGTGCGGATGCGCGACTCCGCCGGGTGGATCCGCTGGGAGAGGGCCTCCCAGTCCAGGTGCTCACTCCCCGGCTCGCCGCTCCGCAGGACCACCTCGCCGTCGAGCACGACGGGGTGGTCGCGTCCGCCGAACTGCGCGCGGAAGGCCTCCACCAGCTCCGGGAAGTACCGGGTGAGCGGCTTCGCCCCGCGGCTGCCGATGGTGACGTCGTCGCCGTCGACCGTCACGATCCCCCGGAAGCCGTCCCACTTCGGCTCGTACCGCAGCCCGCCGCGGACGCTGTCGGGGTCGGGCACGGTGGCGACGGCCTTGGCGAGCATCGGTGCGATCTCCATGTGGCCTGTCTACTCGCGGTCGCTCCGGCGGACGGGAGGCTCGGCTCGGCTTGGTCCGTCCGTCGCGACGCGCACGGGTCCCGACCGGGAGGCGCGGCCCACCCCGGCGCGCTGGCGTCGTCACTAGGGTGGTCGCGTGACGACCGTGCCCCCGCCGGCAGCGCCGGCACCGGAACCGATCAGCCCCGTGCAGGCCGCCGCGCTCCGCGACGGCGTCCTGCCGCCCGTCGAGCAGGTGCGCCCCGGCGTCTGGACCCTCGCGGTGCCGTTCCGCGGGGGCGTGCCGGACGCGACCCTGTCCTACGTGGTGGAGGGGACCGACGGGACCCTCGCCGTGATCGACCCCGGCTGGGCGGAGGACGACGAGCTCGCAGTGCTCCGCGCCGGTCTCGCGGCGATCGGGCGCTCGGTCGACCAGGTCGGACTCGTCGTCGTGACGCACCTGCACGCCGACCACCTCGGTGCTGCCGCCGCGCTCCGGCGTGCGAGCGGGGCTCGGATCGCGATGCACCGGCTCGAGGTCGAGGCCCTGCGGCGGGAGCGCGAGGACGCCGCCGCGAACGACGCCGACATCGCCGGGTGGGGGCTGCCCGCGGAGCTGGTCGCCGGCGTGGTCGCCGCGTGGGGGAGCGGACGACGGATCGGCCTCGGTCGCGCCGTCGAGCCCTTCGCGGACCTGCTCGTGGCGGACGGCCACGTGCTGCCGATCCCCGGGCGCGAGGTCCGGGCGCTGTGGACACCGGGGCACACCGCCGGGCACCTGTGCCTCGTCGACGAGGGCGACGGGCTGCTCTTCACCGGCGACCACGTGCTGCCGCGCATCAACTCCGGGATCGGACTCGGCGGCCGGACGACCACGAACCCGCTCGGCGACCTCCTGTCCTCCCTCGCACGGCTCGACGGGTACGGCGACCTCGAGGTCTGTCCGGGGCACGAGTACCGCTTCCGCGACGTCGTCACGCGTGCCCGGACGCTCGCCCGGCACCGAGCGGAGCGTTCGCACCACGTCGCCGCGGCGCTCGACACCCTGACGTCCCCGACCCTGTTCGAGGTCGCCTCGCGCGTGCCGTTCAGCGGGGGGATGGACTCGATGACGGGGTTCCTGCTCGCGAGCACGCTGACGCAGACGGCCTTCCACGCGGACCTGCTCGGCCGGGCGGACGAGATCCGGCGAGACTGAGATCGGTCCGGCTGACGCCGGTCCAGCTGCCTCCGGTCCAGCTGCCTCCGGTCCGGCTCAGACGACCGTCGCGGCGAGTCGTTCGAGCGTGGTCCGGGCGTCGGCGAAATCGGCCGACGCGTGCTCGGCGAGCGGTGCGAGGTCCGGGATCCGGTCCGCGAGAGTGGCGCTGACGGTCACCGGGTACAGCTTCATGCCGAGCGCCGTCCCGAGGATCAGGTGCAGCACGGGCGAGCCGTGGTCCCAGGTCTCGGTCGGGGAGCCGGCGTCGTAGGTGGCGCCGCGGCTGACGACCGTCACGACCGGCCGACCGGCGAGCGGCTGGACGTCGCCGGCGAGGACCCCGGGCACGTGGACCCGGTCGATCCAGGCCTTGAGGGTCGACGGCACCGTGTAGTTGTACAGCGGCGCCCCGACGACGACGGCGTCCGCGGCGAGGAGCTCGTCGATGACCTCCTGGCGGAGTGCCTCGGCCTCGGGCGCGACGGACTCCTCGGCGGTGCGGTCGGACGCTGCCCAGTGCAGTGCCGAGGTCTCGAGGTGCGGGAGCTGGTCGACGTGCAGGTCCCGGCGCACCACCGTGTACTCCGGCCCGCGGGCGCGCCAGGCGTCCGCGAACGCGGCGGTCAGGGCGCGCGAACGCGAGTGGGCGAGGTCGGCGGAGGAGTCGATGTGCAGCAGCGTGGGCATGCGGCCCACGCTACCGACGCGTGCCCCGGTGGGACGGGCAGCCGACGGCCCGTGTCCCCGTGGACGTGGAGCGGCCCCGTCGTGTCCGCGAGGGACACGGCGGGGCCGCGGGAGGAGCCTCCCGGCCGGCCACGGCGTGACGGGCGGACGGGAGGCTGCGGGTCAGCGGTGCACGGACGCCGCCGCGCGTTCGAGGGCGTCGCGGAGCGCACGGACCGCCGGGGAGGACGACCCTGCGGCGCGGACCACGGTGAAGATCGTCCGTCGCGGACGATCGGGCAGGTCGACGAGCCGGCACGTGGTGGTCCGACCCGTCCACATCAGGTCGGGCATGAGGCTGACGGCGTTCCCGGACTCGACCAGGCGGATCTGGGTCTGCAGGTCGGCGGTCTCGTACCGCACGTCGGGCTCGAAGCCCCACCGGCGGCAGACCTGCTCGGCGAAGTGCCGCGACGCCGTGCCGCGGGGCTCCATCACCCACGGCATCGCCTCGGCGTCCTCGATGGACGACACCGGTGCCAGGGCCGTGTCGACCGGCGGTAGCGCGAGGCGCACCTCGTCCGTCGTCAGGTCCGACCGGTGCAGCCCGGACAGGTGCGGCGCGGTGTGTGCCGGGTACTGCTCGGCGATCACCATGTCGAACTCGCGGGCCCACGTCTCGTGCAGTGCCGTCTCGGGCTCGCGCTGGACCATCTCGATGCGCACGTCCGGGTGCGCGACGGCCATCTCGTGCAGCGCGTTCGGCATGAGGGCGAGGGCGGCCGACTGGAACACCGCCACGCGGACCCGTCCCTGCACCGTGGGGAGCGACGACTCCACCTGCGCCTGCGCCTGGTCGAGCACGTCGAGCACGTGCCCGGCGGCCTGCACGAGCACCTCGGCCTGCGGGGTGAGCTGCAGGCGACGGCCGACCTTGCGGAGCAGGGGCACGCCGGCCTCACGCTCGAGCACGGCGAGCTGTTGCGACACCGCGGACGGCGTGAAGTTGAGGGCCTCCGCGACGGCTGCCACGGTGCCCCGGATCGAGAGCTCCCGGAGGAGGACGAGACGACGGACATCGAGCATGCAGAAACAGTAGCTGTCCTGCACGGTACGCATCAGCAGGAGTTGCTTCCGCTTACGCTTCTCGAACTCCACACTGAACCCATGACCGACCTCCAGGCACGCGACGCCGAAGCCGCACCGACCCCGCACGACGACCTGGCGGACCAGTCCGTCGCCCTCGTCCGCCAGTGGTTGGCCGAGGCCGAGACCTACCCGGTCGACGGCTCGGCGAAGCAGCTCGCAGGCGTCCTCGCCGACCCGGCCGGGCTCGACTTCGCGGTCGGGTTCGTCGACGGCGTCGTCCGGCCCGAGGACCTCGGGGTGGCCGCCCGGAAGCTCCGGCAGATCGCGCCCGGTGCGCCGGGGTTCCTGCCCGCCGCGCTCCGCGGGCTCGTCCGGCTCGGCGGTGGCATGGCCCCGGTGCTGCCCGGTGTCGTCGTCCCGATCGCGCGGCGGGTGCTCCGCGAGATGGTCGGACACCTCATCGTCGACGCGACCGACGCCAAGCTGGGGCCGGCGATCGCGAAGATCAAGCGCGACGGCGTCCGACTGAACGTGAACCTGCTCGGCGAGGCGGTGCTCGGTGAGAAGGAGGCCTCGCGCCGGCTCCAGGGCACGCAGCGGCTCCTCGCCCGTGACGACGTCGACTACGTCTCGATCAAGGTCTCATCGACCGTGCACCCGCACTCGCCGTGGGCGTTCGACCACGCCGTCGAGGACATCATCGCGAAGCTCCGCCCGCTCTTCCGTCGCGCCGTGCAGAGCTCGCCGCGCAAGTTCATCAACCTCGACATGGAGGAGTACAAGGACCTCGACCTGACGATCGCGGTCTTCACGAAGCTCCTCGACGAGCCGGAGTTCACCGACCTCGAAGCCGGCATCGTGCTCCAGGCGTACCTGCCGGACGCGCTCGCCGCGATGCAGCACCTGCAGGAGTGGTCGGCCGCCCGTCGTGCCCGCGGCGGTGCCGACATCAAGGTCCGCCTCGTCAAGGGCGCGAACCTGCCGATGGAGCAGGTCGAGGCCTCGGTGCACGGGTGGCCGCTCGCCACCTGGCACACGAAGCAGGACTCGGACACCAACTACAAGCGCGTGCTCGACTGGGCCCTCACGCCCGAGCGCATCGCGAACGTGCGCGTCGGCGTCGCCGGGCACAACCTGTTCGACGTCGCGCACGCCTGGCTGCTCGCCGGGGAGCGCGGCGTCCGTGACGGCATCGAGTTCGAGATGCTGCTCGGCATGGCGCAGGGGCAGGCCGAGGCGGTCCGTCGCACGGTCGGCTCGCTGCTGCTCTACACGCCGGTCGTCCACCCGGGCGAGTTCGACGTGGCGATCGCCTACCTGATCCGACGGCTCGAGGAAGGCGCGTCGCAGGAGAACTTCATGTCGGCGGTCTTCTCGCTGGCGTCGTCGCCCGCGCTCTTCGCCCGCGAGGAAGCACGGTTCCGCGACTCCCTGGCCCCGCTCTCGCAGCCCGGCGGCCTGGACGCCCCGGCGCCGCACCGCGTCGGCGACCGGTACGCGGCGGTCGAGCGGCCCCGCCCCGGTCACTTCGAGAACACGCCGGACAGCGACCCGTCGGTCGCGACGGTCCGCGAGTGGGGTGCGGCGATCACGTCGCGCGTCGCCACGTCGACGCTCGGGGAACGCGCCGTCCAGGAGGCCCGGCTCACCTCCGCCGAGCAGCTCGAGACCGTCCTGGGTCGCGTCCGCGCCGCCGGGACCGAGTGGGGCTCGTGGTCCGGTGCTGCGCGCGGCGCGGTGCTCCACGCCGTCGGTGACGCGCTGGAGGCGAACCGCGCCGCCCTCGTCGAGGTCATGGCGGCCGAGGCCGGCAAGACGATCGACCAGGCCGACGTCGAGGTGTCCGAGGCGATCGACTTCGCGCACTTCTACGGCGAGCTCGCCGCGCAGCTCGACGACGTCGACGGCGCGTCCTTCTCGCCGGCCGCGCTGACGCTGGTCACGCCGCCGTGGAACTTCCCCGTCGCGATCCCGGCCGGCTCGACCCTGGCGGCCCTCGCTGCCGGGTCGGCCGTCGTGCTGAAGCCCGCGCCGCCGGCCGAGCGCTGCGGTGCCGTGCTGGCGACGGTCATCGAGACCGCGCTCGACGCCCACGGCGTCCCGGCCGACGTGCTCGCCTTCGTCCAGGTGGCCGAGGACGACCTCGGCAAGCAGCTCGTCGCCGCTCCCCAGGTCGACCGGGTGATCCTCACCGGCGCGTACGAGACGGCCGAGTTGTTCCGGTCGTTCCGTCCGGACCTGCCGCTGCTCGCGGAGACGTCGGGCAAGAACGCGATCATCGTGACCCCGTCCGCCGACCTCGACCTCGCGGTCAAGGACGTCGTCGCCTCCGCCTTCGGGCACGCCGGGCAGAAGTGCTCCGCCGCCTCGCTCGTGGTGCTCGTCGGGTCCGTCGCGTCGTCGCGCCGCTTCCGCTCGCAGCTCCTCGACGCCGTGTCCTCGCTCACCGTCGGGTACCCGACCGACCCGACGACGCAGATGGGGCCGATCATCGAGCCCGCCGCCGGCAAGCTGCTCGAGGGTCTGACGAGGCTCGGCTCGGGGGAGTCGTGGGCGGTCGCACCGAAGCGCCTCGACGACACCGGCAAGCTGTGGAGCCCCGGTGTCCGCGACGGCGTCCGGCGTGGTTCGGCGTTCCACCGCACCGAGTACTTCGGCCCGATCCTCGGCATCATGACCGCGAAGACCCTCGACGAGGCGATCGACATCGTGAACGAGGTCGACTACGGCCTGACCTCGGGACTGCACTCGCTCGACGCGTCCGAGATCGGCACGTGGCTCGACCGGATCGAGGCGGGCAACCTCTACGTGAACCGCGGGATCACCGGTGCCATCGTGCGGCGGCAGCCCTTCGGCGGGTGGAAGAAGTCCGCCGTCGGAGCCGGCACCAAGGCGGGCGGGCTGAACTACCTGCTCGGGCTCGGTTCGTGGTCGCCGGCACCGGCGTCGGCCGGTGGGGCGACGTCCGCCCCCGTGCGCTCGTTCCTCAGCGCAGCCGGGGTCACGTCGGGGTCGCTCGAGCGGGCCGCCGCGTCCGACGAGCAGGCCTGGTCGTCGCTCTTCGGTGCAGCGGTCGACGTCTCGGCGCTCTCGGCCGAGCGGAACATCGCGCGGTACCTGCCGTACCCCGGAGTCCACGTCCGCCTGGCGTCGGCGGAGGAGCCCGCGGTCGCCGACCTCGTGCGTGTCGTGGCCGCGGCGGTCCGCGCCGGGACGACGATCGACGTCTCGTCGGTGGCCGCGCTGCCGTCGGTCGTCGCATCGGCCGTCCGCGCCCTCCCGAACGTCCGGTCCGTCGCCGAGGGGCAGTCCGACGAGGCCTTCGCGAAGCGCGTCGAGCGTGGCGAGTCCACCCGCGTGCGGCTCGTCGGCGGCGACACCGCGGCGCTGACGACCGCGATCGGTGGCCGTCCGGACGTCGCCGTGTACGGGGAGCCCGTGACCGAGGCCGGCCGGATCGAGCTGCTCCCGTTCCTCCGCGAGCAGGCGGTGTCGATCACGGCGCACCGCTTCGGCACGCCGAACCACCTCACCGACGCGCTGATCTGACCGGCGTCGGGCGGCTCGACCGGGCCGCCCGACGCGCGGGCGGCCGGAGTCGAACCACGGAAGCGACATCGAACCAGCACCGCGCGCTGGTTCGATGTCGCATTCGTGGTTCGATGCGCGAGGCGGTCCGTGCGCCTTCCGGACCGTCGGACGCGTGGGGGACGGTGCGCCGTACCGTCCGGCAGCCGCGCTGCGTACCGTCGATCGCATGTGCGAGTCCGTCCAGTGCCCGGTGTGCGGCAAGACCTCGTGGACCGGCTGCGGCGACCACGTGCGCGATGTCTTCCGAGGCGTCCGACGTCGAGATCGCTGCACGGGCCACGGGCTCCCTCGGCACGTCCTCGACACCGCGGGCTTCCGGTGAGGACGGCCGACGGCGGCATCGTCGATCCGCAGGGGTTCGCGCACGTCCGGTTGACCGTGACGGACATCCGACGGAGCAAGGCGTTCTACGCACAGCTGTTCGGCACGGCCCCCGGGAGCGACTTCAGCGACGAGATCGACGACCCCACGATCCACGACGACCCCTGGCGGACGTACGGCGGGTGCTCGTTCACGTTCCACGGACAGACGCTCGGGCTCCGACCGGTCGCTCCCGCGGGGGACCGCTTCGACCCCGACCGGGTGGGCCTCGACCACCTCAGCCTCCGGGTCCGGTCCGTGGACGACCTCCACCGCGCCGTCGAACGGCTCGACGCGGCGGGCATCGTGCACGGGGCGGTGACGGACCTCGAACCGTTCGGACTCGTCGTCCTGTCGCTGCAGGACCCGGACGACATCAACCTCGAGCTCGCGGCGCCGCGACCGTCGGACGCCTGACCGACCGGGTGCGCCGGGCTGGCCGGTAGCCGCACGCTGCCCGGTGTCGCTCAGCCCTCCGGCGTTGGCTCGGGTGCATGAGCGAACAGATCGTCAAGCCCCTCGGCCTCGCCCACGTGCGGGTCACCGTCACCGACATCCACCGCAGCAAGGCCTTCTACGAGCAGCTGCTCGGTACGGCACCGGCGATGGACTTCAGCGAGCACGCCGACGAGCCCGGCATCAGCGAGGACCGTGAGCGGCTCTACGGCGGCGCGATCTTCCCGGTCGGCGACCAGCTCTTCGGGCTGCGTCCGGTCGCGCCGAGCGGACAGCGCTTCGACCCGGACACCGTCGGCCTCGACCACGTGAGCTTCGTCGTGGGTTCCGTCGACGAACTGCACGCTGCTGCCGAACGCCTCGACGCCGCCGGCATCGAGCACGGCGAGGTCACCGACCTCGGGGACGCCGGCATGGTCATCCTCTCGGTGCAGGACCCGGACGACATCAACCTGGAGCTCGCCGCGCAGAAGTGACCGGACGGCGACGGGCCCCGGCCGTCACGGGCGGAGGATGTACGCGAACGTCGTCCTCGCCCGGACGGGATCGGGGTCGTCGCCGGAGATCAGGTCCGCGTAGGTGAACGACTCCGACACGCGGACCAGCAGCCGTGCGAGCTCCTCAGCGGACAGCGGTGCCGGGTCGAACGCCCCGGCCTCCTGTTCCGTCGCGATGACGGAGGTCACGACGGCGACGAACCGGCGCTGCACGTCGCTGTCGGTCGTCGTGAGCAGGCGCAGGGCGCGGCTCGGTTCGCGGGTCAGGAAGGCGCGGAAGTACGGCGCGCGGATGAGGTCCGCCGTGAAGTGGTCGAGCACGTCGACGATCCGCGCCGCGCCGGACGGGGCCGCCGCCCGCCCCGCGGCGTCCAACGTCGGTACGGCGAGCGACCACAGGATCTCCGAGAGCAACTGGTCGCGGTTGCCGACCCACCGGAACAGCGAGGTGCGGTCGACACCGAGCGACGACGCGAGCGAGCCCATGTCGATGCGCGCTCCGTCGATGAACGCACGTCGCGCCGACCGGAACGCGCGCTGGGAGTCGCCGTGGGCCTCCAGTCTGGCCGCGAGCGCGCTCGGGACGAGCGTCGACCCGAGCGTGCCGAGTGGTTCGTTCCTCACCGTTCCCCCTGAGTGCCGATTCCGGTCTTGCAACGTTTTCGAGAATGATGCATCGTTGGTGTCATGTCAACGTCGATCACCGACACGCCTCTGCTCGAGTCCGACTTCTACCGGTTCCAGGAGGGGCTCACGGCCCGTGAGCGGGAGTCGCTCGGGCAGCTGCGTGCGTACCTCGAGGCCGAGGTCCGTCCGATCGCCGACCAGTACTGGGCCCGTGCGGAGTTCCCGGTGCAGACCATCGCGCCGCTCGCCGAGCTCGGCATGTACGGCCCGGGCATCCCGCTCGTGCGGCACTTCGAGAACTCGGCTGTGTACCGCGGTTGGGCGGCGCTCGAACTCGGTCGCATCGACGCCGGCGTCTCCACGTTCATCGGGGTGCAGTCCGGCCTCGCGATGAACTCGATCGCCGTCGGCGGCAGCGACGAGCAGCAGCAGGAGTGGCTGCCGCGGATGGCCCGAGGCGAGGTCGTCGGCGCGTTCGGGTTGACCGAGCCGCTGTCGGGCAGTGACTCGGCGCGCGGGCTCCGCACCACGGCGCGGCGCGAGGGCGACACCTGGGTGCTGGACGGCGAGAAGCGGTGGATCGGCAACGCGACCTTCGCGGACGTCGTCGTGATCTGGGCGAAGGACGTCGCCGACCAGCAGGTCAAGGGCTTCCTCGTCACCACGGACACGCCGGGCTTCACCGCCACCAAGATCGAGGACAAGATCGCGCTGCGCACCGTGCAGAACGCCGACATCGTGCTCGACGGCGTCCGGGTGCCCGAGTCGCGCCGACTCCAGCGCGCGGACTCGTTCCGCACCACGGCGGCGGTGCTCCGGCTCACCCGTACGGAGGTCGCCTGGCAGGCCGTCGGCATCGCGATCGGTGCCTACGAGGCAGCGCTCGCCTACGCCCGCGAGCGCGTGCAGTTCGGCAAGCCGATCGCCGCGCACCAGATGGTGCAGGACCTGCTCGTGCGGTCCCTGATGAACATCACCGCGTCGATCGCGCTGTGCACGCAGGCCTCGGCGATGCAGGACCAGGGGATCGGCGGCGACGAGCACTCCGCGATGGCGAAGGCGTTCGCGACGGCGAAGATGCGCGAGACCGTCGGCTGGTGCCGCGAGGTCCAGGGCGGCAACGGCATCGTCCTCGACAAGGGTGTCGCGCGGTTCTTCTCCGACGCCGAGGCGATCTACTCGTACGAAGGGACGCGCGAGGTGAACACGCTCATCGTGGGCCGGGCGATCACGGGCGAGGCCGCCTTCGTCTGACGGCTGCCGCCCGTCCTCGCGACGTTGCACGCGTCGATCGACGCGTGCAACGTCGGAGCATGCGACCGCACCCGGTGCGCGTTCATCGTGCGACACCGCACCCGTCGATCGACGCGTGTGGTGTCGGGAACGGCGCGCTCGAGACCTGACGGACACCGCGCCGGCGACCGCCGACGGCTACGCCCAGAACGCCGCGATAGCCTCCGCCGCCGCCTCGCCCTGCCGTCGACCCTCGGTCGCCGAGGGCGCCTGCGTCGACAGTGACAACGAGTTCTCGCCGAACGCGTGCTGCGCCCCGCTGTCCGCCACGATCGTCTCGACCGAGCTGCCGCCGGCCCGCAGGGACTCCACCGCCAGGTCGAGCCACGGCCCGAGCGGCGACGGTCCCTCCGGCCCGCACGCGACGACGAGCACGCGCTCGTACCCGGCGGCGACGTCCGCGTTGGTGGCCGAGCGGAGGCCACCGTCGTAGTGCGGGACGCCGTCGATGTGCACGGGGGACCACACGAACGGCACGGAGCAGCTCGCGGCCACGGCGCGGGGGAGCGGCACGCCCGACTCCGCGGTCAGCACCCGGAACGCCCCGTCGAGGGCGTCGATCGTCGTCAGCGCGAGCCGCTTCGCCGGCCAGTCGGTCGACGGCAGCGTCTCGGCGAAGGTCGCGGTGCGCTCGTCGTCGGACTGCCCTGTGACGACCTGCTGCGCCACGGCACCGAGCCGCGCACGGGCGTCCTGCTCCGAGGTCGCGCCCGCGAGCACCTGCAGCAGGCGGTCCTGGAAGTCCTCGCCGGCGATCCGCTCCGGCTCGACGTAGGTGCTCGGCAGCGGCGCGTGCTGCTGCTCCCACGCCTGGGCCACGGCGCCGGCGCGGACGAACGACCCGACGACGCTGCCGGCGCTCGTCCCGACGACGAGGTCCGCTGCATCGAGGTCGACCCCGGCGTCCTGCAGGGCGGAGAGGACCCCGACCTCCCACGCGATGCCGGCGACGCCGCCACCCCCGAGGACGAGTGCTCTGGTTCCGGGCGCGGGCGTCGAGACGTCGGTCATGGGTCCTGTGTACCAGGTGGGCGCGGGACGGCCGGGAGGCGCGGGGTGGATCCGCCACGCGCCTCCCGTCCGTCCCGCGGTCGGGTCGGTGACGCGGCGTCCGGACGCGGGTCGCGCCTCCCGTCCGTCACCCGGTCGCGTCGGTGACCGGCCCTACTCGGACGCGACGTCGATCAGGACCTTCCCGACCGCGTCGCCCTCGACGGCGTCGTGCGCGGCCGCGGTGTCCTCGAGCGCGAAGCGCGTCAGGGGGAGGCCGGCGTCCTCGCCGACGGGCAGGACGTCGGCGCGCAGCGCGGCGGTGACGTCCTCGGCGGCGGCAGCCAGCGCTCGGTCGCCGATCGTGTACAGCAGCAGGAACTGGTAGCGCGCGTTGACCGACATGTTCGGACGGATCGGCAGCGTCGCGTCGTCGCCACCGTTGTTCGCGTAGATCGACACGACGCCGTGGTTCGCCAGGACGTCGGCGACGAGCTGGGCGTTCTGCGGGATCGAGACCTCCACGACGATGTCGACGCCGTCCGGGGCGATCTCGTGGATGCGCGCGGCGGCGTCCTCGTCGCGGTAGTTCACGGTGTGGTGCGCGCCGGCGGCGGTCGCCAGGGCAGCCTTCTCGTCGGAGCTGATCGTGCTGATCACGGTTCCGCCGGCCCACCGGGCGAGCTGGATCGCGGCGTGCCCCACCGCCCCGGCGCCACCGGCGACCAGGACCGTGCGGCCCTCGAGCGCACCGGGGGTCAGGCGGTCCGGACCGTCCTCGTGGGTGGTGAGTGCGCGGTGGGCGGTCATCGCCGGGACACCGAGCGAGGCACCGACGTCGAAGCTCGTGCCCTCGGGCAGCACGACCGCGCGCGCTGCCGGGACGACCGTGTACTCCTGTGCGGTGCCGGTGGGACGGCTGGCGGCTGCCATGTACAGCCACACGCGGTCGCCCTCGTGCAGGGTCTCGACGCCCTCGCCGACGGCGTCGACCACGCCGGCGCCGTCCTGGTTCGGGGTGATCTCGGGGAAGGGCAGGCCGTCGCCGTAGGTACCGCCGGCGCGGGCCTTCCAGTCGGTGGGGTTCACACCGGAGACGACCACGCGGACGCGGACCTCGCCGGGGCCGGGCTGGGGGACCTCCCGCTCGACCAGGTCGAGGACGCTGCTGTCACCGGGCTTCGTGTAGACGATCGATCGCATGTGTCCAGGCAACCACCGCCGGTT
Source organism: Curtobacterium sp. NPDC088465 (assembly GCF_044753165.1). NCBI lineage: Bacteria > Bacillati > Actinomycetota > Actinomycetes > Micrococcales > Microbacteriaceae > Curtobacterium > Curtobacterium sp. NPDC088465. The sequence goes on along the minus strand of NZ_JBIVMR010000002.1, from coordinate 868,762 downwards.
CCCGGGTCTTCCTGCGGACGGTCAGCGGCGGTCGGCCGCGCGTGTCCGCGGCGCCGCGTGACGCCGCACCGGTGCCGTGCGGGTCCCGGTGCTGCGCGGTACAGCGCCACACGGCGACGCGCTCAGCGCGCGTCGTACACGTCGCGCGAGTCCTGCACGTCCGCCATGTGCGACGTCGCCCAGTCCTCGAGCGGCGCCAGCACCGCGCGCAGCGAGCGACCCCGCTCGGTGAGCTCGTACTCGACCCGCGGCGGGATCTCGGGGAAGACCGTGCGTGTCACCAGTCCGTCCCGCTCGAGCGCGCGCAGCGTCTGCGTGAGCATCTTCTGCGACACCCCCTGCACCCGGTTCGCGACGGCGGAGTAGCGCTGCGGTCCGTCGACGAGCGACCCGATCACCAGCACGCTCCACCGGTCGCCGATGCGGTCGAGCAGCTGCCGCGAGGGGCAGTCCGCCGCGTAGGGGCTGTACTCGAGTGCTGACATCCCGACCTCCGTTACGCACTGTGAGGTGCCTACTTCCCAGAAGAGAGTAACGCGAGTACCGTCGGTCGCACCAGTCACGGAAGGACTCTCATGACCAACATCGTCGTCTTCGGCGGCACCGGGTACGCCGGCTCCGCCATCGTCCGCGAGGCCCTGTCCCGCGGTCTCGCCGTCACCGCCGTCGCTCGCGACACCTCCAAGCTCGACGCCGCCGAGGGGCTCACCCTCGCGCAGGGCGATGCCTTCGACCCGTCGTTCGTGGCGGACGTCACGAAGGACGCCGACGTCGTCGTGGTCTCGCTGCACGCGGTCCAGGCGGACGGCAGTGAGCTCAAGGACAAGTTCCAGCACTTCGTCGACGCAGCGGCTGCTGCCGGCGCCCGGCTCGGCATCGTCGGTGGTGCGGGTTCGCTGCTCGTCGCCGAGGGCGGTCCGGCGCTCTACGAGACCGCCGAGTTCCCCGACGCCTTCAAGGGCGAGGCGAAGAGCCACGGTGAGATCCTCGACCGCCTGCGTTCCGGCGGGTACACCGGCGACGTCGACTGGTTCTACGTGAGCCCGGCCGCGGCCTTCGGCGGGTACAACCCCGGCGAGCGTCGGGGCACCTACCGCACCACGGACGACCTGCTCCTCACCGATGCCGAGGGCAACTCGGACATCTCCGGTGCGGACTACGCGATCGCGATCGTCGACGAGATCGAGCACCCGGCGCACCACCGCGCGCGGTTCGGCGTCGCGTACTGAGCCGAGCGGTCGGCGCGACCCGCTGACGGACGGGAGGCACGGTGCGGGCTCGCACCGTGCCTCCCGTCCGTCGCGTGGTGCGGCGTGCTCCCGCACAACGGAACGCACGTCGCGCCACGTGTTTCCGTGGCGCGACGTGCCTTCGGTTGTGCTGCGCCCCTGCGCGTGTTCCGTTGCCGGACGGGAGGCGCGGTGCGGGGTGGCACCGTGCCTCCCGTCCGTTGCGTGGTGCGGAGTGCTCCTGCACAACGGAAAGCACCTCGCGCCACGTGTTCCCGTGGCGCGACGTGCTTCCGGTTGTGCTCCAGCGCCGCGCGCCGCGCGCTACCGCGCCTCGATCGCGGGCAGCGGCACGTGGTGCCGCATCCGCACCGCCAGGTGCAGCCCGCCCCGCCGTGCGAGCACGACGCCGGCGACGACCGCCGCCACCGCGGGGACGCCCCCGGCGACCACCATGCCGACGTGCGCGCCGAAGTGGTCGACGACCTGCCCCATGACCGGCCCGCCCACGGCCTGGCCGCCGAGCAGCACGAGCACGTAGAGCGACATCACCCGGCCTCGGATCGCGACGTTCGACGACAGCTGCACGAGCGAGTTCGACGCCGTCATGAACAGCAGTTGTGACATCCCGACCGCGACGAGCGCCACGGTGAACGGCGCGATCACCGGGATCGAGCCGCTCACGACGAGCAGCACGCCCGTCCAGAACACCCCGCCGACGATCGTCCGCAGCCGCACGGTCGCGCGCCTGGTCGAGAGCAGCGCCCCGGCCAGGGCTCCGACCGCGACCGCGGAGTTGAACACCCCGTAGCCGCCCGCGCCCACGTCGTAGACCTCGGACGCGAAGGCCGAGAGCAGCACCGGCATCGTCAGGGCGAACACCGAGAAGAACGCCATGAGCACGACCGGCACCAGGATCGTCGGCTTCCGGACGGCGTAGCGCAGGCCCTCGACGAGCTGTCCCTTGGCGCGCGGCATCGGCGGGGTCCGGTGGAGCTCCGAGGTCCGGAGGAACCCGAGCGTCACGACCACGGCGACGCAGGCGATCGCGTTCACCCCGAACGACCACCCCGCCCCGACGGCGACGAGCAGCGCTCCGGACAGCGCGGGCCCGATCATCCCGCCGAGCTGGAACACGCTCGAGTTGACGCTGATCGCGTTCCGCAGGTGCTGGTGCCCGACGATCTCGGTGACGAAGACCTGCCGCGCGGGGTTGTCGATGACGGTGACCATCCCGACCAGGAACGCGATGACCCAGATGTGCCACGCCTCGACCACGCCGGTGAGGGTCAGGACGGCGAGCAGTGCGGAGAGCACCGCGAAGGCGCCCTGGGTGAGCATCATGAGCGCGCGCTTCGAGAACCGGTCGACGAGCACCCCGCCCCAGAGCCCGAAGAACAGCATCGGCGCGAACTGGCACGCGACGGTGATGCCGACCTGCGCGACGGAGCCGGTGAGCTGCAGGACGAGCCAGTCCTGCGCGATCCGCTGCATCCAGCCCGCGGTCATCGCGACGAGGTTGGTCGCGGTGAACAGCCGGAAGTTGGGGACCGACAGGGCGATGAGAGTGTGCCGCCACGGTGGACGCTCGGCCTGGATCGGGAGTGGTTCGGTGGGTGGAGGGAGGGTCGTCGATGACGCACTCACGGTGGTGGGGCTCCGGATCGTCGGGGGTGGAGTCGGTACCCGTTCGAAACTACGTGGCGCGGGCCCATTCGACACCCCTATGGTGGCTATCACTCCATTGCGATGTCGAATGGCGGCGGCCCGTCCGCCGGAGGAGGTCACGTGCTCGACCCGGTGCTGCTCCGCACGTTCCTCGCCGTCGCCGAGACCGGCAGCTTCACGCTCGCCGGGCAGCGCCTCGGCATCAGCCAGCCGACCGTCTCGCAGCACGTGCGTCGGCTCGAGACCGCGGTGGCGCGGACCCTCGTGGCCCGGGACACCCGCGGGGTGGCGCTCACCGACAACGGCGACGCGATGGCCGGGTTCGCCCGCTCGATCCTCGCCGCGCACGCGACCGCCGACGCCTACTTCTCCGGGGCCGCGACCCGCGGCCGGCTCCGCTTCGGTGCGGCGGACGACCTCGCGATCACCCAGCTGCCGCGCATCCTGCGGGACTTCCGCCGGCTGCACCCGCAGGTGAACCTCGAGCTGACGGTGAACCAGTCCGCGCCGCTCCTCCGCCGGGTGCACGCGGGTCAGCTCGACCTCGTGTTCATCAAGCAGACCGCGGGGGAGTCCGCCGAGGGCACCCGCGTCGCGACCGACCAGATGGTGTGGATGGCGCAGGACGGCATCGCGCTCGAAGCCGACGAGCCCGTCCCGCTGATCGCGTACCAGGCGCCGAGCATCAGCCGGCAGATGGCGATCGACGCCCTCGAGTCCGCCGGGCGCACCTGGCGGATCACCTGCAACACCCGTGACGTGAACGGCGTGCTCGCGGCGGTCCGGGCGGGCATCGGGGTCGCGGTGTTCCCGCACTCGCTGATCCCGGCCGACCTCGTGAAGGTGTCGCAGCGGCTCTCGCTGCCCGACCTGCCCGCCGTCGACTACGTGCTCATCGCGAACCCGACCGTGCAGCGCGAGCCGATCGACGCCCTGACGAGCGCGATCCTGTCCCGCGGGGTCGTCCGCGCCGTCTGAGCGCTACGGCGCGAGGGTCGGCGTCGTCCCCGTGCCGGTGAGGTCGGGCAGCGTCACGCCGGCGGGTGCCAGCAGCGCCGCGGCGACCGCCCAGAGGAGCACGAGCGTGCCGACACCGCCGAGCACCGCCCCGAGGAGCGCCACCGGTCGCTGCCACGTCGCCGCGGGGGTCCGGAGGGCCGTCACCGACAGTGCGAGGGCGAGCACCCCGAGGACCAGTCCGGTCGCGTGCACCGTCGCCGGCGCCGTGAACCACGAGGCGGCGAGGGCGAGGGCGGCGACACCGGTCACGGCGCCGAGCACGGCTGCCGGGGTCGCCCCGATCGCGGTGCGGCTGCGGTCGCGGGACGTCCGACGGTCGGCCTGGAGGCCCTGCTCACCGTCGTCGTGCCCGCCCACCTCGGCCTCGGTGCCGGTGCGAGCCGCGGCCGGTCCCGACCGGCGACCCCGCCGGTAGGGCGCGGACACACCGCCGGTGACCGGGGCACCGGCTGCCGACGGCCCGGCCGCCGCCGTGGGTGCGGCAGCCGCTGCCGTGGGCACGGCGGCCGCCGGCGTCGACGCGGCGGCGGGTCCGCCCGGGAAGACCGACGGTGCCTGGACGGTGGGCGCGGCGGGCGCTGCGATGACGGCGTCGAAGCCGGACGGCACGGGGTCGACGACGGTCGGCCGCGGTGCCTGCTGCCGGGCGAAGCGCGCCGGCGTGCGGTACCCGATCGGTCCGGAGGGCTCGGGTTCCGCGCCCTCGACCAGGACGTGCTCGAGTCCGGGGACCGAGAAGCGGGGCTGTCCGACGACGGGGGCGCCGGGAATGGGGGGCTGCACCGGTGCCGGGGCGTGGGCGCTGTGCGTCGGGTCGACCGGCGGTGTGAGGGGGCCGCCCGACTCGGCGGCGTCGACGGGGGACACCGGCAGGGGTGCGGTGTCGAACGGCGGCACCTGCACCGCGGGCGAGGTCGGGGCCGGCGGGAGCAGGTGCTCCTGCGGCGGGTAGTCGGGCACGACGACGTCGACGGCGGGCAGCACGTCGGTCGGGTCCTGCGGCAGCGTCGGACCCGCCGCACCCGGCGTGCCGGAGGTGACCACGGGGACGGCCGCGACCGCGTCGAGGACGGGTGCCTGCGGGGCGGGGGCGCGTGGTGCCTCCCGGCCGACGGCGGTGTCCTCGGGGGGTGCGACGACCCACGCAGGGACCGCTCGACGCGGCCGGTCTCGGTCCGGCATGCGGTGCGACGCCACTCGTGCTCCCTCGCTCTTCTGATCCATCGTCATTTCTATCCGCGTGCATGGACCGCTGCGCAGCCCCAGTTCCGGGGTCGCGCAGTCCACTTCGCGCAGGATGCCTCGCGGCCGGGGCTCGCGAGACGCAACGAAGGCGGCTCCGCGCCGAGCTGTACCGCTGCGGGGAACCGCCTTCGTGGCGTGTTGCGGAGGTGGGGGCTACATGTCGCGGTAGCGCTCCGCCTCGGCGAGCTTCGCCCGGAGTTCGTCGGCGGTGTACCGCGTGACGTACCCGGGGGTGTCGCGCTGGATGCGCCAGCCCTCGGCGAGGGGGCCCGCGTCGACCACGTCGAACCCGAACTCGTCGATCAGGTCGGAGACGACCCGCTTGGCGTCGGCATCGTCGCCCGCGACCACCAGGGCGCGGCGGTCGGGCGTGCCGGCGGGGGTGGCCTCGTCGGTCAGCGCCGTGGCTGCGATGTGGTTGAACGCCTTGACGACCCGTGCACCGCGCAGGTGGTCCTGCAGGAGCTCGGCGGTGGTCGTCGTCTCCTCGTCGAGGGACGCGATGTGGCCGTCGCGCTGCGGGTAGTAGTTGTTGGTGTCGATGACGACCTTGCCGACCAGGGGCTCGACCGGGATCGTCTCGATCGCCGCGAGCGGGGTGGTCACGACGACGATGTCGCCCGCTGCTGCCGCCTCGTCGCGGGTGGCCGCGCGGGCGTGCTCGCCGAGCTCCGAGACCAGGTCCTGCAGGGTCTCGGGGCCGCGCGAGTTGGCGATCACGACCTCGTGGCCGTGCTGCACGGCGAGGCGCGCGAGCTGGGATCCGATGTTGCCTGCTCCGATGATGCCGATCGTTGTCATGCGGTCGTGCAACGCGGCGCCGAGCAGTGCATTCCCACCGGCGGTCGCCCCGGGCCGTCGTCGCCGTGCGGCCGCTGCCCGTCGGGTGCATGATGGCGCCATGGCCCACGAGTTCCGCGACGAAGCCGACCGCGACCGCTACGCGATGTACGTCGACGGCGAGCTCGTGAGCGTGCTCGACTACCGGGCCGCGGAGGACGCCGTGTCGTTCCCGCACACGTACACGGTCCCGAGCCACCGCGGGCACGGCTACGCGGCGGAGCTCGTCGCGCACGCCGTCGCCGACGTCGAGGCGAGGACCACGAAGCGCATCGTGCCGATGTGCTGGTTCGTCGGCAAGTGGTTCGACGAACACCCCGAGAAGGCCGACCTGCTCAGCCGCGGCACCGCGGACTGACCCACCCCACGCTCCGGCCGCAGCGTCGCGGCCGCACCCGAGCACCCGGAGGCACCGTGCCCACGATCACCCCGTTCCTCTGGTTCGACGACCAGGCCGAACAGGCCGCCACGACCTACACGTCGCTCTTCCCGGACAGTCGGGTCGACAGCGTCGCGCGGACGCCGGACGGCACCGCCCTCGTCGTCGAGTTCACGCTCCTCGGACAGCCCTACCGGGCGATGAACGGTGGCCCGGGGCACCCGCACACCGACGCCGTGTCCTTCCAGGTCGACGTCGACACGCAGGACGAGCTCGACCGGGTGTGGGACGCGCTCCTCGCCGACGGCGGCCGACCGCTCGCGTGCGGGTGGCTGCACGACCGCTGGGGCCTGACGTGGCAGGTGACCCCGTCGATGATGGGCGACCTGATGACCGGCGGCGGTGACCCCGAGGCCAACGCCCGGGTGTTCAAGGCGATGCAGGACATGGTCAAGCTCGACATCCCCGCGCTGCAGGCCGCAGCCGCCGGTCACTGAGGGGGAGCAGCCCGTGACCGCCGGTAGGGTGGCGGCACCCACCAGCGCCGAGCACCCGGCGCACGCAGTGACAGGCTGGAGAACGCGATGAGCAGCCCGAGCTCGGCGGTCCGTGACGGCGGACGCCCCGACGACGAGGTCCGCAACGGCGACATCGGACGCGCCTACACCGAACTCGCCCGCATCACGCGACGTGCGAGCATCCGGGCGCGCGGCGACGACCTCGTGCTCAGCGTCGTCGACCAGTCCCTCGTCGACTTCGTCGTGCAGCACCCCGGGTGCATGGCGATCGACATCGCCCGGTACCTGCGGCTCAACCGCTCGACGATCTCGCGGCAGCTGTCCGGCCTGCTCGCGGCGGGGCTCGTGCGGACCACCGACGGCGGCTCCGGCAACGCGAAGCCCCTCGAGGCGACCGACGCCGGTCGTGCCGCCCTCGACCGCTCGGTGCGCCTGCACCGCGACGCGCTCGAGGAACGGCTCGCCGACTGGTCGGACGACGACATCGCGCTCCTCGCCGGGCTGCTCGAACGACTCGGCGCCGCCGACGAGGCCGGTCTGCCGATGCCCGCCCGCGCGACCCCGGACGGCCACGCCGGTGCGGACGGTCGCGACGCCCCGTGACCACCTCGTTCGTCCTGCTCTCCGACACCCACCTGCCGAAGCGCGCGAAGGACCTGCCGGCTGGGCTCTGGGCGGACGTCGACGCGGCGGACCTCGTCGTGCACGCGGGGGACTGGGTCGACCTCGCCACCCTCGACGCCGTGCAGGGTCGGTCGCGTCGGTTCGAGGGCGTCCGCGGCAACAACGACGGCCCCGAGTTCGACGACCGGCTGCCGCTGGTGGCCCGTTTCACGGTGGAGGACCTCCGCTTCGCCCTGGTGCACGAGACCGGTGCGTCGACGGGACGCGAGCGCCGGGCGGACGCCGCGTACCCGGACACCGACGTGCTCGTGTTCGGGCACTCGCACATCCCGTGGGACTCGGTCGCGCCGTCGGGGATGCGCCTGCTCAACCCCGGGTCGCCGACGGACCGCCGCAGGCAGCCCGACTTCACGTGGATGCGGGGAACGGTGGACGGGCGTGCGCTGACGGTCGAGACGGTCCGGCTGCCGCCGGCGGCGCGCTGACGCGACCGCACGACCACCGGACGGGCGAGTCGTCAGACGGGGGATGCACCGGCCGGGAGGCACGGCTCGGGTCCGCCCCGAGCCTCCCGTCCGTCCCGTGCCGCGTGCGACGGCCGTGGTCCGGTCAGTCGCGCTGCGCCGGCGGGTCCGCCGGGGCCGACGGGTCCTCCAGGATCGCCGGTTCCGGCGGGTCCGCCGCGTCCGCGGGGTCAACCCGAGCCGACGGGTCCACCTGTTCCGTCGGCATCCGGAAGAACGCGAGCTCCCACTCGGTCGACCGTCGGTGCGCCCGCGCCATCCGCCCCCGCTCGGACGGGTCCGCGGCGGCCCCGAGCCCCTCGACGCGCGCGGTCGCCTCGGCGCTCGCCGCAGCGAACGCCGGGTCGCCGTACGCGCCGAGCCAGTCCGCGAAGGGGTGTCCCTCCGGGGCGCGGCCGAGCTGCGTGCCGACCCAGGCGTAGACCCGGAAGCACGGCAGCACGGCGGCGGCGAGCACCGCGACCGACCCGCTGTCGGCCGCGGCCTGCAGGTGGGCGAGGTACCCGGCGCACGTCGGGTGGACCGGGTCGTCGGCGTGCGTGCCCGCCAGGCGGCGGTGGTGCAGGTCGCGCGCCTCGTCGGCGCAGCCCGCGGCGGCCGAGGCCCAGAACGCCGCGGGGTCGCCGTCCGTGGTGGCGACCAGCCGTCGCAGGTGCTGCTCGTAGGCCCGCAGGTAGTGGACGTCCTGCGCGAGGTACCGGGCGAACACGTCCCCGTCGAGCGTGCCGTCACGCAGGCCCTCGAGGAAGGAGCACGAGAGCGTCCGGTCGAGGGTCTCGGCGACGTCCGCCCACCACCGGTCCGTCCAGGTCGTCGGGGGGAGCGCGGCACGGGTGAGCGCACCGTGGTCGACCGGTCCGTTGCCCGTCCCGACCCGGAGCGCGTCGGCGCCACGGAGTGCGGCGGTGAGCCACGTCTTCGCCCCGCCGACCGCGAGCTCCCAGTCGCCGTCCCGTGCGGCGAGCGTCGCGATCGCGCTCGACAGGGAGCACCCCGTTCCGTGCGTGTTGGTCGTCGCGATGCGCGGGCCGCGGAAGGTGCGGGCGGAGCCGTCGGGCCGGACGAGCACGTCGTCGGCGGTCGGCCCCGTGTCGTGCCCGCCCTTCGCGAGCACCAGGACGTCCCACCGACGGGCCACGAGCCGTGCGGCTTCGAGGGGCGTCGGTGCGGTGCCCCCGGCGAGCGCGACGAGGTCGGTCAGCTCCGCGCGGTTCGGGGTCACGAGGTCGGCGAGCGCGAGCAGGTCGCCCATCGCGGCGGTCGCCTGCCGGTCGAGCAGCCGGTCGCCGCTCGTGGCCACCATCACCGGGTCCACGACGACCACGGGCGGGCGGTGGTCGCGGAGCCAGTCCGTGACCGTACGGACGACCTCGACGGTGCCGAGCATCCCGACCTTGACGGCGTCGACCACCACGTCGTCCGACACGGCGTCGAGCTGCTCGCGGAGGAACCCGACGTCGGGCACGTGCACCGACCGCACGCCGTGGGTGTTCTGCGCGACCAGGGCCGTCACGACGCCCATGCCGTAGCCGTCGTGCGCCGTGATCGCCTTGAGGTCCGCGTGGAGTCCGGCGCCGCCCGTCGGGTCGGTGCCCGCGATGCTGAGGACCCGCGGCACGTGCGGCCGCCCCGGCACCGGCACCGGCGGCACCGGCGGCGACGTCGAGCCCACGGCGGGCTCGGCGGCGGTCACGACCCGCTCCAGGCGCGGAGGTACGCCGCCGCTGCCGCGTGCGGGTCGGCGGCGGCGCAGATCCCGGACACCACCGCGACACCGGCGACACCGGCCGCACGCAGCGGCGCGACGTCGTCCAGGGTCACGCCGCCGATCGCGACGCACGGGACCCCGAGCGGGCGCGCCGCACCGGCGATCCGGGCGACGCCGTCCACGCCGAGCGCCGGCGGGTGGTCCGGCTTCGTCGAGGTCGGGTGGACGACACCGACGCCGAGCAGGTCGACGGTGCCGCGGGGCAGCTCCGCGAGGGCCGCCAGGTGGGCCGGGGTGTTCGCGGTGAGCCCCACGTGGGCGTCCGGCCCGAGGAGCGCGCGGGCGGCCGCGACGGGCAGGTCCGACTGGCCGAGGTGCACGCCCGCGACCCGGTGTCCGGCACGTCGGGCGGCGAGCGCGACGTCCGTCCGGTCGTCCACCACGACGGTCGCGCGGTCCCCGACGGCGTCGGCCACCGCGGCGGTGAGGGCGAGGAGGTCGCGGACCGGTGCCTGCTTGTCGCGCACCTGCACGAGCCGCACCCCGGCGTCGACCGCGGCACGGACGACGCCGAGCACGCCCCTGCCGTGCCGGTCGACGAGCACCGGGTCGGTGACCAGGTAGACGCCCAGGTCCGTCGGGGCGCTCACGGTCGGACCACCGTCGGCGCTGCAGCGGACCCCGGGATCGTCGGTGGTGCGGACTCCGTGGTGATGCGCGCCACCCGGAGGACGTCCTCGGGGGTCAGCGTCGCCAGCCGGTCGAGGAACAGCGGCTGGAAGGTCCCCGGGCCGCCGGCGTCACGCGCGGCGAGCTCGGCGGCGACCGTGTGCACCACCGTCCCGGCGACGGCTGCTGCGCCCGGGTCGTCCGGGACCACCGCCGCGAAGGCGGCGACCACCGCGCCGAGCGCGCACCCGCCCCCGGTGATGCGGGTCAGCAGCGGCGACCCGTTCGCGACCCGTACCACGCCGGTACCCGGCGCGACCAGCAGGTCGACGGGACCGGACACGGCCACGGCGCCCACGAGCCTCCCGTCCGACGCCCGGAGCGCTGCCGCCCGCGCCTCGTCCGTGCCGGCGGTGCTGTCGACCCCGCGGCCGCCGTCGGCGTCGCCGAGCAGGGCGAGGACCTCCGACGCGTTCCCGCGCAGCACGGTCGGCCGGAGCGCGAGGAGCTCGCGGGCGAGGGCGGTGCGGACCGGCAGCGCGCCGACCGCGACGGGGTCCAGGACCCACGGTGTGCCGACGTCGACGGCTGCGGATGCCGCCTCGACCGACGCCGCACGCGGCTCCGGGTGCGGGGTGCCGGTGTTGACGAGCAGGGCGTCGGCGACGCGGGCGAAGGGACCGGCCTCGGTGGTGACGTCGACCATCGCCGCGGAGGCGCCGAGGGCGAGCAGGACGTTCGCCGTGACGTTCTGCACCACGGTGTTCGTGATGCACTGCACCAGGGGGCTGCGGGCGCGCACCTCCTCGAGCAGCGTGGCGGTGCGGTCGGCCCAGTCCGGGGACGGGGAGCCGGCGGGTCCGGGTACGGGCGCAGCAGTGTGCATGGACGATCCCTTCGCGAGTACGAGCTCGAGCAGGTTCGACGGGTGTGATCTCAGCCGCTCGGTGCGGCACCCCGTGTCTCGGACGACACCGTACACGACGTCCGACGACCTCCTCCGGGCACTCCGGGGGTGCGGTGTGCCAGTGTTGACGGGTGCCTGACGTGACCCCTCCCGGACCGCCGCCCGGACCCCGCGACCCCGGCGACGCGTGGGCCGTCGGACCGGACGGCACCAAGGCCTGGGGACGCTTCGGCGCGGCCGGCCTGCTCGTCGACGACGGTGCCGGCCGGGTGCTCCTGCAGCACCGCGTGGAGTGGAGCCACCACGGCGGCACGTGGGGGATCCCCGGTGGTGCACGCCACCAGGACGAGGACGCCGTCACCGCCGCGCTCCGGGAGTCCGCGGAGGAGGCCGGGGTGCCCGAGGACGGCATCGACCTGCGGCACGCCGCCGTGCTCGACCTCGGCTTCTGGACCTACACGACCGTCGTCGGTCGCGCCCGACGCCCGTTCGAGCCGGTGATCGCGGACCGCGAGAGCCTCGCGCTGTCGTGGGTCCCCGTCGCCGAGGTCGACGCGCTGCCCCTGCACCCGGGCTTCGGCGCCTCGTGGCCGGCGCTGCGCGGCGCGATCGAGACGGTCCCGCACGTGGTGGTGGACGCGGCGAACGTCGTCGGCAGCGTGCCGGACGGCTGGTGGAAGGACCGTGCGGGCGCGGCGGAGCGGCTGCTGTCGTCCGTGGCGGCGCTCGCCGGACGGGGCGTCGGCGCGGGGGAGCTCGGCTTGCCCTTCGCCCGCTGGTGGCCGCGGTGGACGGTGGTGCTCGAGGGCGAGGCGCGGGCGGCCGGCGCGGGTGCCGGTGCTGCGGGCACGGCGGCGGGTGCCGTCGGTGCCGGTGACCTCGGCGGTGCGGCCGACTCGGTCGGGGTCGTCCGCGCCGAGGGTTCCGGCGACGACGCGATCGTCGAGGCTGCCCGGTCGGCGCTCGGCGACGGACACGCACCGGTCGTCGTCGTCACGGCGGACCGGGAGCTCCGCACCCGGGTCGAGGCCCTGGGCGCCGAGGTCCGCGGCCCCGGCTGGTTCCGCGAGCAGTAGCCCGCCGCGGCCGCGTCGGTCCGCTGCTGCGTCGGTCCGGTGCAGCGCCGGCACACTGCTGCGTCGGTCCGGTGCGGCGTCAGCCCTCCGGCACGTACCGCTTCGACGACACCAGCAGCGCCACCCACGACACCGCCCCGAGCCCGACCACGACGGCCAGGATCACCGACACCGGGACCCCGGCACCGCCCGCGATCGCCGCGATGACCGCCGGCGCCAGGAACCCGCTGTACGCCACCGCGTAGAACGCTCCCGTCAGGCCGGCGAGGTCGCGCGACCCGGCGATCCGCTGGACCTCGAGCAACGAGGACACGAGCGCGGTCCCCATCCCGACGCCGATCACCACGTTCGCCGCGAGCCCGACCCACACCGACTGCAGCTCCACCGCCAGGAGCACGACCCCGATCCCGACGGTCATCACGGCGACGGCGGTGACGAGCCCGCGCGCCGAGGACACCGAGTGCACGCGCTTGGCGAGCGGCTGCACCGCGCTCGAGACCCCGAGGGCGACGACGGTCGCGGCGGTCGCGAACACCAGGCCCCACGGACCGGTCGCTCCCGCGAGCCGGGTCGGCAGGTACCCGTAGCCGATCGCAGCGGACCCGAAGATCCACGGTGCCGCGACGACGACCACCCGCGTGAACCGTCGGTGCCCGGCACTCGGGATCGCGAGCTGCCGCCACCACGGACCGGCGAGGCCACCGTTCACCGCGGTCTCCGGCGCCCGCCACACGACGAGGGCGAACGGTGCCGCGACGCAGATGTGCACGAGGAACGGCAGGACCTCGGGCACCGGCCCCCACTGCGCGATCCCACCGGCGACGAGGGCACCGATCCCGGACCCAAGCGTGAAGGCCAGCGACGCGCGCCGTGCCCCGGAGCCGGCATCGGCCGAGGGGTCGTGGCGGCCCTGCGAGAGCTCCTTCACCCAGCTGTTGCCGACCGCCATCGCGATGCCGACCGTGATGCCGGAGAACAGCCGGCCGGCCGCGAGGAAGCCGGGTCCGAACGGCCCGAGTGCCAGGAGTCCGCTGCCGACGACGGCCGCGGCGATGCCGACGAGCATGAGCGGCTTCCGCCCGTGCCGGTCCGAGAGCGACCCGGCGACGAGCAGCGCGGGTGCGAGCCCGAGGACGTAGACCCCGAGGAAGACGTTGACGAGCACGGACGAGTAGTGCGCCCGCTCCTCGTACATGAGCAGCAGCGGCGAGAACTGGTTTCCGCCCCACGAGCACACGAAGACCGCGCCCCAGACCATCGCCCACGGGGCCACCCGGCTGACCGGCACCGGCACGGAGCCGGTGGTCGGGATGCTCCCGGTCGCGCCGCTCACAGCGCGCCCCGGTGGGACGCGACGTGCGCTCGGAGGACCGCCGCGTACCGCTCGGCGTCCCCGTCGTCGAGGGCCGCGGCGAGCGCCCGATGCTCGTCGAGCGACGCCTGCAACTGCTCCGGTCGCACGCGCATCAGCTGGTGCCGCAGCCGCTGCTGCCGGTCGCCGAGCGTCCGGGCGAAGCGGACGGCGATCGCGTTGCGCGACGCCGCGACGACGGCGCCGTGGAACGCCGCGTCCCGCTCGACGAAGCGGTCGACGTCCCCGGCGGCCACCGCCGCCTCCTGCTCCGCCAGCTCGGCCTGGAGGAGCGGTGCCAGTTCCGGCACGCGGCCGTCGGTGACGACGCGGGTCGCCGCGGTCGACTCGATCGCCTCACGCACCTCGAGCACGTCCGCCGCCTCGTTCGGGGACATCGGGCGCACGACGGCGCCCCGGCGGGCGCCGAGCAGGATGAGGTCCTCGGCCGCCAGGCGCAGGAACGCCTCGTGCACGGGTGTCCGCGAGACGCCGATCTCCCGGCACAGCAGGTTCTCGCTGATCGCCGTGCCGCCCGGCAGGTCGCCGCGGATGATCGCCCGCTTGACGTGCTCGTACGCCCGCCCTGCGGCGGAGACCTCGGTGCTGGTGTCGCTCACGGCAGCCGATCCTACGCCTTGCATGCAAGCTTGCACACGTGGTGGAGCGAGATCGTCACGCGGCCGTCGTGACCGGATCGAGACATCGCCCACCCGGCGTCGCTACGCTGACCCTCACGTCAACGGAGACGTACCGATCAGGAGGTCACGATGGAGCGTGTCACCAGAGCCGACGACCGTGTGCACCGCCCTGCGGGGCCCTGGACACCGACGGTGCACCGGCTGCTCGCGCACCTGCACGAGCAGGGCTTCGTCGCGGCACCCGAACCGATCGCCGTCGGGGACGCCCTCGAGACGGTGAGCTTCGTGCCGGGCACGGCGGGCAACTACCCCTGGAGCACCGAGATCGCGAGCGAGGCGGCCCTCGTCACGTCCGCGCGACTGCTGCGCCAGTACCACGACGTCGCGGCGACCTACCCGCGGGACGACGCGGTCGACGTCTGGTCGCAGGCCGAACGGCTGCCGGTCGAGACGATCGTGCACGGTGACTTCGCGCCGTACAACTGCGTGTACGACGGCATCGCCGCGGTCGGGCTCATCGACTTCGACACCGCGCACCCCGGGCCGCGCGTCTGGGACGTCGCGAGCGCGGTCTACCGCTTCGCGCCGTTCACCACCGGTCTCGTCGAGGGCAGTTCGGCGCCGGGACTCGACGAGCGCCTCGACCGCGCGGCGGAGTTCTGCCGCGCCTACGGGCTCGACGACCGTTCCCGCGGGGTGCTCGTCGAGACGATCACGGCCTCGCTCGTCGCCCTCGTCACGACGATGGAGACCGAGGCCGCCGCGGGGAACCCGAAGTTCCTCAGCGACCTCGAGCACGGGCACGCCGACCTGTACCGGGCCGACGTGGCGTGGATCGAGTCCCACGCGGACCTCATCCGCGCGGCCGTCACCGCCGACTGACGTCCGCGCGGACGAGCTGCGCGGGGCACCGGCGTCGGTGCGGGACACCGCCGTGCACGTGAGACGCCGGCGTCGGTGCCGGACGCCGCAGAGCCGTCGAGACGCCGGCGTCGGTGCCGGACGCCGCGGAGCCGTCGAGACGCCGCCGGATCCCGCGGCGTCTCGACCGGCGGACGGCGTCTCGCACCGACGCCGTCGTCTCGCCGGTGTGGGACGCGCGTCGGACCGCGGCGTCCCGCGCAGACGCCGGCGTCTCGGGGCGCGACGCGCGCGTCGGACGTGCACCGGGCCTCCCGGCAGCTCCCAGCCCGCACGCGGCGGACTCCGATGCTCCAGCGGGTAGTGTCGCAGGGCCATGACCGACAGCCCGGCCGACGCCACCCCGTACGAGGTCCTCGGCGTCCCCGCGACCGCCGACGACGACGCGCTCCGCCGTGCGTACCGTCGTGCCGCCCGCGAGACCCACCCCGACCTCGGTGGAGACGCCCGGCGCTTCCGCCAGGTGCAGATCGCGTGGGAGCGCATCGGGACCCCGGCTGCCCGCCGGGCGTACGACGCTGGCTCCCGCACGTCGACCCCCAGCGCAGCGTCCGGTCCGTCCGGGTCCTCGGTCTGGTCGCACGACGGCGAGGGGTTCGCGCCCCCGACGGCTCGGCGCGACTCCCGGCCGCGGGCGCGCTCGTACGGGCACCCGGGTGGTCGTTCCCGCGAGGTCTTCCTGCAGGCCGAACGCGAGTGGGTCGGCCTCGGCGACCCCGTCGAGGACCCGTACGACCCGGCGCTGGTCCGCTCCGCGCCGCGGCACATCCGCCGACTGCTCGCCGAGGCCCTCGCGGAGGAGGCGACGGCGTCGATCATCGCGGAGATGGGCATCGGCGTGACCGTGTGGCACGACCTCGACGCCGGTGCCGAGGGCAAGCTCGACCACGCCGTGCTGACCCCGAGCGGACTCTGGGCCGTCGAGTCGATCGACTGGGGCGCTCCCGTGCGCATCGAGCACGGTGACATCGCCGGCGAGACCCTGGCGCCGGGCGAGCGTCCGGTCAAGGAGCTCGTGCGGGCGGCCCGAGCGGTACAGAAGCAGACCCGCGTGAAGTTCACCGGACGGCTGATGGTCGTGCCGGACTCCGCCGTCGACGAGGACGTCCAGGTCGTCGGGTCGGCGCGCAAGCCCACCGCGCTCGTGGTCCGTCGCAGTGCGCTCGGTCAGGTCCTGAACGGGGTGTTCTCCCCGGAGGGCTCGGTCGACGTGTTCGACGTCCGCGACCGCCTGCAGCAGACCGTCCGCTTCGTCTGACGGCGGCGCGACGCCCGGTCGCGTCAGTGGCCGCGGAGCTTCTCGAGGTCGCGGCGCTCCCGCTTGCTCGGACGACCGGCGCCTCGGTCCCGGGTCGGGACGAACCCGGCCTCCTCGCGGGGGAGCCGGGGCGGGGTCCGGTCCTCGAAGTGCTTCGCCGCCTCGGTCGCGCTCGTCCGCTTGAGGATGATGCCCGTCACGACGACGATGCGGTCGAACCCGTGCTGACGGACCCGCACCTCGTCCCCGGGGGCGATCGGCTGCGCCGGCTTCGCACGTTCCCCGTTCACCCGGACGTGGCCGGCCTTGCACGCACTGGTCGCGGCGGACCGGGTCTTCGTGATCCGCACCGCCCAGATCCAGCTGTCGACGCGCGCCTTCTCCATCCCACCACCCTAGGCGGCGCAGCCCTGCGAGCAGCCCGCGCCGGGGAGCCGAGCGGGCCGACACCCGAGCCGTGCGACCGGGCCGTACGCTCGACGGGTGCAGGAACCGCGGCAGCAGGACCCGGACGGCCGGGCTCCGAGCGAGCAGGATGCCCTCGCCCGGGCGCTGGCGCTCGGCGTCCTGCGTGCGGCGTCCCCCGGCGACCGGCTCGTCGTGCGGGCACGGGTCGGGGACGGCGCTCGCGACGCCCTCGGCACCCTGTCCGCACGGACCGTCGACACGGTCACGATCGAGACGCGACGGGGGCACGTCGACGTCCCGCTCGCCGACGTGGTCGCGGCGAAGCACGTGCCCCCGCCGCCGACACCGCGGACGCGCCGCCCCTGAAGGGCCAGGGGACGCAGCCGCGCGACGCAGCCCGGCAACGCAGCCCGCGACGCAGCCCGCGACGCGGCCGGCAGCGCAGCACGCGACGCAGCCCGCGACGCAGCTCCACCCACCTCGCCCGACGGCGAGCAGGCTCCGCCCGCGCGGCGCACCGGCGAGCCGTCGCCGTCCCCGCAGCCGTCGCCACGTAGCCTCGACCCATGGCCGTCCCCGTCCCGCTCGGTACCGAGGACCGAACCTCCCGCCTGACGCTCCGCCGCCCCGACCGCTGGCACCGCGAGGACTCCCCGCAGGCCGACCTCCGGCTGACCGGTGACGACGTCGTCCTGACCGTCCGGTCCCGCCCCTCGGAGCGCACCGTCGCCGAGGAGCACACCAGCCTGCTCGAACGCCTGCCCGGGTCGGTCGAGGGCCTGCGGCTCATCGGCTGCGACCCGTGGACGACCGCGGGCGCCCCGGCACGCCTGGTCGAGTACGTGCGCCCCGACGAGGACGGCGACGTCGCGGGCGCCCACCTGCTCTTCGTGACCGGCCGGCACCGGGTCGACCTGACCGTCGAGCGACCGCTCACCCGGATGCTCGCGACCGACGACCTGGTCTCGACCGTGCTCGAGTCGGTCCGTGCCACCGAGCCGGCACCGTCCCGCCCGCAGCGCGAGCTCGAGGCCCTGCCGGTCGCGGCGCCGGTCCCGCAGCTCGACGGGACGCACCTCGGTCCCGACGCGCTCACGACCCTGCGCAGCCTGGCAGGACGCCGGTGGGACCCGATGCTCCTGCGCTCGCCCGCCGGTCGCGAGCTCGTGCAGACGGGGCTCGTCGGCCGCCTCGGGACGCTCCCCGAGACCACCCAGGAGCTCCTCGCGCCGTGGGCCGACGACACCCGGCCGGTCACCCTCGAACAGCGCCTGCCCGACGGGCGGACCACGCGCCTCCAGGCCTGGTCGGAGACCGTCGTGGACGGGACGGACGAGACGGGCGGCACCGTGGCCCGGCTGCCGGTCGAGCGCGTGGTCGCGCTGGCGGCCGGGAGGCTCGGCATCCGCCCGTCGTGGACCTTCCCCTTCCGCACGGGGTCGCTCCACGCGGACCTGCTGGCCCGCAGGACGGGTGCGGCCGACACCGCGCCGGACCTGCCGGTGGCCGTCGCCGAGGCCGACCCGCGGCTCGCGCGCTTCTGGGCCGCGCCGTGGACGGTCTCGTCGATCCGTCGCCCGGGTCGACCGGCCCCCGTCGTCGTCGTGCACGCCGAGGGCATCGGGTTCGCCCGGGTCGGACGCACGGAGGCCGGGGAGACGGCCTTCCGGTCCGACTCCCCGGCGAACGTGTACCGGTCCGTGGTGCGCGCGCTGCTCGGCTGAGGCCGCTGCCGCTGCCGCTGCCGCTGCCGCTGCCGCTGCTGCTGCCGCTGCTGCCGCTGGCGCTCGCGCGGCGCCCTCGCTAGGCGGCGGGGCCTGCGGTCAGGGTCACCGTCACGGTGTGCGCCGTGCCCGAGGCATCGGTGTAGCCGACCTGCACCCGGTCACCGACGGCGTGCGAGCGGATCGCGGACGTCAGTGCGTCGTTGCTCGTGACCGCCGTGCCGTCGAGGCTCGTGATGGTGTCGCCGGCGACCAGTCCCGCTGCTGCGGCGCCCGAACCGTCGACGGTCCCGGCGACCGGCACACCCGCGGTGGTCTGCGTCGTCGCGGTCGAGCCGACCTCGACGCCGAGGAACGCCGGCAGGCCGATCGTGACGGTGTCCGAGGACTCCCCGGCGAGGATCTTGTCCGCGATGGCCTTCGCGGTCGTGATCGGGATCGCGTACCCGGTGACCTCGGCGGAGCCCGACGACGCCGCGGTGGCCATGCCGACCACCTCGCCCTCGCTGTCCAGGACCGGACCGCCGGAGTCGCCCGGGACGATCTGCGCGGCGACCTCGATCAGGCCCTGCAACGACTCCGTGCCCGTGCCGGACTCGCTCTGCACCTGGATGTCCTGGTCGAGGGCGGTGACCGTGCCCGCGGCGGCGACGAGGTTGCCCGTGCCCTCCGCGTTGCCGACGTCGGTCACCGCGTCACCCGTCGACGGTTCGCCGTCGTCGTCGAGCGTCACCGTGGACAGGCCGGACGCGTCCTGCAGCTTGAGCACGGCCACGTCGTGCGTGGCATCGGTGCCGACGACCTCGGCCCGGTACTGCTTGCCGGTCGTCTCGTCGGTGACCGCGATGCTCGTGGCGCCCTGCACCACGTGGTTGTTCGTCAGGACGAAGCCGTCCGCGGTGAGGACCATGCCGGTGCCCGCGGCCTGCGACGAGGTGTCGTAGTTCATCACGGTGTCGATCGTCACGACGCCCTTCGTCTGGGCCGCGGTCGCCGGGGTCGCGGCGGTCTGCGTGCCCGTGCCCGTGCCGGTACCGCTGCCGCTGCCGCTGCCGCTGCCGCTGCTGCCGTCGCTGCCCGAGCCGTTCCCGTACCCGGGCACGGTGAAACCGTTCGTCCCACCGCTCGTGCCGGAGCCACCGCCGGGCAGCGTCGTGGTGCCCTGCGACTGGCTCGACGTGGTCGTGGTGCCCTGCGAGGACAGGCCGAGCGCCGTCCCGCCGGCCGCGCCGATGATCGCCAGCGCCGCGACGCCCGAGCCGATGACGAGTCCGAGCCGCCGGGGGCGCTTCGCGCCGGGGTGGTTCGCTGCCGCCGCGCCCGAGGTCCAGCCCCAGGGGGTGCTGCCGGCCGTCGCGCCTGCTGCCGCCGTGCTCGTGCTCGCGGCACCGGGACGCGGGTCCGTGGGACCGCCGAGGGCCGCGCTGCCGAGCAGGTACGGGCCGCGACCGTCCGGGGTGTAGGCGTACGGCCCCGAGCCGTCGGTGCCGTACAGCCACGGGCCGCTGCCGTCGAAGGCGTACGCCGGGCGGAGGGCGTCGCGGTCGGCGTGCGGGGCCTCCCAGCCGGGACGGTCGGTCGCGCGCTGGTCGTCGGCGGGGTTCTCGTTCATGGGTGCTCTCCGGTCGTCCCTCGACCACCCGGGGGGTGGCGGTTCGTTCCTCGACGACCCGGTCGGGCGTCGACGGAGACCAGTACAGGAGCCGAACCCATGACGACCCTATGAACGGACCCTGTGCCGGCTCCGGGCTTCCTCGGGGGCCGCCGAACGAGGGGCGGGATTAGGCTTGCCGCACTTCCCATGCGCGCGTCCTCACCCGTCACCCCTGCAGTCCGGCCCCGCCCGGCACCCGCCTCGCGGTCCCGTCTCGTCGGGGCAGCGCTGCTCGCCGTCGCCGTCCTCGTGGTGGCCGTCGCGCTCTCCGTGGCGTTCGGCTCGCGCCCGATCCCGCTCGGCACCGTCCTCGACGTCGTCCTGCACCCGCACCGGGACGACGAGGTGGGACTCATCGTGCTCGGCAACCGCGTCCCGCGTACCGTCGTGGGGCTGCTCGCCGGCGCCGCGCTCGGGGTGGCCGGTGCCGTGATGCAGGGCGTGACCCGGAACCCGCTGGCCGACCCGAGCATCCTCGGCATCAACGCCGGAGCAGCCCTCGCCGTGGTCGTCGGGATCGCGGTGTTCGGCATCAGCGGGACCGCCGCGTACCTGCCCTTCGCCTTCGTCGGGGCCGGGCTCGCGGCGCTGCTCGTCTACGGCATCGCGGCCGTCGCCCGGCGGGGCCTGTCGCCGGTGGGCCTCGCGCTCGCCGGAGCGGTCGTCGCCGCCGCCCTGTCGTCGGTCACCACGGCGGTCCTCGTGTCGAGCCAGAGCCTGCTCGACCAGCTGCGCTTCTGGCAGGTCGGGGCGCTCGCCGGCAAGGACCTCGGCACCGCCGGCGTCGTGGCCGTCCCCGTGCTCGTCGGACTCGTCGTGGCCGCCGGCCTGGGGCGCTCCCTGAACACCCTCGCGCTCGGGGACGAGCTCGCCGCGTCGCTCGGCCAGCGGGTCGTGCTCGTCCGCATCGTCGGCGGTGCCGTGACGGTCCTGCTCGCGGGGTCCGCGGTGGCAGCCGCCGGACCGATCGCGTTCGTCGGCCTCGCCGTCCCGCACGCCGTCCGCCGGCTGAGCGGGCCCGACCAACGCTGGACGATCCTCCTGTCCGCCCTCGTCGCACCCGCCCTCCTGCTCGTCGCCGACGTGATCGGGCGGGTCGTCGCGTACCCGGGGGAGCTGCAGGTCGGCATCGTGACCGCGCTCATCGGTGCCCCGGTGTTCATCTGGCTCGTCCGGTCGCGGGTGGTGACCGGCCTGTGACCGCGGTCCGTCGCGAGCTCGCCGTCCTCGGCGCGGTGCTCGTGCTCCTGGTCGCCCTCGTGCTCGTCGGGCTCGGGGTGGGGGAGATCCCGCTCTCGCCGCTGCAGGTCGCCGGCGCCCTGGTCGGACACGGTGACACCGTCTCGGACTTCGTCGTCGGGCAGCTCCGCGGCCCCCGGGTCGCCGGTGCCGTGCTGGTCGGTGCCGCGCTGGGCGCCGCCGGCGGCATCGTGCAGAGCGTCGTCCGCAACCCGATCGCGAGCCCCGACGTCATCGGCATCACCTCGGGCGCGAGTGCCTCGGGGCTGACCGCGATCGTGCTCTTCGGGGCGAGCGGCGGTGTGCTCTTCGGGTCCGTCGTCGTCGGCGCCCTGCTCGTGTCGGTCGTCATCGCCGCGCTCTCCTGGCGTCGGGGGATCACCGGCAACCGCGTCGTCCTGGTCGGCATCGGGGTGGCGGCGATCTGCCTCAGCATCACCGGCTGGATGCTGACCGCGGGCACCGTCCAGCAGGCGGGCACCGCGCTCCTCTGGCTCTCGGGCAGCCTGAACGCGGTGGACCGCACCCTCGTCGGCATCCTCGCGGTCGCCGTCGTCCTGCTCCTGGCCGCCGCGCTCGCGCAGTCCCGTCGGCTGACGGTCCTCGCGCTCGGGGACGAGGTGGCCGCCGCCCTCGGACTCCGGCCCGACCGCGCGAAGTCGCTCCTGCTCCTCACCGCCGTCGGCCTCACCGCGGGAGCGGTCGCGACGGCGGGCCCGGTCGCCTTCGTCGCGCTGATGGCGGCACCGATCGGACGCCGTCTCGTCGGCAACGGGCGGGTCGCGCTCGGCGTCGTCGCGGCCGTCGGCGCGGTCGTCACGCTCGCGAGCGATCTGCTGGCGCAGTTCGCGATCCCCGGCAACGCCCTGCCGGTCGGTGTGGTCACGGGCGTGGTCGGGGCGCCGTACCTGCTCTGGCTCCTCGCACGCGGGCGGTAGGCGCGGTACCCGGCCCCGCCGGGCGTACCTGGCCCTGCCGGGCGTGCCTGGTCGTTCCGGGCGTACCCGGCCCTGCGAGGCGTACTTGGTCGTTCCGGGCGTACCTGGTCGGTTCGGGCGTACCTGGTCGATCCGGGCGTACCGGCCCTGCGAGGCGTACCTGGTCGTTCCGGGCGTACCTGGTTGGTTCGGGCGTACCTGGTCGATCCGGGCGTACCTGATCGTCCTGGTCCACCAGGTACGCCCGTTCTCGCAAGGCATCCCACCCGTTCTGGGAAGGAACGGGCGCACGGAACGGGTGTCGGGGATCGACGCATGCACGGGCGGACGGGAGGCGCGGTGCGGGCCGGCATCGCGCCTCCCGTCCGTCA
Organism: Curtobacterium sp. NPDC088465; assembly: GCF_044753165.1. Taxonomy (NCBI): domain Bacteria; kingdom Bacillati; phylum Actinomycetota; class Actinomycetes; order Micrococcales; family Microbacteriaceae; genus Curtobacterium; species Curtobacterium sp. NPDC088465. Next base: position 845,850 of record NZ_JBIVMR010000002.1, on the reverse strand, counting down.
CATGGTCGCGCTGGCGGCCCTGGCGGCCCTGGCGGCCCTGGTGGCGCTGGTTGCGCTGGTGACCCGGGGCGCTGGTGGCGCTGGTGACGCGGGGCGGTGCCGGCCGAAGCAGCTGGGCGTGCCCCCCCTCGTGCGGGAAACCGCGCGCGGTCCCGCGATGCCGCACTGCGCTGCGTGATGCCGCACACAACCGCCCGGACCCCCCGTTCGGGTGTCGGCGGCCTGCGGGATCTCTCGTACCGTCGTCCCGACCGACCGGACCCCCGACAGCGCCCGACCCGACGGAGCGCTGGTCCGGAAGGAACGAAGGACTGCCATGCCCGATCCGTCTGCCGGCGCACCGACGCGCCGTCGTCAGTGGGGTGCCGAGCGCCGGACCCGTCCGCTCGACACCCTGCACGCACGCCCCTCCGACCGGAAGCTCGTCTCCGGTCGCGTGGCGATCATCCTGACCGTCGCCTTCTGGCTGGCGTACGTCGTCTACACCGTGATCCGCCAGTTCCTCGACTACGGCACCGAGAGCTTCCGCTTCACCACCGAGGCGATCTCGTACCTCGTCGTCGTCACCTTCCTGACCTTCTCCGCGCTCATGCACCTGGTGGCCCGCCAGGGTGCGATGGAGCGGTTCGCGAGCCACGTGCGGGTCCCGCGCGCCGAGCTCGACCGACACTTCGCCTCCGGCCACGAGGCGCCGATGACCGTCCTCGTCCCGAGCTACGCCGAGGAGCCGGACGTCGTCGCGACCACGCTCTGGTCGGCAGCGCTCCAGGAGTACCCGTCCCTGCGCGTCGTCCTGCTCGTCGACGACGCACCGTTCCCGACCGACCCGGCGACGCTCGACAAGCTGGAGCGCACGCGCGCGGTCGCGGACCGCATCCAGGCGCAGCTCGAGGTCCCCTCGCGCCGGTTCCAGGAAGCGCTCTTCTCGGCCGAGGTCGAGGCGGACGCTGCACCGTTCGCCAGCACGCACGCGCTCCGGACCCTCGTCGAGCACCACCGCTGGGCCGACGCGTGGCTCCGCCGGAACGCCCGGGAACACGAGGTCGCCGACCACGTCGACCGGTTCTTCCACGACCAGGTGCTCGTCGGGCTCGCCGACGAGTTCCGGCTGACCGCCGAGGCCCTCGAAGCGGCCATCGCCGACGCCGTCGCCCTCGGTCAGGACTTCAGCGAGGTGACCTCGGCGCGGGCGCTCGAGCTGCATCGCCGTCTCGCCTGGACCTTCACCGCGGAGCTGACCACGTTCGAGCGGAAGCGGTACGTGAACCTCTCCGACGAGGCCAACAAGGCGATGAACCTCAACGCCTACATCGGCCTGATGGGCGGGGCGTACGCGTTCGACGAGACCGCGTCCGGGACCGTCCTGCGCACCGTGGACGACGCCGACGCGGCCGACCTCGTGGTCCCGGCGTCGGACTACCTCCTGACGCTCGACGCCGACTCCGTCCTGCTCCGCGACTACTGCCTGCGCCTGGTCTACTTCCTCGAGCAGCCGGAGAACGCCCGGGTCGCCGTGACGCAGACCCCGTACTCGTCCTTCCGCGGTGCCGCCACGCGCATCGAGCGGCTCGCGGGGGCCACCACCGACATCCAGCACATCCTCCACCAGGGGATGTCCCGGTACGACGCGACGTTCTGGGTCGGGGCGAACGCCGTCATCCGCACCCAGGCGCTCCGTGACATCGAGGAGGTCGAGACCGTCGGCGGCTTCGAGGTGAAGCGCTACGTCCAGGACCGCACCGTGATCGAGGACACCGAGTCGAGCGTCGACCTCGGCATGCACGGCTGGACGCTCGTCAACTACCCGGAGCGGCTCTCGTACAGTGCCACGCCGCCGGACTTCGGGTCGCTCGTCGTCCAGCGCCGCCGCTGGGCGAACGGCGGCCTCCTCATCCTGCCGAAGTACGTCCGCCAGGTCCGTGAGCGCCGGGCACGAGGCGAGCGGGTCGGTCTCGTCGAGATGGCGCTGCGCGTCAACTACATGGCGTCGATCACCTGGGCGTCGTTCGGGCTCGTCTTCCTGCTCGCGTACCCGTACGACTCGCGGCTGCTCAGCCCGATGGTGCTGCTCGCGGCGCTGCCCTACTTCTGGCTGCTGTCGAGCGACCTGCGGTACTGCGGCTACAAGCGCACGGACGTCTTCCGCATCTACGGCTTCAACCTCATCCTCACGCCGGTGAACGTCGCGGGCGTGCTCAAGAGCATCCAGCAGGCCCTCACGGCGAAGAAGATCCCGTTCGCGCGGACGCCCAAGGTGCGGGACCGCACGGCCTCGCCGGCGCTCTACGTCCTCGCGCCCTACGCGATCGTCGCCTTCTCGGTCTTCACCTTCGTCCGCGACTACGGCGCGCAGAACTGGGGGAACGCGGTCTTCGCCGCCTTCAATGCGCTCCTCGCCACCTACGCGATCGTCGCCTACATCGGCGTGTGGAACTCCGTGGTCGACGTCTGGCTGTGGGCCACGCGCTGGATGTACTACGACCCCTCGGCGCGCGCAGCACGTCGTGCCGCTCGTCGTGCCGCTCGTGCGGCCGCGCGTGCCGACCGTCGGCGCGGACGTCGTCGCGGCGGTGTCCGCCCGGTCCCGGAGCCCGTCCTCGAGGACTGGCACGCGGTCCTGTACTTCGGACACGGCGGCGGCAACCTGCCCGTCCGGCACGACGCCGACGTCGTCGGAGCGGCGGGCGCACGTGCCACCGCGTCCGCCCAGGCCGACGCGACCGGCCCGCGCCAGGAACGGAGCGCAGCCTGATGTCGACGACGAGACGACTCTCCCCGGTCCGGGTCACCATCGCGGTCGTGGTCGCCGCCGCCGTCGCCGTCGCCGGGTACGCCGGCTTCGACCGCTGGCACTCGGCGCAGGCGACCGAACGGCAACCAGCGTGGTTCGCCGCCTACACCGACGTCACCGCGACCCCGGTCTTCGCGTTCGAGGACGTCAAGTCGGCCAAGGGACGCAACGTCGTGCTGTCCTTCGTCGTCGCCGACCACGACGACGCCTGCTCGCCGACCTGGGGCTCGTACTACTCGCTGCAGGGTGCGGCGGACCAGCTCGACCTCGACCGCCGTGTCGCCCGTCTGCAGCAGCAGCACGGCGAGGTCGGGGTGTCGTTCGGCGGCCTGGCGAACGACGAGCTCGCCACCACCTGCACGAAGGCGTCCGCCCTGCTGGGTGCCTACCGGCAGGTCGTGCAGCGTTACGACCTGTCGACCGTCGACTTCGACGTCGAGGGCGACGACCTCACGAACCGCGCTGCGGGGGAACGGCGTGCCAAGGCGGTGGCGGCGCTCCAGGACGAGCGTCGGGCCGCCGGTCACCCGCTCGCGGTGTGGCTCACCCTGCCGGCCGCGCCCTCGGGGCTGACGTCCGACGGGACCACCGCGGTCGCGCAGTTCCTCGCCGCCGGCGTGGACCTCGCCGGGGTGAACGCGATGACGATGGACTACGGCGAGGCCAAGGGGTCGAGCCAGAGCATGTACTCGGCATCGGTGCAGGCGCTGCAGGAGGTCCAGCGACAGCTCGGTGTCCTGTACCAGCGCGCGGGCACGCCCCTCGGTGACGGCACCCTCTGGCACAAGGTCGGGGCGACGCCCATGATCGGGCAGAACGACGTCCGTGACGAGGTGTTCTCGCTCAGCGATGCCCGGAAGCTCAACGCCTGGGCGCGCGACCGCGGGCTGGGGCGCATGTCGATGTGGTCGCTCAACCGTGACACCACGTGTGGGTCGAACTACGTGAACCTGTCGACCGTCTCGAACTCGTGCTCCGGCGTCGACCAGGACGGACTGCTCTTCGCCGACGTGCTCGGCAAGGGGTTCGGCGGCGGGATCGTCGCGGCGGCCTCCGACGTCACGGAGGCCGAGCCCTCCGCCACCGAGCAGCCCACCGACGACCCGAAGACCAGTCCCTACCCGGTCTGGGACCAGGACGCGTCCTACCTCGAGGGCACGAAGGTGGTGTGGCACCGCAACGTCTACGAGGCGAAGTGGTGGACGTCGGGCGACCTGCCGGACGATCCGGTGCTCAGCGCGTACGAGACGCCGTGGCAGATCATCGGCCCGGTCCTGCCGGGGGAGAAGCCCGTGGAACCGCTGACCCTGCCCGACGGGACCTACGCCGCGTGGTCGGGGACGAAGCAGTACGACACGGGCGCCCGCGTCCTGTTCCACGGCATCCCGTACCAGTCGAAGTGGTGGAACACCGGCGACAGCCCCGAGGCGTCCACGAGCGACCCGGACGGGTCGCCCTGGGTCCGTCTGAAGGATGCCGAGGTACGTCGGATCCTCGACGGGCTCGCCTCGGGCGAGCCGGCACCGACCGCCACCGCGACGGCGACGCCGGCACCGTGACGACGCACCCCGTGATCCGGTCCGGCCTGGAGGCACGGTGCGGGTCCGCCCCGTGCCTCCCGTTCGTCGGCTGGGTCACGGCGGTGCGTTCGCTGTGCGCGTGCTCCTGAGTTCTCCCCAGCCCCGTTCGGGGCTCCCGCGAGGTCACCCGTTTCCGATACGCTGGTGCGCCAAGAGGAGGAGGTCCACGATGCCAGAGCCAGTGGTCCCGCAGCCGGGTGGTCAGAAGACTCCGGAACAGCGGCTGGTCGACACGACCCTGACCTTCAGCATGGACATGGGAGCGGCCCTGACAGCCGAGTCCGGTGTCTCGACCGAGGAGCGCGAGGCGATCAACGCCCTGCCCTCGGGTTCGGCGTTGCTGGTGGTCCGGCGTGGTCCGAACGTCGGCGCGCGGTTCCTCCTCGACTCCGACGTCACGACGGCCGGTCGGCACCCCGCTGCCGACATCTTCCTCGACGACGTGACGGTGTCGCGGAAGCACGCGCAGTTCCTGCGCCACGGCACGGCCTTCAGCGTCAAGGACAACGGGTCGCTGAACGGCACCTACTTCGACGGCGTGCGCATCGACGAGGCACTCCTGACCGACGGTGCCGAGGTGCAGGTCGGCAAGTTCCGCCTGACGTTCTACGCATCCCGGGTCGACCTGGCGCGCCTGGCGACCGCGTAGTGGCTGCGCGGTCCGCCGCAGCCCGGGCCGGTGCTGCGGTACCGGACCTGCTCACCATCGGGCAGGTCATCGCCCGGTTGAAGCCCGACTTCCCCGACCTGTCGAGCTCGAAGCTCCGCTTCCTCGAGGAACGCGAGCTCGTCACGCCGATCCGCACCGCCAGCGGGTACCGGAAGTTCTCGGCGGCCGACGTCGAGCGGCTCCGGATCGTGCTCGGTCTGCAGCGTGACCACTACCTGCCGCTCAAGGTCATCAAGGACTACCTCGCCGATCTCGACGCGGGGCGCGAGCCCGTCCTGCCCGGCGGCGGTGACGCCCCGAGACCGTCGATCCTCGGCCGCGAGCGTCGGTACACGCGGGACGAGACCGTCCGCGCTGCAGGTGCCTCGCCGATGCTGCTGACCGACGCGGTCTCGGCGTCGCTGCTGCCCGCGGCCGACACCTACGGCGACGACGCCGTGGCGGTGCTCAAGGCCCTCGTCGAACTGCAGCGCACCGGCATCGAGCCGCGGCACCTGCGCACCATGCGCGGTGTCGTCGAGCGCGAGGTCGGCCTGATCGAGTCGGCCCTCATGCCGGTGTCCCGTCGGGGTGACGCCACCTCGCGGGCCAAGGCGACGGAGCTCGCGCGCGAGATCGCCGGGCAGCTCGAGGTCGTCCGGTCGAACCTGATCCGCACGGCGATCGGCCGACTCGACGCATGACCGGCGACCGGTCGGTGTCCGGACCGGGGCTGCGCCCTGTCGACCGTCGGTGGTCGGGGCGTATCCTCGACACGCCGGACGCGCCGGTGCGGATGTGCCGGGCAGACCGTGTCCGAGTCGCTACCGTGGACCTCGGAACAACTCTCAACCCGTCGTTGAACCTTCTGGTGGGAGCTCGAACGTCGTGGAAGGCATGCACATGAGTGGGACTGACACCCCCGGTACCGAGTCCGAGATGACTCGGTACGACCTCGGCCTGCTCTTCACCGACGGCCTCCCCGAGCACGACGAGCAGAACGGCTACCGCGGCACCGTCGCCGCACGCGCGGCCGGCATCTCGTACCGACAGCTCGACTACTGGGCCCGCACCGAGCTCGTGCAGCCGACCATCCGCGGCGCTGCCGGGTCGGGGTCGCAGCGGCTCTACGGCTTCCGGGACATCCTCGTGCTCAAGCTCGTCAAGCGACTCCTCGACACCGGGATCTCGCTGCAGCAGATCCGCACCGCCGTGAACCAGCTCCGCGAGTCCGGCGTGTCCGACCTCGCCCAGACGACGCTGATGTCCGACGGGGCGTCGGTCTACCTGTGCACCTCGGACGACGAGGTCATCGACCTGGTGTCCCGCGGCCAGGGCGTGTTCGGCATCGCGGTCGGCAAGGTCCTGCGCGAGGTCGAGAGCTCCCTGGTCGAGCTCGACGCCACCCCCGCTGCGGACCCCGCCGACGAGCTCGCCGCCCGCCGGGCGAACCGCGCGTCCTAGTCGCTCCTCGCCCTCCCGCTCGTCCGGCTCCGCCGGACAGTCGTCGGTGCGTCGTCCGGTGCCCTCGACCGGGCCAGATCTGTCACGCTCGCGCCGTCCGACGACGTCCCCGACCCACTCGGCGTCCCACCAGCTGCGTGTCGTGCCCACTCGGCACCCGGCAGAGCCCGCCCGGCGGCCGACGACCTGCGTGTCCTGCTCACTCGGCGTTCGACCACTGACCTTCGGCTGCTGAGCCCCGGGCCCCGACCCCCTGGACGCGAGCCCCGACCCCGAGCCCCGACCCCCGGGACGCGAGCCCCGACCGCGGGCCCCGACTTCCCGCGCGGATGGTTCCGGTCGCGCGAACTGCCGCGAGTGTCCGTCTCGGTCGCACGACTTGCCGCTCAGCTCCCGTGCGGACGGCACGTCGTGCGACCAGGACCGTCGACGACTGCATCGAGTCGAGCGTGCGACATCTCGGCCGTTCAGCGGATGACGGGCCCGAACGGTCGAGGGCTCGCCTCGTACGCAGCGGCTTCAGTGCGCGCCGATCCGAGCGAGCACGACATGCCGCCGGGTCGTCACGGCGCGGGCGGGATCCGTCGTCCGGGGACCTCGACCGTGACAGATGGTGCGCGCTCGACGGCCGGCCCAGCGCGAAGCCGGTCCGGGACCTCGACCGTGACAGATGTTGCACGCTCGACGGCCGGCCCAGCGAGGAGCCGGCCGGGGAGCAGCCGGTCCGGGGGAGGAAGCCGGCCCGGAGAGGCGGCAGCGCCTAGGCGGCGCCGCCCTCGGCGTACGGACCGATCTTGCCCGTGCGCATGATGCGCTCGAGCAGCTGGTCGAAGTTCTTCGCCATCTCCTGCGCCGACTCGCCGGGCCACACGTGCAGGGGCTTCGCCGCGCCCTGCGCCTGCTGCAGCGACGTGCGCTCCGGCAGCTGCGGCGAGAGCACGAGCGGGCCGAACATGTCCCGGAGTTCCTTGATGCGGAACTGGTGCTCGAGCGACTGCACGCGCGCCCGGTTCACGATGATGCCGAGCGGCTGCAGGCGGGGGGAGAGCCCACGGCGGATCTCCTCGATCGCACGGAGCGCGCGGTCCGCGGCGGCGACGGAGAACAGGCCCGGCTCGGTGACCACGGTCACGCGGTCCGAGGCAGCCCAGGCGGTGCGGGTCAGAGCGTTGAGCGACGGGGCGCAGTCGATGAGGACCAGCTCGTAGTCCTGCTCGACGTTCGCCAGTGCCTCCTCCAGCTTCCAGATGTCCCGGATGGAGGGGTGGGGACCGTCGAAGTTGATGGCGGACGGCGACCCGACGAGCACGTCGACCTTGCCCTGCGAGCCCTTCGTCCACCCGGACGGGGCGATCGCCTGGCGGACGATCTTCTCCTTCGGGTTCTCGAGGACGTCGGCGACGTTGAGGTGGCCGGAGATGTCGATGTCGAGGCCGGTCGAGACGTCGGACTGCGGGTCGAGGTCCACCACCAGCGTGCGCAGTCCCTTGGCGAACGCGGCCGATGTCAGGCCGAGCGTCACCGTCGTCTTGCCGACACCACCCTTGAGGGAGCTCACGCTGAGTACATGCACGGTGAGCCACGTTACCGCCAGTAAGGTTGTGACACCTCAACCCGGGCTGAAAGGGACGTCGTGTTCAGCAAGATCCTCGTGGCGAACCGTGGCGAGATCGCCATCCGCGCGTTCCGTGCCGCGTACGAGCTGGGGGCCCGGACGGTGGCCGTCTACCCGTACGAGGACCGCGGATCCCTGCACCGGCTGAAGGCCGACGAGGCCTACGTCATCGGCGAGCCGGGGCACCCGGTCCGTGCCTACCTGGACGTCTCCGAAATCATCCGTGTCGCCCGCGAGTCGGGTGCCGACGCGATCTACCCGGGGTACGGCTTCCTCTCCGAGAACCCGGAGCTGGCCGCCGCTGCCGCCGGTGCGGGGATCACGTTCATCGGGCCGGGCGAGCACGTCCTCGAGATGGCCGGCAACAAGGTCACCGCGAAGGAGCACGCGATCGCCGCCGGTGTCCCGGTCCTCGCGAGCACCCCACCGAGCCGCGACGTCGACGAGTTGCTCGCGGGCGCCGACGCCGTCGGGTTCCCGGTCTTCGCGAAGGCGGTCGCCGGCGGCGGTGGGCGCGGGATGCGCCGCGTGGAGACGAAGGCCGAGCTCCGCGAGGCGCTCGAGGCCGCGATGCGCGAGGCCGACAGCGCGTTCGGCGACCCGACGATGTTCCTCGAGCAGGCCGTCCTGCGTCCGCGGCACATCGAGGTGCAGATCCTCGCGGACGCCACGGGCACGGACGACGGCACGATCCACCTCTTCGAGCGCGACTGCTCGGTGCAGCGCCGCCACCAGAAGGTGGTGGAGATCGCACCGGCGCCCGACCTCGATCCGGCGATCGCCGCCGCGCTCCACCGTGACGCCGTCGCCTTCGCCCGGTCGATCGGCTACGTCAACGCCGGCACCGTCGAGTTCCTCCTCGACACCGAGGGCGAGCGTGCCGGTCAGCACGTCTTCATCGAGATGAACCCGCGCATCCAGGTCGAGCACACCGTGACGGAGGAGGTGACGGACGTCGACCTCGTGCAGTCGCAGATGCGCATCGCCGCGGGGGAGACCCTCGCCGACCTCGGGCTCGCGCAGGACACCGTCGCCGTGCACGGTGCGGCGCTGCAGACCCGCATCACGACCGAGGACCCGACGCAGGGCTTCCGTCCGGACACCGGACGCATCACGACCTACCGCAGCCCGGGTGGCGCGGGGGTCCGGCTCGACGGCGGCACGGTCGCGACGGGTGCGCAGATCAGCCCGCACTTCGACTCGATGCTCGCGAAGATGACCTGTCGTGGCCGGGACTTCCCGGCGGCCGTCGCCCGGGCGAAGCGTGCCCTGGCCGAGTTCCGCATCCGCGGCGTGAGCACGAACATCCCGTTCCTGCAGGCCGTGCTCGACGACCCGGACTTCGCCCGTGGTGACGTCTCGACGCAGTTCATCGAGGAGCGCCCGCAGCTCTTCGGCGGCCACGTGTCGAAGGACCGCGGCACGAAGGTGCTCGGGTGGCTCGCCGACGTGACGGTGAACAAGCCGAACGGCGAGCGTCGCCCGCAGACCGTCGAACCGGTCGAGAAGCTCCCGGCCGTCGACCTGTCCGCCGCGCCGCCGTCCGGGCAGCGCGACCTGCTGCTGCAGGTCGGCCCCGCCGAGTGGGCGCGACGGCTCCGCGCCCAGACCGCGCTCGCGGTCACCGAGACGACGATGCGTGACGCCCACCAGTCGCTGCTCGCCACGCGCGTCCGGACGAAGGACCTGGTCGCCGTGGCGCCGCACGTGGCCCGGCTCACCCCGCAGCTGCTGAGCGTCGAGGCCTGGGGCGGAGCGACCTACGACGTCGCCCTGCGCTTCCTCGGCGAGGACCCGTGGGAGCGCCTGGCGGCACTCCGCGGGGCGATCCCGAACATCCCGGTGCAGATGCTGCTGCGCGGGCGCAACACGGTCGGCTACACCCCGTACCCGACCGAGGTCACCGACGCCTTCGTCGCCGAGGCCGCCGCGAGCGGCGTCGACGTCTTCCGTGTGTTCGACGCGCTGAACGACGTCAGCCAGCTGCGTCCCGCCCTGGAGGCCGTGCTCGCGACCGGCACGGCCGTTGCCGAGGCGGCGCTCTGCTACTCCGGCGACCTCCTCGACCCGGCAGAGGACCTCTACACGCTCGACTACTACCTGCGGCTCGCCGAGCAGATGGTGGAGGCCGGCGCGCACGTCATCGGCATCAAGGACATGGCCGGTCTGCTCCGTGCGGGAGCGGCCGAGCGGCTCGTGGGCGCGCTGCGCGAGCGGTTCGACCAGCCCGTGCACGTGCACACGCACGACACCGCCGGCGGGCAGCTCGCGACGCTCCTGGCGGCCAGCCGGGCCGGCGCCGACGCGGTCGACGTCGCGGCGGCGCCGATGGCCGGGACGACGAGCCAGCCGAGCATGTCCGCGCTCGTGGCGGCGCTGGCGCACACCGAGCGCGACACCGGCCTCGACCTGACCGCGGTCGGCGCGCTCGAGCCCTACTGGGAGGCGGTCCGTCGCGCGTACGCCCCGTTCGAGTCCGGCCTGCCCGGTCCGACCGGCCGCGTGTACCAGCACGAGATCCCCGGCGGGCAGTTGTCGAACCTCCGGCAGCAGGCCATCGCCCTGGGACTCGGCGACCGCTTCGAGCAGGTCGAGGACTGGTACGCCGCGGCGAACCGCATCCTCGGCCGCCCGACCAAGGTCACGCCGTCCTCGAAGGTCGTCGGCGACCTGGCGCTGCAGCTGGCCGCGGTCGGCGCCGACCCCGACGACTTCGAGCAGAACCCGCAGCAGTACGACATCCCCGACTCGGTGATCGGCTTCATGGCCGGCGAGCTCGGCGACCTGCCCGGCGGGTGGCCGGAGCCGTTCCGGTCGAAGGTGCTCGAGGGCCGCGAGGTGCACGTCGGGACGACCCCCGTGCCGGAGGCGGAGCGCGCCGCGCTCGCGACCGCCGGACCCGATCGGCAGCAGGCCCTCAACCGACTGCTCTTCCCGCAGCCGACCCGGCAGTTCGCCGCGGTGCGGGAGCAGTACGGCGACCTCTCGGTGCTGCCGACCCTCGACTACCTCTACGGTCTGCGTCCCGGGCAGGAGCACGTCGTGCCGCTCGGGCGCGGCGTGGAGCTGCTCGTCGGGCTCGAGGCGATCGGCGAGGTCGACGAGCGGGGCGTGCGCACGGTCATGACGACGCTGAACGGGCAGCTCCGCCCGGTCGCCGTCCGTGACCGCTCGGTCGAGGTCGCGACGAAGGTCGCCGAGCAGGCGGACCCGTCCGACCCGAAGCATGTCGCCGCACCGTTCTCCGGTGTGGTGACGCTCAAGGTCGCCGTCGGTGACGTCGTCCGGGCTGGTCAGCCCGTGGCGAGCATCGAGGCGATGAAGATGGAAGCGGCCATCACGGCGCCCGTGTCGGGCACCGTCGGCCGTCTCGCGATCCCGGTGACCCAGCAGGTGGACGCCGGCGACCTCCTGGTGGTGCTGCAGTAACGTGACCGTCCGTCCCATCCGCCTGTTCGGCGACCCCGTCCTCCGTTCCCCCGCGGACCCGATCGCACCGGACGCCCTCGGTTCGCCGGGCGTGCGCGACCTCGTGCAGGACCTCCTGGACACCGTGCGCGAGCCCGGTCGTGCCGGCGTGGCCGCTCCGCAGATCGGTGTCGGCCTGCGCGCGTTCTCGTACAACGTCGACGGCGAGGTCGGGTACGTGCTCAACCCCGAGGTCGTCGAGGTGCGCGGCGAGGTCGAGCTCATGGACGAGGGCTGCCTGTCCGTCCCCGGGCTCTCCTACCCGACCCCACGCCACCCGTGGGCCAGGGTCCGCGGCGTCGACGTCGACGGCGCCGAGGTCGTCCTCGAGGGCACCGGGCTGATGGCGGAGGCGCTGCAGCACGAGGTCGACCACCTCGACGGCACCGTCTACGTGATGACCCTCGCCCCGGAGGTCCGTCGCGCCGCACTGCGTGACGTCCGCGCCCAGTCCTGGTTCCACTGACCGCGTCCCGAGCACGCGGGCGACCGCGCCCCGGCCGCTCCCGCGATCGACGGCGCACGCGGTCGGGCCGCTTCCGGCGACCAGGGCGTGACACCCCTTCGCGGGATTGTCCGAACGTCCCGGTCGCGAGGTACCGTGTCCGCGTCGGCTTCCCACCGACACGGCTCCCACACCCTCAGGACACCCAGCATGACCGTTCAGAACGACGAGCTCAGCTCGCACCGCACCCGCACCAACCGCCGCCCCGACCCCGCGCCGACGACGTCGTCGGTCGCCGTCCTCGACGCGCCGGAGGTGCAGGCCCCGGAGGCCTGATCCGGAAGCGCGTCCGCGGACCCGGCGACGGGTCGCGCCCCGCGCGCAGACGACACACGGGAGGCCCGGTGTCGGTCCGTCGGACCGGCACCGGGCCTCCCGTCCGTCGTCCCTACGCGCGGCCCCGTCGTCGGGACGCGACCACGGGGGTGGCCGTGGTCTGGACCTTCGACCCCGAGTAGATGTGCTCGACGTCCGCGGCGAAGTCCCGCAGCACGACGGCGCGCTTGATCGTCAGCTTCGGGGTGAGGTGGCCGGAGGCCTCCGTCAGCTCGGTGTCGACGATGGTGAAGGACCGCACGGACTCGGCCCGGGACACCCGCTGGTTCGCGGTGTCCACGGCCTCCTGCACGGCGACGTGCACGCGCTCGTCGTAGGCGGCCTCGCGCGGCGTGAGCGCGGGGGTGATGCCGCGGGCCTCGCACCAGCCGGGGAGCATCTCCCGGTCGAGCGTGACGAGCGCGGCGACGAAGGGCTTGCCCTCGCCGACGACCACCACCTGCCCGACCAGCGGGTGCTCGCGGATGCCGTCCTCGAGCGGTGCCGGCGCGACGTTCTTGCCGCTCGCGGTGACGATGAGCTCCTTCGCCCGACCGGTCACCGTGAGCACCCCGTCGGCGTCGAGCCGCCCGAGGTCGCCCGTGCGGAACCAGCCGTCGCTGAAGGCCTTCGCGGTCGCCTCGTCGTTGTGCCAGTAGCGGTCGAACACGTCGACGCCGCGGATCAGGATCTCGCCGTCGTCGGCGATCCGCACCTCGACGCCCGGGAGTGCTCGACCGACCGTGCCGATGCGGAGCTCGCGCGCCCGGTTCACGGTCGCGGGCGCGGTCGTCTCGGTCAGGCCGTAGCCCTCGAGGATGTGCACGCCGATCGAGCGGAAGAAGTGCGACAAGCGGGGGGAGAGCGGAGCGGAGCCGCTGATCGCGTACTGCACGCGTCCACCGATCGCGTCGCGCAGCTTGGCGTAGACCAGCTTGTCGAACAGCGCGAACCGCAGCTTCAGGCCGAGGGGCACCCGTCCCGCGGCCACCGCCTCGGAGTGCGCGACCGCGACGTCGGCCGCGGCACGGAAGATCCGACCCTTGCCGCCGAGGTCGGCCTTCTGCTCGGCCGAGTTGTAGATCTTCTCGAAGACGCGGGGCACCGCCAGCAGGAAGGTCGGCTTGAACGTCGACACGGCCCGCATGAGGTCGCGGGTGTCCGGCTCGTGGCCGACGAGCACCCCGGTCGAGATCGACATCACCGCGATGAAGCGGGCGAAGACGTGGGCCATCGGGATGAACAGCAGCGTGGAGGACCCGTCGGCGACGACCTCGGGCATCGCCTCGGTGGCGCCCTCGACCGTCCCGGTGAAGTTGTCGTGCCGCAGGACGCACCCCTTCGGGCGTCCGGTGGTGCCCGACGTGTAGATGATCGTCGCGTCGTCGTGCCCGTGCACGTCCGCCGTGCGGGCGTCGAGCTCGGCGTCGGTGACCGTCTCGCCGAGGCGGACCAGGTCGTCGAGACCGCCGCCGTCGATCGTCCAGTGCTGTCCGAGGTGCGGCAGGTCCGGGGCGATCGACGCCACCCGGCGTGCGTGCTCCTCCTGCTCGACCACGATCGCCACGGTCTCCGAGTCGGAGAGGATCCAGCGCACCTGGTCGGGGGAGCTCGTCTCGTAGACCGGCACGGACACGAGCCCCGCGGTCCAGACGGCGAAGTCGACGAGCGTCCACTCCATGCGGGTGCGGGACAGGATCGCGACGTGCGCACCCGGTTCGAGCCCGGCGGCGACGAAGCCCTTCGCGATCCCGCGGACGCGCGCGAGGGTGTCCGCGGCGCTGACGGTCGTCCAGGTGTCGCCGTGCCGCTGGGCGAGGATCGGCCGGTCGGGCGTCCGACGCGCCCGGTCGGAGAGCAGTCGGGCGGCGGAGCCGTGGTCGGGTGCGGAGTTGGGTGCGGGCTGCCGCTGATCGTTCACGGTTGACTCCCTTGTCGGCCGGTGCGATACGAGGACGCCTCGACGATGAGACGTCACCGCCAGCATACGGGCGGAGCGGCACCGGACGGACGGGCTCCGGTGCGGTTCGCAGCACCTCGTCAGCCGTCGGGCGTCGTCGGTCGGCGCCGTGCGGGCAAGCGGTGCCCGGCGCCCACCTCGGTCGCGTTGCCGGCGTTCGGCGTCGCCACGCGGAGACGGTAGGCTCGACCCTCGTGCATGCCATCGGAATCGACATCGGGGGCACCAAGATCGCGGGAGCGGTCGTCTCGGAGCTCGGCGAGATCCTCGCCGAGGACCGCGTCGCCACCAACGCGGCGGACCCGGACGCCATGCTCGACGACGTCGTGACGATGGTCACCCGTCTGCGAGCCGCCCACGACGTGGGAGCGGTCGGTGTCGCGGCACCGGGCTTCATCGACGCGTCGCAGTCGATCGTCTACTACACGCCGAACATCCGCTGGCGGAACGAGCCCCTCCGGCAGAAGCTCCAGGAGCGCCTCGGCGACCTGCACATCACCGTCGACAACGACGCGAACGCCGCCGGCTGGGCGGAGTTCCGCTTCGGTGCCGGTCGCCTCGTGTCCGACATGACGATGCTCACGATCGGGACCGGTGTCGGTGGCGCGATCGTGACCGAGGACCGGCTCTTCCGCGGCGGCTTCGGCACCGGCGGCGAGATCGGTCACCTGCGGATCGTCCCGAACGGCCTGCCCTGCGGCTGCGGCGCCCGCGGCTGCATCGAGCAGTACGGCTCCGGCCGTGCCCTGCAGCGCATGGCGAACGACGTCGCCGACGCCGGCGGCATCGGTTCGGCACTCGCCGACGCGCGCGAGCAGAACGGCGGGCAGCTCGACGGCGCGATCGTCGGCGACCTGATCCTGGCCGACGACCCGGGCGCCCTCGCCGCGCTCCGTCGCCTCGGTCGCCACCTCGGCGAGGCCTGCGCGTCGCTGTCCGCGGTGCTCGACCCGCAGCTGTTCGTCTTCGGCGGCGGTGTCGCGAGCGCCGGCGACCGTCTGCTCGAGCCGATCAAGCAGGCCTACCTCAACAACCTGCCGGCGCGCGGGTACCACCCGGAGCCCGACTTCGTGATCGCCGAGCTCGTGAACGACGCCGGCGTCGTCGGCGCGGCCGACCTCGCCCGCATCCACGCCCGCACGGCGTAGGGTCACCCCGACGGTACGCGCGTCCCGAACTGGAGTCGACGATGACCTACTGGCTGCTCAAGAACTTCCTGCTCGGCCCGCTCATCCTGACGCTCTTCCGACCCTGGGTCGTCGGCCGTGAGCACGTGCCCGCGAAGGGCCCGGTGATCTTCGCGTCGAACCACATCTCGTTCATCGACTCGGTGATCCTGCCGGCGGTGCTCGACCGGCGGATCTCCTTCCTGGCGAAGAGCGACTACTTCACCGGTCGGGGCCTCAAGGGCTGGGCGACGAAGACCTTCTTCAACGCCATCGGGCAGCTGCCCATCGACCGCTCCGGCGGCAAGGCGTCCGAGGCGTCGCTCCACACCGGGCTCCAGGTCCTGGCACGCGGCGAGCAGCTCGGCATCTACCCCGAGGGCACCCGCAGCCCGGACGGCAAGCTCTACCGCGGCCGCACCGGCATCGCCCGGATGATCCTCGAGGGCCGGGTGACCGTCGTGCCGGTCGCGATGGTCGGCACGCGCGAGGTGCAGCAGATCGGCCAGAAGTTCCCCAAGTTCAAGCGCGTCGGCGTCGTCTTCGGCAGGCCGCTCGACTTCTCGCGCTTCGAGGGCTTCGAGACCGACCGGTTCATCCTGCGCAGCGTCACCGACGAGGTCATGCACGAACTCGCCGGACTGAGCCGCCAGGAGTACGTCGACGTCTACGCGACGAGCGTCAAGGAGCGTGCCAGCAGCGCTCGTGAGCAGGTCATGAAGGACCGCCGCACGCCGACCGCCTGACGGGCGACCGCCGTCGTCGCCCCCGCGTCACGCGGGAGCGGCGGGTCGGGCGCGGACGGTAGGATCTGAGCACTCCGGCCCCGGCCGGACCGGCCTGCGCGCAGGCCTCCCGCTCCCGCCCGACCCAGAACACCGAGGTACCGCCTTGATCGAGTCGACCGACGTCGTCGCCCTGCAGGATCCGGACGTGATCGAGGGTCTCGACCACTGGCGCACCCTGCCGATCAAGCAGCAGCCGACCTGGCCCGACCGCGCCGCGGCCGAGGCGGCGTCCGCCGAGATCGCGACGCTGCCGCCGCTCGTCTTCGCGGGCGAGGTCGACAAGCTCCGTGACCGGCTCGCCGCAGCGGCGCAGGGCAGGGCGTTCCTGCTGCAGGGCGGCGACTGCGCCGAGACCTTCGCCGGAGCCACGGCGGACTCGATCCGTGACCGTGTGAAGACCATCCTCCAGATGGCCGTCGTGCTCACCTACGGTGCCTCGACACCGGTGATCAAGATGGGACGCATGGCGGGGCAGTTCGCCAAGCCGCGGTCGAGCGACTTCGAGACGCGCGGCGACGTGACGCTGCCGGCGTACCGCGGCGACATCGTGAACGGCTACGACTTCACCCCGGAGAGCCGCCAGGCCGACCCCCGCCGCCTGGTGCAGGGCTACCACACGGCCGCGTCGACGCTGAACCTGGTCCGTGCCTTCACGCAGGGCGGGTTCGCCGACCTGCGGCAGGTGCACTCGTGGAACAAGGGCTTCGCGTCGAACCCGGCGAACGCCCGCTACGAGCACCTCGCGAAGGAGATCGACCGCGCGATCCGCTTCATGGACGCCTGCGGAGCCGACTTCGAGGCGCTGAAGCACACCGAGTTCTACGCCTCGCACGAGGGGCTCCTCATGGACTACGAGCGGCCGATGACCCGCATCGACTCGCGCTCCGGTCTCGCCTACGACACCTCCGGCCACTTCATCTGGATCGGCGAGCGGACCCGCGACCTCGACGGCGCCCACGTCGACTTCCTGTCCCGCGTGCGGAACCCGATCGGTGTGAAGCTCGGCCCGACGACGACCGTGGACGACATGAAGGCCCTGGTCGACACGCTCGACCCGGAGCGCGAGCCCGGTCGTCTGACGTTCATCACCCGGATGGGTGCGGGCAGGATCCGCGACGAGCTGCCGAAGCTGCTCGAGGCGATCAAGGGCATGGACGCGAACCCGCTCTGGGTGACCGACCCGATGCACGGCAACGGCCTGACGACCCCGACGGGCTACAAGACCCGTCGCTTCGACGACGTCGTGGACGAGGTCCTCGGCTTCTTCGAGGCGCACCGCCAGGTCGGCACCTACCCGGGCGGCATGCACGTCGAGCTCACCGGTGACGACGTCACCGAGTGCCTGGGCGGCTCCGAGCAGATCGACGAGGCGACCCTGGCGACGCGCTACGAGTCGCTGTGCGACCCGCGGCTCAACCACATGCAGTCGCTCGAGCTCGCCTTCCTGGTGGCGGAGGAGCTGAGCGCCCACCCCTACCAGCGGCCGTAGTCGCGACCGCACGCCGGACGGGAGGCGCGGTGCCAGCCGGCACCGCGCCTCCCGTCCGTCCGCTCGTCGCCCGCCCGTCCTGCCCGGCCCCGGTCGCCCGTCCTGCCCGGTTCCGGTCGCACGACCTGCCGCTCACGTTCCGCGCGGACGGCACGTCGTGCGACCGCAGCGACCGCCGACGGCACGTCGTGCGACCGGAACCGGCGAGCGGTCGAGCAGCCGAGCGGCCGCCTGGCGGCTACTGCTCGTAGGAGAGCGTGATCGTGTCGCCGCGGTACACCGTGGAACCCTGGACCGGGTCCGTCGCGGTGACCGGGAGCGCCGACTTCCAGTCGTAGAAGCGGCAGAGCACGTTCGTGCAGTCGGGCACCTTCACGTCGAGGCCGAGGTTCTCGAGCGTGGAGGTCGCCTCGTCGATGGTCTTGCCGGCGACGTCGGGCAGCGTGATCGGCGTCGGGCCCTTCGAGAGCACGAGGTCGACGGCAGAGCCCTGCACGGCGGGGGAGTCCTCGACGCTGGACGAGATGACCTGCCCCTTCGGCACGTCGTCGCTGTAGCGCTCCTGCTGCGCCCCGACGACCAGACCGACGGCGTCGAGCGCGGCGGTCGCGCCGTCGAGGGTCTTGCCCGTGACGTCCGGGACGGCGCCGAGCGAGACCGTGAGCGTGACCGGCCCGCGTTCGGCGTACTCGCCGACGGAGGACAGGTCGACCGTCTGCCCGTCGGTGCCCAGGCCCTTCGCCGCGATCACGGTGTCCTCCGGAGCGTCGGCCGAGAACTCGTACTGGTCGTCCTGCAGCTGGAAGTCGTCGTCCAGTGCGGCCGTCACGGTCGACAGCGGTTGCCCGACGATCGCGGGCAGGGCGATCATCCGCGGGCCGTCCGACACGACGATCCGCACCGGGGTGCCCTTGCGGACCTCGCGTTCGGCCGCCGGCTTGGTCGTCGACACCTGCCCCTTCGCCACGACGGCGTCGTACCGGCTGTCGGTCTCGGCGGTGGGCTGGAGCCCCTGTGCCTGGAGCAGCTGCCGGGCCTGTGCCACGGACTTCCCGGCGACCTCGGGGATGCGGACGTTGCCCCAGGGCCCCGGACCGAGGGCCCAGCCGACGACGCCGGCGATGATCGCGAGGACCACGACGACCGCGAGCAGGATCCACCCGCGCTTCCGACGCTTGACGGACTTGTCGGCGAGGCGTTGCGCCGCCGGGGAGAGCGTCCCGGGCTGGGCTCCCGTGCGTCGGGGGCCGGGCGCACCGCGGCGGGCCGGAGCAGCGGGCGCACCGCCCGTCGTGTCGGCGATCACCCGGGTGGCGTCGTCCTGCTCGGGGCCGTCCCACCGTCCGGACGCATCGGCCGAGGAGGGCGACGCGCTGCCGGCCGGCAGGATCGCGGTGGCGTTCTCCGGACGCAGCACCGCGGTGCGGTACTGGCCGGTCGCGCGCTGCTGGTTGCCCGACATGTGGTCGAGCATCTCGCGGGCGTCACGCGGACGGTCTGCGGGGTCACGGGCGGTGGCCCAGGCGACCAGGTCGTCGAGCTCCGGCGGGACGCCCGGCTCCGCGGCGCTCGGCACCGGGACCGTGTCGTTGGCGTGCTGGTAGGCGATCTGCATCGGCTGGTCGCCCTTGTAGGGCTGCTCGCCGGTGAGCATCTCGTAGAGCATGATGCCGAGTGCGTAGATGTCGCTGCGCGAGTCGGCGGCGCCGCGCGTCACGAGCTCGGGGGACAGGTACGCGATCGTGCCGAGCAGGGCTGCTCCGGTGGCCGTGTTCGCCGTGGTCGCCCGCGCCAGGCCGAAGTCGCCGAGCTTGATGCGCCCGTCGTCGGCGAGCAGGACGTTCTCGGGCTTGAGGTCGCGGTGCACGATGCCGGCACGGTGCGCCGACGCGAGGCCGGCGAGCACGGCGCGCAGGATGTCGGTGGCCTGCTCCGGGGTGAGTGCCCGGTGCTCCTGCAGCAGGTCGCGCAGGGTGATGCCCGGGATGTACTCCATGACGATGTACGCCGTGTCGTCCTCGGCACCCTGGTCGTACACGCCGACGAGGTTCGGGTGGGAGAGCCGGGCCGCCGAGCGGGCCTCCTGGATGAAGCGCTCACGGAAGGCCTGGTCGTCGGCCAGGTGCCCGTGCATGATCTTGATCGCGACGCGACGCTCGAGCCGGACGTCGGTGGCGAGGTACACCGTCGCCATGCCCCCGCGCGCGATGCGCGAGCGCACGCGGTACCGCTGGTCGATCATGCGACCGATCATCGGGTCCGTTGCGGCGTTCGTGGTCATCGGCGGCATTCTACGAAGGGCTGCCGGTATGGTCCGACCTGACGCACCGACCGTGACCCAATCTCGATCTCGAGGATGAGTCGGCTGTCCGGCCGACCAGACGGGCGGGACCTCAGAGCGAGGCCAGCAGGGCGCGCGCGGTCTGCTCCCACTTCGCGTACTCGTTCGGGTACGCGGAGACCTGGACCGCCTGGGCGGCGTCGGTCAGGGCCATCGACGACCACCCACGCACGCCGAGCAGGCCGCGGGTCTTGCCGGGGTTGCCCACGAAGAACAGTTCGGCGGCGGTGGCCGGGTCCTGCAGTGCTGCCGACGTGCCCCAGCCCTGGCTCGGACGCTGCTGGAACAGGCCGACGGAGTCGCGGTCGCCGTGCGACAGGTTGCGCAGGCTCGACTCCTGCAGAGCCGCTGCGAGGGCGATCACGATGCCGCGGTCGGGGACGCCGAGGGTCCGGCCGACGCTGACGATGGTGGCCGCGTTGCGCCGCTGCTCACCGGTCAGCTCGACGCCGTTGACGCTGCCGACGGCCGTGGTCACGGCACCCCCGGTCGGCGTGGTCGTCGGCTTCGAGGTCGCAGCGGGCAGCACGAGGGTCTTCCCCGCGTAGATCGTGCTCGTGTAGCTGAGGCCGTTCGCCGCGAGGAGTGCCTTCACCGACACCCCGTGCTTCGCCGCGATCGCCCCGATGGTGTCGCCGGCGACGATCTTCACGCTCGACACCCGGGCAGGTGCGGCCGGCGCGGTGCTCACGGCAGGCGCCGGCTTCGCGGCGGGTGCCGTCCCGGCGCGGGGGATGGTCAGGGTCTGGCCCGGGTAGATCAGCGAGCGCTGCGAGAGGTTGTTCGCGGCGAGGATCGCCGAGGTCGACACGCCGACGCGGGCGGCGATGCCGGACACGGTGTCGCCCGACTTCACGTGGTAGCTGCCGCTCGTGCTCGACGTCGCGGGTGCTGCTGCGGGGGCGGCGGGTGTCGAGGACAGGTGCAGCGTCTGCCCGGGGTGGATGATCGTGTTCCAGCCGAGGCCGTTGCGGACCAGGACCTCCTGCGCCGAGAGCCCGAAGCGCGCGGCGATGCCCGAGACGGTGTCGCCCTGACGCACCGTGTAGGTGGTGGGGGCCTTCGACACCGCGGCGACCGTGGTGACGGTGGTGGTCGACGGGCGGGCGACGGCGGTGCCGAACACCGGGCGCTGGCCCACGTTCCGGTCCTCGTCCACGTGCCGCTTCTTCGCGGCGTCGTCGTGCCGGGGCTCGGCGTGCGCCACCGGGCCGGTGAGGCCGGCGGTCACGGCGATCGTGCCCGCGAGGACGATGGGCATGGTGGCGAACCGGGCGGATCGAGCGCGCCGGGCGGCGTCGTCTGCAGCGTTGTCCACGGGTTGTCTCCTGTCCTGGGTGAGCCGTGCGCGGGAGCGGGTACTCACAGGTGGCTCCACGCTGACATGGCGTGATTCCCAAGTCAACCAGAGAGCCGCGTGTTGCGCGTGTGACTCGTGTGATCAGCGTGACGGCACGACGCAGGCCGGTGCTCTGGCAACATGGGGCGGGTGAGTGATGGACCCACCGACGACACGACCCTCTCCGAGCGCTGGCTGACGGTGCCCGACCTCGTGGACCTGCTCGGGGTGAGCCCCGGGCGCATCCACCGCCTGTTCGAGCAGAAGACGCTGCTGGCTGCCCGCGTGGGCGGCGTGCTGCGGGTGCCGAGCGAGTTCCTCGACGGCTCCGAGCCGATGCCGGAGCTGCGCGGCACGCTGATCGTCCTCGGTGACAACGGGTTCTCCGACGACGAGGCGGTCCGCTGGATGCTCTCCGAGGAGCCCGCACTCCGCACCTCGCCGATCGCCGCGCTGCGCGCCGGCCGCAAGGCCGAGGTGCGCCGCGTCGCACAGTCCCTGCTCTGAGCCCGGGAGCCGACCCGGCGCCCTGGACCGGAGACCCGTCCCGGCGGGCTGGCTCGCGCAGCAGGAGCCGCCCCGGTGAGGACGATCTGGTGACGGACGGGAGGCCCGTGGCGGTGTCGCCACGGGCCTCCCGTCCGTCGTCGTGGTCGGCGTCTAGGCGACGCGGCTGCTGACCGTGTCGGCCAGCGACAGCAGCTGGTCGCGCGCCGACGGCGTCAACGGCGCGGCCTCGAGCGCTGCCTTCGCGCGCTGCACGTGCCGGTCGATCGAGCGCTCGACGGCGGCGACCGCCCCGGACTCGGTGAGCGTGGCGCGCAGCATCTGCACCTGCTCCTCGTCGAGGTCGGGGTCGCCGAGCAGCTCGTCGAGCAGTTGCCTCGGGCCGGGCGGGAGCGCCTTGCGGGCCGAGGCGATGAGGACGGTGCGCTTGCCCTCGCGGAGGTCGTCGCCGGCGGGCTTGCCGGTGACCTCGGGGTCGCCGAACACACCGAGCACGTCGTCGCGGAGCTGGTACGCGACGCCGAGCGGCAGGCCGAAGGACCGCAGGCCCTCGAGCTGCGCCTCCGAGGCGCCGGCGACCAGAGCGCCGATGACGAGGGGTGCCTCGATCGAGTACTTCGCCGACTTGAAGACGATGACCCGCTGTGCCCGCACCAGGTGCTCGGTCTCGTCGATCGTCGGCCAGGCGGTCTCCTCGTGCACGTCGAGGTACTGCCCCGCGGTCACGTCGAGCCGCATCGTGTGGAACTCCTGGCGGACGATGCGTGCGCGCGCCGGGTCGAGGAGCGCGAGCCCCTCGTCGAAGACGGAGTCGCTCAACGAGAGCAGGACGTCCCCGAGCAGCAGCGCCGAGTTCGTGCCGTACAGCGAGCGGTCGCCGACCCAGCCGGACTCCTCGTGCAGGGACTCGAAGCGCCGGTGCGCGGCGGGACGACCACGACGGGTGTCCGAGCGGTCCATGATGTCGTCGTGCACCAGGGCGGCGGCGTGGAAGATCTCGAGCGCGGCGGCCACCGTGACGACGGCCTCGGCCGTGGTCTGGCGGGAGCCCTCGGCGAGGGGGTCGAAGGACCCCGAGCGGCCGGCCACGGACTGCCATCCCCAGTAGCAGAACAGCGCTCGGAAGCGCTTGCCGCCGGACAGCAGGTCACGGGCGTACCGGTCGAACGGCGCGAGGTCCGGGCTGATCGCGAGGAGCCGATCACGCTGCTCGTCGAGTGCCCGTCCGACCCGTGCCGAAACGAGGTCCACTAATCGCGTACTCTCAGCCACGACTCCTACCCTAGTGGAGCGGTCGAGTCATAGAATCGGTCCACTTCAGCGATGCCACAACCCGGCGGCAGCGCGGCACACCAGCGGTCGTCAGACAGCATCCCCAGGAACAAGAGGGAAACGAGATGCCACTCTCGGAGCAAGAGCAGCGACTCCTCGAAGAGATGGAGCGGAGCCTCTACCAGAACGACTCCGACTTCGTGGCGCGTGTCACGCGCCGCCAGGGACGCGCGAGTTACACGTCCATCACGATCGGTGTGCTCGGTGCCCTCGTGGGGATCGCCATCGTGATCGTGGCGCTCGTCGTGAAGCAGCCGTGGCTCGGGCTGCCGGGCTTCGTGGTGATGCTCGCCGGTGTGCTCTACGCGCTGCGTCCGGGGATGCGGATGTCGAAGTCCGGGGCGAAGGCGCCGCGGGCGAAGGGGCAGTCCGCGGGTCGGCCGTCGCGCCCGTCCTCCTCCGGTGGCTCCTTCATGGACCGCATGAACGAGCGCTGGGACAAGCGCAACGACCCGGGGCAGCAGTAGCCGCACCGCACGCCCTCCACACGCCTCCACGGGGCCGGTCCTTCGGGACCGGCCCCGTCGTCGTGTCCGGGGTCGCGGTCGTGCTCGGGGCCGCTGCTCCGCGCCGTCCGCCCGCCAGTGACACCCGCCCGTGGCACCCGTGCCCGCCCTCGCACCCCGTGCTCCTGCCGCTGTCCCTGGCGAATCCGGACGTGCCTGGTCGAACCGGGCGTCCCGGGCTCGCGGGTGCCGGCGCGCTCGAGTGTGCCTGGTGGAACCGGGCATAGCTGGTGGAACCGGGCGTACCGGGTCGAACGGAACCATCAGGTATGCCCGATTCCGCCTGTCATCGCGGGTGTGATGGGAAGGAACGGGCGCGACGGCGCGACGGGCGCGACGGCGCGACGGCGCGACGCGCGCGACGGCGCGACGGCGCGAGGGGCGCGAGGGGCGCGACGTGCGCCACGGGCGCGATGGGCGTGAGCACGCATTGGACGGGAGGCGCGGGGCGGTCGTGCGCCGAGCCTCCCGTCCGGCGCGCCCTCGGCTGCTCCCGAGCCTGCGAATGTCCTCCACTTCCCTCCACCCCCTCCACTCCGCTCCACGTCCGCGTGCTTCCGGGGAAGTGACGCGCAGAGAGGCGAGCTACGAGCTCCGGTGACCACCCCAGATCGGGGGATCGGGGCAGATTCGGGAGCGCCGACCGTTCCGCGGGGAGCGAAGTGGAGTAAAGTGGGGATCACGACGGTCCGGTGGAGCGGAGGGGAGGCCCCGACGTGCTGCTCGGTACCCATGCCCCGAAGCTGGACGAGAAGGGTCGCGTGATCCTCCCCGCCAAGTTCCGGGACGAACTGTCCGGCGGACTCGTGATGACCCGTGGGCAGGAGCGCTGCGTCGTCGTCTTCAGTGCGGACACGTTCGAGCAACTGCACGAACGGATCCGGACGGCTCCGATGACGTCGAAGCGCACCCGGGACTACATGCGCCTGTTCCTCTCCGGAGCGAGCGCGGAGACCCCGGACAAGCAGAACCGCGTGACGATCCCGCAGAACCTCCGTGAGTACGCGGGGCTCGAACGGGACCTCACGGTCATCGGCAGCGGTGACCGTGCCGAGATCTGGTCGACCCCCGCGTGGGAGGCCTACTACGCCGAGGTCGAAGAGGGCTTCGCCGACAACGACGAGGAGGTGATCCCGGGGATCTTCTGATCCGCGGATCGGGACTCCCAGCCGTGGTGCCCTGACACACCTTCCCCGGTGTCAGGTCGCATGGATGGGGATCCGGGTGCGTGGCCCAGACGGTCACAGGGGCTGCACATGGCCGAAGACCAGCCGAAGTTCCCGCACACGCCGGTGATGCTCCAGCGCATCGTCGACCTGTTCGTCCCGGCCCTCGACGGCCCGGGCAAGGTCGTCGTCGACGCGACCCTCGGGATGGGCGGCCACTCCGAGGCGCTGCTCGAACGGTTCCCGGAGCTCACGCTCATCGGGCTCGACCGCGACACCGACGCCCTCGGCATCGCGGGGGAGCGGCTCGCTCGCTTCGGCGACCGCGTGCGCCTCGTCCACACCGTGTACGACGGGATCGTCGACGCGGTCGAGGGCGAGGGCTTCCGTCAGGTCGACGGCGTGCTGTTCGACCTCGGCGTCAGCTCGCTGCAGCTCGACCGTGCCGAGCGCGGGTTCGCCTACAGCCAGGACGCCCCGCTCGACATGCGGATGGACCGGACCGAGGGGCAGACCGCCGCCGACGTCCTCGCGACCTACGACGAGGGCGAGCTGCGCCGGATCTTCCAGCGGTACGGCGAGGAGAAGCTCGCCGGCCGGTACGCCCGTGCGATCGTCGAGCGTCGCACCGAGCGCCCGTTCGAGATGTCGGGCGACCTCGTCCAGGTGCTGCACGACGCGACACCCGTGGCCGTGCAGCGGCAGGGGCACCCGGCCAAGCGCGTGTTCCAGGCGCTCCGCATCGAGGTCAACGCCGAGCTCGCCGTGCTCGAGCGGGCGATCCCCGCCGCGCTCGACGTGATCGCGGTCGGTGGTCGGATCGTCGTCGAGTCGTACCAGTCGCTCGAGGACCGCCTCGTGAAGCGGGCACTGGTCGAGCGCACGACCTCGAGCGCCCCGGCAGGACTACCCGTCGAGCTGCCGGAGCACGCTCCCACCTACTCCCTCGTCGTCAAGGGCGCGGAACTGGCCGACGAGGCCGAACGCGCCGCCAACCCCCGAGCCATCCCCGTGCGCCTGCGCGCGGCCGAGCGGATCCGGAAGTGACATGAGCACGAACCTCGCACTCGTCGACCCCGTCGGCGCACCGACCCGTGCCCCGCACCCACCGCGCCGGGAGCGACCCGAGCTCGTCGAGGTCGCGCCGTCCAGGGCGCAGCGCCGAGCACGGCCGAAGATCGCCTACGCGGTGGTCGGCGTCGTGTCGCTCGGTGTGCTGCTCCTCGCGCAGCTCGGCATCAGCATGGTGCTGAGCCAGGGGGCGTACACGCTGGACTCGCTCGGCGCCGAGCAGACGGGGCTCTCCCGGACGCAGCAGTCGCTGTCCGAGGAGCTGCGGGTGCTCGACTCGCCGCAGAACCTGGCGCGCAACGCCAAGGCGCTGGGGATGATCGCGAACTCCACCCCGGTGTACCTCGACCCGAAGACCGGCCACGTGTACGGCACGCCGACCCCGGCGGCCCCCGACGAGGCGACCGCGAGCGGCGACAACCAGGTGCCGAACGCGCTCCTCGACCCGGTCCCGCTCGCCGCCGGCCCGGACGCGTCCGCCGGCGGGGCGAGCACGACCGACGGTGCCGCCGGCACCGGTGCGACCCCGGCCGACGGCACCACGAGCACGACCGGCGGCAGCACGGACACCAGCGCGGGCGGGACGTCGGCGACCGGTGCCCAGCAGGCTGCTGCGACGGCCGACACTGAGAAGAGCGCAGGCACCAGCGAGTCGGGACGGACCGGCTCGACCACCGACGTAGAGTCCGACGCGAACCCGCTCCAGGCACCCACCACCCGGTGACCTGCGGGCGGGATCAGACTGCCGCACCACCCGGGAAGGACCGCACCGCGTGACGAAGACGATCCGCAACCCTCGACTGCGCTACAGCGTGGTGATCATCGCCGTGATCGCCCTCGTGGCGGTCTTCGTGATCCGACTGGTCGACATCCAGGTGGTGCAGGCAGCGGCGCTGAACGAGGCGTCGAAGGCGAAGCGGAGCATCCCGGTCACCATCTACGGCAACCGCGGTGCCATCGTCGACCGCAACGGCACCGAACTCGCGGAGAGCGTCAACCGCTACAACATCGTCACCTCGCCACGACTCGTCGCGGGCTTCGACGGCAAGCTCGGTGGCGAGCGCACGAAGAAGGTCTCGGTGGACGACGCCCTGCAGGCGTTGGCGAAGGCGTCCGGCGGTGACGTGCAGGCGATGCAGAAGGCGATCGCCGCCGACCCGAAGTCGGACTTCGCCTACCTGGTCAAGGGGCTCGACGTGAAGCACTACGAGGCGGTCGTCGCCCTCGGCATCCCGTGGGTCTACAAGGAGCAGCAGTCCGCCCGCGTCTACCCGATGGGTGCCACCGGCGGTGCGCTGACCGGGTTCATGGGCACCGACGGCGCCCAGGCCGGCCTCGAGTACTCGTACGACCAGTGCCTCGCGGGCAAGAACGGCTCGGAGACGTACGAGCGCGGCGAGGACGGCGTGCAGCTCCCCGGGAGCACCCGGACGACGGAGCAGGCCAAGGACGGCGGCACGCTCGAGACCACCATCGACAGCGACCTGCAGTACATGGCGCAGCAGACGATCGCGTCGGCGGCGCAGTCGCTGCAGGCGGAGTCCGCGACCGCGACCGTCGTGGACGTCAAGACCGGTGAGCTCCTCGCCGTCGCCGACTGGCCCACCGTGGACCCGAACGACGTCGACGCGACCACGGACAAGGGTGCGTACGGCTCGCGTGCGCTGACCTCGACCTACGAGCCCGGTTCGACCATCAAGGCGGCGATCGCGGCCGCGCTCATCGACCAGGGCAAGTCGAGCCCGACCGACCGAGCGGTGGTGCCGTACTCGCGGTCCTTCCCGTGGGGCGGCAAGATCCAGGACTCCGAGCTCCACCCGACCGAGAACCTGACGCTGACCGGCATCCTGCAGAACTCCTCGAACGTCGGCATCACCGAGCTCGGCGAGCGGCTGTCGACCCAGCAGCGGTACGACTACATGAAGAAGTTCGGCCTGTTCGAGCCCGAGTCGGCGATCCAGTACCCCGGCCAGCCGGGCATGCAGTACGGCGCGAGCCCGGACTGGGACCAGCAGACGAACATCAACTCGATGTTCGGGCAGGGCATCTCGACGACCGCCGTCCAGGTCGCGAGCGTGTTCCAGACCCTCGCCAACCAGGGTGTCCGGATCCCGCTCCACATGGTGAAGGGCTGCAAGACCTCGGACGGCAAGATGATCGACGCGCCCGACGTGGAGGGCACGCGCGTCGTGTCCGCTGCGGCAGCCGACCAGACCGTCAAGATGCTGCAGAGCGTGGTCACGGGCGGCACGCTCGTCGGGATGAAGCCGATCTCCGGCTACAACATCGCGGCGAAGACCGGTACCGCCGAGGTCGCCGAGGGCGGGAAGGGCTACGGCGGCCAGCGCATCACCTCGGTGGCCGGAATGGCACCCGCCGAGGACCCCCAGTATGTTGTCACGGTGACGTTCACGAAGCCGCAGACCAACAAGTGGTCCAGCGGAGCGGCTCCGGCGTTCCGCACTCTCATGTCCCAGGTGCTCGAGAAGTACCGAGTAGCCCCCTCCACGGCCGAGGCGCAGCTGTACCCGTCCACGTGGTGAGGAAGAAGGAGCACTTGTCCGCACGGATCCCCCCGGTCCTCCGACCCGAACACCCGACCCCGAGGAGCGTCGCCGAACTCGCGAACGCGTTCGGCATGCGCGTGGTCGGCTCCGTCGACGCCGTCGAGACGACGGGCGTCACGCTGAGCGCTGCCGAGGTGCAGCCGGGTGACCTGTTCGTCGGCGTGCACGGCGCGAACCGACACGGCGCCCAGTTCGCGACCGAGGCCGCCGAGCGCGGTGCCGTCGCGGTGCTGACCGACGCCGACGGCGTCGCACTCGCCGAGCCCTCCGGCCTGCCGGTGCTGGTGGTCGAGGACCCGCGCGCCGCGCTCGGCGACGTCTCGGCGTGGGTCTACCGCACCCACCCGGACGAGGCCACCGACCTGCCGCAGCTCTTCGCGACGACGGGCACGAACGGCAAGACCAGCACGTCGTACATCCTCGAGGGCATCCTCAAGCAGCTCGGCCTGGTCACCGGCCTCAGCTCGACCGCGGAGCGCCACATCGGCTCGCTCAGCGTGACGAGCCGCCTGACCACCCCCGAGGCGAGCGAGATGCACGCGCTCCTGGCCCGCATGCGCGAGTCCGAGGTCCGCGCCGTCGCCGTCGAGGTCAGCGCCCAGGCCCTGAGCCGCCATCGCGTCGACGGCATCGTGTTCGACGTCGCCGGGTTCACGAACCTGTCCCACGACCACCTCGACGACTACGCCGACATGGAGGAGTACTACCAGGCGAAGCTCCCGCTGTTCCAGCCCGAGCACGCCCGTCGCGGCGTCGTCTCGCTGGACACCGACTGGGGCCACCGCGTGGTGCAGGACTCCCGCATCCCCGTCACGACGATCACGGTGCACCCCGAGGTCGAGGCCGAGTGGCACGTCGACATCGTCGAGGCGCACGCCGCCTACACCGAGTTCCGCCTCACCGGGCCCGAGGGGCGTGAGCTCACGACCCGTGTGCCGCTCATCGGCTGGCACATGGCGGCCAACGCGGCGCTCGCGATCGTGATGCTCGTCGAGGGCGGGTTCGAGCTCGGCGCCATCGCGCACGCCCTCGGCTCGAACCACCGGCACTACGCGGACGAGACCGACGAGCAGCCGGTCAGCGCCATCGAGTGCTACCTGCCCGGTCGGACCGAGCGGGTGTCGGGGGACGCCGGCCCGAGCGTCTACGTCGACTTCGGTCACAGCGCCGACGCCTTCGAGAATACGCTGGCGGCCGTCCGGCAGTTCACGCCGGGCAGGGTCCTCATGCTCTTCGGCGCCGACGGCGACCGCGACACGACGAAGCGCGGCGACATGGCGCGCGTCGCCGCCGCGGGGAGCGACATCCTCGTCGTCACGGACCACCACCCTCGCTTCGAGGACGCCGCGTCCATCCGGAAGACCCTGGTCGACGCCGCGCGCGAGGCCTACCCGGACCACGAGACGTACGAGGTCAGCCCGCCGGAGGCGGCGATCCGCACGGCCGTGAGCCTGGTCGGCGACGGAGACTCGATCCTCTGGGCCGGCCCCGGCCACCAGGACTACCGCGACATCGCGGGCGTCCGGACGCCCTACTCGGCGCGTGACGAGGCCCGGCAGGCACTGCGCGAAGCCGGCTGGGAGCCGAACTCCGGCCCGGCGGAGGAGACCCGATGATCGCCCTGACCCTCGCCGAGATCGCCGCCGCGATCGGCGGCGAGCTCGTCAGCGGTGCCCCGGAGCAGGTCGTCGACGGCAGCGTCGAGACCGACTCGCGCCTCGTCGACACCGGCAGCGTGTTCTTCGCGCTGCTCGGGGAGGAGACCGACGGCCACCGCTTCGTGCCGAACGCGGTCGAGGCCGGTGCGGCCCTGGTCGTGACCGAGCGCGCCGTCGACCTGCCCGACGGCGCCGGCACCGCGCAGGTCGTCGTGTCCGACGGCTACGCCGCCCTCGCCGCCCTCGCGCACGAGGTCGTGGCGCGGGTCCGTGCCTCGAGCGCCCACCGCGTCGACGAGCAGGGACGGCCGGCGCCGCTGCGCGTCGTCGGCATCACCGGCTCGAACGGCAAGACGAGCACCAAGAACATGCTGCGCACGATCCTCGAGCAGCACGGTGCGACCGTGGCGCCGCAGGGATCGTTCAACAACCACGTCGGCGCCCCCGTCTCGATGCTCCGCATCACCCACGACACGCGGTTCCTCGTCGTGGAGATGGGTGCCAGCGGCAAGGGGCACATCGCCAAGCTCGTCGCGATCGCCGAGCCGGACGTCGGTGTCGTCCTGAAGGTCGGGCTCGCGCACGCCGGCGAGTTCGGCGGGATCGAGGCGACCCAGCGCGCGAAGTCGGAGATGGTCACCGACCTGCCCGCCACCGCGACCGCACTGCTCAACGTGGACGACGACCGCGTCGCGTCCATGCGTGCGCTCACCGACGCGACCGTCGTCGGCTTCGGCACGTCGGCCGGCGCGGACTACCGCGTCTCCGGCATCGAGACGGACCGCAGCGGTACGCGCTTCACGCTCACCGCGCCTCCCGTCCCGGCCGAGGCCGCCGCGGACCGTCCTGGAGGCACGTCCCCGGTCCCGCAGACCGTCGACGTCCGCCTCGCCATCCTCGGCGAGCACCACGCGATGAACGCGTCGGCCGCCCTCACCGTCGCCCACCTGTGGGGCGTCCCGCTCGCCGCCGGCGCCGAGGCGCTCGCGTCGATGACGCGGGCCGAGCGCTGGCGCATGGAGCTCCTCCAGGGCGGACCGGAGGGCGTGACCGTCATCAACGACGCCTACAACGCGTCGCCGGACTCGACGGCCGCCGCACTCCGCACCCTGGCGCAGGTCGTGCGTCCGGGGGAGCGCTCCGTCGCCGTGCTCGGCGAGATGGCGGAGCTCGGGGAGTTCTCGACGGAGGAGCACGACCGCATCGGTCGGCTCGTCGTCCGTCTCGGCATCGGACAGCTCGTGGTCGTCGGACCCGGCGCCGCGCCGATCCACCAGGCCGCCACCCTCGAGGGATCGTGGGACGGCGAGTCCGTGTACATCGAGGACGTCGACGCAGCCGTCCACGCCCTGCAGGAGATGGTCCGCCCCGGCGACGTCGTCCTCGTCAAGTCCTCGAAGTCCGCCGAACTGCGATTCCTCGGCGACCGCCTCGGAGGTGTCACCGAATGATCGCGCTCCTCGTCGCCGGCGCCGTGGCGCTGGTGTTCACACTGCTGCTCACACCGCTCTTCATCAAGCTGTTCCACCGCCTCGGCTGGGGACAGTTCATCCGTGACGACGGCCCGCAGTCGCACCACACGAAGCGCGGTACCGCCACCATGGGCGGCATCGTCCTGATCATCGGCGCGGTGCTCGGCTACTTCGTCGGACACCTGGTGGGCCGCGACTCGGTCACGCTGTCCGGTCTGCTCGTGCTCTTCCTCATGGTCGGGCTCGGGTTCGTCGGGTTCATCGACGACTTCCTCAAGGTCCGTCGGCAGCGGAGCCTCGGGCTCGGCGGCTGGGCGAAGGTCCTGGGGCAGGTCATCGTCGGCGTCGTGTTCGCGACGATCGCCCTCGTGGTGCCGACCGGCAACGGCAAGCCCCCGGCATCGACGATGATCTCCGCGATCCGCGACGTCCCGTGGTTGGACTTCATGGTCCTCGGAACCGTCATCGGGACGATCCTGTACCTCGCGTGGATCGTGCTGCTGACGGTGTCCACGTCGAACGGCGTGAACGTCGCCGACGGGCTGGACGGCCTCGCCACCGGCTCGAGCATCCTGGCGATCGGGTCGTACGTCATCATCGGGTTCTGGCAGTCGAACCAGATCTGCGGCGGCGTCCGACTCGACGAGAGCACCGCGCACGCCTGCTACAGCACGTCCGACCCGCTCGACCTCGCGGTCGTCGCGGCCGCGGTCTGCGGTGGCCTGATCGGGTTCCTCTGGTACAACACCTCGCCGGCGCAGATCTTCCTCGGTGACACCGGCTCGCTCGGCCTCGGCGGAGCGCTGGCCGGCCTGGCGATCCTCAGCCGCACCGAGCTGCTGCTGATCCTCATCGGTGGCCTGTTCTTCATCGTGACCGGCTCGGTCATCCTGCAGCGCGCCTACTTCAAGATCACCCACGGCAAGCGCATCTTCCGGATGAGCCCGCTGCACCACCACTTCGAGCTGAAGGGGTGGGCCGAGGTGACCGTCGTCGTCCGGTTCTGGATCATCGCGGGGCTCTGCGTCGCGGCCGGTGTCGGGCTCTTCTACCTGGAGTGGATCGCCCGTGTCGGCTGACGCCCGCCTCGAAGGACTCGACAGCTGGTACGCCGAGGGCTGGAAGGGGCTGCGGGTCGCCGTGCTCGGCCTCGGCTCGACCGGCTTCTCCGTCGCCGACACGCTCGTGGAGCTCGGCAGCGACCTGGTCGTCCTCGCGCCGGACGGACCGGCCGACACCGTGGAGCTGCTCGACGTGATCGGCGCCCGGTTCGAGCGCACGTCGCTCGACACCGTGCCGGCCGCCCTCGTGGCCCAGGCCCCGGACGTCGTCGTCGTGTCGCCCGGTCTGCCGCCGCACAACGCCACGGTCCGCTGGGCGGTCGAGCACAGCACCGTGTGGGGTGACATCGAGCTCGCCTGGCGCGTGCGCGACAAGGTCGTCCGTGGCCCGATCGCCGCACCGTGGGTGACCATCACGGGGACGAACGGCAAGACCACGACCACGCAGCTGACGACCGCGATGTTCGCGGCCGCCGGGCTCCGCGCGGTCGCCTGCGGGAACATCGGCGTACCGGTGCTCGACGTCGTCCGTGACCCGGAGGGCTTCGACGTGCTGGTCGTCGAGCTCTCGAGCCACCAGCTGCACTACATGCCCACCTCGGGCGACGGTGCCGTCGTCCCGCTCTCGAGCACCTGCCTCAACATCGCGGACGACCACCTCGAGTGGCACGGGTCCGCCGAGGCGTACCGCGCGGCGAAGGCCAAGGTCTACGAGCGCACCGTGACGGCCTGCGTCTACAACACCTCGGACGAGGCGACCCGTCGCATGGTCGAGGGCGCCGACGTGGTCGAGGGGTGCCGTGCCGTGGGCTTCACGCCCGGGGTCCCCGCGCCGGGCGACGTCGGGATCGTGGACGACGTGCTCTGCGACCGCGCCTTCACCGAGGACCGGCGCAACAGCGCGCTCGAGTTCGCCACCGTGGCGGACCTCGAGCAGGCCGGGCTCGCCAGTCCGCACATGACCATGAACGTCCTCGCCGCGGCCGCCCTCGCGCGTGCCGCCGCCGTCGAGCCCGCGCACATCCGCGCTGCCGTGCAGGGCTTCCGCGCCGACCACCACCGGACCGAGCACGTCGCGACGGCGGACGGCGTCGCCTGGGTCGACGACTCGAAGGCGACCAACCCGCACGCCGCCACGGCATCGCTGGCATCGTTCGAGACCGTCGTCTGGATCGTCGGCGGGCAGTTCAAGGGCGTCGACATCGACGGCCTCGTCGAGCGCTTCGGCCCCACGGCCCGAGCGGTCGTCGTCATCGGGACGGACCGCACACCGGTGCTCGAGGCATTCGCGCGACACGCGCCGACGGTCCCGGTCCTGCAGGTCGAGGCGACGGACACTGATCACGTCATGCCCGAGGCGGTCCGGCATGCCGCATCGGTCGCACGACCGGGCGACACGGTCCTCCTCGCCCCCGCGGCGGCGT
The DNA here is from genome assembly GCF_044753165.1 of Curtobacterium sp. NPDC088465. Lineage (NCBI taxonomy): Bacteria > Bacillati > Actinomycetota > Actinomycetes > Micrococcales > Microbacteriaceae > Curtobacterium > Curtobacterium sp. NPDC088465. The sequence continues at coordinate 811,616 of NZ_JBIVMR010000002.1, read as the reverse complement.
CGTTCGACCAGTTCGGTTCGTACGCGGACCGGGGGCGCCGGTTCGCGGCGGCGGTCCACGAACACCTGGGAGGCACAGCCGATGGCGACCACGGATCTCCCGAGCGGCCGTAGCGGCGGCCGCACGACGGGCAGCACCGGACACACGGGAACCGCGTCCGCGGGCGGCGAGCACGCCGGTCCGCAGCGCCGTGCGCGGGGCGCCGTCGTCGCGGTCAAGAACGTCTTCGTCGCCGAGTCGAGCACCTTCTACACGATCCTGGGCGTCACGCTCTTCCTCGTCGTGTTCGGCGTCGTGATGGTGCTGTCGTCGTCGAGCGTCGAGCAGTACGCCGCCACCCACGACTTCTTCGGCGCAGCGTCCAAGCAGGGGCTGTACGCCGTGCTCGGCGTCCCGCTCATGCTCGTCGCGAGCCGCGTCCCCGCGCGTCTCTGGCGGAAGTGGGCGATGCGGATCCTCGCCGCGGCGCTGGTCCTGCAGCTGCTCGTCTACACGCCGCTCGGCATCGAGATCCAGGGCAACCGGAACTGGATCAAGCTCGGCTCGTTCAGCGCCCAGCCGTCCGAGGCCGTCAAGCTCGGCATCGCCCTGGCCGTCGGCGCGATCATCTACGTGAAGCGTGACCGGCTGCGGGAGTGGAAGGAACTGTTCGTGCCGGTCGGCATCGCGACGGTGCTGCCGCTCGGGATGGTGCTGCTCGGCGGTGACCAGGGAACCGCGATGATCATGCTGGTCCTGCTGCTCGGTGCGCTCTTCATCGGGGGCGCGCGGGCGAAGCACCTGCTCGTCATCCTCGGGGCGGTCGCCGTCGTGCTGCCGTTCGTCACGATGGCGTCGGCCTCGCGGCAGTACCGCATCAACGCGTGGCTCTCCGGCTGCACCGACTCGAACCAGTACCAGGACCTCTGCTGGCAGCCCGTGCACGGCATGTGGGCCCTGGCGTCCGGTGGCGTGTTCGGCGTCGGCCTGGGCAACTCGAAGGCGAAGTGGTCGTGGCTGCCCGAGGCGGACAACGACTACATCTTCGCGATCATCGGCGAGGAACTCGGGCTCATCGGCGCCGTGGTCGTGCTGGCGCTGTTCATCGTCCTCGCGGTCAGCATGATCAAGGTCATCCGCCAGTCGGACGACCCGTTCGTCCGGACGGTCACGGGCGCGATCCTCGCCTGGATCATCGGGCAGGCGCTCGTCAACATCGCGGTGGTGCTCGGCCTGCTGCCGGTCCTCGGCGTGCCGCTGCCGCTCATCTCGGCCGGTGGATCGGCCCTCATCATGACCCTCGTGGCGATCGGCGTCGTGCTGTCCTTCGCCCGCGAACTGCCCGGCAAGGGCCGGACCGCGGCACCGCGCGCCGGCTCCGCACCACAGAACGGAGTGCTCCGGTGAGCACCTACCTCTTCGCCGGCGGTGGCACCGCCGGACACGTCAACCCGCTGCTCGCGGTCGCCGACCGGCTGACCGAACAGGACCCGGACGCCCGCGTGCTCGTCCTCGGCACCGCCGAGGGGCTCGAGTCGCGACTCGTGCCGATGCGCGGTTACGAGCTGTTGACGATCCCGCGCCTGCCCTTCCCGCGCCGGCTCGACGCCCGGGCGCTCCGGTTCCCCGGCGGCTTCCTCGGTGCGGTCCGACGCACCGAGCGCTTCATCCGCGAGCACGACGTCGAGGTCGTCCTGGGCGTCGGCGGCTACGCGGCGGCGCCGGCGTACATCGCTGCGAAGCGGACCGGGACGCCGATCGTCGTGCACGAGCAGAACGCCAAGCCCGGGCTCGCGAACCGGCTCGCCGCCCTGCTGACCCGGCACGTGGGCCTGACGTTCTCGAACACCCACCTGCGCCACGGACGCGTGGTCGGGATGCCGCTCCGCAGGGAGGTCGAGACGCTCGACCGCCGTGCCGCGCGGGCCGAGGGCCTGGCCGAGTTCGGCCTCGACGCGGAGCGCCCGGTGCTGCTCGTCACGGGCGGCTCGTCCGGTGCGCGGAGCATCAACACGACGGTGAACCGCTCGGCGACGGCGATCGTCGACGCCGGGTGGCAGGTCCTGCACGTCGTCGGCGGCAAGTCCGACATCGGACCGAGCGACCTCGACGGCTACCACGTCCTGCCGTACTGCGACCGCATGGACCTGGCCTACGCCGCGTCCGACTTCGTCGTGTCCCGCTCGGGCGCCGGCATGGTGTGCGAGCTGACGGCCGTCGGGTTGCCGAGCGTGCTCGTGCCGTACCCGGTCGGCAACGGCGAGCAGCGGCACAACGCGGCGGACGTCGTCGGCGCCGGGGGAGCGGTGCTCGTCGACGACGCGGCGTTCACGGACGAGTGGGTGACGTTCCAGCTGCTGCCGATCCTGCGTGACCGTGCGCGGATCGCCGACATGGCCGTCCGAGCCGGCAGCGTCGGACACCGCGACGGGGCGGACCGGATGACGGCCCTCGTGCGCGAGGCCGCGCAGCGCACCAGCACCAGCACCACGGAGGAACGATGACCATCAAGCCGGACCTGACCCAGCCGATCCCGGACGACCTCGGCACGGTCCACTTCGTCGGCATCGGCGGCTCTGGGATGAGCGGCATCGCGCGGATGTTCCTGGCCGCCGGGCACCGGGTCACGGGCAGCGACTCCCGCGAGACCGCGACGACCGGCACGATGCGCGACCTCGGTGCCGAGGTGCACATCGGCCACGACGCCGCGAACCTCGCCGACGCCGACACCGTGGTGGTCACGAGCGCGCTGTGGCCGGACAACCCCGAGCTCCTCGAGGCGCAGCGTCGCGGGCTCCCGGTGCTGCACCGGTCCCAGGCCCTCGCCGCGCTGATCGCCGAGCACCGCCTCGTCGCGGTCGCGGGCGCGCACGGCAAGACCACCTCGACGGGCATGATCGTGACCGCCATGGTCGAGCTCGGTCTCGACCCGAGCTTCGTCAACGGCGGCGTCATCCAGTCGCTCGGCACGAGTTCGGCCCCCGGCGCCGGCGACCTCTTCGTCGTCGAGGCGGACGAGTCCGACGGGTCGTTCCTGCTCTACGACGTCGCGGTCGCGCTCATCACGAACGTGGACGCCGACCACCTCGACCACTACGGCAGCGAGCAGGCCTTCATCGACGCCTTCGTCGAGTTCGCCGCGAAGGCGAGCGAGCGCATCGTCGTGTCGAGCGACGACGCGGGCGCGAAGCGCGTCACCGAGGGCGTGCGGGCACGCGAGCACGCACCCGAGGTCGTCACCTTCGGCGAGGCCGCCGACGCCGACGTCCGCATCGAGCGCATCGTCGAGGCGGCGAGCGTCGAGGTCGACCTGCGCGCCGGCGGGGAACACCACCACATGACGCTCCGGGTGCCCGGCCGCCACAACGCCGTCAACGCGGTGGGCGCCTTCGCGGTGCTCACCGGGCTGGGTGTCGCGCCCGCCGACGCGATCCGGGGGATCGAGGCGTTCGGCGGCACCGAGCGTCGCTTCGAGCTGCACGGTGTCGAGCGCGGGGTCTCGGTGTACGACGACTACGCGCACCACCCCACGGAGGTCGCGGCCGCGCTCCGCGCTGCACGCAACGTCGTCGGCGACGGTCGGATCATCGCGATCCACCAGCCGCACCTGTACTCGCGCACGCGGCTCATGGCCGGCGACTTCGCCCGCGTCTACGAGGAGCTGGCTGACCACACGGTCGTGCTCGACGTCTACGGCGCCCGCGAGGACCCGGAGCCCGGCGTCACGGGTGCCCTCGTGCAGGAGCGCTTCGTGGACCAGTCCAGGGTCGAGTTCCTGCCGGACTGGGACGACGCCGCTGCCCGCGCGGCCGAGGTCGCCCGCGACGGTGACATCGTCATGACGCTCAGCTGCGGCGACGTCTACCGGATCATCCCGCAGGTGCTCGGCGCGCTGCGGCACGACGGCGACGGGGACCGCGCGCAGTGAAGCGTCCCGAGGGCTTCGACGGGCGTCCGGAGGAACCGGAGGCCCCGGCCGACGGTGCCCGCGCCCCGCGGCAGCGCCGTGGTCCCCTGACGTCGCGTCGACCGGCACGCGGCGCGGCGGCGGACGGCCGGGAGGCGCGACCCACCACCGCCCCGCCGGCCCCCGTCGACGAGCCGGTCGTCCCCACCGCCGCGCCAGGTCCCGACGAGCACCGCGCGACGCCGAGATCCTCGTCGAAGCCGCCGTCTGCGCAGGGGCAGCGCGAGCGTGCGGGCGCCCTCGCCGGCGCCGCCGGCCGCCGCCTCGGCGCCGGCTGGTCGACCGTGGCCGAGCGCCTGCGCGAGTACACCCCGGACGAGGAGCACTCGGGCAGGACGTCCGCCGGCGCCCGTGACGGCGGCGCCGCGTCGCGCCCCGGTGCGGACACCGCGCCCCGCGGTGCGGGCGCGACCACGGCCGACCCGACGACGGAGGAGCCGGCCCCGGACGACGCGACCGGTGCGGCCACCGTCACCGACGTGATCGACGCGCCCGGTGCTGCGCGCCCGGCGGCCGACGACGAGCACGGGTCCCCGATCGGTGCCGGCGTCCGCGCTGCCGAGACCGCGCGCGAGGCACGGGTGGCGAGACGTCGCCGTCGGCTGCTCGAGCGGGCCGAGGTCCGGCGTTTCACCCGGCGTGCACGACACCGCCGTGCTGCCTGGATCACCGCGGGCACCGTCGTGGTGGTCTTCGGCGCGTCGATCCTGGTCGCCGTCTACTCGCCGCTGATGGCCCTGCGCACGATCGAGGTCCGCGGCACCGAGCGCGTCGACGCGACCGCGCTCCGCCAGGCGCTCTCCGACCAGGTGGGCACCCCGCTGGCCCGCATCGACTTCGGCGAGGTCAAGCGCGACATCGCCGGCTTCCCGCTGATCGAGAGCTACGTCACCGAGGAGGTCCCGCCGCACACCCTCGTCGTGACCGTCACGGAGCGGACGCCCGTCGTCGCCGTCCGTTCGGGGGACTCGTTCGACCTGGTCGACCCGGCGGGCATCGTGGTGCAGTCGTCGCCGGACCGTCCGGAGGGCGTGCCGGTCGCCGACGTGCAGCGCGCCGAGCTCGGCTCGCCGGTGTTCCGGACGATGACCGAGGTCGTGCTGTCGCTGCCGTCGACGGTCCGTCGGCAGGTCACGGACGTCCGGGCGACCACCGCCGACGACGTCACGCTCACGCTCGACGACGGGTCGACCGTGGTCTGGGGCAGCCCGGACGCCTCCGACGCGAAGGCGTCGCTGCTCGCGGCCCTCGTCGCGGACCACGCGTCGCGCGATCCCGACACCGAGGTCGAGTTCGACGTCTCGGCACCGGACAACGGCATCGTCCGACCGGCGCAGTGACGAGCGGAGGGACCGACGACCACCGCCGAGCCGCTCGCGGCGGGAATCTCGGCGACGCGATCCGCGACACGCGGCGTGGCGGGGCGACAGCCCGCGGAGCGCACCCGTAGCGTCGTGGAAGCACCGCAACTACCAGCATTGCCCCTGAACTTCAAGTAGAGGTTGAGGGTTCAACCGGAGGCCCGACTGACGTGACCACGAACCACAACTACCTCGCCGTCATCAAGGTCGTCGGTGTCGGCGGCGGCGGCGTGAACGCCGTGAACCGCATGATCGAGCTGGGCCTCCGTGGGGTCGAGTTCATCGCGATCAACACCGACGCGCAGGCGCTGCTGCTCAGCGACGCCGACGTCAAGCTCGACGTCGGTCGTGAGATCACCCGGGGCCTCGGCGCCGGCGCGGACCCCGAGGTCGGCCGTCGTGCCGCCGAGGACCACGCCGAGGAGATCGAGGAGGCCCTCGCGGGCGCCGACATGGTCTTCGTCACCGCGGGTGAGGGCGGCGGTACCGGCACCGGCGGTGCGCCCGTCGTCGCACGGATCGCGAAGTCGATCGGTGCGCTCACCATCGGCGTCGTCACGAAGCCGTTCAGCTTCGAGGGCAAGCGTCGGCAGTCCCAGGCCGAGAACGGCGTCGCCGGACTCAAGGACGAGGTCGACACGCTCATCGTCGTGCCGAACGACCGCCTGCTCGAGATCAGCGACCGTGGCATCTCGATGGTCGAGGCCTTCGCGACCGCCGACCAGGTGCTGCTCGCGGGTGTCCAGGGCATCACCGACCTCATCACCACCCCTGGTCTCATCAACCTCGACTTCGCGGACGTCAAGAGCGTCATGCAGGGTGCCGGTTCGGCCCTCATGGGCATCGGCTCGTCCCGCGGGGCGGACCGTGCGATCAAGGCGGCCGAGCTCGCCGTCGCGTCGCCGCTGCTCGAGGCCTCGATCGACGGCGCGCACGGTGTGCTCCTGTCGATCCAGGGTGGGTCGAACCTCGGCATCTTCGAGATCAACGACGCCGCCCGCCTGGTGCAGGAGGCCGTCCACCCCGAGGCCAACATCATCTTCGGTGCCGTCATCGACGACACCCTCGGCGACGAGGTCCGCGTGACCGTCATCGCCGCGGGCTTCGACGGCGGCGAGCCGGGCGCGCAGCAGAAGGAGCGTCGCTCCAGCTGGGTCGAGGCGGACTCCGGCACGTCGTCCGCGGCGTCGTCGGCCGGCACCGGCGCGATCGAGGACACCGCGACCAGCGCGCCGTCCTGGTCGACGCAGGAGCACGAGGCGCCCGTGCGTCGTGCCGCCGACCCGGCGTTCGACGACGACGACGAGCTCGACGTCCCCGACTTCCTGAAGTAAGCCGACCCGTGGCAGGTGATGCGCGCCTCCGGACCGTCGACCGTGACGGACTGGAGGCGCGTCTCGCGTCCGTCCGCGCGTCCGTCGCCGACGCCGCCCGGTCCGCCGGGCGCTCGGCCGACGACCTCACGCTCGTCGTCGTGACGAAGTACCACCCGGCGTCGCTGGTCCGCGAGCTCGCCGCACTCGGGGTCACCGACGTGGGGGAGAACCGGCACCAGGAGGCGCAGGCCAAGGCCGCCGAGCTGGCCGACCTGGACCTGACGTGGCACTTCGTCGGGCAGCTGCAGTCGAAGAAGGCGCGGCAGGTGCGCCGCTACGCCGACGTCGTGCAGTCGCTCGACCGCGACTCCGTCGTCGATGCCTTCGCGCCGACCGAGACCGAGCCGGATCCCCGGGTGGTCGACGGTTTCGTGCAGGTCAACCTGACCGACGACCCCGATCGTGGTGGCGTCCAGCCGGACGCGGTCGAGGCGATGGTCGAACGGGTCCTGCGCACCGGCACGATCCGACTCCGCGGCGTGATGGCCGTCGCGCCCCTCGACGAGGATCCCCGACGGGCCTTCGCGCGGCTCCGCGACGTCTCCGACCGGGTCGCGGCGATCGCCCCCGACGCGACCGACATCTCGGCCGGCATGAGCGGGGACCACGCCGAGGCGATCGCGGAGGGCGCGACACACCTGCGGATCGGGACCGCAATCACGGGAAACCGGCCGGCCGCGCCCTAGCCTCGTTGCAGGGCACCCACGAGCACCGACCTCCGGAGGAACCATGGCGAACCCGCTCAAGAAGACGATGGTCTACCTCGGCCTCGCCGACGAGGAACTGTACGAGGACGAGCAGCAGCAGCAGCAGGCCGCGCCGACGCGCCAGGCCGCCGCCCCTGCCGCGGCTCCCGCTGCAGCTCCGGCCGCGCAGGCTCCGGCCGCCGCTGCGCCCGCAGCCGCTGCCCCGGCGGCAGCAGCTCCCGCAGCGGTCCCCGCCGAGCCCAAGACGCACACCCACCAGCGCGGCGCCCAGGTCACCCCGCTCCGCCGCTCGCACACGACCGCACAGAAGGCGACCCCGGTCCAGGAAATGAACGAGATCCTCACCGTCCACCCGCGCGAGTACAAGGACGCCCAGTCCATCGCCGAGAGCTTCCGCGACGGTATCCCCGTCATCATCAACCTCTCGCAGATGACCGAGTCGGACGCCCGCCGCATGATCGACTTCGCGTCGGGCCTGTCGCTCGGCCTGTACGGCAAGATCGAGCGCGTGACGAACAAGGTCTTCCTGCTGTCGCCGGCCCACGTCGCGGTGAGCGGTGAGCCCGCTGAGGTAGAGTCCGACATCGAGGCGTCCTTCTTCGCCCAGTCCTGAGCCGTACCCCGGTTCACCCCGCCCCGTGCGGTCGCCCTGACGGCGGACGCACCCGAGCCGAGCGAGCCCCATCGTGTCCGTGGTCTTCGGGATCCTCTCCTTCGCCCTCCTGCTCTACTTCTTCGTGATGTGGGGTCGGTTCGCGTTCGACATCGTCCAGGCGTACAACCGGTCCTGGCGTCCTCGTGGCGCCCTGCTCGTGGTCGCCGACGTGGTGTACACGCTGACCGATCCGCCCATCAGGTTCGTCCGACGCCTGCTCCCGCCGCTCCGGCTGGGGCCGGTGGCGCTCGACTTCGGGTGGACGATCGTCATGCTCGTCGTGATCATCCTCCGGGTGATCGTCGGCGGTCTCGCACGCGGGTTCTGAGCCCGCGCCCACCGCGACACGCGCCACGCCGCGGCGAACGTCGCGGTTCCCCTCCGGCCGCGGTGTACGGTGGTCGGGATCGATGTCCGCTCCGGCGGGCATCCGCACCGCTCGTGGTGGCTGGTAGATTCGGTCGCGACGCAAGTGGTTCCACACGTTCAGCAGTTCTATTGAGGTGACGGCAATGGCTTTGACGCCGGAAGACGTAGTCAACAAGCGGTTCCAGCCGACGAAGTTCCGCGAGGGCTACGACCAGGACGAGGTCGACGACTTCCTGGACGAGGTCGTCGTCGAGCTCCGCCGCCTGACGGCCGAGAACGACGAGCTCCGCCAGCGCCTGCAGGCCGCCGAGTCGGCGCCGAAGCCGGCCGCCGCCGAGCAGGCCGTCGAGCAGCAGCCCGAGTCGACCCCCGAGCCCGAGCCGGCCCCCGTCGCCGCTGCTCCGGAGCCCGCGCCGGTCGCCGCCGCTGCTCCGGCGCCGTCGACCGTCCCGGCCGACGAGGACACCGAGGGCACCACGAACCTCCTCACGCTCGCTCGTCGTCTGCACGAGGAGCACGTCCGCGAGGGCATCGAGAAGCGCGACGCGCTCATCGCCGAGGGCACCGCACAGGCAGCTCGCCTGGTCTCCGAGGCCGAGGCCAAGCAGCGCCAGATCATCGCCGACACCGAGAACACCAACCGCCAGCGCGTCGCCGTGCTCGAGGGAGAGCAGCGTCAGCTCGAGGGCAAGATCGACGAGCTCCGCACGTTCGAGCGCGACTACCGTGCGCAGCTCAAGAGCTACATCCAGGGTCAGCTCGCCGAGCTCGACGGGTCCGGCTCGCAGGAGTCCGGCCTCACCCCCGCGCCGGCATCGGCGCAGGGCTTCGGCAACTGACGTTGGTCCGACCAGCACCAACGGCGAAGGTCAGTGTCCGCGCGATCGCGGCACTGGCCTTCGCCGCTGTCGTCGTGGTGGCGCTCGACCAGGGCGTGAAGGCGCTCGTCGTCGCGCACCTGCCGTACGGACAGGTGGTCCCCGTCCTCGGTGACGCGCTCCAGCTGCTCTACGTCCGGAACCCCGGCGCCGCGTTCTCCTTCGCGGTCAACATGACCTGGGTGTTCTCGATCGTGTCGACCGCGGTCGTCGTCGGCATCATCGTGTTCGCCCGTCGCATCCGGTCCATGTGGTGGGCGATCGTGCTCGGCATGCTTCTCGGCGGGGCGCTCGGCAACCTGCTCGACCGGCTCTTCCGCGAACCGGGCTTCGGTCGCGGTCACGTGGTGGACTTCATCTCGACGCCGTGGATGATGCCGGCGATCTACAACATCGCCGACTCGTTCATCTGCGTGAGCATGGTCGTCTTCGTCCTGCTCGTCATCGTCGGCGTGAACCTCGACGGCACCCGTGCCCTCTCGGCGAAGCAGCAGCGCGCTGCGGACGCGGCGGCCCGCTCCTCGGTCGCCGACGGGGCGGAGCCGTCCCGCGCCTCCCGTCCGGTGGTTGCGGAGCCCGACCCGCGCGCGCCGCGCGACGGTCGTGACGTCCTCGGGCACGACGCGACGTGAGCGAGCAGCGTTCCCTGCCCGTGCCCGACGGCCTCGCCGGTGAGCGGGTCGACGCGGCCATCGCGAAGCTCCTCGGGTTCTCGCGCTCCTTCGCGGCCGAGGTCGTCGCGGCCGGCGGCGTCCGCGTGGACGGCGTCGAGGTCGGCAAGTCCGACCGGCTGCACGCCGACTCCTGGCTCGAGGTCGAGTGGTCCCCGAAGGAGCCCCCGCGCATCGTGCCGGTCGAGGTCCCGGGCATGCGGGTCGTGCACGACGACGAGGACATCGTCGTCGTCGACAAGCCGATCGGCGTCGCCGCGCACCCGTCGCCCGGGTGGGACGGGCCGACGGTGCCCGGCGGGCTCGCCGCGGCCGGCTTCACCATCGCGACGTCCGGCGCCGCCGAGCGCGCGGGGATCGTGCACCGGCTCGACGTCGGGACCTCGGGCCTGATGGTCGTCGCGAAGACGGAGCTCGCGTACACGCACCTCAAGCGGGCGTTCAAGGAGCGCACCGTCGAGAAGGTCTACCACGCGCTGGCGCAGGGGCACCCGGATCCGACCTCGGGGACCATCGACGCACCCATCGGACGGCACCCGTCGAGCGACTGGAAGTTCGCGGTCACGGCCGACGGCAAGCCGAGCGTGACGCACTACGAGACGCTCGAGGCCTTCCGGTCGGCGAGCCTGCTCGAGGTGCACCTGGAGACCGGGCGGACGCACCAGATCCGCGTGCACATGGCGGCGACGAAGCACCCGCTCGTCGGCGACACGATGTACGGCGCCGACCCGGTGCTGGCGTCCGAGCTCGGACTGACGCGGCAGTGGCTCGACGCGGTGCGGCTCGGGTTCGAGCACCCGCGGACGGGCGCGTGGGTGGAGTTCCGGGCCGAGTACCCGGACGACCTGCAGCAGGCGCTCGACCGCATCCGCGCCGCCTCGGCGTAGGCCGGCGGCGGCGCGGGCGGGCGCGCCGAGCGGGCGGCGGCTGCCGGCGGTTTCGTCCGGTCGCACAACACGCCGTCCGCAGTCGTCCTCGTCGCGCGACATGCCGTCCGGGGGAAGACCGAGCGGCAGGTCGTGCGACCTCGGCGGCGCCGCCGCTTCCGGGCCGTCGCGGCCCTCGCGCCCGTCGAGCGGCGCGTGCCGGAGGGGAGGCACGGGATGGTGCCGCCACGCGCCTCCCGTCCGTCACCGGGTCGCGTCCGTCGCGGTCTCCCGAGCGGGCGGCATCTGTCACGCTCGGCGGCACCAGCCGACGAGTTCGGTCCGCTCGGCGGAACACGCGCGGCGTGTCCTGCCCGCTCGGCGTGCGGCACCGCCGGACGCCGGTCGGCGGGCACGCCGGACACGCGGGGGACGTCGGTGCCGGCGGTTAGAGTTGTCCCGCCCCGCAGCAGTCCCCGTCGTAACCGGAGGTCCCGTGTCGGATTCCGACTCCTTCGTCCACCTGCACGTGCACAGCGAGTACTCGATGCTCGACGGTGCCGCCCGGCTGAGCGACCTGGTCGCCGAGACCGCCGCGCAGGGCATGCCGGCCGTCGCGGTCACCGACCACGGCAACATGTTCGGCGCGTTCGAGTTCTGGAAGGCCGCGAAGGCCGGTGGCGTCAAGCCGATCATCGGCACCGAGGCGTACATCACGCCGCGGACCCACCGGTCGGACAAGACCCGCATCCGCTGGGGTGACGGCGGCGGTGACGACGTGTCCGGTTCGGGTGCGTACACCCACATGACGATGTTCGCCGAGAACACGACGGGCATGCACAACCTGTTCCGCCTGTCGAGCCGGGCATCGATCGAGGGGTACTACTTCAAGCCCCGCATGGACATCGAGCTCCTCGACCAGTACCACGAGGGGATCATCGCGACGACGGGCTGCCCCTCGGGCGAGATCCAGACGCGCCTGCGCCTCGGGCAGTACGACGAGGCGCTCAAGGCGGCGGCGGACTACCGCGACATCTTCGGCAAGGACAACTACTTCGCCGAGATCATGGACCACGGCCTCGAGATCGAACGCCGGGTCATCGAGGACGTCGTCCGCATCTCGAAGGACCTCGGCATCCCGCTGGTCGGCACGAACGACCTGCACTACACGCACTCCCACGACGCGAAGTCGCACGCGGCGTTGCTCTGCGTGCAGTCCGGGTCGACGCTCAACGACCCGAACCGCTTCAAGTTCGACGCCGACGAGTTCTACCTCAAGACGCCGCAGCAGATGCGCCACGTCTTCCGCGACCACCCCGAGGCCTGCGACAACACCCTCCTCATCGCCGAGCGGTGCAACGTCGAGTTCGACACCGCCGCGAACTACATGCCGAAGTTCCCGGTGCCCGAGGGTGAGACCGAGCACTCCTGGTTCGAGAAGGAGGTCGCGAAGGGGCTGCAGTACCGGTACCCGGGCGGCATCTCGAAGGAGGTCCAGGACCGTGCCGACTACGAGGTCGGGATCATCAACCAGATGGGCTTCCCGGGCTACTTCCTGGTGGTCGCGGACTTCATCAACTGGTCGAAGAACAACGGCATCCGCGTCGGTCCGGGCCGAGGGTCCGGTGCCGGCTCGATGGTGGCGTACGCGATGCGCATCACCGACCTCGACCCGATCCGGCACGGCCTGATCTTCGAGCGCTTCCTCAACCCGGACCGCGTCTCCATGCCCGACTTCGACGTCGACTTCGACGACCGGCGCCGCGGTGAGGCGATCAAGTACGTCACCGAGAAGTACGGGTCCGAGCGCGTCGCGCAGATCGTCACCTACGGCACGATCAAGGCGAAGCAGGCGCTCAAGGACTCCTCGCGGGTCCTCGGCTTCCCGTTCGGCATGGGCGAGAAGCTCACCAAGGCGATGCCGCCGCCCGTGATGGGCAAGGACATCCCGCTCACCGGGATCTTCGACAAGGACCACCCGCGGTACAAGGAAGCGGTCGACGTCCGGACGGTCGTCGAGACCGACCCCGAGGCGAAGACCGTCTTCGACACGGCGCTCGGGCTCGAGGGCCTGAAGCGGCAGTGGGGCGTGCACGCAGCCGGTGTGATCATGTCGAGCGAACCGCTCATCGACATCATCCCGGTGATGAAGCGCGAGCAGGACGGCCAGATCGTCACGCAGTTCGACTACCCGGCAGCGGAGTCGCTCGGCCTGATCAAGATGGACTTCCTGGGCCTCCGGAACCTGACGATCATCAGCGACGCCCTCGACAACATCAAGACGAACCGTGGGATCGAGCTCGACCTCGAGACCATGGGCCTCGAGGACGACGCCGCGTACCAGCTCCTCCAGCGCGGCGACACCCTCGGCGTCTTCCAGCTCGACGGCGGCCCGATGCGCGGCCTGCTCCGGCTCATGAAGCCGGACAACTTCGAGGACATCTCCGCGCTCATCGCCCTGTACCGCCCCGGCCCCATGGGTGCGAACTCGCACACGAACTACGCGCTCCGCAAGAACGGCGAGCAACCGATCACGCCGATCCACCCGGAGCTCGAGGAGCCCCTGCAGGACATCATCGGCACGACCTACGGCCTGATCATCTACCAGGAGCAGGTCATGGCCATCGCGCAGAAGGTCGCGGGCTTCTCGCTCGGACAGGCGGACATCCTCCGCCGCGCGATGGGCAAGAAGAAGAAGTCCGAGCTGGACAAGCAGTACGCCGGCTTCGAGAAGGGCATGCAGGACAACGGCTACTCGGCCGCGGCGATCAAGACGCTGTGGGACATCCTGCTGCCGTTCTCCGACTACGCCTTCAACAAGGCGCACTCGGCGGCGTACGGCGTGGTGTCGTTCTGGACCGCCTACCTCAAGGCCCACTACCCGGCGGAGTACATGGCGGCGCTGCTGACCAGCGTCGGCGACGCCCGCGACAAGCTCGCGCTGTACCTGAACGAGTGCCGCCGCATGGGCATCCGGGTGATGCCGCCGGACGTCAACGAGTCGATCGGCTTCTTCGCCGCCGTCGGTGACGACATCCGCTTCGGCATGGGCGCCATCCGCAACGTCGGCTTCAACGTGGTCGACGACATCGTGAAGGCGCGCACCGAGAAGGGCGCGTTCGAGTCGTTCCACGACTTCCTGCGGAAGATCCCGATCTCGTCGGCCAACAAGCGGACGGTCGAGTCGCTCATCAAGGCGGGTGCCTTCGACGAGTTCGGTGACACCCGGCGTGCGCTCGTCGAGATCCACGAGGGCGCGGTCGAGGGCGCGGTGAAGGTCAAGCGCGACGAGGCCAACGGCAACATCGGTTTCGACTTCGACTCGCTCTTCGCCGAGGTGGCCGAGGAGACCCCCGCTGCAGCGCCGGTGTCCCAGGTGCCGGACCGCCCGGAGTGGGCGAAGCGCGACAAGCTCGCCTTCGAGCGGGACATGCTCGGGCTGTACGTGTCGGACCACCCGCTCGCCGGTCTCGAGATCGAGCTCGCGAAGCACCAGTCGATCACCATCGCCGACCTCATCGCCGCAGACGACGGCATCGAGGGCGAGACGGTCACGGTCGCCGGGCTCCTGACGAGCGTGCAGCACCGGGTCGCGAAGTCGAGCGGCAACCCGTACGGCATCGTCCAGATCGAGGACTTCGGCGGCGAGATCGGCGTCATGTTCCTCGGCAAGACGTACCAGGAGTTCGGTCCGTCCCTGGTGGCGGACTCGATCGTCGTCCTGCGCGGCCGGGTCAACGTGCGTGACGACGGCAAGGCGCTGCACGCCGTGAGCATGTTCCAGCCGAACGTCGGCGACGCGATGGGGTCCGGCCCGTTGACCCTGTCCCTGCCGGAACGCCGGGCGACGACCTCGACGGTGACCGAGCTGGCCGCGGTGCTCGGCCGGCACCAGGGGGAGACCGAGGTCCGCCTCAAGCTGCTCAAGGACGACGTCGCGCGGACCTTCGAGCTGCCGTTCCCGGTCAGCCTGACGCCCGACCTGTTCGGCGAGCTGAAGAGCCTGCTCGGACCGCGCTGCCTGGTCTGAGGCGGTCGACGTGATCGTTCCCGGAGCACCGCGGCCGTCGGCCGTGGTGCTCCGGGCGTTCGGAGCGGGGGAGCGGCGCCCGCTGCTGCTGCCCGGCGGGCAGGGCACGACGTGGCGCGCGGGCGGGATCGTCCTGCGGCCGCACGGGGACGCCCGGGAGGCTCGGTGGCGGTCCGCCACGCTGGCCCGCCTCGCGCACTCCGACCGCTTCCGCGCGCCGCGTCCCGTGGCGTCGGCCGACGGGTCCTGGCTCGTCGGCGGGTGGGAGGCATGGGAGTGGCTGCCGGGCGCGACCGACCCGAGCCGCGTCGACGAGGTCCTCGCCGCCGGCGATGCCTTCCACCGAGCGGTCGCCCACCTGCCCCGCCCGGCGTTCCTCGACCTCGTCGACGACCCGTGGAGTCGGGCGGACCGGATGGTCTGGGCCGGGACGCTGCGGCCGTCAGGGCCGCTGCTCGACCGGCTCGCTGCGGCGTTCCGGCCGGTCCGAGCGCCGTCGCAGGTCGTGCACCGCGACCTGCTCGGCAACGTGCTCTTCGCCGCCGGGGAGCCACCGACCGTCTTCGACTGGGCACCCTCGTGGCGCCCGGCCGGGTACGCCTCTGCGATCGCCGTCGTCGACGCGGTCTGCTGGAACGGGGTCCCCGTCGAGCGGCTGCCGGCGCTCGGGCAGCTCGCCGGGGTGTCCGACTGGCCACAGCTGCTCGTCCGGGCGCTGGCGTTCCGCGTCCTCGTCCTGCACGTGCTCGGGGTGTGGGACGACGACCACGCCGAGCGGCACCGCCCCCTCGCGACGGCGATCCTGTCGGGTGCCGCCGGTACGCTTGACGCCTGATGATGCAGCGAATCGACCTCCGCGGCGGACTGCCCGCCCGTGCCGACCTCCTCCGCCTGATGCCCCGCGCCGTCGGTGACGTCTCGCACGCCGTCGACGCCGCCCGCGACCTCGTGGACGCGGTCCGGCAAGACGGGGCAGCCGCGCTCCGCGAGCAGGCGGAGCGGTTCGACGGAGGCGCCCCCGAGCACGTCCGGGTCCCCGCCGCCGAGATCGCCGCGGCCGTCGCCGGCCTGACGCCGGAGCTGCGCGAGGCCCTGGACGAGGCCATCCGCCGCGTCCGTGCTGCGAGCGCTGCCCAGGTCCCGGCTGCGTCGGTCACGTGCCTGGCCGACGGCGCCGAGGTCCACCAGCGCTGGCAGCCGATGCGTCGCGTCGGGCTCTACGTGCCGGGCGGCAAGGCCGTCTACCCCTCGAGCGTCGTGATGAACGTGGTCCCCGCGCAGGTCGCGGGCGTCGGGTCGATCGCCCTCGTCTCGCCGCCGCAGCGCGACCACGGCGGGCGCGTGCACCCGACGATCCTCGCCGCGGCCGGACTGCTCGGCATCGACGAGGTCTACGCGATGGGCGGGGCCGGTGCGGTCGGTGCGCTGGCGTACGGCGTCGCCGAGATCGGCCTCGAGCCGGTCGACCTGGTCACCGGTCCGGGCAACAACTTCGTCGCAGCGGCCAAGCGCCTGGTGCGCGGGGTCGTGGGCATCGACTCCGAGGCCGGCGCGACCGAGATCCTCGTCATCGCCGACGACACCGCGGACCCCGGCTACGTCGCCGCCGACCTGGTGAGCCAGGCCGAGCACGACGAGCAGGCCGGCAGCGTCCTGGTGACCACCTCGGCCGCGTTCGCCGACGCGGTCGAGGCCGCGATCCCGGAACGGGTGGCGGCGCTGGGGACGGCTGCGCGCCTCCAGACCGCACTCGACGGCCCGCAGTCCGCGATCGTGCTCGTCGACTCGCTGGCCGACGCGGCGACCGTCAGCAACGCGTACGGGCCCGAGCACCTGGAGATCCAGACGGCGGACGACGACGCCGTGCTGGCGGACATCGACGCTGCCGGAGCCGTCTTCGTGGGGCCGAGCACCCCGGTGAGCCTCGGCGACTACCTCGCCGGGTCGAACCACGTGCTGCCGACCGGCGGACAGGCACGGTTCGGGTCCGGACTGTCGGCCTCGACGTTCCTCCGACCGCAGCAGGTCATCCGCTACACGCCCGCCGCGCTGGCCGAGGTCGCGCCGCACATCGTGGCACTCGCGACCGAGGAACAGCTGCCCGGTCACGGTGCCGCGGTGACGGAACGCACCGGGCGGTCCTGAGCGCCACCGATCGTCCACAGGGTCGTCACCGCGCCCGGTGGGCGTCGTCGAGCCGATAGCCTGGGACACGACATGTTCTGCCCCTTCTGCCGCCACCCGGACTCCCGCGTCGTCGACTCCCGCACGAGCGACGACGGCACCTCGATCCGTCGCCGACGCCAGTGCCCGAACTGCGGGCGCCGGTTCTCGACGACGGAGACCGCGTCGTTGAACGTCGTGAAGCGCAACGGCGTGACCGAGCCGTTCAGCCGCGACAAGATCGTCTCCGGCGTGCGCAAGGCGTGCCAGGGACGCCCGGTGACCGACGGGGACCTGGCCGTGCTCGCACAACGCGTCGAGGAGACCGTGCGCTCGTCGGGGTCCAGCCAGATCGACGCGAACGACATCGGTCTCGCCATCCTGCCGCCGCTGCGCGAGCTCGACGAGGTGGCGTTCCTGCGGTTCGCGAGCGTCTACCAGGCCTTCGACACGCTCGAGGACTTCGAGGACGCGATCGCACAGCTGCGCCGTGACCACCACGCAGCCGGGGCCGCAGCGTCCGGCGGTGCCGGCTCGGGCAGCAGCGCGTGAGCGGGGTCGCGGAGCGCCTCGTCCGGAACGGGTACGCGGTCGTCTTCCGGACGGTGTTCGCCAACATGGACCCGGAGCGCGCACACCACGTCGCGTTCGCCGTGATCCGCGCGCTGCCGAGGGTGCCGTTCCTGAACGGCACGGTGGAGCGCTACGCCAGGCCAGCAGCTGCCGACGGGATCACGACGATGGGGATCCACTTCCCCTCGCGCTTCGGTCTCGCGGCCGGCTTCGACAAGGACGCCAAGGGCATCGCCGGACTCGGGCTGCTCGGGTTCGGGCACGTCGAGGTCGGCACGATCACCGCGAAGGCGCAGCCCGGCAACGACAAGCCCCGGCTCTTCCGGCTCATCCGCGACAGGGCGCTCGTCAACCGGATGGGGTTCAACAACCACGGTGCCGCCAGGGCTGCACGGCGGCTCGAACGGGCACGACGGCACCCGGGTCGCCCGGTCATCGGAGTCAACATCGGCAAGAGCCGGGTCGTCGCGGTCGAGGACGCGGTCGACGACTACCTCGAGTCGACGCGCCTGCTCGCCCCGTTCGCGGACTACCTCGCGGTCAACGTCAGCTCGCCGAACACGCCCGGTCTCCGCGGGCTGCAGGAGGCCGACCAGCTCCGACCCCTGCTGACGGCCGTCCGCGACGCTGCGGGGCGGACCCCGGTGCTCGTGAAGATCGCCCCGGACCTGACCGACGAGCAGATCGATGCGATCGCCGGGCTCGCGGTGGACCTCGGACTCGCCGGCATCATCGCCAACAACACGACGATCGCCCGCACCGGGCTGACCACGCCGGACGCCGAGGTCGAGGCCATGGGTGCCGGCGGCCTGTCGGGTGCCCCGATCGCCGTTCGGTCGCTCGAGGTGCTGCGTCGGGTCCGTGCCGCGGTGCCGCAGGACTTCTGCGTCGTCGCCGTCGGGGGAGTCACGAGCGAGCAGGACGTGCAGGACCGCATCGACGCGGGCGCCACGCTCGTGCAGGGGTACACGGCGTTCCTCTACGAGGGGCCGACCTGGGCGATGCGCATCAACCGGCTGCGGCGTCGGCGGCTGCGGCGCGCAGCGCGGTAGCGGCAGGCGGCACTCGCTCTGCGCCGACCGTGGTGTCGTGCTCCGCACACGGCCCACTGCCGTCGGGCTGTTCGCCGGTCCGCCGGTTCGCCGGTTCGCCCACTCTCGTCGCAGGACCCGCCGCCCGCTGCCGCTCTCGTCGCACGACCTGCCGCTCATGTTCGCTCGGTGCGGCATGTCCTGCGACTGGAAGACCGCAGGACCGGGACCAGGACCGGGACCGCCGAGCGTCGGAGCGACCGGAGCACCGCGGGACCACGACCCCGGGACCGGGACCCCGGAGCACCGGAAGGCCAGCCGTCCGGAGGGCACCGAGCCGACCGAGCAGGACACGCCGCTCGCGTTCGGCGTTCGGGCGTGATCCGTCGGCGCGCGACGCCGACCGAGACGGATCTGGCCCGGTCGACGAACACCGTCAGGCACCGCGCGACCCCGGAACACCCCGGAACGCCTCGGAACGACGAAGCGCCGCCCGGCTCGGCCGGACGGCGCTCGTGGCACTGCGCCTACAGCGAGGGGTACTCCCCGCGGCGCACCTGCGGCTTCGGCAGGCGCAGGAAGCGGAGCTGCCACGCCCGCGTCAGGATGTAGAAGAACGTCCCGCGCTGCATGTCGCCGAACTTCGCGGTGATCTTCTTGCGCAGCGAGAGCCACAGCACGATGCAGTCGAGGACGAACAGCGCGACGAACGCCCACACCAGCAGGAGCGAGTACGACGCCAGGACGGTCTGCGCTGCGGCGAACCCGACGATGAGGAACAGCACGAGCACGGGCATCATGACCTCGCCCACGTTCCAGCGAGCGTCGATCCAGTCGCGGACGAACTTGCGCTGCTCGCCCTTGTCCTTCACCGGGAGGTAGCGTTCCTCGCCGTTCGCCATGCCGACACGGGCCTTCTCGCGCTCCGTGTTGAGCCGCGCGCGAGCGGCCTTCTTGTCCTGCGGGCTGTTGCCGACGAGCGGGCGTCGGTTGGCTGCCTCGCGCTCACGACGCGACGGCGTCGGACGACCCTTGCCGGACTCGAGGAGTTCTTCCTCCGACGGGTTGACGGTCGTGTTGGTCTTGGGGGCTGCCTTCGCCACGGTGCGTTCCTGACTGCGGTTGCGTGCTGGATCTCCTCTAGATTACGGGACATGACCGACACCGACCAGCACAGCCCCGCGACCGACCCCGCGCTCCTCGACGCCCTCCGCGAACACGTGCAGGGAGGCCTGCCGACGACGATCGCCGACCTGTCCGCGCTGGTCCGGTTGCCGTCGGTGTCCTGGTCGGCGTTCGACCCGGCGCACGTGCAGGCGAGTGCCGAGGCGGTCGCGGATCTGGCCCGGTCGACGGGGGTCTTCGCCGACGACGCCGTCCGCATCGTCCGTTCCGCGGTCGAGGGGGAGACCGCGGGCGCGGAGGAGGCCGGCCGCGAGCTCGGGCAGCCCGCCGTCCTGGCGGTGCGTCCTGCGCGGAACGGGAAGCCGACCGTCATGCTCTACGCGCACCACGACGTCCAGCCACAGGGCGACGACGCCCTGTGGGAGACCCCGCCCTTCGAGCCGACCCTCCGCGGCGACCGCCTGTACGGTCGCGGCGCCTCGGACGACAAGGCCGGCGTGATGACCCACGTCGCCTCGCTCCGCGCGCTGCACGCGCAGTTCGGCGACGACCTCGAGCTCGGTGTCGTGCTCTTCGTCGAGGGCGAGGAGGAGTTCGGCTCCCGCTCGTTCCGCACCTTCCTCCGCGAGCAGAAGGAGCACCTGGCGGCCGACGTCATCGTCGTGGCCGACAGCGACAACTGGTCGGTCGACGTCCCGTCGATCACCGTCTCGCTCCGCGGCAACGTGACGTTCCGCGCGACGCTGACGACCCTCGAGCACGCGAGCCACAGCGGCATGTTCGGCGGTGCGGCCCCGGACGCGATGATCCCCATGGTCCGGCTGCTCGCCTCGCTGCACGACGACGACGGCTCGGTCGCCGTCGAGGGGCTCACGGCGTACGACGCCGACGTGCCCGAGCGCTCCGAGGCCGAGCTCGCCACCGACGCGGCCCTGCTCGAGGGCGTCCGACCGGTGGGGACGGGTCCGGTGCTGTCCCGGATGTGGTTCCAGCCGTCGATCACCGTGACGGGCATGGACGTGCCGAGCGTGGCGAACGCGTCGAACACCCTGCTGCCGACCGTTGCCGCCCGCGTCTCGGTCCGCGTGGCCCCCGGACAGTCGGCGACCGACGCGTACGCGGCCGTCGAACGCCACCTCCGCGCCCACGTGCCGTTCGGCGCGAAGCTCGACGTCACCGAGGTGGACACCGGCGACGGCTTCCTCGTGGACACCGCCGGCTGGGCGGTGCAGGAGGCCCGCACTGCCATGCACGAGGGCTGGGGCGCGCCCGCCGTCGAGCAGGGCATCGGCGGATCCATCCCGTTCGTCTCGGACCTGGCCGCCGAGTTCCCGGAGGCGCAGATCCTGGTGACGGGTGTCGAGGACCCCGACACCCGGGCGCACAGCCCGAACGAGTCGCAGCACCTCGGGGTCCTGCACCGCGCGATCGCGTCGGAGACGATCCTGCTGGCGCGCCTGGCGACGCGCGCCTGACGCGTCCCCACCGCTGGTGGGGACCGGGGGAGCGCCGGACGGGAGGCCCGTGGCGACGCCGCCACGGGCCTCCCGTCCGTCGTCCGGTCCCGCCCTGTGCACGGACGGCCCGTCCTGTCGGCTCGCGTGCTTACAATCGACCTCAGGCGCGGTGACCGACACCGCCCGGAGGGAGACGCGCGGATGAGCGACACCATCACCGACAACGCACCGGCGACGGACGCACGTGCCCACGGGGTCGCGCTCAGCGACGCTGCGGCGGCGAAGGTGGCGAGCCTGCTGGAGCAGGAGGGGCGCGACGACCTCCGCCTGCGCCTCGCGGTCCAGCCCGGTGGCTGCTCGGGCCTGATCTACCAGCTGTACTTCGACGAGCGCCTGCTCGACGGGGACGCCACGACCGAGTTCGGCAGCGGTGTCGAGGTCGTCGTCGACAAGATGAGCGTCCCGTACCTCGACGGCGCCACCATCGACTTCGAGGACACCATCCAGAAGCAGGGCTTCACCATCGACAACCCCAACGCGCAGGGCAGCTGCGCGTGCGGCGACAGCTTCCACTGACGCCACGGCGGGCGGTTGTCCGCCGACCGAACCGACACGCGAGCGGGGAGTGACCGATCTGGTCGCTCCCCGTTCGTCGTCCCCGGCGCTGCCCGAGCCCGCACGACCGGGGGAAAGCGGTGCGCCGGGGTCGACGATGCCGCGCCGGACCGCGCCCGGTGTGCGCGAGACGTCACCGGCTGCGAGTAAGCTAGGAGTGTTCCAACCAAGCTGGGAACCAGCAATGAGCGGCCTCCGTGCTCGGCACGGCCGCACCGCCGGTCCCTCAGCAACGTCTTCCGAGAGGTAACAGTGCGTTCGAATCGCCGTATACGTTGGGCGGCCGTCCCGGTGGCCGTCGGTCTGGTCATCGCACTGGCTGGCTGCACGCAGCAGCAGATGAACGGATGGCTCCCCGGCACGGAGGAGACGAAGGACGTCACGAATCACACGAGCCGCATCGTCGGCCTGTGGACCACCAGCTGGATCGTCCTGCTCGCGGTGGGTCTCATCGTGTGGGGCCTGATCATCTGGGCGGCGATCGTCTACCGTCGTCGCAAGGGCCAGACCGGCCTGCCGGTGCAGATGCGGTACAACATGCCGCTCGAGATCTTCTACACGATCGTGCCGCTCATCCTCGTGCTCGGCTTCTTCGCGTTCACCGCGAAGGACCAGTCCGCGATCGAGAAGCCCTTCGACGACCCGGACGCCACGATCCACGTGTACGGCAAGCGCTGGGCCTGGGACTTCAACTACATCGACAAGGACAACCCGAAGGACAGCGTCTACTACCAGGGCATCCAGGCCCAGGAAGAGGAGAACGGCGACGGCGCGATCGACGAGTCGCAGCTCCCGACGCTGTACCTGCCGGTCGGCAAGAAGGTCGAGATCGAGCTCTCCTCGCGCGACGTCGACCACTCCTTCTGGGTCATCGACTTCCTGTACAAGAAGGACATGCTCCCGGGCAAGACCAACTACGAGTACTTCATCCCGCAGAAGGAAGGCACGTACCAGGGCAAGTGCGCCGAGCTCTGCGGTGAGTACCACTCCCTGATGCTCTTCCAGGTGAAGGTCGTCTCCGACTCCGAGTACCAGCAGTACCTCGACACGCTGCGCGAGCAGGGCAAGGTCGGTCTGCTCGGCAACGAGTACGACACCAACACGAACGAACCGAACAACCAGGCGCCGGTCGAGGCGTCGAGCGAGAACAAGTAGGGGTCCGTCAGATGACAACGTCACTCGTCGGCCAGCCGACAGCGCCGACGACGCCGGACTTCCAGGCGTCCAAGGTCGGTCGGAAGGGCAACATCATCGTCCGGTGGATCACCTCCACCGACCACAAGACCATCGGGTACATGTACCTGATCGCCTCGTTCGTCTTCTTCCTGCTCGCGGGCGTCATGGCGCTCGTGATCCGTGCGCAGCTCTTCGAGCCCGGCCTGCACGTGGTCGAGACGAAGGAGCAGTACAACCAGCTCTTCACGATGCACGGCACGATCATGCTGCTGATGTTCGCGACGCCGCTCTTCTCGGGCTTCGCGAACGCGATCATGCCGCTGCAGATCGGTGCGCCGGACGTCGCGTTCCCGCGTCTGAACGGGTTCGCCTTCTGGCTCTACCTCTTCGGCTCGCTCATCGCGGTCGGCGGCTTCCTCACCCCGCAGGGTGCCGCGTCCTTCGGCTGGTTCGCCTACGCGCCACTGAGTGACACGACGTTCACACCGGGTCTCGGTGGGACGCTCTGGGTCTTCGGCCTCGGCATGACCGGCTTCTCGACGATCCTCGGCGCGGTGAACTTCATCACGACGATCATCACGATGCGCGCCCCGGGCATGACGATGTTCCGCATGTCGATCTTCACGTGGAACACCCTCGTGACCTCGCTGCTCGTGCTGATGGCCTTCCCGGTGCTCGCCGCCGCGCTGTTCGGCCTCGGTCTCGACCGCGTGTTCGACGCGCAGATCTACAACCCGGCCAACGGCGGTGCCCTGCTCTGGCAGCACCTCTTCTGGTTCTTCGGCCACCCCGAGGTGTACATCATCGCGCTGCCGTTCTTCGGCATCGTCTCCGAGGTCTTCCCGGTCTTCAGCCGCAAGCCGATCTTCGGCTACAAGACCCTCGTGTACGCGACCATCTCCATCGCGGCCCTCTCGGTCACGGTGTGGGCGCACCACATGTACGTCACCGGTGGCGTCCTGCTCCCGTGGTTCTCGCTCATGACGATGCTCATCGCGGTCCCGACCGGCGTGAAGATCTTCAACTGGGTCGGCACGATGTGGCGCGGTTCGGTCACGTTCGAGACCCCCCTGCTGTGGGCCGTCGGCTTCCTCATCACCTTCACGTTCGGTGGTCTCACCGGTGTGATCCTGGCGTCGCCGCCGCTCGACTTCCACGTGTCCGACTCGTACTTCGTCGTCGCGCACTTCCACTACGTGGTCTTCGGTACCGTCGTGTTCGCGATGTTCTCCGGCTTCTACTTCTGGTGGCCGAAGTGGACGGGTCGCATGCTCAACGAGCGCCTCGGCAAGATCCACTTCTGGCTGCTGTTCATCGGCTTCCACACGACGTTCCTCATCCAGCACTGGCTGGGCGTCATCGGCATGCCGCGTCGTTACGCGACCTACCTGCCGAACGACGGGTTCACCTGGATGAACCAGCTGTCGACGATCGGCTCGATGATCCTCGCGATCTCGTTCCTGCCGTTCATCTTCAACGTCTACGTGACCGCACGGAACGCCCCGAAGGTGGCCGTGAACGACCCGTGGGGCTACGGCCGCTCGCTCGAGTGGGCGACCAGCTGCCCGCCGCCGCGCCACAACTTCACGTCGATCCCGCGGATCCGTTCCGAGTCCCCGGCGTTCGACCTGAACCACCCGGAGGCCGGTGTGCCGATCGGTGTGGGTCCGGCGAAGGACGCTCCGGACGCCCCGACCTACGACGCCGCGAAGGGCGAGGTGAAGTAACGCCATGCGCGCCAACACCAACCTGTTCTGGATCCTGTTCGTCTTCTTCGTCCTCGCGGACGCGGCGTACACCATCTGGGCGCTCATCTACTACGGGCGGCCCGAGTGGGTCGGCACCGTGGCGATCGGCCTCACCGGGATCATGTCCGCGTTCATCGCGTTCTACCTCGGGAAGGTCATGTCCTCGCAGGGCGGTGTCCTCCCCGAGGACCGCCCCGACGCGAACATCGAGGACGGCGACGCCGAACTCGGGCACTTCAGCCCGTGGTCGTGGTGGCCGATCCTGCTCGCCGGTTCGACCGCGATCTGCTTCCTCGGTCTCGCGGCCGGCCTCTGGATCGTGCCGATCGGGCTCGCGCTCGTGACGGTCACCCTCGTGGGCTGGGTCTACGAGTACTACCGCGGCAACTTCGGACACTGATCCGATCCACCTGACACCTCGGGCGGCACCACATCCGGTGCCGCCCGTGGTGCGTCCGGGGCCCGTACCCCACCCGGCCCGAGCTCTCGGCCCGGAGCGGGTATCCCGGAAGTCACAGGGAATCAACCGGCCCGCGCGCGGCTTGACCCGTGCGGACCCCGCAACCACAGCGAAAGGACTCACCTCCGGTGACCGACAAGCGCACCCTCATCATCTTCGGCGCGACGGGCGACCTCGCCTCCCGCCTGCTGCTCCCGGGACTCGGCACGTTCCTGCAGAGCGGTCGAGCGGTCCCCGTCCAGCTGATCGGCACGGGCCGCAGCGCCCGCAGCTCGGAGCAGTGGAAGGACGTCGTCACGAAGTCCTTCGCGTCGCAGGACGTCAAGGGTCCCGAGGTCGACGCGACCCTCGAGTCCACGACCTTCATCCAGGGCGACCCGACCGACCCCGAGCACCTCAAGGCGCTGCTCGACGCGGCCGAGGCCGAGCCCATCCTCTACTTCGCGCTCCCGCCGCAGATCGCCTCGGACATCTGCGAGGCGCTGCAGGGCGTCGAGCTCCCCGAGGGCACGACCCTCGCGTTCGAGAAGCCCTTCGGCACCGACGTCGCCAGCGCCGAGGCCCTCAACAAGACCGTGCTCGAGCTCGTCCCCGAGGAGCGCGTGCACCGCACGGACCACTTCCTCGGTCGCACCACGGTCCTCAACATCATCGGTCTGCGCTTCGCGAACCGCCTGTTCGAGCCGATCTGGAACGCGGACAACATCGAGAAGGTCGACGTCTTCTACGACGAGACCCTCGGGCTCGAGAACCGGGCGCAGTACTACGACGAGGCCGGCGCCCTGGTCGACATGATCCAGTCGCACCTGCTGCAGATCCTCGGCCTGGTGACGATGGACGCTCCGTCCGCGATCGACGCGGTCGAGTTCCGGTCGTCCCTCGCGCGTGTCCTCCGGTCGACCCGCCTCAAGGGCGACGACGCGAAGATCGCCTCGCGCCGCGCCGTGTACACGGCCGGCACCATCGACGGCAAGGAGCTGCCGTCGTACCAGGACGAGGACGGCGTGGACAAGTCGCGCGGTACCGAGACCCTCGCCGAGATCCAGGTCGAGGTCGACACCGCGCGCTGGAAGGGCGTCCCCTTCACCCTCCGCTCCGGCAAGGCGCTCGGCGCCAGCCGCAAGGAGGTCCTCATCACCTTCAAGCCCGTGACGCGCCTGCCCTCCGGCCTGTCCGGTCGGCCGAAGGCGGACACGCTGCGCATCGTCCTCAACCCGGACGAGATCGAGCTGAGCGTGTCGGCGAACGGCGGCGGCAACCCGTTCGAGATGGGGCAGGTCACCCTGTCCTCGTCGTTCGACGACGGCGAGCTCACCCCCTACGGCGAGGTGCTCAACGGCATCTTCCACGACGACCCGCTGCTCTCGATCCGCGGCGACGTCGCGGAGCGGTGCTGGGAGATCGTCGAGCCGGTCGTGGACGCCTGGAAGTCGGGCGACGTGCCGCTCGAGGAGTACCGTGCGGGCTCGCGCGGTCCCGCGGACTGGGAGTCGTCGTCCTGACCGACGCCGTCTCCTGACGGAGCCACCTGACGGACGGGAGGCGCGGTGCCGGCTGGCACCGTGCCTCCCGTCCGTTCGTCTGCCCGTTCCTTCCCGGAACGCGTGACGTGCCGTGCGGAACCGGGCGTACCTGCCGGATCAGGAGGACCAGGTACGCCTGGATGGACCAGGTACGCCCGGATGGACCAGGTGCGCCCGGAACGACCAGGTGCGCCCAGCACGACGCGGCGCGACGCGCCGCCGGCCGGTCAGGACGGGGCGCCGGCCCGCCGCCCACCGCCGGTCGACGACCGCGTCCCGCCGTCGTGCACGGCGAGCCGCGTCCGGTGGCCCGACGTGGTTCCGCGTGCACGGGCGATCGCGTCGGCCGCGGACACGAGCGTCAGGTGCGACAGCACCTGCGGCGTGTTGCCGATGTGGTGACCGGTCGCCACGTCGATCTCCTCGGAGAGCATGCCGACGTCGTTCGCGTAACCGACCAGGACGTCCATCAGCCGCTCGGCGTCGGCGATGCGCCCGGAGGCGGCGTACTGCTCGACGAGCCAGAACGAGCACGCCAGGAACGGGTGCTCGGAGCCGGACAGCCCGTCGAAGCCCGCGGTGGTCCGGTACCGCAGGACCAGGCCGTGCTCGCCGACGCGGAGGTCCTGCTCGATCGCCGCGACCGTCCCCGTCATGCGCGGGTCGTCGGCGTGCAGGTACCCGATCTGCGGCAGGACGAGCAGACTCGCGTCGACCTCGTCGGTGTCGTAGTGCTGCCGGTAGCTGCCGCGTTCGGCGTTCCAGCCGTGCTCCTCGATCTCCGCGCGGACCTCGTCGCGCAGGCTGCGCCACCGGTCGACGGGGCCCTCGAGGCCGAACTCCTCGACGGCCGCCACCCCGCGGTCGAAGGCGGCCCAGATCATCGCCCGGGAGTGCGTGAAGTGCCGCCGCGGTCCGCGCATCTCCCAGATGCCGTTGTCCGGGTGCTGCCAGTGCTCCTCGACGTAGCCGAGCAGGGCACGCTGCAGGGCCCACGAGTCCGCGTTCTCCTCGACACCGAGCTCGCGCGCGTCGTGCAGGGCGGCCAGCACCTCGCCGAAGACGTCCCCCTGGTACTGGGTCGACGCGCCGTTGCCGAGCCGGACCGGCGTCGAGTCGAGGTAGCCGGGGAGCTCGTCGAGCGTGCGCTCGGGCAGTTCGCGTTCGCCGGCGATGCCGTACATGATCTGCACGTCGGCAGGGTCACCTGCGATCGCACGGAGCAGCCACCCGCGCCAGTGCATCGCCTCGTCCCGGTAACCGTGGGCGATGAGCGACGCGAGCGCCAGGGACGCGTCGCGGAGCCAGACGTACCGGTAGTCCCAGTTGCGTTCGCCACCCGGGTCCTCCGGGAGGCTCGTGGTCGCGGCCGCCACGACGCCGCCGGTCTGGCCGTGGGTCATCGCACGGAGCAGCAGCAGGGACCGTCGGCTCGCCTCGGCGTAGGGGCCCTCGGTGTGCGCGGTCGCCATCCAGTCGCGCCACCAGCGCTCCGTCGCCTGCAGTGCGGCGTCGACGTCGAGCGGCTCCGGTGGCTCGCGGTGCGACGGGTACCAGGTGAGCACGGTGTCGACGACGTCGCCGTCGTGCACCGTGACGGTGTGCGTGTGCCGGTGGTCGTCGGCCCGGAAGCGCACGCCACGGACCACCACCGAGCCCGGGCCGGCGGTCGCGAGGAGCGCCGGGTCCTCGTCACCGCCGATCTGCCGGACCCAGGGGAGCGCTCGGGCGTAGTCGAACCGGATGCGGAGCGTCTGCTCGACCTCGACCGAGCCCTGCAGGCCGCGGACCCGTCGGATGATCGCCGCGCGGTGGGCGCCGATCGGCATGAGGTCGGTGACCTCGACGACGCCGGTCGACGTCGTCCACACGGTGGAGAGCACGAGCGTGTCCGGGTGGTGGTGCCGGGTGCTCGTGGCGTCCGGGTCCGTCGGGCGGAGCGACCAGTGCCCGTGGTCCTCGGTCCCGAGCAGTGAGGCGAAGGTCGACGGGCTGTCGAAGCGCGGCAGGCACGCCCAGTCGATCGTCCCGTCGCGGCCGACGAGTGCGGCCGTGTGGGTGTCCCCGATGAGGGCGTGGTCCTCGATGCGGTTCGGCGGGGTGACGGTGCTCATGGCTCGATCCTGGCACCGGCCGCCGCCGTGCGGCCCGGCAGCGCTGAAGGTGTGCACAGCGGAGCCGTCGGAGCTGCCGGTGCAGGGATCAGAGCGGGGCTGACGGGTCGGCGTCGACGAGGCCCACGCGAGCGAGCTCCGACCACATGCCGGCACCGTCCGGGGCGTACACCCACGGTGCGGACCCGGCGCGCGTCCGTTCCTGCGCGCGCGACCGACCACCGGCCAGGACCGCCTCGCTCGTGGACAGCTGCCGGACGGCGACACCGGCGACGTTCTCGGGGTGCTCCCGGGCGAACTCGCCGTAGAGCGTCTCGTCGTGCTGCCCGTCGTCGCCGACCAGGAGCCACTGCACGTCCGGGAAGTCGCTCGCGAGTCGCCGCAGGTTCTGCTGCTTGTGCAACTGGCCGCTCCGGAAGAAGCGGTCGTGGGTCGGCCCCCAGTCCGTCAGCAGGAGCGTGCCGGTCGGGTACATGTTCCGGGTCAGGAAGCGTTGCAGCGTCGGCGCCACGTTCCACGCCCCGGTCGAGAGGTACACGGTCGGAGCGCCGGGGTGCTGCGCGAGCACGCGTTCGTACAGCACGGACATGCCCGGGACCGGGCGACGGGCGTGCTCGGTCAGGACGAAGGAGTTCCACGCCGCGAGCATCGGGCGGGGGAGCGACGTCACCATCACCGTGTCGTCGATGTCGGACAGCAGACCGAAGCGCGTGTCCGGGTCCACGATGAAGACGTCGGCCTCGACGTCGCGCATCCCACCGGCCGAAAGGCGCACCGTCTGCCATCCGGGTTCGAGGTCGATCGGGACCTTCACGTCGACCACGCCGCCACGGTCGGACTGCACCACGTGGGTCGTGCCACCGGCCGTCACGGTGACCTCGGCGTCGTCGACGGCGACACTCGTGAAGCTCCGCCAGCCGCGCACGCCGTAGTAGGAGGCGTCGGACGCCAGGCCGCGTCGCGTCAGCAGGACACGGCAGAGCACGCGGATCCAGCCCGGTGCGCCGTAGCCCGTGTAGGGGATCACGGTCGGCACGAGCCCGCGACGCCGGGCCCGGTGCTCGCGGAACTCCTGGACGGCGTCCTCGATCCGAGCGGCCCGGTGGAGGATCGGTTCGGCCAACGACGGCTCGTGGGGCGTCGGGTCGGGCATGGCCCCATCCTCCCACGCGCGGGACCCCGACGGCGGGCGGTGGACGACCACGACGGGGTGAGTCGCAGCGATGATCCAGCCGGTCTGTGCGAGAGTCCTTCCCGTCACATCCCACATGACCGCGCTC
Organism: Curtobacterium sp. NPDC088465; assembly: GCF_044753165.1. Classification (NCBI taxonomy): domain Bacteria; kingdom Bacillati; phylum Actinomycetota; class Actinomycetes; order Micrococcales; family Microbacteriaceae; genus Curtobacterium; species Curtobacterium sp. NPDC088465. The sequence continues at coordinate 781,492 of NZ_JBIVMR010000002.1, read as the reverse complement.
CGCCGGGAGCGCAAGAGGAGAACACGTGCTCGTCACCGAGGTATCGAACGCACTGCCGGGGGGATCATCACTGCTCAGGAACGAGCCGGTCCAAGCCCGCAGTTCGGCGCGCCTCGCGGGACTCCTCGACGCCGCGGCTGCCGTGATCGACGAGATCGGGTTCGAGCGACTGACCACCGCGATGGTGGCCGAGCGCGCGGGGGCGTCGATCGGCACGGTCTACCGGTACTTCCCGGACCGCATCGCCGTGGTCGAGGCGCTGGCGATCCGGAGCACCCAGCGGCTCGCCGAGCGCTTCCTCACCGCCCTCGACGAGAGCGACGCCACGACCTGGCAGGACGCGCACGACGCGCTCATCGACGCGACCGTCGAGATGTACCGCGCGGAGCCGGGCTTCCGCGCGATCCGCTTCGGTGACCCCGCGGACACCGGCACCGGTGACGCGGAGGACCGCATGGCTGCGCTGGGGGCAGCCGTCGCGCAGGTCCTGCACGACCGCTTCGGCTACCCGCTGGGCGAGCGTGCGGAGCGCGCCTGGGTCGTCCTGGCCGAGTCCGCGCACGCCGTGATCGCCCGGGCGCTCCGCGACCGGACCGCTCCCGACACCGCGCTCATCGAGGAGTACCGCACGATGAGCCGGGCGCACCTCGAGGCGGTCGCTGCAGCCGCCTGAACCGCGATCGGCCGGACGCGCGACGCGCCCGACCGACGCACCGGACCATCCACCGACGCCCGTGCTCCCGAACAGGGAGTGCGGGCGTCGTTGTCCGCGAGCCGTCATGACCGGTCACGGTGGAACGCTGTCCTCGATGCGCGGGTACGCTCGTGCGGAGTCGGGCTACCTCCGAACAGAAGGGCACCCACATGATCGAGTTCCGCTCGGTGCGCAAGACGTACCCGGACGGCACCAACGCGGTCGACGACTTCAGCCTCGTCATCCCGTCGCGGACCACCACGGTCTTCGTCGGCTCCAGCGGCTGCGGCAAGACCACCCTGCTCCGCATGATCAACCGGATGGTCGACCCGTCGTCGGGGACCGTCGAGATCGACGGTGAGGACGTCGCCGGGGTCGACCCCGTACAGCTCCGTCGCCGCATCGGCTACGTCATGCAGAACGCCGGCCTGCTGCCGCACCGCAAGGTCGCCGACAACATCGCGACCGTGCCGCTCCTGACGGGTGTCCCGAAGGGCGAGGCCCGTGCCCGGGCGCTCGAACTGATGGACACCGTCGGTCTCGACCGGGCGTTCGCGGACCGGTACCCCTCGCAGCTCTCCGGCGGACAGCAGCAGCGCGTCGGCGTGGCCCGCGGCCTCGCCGTCGACCCGAACGTCCTGCTCATGGACGAGCCGTTCGGCGCCGTCGACCCGCTCGTCCGCAACGACCTGCAGGACGAGCTGATCCGGTTGCAGCGCGAGCTCGGCAAGACCGTCGTCTTCGTGACCCACGACATCGACGAGGCGTTCAAGCTCGGCGACCAGGTCGTCATCCTCAAGAAGGGCGGCGAGATCGCGCAGCTCGGGACCCCCGCCGAGATCCTCGCCGAACCGGCGGACGACTTCGTCGCGAACTTCATCGGTGCCGGCCGCGGTCGGCGTGCCCTGCGCGTCGAGCAGACGCCGACCGGCCCGATCGTCGTCGACGGCGACGGCCGGGCAGCCGGAGTGCTCACCGGTCCGGTCCAGGTGGTCGACGCCGCAGCCGCGGTGCCACAGGCAGCAGAGGCCGGGGCGCGTGACACCGCCCCGGGTGCTCCGGCGCAGGGTGGGGGACCGCGGTGAACTGGATCCTGTCGAACCTCGACACGATCAGTGACGCCACGATCGCGCACCTCGCGATCGCGATCCCACCGATCATCATCAGCTTCCTGCTCTCCATCCCGATCGGCTGGGTGGTGGTCCGACTGCAGCGCACGGGCGGATCCCGCTTCGCCGCCGGTCTGGGCAGCGGCATCGTGACCTTCGCGGGTCTCCTCTACGCGATCCCGTCGCTGGCGCTGTTCGTCGCCCTGCCCGGCATCATCGGGACGAGCCTGCAGAGCCCGGTCAACGTGATCATCAGCCTGACGATCTACGGTCTCGCGCTCATGGTCCGGTCGACGGTGGACGGCCTCTCCTCGGTCGACGCCGGCACGAAGGCAGCCTCGACCGCCATGGGGTACTCGGGCGTACAGCGCTTCTTCCGCGTCGAGCTCCCGCTCGCCGGTCCCGTGCTGCTCGCCGGCCTGCGGGTGATCGCGGTGTCGACGATCTCGCTGACGACCGTCGGTGCGGTGCTCGGCATCCAGAGCCTCGGTTCGCTGTTCACCGACGGACTCGCGCGCGGCATCTACGAGGAGATCCTCTCGGGCATCGTCATGGTGCTCGTGCTCGCCTTCGCCCTCGACGGCCTGCTCGTGCTGCTCGGACGGCTCGTCATGCCGTGGACACGGCGGGCGCCGCGGAGCCGTCGCGCCGCGCGTCGGGTCCTGCAGCGAGCGGAGGTCGCCTCGTGATCATCGGACAGGCGTTCGGCTGGGTGTTCGACCCGGCCAACTACACCGGCGTCAACGCGATCCCCGAGCGGCTGTGGGAGCACGTCTGGATCACCCTGCTCGCCGTGGTGATCGCGGCCGTGATCGCGGTCCCGATCGGGTACGCGATCGGGCACACGGGCCGGGCACGCGGGTTCTCCATCGCGCTGTCCGGCGGCATCAGGGCCCTGCCGACGCTCGGCGTGCTGTCGCTCTTCGGCCTGCTGCTCGGCATCGGTCTCGAGGCACCGCTGCTGGCGCTCGTGGTCCTGGCCGTCCCGTCGGTGCTCGCCGGTGCCTACGCGGGGATCGAGTCCGTCGACCCGGTCACGATCGACGCGGCGAAGGCCCAGGGCATGACCGGGTGGCAGGTGCTCTGGAAGGTCGAGATCCCGCTCGGGCTGCCGCTGCTGATCGGCGGCGTCCGTTCGGCCGTGCTCCAGGTCGTCGCCACCGCCACCCTGGCTGCCTACGTCGGCGCCGGGGGACTGGGCGGTTACTTCTTCCTCGGCCTCAAGACCCAGGACTACGCCGAGATGCTCGGCGCGTCCGTCCTCGTGATCGCGCTCGCGATCGCGTTCGAGATCGTGTTCGCCGCGCTGCAGCGGGCGTCGGTGCCGAAGGGCACCCTCGACCCGTCCGCGCGGCAGCGCCAGGGATCGCGCGAGCGAGCCCGCAATCCCATCCCGGAAGGAAACCCATCGTGATCACAGCACGGATCCGCGTCGCCCTCGCCGCCGCAACGGCACTCGGCGTCGCCGCAGCCCTGACCGGCTGCTCCTCTGGTGACCCGCTCAGCAGCGGCTCCAGCGCGTCGTCCGACTCGAAGACGATCGTCATCGGCTCGCAGCAGTACTACTCGAACGAGATCATCGCCGAGCTCTACGCGCAGGTGCTCGAGAAGGACGGCTTCACCGTCGAGCGCAACTTCAACATCGGGCAGCGCGAGGTCTACATCCCGCAGCTCGAGAAGGGCGCGATCGACGTCATGCCCGAGTACAGCGGCAACCTGCTGCAGTACTTCGACAAGGAGTCGACGGCCAAGAGCGCGGACCAGATCGACGAGGCGCTCGAGAAGGCCCTGCCGAAGGGTCTGCGGGTCCTCGACGAGGCCGACGCCACCGACCAGGACAGCTACACCGTGACGAAGCAGTTCTCCGAGGAGAACGACGTCACGAGCCTGGCCGACCTGAAGGACGTCAAGGAGAAGCTGACCGTCGGCGCGAACTCCGAGTTCCAGACCCGCCCGTACGGCCCCGAGGGCCTGAAGTCGGTCTACGGCGTGGACGTCGACTTCAAGGCGGTCGAGGACTCCGGCGGCGCCCTGACGGTGAAGGCGCTCAAGGACGGCACCGTCCAGCTCGCCGACATCTACAGCGCGGACCCGAGCATCAAGGCGAACGACTTCGTCTCGCTCAAGGACCCGGAGAACCTGATCCTGCCGCAGAACGTCATCCCGGTGGTCTCCGACAAGGTCGACGAGAAGGCTGCGGACGCCATCGACGAGGTGAACGAGAAGCTCACCACCGACAAGCTCATCGAGCTCAACGAGAAGAGCGTCACGGACAAGGAGAAGGCTTCGCAGATCGCGAAGCAGTTCCTCCAGGACGAGGGTCTGCTCTAGTCGGTCGGCGCTCGGCGCCGATCAGCACTGAACGACAGGTGTCGGGCTTCGGCCCGGCACCTGTCGTCGTTCACGCGGAGGGCACTCGGGCACCGTCGTTCCGCACGGTTGTGCCGACCAATGCTCGTGCACGTTCGTGCAGAGTGCCCCTCTACAACTTGTCGAAGCAGGTGTCCCGGCGGTAGCGTGGAGGTGTCCCGATGGGGTGACAAGTACCAGTTCCTCCTCCCGGAAGAGGCATCTCTCGTGCACGAACAGCGCGCGGCGGACCGGCTCGGACACGCCGCATGAACGACATCCTCGATCCCCTGATCCTGTCGCGGTGGCAGTTCGGTCTGACGACGATCTACCACTTCCTCTTCGTCCCGCTGACGATCGGCATGGCGCTCGTCGTAGCCGTCTTCCAGTCGGCGTGGGTGCGGACCGGGCGCGCTCACTACCTCCAGCTGACCCGTTTCTTCGGGCGCATCTTCCTCATCAACTTCGCGATGGGCGTCGTCACCGGAATCGTCCAGGAGTTCCAGTTCGGCATGAACTGGTCGAACTACTCGCGGTTCGTGGGCGACGTCTTCGGTGCCCCGCTCGCGCTCGAGGGCATCCTCGCGTTCTTCTTCGAGGCGGCGTTCATCGGCATCTGGATCTTCGGGTGGGACCGCCTGCCGCGGGCGCTGCACCTGGCGAGCATCTGGTGCGTCAGCGTCGGCACGATGATGTCGGCGTACTTCATCCTGGCGGCGAACGCCTTCATGCAGCACCCCGTCGGCTTCGCGATCAACGAGGCGAAGGGCCGCGCCGAGCTCACCGACATCTGGGCCGTCCTGACCAACAAGGTCGCGCTGGCCGCCTTCCCGCACACGCTCTTCGGGGCCTTCATGGTCGCCGCCTCGGTGATCATCGCGGTCGCGGCGTGGCACCTCGCACGCAACCAGAACCTCGAGACGATGATGCCGGCGCTCAAGTTCGGCATGTGGACGATGCTGGCGTCCGGCGCGCTGACCGTGCTGTCCGGCGACCAGCTCGGGCTCACGATGGTCGACACCCAGCCGATGAAGATGGCCGCGGCCGAGGCGCTCTACAACACCTCGACGGGCAAGGACGCCTCGTTCTCGATCTTCACGCTCGGCACCCCCGACGGTGTGCACGAACTGTTCTCGATCCGCATCCCGTACCTGCTCTCGTTCCTGTCGACGCACACCTTCACCGGCACGGTCGAGGGCATCAACGACCTGCAGGCGCAGTACACGCAGGTGTACGGCCCCGGCGACTACAAGCCGATCATCTGGGTGACCTACTGGTCGTTCCGCTGGATGATCGCCCTCGGTGTCGGGGCGGTGCTCGTGTCGGTCGTCGGCCTGTGGCTGACCCGCAAGGGCCGGTTCCCGACGCAGCGCTGGGTCTGGCGCATCGCCACCTGGTCGGTCCCGCTGCCGATGGCCGCGATGATCATGGGCTGGGTCTTCACCGAGATGGGCCGCCAGCCGTGGCTCGTGTTCGGGCTGCTCCGCACGGCGGACGGCGTCTCGCCGAACGTCACCGGGGTCGAGGTCCTCATCTCCCTGGTCGTGTTCACGCTGATCTACGGCGCGCTCGCGGTCGTCGAGTTCCGGCTCATCAAGAAGGTCGCGCAGGAGGGCCCCGCCGCCCCTGCGAAGGTCGACGAGGTCACCGGCGAGGTCGAGCACGAAGTGACGGTGTACTGAGATGGATCTGCCAGTCCTGTGGTTCGCGATCGTCGGACTGTTCTTCGTCGGGTACTTCGTCCTCGACGGGTTCGACTTCGGTGTCGGGATGTCCCTGCCGTTCCTCGGCAAGGACGACACCGACCGCCGTGTGCTCATCAACACGATCGGCCCGGTGTGGGACCTCAACGAGACCTGGGTCATCGTCGCCGGGGCCTGCCTGTTCGCGGCGTTCCCCGAGTGGTACGCGACGATGTTCTCCGGCTTCTACCTCGCCCTGCTGCTCATCCTCGTGGCGCTCATCGCCCGTGGGGTCTCGTTCGAGTACCGCCACCAGCGGAAGCACCCGGAGTGGAAGCGCCGGTTCGACCTGATGATCATCGTCGGCAGCGCCGTGCCGTCGTTCCTCTGGGGCGTCGCGTTCGGCAACGTCGTCCGCGGGATCCCGATGGACGCCGAGCACAACTTCACGGGCACGTTCCTCGACCTGCTCAACCCGTTCGCGCTGCTGACCGGCCTCGCGACCCTGATGGTGTTCTTCACGCACGGCGTCGTGTTCGTCGCACTGAAGACCGAGGGTGAGATCCGCGTGCGGGCGAAGCGCCTGGCGACCCGGGCGGGCGTGCTGACGATCGTCGTCGGTGCCGCGTTCCTGGTGGCGATGGCGTTCGTGCGGGCGACGCCGGCGAGCCTGGTGCTCTCGGTCGTCGCGGCACTCGCGCTCGTCCTCGCCGTGCTCTGCACCGCGTGGGGCAAGGAGGGGCGGGCGTTCACGCTGATGGCGGTCACGATCGCCGCCGTGGTCCTGGCGATGTTCACCGCGATCTTCCCCGACGTCATGCCGGCGTCGAACGACCCGGCCAACAGCCTGACCGTGGTCAACGCGTCGAGCGGGCAGTACACGCTGACGGTGATGAGCTGGGTCGCGCTGATCTTCGTCCCGCTCGTGCTGGCCTACCAGGCCTGGACCTACTGGGTGTTCCGCAAGCGCGTCTCGCGGGCCCACATCGACCAGGCCGCGCACTAGGGGCTCCCGGTGAAGCCGCTCGATCCTCGTCTGCTGCGCCTGTCGCGTGCCGCGCGCTGGTCCGTCGTCGCGTCCGCGGGGACGGGCCTGGTCCGCACACTCGCGACGATCGGTGTCGCGTGGGGGATCGCGGCGGCCGTCACGCTCGGCGTCGACGCGGTGCGCGACGGCCGGCTCCCGGAGACGTTCGTCCCGACGCTGGCGCTGCTGGCCGGTGCGTTCGTCGTCCGTGCCGTCGCCGCGTGGGCGACGGACGACCTGGCGGCGCGGGCCGGGGCGACGGTGAAGAGCGAGCTCCGTGCGACCGTCCTCTCCCGGGCGGCCGAGCGCGGACCGTCCTGGCTCGCCGCCCGGTCGAGCGCCGGCTTCGCCACGGCGCTCGGCCCCGGGCTCGACGCCCTCGACGCGTACTTCGGGCGGTACGTCCCACAGCTCGCGCTCACCGCCGTCGCGACCCCGGTGCTCCTCGTCGCGATCGGGCTCGGTGACCTGACGAGCGCGGTCGTCATCGTGCTCGCGATGCCGGTGATCCCCGTGTTCATGGTGCTCATCGGTCTGGCGACCCAGGCGCTGCAGCGGCGGCAGGCCGACGCGCTCACCCGCCTCGGCGGCGCCTTCACCGAGGCGGTGGAGGGCCTCGCCACCCTCAAGGTCTTCGGACGTGCCCGCCGCCAGGTCGACCGCATCGGCACCGTCACCGACGAGTACCGGCGCGGCACCATCGGCGTCCTGCGTCTGTCCTTCGTCAGCGGCTTCGCCCTCGAACTCGCCGCGAGCCTGTCCGTCGCCCTCGTCGCGGTGTCGATCGGCGTCCGACTCGTCGACGGCTCGCTCGGCCTCGGCGCCGCGATGTTCGTCCTGGTGCTCGCCCCGGAGGCGTTCGCACCCCTCCGCCAGGTCGGCGCCGACTTCCACGCCGCCCAGGACGGCGTCGAGGCGTCCGGCGCCGTGCTCGACGTCCTCGACGACCGGGGACGCGACACGTCGACCAGCGCACCCGCGCCCGGCGCCCCGGCCGCCGCGGCCACCGACCTGGTGCTCGAGGGCGTGGTGGTCCGTCGCCCCGACGTCGTCGTCGGACCGCTCGACCTGCGCGTCGCGCCCGGCACCGTCGTCGCCCTCGCCGGGCCCAGCGGGTCCGGTAAGTCCAGTCTCATCGCGGCGATCCGGGGTGTCCTCGCCCACGACGGCACGGTGACGGTGCCCGGTCCGGCCGACGCCACCCGCGCCGACCGCACGACCTGGGGTGACCAGCGTCCGCGCCTGGTGCGCGGCACGGTCGCCGAGAACGTCGCCCTGCACACGCGACCCGACGACCACGACGTGCGCCGCGCCCTGGGCGAGGCGGGGCTGGGTGTCGAGCCGAGCCTCCCGGTCGGACCCGGGGGAGCCGGTCTCTCGGGCGGTCAGGCGCAGCGCGTCGCGGTCGCCCGGGCCCTGTACCGGGCGCGTCGCGCCCGCACCCCGCTCGTCCTGCTCGACGAGCCGACGTCGGCCCTCGACGCCGACGCGGAGCAGATCGTCGTCGACGCCGTCCGGTCGCTCGCCGCCGACGGCGCGGTCGTCGTCGTGGCGAGCCACCGCCCCGCCGTGCTGGCCGCCGCCGACGTCCGCGTCGACCTCCGCCCCGGCGGAGCGGTGACCGTGACGCACCGACAGGAGGCACGCTCGTGAGCCGGGAGGCCCGTCCCACCCCCGTCCTGCGGCTGGCGCTCCCGCACGGGGCCGGCTGGGCGAAGGCGGTCGCCGCCGGCACGCTCAGTGCGGTCTGTGCGGTGGCGCTCCTGGCGGCGAGCGGCTACCTCATCACCCGCGCGGCCGAGCAGCCGCCGATCCTCTACCTGACGCTCGTCATGGTCGGGGTGCGTGCGTTCGCCCTCGGCCGGGCCGCACTGCGCTACGTCGACCGGCTCGCCGGGCACGACGCGTCGTTCCGGCAGCTCGCCGTCGTCCGGACCGAGATGTACCGACGGCTCGCATCGGTCGCGCCGGCCGGGCTCGGGGCGACCGGGCGCGGCGACCTGCTCACCCGGCTCGTCACGGACACCGACCGGCTGCAGGACCTGCCGATCCGCGTCGTCGGCCCGCTCGTGTCGGCCGGGGTCGTCGCCCTGCTCTCCGTCGTCGCGGTCGCGGTGGTCTGGTGGCCCGCGGCGGTGGTGCTCGTCGTCGCCCTCGCCGTCGCCGCGCTGCTCGGGACGGTCACGACCCTGTCCGTCGCGCGGAGATCGGACCGCGAGACGGCGGCCGAGCGCGGACGGGTCGCGGACCTGGTGCTCGACACCGTCCGGACCCTCGACGTGTTCGCCGCGTACGGCACGCTGCCCGACCGCCTCGCCGGCATCGCCGCGCTCGACGCCCGTGTGACCCGCGCCGTCCGGCGTCGTGCGACCGTCGAGTCGCTCGTCGGGGCCCTCGTCGGCCTGGTCGGTGGCGGCGCCGTCGTCGGGGTGCTCGCGGTCGGTGCTCCCGCGGTCGTCTCGGGCGCGCTGGACGGACCGCTCTGGGCGCTCGCCGTCTTCGTGCCGCTCGCACTCTTCGAGGTCGTCGGCGGGGTCCCGCTCGCCGTCCTGACGCTGCGCCGGGTCCGCTCCGCCGCGGAACGGGTCGAGGAGGTCGTCCCCGCGGAGCTCCCGGCCGGCATCGTTCCGGAGCCCGACGTGCCGGCCGACCCGTCGGACCTCGTCGTCGACGGGCCGGTGCGGGTGGCGGTGCGGGACCTGACCGTGCGGTGGCCCGGCGCGTCAGCGCCCGCGGTGGACCGGGTGTCGTTCGACCTCCACCCGGGTGAGGTCGTCGTGCTCGAGGGGCCGAGCGGTGCCGGGAAGTCCACCCTCGTGGACGCCCTGGTGCGGTTCGTCGACCACGAGGGGTCGTACACGCTCGACGGGGTCGAGACGCGGTCGATGCACCCGGACGCGGTGCGCGCACGGGTCGGGCTCGTGGAGCAGGACCCGTTCGTGTTCGACCAGTCGGTGCGGCAGAACCTGCTCTTCGCGCGGGACACCGCGACGGACGCCGAGCTCAGCGACGTGCTCGACCGGGTCGGGCTCGGCCCGTGGGTCGCGGCGCGCGGTGGGCTCGACGCCCCGGTGGGGGAGCGCGGCGGACTGCTCTCCGGCGGGCAGGCGCACCGCCTCGCGCTCGCCCGGGCGCTGCTGCACGCGTTCCCGGTGCTGGTGCTCGACGAGCCGACCGCGGACGTCGACCCCGACCTCGGCGACGCGGTGCTCCGCGACCTCGTCGGTGCGGCGCGGCGGGCCGGACGCACCGTGCTGGTCGTGTCCCACGTGCCGGTCCCGGCCGACCTGGTGGACCGGACCCTGCGGATGCGTGACGGGCGCCTCGTCAAGGGGTGACCACCTGCCGGACGGAGGATGCGTCGGCGGGACCGGGGCGGGCCTCCAGGCCTTGTACCCTTGGTGATCGTGACCACCGAGCACTCCACTGCGAACGCAACCGAGCACCCCGCCGGACCCGCAGCCGTCGATCCCGACGCCTACGACTTCCGCCGCATCCAGGAGAAGTGGCAGCCCCGCTGGGAGGAGCTCGGCCTCTTCACGACCGACCTCGACGACTCGCGCCCGCGCAAGTACATCCTCGAGATGTTCCCGTACCCGTCCGGCGACCTGCACATGGGGCACGCCGAGAACTGGGCACTCGGCGACTTCGTGGCCCGCTACTGGCGGCAGCAGGGCTTCAACGTCCTGCACCCCATCGGCTGGGACTCCTTCGGCCTGCCCGCCGAGAACGCGGCGATCAAGCGCGGGATCGACCCGGCGCAGTGGACCTACGCGAACATCGAGCAGCAGAAGGCCTCGTTCAAGCGCTACGCGCCGTCGTTCGACTGGACGACGGAGATCCACACGTCGGACCCCGAGTACTACAAGTGGAACCAGTGGCTGTTCCTCAAGATGTACGAGAAGGGCCTGGCCTACCGGAAGGACAGCTGGGTCAACTGGGACCCGGTGGACCAGACCGTGCTCGCGAACGAGCAGGTGCTGCCCGACGGCACCTCGGACCGTTCCGGCGCCGTCGTCGTCAAGAAGAAGCTGACGCAGTGGTACTTCGCGATCACGAAGTACGCGGACCGGCTGCTCGACGACCTCAACCAGCTCGAGGGTCGCTGGCCGGCGAAGGTGATCGCGCAGCAGCGCAACTGGATCGGCCGTTCCGTCGGCGCCGACGTCGACTTCGTCATCGAGGGGCACGACGAGCCCGTCACCGTGTTCACCACGCGCCCGGACACCATCCACGGGGTGACGTTCCTCGTGGTGGCGCCGGACTCCGACCTGGCGGCGTCGCTGGTCTCCGCCGCCCCTGACGACGTGCGTGCCGACTTCGACGCGTACCTGACCGCGACGCAGAAGACCTCGGAGATCGACCGGCAGAACGCCGACCGGCCGAAGACCGGCGTGCCGCTCGGCCGCTCCGCGATCCACCCGCTCACGGGGGAGCGCCTGCCGATCTGGGCCGCCGACTACGTGCTCGCCGACTACGGCCACGGCGCCGTGATGGCGGTCCCGGCGCACGACCAGCGCGACCTCGACTTCGCCCGGGCCTTCGACCTGCCGGTCAAGGTCGTCGTCGACACGAACCAGCCGGTCACCGGTGCCATCCCGGTCATCCCCGAGGGGGCGACGCTCGAGGACCTGCCCGCGCTCGACCCCGTCTCGACCGGCGAGGCGCTCACCGGCCAGGGCCGGATGATCAACTCCGGGCCGCTCGACGGCATGTCGAAGCAGCACGCCATCACCGCGGCGATCTCCCTGCTCGAGGAGCGCGGGACCGGCCGGGCCGCGAAGACCTACCGCCTGCGCGACTGGCTCATCTCCCGTCAGCGCTTCTGGGGCACCCCGATCCCGATCATCCACGGCGCCGACGGCACCGAGCACCCGGTCCCGATGGACCAGCTGCCGGTGCGCCTGCCGTCGACCGAGGGCCTCGACCTCAAGCCGAAGGGCACCTCGCCGCTCGGTGGAGCGACCGACTGGGTGAACGTGCCGAACCCGGTGGACGGCACCCCGGCGCTCCGCGACACGGACACGATGGACACCTTCGTCGACTCGTCGTGGTACTTCCTGCGCTTCCTGTCGGCCCAGGACGACACGCAGGCGTTCGACCCCGAGGCCGCTCGGAGGTGGGCGCCGGTCGACCAGTACATCGGTGGCATCGAGCACGCGATCCTGCACCTGCTCTACGCGCGCTTCGTCACGAAGGTCCTGTTCGACCTCGGCTACCTCGACTTCACCGAGCCGTTCTCGGCGCTGCTCAACCAGGGCATGGTGCTCTCCGGCGGCTCGAAGATGTCGAAGTCGAAGGGCGGCGTCTCGCTCGGCGACGAGCTCGACGCGAACGGCGTCGACGCGATCCGCCTCGTGATGGGCTTCGCCGGGCCGCCGGAGGACGACATCAACTGGGAGGACGTGTCGCCGTCGGCGTCGGCACGCTTCCTCGCCCGCGCCTACCGCCTGGCGCTCGACGTCACCTCGGCACCGGACGCCGTCTGGGCCGACGGTGACCGTGCCCTGCGCCAGGTGACGCACCGCTTCCTGGCCGACGCGCCGGGGATGATGGAGGCCTTCAAGTTCAACGTCGTGATCGCGCGACTGATGGACCTGGTGAACGTCACCCGCAAGGCGATCGACAGCGGCCCCGGCGCCGGTGACCCCGCCGTGCGCGAGGCCGTCGAGACGATCGCCCTCGCCCTCGCCGTCTTCGCCCCGTACACCGGTGAGGAGATGTGGGAGAAGCTGGGCTACGAGGCCACGGTCGCCACGTACGGCTGGCGGAAGGCGGACCCGACGCTGCTCGTGCAGGAGACGCTCACCGCGGTCGTGCAGGTCAACGGCAAGGTGCGCGACTCGTTCGAGGTGTCGAAGTCGATCGAGGCGGACGAGCTCGAGCAGCTCGCGCGGGCCTCGGCGAACGTGCAGCGGTACATCGGTGACCGCGAGATCGTCAAGGTCATCGTGCGGGCGCCGAAGCTCGTGAACATCGCGATCAAGGGCTGACGGCTCCCGGAGTCCTCCCCACCTGACCGGCCCGGCCGGTCCCTCCACAGGAGGGGCCGCCGGGCCGTCGTCGTCCCCGTGGCGGGACCTACCGTGCCGGGCATGACTGCTTCGTCTCCTGGAGGACCCGGTGCCGACGGGTCGTGGGCGTCCCGGTTCGCGCTCTCGCCCCGAGCGGCCGTGGTGCTGGCCGCCGTGGTGGTCGGGCTCGCGCTCGTGGTCGTCGCGATCGGGACCCTCGGGACGCGATCGACGGCCGGGGTGACGGTGACGAGCGCGCCCTCGACGGCGCCCGGCCGACCGGATCCGGGTCCGAGCACGGACGCCACGGGCGGCGCTCCCGGGTCCGGATCGCGCTCGGGATCGGCGAGTGCCGCGGCGGTCACCGTGTACGTGCTCGGCGCGGTGGTCCGGGCCGGGGTCGTCGAGGTCCCCGCCGGGACCCGCGTGGACGGCGCGCTGCAGCGAGCGGGGGGAGCCACGGCCGACGCCGACCTCGCCCGGCTCAACCTCGCCCGTCCGGTGGTGGACGGAGAACGCCTGTACGTGCCGCGGGTCGGGGAGACCGAGGTGCCCGAGGCGCTCCGGCCGGACGCGCCGGGTGCCGGGGGCGGGAGTGCCGCCGTCGGGGGTGGTGCCGGCGGCGCGGACGACACGGGCGCGGCCGTCGTCGACCTCAACACCGCCGACCAGCCGACACTCGAGACCCTGCCCGGCATCGGCCCGGCACTGGCGGCCCGCATCCTGGCGTGGCGCGAGGAGCACGGCGGGTTCACGTCGGTGGACGACCTGCTCGAGGTCAGCGGCATCGGCGACACCCGCCTCGCCGAGCTGCGGGACCGGGTCCGGGTCTGAATCGTGGACGTGCAGCCGAGCCTCGTCGACCTGCGCCTGGCGGGACCGGTGGCCGCCGCGTGGGTCGAGGCGGCACTGCTCGTCGGGGCGCCGGGGCTCGCATGGTGGTGCGCGACGACCGCGGCGACCGCCGGCACCGTGGTCGTCCTGGCGCTCGTGGTGCGGGGCCGGCGTGGGCGTGCAGCGCTGTCCGGCGGTCGCGGTGGTCTGCTGGGTGGCGTGCCGGGCGACGTACTGGGCGGCGTGCTCGTCGCGGCAGCGTGCTGCCTGCTCGTCGCGGTGGCGGTCGGGGTGGGCGCGGCGGCGCGGTCGCCGCAGGCGCTCGCCGACCGTGCCGGACGGACCGTGGCCGTCGAGGTCGTGCTGACCCGGGACCTCGCCGCCTCCGACCGGTCGACCACGGGCACGCTGCGGGCGATCGGTGACGTGGGCGGGCTCGAGGTCCCCGTGCGCGTGGTCCCGGCCGGGCGTCTCCGTGCGTCGGCCGGAGCGGTGCTGCACGCCCGGGCGACGGTGCAGACCGACGACGGCGGCGCACCGACCGCGGCGGTGGTGTTCCTGCGCGGACGTCCGACGAGCCTGCCGCCGACCGGTCTGCTGGCAGCGTCGGAGCGCGTGCGGCAGGACTTCACGGCGGTGACGCGCGACCTGCCCGAACCCGGCGGCGCGCTGCTGCGCGGGCTGGCGATCGGGGACCGCAGCGGACTCGACCCGGCGACGGAGTCCGCGATGGAGACGACCGCGCTGACCCACCTCACGGCGGTCTCCGGCTCGAACTGCGCCGTCGTCGTCGCGCTCGTCGTTGCCGGGTGCCGGGCGCTCGGGCTCCCTCGGGTCCTCCGGGCGGTCGCGGCCGTCGGGTTCCTGGTGGCCTTCGTGGTGCTCGTGCGACCGGACCCGTCGATCGTGCGTGCCGCGGTGATGGCGGTGGTGGTCCTGGCGGTCCGGCTGTCGGGCCGCCCGCTCCGCGGGGTGCCGCTCCTGGCGCTCACCGTCCTCGGCATGCTCGTGGTGGACCCCTGGTACGCCCGGGCGCCCGCGTTCGCGCTGTCGGTCCTGGCCACCGGCGGCATCATCGTGCTGGCACCGCGCCTGACCGCCCTGCTCGCGCGGCGGTGGTGGCAGCCCCTCGCTGCGGCGGTCGCGATCCCCGTCGCCGCACAGCTCGCCTGCTGGCCCGTGACGGTCGTGCTCGCCCCGACCCTCCCGACCTACGCGGTCCCGGCGAACATGCTGACGGAGCCCCTCTCGCCCGTCGTCACCGTCGGCGGGCTCGCCGCGTGCGTGCTCGCTCCCGTCTGGCCCTGGGGCGCCGCGGTCGTCGCGCACGTGGCCTGGGCTCCCGCGGCGGTCATCGGCGCCGTCGCGCACGGGGCGGCCGCACTGCCGGCGGCGACGCTCGACTGGCCCGCCGGACCGGTCGGAGCCGCGACGGCGGGGCTGGTCAGCCTGGCGGTCGCCGGTGCCGTCCTCGTGGATCCTCCGCGACGGACGTGGGCGCTGGTCGCGGCGGGGACCGTCGTCGCGATCGGGCTCGGACTCGTGGCCGTCCCGCGGCTCGTGGTGCGCTCGACCGTGCCGGGGGACTGGTCGGTGGTGGCGTGCGACGTCGGGCAGGGTGACGCCGTCCTGGTGCGCGACGGCGCCGGTCCGGTCGCCCTCGTCGACACCGGGGACGACGAGGAACTGCTGCTGCGGTGCCTCGACCTGGTCGGTGTCGACCGGGTCGACCTGCTCGTGCTGACCCACTTCGACCGTGACCACGTCGGCGCGGTCGGGGCGGTGGCGGACCGGGTGGCGAGGGCGCTCGTCGGTCCCGTCGGACGGCCCGAGGACGAGCGGGTCGTCGGGACGCTCGAGCGGGCCGGGGTCGAGGTCCGGACCGCGGACGACGGCACGTCGGGCACCCTCGGCGCGTTGCGCTGGCGGGTGGTGTGGCCGCGCGCGGGATCGTCAGCATCGGGCAACGACGCGAGTGTCGTCCTCGAGACCACCGCCGACGGACCCTGCCCGACCTGTGTGTCCGGGGTGTTCCTCGGCGACCTCGGGGAACAGGCCCAGCGCCGGCTCCGACCGTTGGTCGAGGCGCACCCGGACGTCGTCAAGGTCGCCCACCACGGATCGGCCGATCAGGACCCGGCGTTGTACCGACAGCTCGCGGCGCCGATCGGACTCATCGGCGTCGGCGCCGACAACACCTACGGGCACCCGACGGCGTCGGCGCTCGACGCCCTCCGCGCCGCGGGGACGACCGCGTTCCGCACCGACGAGCAGGGCACCGTCGTGGTCTCGCGATCGGCCGACGGGTCGTTGCAGGTCTGGACCGAGCGGACGGCGCCGGCCACGACGACGGGGGTCCGTCCGGCGGGAGGTCCGTCTGTGGCGGCCCGTAGGATCGGAACAGCCCCCGACCAGCTCGCTCCGGAGCCGACGGAAGGAACGCATGCCCGCCAAGAAGCCCACGCGCGCCGCCGCGAAGATCGACCAGGTGCCGTGGTCCGGTGTCCGGCCGGCGCCCGTCGTGCTGGTCACCGGTCCCGAGCAGTTCCTGGCGGAGCGGGCGAGCAGCGTCCTCCGTGACCTGCTCGTCGGCGAGGACCCGGCGCTCGAGGTGCACGACCTCGAGGCAGACCAGTACGCCCCCGGCCTCCTGGCGACGCTCGCGAGCCCGTCGCTCTTCGGCGAACCGCGGCTCGTGCGGGTGACGAACGTCGAGAAGTGCACCGACGCCTTCATCACCGAGACGATCTCCTACCTGCAGGCGCCCGCGGACGACGTCACGCTGGTCCTGCGACACGGTGGGGGCATGCGCGGCAAGAAGCTGCTCGACACCATCCGCAGCGGGGTCGGCGGCGGCGTCGAGGTCCAGTGCGACGAGCTCAAGCGCGACACCGACAAGATCGACTTCGTCAACGCCGAGTTCCGGGCCGCCCGGCGGAAGATCGCGCCGTCGGCGGTCCGCACGCTCGTCGCGGCGTTCTCCGACGACCTCGCGGAGCTCGCGGCGGCGTGTCGGCAGCTGCTGGCCGACGAGGCCGAGGAGATCACCGACCGCACCGTCGACAAGTACTACGGCGGTCGCGTCGAGACCAACGCGTTCAAGGTCGCGGACATCGCGCTCGCAGGACGCTCGGCCCCGGCGATCGTCGAGCTGCGGCACGCCCTCGCGACGGGGGAGGCGCCGGTGCCGATCGTCGCGGCGTTCGCGAGCAAGATCCGCACGATGGCCAAGATCAGCGCCTTCCGCGGGCCGAGCGGCCAGGCGGCGTCTGCACTCGGCATGGCGCCGTGGCAGGTGCAGCGCGCGCAGCGCGACGTCGCCGGGTGGAGCGAAGCCGGGTTGGCGAACGCGATCACGAGCATCGCGGCTGCGGACACGGCGGTGAAGGGCGGCTCGCGCGACGCGCACTACGCGCTCGAGGTCATGGTCCGCACCATCGCCCGTCGCGGCGAGGAGCGCTGAGGCGGGGCGCGCCTCCAGGCCGCACCCGGACGCCGAGCCGCGGCCGCCGTGCCCGTGCCCGCTCGTGCCGGTGCGGCGCCCGTGCACGCGCCCGCTCGTTCTCGCACGGGACGAACCACGGATCCGACATCGAACCAGCACCATCGGCTGGTTCGATGTCGGATCCGTGGTTCGATCCGCACGGGATACCGCGCGCGGCGACGAGGCTGCGGCACAACGAGAAGCACCTCGCGCCACGGATCTCTGTGGCGCGAGGTGCTTCCGGTTGTTCTCGAGCGAGTCGCGCCGCGGCCGACCACGCGCTGCCGCAGCGGCGCCGCCGCCGCCACGAGCGCGCCGTCGCAGCGGCCGACCAGGCGCTGCCGCGGCGCCGCCGCCGCCACGAGCGCGGCGCCGCAGCCGCCGCGCCGCCACGAGCGCGGCGCCGCAGCCGCCGCGCCGCCACGAGCGCGCCGCGCCGCCACGCCCCGCCCGGACACGCCCCGCAACGACGAGAGCCCCGCACCATCGGTGCGGGGCTCTCGTGCAGGTGTCAGACGCTCAGAGCGCGGAGACCTTCTTGGCGATGGCCGACTTGCGGTTCGCCGCCTGGTTCTTGTGGATGACGCCCTTGCTCACGGCCTTGTCGAGCTTCTTCGCCGCGAGGGCAAGCGCTGCGACGGCCTTGTCCTTGTCGCCGGCGACGACGGCCTCGTTCGTGTGGCGGATGACCGTCTTGAGCTCCGAGCGGTAGGCCTTGTTGCGCTCCTGGGCCTTGAGGTTGGTCTTGATGCGCTTCATCTGCGACTTGATGTTCGCCATGCGTGTTGCTCCTTGTTCGTCTGCTACGGGTGGTCGCGACGTCGGGTAGAGGGGCCCTCTGTCGCATCGCGTTCCACCCGTGGGCGGGGAACGCGGAAGCCAGCCACCAACCCTACCAGCAGACCCACGGACCGCCAAAGCCCCGACGCGCCGGGCTCCGTCGCAGGGCCGCTCGGCGGAAACGCCACCGCAACACGGACGGGCTACCGTGACGAGGTGCCATCCCTCGCTCCACGCATCGACTCCGTCCCCGCCTCCGGCATCCGTCGCGTCTACGAGCAGGCGGCCCTGCTGCGAGCCGACGACACCGACGTCGCGATGCTCGTGATCGGTGAGCCCGACGTCCCGGTCGCGCCGCACATCGGCGAGGCCGCACGCCGCGCGTGGACCGAGGACCGCACGGACTACACGCCGAACGGCGGCATCGCACCGCTCCGTGCGGCGATCCGCGACAAGCTGCGTCGCGAGAACCGCATCGAGGTCGACGTCGAGCAGGTCTGGACGACGATCGGCGCGACCCAGGCACTGTTCCAGGCGATGACCCTCGTGCTGAGCCCCGGGGACGAGGTCCTGGTGCCCGACCCCGGCTACACGACCTTCACGATGAACGCGCACATCATCGGTGCCACCCCCGTGCCGTACCGGCTCGAGCCGCAGCACGACTTCGAACCCGACCTCGCGGCACTCGAGGCGAGCGTCACCGAGCACACCCGTGCGATCGTGGTGAACTCGCCGTCGAACCCGCTCGGCTCGGTGTTCGGCGAGGACACCCTGCGCGCGCTCCTGGCCCTGGCGAAGCGGCACGACCTGTGGGTGATCAGCGACGAGGTCTACGAGTACTTCACCCACGGCACGCGTCACGTGAGCATCGCGGCCCTCGACGACGACGACCGGGTCTTCACCGCCTTCTCGTTGAGCAAGACGTACGCGATGACCGGTGTCCGGGTCGGCTACCTGGTGACGCCGAAGGGCATGGGGCCCACGATGCGCACGACGCAGGAGGCGATGATCAGCTGCGTCGCGGAGCCGGACCAGTGGGCGGCGCTGGCGGCGATCGTGGGCGACCACCAGGCGGTGCAGGACGCACGCGAGCACTACCGAGCGAACCTCGCCGTCGCGAAGGAGGTCCTCGACGCAGCGGGCATCCGCTACCTCGACCCGCGCGGCGCCTTCTACCTGTGGATCGACGTCTCGCACGCGTCGCAGGGCGACGTCGCCGAGTGGGCGCTGGCGTTCCTGCGCCGCGAGCACGTCGCGGTCGCCCCGGGCAGCGCCTTCGGTCGGTCCGGTGAGGGGTGGATCCGGGTCTGCCTGGCGGCGACCGTCGACGACCTCCGTCGCGGCCTGGGAGCGCTGCCGGCGCCCGCCAGCGTGACCGTCTGACGGACGGGAGGCCCGTGACGGGCACGACCACGCGCCTCCGGTCCGTCCTGCACACCGTCCAGGGCCCCGGCGCGCCTCCACAGGTCGGCCTGCGGTGCGCGCTGCCCGTGTGCAACCGTGGGACAATCGTTCGACCGCACCGACCCCCTGAGGAACCGTGAGCCCACAAGCATCCGCGCCGCTCGAGCCCGCCGCGACCCCGGCCGAGGCGATCCGCAACTTCTGCATCATCGCGCACATCGACCACGGCAAGTCCACGCTGGCCGACCGCATGCTGCAGATCACCGGCATCGTCGAGGAGCGGGCGATGCGTGCGCAGTACCTCGACCGCATGGACATCGAGCGCGAGCGCGGCATCACGATCAAGTCGCAGGCCGTCCGCATGCCGTGGGAGCTCGACGGACAGACCTTCGCCCTGAACATGATCGACACCCCCGGGCACGTCGACTTCTCGTACGAGGTCTCGCGCTCGCTCGCGGCGTGCGAGGGCGCGATCCTGCTCGTCGACGCGGCGCAGGGCATCGAGGCCCAGACGCTCGCCAACCTGTACCTGGCGCTCGAGAACGACCTCGAGATCATCCCGGTCCTCAACAAGATCGACCTGCCGGCGGCCGACCCCGACAAGTACGCTGCCGAGCTCGCGCAGCTCATCGGTGGCAAGCCGGAGGACGTCCTCCGCGTCTCGGGCAAGACCGGTGTCGGTGTCGCCGAGCTCCTCGACCGCGTGGTCCGGACCGTGCCGGCGCCGGTCGGCGACGTCGAGGCGGCCCCCCGCGCGATGATCTTCGACTCGGTCTACGACAGCTACCGCGGCGTGGTGACGTACGTCCGGATGATCGACGGCACGATCCACCCGCGCGAGAAGGTCCAGATGATGTCGACCCGGTCGACGCACGAGATCCTCGAGATCGGTGTGTCGTCGCCCGAGCCGAAGCCGACGAAGGGGCTGTCGGTCGGCGAGGTCGGCTACCTGATCACCGGTGTGAAGGACGTCCGGCAGTCGAAGGTCGGTGACACGGTCACGACGGCGCAGAAGCCGGCGACCGAGGCACTGCCCGGGTACACGGACCCGAAGCCGATGGTGTTCTCGGGGCTGTACCCGATCGACGGTTCCGACTACCCGGACCTGCGCGAGGCGCTCGACAAGCTCAAGCTGTCGGACGCGGCCCTCGTGTACGAGCCCGAGACCTCGGTGGCGCTCGGCTTCGGCTTCCGCTGCGGCTTCCTCGGCCTGCTGCACCTCGAGATCATCACCGAGCGCCTGTCGCGGGAGTTCGGCCTCGACCTCATCACGACGGCCCCGAGCGTGATCTACGAGGTCACGAACGAGGACACGACCGTGACCGAGGTCACGAACCCCTCCGAGTTCCCGGGCGGTCGCATCGTCGAGGTCCGCGAGCCGATGGTCCGTGCGGCGATCCTCGCGCCGAAGGACTACGTCGGCGCGATCATGGAGCTCTGCCAGTCGCGACGCGGGTCCCTGCTCGGAATGGAGTACCTGGGTGAGGACCGCGTCGAGATCCGGTACGAGATGCCCCTCGGCGAGATCGTGTTCGACTTCTTCGACCAGCTGAAGAGCAAGACGCAGGGCTACGCCTCGCTCGACTACGAGCCGACCGGCGACCAGGCCGCCGACCTCGTCAAGGTCGACATCCTGCTGCAGGGCGAGCAGGTCGACGCGTTCAGCGCGATCGTCCACCGCGACAAGGCGTACGCGTACGGCACGCTGATGACCGAGCGTCTCCGCAAGCTCATCCCGCGGCAGCAGTTCGAAGTGCCGATCCAGGCCGCGATCGGTGCGCGGATCATCGCCCGCGAGAGCATCCGTGCGATGCGCAAGGACGTCCTGGCGAAGTGCTACGGCGGTGACATCACCCGCAAGCGCAAGCTCCTCGAGAAGCAGAAGGAGGGCAAGAAGCGCATGAAGATGGTGGGTCGCGTCGAGGTCCCGCAGGAAGCCTTCATCGCAGCGCTCTCGGGCGACGTCGAAGAGAAGAAGAAGTAGCCGCAGCGAGCACGAGCAGCACGACGGAGCCCCGCCACGAGCGGGGCTCCGTCGTTCCCGGATCCGCTCGTCCCGGTGCGCGAAGCGGACGAGATCGGGGCGCAGTCCGCCGGGGGTTCGGGGGCGGCCGGCCTGGTCCTCCGCGGATGCGGTGGGTGGACCGGGCAGTCTGCCCGCACTCTGGGGGACCGGGCAGGTCACCCGATCTGTACGGTCGCATCTGTACCGAGGGCGACTGAAGACCCCTCAGTTCAGGGTGGACCCGGCCGCCCGGACCGTGCGTGCTCCTGCGCCACGGCGCTCGAGGACCCGGGGTGCACACGGAGGTGCGAACCACGATGTCCCGTCACGCAACGACCGTCCCCCGCGCACGGCGCCGACGGTCCGAACTCGTCCTGGTCGCCGCCGGCGTCGCTGCTGCGGTGGTGCTCGCCATGAGCTTCAGCGGCACGCTGTCGGTCTTCACGCAGGCCTTCCTGCACGGCACCAACACGGTCGCGACCTCGACCATCCAGATCGTGGAGACGACGGCGGACGGTTCGCCGGGTGCGTGCACGACCGCGGCCGACGGCACGGCGAGCTGCACCGACCCGGACCTCTACGGCGGCCAGTCCCTGCGACCAGGGGGCCGGTCGGAATCCCAGACGATCTTCTTCGAGAACACCGGGACGGCGACGCCCACCGGCTTCCGGCTGATCGGCGGACCGTGCGCGACCAGGCCCGAGAGCGGGTCGGAACTGTGCCGCCAGCTCGTCGTGAAGATGACCTGGCGCGGCGCCGACGTGCTGCCTGCGTCCACGACGCCCGCGTACCTCGCGGCGAACGCGATCACGCTGCCCTACCCACCCGCCGCAGGCGAGCGCTACCCGCTGGCCGTGCAGGTCTCGCTCCCGGACGGGGCGACCGCGCCGACGTCGGGTGTGACCCTCTCACAGGCCCTCACGTTCACGTTCTCGGCCTGACGGTGCCGTCGTGGGAAGGCACTCGACGATCGTCCCGCGGGCTTCGGTGCGCACGGGCTGGCTCCTCACGGCGGCGGGACTCGTCGCCTCGGTCGCCCTCGCACTGACGGCGACCGGCACGACGTCGGCGTACACGGCGTCGATCTCGAACACCACGAACACCGCCAACACCGTCTCGATCGAGATGACGCAGGGCCCAGACGCCTCGACCGTGGCGTGCAGGAGCACCGCCACGGCCACCACGACCTGCTCGACCGACCTCTACGCGGGCAAGGACCTCCGGCCGGGGGACACGACGCGTGGCACCTCCACGGTGATCAGGAACACCGGAGGGGTCACCGCGTCCGCCTTCTCGCTCACCCCCGGCACCTGCATCGGCACCGTCTCGACGTCGAACAGCATCTGCTCCTGGTTGCGCGTCACCGTCACGTGGACGACGCCGACGGGGACCACGACCGTGGTCTCGGGGGAGAGCGCCGCGGCGGTCGGCGGGCGGACCTTCCCCGTCAGCCCGGCGCCTGCGGCCGGTCAGGGCGGTACCGCCGTCGTGTCGGTCGCCCTCGACCCGGCGGCTCCGAACGACTCGCAGGCGCAGAGCATGAGCCAGTCGCTCGTGTGGACGTTCACCGCATGACGGTGGCGGAGACCGGGGACGCGATCGGCGTCCCCGCGACTGGTCGCCGGCGTGCTCCCGGCCGCGCGGTGCGGGTGCGGCTCGTCGCCACCGTCGCCGTCGTCCTGCTCGTGCTGCTCGGTGTCGGGGCCGCGACGGCCGCGGGCGTCCGGACGTTCGACGTCCGGACGCCGTCGATGGGCCGCACGGCACCCGTCGGCTCGCTCGTCGTCACCCTGCCGCCCGGACCGGACCGGCTGGCCGTCGGCGACGTCATCACCTTCGTCCCACCGGTCGCCGAGGGCGGGGGGACGGCGCCTCGACTGCCCTACACGCACCGCATCAGCGCGGTGGAGGACGGCGCGTTCACCACCAAGGGCGACGCGAACGGTGCTGCCGACGGCTGGACCGTCAGCCGCGCTGACGTGGTCGGCAGGGTCGTCGCAGTCCTGCCCGGTGCGGGGTGGGCGCTCCGCATGCTGCCGTGGTCCGTCGGCGGGGTCGGTCTCGTCTGGCTCCTGACCGGGCTCCTCGGCGCGGGCGCTCCGCGGACCGCCGCTCGCCTGCTCGGCTCGGCCGCGGTGCTGGCCGGCGTGGTGACGGTCTTCCGACCGTTCGCCGCCCTCGTCGTGACCGGCGTCGACCCGGGGACGCGGCCGGTGGCACACGTGGTCTCGACCGGTCTGCTGCCGATCCGGGTGGTCGGACCGTCCGGTGCGTCCGACCGGCTCGTCAGCGGTGCCGTCGGTCAGGTGCCCCTGCCTCCGGGGTCGGACGGCGCGGTCGCGCTCGCCGCTCGACTCGACCTCTCCCCGCTCGGTTGGGCGGTGCTCGCCCTGCTCTGCGCCGCACCCCTCGTCGTCGGGGCCCTCCTGGCCCGGTCGCAGAGCCTCCGTGTCCCCGATCCCGGGCACACGGAGGACCCTGCGACGGACCTCCCGGCGGTGTCGTCGTGAGTGCCAGGACGGCGGGCGTGCTCACCGGGGCGCTCGTCGTGGCGCTCACCGTGGCGACCGGTGTCACCACGACGGCCGATCCCACCCTCGCCGCGTACACGGCGGCGTCGTCGAACCGGAGCACCGCGAGCACGGTCGGTGACTACGCCCTGACGGGCCTGCCGTTCCGTGACTCCTTCGCCGGAGGGCAGGGGGCGTGGAGGACCTACGGCGGCTCCTGGACGACCCGGACGCAGTTCGGCTACGGCACGTTCACCGAGACGGCAGGCTCCTCCGACGGGCCCAAGGCCGTCACGGGTGACCCGTCGTGGACGGACTACACGATGCAGGCGGACGTCCAGGTGAACAGCGGGACGAACGCAGGGCTCCTGGTCCGCGTCACGGATCCCGCTCCGGGTGCCGATGCGTTCACGGGGTACTCGATCGGTCTGGACCGGACGGACAACACGCTGTCGATCAGCCGGACGAAGCACGGTGCGACGACCCGACTGGCGTCCGCGACGATCCCCGGCAGGCTCGCGAACGGACAGTTCTACCACGTGGTCGTGCAGGCCGCCGGGTGCGGCATCACCGCCTGGTCGACCACCGTCGGCGCGAACGACTGGACGCGGGCGAGCGTCTCGGAGTCGTCGGCCGACTGCCTGACGTCGGGCGCGATCGGGCTGCGCGGCAACGGCAGCGCAGCCGGCTACCGCTTCGTGACGGCCACAACGGGTGCCCTCGCACCCTCGGTCGCGGCGGACCCGTACAACTCGACCCTCGCCACGGGCCGGTTCGAGGACGGAGCGCCCGCGCGGGTGTTCGGGGGCACGTGGGCGATCGACCAGCAGGAGGAACGGATCCGCAGCACGGCCTACGCGAACACCGGGGACAAGCAGGTCCTGAACCGGGTCTGGGGCGACATGACCCTGACGGGCGACGTGCGCCTGATGCGCACCCCGAGGTCGGGCAGCGACGCGGGTCTCGTCGTCCGGGTGAACGACCCGTCCACGGGGATCGACTCGATGCGCGCCTACTCCGTCGGCATCACCGCGACCGGGATGACCATCGGCGAGCACCGGTCGCCCGGGTTCGTCGGGTCGTTCGTGTCCTTCGGTCGGACGGTGCAGGCCGAGGAGTGGTGGCACCTCACCGTCGAGGCGGTCGGCTGCACGATCACGGCCACCGCGTCACCGGCCGACGGCGGGACACCCGTCCAGGGTCGCGTGTCCTTCGGTGCCTGCTCGTCGACGAGCGGCGCGGTCGGGATCCGCGAGCAGGGCACCGAGGCCGAGTGGCGGAACCTCGCCGTCACGCCACGCTGACACAGGTCGGGCCGAGCGGCCCCGGTACGATGGGTCCATGAGTTCCCGCGGCAGCTACCGGACCGCCCTGACCTACGGTGCCGTCGGTGCCACGCAGGCGGCGGACCTCATGACCTACCCGCCGGAGGGCTTCACCCCGGCGGAGTCGCGGGCGCGCATCGGCCACGGCGACGCCCGGTTCGAGACCGCGGTGACGCAGGCGTTGACCTGGCAGATCCAGGAGCGCAGCGGCATCCGGGTGCAGGTCGAGGACCATCCCGACGACGACGAGGTCCGCTACAACCCGGTGACGTTCGACGAGCACGGTGTCCCGATCGCACCGGCCTCGATCGGCACGCCCCGGGTGGAGAAGTTCGCCGCCGACGGCACCCCGCTGCTGACGGCGGGCACCACGGCGACGCTCGAGATGCACGCGTTCGGGCAGACCGTGCACGCGCCGGTCCGCGTCGTGTCGATCATCGACGAGACCGACCGCAAGGGCTTCGCCTACGGCACGCTCGAGGGGCACCCGCTGTCCGGCGAGGAGTCCTTCGTGGTCGAGCGCACGAGCGACGGCTCGGTGTGGCTGCAGGTCCGTCAGTTCTCGCAGCCGTCGAGCCGGAAGTGGGCGTTCGTGGCGCCGCTGCTCCGTCGACAGCAGCGGGTCATGGCAGCGAAGTACCTCAGCGCACTGCGCGGCGACTGACCGGTCGACACGAGGCATCCGACCGCGTGCTCGGCACGGCGCACCGACCGACCGCCACCGCCGCCGCTCAGCGCAGCGGCGGCAGCGCGGCGATCGCCTCCTCCAGCAGTCGGGCGTCCTGCACGCAGTCCCGCGCGACGCACACCGCGCTCGTCCCACGCAGGGCGTCGACCTCGTAGACCCCGGTCGCGACCGCGACGAACGGGATCCCCACCGCGTCGGCCGCCTCGCCGTCCCGCGGGGTGTCGCCGACGATGACGGCTCGCTCCCCGGACAGGGCGGCGGCGGCGCGTGCGGTGACGCCGGTGCGCTCGACCTCCGCGTCCCCGAAGTACGAGTGCTCCCAGTCGAAGGCGCCGAGGTCGAAGCCCGCCCCGCCGAGCTTCACGCGGGCCCGGTGCTCGGAGTTGCCGGTCAGCAGGCCGTTCCGCCAGCCGAGTCCGGCGAACCGGCGGACGAGCGCGGCGGCTCCGGGGGCGGGGGAGCGGCGTTCACCCCGGCCGTAGCGCTCGTCGGTCAGGTCCCGCAGGTGCCCGCTGACCGTGGGGATGAGCGCGTCGTCGAGGTCGTGTGCCCGGACGTGGTCCGCGATGAGCCCGGCGTCGGTCCGGCCGTGCTGGTGCCCGACCTTCAGCACGAGGTCGCGGCCGACCGCGCGCTCGACGGCCAGGTGGTACAGGTTGCCGGGCGACGCCGCGTTCAGCACGAGGGTGCCGTCGATGTCCCACAGCACCGTGGTGGGGACGGTGTGGTGCTCCATGGCTCCATCATGGCCGAGAATGGAGTCCATGCCGAGTGCGCTCCCGATCGCCGATCCCGCTCCCGCGGACGGCCTGCTCACCCCTGGCCCCGGCGTCGGCGACGTCCCCTTCGGCGTCTACGTCCACGTGCCGTTCTGCCGGGTGCGGTGCGGCTACTGCGACTTCAACACCTACACGGCGTCCGAGCTGCGCGGGGTGCGCCGTGACGACTACGCCGGCCACGCGGTGCAGGAGATCCGGTGGGCGGCCGAGGTCCTCGACCGCTCCGGGGTGCCGCGACGCCCGGTCTCGACGGTGTTCTTCGGCGGTGGCACGCCGACGATGCTGCCGGCGGACGACCTGGTGATGATCCTCCGGGCGATCGACGACACGTGGGGCATCCTGCCGGGGGCGGAGGTCACCACCGAGGCGAACCCGGACTCCGTGGACGCGGACGCGATCGCGACCCTGCAGCGCGGCGGGTTCACCCGGATGAGCTACGGCATGCAGTCGGCCGTCCCGCACGTCCTCGCGACGCTCGACCGGACCCACGACCCCGAGCGGGTTCCGGTCGTGGTGGACCTCGCGAAGCAGCAGGGCCTCGACGTCAGCCTCGACCTCATCTACTCGACCCCGGGGGAGTCGCTCGACGACTGGCGCACCTCGCTCGAGGCCGCGCTGGCCTGCGCGCCCGACCACGTGTCGGCGTACTCGCTCATCGTCGAGGACGGCACGGCGATGGGGCGCATGGTGGCCCGCGGCGACCTGCCGGCCCCGGACGACGACCTCGCCGCCGACATGTACGAGCTCGCCGACCGGACCCTCGCCGACGCCGGGTACTCCTGGTACGAGGTCTCGAACTGGGCGCGCACCGACGAGGCCGGTGGTCCGGAGCGCCACGCGAGCCGACACAACCTGTCCTACTGGAAGGGCCACGACTGGTGGGGCGTCGGCCCGGGTGCGCACTCCGCGGTCGCCGGCACCCGCTGGTGGAACGTGAAGCACCCGGCCGCGTACGCGAACCGGGTGCTGGCCGGCGAGTCGCCCGCGGCGGGGCGCGAGACGCTCGACGCCGACACCCGGTACGTCGAACGGGTGCTGCTCGCCGCGCGCGTCCGCGGCGAGCTCACCACCGCGGAGCTCGGCCGGGAGGCACGTGGCCGGGTCGCCGGTCTCATCGCGCGTGGCCTCGTGGACGGCACGGCCGCGGTGCGGGGACGCATCGAGCTCACCCTGCAGGGCCGGCTGCTCGCGGACGCGGTCGTCCGCGAGCTGCTCGACTGACGCGCCGGCGGTCGCTCGCGCGCTACTGCTTGATGAACTCGATGGTGAGCGGGTAGCGGTAGAAGTCACCGCGGTTCGCCGCGAGGGCGGCCATGATCGCGAAGACGATCACGATCACGTACAGGATCGGCAGCAGCACGAGTCCGATGACGACGAACGCCAACAGGCTGCACACGAACCCGGCGATCGCCATCGTGATGTGGAAGTTCAGTGCCTGACGGGTGTGCTCCTTCACGAACTGCCCGCGGTCGCGCAGCACCAGGTAGGCGATGATCGGCACGACCAGGCTGAAGAAGATGCCGCCGACGTGCGTCAGCGTCGCCCAGAGTCGCTGGTCCTCCGGCGACATCGGCTGGGGCGGCGTGAAGCCGGCCGGGTACTGCGGTCCCTGCGGGTTCTGGGGTCCGCCCTGCTGCTGGCCGTAGCGGCCGTCCTGCGGGCCGCCCGGTTGCTGTCCGTAGCTCATGCCGTGAGCGTACCGGCGTGGGCCCCGGCGGTCCCGGTCGGTCGGCGGTCGGGCGTAGGATCAGCAGTCGACACGTCCGAGTGCCAGCATCGAACGGAAGGGGTCCGGATGGTCAGCGAACGCTCCCTCGAGGTCCTCAAGGCGATCGTGCGGGACTACGTCGCCTCGCGCGAGCCCGTCGGCTCGAAGACGATCGTCGAGCGCCACGCCTTCGGGGTCAGCGCCGCGACGATCCGCAACGACATGGCGCAGCTCGAGGACGAACAGCTGATCGTGGCGCCGCACACCTCGTCGGGGCGGGTGCCGACCGACAAGGGGTACCGACTCTTCGTCGACCACCTGGCCGCCGCCCGGCCGCTGTCGAGCGCGCAGCGCCACGCCATCGAGACCTTCCTCGGTACGCCGAACGACCTCGACGAGGTCCTCGGTCGCACGGTCCGCCTGCTCAGCCAGCTGACCAACCAGGTCGCGCTGGTGCAGTACCCGTCGATGGTGCGCGCACGCGTGCAGCACGTCGAGCTCGTCCGGCTCGGTGACACCCGCCTGATGGTCGTGCTCATCACCGACACCGCCCGGGTCGAGCAGCGCGTGGTCGAGACGGACGTCCCCCTCGACGAGGAGGCGCTCACCGAGCTCCGCACCGTCGTGAACGGGGCGAGCGTCGGGCTCCTGCTGCAGGACGTCCCGCGTGCCCTGCGCGAGGTGCCGCAGCAGCTCCGTCCGGACGCGCAGACCCTCGGCGGCGTCGTCGTCGCGACGCTCATCGAGCAGGTCGCGGCGAACCGGCAGGACCGCCTGGTCATGGCCGGCGCGGCGAACCTGGCGAAGAGCGAACGCGACTTCTCCGGCGGACTGTTCTCCGTGCTCGAGGCGATCGAGGAGCAGGTGACCCTGCTCCGCCTGTTCGGCGAGATGCAGGTGGACGACGTGGCCGTGGCAGCGAGCATCGGCGTCGAGAACGCCGAGTACGGCCTCGACGCGACGAGCATCGTCGCCGGTGGCTACCTCGCCGGCGGCGGAGCGGTCGCCCGACTCGGGGTCCTCGGCCCCACCCGCATGGACTACGGCACGAACATGGCCGCCGTCCGTGCGGTCGCACGGTACCTGTCCAAGCTGCTGGGCGAACATTGACCGGACCCTGCGCCCGACGCGCGGTGTCCAGCGGACCGGCTCCGCGCCTCCAGACCGGACCGCGGCGACCGCCGCGACCCACCGACCGAACCGAAACCGACTGAGGGAACCGTGGCAGACCACTACGACGTCCTCGGCGTCCAGCCGGACGCCTCCGATGCCGACATCAAGAAGGCCTACCGACGGCTGGCGCGCGAGCTCCACCCGGACGTCAACCCGAGCCCGGACGCGGCCGAGCGCTTCAAGGACGTGACGCACGCGTACGACGTGCTGAGCGACCCGGAGCAGCGCCGACGCTACGACGCCGGCCCGCAGGAGAGCCCCTTCGGCGGCGGTGCCGCCGGTGGCTTCAGCGACATCTTCGACGCCTTCTTCGGCGGGGGTGGCGGCGGCGGACGCGGCAACGGTCCGCGCAGCCGTGCCGAGCGCGGGCAGGACGCCCTGCTGCGCATCGAGGTCGACCTCGACGAGGTCGTCTTCGGCACCCACAAGGACGTCGAGGTCGACACGGCCGTCGTCTGCGACACGTGCCACGGCTCGTGCTGCGCGCCGGGGACCAGCCCCCGCACCTGCGACATCTGCGGTGGCTCCGGGCACATCCAGCGCCAGGTCCGCTCGCTCCTCGGCAACGTCGTGACCAGCGCGCCCTGCGGGACGTGCCGCGGCTACGGCACCGTCATCCCGAGTCCCTGCCCGACGTGCCAGGGCCAGGGGCGCGTCCGTGCCCGCCGGACCATCCCCGTCGACGTCCCCGCCGGCGTCGAGACCGGGCTGCGCCTGCAGATGCCGGGCCAGGGCGAGGTCGGACCCGCGGGCGGCCCGTCCGGCGACCTGTACCTCGAGGTCAAGGTGCGCCACCACGACGTCTACAGCCGCGACGGCGACGACCTGCTCGCGACGCTCGAGGTCCAGATGACCGATGCGATCCTCGGCGCGCACACGACGATCGACGGGCTCGACGGGCCGGTCGAGCTCGAGATCCGTCCGGGCGTGCAGAGCGCCGACGTCCTGGTCATCAAGGACCGCGGCGTGACGAAGCTGCGCGGCACCGGCCGGGGCGACCTCCGCGTCGGCGTGCAGGTCGTGACCCCGACCAAGCTCTCGCACAAGGAGCGTGGGCTCGTCGAGCAGCTCGCGAAGACGCACAAGGCACCGGGACCGCAGCTCGCACGCTTCCAGCAGGGCATGTTCGGCAAGCTCCGCGACCGCTTCTTCAACTTCTGATGGCATCGCTCTACCTCGTCGGTCCGGGGACCCTCGACGGCCTCGGCGCCGGTGACGCGGTGTCGCTCGACGGCGCGGAGGGCCGACACGCCGTCTCGGTCGCGCGGGTCCGCGTCGGCGAGACGCTGCGCCTCTCCGACGGCCGGGGCACGGTCGTCACGGGCGCGGTCGCGTCGACCGGCAAGGACACGCTGACCCTGACGGTCGCCGACGTCGACGTCGAGGCGGAACCGCGTCCGGCGCTGGTGCTCGTGCAGGCGCTCGCGAAGGGCGGGCGTGACGAGATGGCGGTGCAGGCAGCCACCGAGATCGGCGTCGACCGCATCGTCCCCTGGGCGGCAGCGCGCAGCGTGTCGCGGTGGGACGGCGCGAAGGTCGAGAAGGGACGCGCCCGGTGGGCGGCGATCGCGCAGGAGGCCGCGAAGCAGGCGGTCCGGTCGCGCGTCCCGACGGTGGACGCACCGGTGACGACGGCGCAGCTGGCCGCGGTCGGCCGGGAGGCGCGGCGTGCGCTGGTCGTGCTGGACCCGGTCGGCGCGGTGCGGCTCTCGGCGTGGGAGCCGCCGGCCGACGTCGACGAGATCGTCCTGGTCGTCGGACCCGAGGGCGGGATCGACGGTCCCGAGTTCGACCGGCTCGAGGCCGCCGGCGCCGTCCGCGTGCGGCTCGGGGACACCGTGCTCCGCACCTCGACCGCCGGACCGTCCGCCCTGGCCGTCCTGCAGACCATGCTCGGGCGCTGGTAGCGGCGTCGGAGGCGGGTCCTACGATGGTCTCCATGAGCAGCAGCGAGCCGAGCATCTTCTCGAGGATCGTCGCGCGCGAGGTCCCCGCGACCATCGTGGCCGAGGACGACCGGGTGATCGCGTTCGAGGACATCGCCCCGAAGGCACCCGTCCACGTGCTCGTGGTGCCCAAGACCGAGGAGTACCGCGACGTCACCGAGCTCGCCGCCGGTGACCCCGAGCTGCTGGCGCACGTCGTCGCGACCGCCCGCCGCATCGCGGACGAGCGGGCCGGCGGCCAGTTCCGTCTCGTCTTCAACACCGGCGAAGCCGCCGGTCAGACCGTGTTCCACGTGCACGCGCACGTCCTCGCAGGTGATCTGCACGAAGGGAATCTCCTTGCCGGTTGACGACTCCGTCCACCCCGCGTCCGACGCGCCCGCACCGGACCGACCCACGACCCGACCCGTGTCCGACCCGTCCGACGTCGTCGTCGACATCCGGGTCGACGGCATCGCGATGGTCCAGCTCCTCGGCCCGCAGGACCGCCTGCTCAAGACGGTCGAGCGGCAGTACCCGGGCGTCCGGGTGCTCGTCCGCGGCAACGAGGTCTCGCTCACCGGACCCGAGCGCGACGTCGCCCGTGCCCACGCGCTCGTCGACGAGCTCGTCGGCATGGTGAAGCGCGGGCAGGACATCGGTCCGGCCGACATCCCGACGTCGGCGCGGATCCTCGACGAGGACCGCAAGCCCTCGGACACGTTCGGCACCCCGATCGTGGCGAGCCGCGGCAAGTCGGTGCGGCCGAAGACCGACGGGCAGCGCGCCTACGTCGACGCCATCGACCAGCACACCATCACCTTCGGCATCGGCCCCGCGGGCACCGGCAAGACCTACCTGGCGATGGCGAAGGCCGTCCAGGCACTGCAGCGGCGCGAGGTCACCCGCATCATCCTGACCCGTCCCGCGGTCGAGGCGGGCGAGCGGCTCGGGTTCCTGCCGGGCACGCTGACCGACAAGATCGACCCCTACCTGCGCCCGCTGTACGACGCCCTCAACGAGATGATGGACCCCGAGCTGGTCCCGAAGCTGCTGGCAGCCGGCACCGTCGAGGTCGCACCGCTGGCGTACATGCGCGGGCGGACGCTGAACGACTCGTTCGTGATCCTCGACGAGGCGCAGAACACCACGCCCGAGCAGATGAAGATGTTCCTGACGCGCCTCGGCTTCGGCTCGAAGATGGTCGTCACCGGTGACATCACGCAGGTCGACCTGCCCGGCAACCTGTCGGGTCTCCGGCTCGTCACGCGGATCCTGGGCGACGTCGACGACATCCACTTCGCCCGGCTCGGCAGCGAGGACGTCGTCCGCCACACCCTGGTCGGACGGATCGTCGACGCCTACACCGTGTACGACGAGGAACGTCTGGCGGAGCAGGCCGGGCACCGTCCCGCCGGCCGGGGGACCGCGCCGACGGGCAACCCCGCCGGAGCGAACCGAGCCGAGCGTCGCGGGCGCCCGCCGCAGGACCGCCAGCAGTCCACGTACCCCCAGAACGACGCCCGAGGAGGCAACCGGTGAGCATCGAGCTCAACAACGAGTCGGGTGTCGAGGTCGACGAACAGGCCGTCCAGCGCCTCGCCGCCTTCGCGCTCGACGCGCTGCACGTCCACGCGGACGCGGAGCTCGCGATCGTCCTGGTCGACGAGGGCGCGATGGAGCAGCTGCACGTCCGGTGGATGGACGAGCCGGGTCCGACGGACGTCCTGAGCTTCCCGATGGACGAGCTCCGTCCGGGGACCGAGGACGAGCCGACACCGGCCGGGCTGCTCGGCGACATCGTCGTGTGCCCGCAGGTCGCCGCCGAGCAGGCGAAGACCGCGGGGCACACCACCACCGACGAGATGCTGCTGCTCACGTGCCACGGCATCCTCCACCTGCTCGGCTTCGACCACGCCGAGCCGGAGGAGAAGGCCGAGATGTTCGGGCTGCAGGGCGAGATCCTCTCCGCCTTCGCGGCACAGCGACGCGGGCGGTGACCTGATGGTGCTCGTCGCCGTCCTGCTCGCGGCGGCGTTCGTCCTGGTCGTCGTCGGCGGTCTGCTCGCCGCGTCCGACGCCGCGCTCACCGTGCTGTCCCGCGCCGACCTCGACGAGATCGCCCGTGGCAGCCGTAACCGTCGTGCGATCGAGGCCGTGGCCGACGACGTCGGCGCGCACGTCAACGCCCTGAACTTCGTCCGCGTGCTCGCCGAGACCGCCGCCGCGGTGCTCGTCACGATCGCCCTCGTCACGGTGTTCGACACCTGGTGGGTGGCCCTGGTCGTGTCCGCTGCGATCATGACGGCCGTGTCGTTCGTGCTCGTCGGGTCGAGCCCGCGCAGCGTCGGACGCGCACACGCCGAGCGCCTCATCGGCGCCACCGGAGGACTCGTGCGCGCCGTCCGGATCGTGCTCGGTCCGCTCGCCGGGCTCCTCGTCGCGATCGGGGACCGGGTGACCCCCGGCCGTGGCCGCAGCGCATCGACGGTGTCGAGCGAGGAGCAGCTGCTCTCGCTCGTCGACGAGGCGACCGAGAGCAACGTGCTCGCACAGGACGACCGCGAGCTCATCCACTCGGTCTTCGAGTTCAGCGACACCCTGGTGCGCGAGGTCATGGTGCCCCGGACCGACATGCTCACGGTCGACGGGGAGGCCACCCTGGCCGCGGGGATGGAACGGTTCCTGGTCGCCGGCGTCTCGCGCATGCCGGTCACCGGTAAGGACAGCGACGACGTGCTCGGCGTGCTCTACCTGCGCGACGTCTCCCGCGCCCTGTACGAGCAGCCCGGCAGCGAGCGGGAACCGGTGACGGCGCTGCTGCGACCGGCCGAGTTCGTCCCCGAGTCGAAGCCCGCGGACGACACCCTCCGGCACATGCAGGTCGCCAAGAACCACCTGGTGCTCGTGGTCGACGAGTACGGCGGCGTCGCCGGGCTCGTGACGATGGAGGACCTCATCGAGGAACTCGTCGGCGACATCTCCGACGAGTACGACCGCACCGTGGTCGACCGGACCGAGGTCGGCCCGGGCGTCTGGCGCATCTCCGCCCGCATGCCGATCGACGAGCTCGGCGACCTCTTCGGCGTCGAGCTCGAGGACGACGACGTCGACACCGCCGGTGGCCTGCTGACGAAGGAGCTCGGCCGGCTGCCGGTCCGCGGCGAGCAGGTCACCGTCTCCGGGGTCGCGCTGACCGCCGACCGTGTCGAGGGCAAGCGCCGCCACCTGATCACCGTCCTGGCCGAGCGGAGCGCCGCCCTGCAGGACGCCGAGGACGCCCTCGACGAGACCACTCCGAGCACGACGGGAACCCCGAACGCATGACCGACCACGAACCCGACCACGGCACCGACACGGGTACGGACACCGACGCGACCACGGGGACCGACACACCGGGCCAGCCGTACCGCGCCGGCTTCGTCTCCTTCGTCGGGCGTCCGAACGTCGGCAAGTCGACGCTGACGAACGCCCTGGTCGGCGAGAAGGTCGCGATCACCTCGTCGAAGCCCCAGACCACGCGACGCGCCATCCGGGGCATCGTGCACCGGCCCGACGGCCAGGTCATCATCGTCGACACCCCCGGCGTGCACCGCCCCCGCACCCTGCTCGGCGAACGGCTCAACGACCTCGTGCAGTCGACGCTCGGTGACGTCGACGTGATCGGCTTCTGCGTGCCGGCCGACGAGCCGATCGGGCCGGGCGACAGGTTCATCAACGAGTCGCTCGACCAGTACCCGCGGGCGCGGAAGATCGCGATCGTCACGAAGATCGACGGCACCCCGAAGGACCGCGTCGGCGAGCAGCTCCTCGCGGTGTCCCAGCTGCGGGAGTGGGACACGATCATCCCGACGTCGGGGACGAAGGGCCTGCAGCTCGAGGTGCTGCTCGCCGAGATCACGAAGCTGCTGCCCGAGTCGCCGCAGCTGTACGACGCTTCCACCGTCACCGAGGAGACCGACGAGGACCGCATCGCCGAGCTCGTCCGCGAGGCCGCGCTCGAGGGCGTCCGCGACGAGCTGCCGCACTCGCTCGCGGTCGTCATCGAGGACGTCGTCGAGCCCGACGACGAGGACGACCCCGACGGACCGCTGCGGATCTTCGCGAACCTGTTCGTCGAGCGCGACAGCCAGAAGGCGATCGTCATCGGCCGCGGCGGGGAACGGCTGAAGGACGTCGGATCCCGGGCGCGCGCGGAGATCGAGTCGCTGCTCGGCGGTCGCCACGTCTACCTGAACATCCGTGTCAAGGTCGCCAAGGAGTGGCAGCGCGACCCGAAGCAGCTCGGCCGTCTGGGCTTCTGATCCGGGTCATCCCCTGGTCGGACGCGCGTCCTCCGGCCGCGTCGTACCGTGGGGTGGTGTTCCGCCCCCTGCTGCGCGCGCAGCTCGTCACCGACGTCACCACAGCGGTGCTGCTCGGCGGGCTGCTGACGCTCCTGCGTGCGTCCGCCGACCTGCCGTCCCTCTGGCTGGTGACGGTGGTCGGACTGAGCATCGCCCTCGCGATCCGTCGACTGTCGCCGGGGCTGTCGCTCGCACTCTCGTGGGTGATCGCCGTCTTCGAGATGGTGACCATGCAGGTGCCGGACTACTCGAACGCGCTGCTCGCCGGCGTGCTCTTCACCACGAGCGCCTACGGCAGCAAGCGCGTCCGCATCGCCGGCCTGGTCTCGGCCATCGGCGGATCCGCGGTCGCGGCGGCGTACGTCGGGCTGTACGACCACCAGCGCCGCTCCGGCATCGAGACCGCCTCGTCGCCCACGCTCGAGACCCTGCAGGTCGTGCTCGCGACGTTCGCCGGCGTCCTGCTGCTGCTCCTGCTGCCGTGGCTCGCCGGACTCGTCCGCCGCGCCCGCCGGTCCGCGAGCATGAGCCGGGAGGCCCAGCTGGTCGCCGAACGGGATGCCGCACGCGCCGACCGTGCGGTCGCGGTCGAGCAGGAGCGGGTGCGGATCGCCCGCGACATGCACGACATCGTCGCGCACTCGCTGGCTGTCGTCATCGCCCAGGCGGACGGGGCACGCTACGCCGCCAAGACCGACCCCGCGATCGCGGACCAGGCGCTCGAGACCATCTCGAGCACCGCTCGCAGTGCCCTCGGTGACGTCCGCGAGCTGCTCGGCGCCCTGCGGCACGAGCAGGGGACCGCCCCGACGCCCGAGGCAGCCGACCTCGAGGTGCTCGTGGCCGAGATGCGCGAGGTCGGCCTCGACGTCCGTGTGGACCGGGAAGGCGACCCGACCGGTCTGCCCACGACGACCCAGCTCGCCGTGTACCGGATCGTCCAGGAGAGCCTGACGAACGCGTGGAAGCACGGGGAGAGCGGGACACCGGTCCACACCGCGCTGACCTACCGTCCCGACACCGTCGAGATCACCGTCGTGAACCGGCGCGCCGACGACGGCTCCAGCGGTCCCGGCACCGGGCACGGACTGGTCGGCATGCGCGAGCGTGTCACGATGACCGGGGGGTCGATGACGGCTGGGCACCGCGGTGACGACTTCGTGGTGGCCGTGCGCATGCCCGCGGTCCCCGCGAGCGGCCAGTTCCCCCGCGGCCGTATCACCCAGATGGAGCAGGAGCGCACCAGATGACCACGTCCCAGCCGACCGGTGGCCCGATCCGGGTCGCCCTCGTCGACGACCAGGCGCTCTTCCGCACCGGGATCCGGATGCTCATCGACTCACAGCCCGACCTGCAGTTCGTCGGTGAGGCCGGCGACGGGGCCGAGGGCGCCGAGCTCGTGCGGCGCACCGGGGCGGACGTGGTGCTCATGGACGTCCGGATGCCCGTGATGGACGGGATCACCGCGACCGCACGGATCGTCGAGCAGGGCGGGGCAGACGCCGCGAAGGTGCTCGTGCTCACCACCTTCGACTTCGACGAGGCTGCCGCGAAGGCGATCCGGGCGGGCGCGAGCGGCTTCGTGCTCAAGGATGCCGACCCGGAGTTCCTGCTCGCCGCGGTCCGGACCGTGCACGCCGGCACCGCCGTGTTCGCCGCCTCCGCCACCCGCGAGCTCCTCCGCCGGTACGACGACGGCGCGGCCCAGGCCGCCGCGGTGCCCGCCGCCTTCGCCGAGCTGACGCCCCGTGAGCGGGAGATCTTCGACCTCGCGGCACGCGGGTACAGCAACAGCGAGATCGCCCAGCACGAGTACGTCAGCGAGGCGACGGTGAAGACGCACATCTCGCGCGTGCTCAGCAAGCTCGACCTGCGGGACCGCGTCCGGCTCGTCGTGTTCGCGCACGAGCACGGGCTGGTGCCCAGGGCCGACTGACCCCGGCGTCGACCGGCGGAGCGACCCGCCGTCATCCGACAGGATGACCCCTCCACAGCACGTCGAGCCGAGCGGACCATCCACAGGAGCCGCGCGACGGACGCGGGACGCGCCTCCCGGCCGCCAGGCTCGGAGCATGACCACCAACCACACCCCGATCATCCGGCTCGACCACGTGTCCAAGCACTACGGCGACGCCGCCCGCCGCGTCACCGCGCTCGACGACGTCAGCGTCGACATCGGGGCGGGGGAGTTCACCGCCGTGATGGGGCCGTCGGGCTCCGGCAAGTCGACGCTCATGCACGTCGCCGCGGGGCTCGACGCGGTGAGCACCGGGCGGATCACGATCGACGGGGTCGACATCACCGGCCTCGGGGACCGCGAGCTCACCGAACTGCGCCGTCGCCGGCTCGGGTTCGTGTTCCAGTCCTTCAACCTCGTCCCGACGCTCGACGTGCGGGAGAACATCCGGCTGCCGTTCCTGCTCGGTGGGCACCAGCCGAGCCGGGACGAGTCGGCGTGGATCGACCGGCTCGTCGACCTGCTCGGCCTGGGTGACCGTCTGACCCACCGGCCGCACCAACTCTCCGGCGGACAGCAGCAGCGCGTCGCGATCGCGCGTGCGCTCGCGTCGCGTCCCGCCGTGGTGGTCGCGGACGAGCCGACGGGCGCCCTCGACTCACGCACCGGGCGTGACGTCCTCGCGATCCTCCGCGGCGCCGTGCAGGAGTGGGGGCAGAGCGTCGTCATGGTCACGCACGACCCGACGGCCGCCGCGAACGCGGACCGCATCCTCTTCCTCGCCGACGGGCGGATCGTGGACGACCGCCCGTCGATGACCGCCGCCGAGATCTCGGCGACGATGCTCGGGATGGAGGCAGCCGCGTGACCGGCCTGCGCACGTTCGCCCCGACGGTCCTCGTCGCAGCCCTCGGCACGACGTTCGGGTCCGCCCTCGTCATCGCTCCCGGCATCGTGACCCAGGCGATGGCTGCCGCGGGTCTCGACGACCTCGCACCCGTCCGGGCGATCCTGTCCGTCGTCGGGTGGCTCTTCCTCGGCATCGCCCTCTACGTCGGTGCGATCGTGACGGCGAACACCTGCGCCACGATCATCGCGGGGCAGACCCGCACGATCGCCCTCCAGCGGTTGATCGGGGCGACGGGCGCCACCCTGCGTGCCCGGACGACCCGCACCGGCCTCGTCGTCGGTGCCGTCGGCGGCGCGGTGGGCACCGTCGTCGGCACCGGGCTGTCCGCGTGCTTCGTCGCGGTCCTGCGGAGCACCGGCTTCCTCCCGGACACCACCTACACGCT
Source organism: Curtobacterium sp. NPDC088465 (assembly GCF_044753165.1). Taxonomy (NCBI): domain Bacteria; kingdom Bacillati; phylum Actinomycetota; class Actinomycetes; order Micrococcales; family Microbacteriaceae; genus Curtobacterium; species Curtobacterium sp. NPDC088465. The sequence continues at coordinate 742,404 of NZ_JBIVMR010000002.1, read as the reverse complement.
CGTCCCGTGGGAACTCGTGCTGCCGCTCGTCGCCGTGGTCCTGGCGACCTGGGGCGCGTTCGCGGTCGGGTCCCGCCGGGTGCTGACGGTCACGCCGCTGCAGGCGCTGTCATCGACCGTCGAGCCGAGCCACGCCGACGTCCGGTCGGGCCGGGCGCGGACGGTCTGGGCGGTCCTGCTCATGACGGTCGGTGCGCTGCTGATGGTGCTCGGTCTCGTCCTCAGCCCCGCCACGCCCGCGGCCGTCCTGCCGGCGGCCCTCGGCGGGTTCGTCTCCTTCGCCGGGGTCGCGGTCGGCGCGACGATCGTGATGCCCCCGGTCCTGCAGCTCATCGGCCGGATCGGGTCGCGTGACCCGGTCGTCCTGCTCGCCGGTCGCAACGCGATGCGGGCACCGGGCCGGTCGTCACGGGCCACCATCGGGCTCGTCATCGGCGTGACCCTGCTCGTCACCTTCGCGGTCGCGCTCGGGATCATGCAGCACGTGGTCGAGACCCAGATGGCGGCGATGGGCGACGGTTCCCTGTCGGCGGACGCGGTCCAGGCGCAGCGGGACTTCTTCGTGCAGCTGAACGCCGTCGTGAGCGTGATCGTCGGGTTCTCCGCGGTGATCGCCGCGGTCGGCGTCGTGAACGCCCTCGCGCTCGGCGTGCTCCAGCGTCGTCGTGAGCTCGGCCTGCTGCGCGTCCTCGGGCTGACCGCGGCGCAGGTCCGCCGCATGATCGTGACCGAGGCCGTGCAGATGGTCGTCGCCGCGGTCGTCACCGGACTCGTCCTCGGCACCCTGTACGGCTGGGTCGGCGGGCAGACGATGCTCGGCTCGCTCGGGACGGTCGTCACGCCCGTGCTGCCGCCGCTGACCGTCGCGGTCGTGGTGGTGGGGGCCCTCGTGCTCGCGGTCGTCGCCACGGTCGCACCGGTCCGGCGGGCCATGCGGGTGTCACCGACCGAGGCGCTCGCCGTCGACTGACCGCACGGGTCGGGAGGAGCGTCCGGGACGTCATCCACTTGCACCGCGCTGGTGTACCAGTGCTACGGTGGCAGCGATGTACTCGGCGCTCCTCCTCCTTCGCTGCCGCGACGAGGCCTGACACACGGCCCACCTCGTCGCGGAGTCCGTCGTGGCCCCCCACAGCGCCGATGCCGGCGAGACGACGAAAGCGACGACCATGCAGAACACCCAGCGCCCCTCCGGGATGCCGATCCACAAGTACGTTCCCTTCCACGAGCAGATCCGCGTCGACCTGCCCGACCGCACCTGGCCGACGAAGCGCATCGACCGGGCGCCTCGGTGGTGCGCGGTGGACCTCCGCGACGGCAACCAGGCCCTGATCGACCCGATGGACTCCGAGCGCAAGCGGGCCATGTTCGACCTGCTCGTCCGGATGGGCTACAAGGAGATCGAGGTCGGCTTCCCGAGCGCATCGCAGACCGACTTCGACTTCGTCCGGTCGCTCATCGAGGACGGCGCGATCCCGGACGACGTCACGATCCAGGTGCTGACCCAGGCGCGTGAGCACCTCATCGACCGCACGTACGAGGCGATCGACGGGGCGAAGCAGGCCATCGTGCACCTCTACAACTCGACGTCCATCGTCCAGCGCGAGGTCGTCTTCCGCACCGACGTGCAGGGCGTCGTCGGCATCGCCGTCGTGGGCGCCCGGATGTGCAAGGCGGCCGAGGCCCGGCTGCAGCACGGCACGCAGGTGTTCTACGAGTACTCGCCGGAGTCCTACACGGGCACCGAGCTCGAGGTCGCGGCGCAGATCTGCAACGCCGTGCTGGAGGTCTTCGAGCCGACCCCCGACCGCAAGGTGATCATCAACCTCCCGGCGACGGTCGAGATGGCCACGCCCAACGTCTACGCCGACTCGATCGAGTGGATGTCGCGCAACCTCGACCACCGCGAGGACGTCATCCTGTCGCTGCACCCGCACAACGACCGCGGCACCGCCGTCGCCGCCGCCGAGCTCGGCTACATGGCCGGGGCGGACCGCATCGAGGGGTGCCTGTTCGGCAACGGCGAGCGCACCGGCAACGTGGACCTCGTCGCCCTCGGCATGAACCTGTTCACGCAGGGCATCGACCCCGAGGTCGACTTCTCGGACATCGACCAGGTCAAGCGCACCGTCGAGTACTGCAACCAGCTGCCGGTGCCCGAGCGGCAGCCCTGGGCCGGCGACCTGGTCTACACGGCGTTCAGCGGTTCGCACCAGGACGCCATCAACAAGGGCTTCGAGGCGATGCAGGCCAAGGCCTCCGCCGCGGGGAAGTCCGTCGACGACATCGCCTGGGCGGTGCCGTACCTGCCCGTCGACCCGAAGGACATCGGCCGCTCGTACGAGGCCGTCATCCGCGTCAACTCGCAGTCCGGCAAGGGCGGCGTCGCGTACCTGCTCAAGACCGACCACGCGATCGACCTGCCCCGCAAGCTGCAGATCGAGTTCTCCGGCGTGGTGCAGCAGCGCACCGACACCGAGGGCGGCGAGTTCTCGTCCGACCGGATCTGGGACCTGTTCCGCGACGAGTACCTGCCCGCCGACGACGAGTCGGACAAGTGGGGCCGGTACGAGATCACGAAGACGGCGACGTCGAGCGACTTCGACGGCACCACGGAGCTCCACGTCGCGATGCGTGTCGACGAGGGGTCCGTCGCCGCCGATGCAGTCGGCACCGGTCCGGTCGACGCGTTCCTCACCGTCATGCGGGAGCAGGGCGTCGCGGTCACGCTGTACGACTACTCCGAGCACACGATGAGCGCCTCGGGTGACGCGAAGGCCGCCGCCTACGTCGAGCTCGACGTGGACGGCACCCGGCTGTGGGGCGTCGGGATCGACGCCGACATCGCGACCGCCTCGCTCAAGGCGATCGTCTCCGCGGTGAACCGGGCCGTACGCGCCGGAGCCGCGACCGGGACGCCGGAGCTGGTCACGGCGTAGGACGCCAGCGCTCTCGGGAGGCGCGGTGCGGGTCCGTCCCACACCGCGCCTCCCGTCTGTGGACGCGTCGTCGACCGGGCGGATCCCGTCACGCTCGGCGTCGTCCGTCGACGGGATCTGCCCGCCGGACGGAACTCACGCGGTGTGTCGTGCCCGCTCGGCGCCGACCGGACAGGACGCCGACGACCGGTCGTCGTGCGGCATCGGCGGTGCCGCGAGCCGGTGGATCCCGTCACGCTCGGCGTCGTCCGTCGACGGCGGTGTCTCGAGCGGGTGGATGCGGTCACGCTCGGCGTCGTCCGGCGACGGCGGTGCGTCGAGCGGGCGGATTCGGTCACGCTCGGCGTCGTCCGGCGACGGGATCTGCCCTCTCGGGAGAACGCGCGCGGCGCGTCCCGCTCGCTCGGCGCTCGCCGCTCCGCGCTCGCCGCTCTTGAGACCGCGCTCCGCGCCGGCCGCGACGCCGGCACCCGCTGTCGGCGCCGCGGGGGATACTGGGGCAATGCCGCTGTACCGGGACGAGTGCGTCGTGCTGCGCACCCACAAGCTCGGCGAGGCCGACCGCATCGTCACCATGCTGAGCCGGCAGCACGGCAAGATCCGGGCGGTGGCCAAGGGGGTACGGCGCACGGCGTCGAAGTTCGGGTCGCGACTCGAGCCGTTCATGGTCGTCGACGCGCAGTTCTACGAGGGTCGGTCGCTCGACATCGTCACCCAGGCCGAGAGCCTCGGCTCGTACGGCGCCCAGATCGTCACCGACTACGGCGCCTACACGGCGGCCAGCGCCATGGTCGAGACGGCGGACCGGTTGAGCGAGGCGGACGCCGGGCTCCAGCAGTACCTGCTGCTCGTCGGTGCCCTGCGCTCACTGTCCAGGCACGAGCACGTCGTCAGCGCCACGCTCGACTCGTACCTGCTCCGGGCGATGAGCATCGCGGGGTGGGCGCCGTCGTTCGGTGACTGTGCGGTGACGGGGGAGCCCGGGCCGCACACCGCCTTCGTCGTGCAGCTCGGCGGGGTGGTGGCGGACCGTGCAGCGCCGCCCGGGACGCCCCGGCTCGACACCGACACGCTCGGCCTGCTCGGGGCACTGCTCGCCGGGGACTGGTCGACCGTCGACGCCTCCGACGAGCGGACGCGGTCGCGGGCCTCCGGCGTGGTGGCGGCCTACGCCCAGTGGCACCTGGAACGATCGCTCCGGTCACTGCCCCACGTGGACCGCAGTGAACACCCCGCTCCGGTCGCACCGACCCCCGGTGGGGTTCCGGCAGCCGTGGCCGCCACCCCGGCGCCCGCCGTGCCCGTCACGTCCGATCACGAAGGAACACCTGCATGAGCCCACGCCGGTCCGCGTCCGAAGCCGTGTCCGAGGGACTGCGACCCGTCGACTGGACGGGGGAGCAGCCGCCGGCGATCCCGGCGCAGTTCGTCCCGGAGCACGTGGCGATCGTCATGGACGGCAACGGCCGCTGGGCGAACCAGCGCGGCCTGACGCGGGTCGAGGGGCACAAGGCCGGCGAGGCCTCGCTGCTCGACGTCGTCGCCGGCGCGATCCAGATCGGCGTCAAGCACGTGTCGGCGTACGCGTTCTCGACCGAGAACTGGAAGCGGTCGCCGGACGAGGTCCGCTTCCTGATGGGCTTCAACCGCGAGGTCATCCACCGCCGTCGCGACCAGCTGCACGCGTGGGGTGTCCGGGTGCGGTGGGCGGGCCGGCGACCCCGGCTCTGGCGGAGCGTCGTCGACGAGCTGCAGACCGCGGAGCGGATGACCGCCGACAACGACGTCTGCACCCTCACGATGTGCGTCAACTACGGCGGGCGGAACGAGATCGTCGACGCGGTCCGGGGCATGGCCGAGGACGTCGCCGCCGGTCGGATGAAGCCGAGCCAGGTGACGGAGAAGGCCCTGGCCAAGCGGCTCTACGTGCCCGAGCTGCCCGACGTGGACCTGTTCCTGCGGAGCTCGGGCGAGCAGCGGACGTCGAACTTCATGCTGTGGCAGTCCGCGTACGCGGAGATGGTGTTCCTCGACCAGCTCTGGCCGGACTTCCGCCGCACCGACCTGTGGGGAGCGATCGAGGAGTACGCGCGCCGCGACCGACGCTACGGCGGCGCGGTGGACGCACCGACCGCCTGACGGGAGGCCCGTGGCGGCGCCGCCACGGGCCTCCCGTCCGACCCGCGGCCGGCCGGGCGGCCGTCGGTGCCGACACGAGACCCGTGCCACGGACAGCGCGCCGCGCCTCACGTGAGCAGGTGCGCCACCCCACGGACCGCCTCCAGCGCCGCCCGCACGCTCGGCACGCGGTCCGCGCCGCGGGCGACCACGACCTCGACCCGTCGTGCCAGCGCGTCGTCGGCCGGCGTGACCGCCACACCGGACGGTACGACGGTGGTCGACAGCGCCAGCCGGGGCAGCAGGGCGACGCCGAGTCCGGCCGCGACCAGCCCGACGACCGCCGCGGCGTTGTCGGTCTCGAGCACGATCTCCGGCGTGAACCCGGACGCCGCGCACGACGCGAGCAGGTGCCCGCGGCACCGCGGACAGCCGCCGATCCACCGGGCGTCCCGGAACGCGGCGAGGTCGGCTGCCCGGTCCCCGGGCGGCACCGCACCCGCGGCGGTGACGAGCGCGAGCGGATCGCGCCCGAGCACGCGCGTGGTCAGGGTCGGATCGTTCGCGGCGTCGTCCTGCAGTGCGTGCGAGAAGGTCAGGGCGACGTCGACCTCGCCGCGCCGGAGCAGTTCGACGGCCTCGGGCGGCTCGGCCTCGACGTACGACGTCACCACCCCGGGGCTGTCCGTCGCCAGCGCCGCGAGCACCGGGGGCACGAGGGTCGACGACGCGCTCGGGAAGCCGGCGAGCCGCACCCGCCCGCGGGCGAGACCGCCGACCGCGTCGAGGTCCTCTCGTGCTGCGGCCAGGGCCGCCTCGACGTGCAGGGCGTGGTCGGCGAGGACGCGTCCGGACTCCGTCAGGGTCGCACCGCGGCCGCCGCGGAGCACGAGGTCGTGCCCGAGCCGCTGTTCGGCGCGTGTGAGCAACTGGCTGACGGCGGGCTGGCTGTAGCCGAGCGCCGCGGCCGCACGGCTGATCGACCCGCCGTCGCGCACGGCGAGCAGGACCCGGAGCAGCTGCGGTTCGATGGACTCCACAACACGATGTTATGGGTCCCCGAAGAAGCCTGCCCTGGCGTGATGGTGCCGGCCGTCGGAGCCTGGGGGCATGGACTCCTTCGTCGACGGATCGGGCTACCTCGCCGCCTGCACCGCCGGGCTCCCCACGCTCGGCACCCTCGCCGCACAGCGGTCGGACCTCGATGCGTGGTCGCGCGCCGAGAGCTCGCCCGCGACGTACGGTGCCCTGGTCGAGGAGGGCCGCGCGCTCTTCGCCGACATCGTCGGCGTGGACGCCGCACGGGTGGCGACGGGGTCGCAGACCTCGGCGATGGTGGCACTCGTCGCTGCGTCACTGCCGGACGGTGCCGAGGTCGTCGTCCCCGACGGCGACTTCTCGTCCGTCGTCTTCCCGTTCCTCGTCCAGGCGCACCGCGGCGTCACGGTCCGCAGTGTCCCGCTCGAGCGACTCGCCGACGCCGTCCGCCCGGGCACCGCGCTCGTCGCCTGGTCCGCCGTGCAGTCCGCCACCGGCGTGGTGACCGACCCCGCCCCGGTCCTCGACGCGGCGCGCGCCGCCGGTGCCCTCACCCTCTGCGACCTCACCCAGGCCGCGGGCGTCCTGCCGGTGTCCGCCGCGCCGTTCGACGTCACGGTCACGCACGCCTACAAGTGGTTGTGCGCACCGCGCGGCGTCGCCTTCGCGACGTTCTCCGACGCGGCGCTGGAGCGCGTCCGCCCCGTGCAGGCCGGCTGGTACGCGGGAGCGGACATCTGGTCCTCGTGCTACGGCCCGACCATGCAGCTCGCCGACGACGCCCGCCGTTTCGACGTGTCCCCGGCATGGCAGGCGTGGCCGGGGGCGGTCGCCGCCCTGCGACACCTCGCGTCCGTCGACGCCGGTTCGGCCTGGAGGCACGCCACCGGCCGCACGGACCGGCTCGCCGACGCGCTCGGGACGCCCCGGTCCGGTCAGGCGATCACGACCTTTCCCGACCCGGACGGGTCGGCCCTCCGCGCCCTGACCGCGGCGGGGGTCACGGCGAGCGGACGGGCGGGCCGGCTGCGCCTGGCCTTCCACCTGTGGAACGACGACGCCGACGTCGACCGGGTCGTCGCGGTGCTGGGCACGGTGGAGGGGTTCCGTCCCGCGGGGTGAGCCGGGCCGTCCACGGGTGCGCGACCGGCGTCCGTCGGTCGCCGCGGGGCCGGTACGCTTGCCCGGTACCGTTCCCGCACCGGGCACCCAGTCCGGCGAACTCAGGAGTCCTCTTGGCACCGTCCTCCCGTCTCGACAGCGTCATCGCCCTGGCCAAGGGCCGTGGCTTCGTCTTCCAGTCGGGGGAGATCTACGGCGGATCCCGCTCCGCGTGGGACTACGGGCCCCTCGGCGTCGAGCTGAAGGAGAACATCAAGCGCCAGTGGTGGCAGCGGTTCGTCCGCGGCCGCGGCGACATGGTCGGCCTCGACTCCGCCGTGATCCTGCCCCGCAAGGTGTGGGAGGCCTCGGGTCACGTCGCCACCTTCACCGACCCGCTCGTCGAGTGCCTGCACTGCCACCACCGGTTCCGCGAAGACCACCTGCTCGAGGCGTTCGAGGCGAAGAAGGGTCGAGCGCCCGAGGGCGGCATGGCCGAGGTGCCGTGCCCGAACTGCGGCACCCGGGGTGAGTGGACCGAGCCGCGCGAGTTCTCCGGCATGCTCAAGACCTACCTCGGCCCGGTCGAGTCCGAGGAAGGGCTGAACTTCCTCCGCCCGGAGACGGCGCAGGGCATCTTCGTCGACTTCGCGCAGGTCGTCACGACGAGCCGCATGAAGCCCCCGTTCGGCATCGGCCAGGTCGGCAAGGCGTTCCGCAACGAGATCACGCCCGGCAACTTCATCTTCCGCACGCGCGAGTTCGAGCAGATGGAGATCGAGTACTTCGTGCCGCCGGCCGACGTCGACACGCACTACGAGCAGTGGATCGCCGACGCGGTGGCGTTCTTCACCGACCTCGGCATCGACCCCGAGAACCTGCGGCGCTTCGACGTGCCCGACGGCGAGCGCGCGCACTACTCGGACGCCACCGCGGACATCGAGTACCGCTTCGGGTTCGCCGGCTCCGAGTGGGGCGAGCTCATGGGCGTCGCGAACCGCACCGACTTCGACCTGAACAACCACATCGAGTCGTCGGGCAAGGACCTGCGCTTCTTCGACCAGGCCGCGAACGAGAAGTACGTGCCCTACGTCATCGAGCCGTCGTTCGGGCTCACCCGTGCGCTCATGGCGTTCCTGCTCGACGCGTACCATGAGGACGAGGCCCCGAACGCGAAGGGCGGCGTCGACAAGCGCACCGTCCTGCGCCTCGACCCGCGGCTGGCGCCGGTGAAGGCTGCGGTGCTCCCGCTGTCCCGCAACGAGCAGCTGTCGCCGGTGGCGCGCGGGCTCGCCGACGACCTGCGGAAGCACTGGAACGTCGACTTCGACGACGCCGGCGCGATCGGTCGTCGCTATCGTCGCCACGACGAGATCGGCACGCCGTTCTGCATCACGGTCGACTTCGACACGCTCGACGACAAGGCGGTCACGGTGCGTGAGCGCGACACCATGTCGCAGGAGCGCGTCTCGCTCGACCAGCTGCAGGGCTACCTGGCGCAGCGCCTCCTCGGCGCGTAGCGCGCGCGGCTGCTGCGGCAGCCGCTGCCGCTGCCGCTGCCGCTGCCGCGGTCAGCGATCGCCGGTGCGACCTGCCGCTGCACAACCGAAAGCACCCCGGACCACGGAATCCCGTTGTTCGGGGTGCCTCTCGTTGTGCACGGCGCACGAGACACGGCGCACGAGACACGGCGCACGAGACACGGCGCACGAGACACGGTGCGCGAGGAGCGGGTCGTGACCGCGGGAATGCGCGGGCAGGGGCCGGGCTTGCACCTCGTGTGAACGAGTCTGTGAAGGTCGATGTCTGGTCGGACGTCGCATGCCCCTGGTGCTACATCGGCAAGCGGAAGTTCGAGGCCGGCGTCGCCGCGTTCGCCTCCTCGCCCGACGCCCAGCCGGTCGAGGTCGAGTACCACTCCTTCGAGCTGAGCCCGGACACCCCGGTCGACTTCGAGGGCACCGAGGCCGAGTTCCTCTCGCAGCACAAGGGCCTGCCGGTGCAGCAGGCACAGCAGATGATCGACCAGGTCGCCGGCATCGCCTCGTCCGTCGGACTGCACTACGACTACGACGCACTGCGCCACACGAACACCGTCAAGGCGCACCAGGTCATCCACCTGGCGAAGCAGCACGGCAAGCAGCTCGAGATGGTCGAGCGCCTCTTCACCGCGTACTTCGAGCGCGGCGAGCACGTCGGACAGGACGAGTCCCTGGCCGACCTCGGCGCCTCGATCGGTCTGGACCGCGACGAGGTCCTGGCGACCCTGCGCGACGACGCCCAGCTCGCCGCCGTCCGGGCCGACCAGGCCCAGGCGCAGGCGTTCGGGATCAACGGCGTCCCGTTCTTCGTCATCGACGGCAAGTACGGCGTCTCCGGCGCACAGGACCCGGCGGCGTTCGAGCAGGTGCTCCGCCAGGTCGTCGCGCTCCGCGACGTGACGCCCGAGGAGCTCGCGGCGCAGCAGCAGCGTGCCGCGGACGACGCGACCGCGGACGCGGAGGCGACCCGGTGACCGGCGTGACGACGACCGGCCCGGTCGAGCCGGGCCTCCAGGCCGACGACCGGGAGGCGCGACCCGCCCTGCTCACGCTCGTCACGCCCGGCGGTGCGCCGGTCTGCGAGGGTGACAGTTGCTTCGTCCCCGGTGCCGAGGGCGACTGGACCGAGGTCCCCGACTGAGCCGTCCGCTAGCGGACGGGCTCCTCGTCGGTGATGTCGGCGACGGTCGCGTCGTACGCGGCGACGAGCGCGTCGCCGTCGACGAAGGCACTCGCGCCGTGGCGACCGGCACCGAGCGCGATGCGGCGGCCGAGGACGCGTTCGTCGGCGTACACCGGCAGGTCGCCGGTCGCGCCGATCGGCGTGATCGTGCCGCGCTCGTAGCCCGAGGCCTCGAGCGCGGTGGCTGCGTCGGGCATCGACAGCTTGTTGACGCCGACGACGGCGCGGAGCTTCTTCCAGGCGATGCTGCGGCCGCCCGGCACCAGCGCGAGCAGGAAGCCACCGTCGTGACGCTTGACGACGAGCGTCTTCACGATGTCGCCCGGGTCGATGCCGAGCAGGGCTGCGGCACCCTCGAGGGAGTCGGCGGCGGGGCGCTGGACGACGTCCACCGCGAGCCCTCGGGCGGCGGCGTCGGCGTCGAACCGGGCGATCGCGGAGTCGGTCATGTGGAGAACGCTACCGGCGCGGACACGCGTGGGAGAATGGAGCACGTATGACGATCACCGACGCGCCCACGACGGCGCCCCGCACGGCGAAGCCCCTGCGCATCGGCCCCATCGAGGTCGAGGCGCCGGTCGTGCTCGCGCCGATGGCGGGCATCACGAACATGGCCTACCGCCGGCTCTGCCGCGAGTACGGCGCCGGACTCTACGTCTGCGAGATGATCACCTCGCGGGCGCTGGTCGAACGGACTCCGGTGTCGATGCAGCTCATCCAGCACCACGAATCGGAGACGCCGCGGTCCATCCAGCTGTACGGCGTCGAGCCGAACACCGTGGCCGAGGCGGCGACGATCCTGGTGGGCGAGGACCGCGCCGACCACATCGACCTCAACTTCGGGTGCCCCGTGCCCAAGGTCACGCGGAAGGGTGGGGGAGCAGCCCTGCCGTGGAAGACCGACCTCTTCAAGGACCTCGTCGAGAAGACGGTCAAGGCCGCCGGCGACGTCCCGGTCACGGTGAAGATGCGCAAGGGCATCGACGCCGACCACCTGACCTACCTCGACGCGGCACGCATCGCCCGCGACGCCGGTGTCGCCGCGATCTCGCTGCACGCCCGCACCGCGAACGAGCACTACTCGGGGCAGGCGGACTGGTCCGCGATCGCCACGCTCAAGGAGACGATCACCGACATCCCGGTGCTCGGCAACGGCGACATCTGGTCCGCCGCCGACGCCCTGCGCATGGTCGACGAGACCGGCTGCGACGGTGTCGTGGTCGGCCGCGGCTGCCTGGGTCGTCCGTGGCTGTTCGGCGACCTGGCGGCGGCGTTCCGCGGTGAGGACGTGCGCGCGATGCCCTCGCTCGGCGACGTCGCGACCGCCTTCCGTCGACACACCGAGCTGCTCGTCGAGTTCTTCGGGTCCGAGGACCACGGGTGCCGCGACGCCCGGAAGCACGTCTCCTGGTACTTCAAGGGGTACCCGATCGGCGGCGACGTCCGCTCGGCGCTCTCCATGGCCTCGAGCCTGCAGGAGATCGACGACCTGCTCGGGCAGCTCGACTGGTCGGCGCCGTACCCCGGTGCCGACGTCGAGGGCCCGCGAGGCCGCGCCGGCCACCCGAAGCGCACGGCGCTGCCGGACCGCTGGCTCGAGTCGCGCGACGTGGACGCCGAGTTCCGCAAGGTCCTCGCCGCCGCCGAGCTGCACCACAGCGGCGGATGAGCGCCACCGCTTCGTACGGGCCGGCCGACGCGGAGCGCTGGCTGCCCGAGACCCACGGCAGCCGTCGCTCCGACTTCGCCCGGGACCGTGCCCGCCTGCTGCACTCGAGCGCGCTCCGACGCCTCGCCGCGAAGACCCAGGTGCTCAGCCCGACCACCGGACTCGACTTCGCCCGCAACCGCCTGACGCACTCGCTCGAGGTCGCGCAGGTCGGGCGCGAGCTCGCCGACTCCCTCGGGCTCGACCCCGACGTCGTCGACACCGCGTGCCTGGCGCACGACATCGGGCACCCGCCGTTCGGGCACAACGGCGAGACCGCCGTCAACGCCTGGGCGGCGGACATCGGCGGCTTCGAGGGCAACGCCCAGACGCTGCGGTTGCTGACCCGCCTCGAGCCGAAGGTCTACGGCGACGGGCCGGACGACGAGCGTCCCTACGGGCTCAACCTCACCCGGGCCTCGCTCGACGCGAGCTGCAAGTACCCGTGGCCGGCGGCGCAGGGCGTCGCCGAGGCATCGTCGGGGCGCACCAAGTTCGGGTTCTACGACGACGACCACGACGCCTTCGCGTGGCTCCGGCGCGGTGCTCCGCGTCGGCAGCGGTGCATCGAGGCGCAGGTCATGGACCTGTCCGACGACATCGCCTACTCGGTGCACGACTTCGAGGACGCCGTCGTCGCGGGCTTCATCGACGTCGCGGCCCTGGGCGACCGGGTCGGCGAGAACGACATCGTCACCGCGATGCACGCCTGGGTCGGGTCGGACCTCAGCCGTGACGAACTGCTCGAGGCCTTCGACCGACTCCGGTCGCTGCCGCTGTGGATGACGTCGTACGACGGGTCGCGGCGGGACATGGCGCGGCTCAAGAACCTCACCTCGCAGCTCATCGGACGGTTCGCGCGGACGGCGACGGCGGCGACTCGCGAGTCCTACGCGTCCGGGTCCCTCGTGCGGTTCGCGGCCTCGGTCGTCACCCCGCCGGAGATCATCGGCGAGATCGCGGTGCTGAAGGGCATCGTCGCGGCGTTCGTCATGACGCAGGGCAATCGGCAGCCCGTGTACGAGGACCAGCGTCGCGTGCTCACCGAGTTGCTCGACGCCCTGGCGGCGACGGGCAGTGCGGACCTCGAGCCGGGCTTCGCGGCGGACTGGCGTTCGGCGTCCGACGACGCCGGGCGGCTGCGGGCCGTGGTCGACCAGGTCGCGAGCCTGACGGACCAGGGGGCGCTGGCGTGGCACAAGCGACTCGTGGTGGGGGACCGGGAGACGACGCACATCGCGGTCTGACGCCGGCGTGCGGGACGCCGGCGTGCGGGACGCCGCCGTGAGGACGAGGCGCCGCCGTGAGGGCGAGACGCCGCCGGATCTGGGTCCGGTTCGCCGACCTGGCACCGTCTCGTGCGGACGGCGCCGTCTCGGTGAGACCGGAGTGGCTCCTGCCCGGCCGCCGCGCGTGTCGACGTGCGCACCGACCGAGGTGGGGCGCGTGCTGATCGTGCACCGCGCCTCCCGGCCGTCGTGCTCTCCACAGGCGGACACGGACCGTCCTCCGACACCGGCCGCACGAACTAGGATCGAGGGGTGGCTGGCAGGATCGCGCGGAACGACATCGACGAGGTCCGCTCGCGTGTCAACATCGCCGACGTCGTCGGCGACCACGTCACGCTGAAGTCGGCGGGCGTCGGCTCGCTGAAGGGGCTCTGCCCGTTCCACGACGAGCGCTCCCCGTCGTTCCACGTGCGGCCGCAGGTCGGCCGGTACCACTGCTTCGGGTGCGGAGAGGACGGCGACGTCTTCGAGTTCATCATCAAGATGGACCACACGACGTTCCAGGAAGCGGTCGAGCGCATGGCCGCGAAGATCGGCTTCACGCTCCACTACGAAGAGGGCGACGGCCCGCGCACCGACTACAACCAGCGCGCGCGGCTGATCGCCGCGAACGAGGCAGCGCTCGAGTTCTACCAGTCGCAGCTCACCTCGGCGGCTGCCGAGCCCGCGCGACGCTTCCTCGGGGAGCGCGGCTTCGACCCCGCCGCAGCACAGCACTTCGGCGTGGGTTTCGCGCCGCAGTCGTACGACGCCACGCGTGAGCACCTGCGGGGCCGTGGGTTCTCGATGGACGAGATCCTCGCGGCGGGACTCGCCGGACAGGGTGACCGCTCGCCGTACGACCGGTTCCGCGGACGCCTCGTGTGGCCGATCCGTGACGTGACCGGTGCGACGATCGGCTTCGGCGCGCGTCGACTGCTCGACGACGACAAGGGCCCGAAGTACCTCAACACCCCCGAGACGCCGATCTACCACAAGAGCCAGGTCCTCTACGGGCTCGACCTCGCCCGCAAGGACATCTCCAAGGGCAAGCAGGTCGTGATCGTCGAGGGCTACACCGACGTCATGGCGTGCCACCTCGCCGGTGTGACGACCGCCGTCGCGACGTGCGGCACCTCGTTCGGTGTCGACCACATCAAGGTCCTCCGGCCGATGCTCGGCGACGTCAGCGGTGCCGACCCGAACGCCAACGGCGAGGTGGTCTTCACGTTCGACCCCGACGAGGCCGGGCAGCGTGCCGCCTCGCGGGCGTTCGCCGAGGAGCAGCGCTTCGCCGCGCAGACCTACGTCGCGGTGGCTCCCGGCGGGCTCGACCCGTGCGACCTCCGACTCGCGCGAGGCGACGACGCGATCCGCCGGCTCGTCAGCGCGAAGCGCCCGATGTTCGAGTTCATGATCCGTCGGACGCTCGACGGCCACGACCTCGAGACCGTCGAGGGGCGGGTCAGCGCACTGCGGGCCGCCGCGCCGGTCCTCGCCGGGATCCGCGACCGCTCCCTCACGCAGGGGTACGTCCGCGAACTCGCCGGGTGGCTCGGCATGGACATCCCGGACGTCCGGTGGGCGGTCGACTCGGCGCGTCAGCGCGCGTCCGCAGCGCGCACCGACCGGACGGGAGGCCCGGTGCCGGTCGGTCAGGCCGGTCCCGGTGGCGAGCTGGTCGCCCCGCCCGAGGAGCCCGTGGCCGGTCTGCGGCTGCTGCCGAACGACCCGATCACCCGGATGGAGCGCGACGCCGTGATGGCGATGGTGCAGCAGCCCGGGTACGTGGGCGCACCGCTCATCTGGCTCGCGGCCGGCGCGACGTTCTCGGCGCCGATGCTGTCGGTCGTGCGGGACGCCGTGGTCGCCAACGTCGACTCGATCGGTGCGGGGGACTGGCTCGACCGGTTGCTGCAGGACGTGCCGGCGCCGTTCCGCGGTCTCGTGCAGGAGCTCGCACTCGCGCCGATCCCGGCTCGCACCGACGAGGACCTGGCGCTCTACGCCCGGAGCATCGTCGTGGCCCTGGTCGAGCGGGACCTGCTCGCCCGCAAGGCCTCGCTGCTCGGGCAGTTGCAGCGGGCCGACCCGCACGAGCAGTCCGACCGGCGCGCCGAGATCCAGCGCCAGCTCGTCGACATCGACGCGCAGCGGATGCGCCTCCGCGCCGACGCCGAGGCGGCAGCGCAGGGCTGAGCCGTCCCGCGAGGGGCGGCAGCGCGTCGTCGCCCGGCCACTCGTGCTGGCCCGCTCGGTCGCGCGACCACTCGTGCTGGCCCGCACGGTCGCGCGGCCACTCGTGCTGGACCCCAGGGTCGCGCGACCACTCGTGCTGGACCCCAGGGTCGCGCGACCTGCCGCGTGCGGTCGATCTGGTCGCAGGACTCGCCGCCGCGACCCGGAATGAGCGGCAGGTCACGCGACCAGGGCGCGAGCACCATCCGCCGTCGCCGTCGCCGTCGCCGTCGCCGTCGCCGCCGTCGCCGTCGCCGTCGCCGTCGCCGCCGCCGCAGCGGGCAGGGATCGCCGCGTGGACGACGTCGAGCGGGTGGGGATCGGTGCCCGGAGACGCCGAGGGTGACGTACTCCGCCCGCTCGGTGTCCCGCCGTGGCCCGGCCACTCGCACTGGCCGTTCCGGTCGCACGACGTGCCGTGTGCGGTCGTCCTGGTCGCACGACCCGCCGCCGCGGCCCGAACTGAGCGGCAAGTCGTGCCACCAGGAGGCGAGCACCACCGACCGGCGCAGAGCGGGCAGGACGTGCCGCGCGCGTGACGTCGGGTGGGCGGTATTTGTCGGCCGGGGAGGGCGAGCGTGACGGATCTCGCCCGCTCGGCAGCGGGCAGCGGGCAGCGGGCAGCCGGCAGCGGGCAGCGGACAGCCGGCCGCAGGCAGCCGCCCGCCCGCCCGGTGGCAGGCAGCGGCCCGACCTCCGGCCCCCGTTGCAGCACGCAACTTTCGTGCGCGACACGCCGCTCCGTGACGCGCGCATCATGCGCCACGCGACGCGGTCGTGCATTACAAGGGTGTAAACAAATGTCCCTCGAATCGTGGACTTCCGTGTCAGGGTGGTACCAATGAGCGTTCCCGGCGGGCCTCACAGTCGATCCATCGCCCTCCGCGGGACCCCTTGCGAACCATCACCGAGAGAGAGAGCGGACATGGCATCCGTATCCAAGTGGGGCAGGCGCGGCATCGCGCTCGGCGCCGGGGCAGCAGCGACGGCGCTGGTGCTGACGGGCTGCGCGAGCAGCAGCGTCTCCGACACCGACCTCAACGGCCTGAGCATCGGCACGACGGACAAGGTCACGTCCCTCGATCCGGCCGGGTCCTACGACAACGGCTCCTTCGCCGTGCAGAACCAGGTGTTCCCGTTCCTGATGAACACCCCCGTCGGCAGCCCCGACGTCAAGCCGGACATCGCCGAGAGCGGCGAGTTCACGAACGACACGACCTACACGGTGAAGCTCAAGAGCGGGCTGAAGTTCGCGAACGGCAACGACCTCACCTCGAGTGACGTCAAGTTCTCGTTCGAGCGCGAGCTGAAGATCAACAACGAGAACGGTCCGCAGTCGCTGCTCGCCAACCTCAAGAGCATCGAGACCCCGGACGACACCACGGTCGTCTTCAACCTCGACCACGCCGACCAGACCTGGCCGCAGGTGCTCTCGAGCCCCGCAGGCCCGATCGTCGACGAGCAGGTCTTCTCGGCGGACGAGCTCACCCCGGCGGCGGACATCGTCAAGGGCAAGGCGTTCGCCGGGCAGTACGAGATCACCTCGTACAAGGAGAACGACACCATCCAGTACTCGGCGAACCCCGAGTACGACGGGCTCCTCGGCAAGGCGAAGACCAAGGAGGTCACCGCCAGCTACTACACCAAGGAAACCGACCTGAAGCTCGCCGTGCAGAAGGGCGACGTCGACGTGGCGTACCGCTCGCTGACGCCGACCGACATCGCCGACCTGCGCAAGGACGACTCCGTCAAGGTCACCGACGGCCCCGGTGGCGAGATCCGCTACCTGGTCTTCAACTTCAACACGCAGCCGTTCGGCGCGAGCCAGTCCGACGCGGACGAGGCGAAGGCCCTCGCCGTGCGCCAGGCCGTGGCCGACGTCGTCGACCGCGAGAAGATCGCGAAGGACGTCTACAACAACACGTACTCGCCGGTCTACTCGATGGTGCCGGACGGCCTGACCGGTGCCGCGAAGCCGTTCGAGGAGCTCTACGGCAACGGCAAGGGCGGCCCCGACGTCGACAAGGCGAAGGAGACGCTGTCGAAGGCCGGTGTCACCGGCAAGGTGCAGCTCGACATCCAGTACGCGCCCGACCACTACGGTTCGACGTCGGACGACGAGTACGCCGAGCTCAAGACGCAGCTCGAGAACTCGGGCCTGTTCTCCGTGAAGATCCAGTCGACGGTCTACACGACCTACGCGCAGGAGCGGACGAAGGACTCCTACCCGGTGTACCAGCTCGGGTGGTTCCCGGACTTCTCGGACGCCGACAACTACCTGTCGCCGTTCTTCACGAAGGACAACTTCGTGCAGAACCACTACGACGACCCGGAGATCCAGAAGCTGATCTCCGAGGAGCAGCAGGAGTCCGACAAGGACAAGCGCGCGCAGCTCATCGAGCAGGCGCAGGAGCGCGAGGCCACGCAGATCTCGACGCTGCCGCTCCTGCAGGGCAAGTCCGTGGCGGTCGCGGGCAAGGACGTCAAGGGCCTGACCCTCGACTCCTCGTACAAGTTCCGCTACGCCACCCTCTCCAAGTAAGACCGGCGTCGGCCCACGGGGGCGTTCCCACGAGGAGCGCCCCCGTGGCCACGTCCCGAACGGCACCGAAAGGCACCCGTCCCCGTGACCCTCAGCACCCCCGAGGCGACACCGGAGCTGGCCACCGACCCCACCAAGCCCCAGGCACAGCGACGTGCCCGTGGGCAGGGCGGCGGGCTCGGTCGGTACATCCTGGTCCGCTTCCTCCTCATCTTCCCGACGGTGTTCATCCTGGTGACGCTCGTCTTCTTCCTGATGCGCGTCATCGGGAACCCGATCACCGCCTCGGTCGGTGGCCGTCTGACGCCCTCGCAGCTCCAGGAACGTCTGCACGCCGCCGGCTACGACCGGCCGGTCATCGTCCAGTACCTCGAGTACCTCGGCGGCATCGTGCGCGGGGACTTCGGCACGACGTCGACCGACAACCGTCCGATCACCGAGGTCATCGTCACGTACGGCGGCGCGACCGCGGAGCTGGTCTTCTACGCGCTCATCGTCGCCCTCGTCCTCGGCATCCCGCTCGGCATGCTCGCGGCGTACGTCCGCGACAAGTGGCCGGACGTGCTGTTCCGAGCGCTCGCGATCCTGACGTACGCGACGCCGGTGTTCTTCGGCGGTCTGCTCCTCAAGCTCGTCTTCTCCGTCTGGCTCGGCTGGCTGCCGCTCGGTGACCGCGCCTCCACCCGGGTGTCGCTCATCCTCGACAACATCCCGGGTGCCACCGGCATCTACCTCATCGACGCACTCCGCACCGGCAACGCGCAGGTGATCGGCGACGTGCTGTCGCACGCCGTCCTGCCCGCGCTGACGCTCGGCCTGCTCACCGCCGGCATCTTCCTGCGTCTGGTCCGTGCCAACATGATCGGCTCGCTCGGGTCCGAGTACGTCGACGCGGCCCGCTCGCGCGGCGTCCGGGAGGCCCGGCTCGTCCGGACGCACGCCTTCCGTCCGGCGCTGGTCCCGATCATCACCGTGATGGGTCTGCAGATCGCCATGCTGCTCGGTGGGTCGGTGCTCACCGAGACCACGTTCGGCTGGCGCGGGCTCGGTTTCCAGCTCAACCAGTACCTGTCGGCCCGCGACTTCGTCGCGGTCCAGGGCATCGTCGCGATGCTCGCCGTGATCGTCGCCGTGACGAACTTCGTCGTCGACGTCGTCGCGGCGCTGATCGACCCGAGAGTGAGGTTCTAGCGATGGCCGACACCTCGCTCGTCGACCGCCACGAGCCGCTCTGGAAGCGGCTGCCCGTGGTGGTCCAGCTCCGCAGGAGCACCGGCTGGCAGCGCGCCATGCTCATCACCGGCGTGGTCATCTGCGCCCTGTACCTGATCGTCGCCCTCGCCGCGCCGCTCATCGCCCCGTACGGCTTCGGTCAGCTGCAGGGCGCCGACGGCCAGGGCTTCCCGCGCACCGCCCCGCCGAGCGCCGAGCACGTCTGGGGCACCACGGTCGGTGGCTTCGACGTGTTCAGCCGCGTCGTCTTCGGCGCGCGCACCGCGGTGCTCGTCGTCATCGTCGCGGTCGTCGTGTCGATCACGATCGGGGTCATCCTCGGCATGGTCTCGGGGTACGTCGGCGGCTGGCTCGACCGGGTCCTCGTCGTCGTCGCCGACGCGATCTACGCGTTCCCCTCGCTGCTGCTCGCCATCGTCGTGTCGATCGTGATCTCCGGCGGCAACTCGAGCTACACGGGCGGCATCGTCGCGGCGGCGATCTCGATCACCGTCGTCTACGTCCCGCAGTACTTCCGGGTCGTGCGTGCCGAGGCGGTGCGCCTGAAGAACGAGGCGTTCGTCGAGTCCGCGCGGGTCATCGGCACGAACCCGTGGCGCATCATGACCCGCCACGTGCTGCGCAACAGCACCAGGAGCCTGCCGCTCATCCTGACGCTGAACGCCTCCGACGCGATCCTCACCCTGGCCGGCCTCGGCTTCCTCGGGTTCGGCATCGGCCCGACCAGCGGCGCGGAGTGGGGCTACGACCTCAGCCGCGCGCTGTCGGACGTCGCGTCGGGCGTCTGGTGGACCGGTGTGTTCCCCGGCGTCGCGATCGTCGTGCTCGTGCTCGGCGTGACCTTCATCGGCGAGAGCCTCAACGACATCTCGGACCCGCGCCTGCGCGCCCGGAGGAGGCTGAAGCAGCTGGTCTCGCGGAAGCAGGCCGCCAGCACGGAAGGGGCGACGGCATGACCGACGCAGCGAACGACCAGCAGGACCGACCGGTCGCGGTCGTCGACGACCTGACCGTCACCTTCGCGACCGACGGCGGTGCCGTCGACGCGGTCAAGGGCGTCAGTCTCGACGTCCGTCCGGGCGAGGTCCTCGCGCTGGTCGGCGAGTCCGGCTCCGGCAAGTCGGTCACGGCCCGCAGCATGCTGCGGCTGATGCCCGAGACGGCGACGCTCGGTGGTGCGGTGTACCTCGACGGCACCGACGTGGTCAGCGTCGGGTCGGCCAAGCTCCGCGAACTCCGCGGCACGGCCGGTGCGATGGTCTTCCAGGAGCCGTCGACCGCGCTCAACCCGGTCTTCACGGTGGGGTGGCAGATCGCCGAGGGCCTCCGGGCGCACGGCGGCGTCTCGAAGAAGGACGCCCGCGCGAAGGCGATCGACTACCTGCGACGCGTCGGCATCCCCGACCCGGAGACGCGGGTCGACCACTACCCGCACCAGTTCTCCGGCGGGCAGAAGCAGCGCGTTGTCATCGCGAGTGCACTGGCCCTCGAGCCGAGCGTGATCATCGCCGACGAGCCGACCACCGCGCTCGACGTCACCGTGCAGGCCGAGATCCTCGACCTGCTCCGGCGCTGCCGCGACGAGTTCGGCGCCGCCATCGTCATCATCACGCACAACATGGGCGTGGTCGCCGACCTGGCCGACCGGGTCGCCGTCATGTACCAGGGCGAGGTCGTGGAGGAGGCACCGGTCGCGCAGCTCTTCGCGGACCCGCAGGCCGACTATACGAAGCGCCTGCTCGCCGCCGTGCCCCGGCTGGAGGCCTCGACCGGGACGGCCCGCCGAGCGGTGATCGCGACCGACGTCGAGCCCCTCGTCAGCGCGAAGGGGCTCGAGATCGAGTACCCGGGCCGCCTCGGTTCGCCCGCCTTCAGGGCCGTGAAGGGCGTCGACCTCGACGTCCGTCCCGGCGAGGTGCTCGGGTTGGTGGGGGAGTCGGGCTCCGGCAAGACGACGATCGGTCGGGCCATCGCGGGGCTCACCCGCGTCACCGGCGGGTCGCTCGAGGTCCTCGGCACCGAGA
The DNA here is from genome assembly GCF_044753165.1 of Curtobacterium sp. NPDC088465. Classification (NCBI taxonomy): domain Bacteria; kingdom Bacillati; phylum Actinomycetota; class Actinomycetes; order Micrococcales; family Microbacteriaceae; genus Curtobacterium; species Curtobacterium sp. NPDC088465. The sequence continues at coordinate 721,471 of NZ_JBIVMR010000002.1, read as the reverse complement.
TGCTCGGGTACCGCGAGCGGGACTTCAAGCGGCACCGCAAGGACATCGGGTTCGTGTTCCAGGACCCGGCGACCTCGTTCAACCCGCTGCTCACGATCGCCGAGTGCGTCGCCGAGCCGCTCGTCGTGCACGGCGAGGTGCGGAACCCCCGAGCCGCCCGCAAGCGCGTCGGCGAGCTGCTCGAGATGGTGCAGCTCCCGGCGTCCTACGGCGACCGGTACCCGCACGAGCTGTCCGGTGGCCAGCGGCAGCGCGCCTCGCTCGCGCGTTCGATCGCACTCCGGCCGAAGCTGCTCATCGCGGACGAACCGACGAGCGCGCTCGACGTGTCGGTGCAGGCCCGCGTGCTGGAGCTCTTCCTCGAGCTGCAGCAGGACCTCGGGTTCGCGTCGCTGTTCATCAGCCACGACCTCGCGGTCGTCGGCGCACTGTCGGACCGCATCGCGGTGCTGTACCGCGGCGACCTGGTGGAGACGGGCACCACCGCCGAGGTCCTCGGTGCGCCGCAGCACCCCTACACGCAGCGGCTGCTCGCGTCGCTGCCCGTGCCGGACCCGGCGGAACAGGCGGAGCGACGGCGTACGCTGGTGGCACTGGAGAACGCCGGGTCCTGACCCGACGCGACCGGCCGGGAGGCACGGCGTTGCGTCGTCGACGCACGCCGCGCCTCCCGGCCGGTCACCTCCGGCGAACCACCGACGACGCGACACCGGTCCGTCGCGCAACCGCCGCCAGGGGGCGGCGCGGAAGGGGACCCATGATCGCGGTGAACGGCCCGGCGGTCGTCGCAGACGACGTCTCGATCGAGTACCGGGGCGTCCGCGGATCGGAGCCGATCCGCGCGGTCGACGGGGTCAGCCTGACCGTCCGCCAGGGCGAGATCCTCGCGCTCATCGGTGAGTCCGGTTCCGGCAAGAGCACCTTCGCCGCCGCGATCGCCGGGCAGCTCGGCGCGACCGGCGAGGGCGAGGGTGCGCACCGGCGACAGATCGTCGGCGGCGAGCTCACCGTGCTCGGTCAGCACGTGCGCGGGCTCCGCCCGTCCTCGCGGAAGGCGCAGCGGCTGACCGGCCGCATCGGGTACCTGCCGCAGGACGGCGCCGACCGGCTGAGCCCCGACCTGACCGTGGGCGAGGCGATCGCCGAACCGATCTACCTGCGCGACCGGCGGTTCGACCGCAAGGAGGCCGGGCTCATGGTCGCGCGACTGGTCGACGCCGTGCACCTGCCCCTCGGCATCATGCGCCTGAACACGTGGGAGCTGTCGAGCGGGCAGCGGCAGCGTGTCGCCCTCGCACGCGCGCTCATCCTCGAGCCGCAGCTCCTCGTCGCCGACGAACCCGCACGCGGCGTCGACGTCCTGGTCCGTCAGTCGGTGCTCGAGGCCCTGACGAACCTGCAGCGCGGTCGGCAGTTCTCGGCCGTCGTGGTGTCGAGCGACCTCCGCGAGGCCCGCGCGCTCGCGGACCGCGTCGGTGTGCTCGCCGAGAGCCGCCTGGTCGGGCTCGGCACCTTCGACGAGGTCCTCGACAACCCCGTCGACCCCTACGTGCAGACGCTCGCCGCGACCGCGTCACGCCCCGTGAAGCGTCGTCCGACCGCGACCACCGCCCCGCGGCGCTCGTCCGCCCCCCGTCGTCCGGTCGGTGCCGGGGCGGGCACCGCTCCCCGGACCGAGCGTCAGGAGAACGCATGAGCACCACGACCGCACACGACACGGCGAGCAGCCGCGGACACCGCGCGGTCGTCACCGACGCGGGCGCCCCGCTCCCCGTCGACGCACCCACGGCCGGACCGGTCGCGATCCTGCCGACCGCGGCCGACCTGCACGCGGACGCCGTGCGGGCCGCCGGCGGCACGGTCGGCGACCTCGGCGCGGACACGCGGGGGATCGTCTGGCTCGACGCCCGTGACCCCGACGGGCTCGCGGCGGCGTTGGACCAGGGGGCCTCGGTCGGCTGGGTCCAGCTGCCCTTCGCGGGCGTCGACGCCTTCGCCCACCTGATCCAGGAGCACGGGGACCGGGTGCTCTTCACGTCGGCCAAGGGCGCCTACGCGGAACCCGTCGCCGAGCACGCCCTCGCGCTGACGCTCGCGACGCTCCGGGTGCTGCAGAAGCGCGCCCGCGCGACGTCCTGGGCGACCGAGCCGGAGGGCGTGTCGCTCTACGGGCGGAACGTCGTGGTGATCGGCGCGGGCGGGATCGCCCTGGAGTACATCCGGCTCGTCGCCCCGTTCGAGGTCTCCGTGACGGTCGTGCGCCGCTCGGACGACCCGGTGCCGGGAGCCGACCGCACGGTCACGACCGACGCCCTGGACGAGGTGCTGCCCGACGCCGACGTGGTCGTGGTCGCGGCGGCCATGACCTCGGGGACGGCGAAGCTGTTCGACGCGCGTCGGTTCGGACTCATGAAGCCCTCGGCGCGTCTCGTGAACATCGCACGCGGGGGACTGGTCGACACCGACGCGCTCGTCGCGGCGCTGCGCGAGGGCACGATCGCCGCCGCCGGCCTCGACGTGACGGACCCGGAGCCGTTGCCCGACGGCCACCCGCTCTGGGACGAGCCGGGTGTGGTCGTCACGCCGCACCAGGCCGACACCCCGGACATGGTCGCGCCGCTGCTGGCCGAGCGCGTCCGGGCGAACACCGCCGCGTTCCTGTCCGGCTCCGGTGACGGGTTCGTCGGCGTCGTGGATCCCGTCGCGGGCTACTGAACACCGACGCCGCCGGGCCCGGCCGGGGAGTTCGACGACGCGGCGCGCCCGGGATGCGCGGCCGATGCGCGGAGCGGGCTCGGGGTGCTGCTATGCTGTTACCCGTTGTTCGCACCACATTCGCCAGCGGACAGTGATCCTCGATAGCTCAATTGGCAGAGCAGCCGGCTGTTAACCGGCAGGTTGTTGGTTCGAGTCCAACTCGGGGAGCGACAGGCCCTCACCCTCCGGGGTGGGGGCCTCTTGCGTTCCCGGGGTCCGGCGCCCTTGCCGCTACCGCGAGACTCGGCTCCGCGGACACCTTCGCGGGCACCGGACCACGAACGTGTCCGCACGGCCGAGTCTCGCGCGGAGCCGGCGCTGGGCACCGGCCGGTGTTCGGCTTCCGGCTGGCTCGCAGGCGCCGCCCGGTCGCAAGCTGTTAGCGTTCACAGGTGATCACCGTGCGCCGGACCCTCGCCGCGGCGTTCGTCGTCCTCGGAGCGGTGGCGCTCACCGCGTGCACCGCCGGGCAACCGGAGCCGGAGGACTCGCTCGACTCCGCAGCACGGTCCGAGGTCTCCGCGACGGGCAGCGCGCCGATCGTCTTCGCGTTCGTGTGCAGCGGCGCCGCGGACGACAGCAGCGGCGCGGGCAGCGACACGACCGGTGACGACGCCGACGGCACGGGGGAGACGTACACGACGTACGCCGCCGTGTGGGAGGCCGAGCGCACCGACTGCCGGGCCGAGCGCATCACCGGCACCGAGATGTCGGCGCAGCAGCGGGCCGCGGTCCGGGCGGCCGACGGTACCGCCACGCTCGAGGAGCTCGCGGCGACCTGCGCGGAGCGCGGAGCGTCGCCGTGGCGTGACGGCGTCTCGACGCCGGAACAGGCCGAGCTGGCGGCCGGACTCGTCGCGTACTGCCCCGGTCACCCCGACAGGGATCGCCTGCAGGAGTCGCTGACGGCCTACCGGGGCTGAGCCGGGCCTCCCGGCCGCCCGCCGGTGCCGCCCTGGGACGTGCGCCGGAGCCGACCGCGCGGTCAGCCCTCGGGGTGGTCGCGACCGGGGAGCCAGGACTTGCCCGGGCCGCCCCAGCTGCTCTTGCGGATCGCCTTCGCGACCTGCTTGCCGTACGGGTGCACGAGCCGGTCGGCGTAGAGGTAGCCGTCCAGGTGGTCGTACTCGTGCTGGAAGACGCGGGCGAGCCACCCGTGGGCCTCGACCTCGAAGGGCTCCCCGTGCTCGTCGACCGCACGGAGCAGGGCGCCCTCGGCCCGACGCAGCGGGAAGCGCTCACCCGGGATCGAGAGGCAGCCCTCGGACTCCTCGTCCTCGTCGAGCTCCTCGACCGTCTCCGGCACGGGCGGGGTGGTCCAGAGCACCGGGTTGATCGCGACCCCGCGGTGCAGGACCTCGTCGTCGTCGGTCCACGAGTACACGAACAGGCGCTTGCCGACCCCGACCTGCGGACCCGCGAGACCGACCCCGGGGGCGAGGTCCATCGTCTCGTACATGTCCTGCACCAGTGCGCGGAGGTCGTCGTCGAACGCGGTGACCTCGGCAGCGCGCTCGTGGAGGACGGGTTCGCCGGTGATGCGGATGGGGAGGACGGGCATTCACCCAGGTTATCCGGCGAGGACCGGTAGCCTCGTCGCGTGACGACGGACCTCCCGATCCCGGACGCGGTCAACCTGACCCCGTTCCAGGCCCTGATGATCCCCGTCGCGCTCGTCGGTGCGGTCTTCCTGTCGCTCGGAGCGCAGTTCCAGAGCCGCGGGGTGCAGCGCGTCGAGGCCCGGCTCGGTCGGCAGTCGAAGGGGCTGTCGGTGCGGCACGTCCTCGGGCTGCTCGGCAGCGGCTGGTGGGTGCTGGGCACGCTCATGCTCGGTCTGGCCGTCGTGCTCCAGCTCATCAGCATCACGAACGCCCCGCTCATCGTCGTGCAGCCGCTCGGCGCCGTCGCGCTCGTCATCACCACGTGGTTCTCGTCACGGTCCTCCGGGGTGCCGCTCGGACAGCAGGCGCGACGGGCGGTCTGGACCTGCATCATCGGTGTCGGGATCTTCGTCGGCATCGCCGCCGTCGTCGGCCGCGAGAGCGCGATCACCCACGAGCAGCTCGTGACGATCCTGGTGGTGCTGGCGATCGTCCTGGTGGCCGTGTTCCTGTCGTTCCGCTTCGCGGCGAAGCGGGCGAGCGCCATGTACTACATCGTCGTGGCCGGGGTGCTCTACGGCTTCGTCGCGACGCTGGCCAAGGTCGTGCTGAACCGGTTCCTGCACGGCACGTTCGACTGGCTGACCGCGATCGCCGTCGTCGGGGTGATCGTCGCCGCGGTGCTCGGCGGGTACTTCGTGCAGAACGCGTACTCGAGCGGGTCCGCCGACCTGGTGATCGCCGGCCTCACCGTCATCGACCCGATCGTCGCCGTGGGCATCGGCGTGATCGTGCTCGGCGAGGCTGCCGGGGCGCCGTGGATCGCGGTGGTCGGCTTCCTGGTCGCTGCGGTGATCGCCATCACGGGCGTGTTCCTGCTCGCGAAGCACCACCCCGAGACGCGGCGCTGACCGCGGTCGGCTCGCGGCGTGGGCGGTCGTGTCCGCGGTTGCTGACAGCGTCGGTCGTCGTTGTCAGCCGTCGGCGTCGTCCGCGCGGCTGACGCGGTTGCTGACGGCGTCGGTGGTCGCTGTCGGCCATCGGCGTCGTCCGCGCGGCTGACGCGGGCGCTCGGGCCCGTGCGGTACCGTCGAGGCCCGACCAGCAACCGCCCACGAGAGGACGATGCCAGCCGTGTCAGAGGACGCCACCACCGCCACCGCCGAGTCGACGGGTGCGACGGGCGGGTCCCGACCGCTGCGCGTCATGATCGCGGCCGACACCTTCCCGCCGGACGTCAACGGCGCCGCGACCTTCGCCGAGCAGCTCGCCGTCGGGCTCGCGGAGCGCGGCCACGAGGTCCACGTCGTGGCCCCGGCGTCGAGCGCCCACCACGGCACGTTCGACGAGGAGCACCGCGGCGTCGTCCTCACCGTCCACCGGCTGAAGTCGTACAAGTGGCCGTGGCACGCGTGGCTCCGCTTCGTGTGGCCGTGGAGCGTCCGCAAGTGGACGGGTCCGATCCTCGACGCCGTCCAGCCGGACGTGCTGCACATCCAGTCGCACATCGTCATCGGGCGCGGCATCGTGCAGGAGGCCCACGAGCGCGGCATCCGCATCGTCGGCACCAACCACTTCATGCCCGAGAACCTGCTCGAGTACGTCCCGTTCGGCCGTCGCACGCTGCCGATCGCGCTGAAGATCGCGTGGAACGACGCCGCCAAGACCTACCGGCTCGCCGACGCCATCACGACGCCGACGGTGCTGGCCGCGGACTACCTCCGCGAGGCCATCGCCGGGCAGCAGGTCCTCGCGATCTCGTGCGGCATCGACGCGTCGCGCTACAGCGCCCGCAGTGGTCGCCCCGCGGGGAACGACATCGTGTTCGTCGGCCGGGTCGCGCCGGAGAAGAACCTCGACGTGCTCGTCCGGGCGCTCCCACTGCTGCCGAGTGAGCTGCACGCGACGCTCACCATCGTCGGTGGCGGCGAGATGATCCCGAAGTTGAAGACGCTCGTGCAGGAACTCGGACTCGAGGACCGGGTGCGCTTCGCCGGCTTCGTGTCGGACGAGGCGAAGCGCCAGGCGCTGACGAACGGCACCGTCTTCGCGATGCCGTCGACCGCCGAGCTGCAGAGCATCTCGTCCCTCGAGGCGATGGCGTCCGGGCTGCCGGTGGTCGCCGCGGACTCGATGGCACTGCCGCACCTCATCGACGGCAACGGGTACCTCTTCACGCCGGGCGACGTGCAGGACCTCGCTGCGAAGCTCGCCCTGGTGCTGCAGGCGTCCGACGACGACTACCAGGCGATGCGGGAGCGCAGCCTGGCCATGATCGAGGCACACGACATCAACCGCACGCTCGCGACGTTCGAGTCGCTGTATCGTGGGGAGTCGGTGGCCTGACGGTCCCCGACGAGGGGCGGTAGCCAAGCTGGTCAAGGCACTCGGCTCATAACCGAACGATCGCGGGTTCAAGTCCCGCCCGCCCTACGTGCACCTGCCGCGACGACGTGAGACCCCCGACGACCACGCGCCGACCCCGAACGTGACGTTCGAGGCGACCCGGGTCGGCACCGGCGTGCGCGTGAACGCGTTCCGCATCGGCTTCATGGGAGCCCTGGGCGTGCTCATCGCCCTGCTGGCCGGCGTGATCGTCCAGCAGCTCAGCACGGTCCTGGTCTACATCGGCGTCGCGCTCTTCCTGTCGCTGGGCATCGACCCGCTGGTGTCCTTCCTCGAACGGTTCATCCCGCGCTGGTCGGCGATCACGATCGTCGTCGTGGGTGTCCTGTCCGCCTTCGCCGGCGTCGTGTTCGCGGTCGTCCCGATCCTCATCCAGCAGGCGACGAACCTCGTCCAGAACTTCCCGGAGATCGTCCAGGACATCTCGCAGCAGGAGTGGGTCCAGGACCTGTCACAGCAGTTCGCCGGCGCCGTCGACGTCAACCACGCGCTGGAGTCGCTGCAGTCCTTCGTGGAGGACCCGGGCAACCTCCTCAGCCTCGGTGGCGGGATCCTGGCGGTCGGCAGCGGCATCCTGTCCGGCCTGACCGGCGCGATCATCGTCATCATCCTGATGCTGTACTTCCTGGCGTCGATGCGGGGCCTGAAGTCGATGGCCTACCGCTTCGTGCCGGCGACACGTCGGCAGAACTTCGTCGACGTCAGCGAGCAGATCACCCAGGCCGTCGGCCGCTACGTCGTCGGACAGATCAGCCAGGCGCTGATCAACGGCATCCTCAGCCTCGTGTTCCTGCTCATCATCGGTGCACCGCTGCCCGTGCTGCTGGCGACCTTCGCGTTCCTGGGCTCGCTCATCCCGCTCGTCGGCACCCTCGCCGCGGCGGTCGTCATCTCCCTGCTCTGCCTGTTCGCCTCGCCGGCCACGGCGCTCGCGGCCGCGATCTACTACCTCGTCTACATGCAGGTCGAGGCGTACCTCATCTCCCCGCGCATCATGTCGCGCGCGGTGCAGGTGCCGGGCGCCCTGGTGGTCATCGCCGCGGTCGCCGGTGGCACGATCGGCGGGGTCCTCGGGGCGCTCGTCGCCGTGCCGGTCGCCGCGTCGGTGATCATCATCGTGCAGAAGGTCATCTACCCCCGCCAGGAGCAGTCGTGAGCACCGTCGACCCGGACCTGGCCGAGCACGTCGCGGCCCGCGATGCCTGGGCCCGCAGCGCGCGCGGCCCGCTCGCCCTGGTGAACGCGCAGCACGTCGACCGCCCGCAGCCCGTGTGGCCGGTCGCCGGGCAGTGGGCGCCGGTCCCCGGCGGTCTCACCGTCACCGCCGCGGCGGCGGACGGCGTCGTGGTCGACGGCGTCCCGGTGGACGGCACGGTGCTGGTCGCCGGTGACACCGCCGTCGTTCCGTCGACCGTCGCCTTCGCCGACGGGCTCGCCGGCACGGTGCACGGCTCCACGCTCCGCGTCTGGGACCCGGCCTCCGACGCGGTCTCCCGCTTCGCACGCATCGCGCGGTTCGCGCCGCGGCCGGGCGGGTGGGTCACGGCCGGCAGGTACGAACCCTGGTCCGGTCAGGAGGCACCCGGTCACCTCACCGACGCCGCCGGCGACCCCCTGCCCGTCGCCGGGACGATCGAGACCACGGTGGACGACGTTCCCGTGCGGCTCACCGCGGTGCGGTCCGCGCCGTTCCACGGCCGGCCGCGGTTGCAGCTCATCGTGCAGGACACCACCAGCGCCCTGCCCGAGGGCGACCCGGGCAGCTCGTACTCGATGGGACGCTTCCTGTACCTGCCCGAGCCCGACGGCGCGGCCGAGGTCGTGCTCGACTGGGACCGGCTCGTCCTGCCGCCCTGCGCGTTCTCGTACCAGTACGCCTGCCCGGTGCCCCCGGAGGAGAACCGCCTCCCGGTCGCACTCACCGCGGGAGAGCGGCACCCCGTCGACGAGCAGGGCGCCGTCCTGCACTGAGGCCCGCCCGGTCCGCCCGCGCGGTCTGCGCGCCGGGTGTGGCGTTCCCAGCGCGGACGCTGCATAATGGGCGTGTCCGCAGGGACATCACAATCTGATACCGATGGTTCCGCTACCGGGACTCCGCACCACAGGTCGATGGGGAAGTCGCACCTGACGAAGCGGAGGAATCGTGAACGGAACGACGACAGGGGTGCTGTACGTGCACTCCTCACCACGCGCGCTCTGCCCGCACGTCGAATGGGCAGCCGGTCGCGCGATGAGCCGCGCCGTGAACTTCTCGTGGCTCGACCAGCCCGCACTCGACGGCTCCCGCCGGACGGAGTTCACGTGGACGGGCCAGGTCGGCACCGGTGCGGCGATCGCCTCTGCCCTGCGCGGGTGGGAGCACCTGCGCTACGAGGTCACCGAGGAACCGACCGCGCAGTCCGACGGCGGGCGGTGGATGCACACGCCCGACCTCGGCGTCTTCTTCGCGCAGACCGACGTGTCCGGAAACATGGTCGTCCCCGAGGACCGTGTGCGCTACGCCATGGAGGTCGCCGGCAGCAACGCACTCGAACTCCACCGCGAACTCCGTCTCGCCCTCGGGCAGGCCTGGGACGACGAGCTCGAGCCCTTCCGGCACGCCGCCGAGGGCAACCCCGTCGTCTGGCTGCACCGCGTCGGCTGACCCCGCCCGCGCCCTCCGCACCACTCGGACGCCGCCCGCTCCCTCCGGAGTCGGCGGCGTCCGTCGTCCCCGCGTGCGGCACGCCTGTCGTCGAGGAGCTGTGCCCTGGCCTCGTTCAGGTCGCACGACGTGCCGCCTGCGGACGTCCCGGTCGCAGGACACGCCGTCGTCGCGGAACATGAGCGGCAGGTCGTGGGACCGGAACGGCCCGGGCACCGGCGGCCGAGGGGCGGACCCAGCCCGTGACGGACGGAGGCCCGCCCTGCGGACGCAGGACGGGCCTCCAGGCCGACGACGGGTCGGCGACGACGGATCAGGCCGTGCGGAACGCCACCACGGCGTTGTGCCCGCCGAACCCGAACGAGTTGCTCACCGCGAGCAGGTCGCCTGCGGGCAGCTCGCGCGGCGCGGTCGCGACGTCCATCACGATCTCCGGGTCCTGCTCGGTCAGGTTGATCGTCGGCGGCGCGACGCGCTGGTGCAGCGCCATCACCGTGAACGCGGCCTCGATCGCACCCGCACCGCCGAGCAGGTGCCCCGTCGACGCCTTGGTGGCCGAGACGACCACGTTGTCGAGGTGGTCGCCGAAGACGCGGCGCATCGCGTGGTACTCGGCCACGTCGCCGACCGGGGTCGAGGTGGCGTGGGCGTTGACGTGGACGACGTCCTCGCGGGCGGCGTCGGCGTGCTCGAGCGCCGTGATGACCGCGCGGGCGGCGGCGCTGCCCTCGGGGTCCGGCGCGGTGATGTGGAAGGCGTCCGAGGTGATCCCGGCACCGGCGACCTCGGCGTAGATCGTCGCGCCGCGGGCCTCTGCGTGCTCCTTCGACTCGAGGATGAGCGCTGCGGCGCCGTCGCCGAGCACGAAGCCGTCGCGCGTGACGTCGTACGGACGCGAGGCCGTCTCGGGGGAGTCGTTCCGTCGCGAGAGTGCCTGCATCGCGGCGAACGCGGCGAGGGGCAGCGGGTGCAGTGCGGCCTCGGCGCCACCGGTGATGACGATGTCGGCGTCGCCGTCGGCGATGTGGCGGTAGGCCTCGGCCAGCGACTCGGTGGACGAGGCGCAGGCGGAGAGGTACGTGCGGGCACCGCCGCGCGCGCCGAACTCCATCTCGATGGCGGCGGCGGGGCCGTTCGCCATGAGCATCGGGACCGTCATCGGCATGACGCGACGCGGACCCTTCTCGCGCAGGGTGTCCCAGGCGTCGAGGAGCGTGTTGACGCCGCCGATGCCGGTCGCCCAGTCGACGACGAGGCGCTCGGGGACGACGGTCTCGGGGTCGATGCCGGCGTCGGCCCAGGCCTCACGAGCGGCGACGAGCGACAGCTGCGAGGAGGGGTCGAGGCGCTTGGTCTCCGGGCGCGTGAGCTGGTCCGTGAGGAAGCGGCGTGCCTGGCCGGCGAACTCGACGGGGATCTCGAGCGACGAGTAGCGCTCGTCCTCGATGCGGGTGATGCCGGACCCGCCGGCGAGCAGCGCGTCCCAGGTCTCCGGGGCGGTCGCGGCGAGGGGTGTGATCGCACCGATCCCGGTGACGACGACGGTCTTCTTGGTCATGGAACGACGTGTCTTTCGTGTGGACTGGTCGAGCGCCGGTGGACGCCCGTCCGTGTGGTCGAGCGCCGGTGGGCGCCCGTCCGGTGTGGTCGAGCGCCGGTGGGAGCTCCACCGCTGGTGGACGAGGTGAGCGCCGCGGCCCGCGGGATCTGCGCGGTCCGCGGCGCTCAGGAAGCTCGCGTCAGGCCTGGGCCTTCGTGATGTAGTCGACGGCGTCGCCCACGGTCTTGAGGTTCTTGACCTCTTCGTCCGGGATCTTCACGTCGAACTTCTCCTCGGCGTTCACGACGATGGTCATCATCGAGATCGAGTCGATGTCGAGGTCGTCGGTGAACGACTTGTCGGCGGCGACGGTGTCGGTCGCGATGCCGGTCTCGTCGTTGATCAGCTCGGCCAGGCCGGCGAGGACTTCTTCGTTGGACAGGGCCATGGGTGTTCTCCTTGAGGGGGGTGTCGTTTGACCGTGGACCAGCCTAGGGCACGAGTGGTACGGGTGCCCGGAGCCGAGCCGGGATGGGGGACTAGGGGAGGACGACGACCTGCGCGCCGAACACGAGACCGGCACCGAAGCCGATCTGCAGCGCGAGACCGCCGGAGAGCTCGGGGTGCTCCTCGAGCAGGCGGTGCGTGGCGAGCGGGATGCTCGCGGCGGAGGTGTTGCCGGTGGTGGTGATGTCGCGGGCGATCGTCACCGTCTCGGGCAGGCCGAGCTGCTTGGCGAACTCGTCGATGATGCGGATGTTCGCCTGGTGCGGCACGAACGCGGCGAGGTCCTCCGGACGGACGCCAGCGGTCTCGAGCGCCTGCCGCGCGACCTTGACCATCTCCCAGACGGCCCAGCGGAACACCGTCTGACCGGCCTGGCGCATCGTGGGACGCGGGGCTCCGGCGGCCCACTCGTTGTACGTCGCCGTCATGCCGATGGCGTCCCACTTCGAGCCGTCCGAGCCCCAGATCGTCGGGGCGATGCCGGGGAAGTCGCTCGGGCCGACGATCGCGGCACCCGCACCGTCACCGAGCAGGAACGAGATCGAGCGGTCGGTCGGGTCGACGACGTCGCTGAGCTTCTCGGCCCCGACGACCAGCACGTGGTCGGCGAGCCCGGACTTGATGAACGAGTCGGCCTGGGCGATGCCGTACGCGTAGCCGGCGCAGGCCGCGCTGACGTCGTAGGCCGCCGCGGGCGTCGCGCCGATGCGCTCCGCGAGCAACGACGCCATCGACGGCGTCGCCACGGTGTGGGTGACGGTGCTGACGAGCACGACGCCGACCTGCTCGGGCGTGATGCCGGCCTTCTCGATGGCCTCGCGCGCCGCGGCCTCGGCGAGGTCGACCGCCTCGACGTCGGCGCCGGCACGCTTGCGCGTCACGATGCCGGTGCGCTGGCGGATCCACTCGTCGGAGGAGTCGATCGGACCGACGAGGTCCTCGTTCGGCACGACGTGCTCACCGCGGGCGGCACCGAACGCCATGATGCGGGTGTACTCGTGGCCGCGACGCTGCTGCAGCACCGGACGGGAGGCGCGGGGCGCGTCGGTCCCGTCGGCTGCGGGGGACGGCGTGGTGGCGTCGGTCATGCGGTTGCGTCTGCTTCCTCGCCTGCGGGCTGCTCGCCCACCGGCTGATCGTCCGGGACGGCTGCTGCGCGCGCGTCCTGCTCGAGGAGCTCGACGGCGGCGGGCAGGTCGTCGGGGGTCTTGACGGCGACGGTGGGCGTGCCGCGCAGGCCACGCTTGGCCAGCCCGACGAGCGCGCCCGCCGGCGCGAGTTCGATGATGCCGGTGACACCGGCGGCGGAGAAGGACGCCATGACGGCGTCCCAGTGCACGGGGCTCGCGATCTGGCGGACCATCAGGTCGACGAACCGTCGGCCGTCGTCCACGCGCGATCCGTCGGCGTTCGTCCAGATCGGCAGCGTCGGGTCCTGCACCGACGCCCCGGCCGCGACCGGTGCGACCCGGTCGACCGCGGGGGCCATGTACCGCGTGTGGAAGGCGCCGGCGACGGCGAGCGGCACGACCCGGGCGCGAGCCGGCGGATCGGCGGCCAGTGCTGCGACGGCGGCGGCGGGACCGGCGACGACGGTCTGGCCGCCGCCGTTGTGGTTGGCCGGCACGAGCCCGTGCTGCTCGAGGGCTGCGGCGACCGCGTCGGCGTCGCCGCCGAGCACGGCGGCCATCGACGTCGGCTCCAGCGCTGCGGCGTCCGCCATCGCCCGGCCGCGCTCGGCGACCAGCGCGACGGCGTCGGTCGGCTCGAGGATCCCGGCGACACCGGCGGCGGTGAACTCGCCGACCGAGTGTCCGGCGACGCCACCGACCAGGGCACGACGGCCGTCGGCGAGCAGGGCGTCGGCGGTGACGAGCCCGGCAGCCACGATGAGCGGCTGCGCGAGGGCGGTGTCCTTGATGGTGTCCGCGTCGGAGTTCGTGCCGTGCTCGACGAGGTCGACGCCGATCGCCTCGGACCACGCTCCGACGCGGTCACGGACGGCGGAGTCCTCGAGCCAGGGGGCGAGGAAGCCGGGGGTCTGGGAGCCCTGTCCGGGCGCGACGACGACGATCACCGGTCAATCCTCGTCGCCGCGCCGCTGTCGGCCCGTGTGGACATCCGACAGCGATCCGGCGGGGACGTTGTGCGATCCCTACCGTCGGGTCAGCGACGCGGCGGCAGGCGCCGTCGACCGGCGTTCGACTCGGACATCGCGCCGAGGATGAGCGCCGACTGCACGATCAGGGCGTCACGCGCGTGGGTGGCGTCCCACCCGATGACGTCGGCGACGCGGCGGAGCCGGTAGCGCACGGTGTTCGGGTGCACGAACAGCTCGCGCGCCGTCGCCTCGAGCGACCGGCCGGTGTCGAGGTAGCACCAGAGCGTCTGCAGGAGCTCGGTCGACTGGTCCTTGAGGGGGACGTAGATGCGCTGCACCAGTGCCGACCGAGCGAGCGGGTCACCCGCCAGGGCCCGCTCCGGCAGCAGGTCGTCGGCGAGTGCCGGACGGGGAGCACCGCGCCACGCCCGTGCGACGGCGAACCCGGCGAGGGCGCCCTTCGCGCTGGTCGAGGCGTCGACGACCCCGGGGACCTCGTTGCCGAGCACCAGGTGCCCCTCGCCGAACGACGGTTCGAGGGCCTGGGCGATGGCGGTGAAGGACACCGGCTCCTCGCCCTCGGGGACGTCGTCACGCGGGGTGGCCCGCCCGATGACGACCACGAGCCGAGAGCCCTGCACGCCGATGAGCACGTCGGCGTCCATGTGGCGCGCGGTGCGGCGGATCTGGTCGACCTCGAGCTGCTTCGGTGCGTTCCCGACGAGCACCGCGACCTCGCCGTGGCCGTGCCAGCCGAGCGCGGCGATGCGGGAGGGCAGCTCGTCGTCGTACTCGCCCGACAGGATCGAGTCGACGACCAGTGCCTCGAGCCGGGCGTCCCACAGGCCGCGGGCCTCGGCGGCGCGGGCGTAGACGTCGGCCGCTGCGAAGGCGATGTCCCGCGAGTACTTCAGGATCGCTTCCTGGAGCATCTCGTCGTCCTTCGCGCGCTCCTCGACCACGGTCACCACGACGCGGATGAGCTGCAGCGTCTGCTGCAGGCTCACCGAACGCAGGAGCTCACGCGGGGCGGACCCGAAGACGTCGGCGGCGGCGATCCACGGGGTCGACGCGGTGCCCTCGAGCCAGGAGATGAACGAGGTGATCCCCGCCTGGGCGACGAGGCCCACGGCGGACCGGCGCCCCGGGGGCATCTCGCTGTACCACGGCAGGGTGTCCTCGAGCCGCTTGATCGTGGCGGTCGAGAGTTCGCCCGACACCTGCCGGAGCCAGGAGAGCGCGCGTTCGCGGTCCCTCTCCTGGCCCACGGCAGCGTCGGTGCGGGGTGTGCTCACCGGCGGATCAGGCCTCTCCGCCCGCGCTGCCGGTCGTGCCGGCGTTGACGTCGTGCAGGCGGTACTTGTCGATCGCCTGCTGGACGACGGCGTGGTCGACCTTGCCCTGCTTCGCGAGCTGCTGCAGCGTCCGCACCACGACGGACGGACCGTCGATGTGGAAGAAGCGGCGTGCCGCCGGACGGGTGTCCGAGAAGCCGAAGCCGTCGGCACCGAGCGTCGCGTAGTCGGTCGGGACGAACGGACGGATCTGCTCCTGCACGGCGTGCATGAAGTCGCTCACCGCCACGACCGGCCCCTCGGTGCCGAGCAGGCGCTCGGTCACGTACGGGGTGCGCGGCTGCTCGTTCGGGTTGAGGAACGCCTGCTGCTCGGCGTCGAGACCGTCACGGGTGAGCTCGCCCCAGCTCGTGACGCTCCAGACGTCGGCGGACACGCCCCAGTCCTCGGCGAGGAGCTGCTGCGCCTCGAGGATCCACGGCACCGCGACGCCGGACGCGAGCAGCTGGGCCTTCGGGCCGTCGTGCTCGCTCGGCTTGAGCAGGTACATGCCCTTGACGATGCCCTCGACGTCGACGCCCTCGGGCTCGGCGGGCTGCACGAGCGGCTCGTTGTAGACCGTCAGGTAGTACATGACGTTCGGGTCGTCGTGGGACGGCGAGCCGTCCTCGTTCGTCCCGTACATGCGCTCGAGGCCGGACCGGACGATGTGCCCGATCTCGTAGCCGTAGGCCGGGTCGTAGGACACGACCGCCGGGTTCGTCGCCGCGAGGAGCGGCGAGTGACCGTCGGCGTGCTGCAGGCCCTCGCCGGTCAGCGTGGTGCGCCCTGCGGTGGCACCGATCATGAAGCCGCGGACCATCTGGTCACCGGCGGCCCAGATCGCGTCGCCGGTGCGCTGGAACCCGAACTGCGAGTAGAAGACGTAGACCGGGATGAGCGGTTCGCCCTGCGTCGAGTACGAGGACCCGACGGCGGTGAAGGCCGCGAGGGCGCCCGCCTCGTTGATGCCGACGTGGATGATCTGGCCCTGCGGGCTCTCCTTGTAGGCCAGGAGCAGCTCGCGGTCGACCGACGTGTAGTGCTGGCCGTTCGGGTTGTAGATCTTCGCGGTCGGGAAGTACGCGTCCATGCCGAACGTGCGCGCCTCGTCCGGGATGATCGGCACCACGCGGTTGCCGAAGTCCGGGGAGCGGAGCAGGTCCTTCAGCAGGCGGGCGAACGCCATCGTCGTGGCGACCTCCTGCTTGCCGGAGCCCTTCTTCACGACCTGGTACTTCGACTCCTCCGGCAGCGTGAACTGCGTGTACTTCGTCCGACGCTCCGGCACGTACCCGCCGAGCTCGCGGCGACGCTCGTGCATGTACTGGATCGCCTCGTCGTCGTGACCGGGGTGGTAGTACGGCGGGGTGTAGGGGTCCTCGTCGAGCTGTGCGTCGGAGATCGGGATGCGCATCTCGTCGCGGAACTGCTTGAGGTTGTCGAGCGTGAGCTTCTTCATCTGGTGGGTCGCGTTGCGCCCCTCGAAGCTCGGGCCGAGGCCGTAGCCCTTGACCGTCTTCGCCAGGATGACCGTCGGCTGGCCCTTGTGCTCGGTCGCGGCCTTGAACGCGGCGTAGACCTTGCGGTAGTCGTGCCCGCCGCGCTTGAGGTTCCAGATCTGGTCGTCCGTGTAGCCCTCGACGAGCTCGAGCGCCTTCGGGTCGCGCCCGAAGAAGTTCTCGCGGACGTAGGCGCCGTTCTCGGCCTTGTAGGTCTGGTAGTCGCCGTCCGGCGTCGCGTTCATCAGGTTGAGGAGCGCGCCCTCGGTGTCGCGGGCGAGCAGGTCGTCCCACTCGCGGCCCCAGACGACCTTGATGACGTTCCAGCCCGCGCCGCGGAAGAACGCCTCGAGCTCCTGGATGATCTTGCCGTTGCCGCGGACGGGTCCGTCGAGGCGCTGGAGGTTGCAGTTGATGACGAAGTTCAGGTTGTCGAGCCCGTCGTTCGCCGCGACCTGCAGCTGCCCGCGCGACTCGACCTCGTCCATCTCGCCGTCGCCGAGGAACGCCCAGACCTGCTGGTCGGAGGCGTCCTTGATGCCGCGGTTGGACAGGTACTTGGCCTGCTGGGCCTGGTAGATCGCGTTGATCGGGCCGATGCCCATCGACACGGTCGGGAACTGCCAGAAGTGCGGCATGAGGCGCGGGTGCGGGTAGGACGACAGTCCACCGCCCGCGTGCGACTTCTCCTGGCGGAAGCCGTCGAGCTGGTCCTCGCTGAGGCGGCCCTCCATGTAGGCGCGGGCGTACATGCCGGGGGAGGCGTGGCCCTGGAAGAAGACCTGGTCACCGCCGGACGGGTGGTCCTGCGCGCGGAAGAAGTGGTTGTAGCCGACCTCGTACATCGCGGCGCTCGACGCGTACGTCGAGATGTGCCCACCGACCGCGACGCCGGGGCGCTGGGCGCGGTGCACCGTGATCGCGGCGTTCCACCGGATCCACCGGCGGTAGCGGCGCTCGAGTTCCTCGTCACCGGGGAACTCCGGCTCGTCCTCGGGCGCGATCGTGTTGACGTAGTCGGTCGTCGGGACCATCGGCACGCCGAGGTGCAGCTCGTTCGAGCGCTTCAGCAGGCTCTGCATGATCTCGCGGGCCCGCTGGTGGCCGTGCGTCGCGACGAGTCCGTCGAGCGACTCACGCCACTCTGCGGTCTCCTCCGGGTCCTGGTCGGTCCCTGCGGTGCTGCGCGGGTCCTGGTCGTTCACCGTCACCCTTGACCTCGTTCGTTCTCGTGGTGGTGGACATGGGGGCCACCGATGGTCGGGTCACGACCGGTCGGAGCCCACACCACCTTAGGCCCCACGACCGACGCCTTCGCTGATGGTGTCGTGCAGGTGGTACTTGCGTCCTGGTGCGGTCGGCGTACGATTGCCGATCGTGCACGGACGACCCGCACGTGCGCACGCGACACGGGCACACCCCACGCCCGAGGAAGAAGCAGCGCACCGATGGCCCTGGAGATCGGCTCCCTCGCGCCGGACTTCGAGCTCCCGAACCAGTTCGGCGAGCACGTCCGCCTCAGCGACTTCCGTGGCGTCCGCCCGGTCGCCCTCGTCTTCTTCCCGCTGGCGTTCTCGTCCGGCTGCACGAACGAGCTCTGCACCCTGCAGGACAACATCGCGATGTTCGAGGACCAGCGGGTCGAGCTGATCGGCATCTCCGTCGACTCGAAGGCCACGCTCCGCTCGTTCGCCGAGACGCACGGCTACGACTTCGAGCTGCTCGCCGACTTCTGGCCGCACGGCGCGGTGTCGAAGGAGTACGGCGTGTTCCTCGACAAGAAGGGCTTCGCGACCCGCGCGACGTTCGTCATCGACGTGCACGGTCGCATCAAGGCGTCGATCATCACCGAGCCCGGGCTGCAGCGCGACGTCGCCGAGTACCGCGAGGCGCTCGACCGTCTCGCCGCGTGCACCGCGCCGGTCCCGGTCGCCTGACCGTCCCCGCGAGCCCCTACGCACCCTGGCCGGTGACCGACGCGGCCGCCGCGTGGTCGCTCCGGAGCACCACGGTGCCCACCAGCAGCGGGCCCGTGGTGGTGCACCACCGTCCCGGTGCCGACCCGGTGCTGCTGCTCCACGGCGTGGCGGGGTCGTGGACGACCTGGACGCCGTTGCTGGCCGCCGCCGGTGGTGTCGGCGCGCGGGGTCTCGTGCTCGTCGACCTGCCCGGGTGGGGGTCCTCGCCGGCGCCCGCGGGGCCGTTCACCGTGGACGACGGCGTCCGCGTGCTGCTGGAGGTCCTCGACGCCCTCGCCGTGGGGTCGGTCGACGTCGTCGGGCACTCGATGGGCGCGTTCGTCGCGCTCCACCTCGCCGTGGTCGCTCCCGAGCGCGTCGGGTCGCTCGGGCTCGTGTCGGGCACGACGACCGCGACCGTGCGGGCCTCCGGCCGACCCTGGCGTGCGCTCGCGTCCCTCCCCGCGTTCACGCTGCTGCGGGCCGGGCTCCTCGTGACGGGTCGTCGGGCGAGGGCGATCCTCCGTGGCACCGCCCGCGTCGGACTCCTGCCGCTCGTCGCCGCACCCGTGTTCGCGCACGTCCGTCGACTGGACCCGAGTGTCCTCGACGCCTTCGTCGACGAGTTCCGGCCCGAGCGCTTCACGGCTGCCGCCCGGGACGCCGCCGGCTACGACGTCGACCGCTGGCGCTCGGTCGGCTGCCCGGTGACTGCGGTGCTCGGCCGCGGGGACGTCTTCGCCCGGGTGTCCGACCTCGACGACCTGCGCGGCCTGGTGCCGGGAGCCCGGACGGCCGTGCTCGACGACTGCGGGCACTTCGCACACGTCGAGCACCCCGGTGCCGTGGCGGCGTTCCTCGGACTCACCTCCGCACCGGCCTGACGGGTCGGGCCGTTCCGCAGCGGTCGTCCGACGGCGCCGCGCCCCCAGCGCGGCCGTGCGAGCGCGGCCCCGCTCAGCCCGCCACTGCCCCGGCGGGGAACGTCTCCGCGATGCGGGACCGCACCTCGGTCACCACCGCGCGTCGCATCGCCGGCGAGAACAGCGCGTGGTCGCCGTCCGGGACCTCCACGACCGAGACCTTCGCACCCCAGCGGCGGACGGCGCGACGGCCGCCGTACCGCTCGAAGCGTTCGATGTCCTCCGGCGCCGCGACCACGACGACGTCAGTGCCGTGCTCGACGATCGGGCCGAGGTGGCCGACGACGCCGCCGAGCGCCCCGCGGCGGGCGATCGCGTCGCGGACCCGCGCCGGGACGAGGCGGTTGTAGGGAGCGCGGAGCGCGCGACGGAGCCGGGACGCGTCGGCCACCGCCTGCGCGGACCCGGCGTACGAGCCCGGAGCCGCGGGCGTGCGGCGGTAGTCGTTCGGACTGATCTCCACCACGAGCCGCGGGTGCTCGTCGACCGCGCGGCCGGCGAGCCACGCACCGGCGCACATGCCGACGATGGCGAGCCGCTCGGAGGGGACCCGCAACGCCGCGACCACCTCGTGCTGGTCGTCGACCCACTCCTGCGCGAACAGGAAGGCGTCCTCGTCGGCGCGCACGTCCGAGCTCTCCCCGGTACCCCGCCGGTCGACGCGCACGACGCGGGCGCCGTCACGGGCCAGCGTCCGCGCGAGGGCGACCTGGTAGTCGACGGCGCCGGTCCGGTGCTCGGCGCCGCCGTTGTGGAGCAGCACCACCGGGGCGTCCTCGTCCTGGGCGGAGGACACGGTCTCGACGGCGAAGAGCCCGTCCGGGCCGATGCGGAGCACCCGCTCGGACACGCGGTCGTCGACGTCCAGCACCTCGTCGAGCGCGGGCGGGGTCGTCGGAGCAGCGGTGGCGGGTGCCCAGGCGTCCAGCCGACCGACCACGGCGTCGACGGCGTCCGCCGGGATCCGGGCGTCGATGCTCGTGCCGTCGAGGAGCTCGGCGGTGCCGTCCACCTCGAGGACCTCGACCGGGCCGAGTCCGCGCGGCGGGACGGCACCCGGGCGGACGACGGCGACCGTCGTCGCGGAGCGTGGCGCGTACGCCAGGGCGCCGACGACGGCGGTCTCGGCGGGTCCGAGGTCGATGCCCACGAGCGACTCGACCCCTTCCACGATCCGGTCGGGGCCGATCGTGATCGTCGCGAGCGCCCGCTGCCGTCGCAGCCAGGCACGTCCGGACGCCGGGGCGTCCCAGACGACCAGGGCGTCGTCGTCACCGACGGCGGCGGCCGCGACCAGGGCTGCCGAGGCGAGACCCACGAACGCGATGCGCTCGACCCCCGACCGGCGCAGCACCGCCGCGGCGGCGCGAGCGGACCGGACCTGCGCGTCGGGGTCGCCGTCGTCCGCGGAGTCCCCACGTCCGGACGGGTCGTAGCGCACCGAGGCCACGCCACGGGCCTCCAGGCCGTCCGCCAGCAGCCGCAGCGTGCGGTAGGCGATGACGCCCTCCTGCCCGAGCGGCGGGCAGAGGACCACGCCGGCGCGTGCGGTCGGCGGGAGCTGCACGGCGAGGCGCAGCGCGGGCGACCCCGACCAGCCGTGGTGGGTGGTCACAGCGCCAGGGCCGCGCGGACGTCGGTCGTCCAGCGGTCCGGGTCGGTGCCGTGCGCGGCGAACAGGGCGATCGTGATGCGCTCGAGGCCGAACGCGGTGCAGGCGCTGTGGGCCACCTCGCCGTCGGCGGTGCGGAGACCGAACGACGTGCCGAAGTGGTCCTCGTGCAGGTTCGCCGACGAGATCGCCGTCGCCTCGTGCTCGGGCCCGTACACGGGGGTGACGAACTCGTACTTCAGCGACTGCTCGACCTGGTTCCGGGCGAGCATCTGGCCGACCCGACCGAAGAACGGGTCGTTCGCCGGGACGACGTCGATCGCCAGGCCGAAGGACTCGAGCAGGGCGCGCATGCCCGGGGTGCGGCCGTCGCGGTGCGCCTTCGCCGACTCGGGGGTGCCGACGTGCACGAACTCGTGCATGTGGAAGGCCTGCAGTCGCATCGGGTCGAGCGAGGGCTCGCGGCGGAACGAGTCGCCGACGATGTCGAACGTCCGACCACCGGCCGGCACCGTGTCGCCGATCAGCCCGTACAGCGGGTGGCAGACGGCCGGGGTCAGCATGAGGTCGGCGGGCTCGAGGAACGACTCCCAGCGCTCGCCGCGACCCCGGGCGGCCAGCAGTGCGCGGTGCGTCCGGTCGTCGCCGGTGAAGCCGGAGATCGACGCGGCGAGGTCCGGGAACGACGCGATGTAGTCCGTCCGCTCGAACGCGGCGAGCGGCTCGACCGGCGGGAAGCGCAGGACCTCGGCGTCGAGGTCGGCCTGGCTCCGCACGACGGCGGCGTCGACCGCGCCGTACACGCGCTCGAAGACGCCGGTGCGGCCGTAGAGCCCGGGGGAGCCGAGGTCGACGAGGACCCGGTCGGTGAGCAGACGTCCGCGCAGGTCGGCGCGCGCGGCGTCGAGGTCGGACGTGGTGGTGTGGTCGGTGATGGTCACAGGAGTGCTCCGCTCATGAGTGCCAGTGCGGCGTCGTTCTGCAGGAGCCGGTCGTTGCTCACCATGACGGCGGCTCCGTGGGCGTCCCGGAGGTGTCGGGCGATGCTCAGCGGCCCGGTCGCGGCGAACCCGGCGATGCCGACGATGCGCATCGCGGTCGTCACGATGTCGACGACCCGCTCCGATGCGGCGATCTTCAGGGCGTTGGCGGCGAGTGTGTACGCGGGGGAGCCGAGCACCGTCGCGTCGTCGGCGGACCGGTCGAAGCGCTCCGCGGCGTGACGGACCGCGTCCGCGAGGGTCTGCAGCTCCACCAGGAGCTCGGCGAGCCGGAGGGCTCCCGGAGGGGTCGTCCCGACCGCGGCCCGCGCCTGCTTCCGCACGGCCTGCCGGGCGCGTTCGGCGGCGCCGGCGGCGATGCCGGTCCAGACCGACGCCCACAGCACGTGCGAGACCGGCAGGACCGTCTGCGCCGAGATCGTCGCGTAGTCGTCGCGGAGCACCCGGTCCTCGTGGGTGTCGGCGTCGAGCACCCAGCCGTTGCTGCAGGTGCCGCGGAGACCGAGGGTGTCCCAGGTCGAGGTCTGCGTGAGGGTCGTGTCCTCGGGCAGGCAGACGACGAGACGCTGGTCCGAGGGCGCGGCGTCGGGGTCGCGACGGGCGGTGACGAACACCGCGTCGGCCTCGGTCGCGTAGGAGATGACGGGCGCCTCCTTGTGCAGGTGGATGCGACCAGCGGTGGAGACCTCGATGGCGCAGGTGCTCCGGCGCGCGTCGCCACCGATGCCCTTCTCGGTCGTCGAGGACGCCACGAGCGCTCCGGCCAGGACGGCCTCGGTCATCGCGGTGACACCGAGGCCGACGCCGCCGTGCCGCCAGAGCGCCATCGCCTGTCCGTGGTGCATCGCGAAGACCATCCCGGTCGCGGCGCACGCCCGCCCGAGGGCCGTGGCGATCGTCGAGAGCTCGGCGAGGGTGGCTCCCTCGCCGCCGAGTGCGGTCGGGACGGCGGCCGCCAGGAGGCCGTGCTCCTTCATCGCCGCGATCGCCTCGCGGGGCGGTCGGGCGTCGCGGTCGACCTCGTCGGCGTGCCGGGCGGCGACCTCGGCGACGAGTGCGGCGCGGAGGGCGAAGCGGTCGACGGGCGTGGTCGCTCCGGTCGTGTCCGGGCCGACGGGGACCGACGGGTCGTCCAGGACGGGGGTGCTCACGCTGCTGCCTCCGCGGCGGCCGCGATCGACTCGATCGTGGCGAAGGTCGAGCGGTGCAGCACGGCGTCGGGGAACTCCACGTCGAGCTCGTTCTCCACCGCGAGCATCACGTTCACGGTGGCGTGCGAGGTCAGGCCGAGCGCGTACAGGTCGGCGATCGAGGCGATGTCGGACGCGTCGACGGTGAGGTGTCCGTGGTCGGCGAGGGCCCGTCGGACGGCCTGCTCGGCGCCGGGCGCGGCGAGGGCGACGGGGGCGGGTGCGGAGGTCGGGTCCTGGTGCATGCGAGCAACGATAGGGAGCATGCGGGCCCGGAAAACCGCCGTGCACGTGCGTGATCCCGCACGTGCGCCGCAAGGAACGCGGGACCGGGTCGGTCAGCGTCGGGACAGCGCCACGGCGGTCGCCAGCGCCAGCCCCCGTTCGTGTGACAACGACACCGCGACCGGTCCGCAGCCGACCGCCGCGGCGAGCTCGGCGGCGCGGCCGGAGAGCTCGACGACCGGGGCGCCGGCGGCGTCCAGCACCACCGCGACGTCCGTCGGGGGGACCGCGTCGCCCGGCGCGGGTCGCAGCAGCTTCAGCACGGCCTCCTTGCCGGCGAAGCGGGCGGCCAGACGCTCGGGGTCGTCACCGCAGTCGGCGCGCTCGCGGTCGGTGAACACCCGCGACAGGTAGCGCTCGCCGTGTGTGGCGATGCCCGCGACGACGTCCTCGACCGCCGCGAGGTCGGTACCGGTCCGGATCGTCGTCACGGGTGCAGCGTACGGCTCGCAGCCACGCGGTGGCACCACGGCGTCGCCGCGTGGCCGCGAGCCGCCCCCGACCCCGGTGCCGACCCCCGTCAGCGGTACTGCGGCGGCCAGTCGAACGGCGCCGGCAGGTGCGGCACCTCGCCGATCGTGGTGACGACGAGCACGACCTCGCGACGGTTCGTCAACGCGATCGACCGCGGGTTGCCGAGGTACCGGTGTCCGTCGACCCAGGTCGTCAGCTCCCCGTGCAGCCCGCCGACGTGCCCCGCGCCGAGCGAGACGTCCCACTCGTCGAAGAACTGCCCGAGTGTGAACGTCTGCCGGGTCGGCGACTCGACGTGCAGGATGCCGGAGGTGTCGTGGGTGTGGAGCTCGGCGGCGAACCGCTCCCGCGACGAGTGCCCGACGTCGCCCGGGACCGTCACCGGTGTCGAGCCGTCCAGGATCGTCAGGTGCGTGTGCACGTGCTCGGCGAGCGGTTCGCCCCAGACGTTCCGCAGGCCCGCCGCTTCGGCGCGCGTCTGCAGGTCGGTCGGTGCCGGCCAGGGAGGCGCGGTGCGGGTCGTCCCCGCCGCCGGCGCCGTGCAGAGGGCGAGCAGGAGGACGGCCACCGCCGCGACGAGCGTGACGACGACGCTCCGGGGCGCCCTCCGCGCACCGCCCGTCCGCGGGGCCCGGCCGGTTCGCGTGCCGGGCCGGCGGCTCACCACCGGTCGTGCACGGTGGCGCGGAACCACCGGTCGTAGAGCTCGTGCACCGTGCTGTCGAGGGCGCCGAGGTCGAGTGCGCCGCCGTCGACCAGGTCCGGTGCTCCGGCGTTCGAGCGGGCCTGCTCGGGGTTCCTGGCGCCCGGGATGGCGGCGGTGACGCCGTCCTGCGCGACGATCCACGCGAGCGCCGCCTGCGGGACCGAGATGCCCTCGGGCAGCGCCGCCGCGAACGCCCGGGCGGCCTGCACGCCGTCCGCGAAGTCGACGCCGCTGAACGTCTCGCCCTGGTCGAAGGCCTCGCCGTGACGGTTGTAGTTGCGGTGGTCGCCCTCGCTGAAGGTGGTCTCGGTCGTGTACTTCCCGGAGAGCAGTCCCGATGCCAACGGCACGCGCGCGAGGATCCCGACCCCTGCCTCCCGTGCGGCCGGCAGCACGCGGTCCAGCGGCTTGAGCCGGAACGCGTTGAGGATGACCTGCACGCTCGCGACGTGCGGGCGGGCGATCGCGGTGAGCGCCTGGTCCGCGGTCTCGACGGAGACGCCGTACGCGGCGACCGACCCGTCGGCGACGAGGGCGTCGAGGGCGTCGTACACGGCGTCGTCCTCGAAGACCGCGGTCGGCGGGCAGTGCAGCTGCACGAGGTCGAGGGTGTCCTGCCGGAGGTTGCGCCGGGAGCGGTCGACCCACTCGCGGAAGTTGGCCGCGACGTAGTTCGCGGGGACCTGGTCGGCGCGTCGACCCATCTTGGTCGTCACGGTGAGCGGCACGTCGGGGTTGGCCTGTCGCCATGCCCCGATGAGCTGCTCGCTGCGACCGTCGCCGTACACGTCGGCGGTGTCGAAGAGGGTGACGCCGGACTCGACCGAGGCGTCCATCACGGCGGCGGCGTCCTGCTCGCTGACGGGACCCCAGTCACCGCCGAACTGCCAGGTGCCGAGGCCGACGACGGACACGGAGCGGCCGGTGCGGCCGAGGGTGCGACTCTGCATGCGGACGAGCGTAGTCACGGCAGCCGCGGACGTCCCGTGACGATCCCCGGGGCGCAGGGTCGGCTCAGGACTCGGTCGGTCGGGACTCCGTCGGGTACGGCTCGGTCGCGACCCCGCGACGGAGCAGTGCCCGTGCTGCGCGGGCGCGGGGGACGACCCAGAGCGCGGACCATACGCCGATCCCGACCCAGAGCGCGACGAGCAACCCCGTCAGGAGCGGGCCGTGCTGGTCCGCCATCGAGAGCGTCATCGCGGTCCAGAGCACGCAGAGGACGATCTTGCCCCAGCCGGCGCCCTCGCGGTCGGCCTGCGCCTGCAGCGCCGGGACCCACTCGTCGGCCGTGACCCCCGGTGGCACGCGCTGTTCCGCGACCCATCGCTGCACGGCCGCCGATCGCTCGTAGCCGCCGGCGGCTCGCCAGGCCCGCAGCTGCGTCCAGACGCCGATGGCCGCACCGGCGATCCCCGCGGGCACACCGACCCCGACGAGCAGCGCCGTCGTGGTCGTCAGCCAGGACGACGCGACGAGCACCGCGAGCACCACGCCGAAGGCCGCGCCGGCCACGGCGCTGCCGAGGAGCCGCAGCCGCCCGGACTCGTCCACCACACCGACACCGTCCACGAGGACGACGCTACCCGCGACGGACGACCGTCCGCTGCGAGCGCGCGGGGTGCCCGGTGGGGCATGATCGACCGGTGTCCTCCCTGAACCCGACCGCCGTGTACCGCGCCGCCCGTGACGAACTGCTCGCGGTCCTCGACGAGCACGACACCGAGCGTGCCGAGGCCGCCCGACGTGCGTTCCGCTGGCCCGACCTCGGCCGGACCTTCAACTGGGCGACCGACTGGTTCGACGTGGTCGCCCGTGGGAACGACCGCGTGGCGCTGTGGATCGTCGACGAGGACGGCGGCTCGCGCACGACGTACGCCGAGATGGCCGCCCGCTCCGACCGGCTCGCGGTCCGCCTGGACCGGCTCGGGGTCCGGAAGGGCGACCACGTGCTCCTGATG
This sequence comes from Curtobacterium sp. NPDC088465, assembly GCF_044753165.1. Lineage (NCBI taxonomy): Bacteria > Bacillati > Actinomycetota > Actinomycetes > Micrococcales > Microbacteriaceae > Curtobacterium > Curtobacterium sp. NPDC088465. The sequence goes on along the minus strand of NZ_JBIVMR010000002.1, from coordinate 694,969 downwards.
CTCGGCAACCAGCTCGAGCTGTGGGAGACGATGCTGGCGGTGATGAAGCTCGGCGCGGTCATCCTGCCGACCTCGACCATGCTCGACACCGCCGACCTGCAGGACCGCATCGACCGCGGCGGCGTCGCGCACGTCGTCACGAACCACGGGGAGACGCCGAAGTTCGACGGGGTGACGGGTGCTCCGTCGCGCATCGTGGTCGGGGGAGCGGTCGACGGTTGGACGTCCTACCCGGACGACCTCGGTACCCCGGCGCCGGCGGACGAGGTGCGGCCCGTGGTCACCACGAGCACCGACGACCCCTGCCTGGTGTACTTCACGTCGGGCACCACCTCGCGGCCGAAGATGGTCGTGCACACGCAGGCGTCGTACCCGGTCGGCCACCTCAGCACGATGCACTGGCTCGGACTCCGGCCCGGCGACGTGCACCTGGCCATCAGTTCACCCGGGTGGGGCAAGCACGCCTGGAGCTGCTTCTTCGCGCCGTGGATCGCCGAGGCGACCGTCTTCGTGTACGACACGCCGCGCTTCGACCCGGCAGGGCTCCTCGCGCAGCTCGACGAGGCCGGCGTCGACACGTTCTGCGCGCCGCCGACCGCCTGGCGGATGCTCCTGCAGTCCGACCTCGGACCGAGGCCGCGCGCGCTGCGCGAGGTGGTGTCCGCGGGCGAGCCGCTCAACCCCGAGGTGATCGCCCGTGTCCAGGCGGCCTGGGGCCTGACGATCCGCGACGGCTACGGCCAGACCGAGACGACGGCGATCATCGGCAACGTGCCCGGTGGGGCGGTGACACCCGGGGCGATGGGTCGTCCGCTGCCCGGGGTGGCCGTGACGCTGCTCGACCCGCTGTCCGGGCGCGTCGGGGACGAGGGCGAGGTCTGCCTCGACCTGACCGAGCGGCCGACGAACCTGATGGCCGGGTACCTCGGCGACCCGGAGCGCACCGCCGACGCGATGCGGGACGGCTTCTTCCACACCGGCGACATCGCGGTCCGCGACGCGGACGGGCAGCTGACCTTCATCGGCCGGACCGACGACGTCTTCAAGTCCTCCGACTACAAGGTGTCGCCGTTCGAGGTCGAGAGCGCCCTGCTGCAGCACGACGCCGTGGCCGAGAGCGCCGTCGTCCCCGCACCGGACGACGCACGGCTGAACGTCGTGAAGGCCTACGTCACGCTCGCGGCCGGGTGGGAGCCGACGGCCGAGACCGCTCGTGCGGTGCTCGAGCACGCACGGGTCGCGCTCCCGGCGTACGCCCGGGTCCGCCGAGTCGAGTTCGGGCAGCTGCCGAAGACGATCTCGGGCAAGATCCGACGGGTCGAGCTCCGCGAGCGCGAGGAGTCCGCGGCGTCGGGCGGTGTGTCGGTCGAGGGGGAGTGGCGGGACGACCAGTTCCCGGAGCTCCGCTCGGTGGGACGGGCTCAGGCGACGCGGAAGAAGTCGCCGTAGGTCGGCTCGGGCGGGACGTCGCCGTGCGTGCGGTGGTGCACGAGGGCGTCGATCTCGTCGGGGTGCCGCAGGCCGCGGCGGTGCCACTCGTGGGGGTGGCGCTGGAGTTCGCGGAGGTCGTTCGCGGTGCGCACCGTGCTCACGCCCCGAGGGTGACGACGGTGACGGCAGCGGTGGCGACGGTCACGGCGACGATGCCGAGGCTGGTCGCCAGGGTGGCGAGGACCCGTCCACGGGCTGCCTCCCGGACCTCGGAGAACTGCGAGTTCGTCGCGTCGATGGTGCTCATGGCCGGCCCTTCCCGTGCTGTGGGTCGCCGCCGATCGGCGACTGGGGCCAGCTTGCTCCGATTTCTCTAGTTTGTCTAACTACCGAAGTGGATGCGTACGCATATCGGCCATCGCACCCGGGCGGGCGGCGCCGTCGGCCTCGTCCGCGGGTGAGTCGGCGCCCATCGCGTCGATCACCTCGGCGAAGAACGCCTGCATCTCGACCACCGTCTGCGGCGACAGCCGGTCCGCCGCGGCGATCATCCGGGCGTGCACGTCGGTGAGTTCGGACCGGACCTCGTCGTCGCTGTGCACGGTCGCGACCAGCAGGGCGCCGCGGCCGTCCGCCGGGTCCGGCCGGCGCTCGGCGTGCCCGCTGGCGACGAGTCGCTTGACGACGGCCGTGGTCGACGCCGACGTGATCCCGAGGTGCGCGGTCAGGTCGCCCGGCCGCACCGCGCGGCCCTGCTCCGCGGCGCGCAGCAGGAAGCGGACCGCCTCCATGTCGGTCGCGTTCATCCCCATCGACCGGCGCTTGCGCTCCCGCATCGCGACCTCGGCGGCGCGGTAGCGCCGCATCGCGGTGAGCAGTTCGACACCGGTCCTCGCCGGCCGGTCCGGGTACCAGTACCCGGACGTTCCGTGCGTGCCGTCCTCGGTCATCGCAGCCTCCTCACCTCGTCCGCCCGACAGTACCGAGCCGGTCCGGGCGCGCGGGGAGCAGCGGGGTACGTGACGAGGGTCGGCGACCCACGACACCGGTCTCGAGCGGGCCACCCGGCGGACGGGAGGCGCGAGGCGGGTCGGCTGCGGGCCTCCCGTCCGGCACGCACCGGCTCACTGCCGCGGAGCGGCTCGTCCCGCAGCGGTCTCGTCCCGATGCGCGGACGAGGACCGGGTGCGGCGGCCGATCCGTGACCCGAACACAGACCGGCCGCCCGTGCCGTGGTGCCTGACCCGCACCACGACGTCTCGATTGAACACGATCCTGCTGTGAGCGCAAGCCCACAGCCGCTGCGCGCACTGCGTGCAGCCGACGTCCAGACACGCGGTCGCCGGGGCGCGCCGGAGATCGCGCGTCCAGACCGAGGAGGCCCGAGCGCCGTAGGCTCCGTGAGGAGAACTCGTCACGGGAGACGGAAGGCCGGCATGACCAGCACCACCACCAGCAGCCACCCCGCACCCGGCGCCGCACACGGCGCCCGGACGACCCAGGCCACCGCCTCCGTCGCCGCGATCCTCGCCGAGTCCGCGGCGCGGTTCCCGGACGACGTCGCGGTCGTCGTGGGGGACCAGCGGACCACGTACGCCGAGCTGTGGCAGCAGACCCTCGCCTACGCCGGCGGCCTCCGCGCGCGCGGTGTGCGCGAAGGCGACCGCGTCGCGATGCTCGTGCCGAACGTCGCCGACTTCCCGCGCGTCTACTACGCCGTCCTCGCGCTCGGCGCGGTGGTCGTGCCGGTGCACGCGCTGCTCAAGCGCGGGGAGATCGAGTTCGTGCTCCGCGACAGCGACGCCCGACTGCTCGTCTGCGCAGCCCCCCTGCTCGGCGAGGGTGGCGCCGGGGCGGCAGCCGCCGGCGTCGACGTGCTCAGCGTGCTCGCCCCGGCGGACGCCGAGGGCGCTCCGGACCGACTCGAGACCGTCGCCGCGACGAGCGAACCGCTCGACACCTACGTCCCGCGCCACCCGTTCGACACCGCCACGATCCTGTACACGAGCGGGACGACCGGAAAGCCGAAGGGCGCCGAGGGCTCCCACTTCGCCCTGCTCGAACAGGTCAACACGTGCCTGCTCACGACCTTCGACATGCGTCGGGGTGACGTCCTGCTCGGTGCGCTGCCGCTCTTCCACACCTTCGGGCAGACCTGCACCATGAACACCGGGTTCCGCGCCGGCGCGACGATCGTCATGCTGCCGAGGTTCGACGGCGACGCCGCACTCGCGGCCATGGTCGAGCACGACACGGCGATCTTCATGGGCGTCCCGACGATGTACATCGCGCTGCTCGACGCCGCGACCCGGTCCGAGGCCCGACCGCACCTGCGGTACGCGATCTCCGGCGGGGCATCGCTGCCGCTCGCCGTGCTCGAACGGTTCCAGCAGGTGTTCGACGCGCCGGTCCACGAGGGGTACGGGCTCACGGAGACCTCGCCGGTGGCGTCGTTCAACCACGTCGGGGCCACCCCGCGCCCGGGCACCATCGGGACGCCGATCTGGGGTGTCGACATCGAGATCGCCGACCCCGAGGTCACGGACCGCACCGTCCTGCTGCCGCGCGGCGAGATCGGCGAGCTGGTGATCCGCGGCCACAACCTGATGAACGGCTACCTGAACCGACCCGAGGCCACGGCCGAGGCGATCGTCGACGGGTGGTTCCGCACGGGCGACCTCGGGCGGAAGGACGACGACGGGTACCTCACCATCGTCGACCGCACGAAGGACATGATCATCCGCAACGGCTACAACGTGTACCCCCGGCAGGTGGAGGAGGTCCTCGCCGCCCACCCGGACGTCACGATGGCCGCCGTGTTCGGGATCCCGCACGAGGTGCACGGGCAGGAGGTCGCCGCGGCGGTCGTGCTCCGTCAGGGCGCCGAGGTGACCTCGGAGGAGCTGATCCGCTTCGTCGCCGACGAGATCGCCGTGTACAAGTACCCGCGGGTCGTGCACGTGGTGGACGCGCTGCCGCTCGGTCCGAGCGGGAAGGTGCTCAAGCGGGAGCTCGTCGAGCGGTTCGGCTGAGCGCCCCGCGGCGGGGTCGTCGGTCCGGAGCGCGGCTCGCGCTCCGGACCGGTCGCGATCGTGCTCGCGGCCGACCGTCGCCGACGTCAGCGGGCGCGTGGACCAGGCGCCGCCCGGCGGCGGCGTTGCTCGTCAGCCGTGGCCAAGACGAGGAACACCGCCCCGATCACCGCAGGACCGTGGACAGGGTGTTCCCACCGAGCGTCTAGGATCGACTCCAGGGGCCTTTAGCTCAGCTGGTAGAGCGCCACGTTTACACCGTGGATGTCGTCGGTTCGATCCCGGCAGGGCCCACCAGAAAAACCCAGTTCAGGCCCCACCATGCGGAAATAATGTGTGGCCGGCGGGAGGAGAATCCGGGCAGCTGCCGGTGAGCTGCCGGTGTCTAACCTGGGAGCTGGGGGATTGAGGTGTGCGCGCCGCGGTTGACGCTGGGAGAAGCATGCACGCCGCTCGGCCCGCTTGAAGTGGTGCCTGAGATTGTGCCGCGATCGTGCCCTCCAATGACTGCACGCTGATGGCCTCTTCGCAGCGACGCTGTGCCAAGCCAGGGGTAGCGAAGAGTCGCCGAACTTGGAGTGTAAGTCGGGCGAGTACGTCGACAATCGAGTTCCATGACGGTGAGCCGCGTCATACAGGCGGTCTACTGGCTAGACCTTGGTCCAATCCCGGCCCTATCGAATTTCACCGTGCAAGCCGCGCTAAGGTCAGGTTCGACAGATGATGCATCGGAGCGGCGCCCCTTGCGTTGACCCTACAACCTCCAGAATCTAGGCATGCTCTCCCTCGTTCTCTCCATCTATGCGGCTTTGGTTGCGACCTTCGCGCTGCTGTTCAACTACTTCAAAGAGCCAGTGCCGCTTATGCACGTGATCCGTAACGATGTGTCGGCCGAGTACGGAAAGCCCTACTGGTCGCTGTATTTCCGTAACCTCGGGGCAGGGTCAGCGCGGCACGTCAAGGTACGAACTCGACAGGGCAAGGCCCGATGGACGCCCTGGACGAGCCTCGCTCCGGTCTTGGATGCCAAGAGTGAGGTCGGCCACAGGGTGCCACTTACTGAAGAGGAGTACGCCGCGTTAGCGTCGGAGCCAGCTCGTTCGTCTTGGCGAGTGCAGTTCCGCTGGACGCAAGGCCCCGTCTCCTTCGTTGGCCAGCGCCGGCTCACTGTTCGTCCCGACCACTACTGGACTCGTGAACAGTCAGACGCTTGGGGTTAGCTGCTGACCGCTGGCTTCTTCCTGCCGTGCCTGTCGGGACCGTGAACGGCGGCGTCCAATCTTGGCTCGCCAAAAACTGATCTAGTGGCAGTGTCATCGCCTTTACCATCTCGGGATGTTCGTGAATGTCTTTGATTCGGTGACCGATCATGTAAAGCGTCGGCACCTTGGTATCAGGCCAAGCGATGTCGCGACGCACTGCCACGAGAAGATCAGCCATGAGTCGCATCGTCACCAAGTTCGGCGGATTCAAGTTGGCTGAAGTGCGCCACCGGTAAAATGTCTCGATCACTTCGTCCGAACCCCAAACCGTCACGAAGCCCTGAAAGTTCGTAATGACGTCTTCCATACCGGCCAGAGCGGCCGCGCTCCGATTCGGAGTGAGAAGGTCGTTTAGCGTTGTGAGGAAGGGCTGATACAGCTCGAACTTTTTCTGCGCTGTGCGCTCCTCAAGCGCTCTAAGACGTGCAGCCTCCGCCTCTGCGTGTTGCGCTCTGCCCGCGGCCCGCGACGCCAGAATGCTGGAGATCACGGCGACGGCGACGGGGACGGCAAGGGTGACGATTTGCAGCCATAGAGGAAGTGTCATGCGTGGGAGTCTTGCATCGACCGCCGTCGATCGGCATCACGACCGCGCCGTCCGGGGCGCCGGTAGGCCTCTGGTCGATCAGGTCAGCAGCAGGTTTGCCATCGCGCTGTCTTCCCCAGTGAAGAAGAGCCTCTAGGTCCACCGAACACCCCTCAAAGCAAGCACCCTCAGTCCAGTGGCTGAGGGTGCTTGTATTGAGGGGACTTACGAAAAGATCGGGCATGCTCGAGGATCTACGCGTACCTGTCGTTAGTCGCCGTCCGGATCAGCGCCTACGACCTCACCTACGACGTGCAGTAACAGCAGCGGCAACTCCAAAACCGAGGCCAGCTAGACCGACCAGCATTCCTCCGTTGTAAATCAATCCTGCAGCGAAGTTAACGCCCCCACCGGGAGGACTCAGTATGGTCCATACAGAGCCGATTGCAGTTGCAACGAAACCGACCGCAAGAAGAACGATTGCAGCAACGACTACCCCTGGCATTCTCATCAGTTATTACGTCCGTTTCCCTTATAGAAGGCCCAGCCAGCGCCACGAACAGCGGTGTAGTAGCCACCAGCGACACCAGCACAAGAGTTTCGCGTAGCACCCTTGGGGTAAGCCTTGTTGCAAGCATACGTAAGGTTACCGAGGAACGCGACGTCGCAGGTCAGGCGGTTAATCTTCTTCTTATTGCCATAGCAGATGTCGTGGGCGTCGCAAGCGGGCCTGAACTTCGCCTTACCCCACGTGTCGGGCGAATAGCTACAACCGTTGGGTGCAGCGAAAGTGGTCATCTCCCCACTCGCGGTCGGCTCGGGGTCGGTGGCGTCAGGAACGTCCTCCCCCTCGTTCGCGACTCGGAACGACCAATCTGCGGTCTGAATATCGCCTCGTTCGTCCCATGCGGTGGCAGCCGAAACTTTCGCCTTCCATGAGTAGGAGTGCCCTCGGGGAAGGTCGTAAAGGCCGAGCGGGACGTTACCAGTAGTGGTCGCCTGCGTGACGCCGGTTGTCAGGTCGCGGAGCTCATAAGCGATCGCAGCATCGCCAGGTAGGAGCCCTGACTGGGGAAGCGGGTAAAGGGAAACCACTTCCGGGTTCACCACTGCCCCGTTCGCAAGACTTGGCTGTAATGCCTCGTTCTGCCACTGACCAACCCCAAATTCGTAGGCCACGGAGGGCGCCAACCCCGTGCTGCTGGACAGTTCTGCACGCAGCTTCACTAGCCCAGACAAGGGTGGAGTCGTGAAGGTGAACGAGGACGTCGTAGTGTCATTCAGTGAATAAGACTCGAGCGGAAGGTCGTTCAGGTACACGTCGACCGTTTGCCCAGCCTCGACTGCAGCAGGCGCGCTTACAGTGCAAGACGCCGCAATATCATCGCTTCCCGTGGTAGCGGTCCATGTTCCAGCCCCGAACGGAGCGGCGCAAGTCAGACGAGGGGCTTGAGGATTGCTGTACCAGCCTTGGACGTCGAAAACGTAGTCGGTCGGGTCAGCGACACTGTTGATTGCGACCTTGCCGTTCGCGCCGAGCGGTACCGTAATGGTGTTCGTGCGGATCGTAGTCTCGTCGAAATTGATCGACGTCGTGTTCGGGCGGGTTGTGCCGTCTGCCCACACCGTCGCATTGCCGGCACCAGCGGTCGACTTCAGCGAGGTGAGCGAGAGGACAACGGCCTTGATACCAGAGCCCATGACGGGGACGCCTGCTTTGCCGGCGATCTGGATGGAACGGGTTTCGTTCTTTCCCATGACTGTGTTGCCGCTGGAGCGGGTGTCGTACGCACGGCCAGCACCGGGAGTGAAGACGGCGCCTCCCTTCCCAGCGGCGGTGAAGTAACCCTGGGTGTCGACGACGAGGTCGGTGGTGCTGTTGTTGTTGTAGATGGTGATCTTGCCGTCAGCGGAGAGCTTGACCTGCGCCTGCATCGAGGTCGGCACGTTGCCGGCGTAGTTGAAGGAGTTCGACGGACGGGTGTCGCCCGTGGCGTACGGGGTGAGGTACCCGACGGAGGCGGTGCGGTTGACGGCGATCATGTTGATGATCGCGCCGGAAGCACCCTTCGGGATGCCGCCGCGTCCGGAGACCTGCAGGTCGACACGCTCGCCGGCGCCGATGGTCTGCTGTGGGAAGCCGAGCCCGGAGCGGGTGTCAGCGATGCGCGAGCCGTTCAGCGGGACGAAGCCGCCGGCGGCAGTACCGTCGTCGCTGGCGGTGTAGTAGCCCTGCACGTCGAGGATGAGCCGGATGCTGGTCTCGGCCTGCACCTGAATCGTGCCGTCGGGATTCACCGCGAGGACAGCGGAGAACGAGGTGTTTTGCTCGCTCTCACCACCGTAGATACCCATGAGCGTCGTCTTCGCGGCTGCGTTCGGGCGCCCGTAGAGGATGCCCTGATGCGAGATGCTCGCCGCGGTCGCAACGACGGATACAGCTCCAACGGAACCGTCGTCCGGGACGCCGTTCTTGCCGGTCACCTGGACGGTGCGCCAGCCCTTGGCAGGCATCGGGGTGTCGAAGCCGCCGATGTTTCTCCCCGTGTCGAGGAAGCGTCCGGTTGCCGGGACGAATACGCCGCCGGTTCCGGTGTCGTTGAGGGCTTGCGCTGGCGTTGCGACCAGCAGCGAGCCAAGGATTGCGAGCGCGCTCAGGGTTGCGGCAGCGATGCTGCGCTTCCTCTGGCGCGGCCTGTGCAGCAGCGTGCGCACGAGACCCCCTAGGTCAGCTGACAGCACGGGTTGCCGTCAGTTCGCGAAGGCTAGAAGAAGTCTGAATACCGGCACAGGTCCCCCGAAGAGGGGCTCGCCAGAAAAATCCCAGTTCAGAGGTAATAGTTCCGGAATGGGCTGAGCGTTCTCTCAGTCTATGTCAACCTGCGAGCTGATGATCCCAGCCAGTCGGCTAGCGCCAAATGGCTAGCGCCGAACAGCTGTCCAGTTGGAGCTCTGGGCTGATCGAACGCAAGAGAGGGTGGGGCATTCTCACGCAAGTCAGCGTGAACAGCCACAACGCCGCGACGCGCCGGGGGGCCGCAGGGTCCGTTTTGGGTCCTAAAACGATGCGCAGGAAGGGCACATCAAGGGCGTAGCGACGCGAACGCTACGATGCTCCACACCAGCCAGAACCGCGGAACGACGCGGATCAAGGGCACAAGGACGCGCACCATCGCAAGGCCTGACCCGGTACCAGTGGGTTCCAGATTCAAGACCCACGAGCCCGCAAGGAGTGACGACCCATCGTGTCCGGGTCACAGCCGGCGGGTTCGACAACATTGATGTTGAAGTAAGCGCCGAAGCCGATGCCGGCGATCGAGCCTCTCTTCCACGCGAGACCTAGGCTCTTCTCATGATCAACGCCGCATACGCGCTGTACGACATCTTCCTTGAGTGGCGCGAGGCGGCCGCAGCCGGCGTGGTCGCAAATGACGCCCGAGGCTGGAACGCTGACCCGATGGTTGCGACTACAAAGATGCTCGAGACCAGCGCTCTGCTCACGGCTATCGATCGTGCGCTCAGCGAGATGGAGGCGGACGGTCTCAACGTCTACGTCTCGAGGGAGTCGTTCCCGCAATGGGGCCGCATGGCGGCCAATGCGGGGACCACTTGGGGTCAGCAGTCCGACCCTGGCGCGGCATTCCCTTCAGCAGCGATGGGGCAGCTGCAGATGCTGGGCACCCTCATTGAAGCGACCAAGGGGAGGATCGCGCCGGGCGGACTCGACCGGCTCAGTGCCGTCGTCGACGAAGCGATTGGCCTCCTTGAGGAAGACCAGACCATCAGCGCGGAGCTTCGCTACTACTTGGTGAAGCTGGTGCGCGAGATTCGCGATGCGATGGAGGATGAGACGCTCGCTGGGGGCTTCGACTATGCGAGCGCTGCTGAGCGGCTCTGGGTTGCCATGCAGGCTGCAGCCGGACAGGCGGACGAGGAGCGTAGTCCCCGATGGCGGGACGCCGCGGCCAAGCTGATTGTCCCTGCGGTCACGGGTGCCATCACACACGCGGCCACTCTCGGCTATGACGGTGTCGCAGCGGCGCTCGGACAGCTCGGCCAGTAGTTCCGAGGTGGGCGCCTGTCGTCTCGGCCGGAAGCATCAGCAGCTGCTCGGCGGCGGACCTTTACGTGCACGGCGCGACACACGTTAGCGGTTTGCCGCGGGGGGGGGGGGAGTACGCCGTGCTCGCGCCGCCTGCCGAGCGTCGCCAGGCAGCCGCCGTTTCATTGGGCGGCGATATCGGCGGCCGAGGCGGTAGCGGTGCGTGTCGTCGGCGTAGGGGAGGCCGGCGCCACGGCGGGGAACTCGAGGACGACCGGCACAAGCTGCCGGTGTGCTGCCGGTGACCACGCGCAGCCGGGTGCTTTTGTTCGCAGTTGTCCGCAAGCTACTTCCGCGCCATCACTGGGAAGCGCTGCGTATCGCTGCGGACGTTTGCGCGGTCCGCCACGTTTACACCGTGGATGTCGTCGGTTCGATCCCGGCAGGGCCCACGCAGTCGCTCAGCGACGCGCGCGCAGGGTCTCGCTCGGCAGCTCCCCGAACCGCTTCGCGTAGGCGGAGGAGAACCGCCCGGCGTGTGCGAACCCCCACCGTCGTGCGGTGTCCGCCACGGTCGTCTCGCCCACCGAGTGGTACCGGAGCTCCGTCCGGATCCGGTCGAAGCGGATCCCGCGGAGCATCGAGTTCGGTGACATCCCGACCTGCCGCTGGAAGCCCTGCTGGAGCCCGCGGACACTGAGCCCGACGTGTTCGGCGACGTCGGTCGTGGTGATCGGGACGTCGGCGTTGGCGTGCATGTACTCGATCGCCTGCTGCACCCGGCCCCGTGCGCCGACGGGCACCGGCGCGGCCGGCGCGAGGGTCGTGTGCGGGAAGGTCCGGAGCATCGCCAGCGCGGTGCGCCGGGTGGCCTCGGCCATCGCGAGCGGGGACAGCGGCGTGGCACCGAGGACGACCTGCGCGGAGGCCCGCAGCTCGGCGTTCCACGTCCGGACGTCCTCCCGTCGGGGCAGCGCGGCGTGGTCGAACACGAGCGGCGCCGGCTCCGTGCCGTGCAGCTCGGCGGCGGTGCGCTCGAGCGTGCGGCGGTCGAACTGCACCACGTTCTGCCGGACGTCGGCGAGGTCGAAGCGGTACGGGCGCTCGCTCGGGAACACGATCGGGCGTCCGGGCGCGAGCGCCACCTCGTCGCGGTCGATGTCCAGCAGTCCGCCGCCGTCGCTGACCCACGTCACGAAGTAGTGGCTCGTCGCGTCGACCTCGCCGGCCATCCGACCGTCGAAGCGCTTCGAGTCCAGCGACATCCCCTCGCCACCGACCGATCGGAACCGGTAGCCGAAGTCCCGCTCGGTCCGCTCGGGCAGGAACCCGGCGGCACCGTACGCCGACTCGAACACCGCTCGGGCCGCGTCGAGGTCGTCGCCGGACGCCTCGACGACGTGACGGACGTCGGGTTCGGCGGTGGTCATGATCCGATGCTGACACGTCCGGCTGAGCCTCGCGCGCGCGTCGTGGTCAGGACAGCGCCTCGAGCGGGTTCTGCGCGAGCTTCCGGACGACACCGCCGTCGACCAGGCGCCGCGCTGCGGTGTCGGGCTTGCGAGCGGCCTGGTCGGCGACGCACGCGCCGAACTCCGCAGCCAGCGAGCCGCGGGGGTGCCGTGCGAGCACCTCGCGCAGGTACGACTCCGGCAGCAGCTCGGCCCCCGCACCGGAGACGTCGAGCCCGGTCGCGCGTTCGAGCAGGTGCCCCTCGAGGTCGAGGAGGACGTCGACGTCCGGCCAGTTGTGCCGCACGATCACGTCGAGCACGCGCTGCTGCCGCTCGACGGCCCAACCCGCCCCGGTCGTCAGGGCGACGGCGACGTGCCCACCGGCGTGCTCGTAGGACACCGTGTGGTTGTCGAACTCGGTCACGGTGCCGATGTCGTGCAGGACGGCCGCGACCCACAGCAGTTCGTGGTCGACGCCGTCGAGCCCGTCGAGCGCCGCGAAGCCCGCTGCCCAGTACCAGGACCGGACGGCGTGCGCCGTGATCGCCGTCGACTGGTAGCGCGTGGCGAGCGACGCAGCCGCTCGGGCGGCCGGGGTCTCCGGGACGGGGAAGTCGTCGATGCGCACCCCCGGATCATGGCATGCTCACCGCTCGGACCGGTGACGCGGCGGACGGGAGGCACGGTGCCGGCCGGCCACGTGCCTCCGGACCGGCGCGGCGTCGGACGCGCGACGTGGCGCTGATCCGCCACGCGCCTCCCGTCCGGTGCGCTGCCGGCCCTGCCGGTGGGGCCGAGGTCCCAGGACGACAGCTCGTGCTCGCCGACCACGAGCGTGTACGGTCCCGCCGCGTCGGTACGACCGTTCGGGTGGGGGAGTTCCGAGCGGAAGCGCTCAGACATCGCTCGTCGGCAGCGCGGTCGCGTCCGACGGCCCGCCCTCGGGAGGCGCCACGGCCGCGTCGACCGGGTCCTCGACCAGCCGGACGGTCACGCTGATGAGGTCCGCCGTCGCGGTCGTGTCGGCGTCGAGCAGGTCGCGCACCCGTTCGCCCACCGCGCGGAGGGTGTCCGCGGCGGGACGGCCGCCGTCGACGCTGATGCCGGTGACGACGTGCACGCGGCCGCCGCGTCGGTCCACGTCGACCAGGACGTCGGGGTCGTGCAGACGGAGCGGTACGGGCACCACCGCGTCGACCACGGTCTCGGCCGCGGCGGCGACGGGGCGGGGCGGGTAGACCCCGGTGACCCCGGGGACGTGTCGGATGCCGGCCGTCACCGTGCGTGAGATCGCTTCGTCGTCCATGGTCGCGCTCCTCGCTGCTGGTGGGTCGTCTCGCCGCCGGTCGGGCAGGTCGTGGTCAGGCGGTGGTCGTCAGGGCAGGTAGACGTCGTCGAAGTGGACGTCGACGGCCTCGACGCGCAGCTCGGTGTGCCGTTCGACGGCCTCGGCGACGGTGACCCGCAGGCGCTCGGCGGTCTCCGGGGCCGACCCGCCGTACACGAGCCCGGCAGTCACATCGATGCTGACCGCGGCTCCGGGCTCCTCCACGTCGCCCCGCAGCACGCAGCGGCCCATCACGACGCCGCCCATCGTGTCACCGGCGCGGCGCACGAGTCCGCGCACGGCCGCCTCGGTGACCGCCAGGCGCAGGCGCGGATCGGGGTGGGCGACCGGGACGTCGCGACCGGGCCGCACCTCGGCGCGGATCGCCCCGAGCAACCGGTCGACCCAGGCGGTCTCCCGGTCGGGCTCGGCACCGGCGCGCTGCTCGAGCGCGCCGAGGGAGAGCTCGCGCAGGCGCTGCATGTTCGTCATCGCGAGTCGGCAGACCGCCGAGCCCTCGATGGACGGGTCGATCGGGTCCCGACCGCGGTCGAGGTAGTCCGCGATCTCCTCGATCGTGTGGCCGTCGAGGTCGTCGTCGGGCAGGGGGAGGTCGTCGGTCGTCATCGCCATCCCTCCATCTCCGCGGCGAGGAACCGTCGCGCCCGTGCGAGCAGGCCCCGCACCGTCGACGTCGGGAGCTCGAGTTCCTCGGCGATCTGCTGGTAGCTGTACCCGGCGGTCTCCCGGAGCAGCCAGCACCGACGCTGGTCGATCGGCATCCGGTCCAGAGCAGCCCACATCGCGTCGAGCTGCATGCGCGTCTCGACGGTACGCTCCGGGGCCTGCGACGGGTCGGCCGCCTCGTCGTGGTCGTCCAGGTCGTCGTGGTGACGTCGACGCCGGAGACGGTCGAGGGCCCGGCGGGTGACGATCTGCATGATCCAGGGGCGGAACCGCTCGGCGTCCTCGAGGTCCGCGAGCTTCCGCCACCCCGTGAGGAAGGCCTCCTGCACGACGTCGTCGGACTCGACGTTGGAGCCGAGCACCTGCTCCGCGTAGACGCGCATCAGCGGTCCGTGCCGGCGGGCGAGCACCTCGAAGGCCAGCACGTCGCCGTCGGCCGCGCGGGCCACGAGCGTCGCGTCGGACGCGTGCTGCAGCGCGGTGCCGTCGCTCATCCCCGCCTTCCGTCCGACTCGGGCTGCCGGTCGGTGGACCGGTCTCCACCGAGCATGCACCGGCAGCGCGGGGAGTGCCCGCGTGGTGTCGGGTGCGTCAGTTCGTGACGGATCCGCTGCTCGTGACGTCCCACTGGTGAGATGCACGACGACACCACCACGACCCCCCTGCCCGCTGTCGAACCGGAGCCGACCGACGACGCGACCACGGACCCGCTCGGCGACAGGACGCCGCAGCGTCCGCTCCGCCAGGCAGCGCCGCAGCGGCCCGTCGCCGGCGCGGTGCGCACGGCACGGACGCTCTGCATGAGCGTGTTCGACCGGTGGCGGTGCGGGCTGGAGGACGGGCACGGGGGACTGCACACCGCGACCGAGGTCGGGGCCACCACGTCCTGGAACGACGCCGTCGCCGGCCGCATGCTCCGGGAGCTCTGAGCGGAGGAACGCACGACGCTCACTCGGCGGAGAAGAAGTCGCGGTACGCGGGGTCGGCCGGGACGTTCTCCAGCAGCCGGGTGTGCACGAGGGACGCGATCTCGTCCGGGTGACGCAGCCCACGCCGGTGCCACTCGCCCGGTTCCTCGTGCAGGTCGGAGAGTCTCGATCGCACCCGTTGCACCTCCCGCGTCGTCCCGCCGGCCGTCCTCGCCGGCGGGTCTGCGCGAGCGGGGTGCCGCCCGGTCGGACGGCTCCGTCCACACTGCACGCGCTCCGGGGCACCCGGCGGGTCCGGTCGTGTTCCGGACGCGGACGGGCGGACCATCCGGTTCGCGCGCTCGTGCTGCGTCCCGTGGCGCGCGCTCAGCTCCGCGGTACCGGGCGCAACCGCGGCACCCAGCACCGGACGGCTGCGGCGTAGCGGCGGAAGTCGTCACCGAACCGCTGCTCCAGGTCGCGCTCCTCGAGCGGGCGCACGACGCAGTTCCACACGACGGAGCCCGCGACCGCGTAGACGAGCACCGTCCAGGACGCCGCGACGAGCCCCACCGCAGCGCCCTGGGTCAGCCCGGCGAGGGCCATCGGGTTCCGCACCACCCGGTAGGGGCCGGCGACCACGAGCCGGTTGGGCATCGCCGACGGCAACGGGGTTCCGCCGCCACGCGTCGACATCGACACCGCCGAGGCGAGGCCGAGCAGGCTCGCCAGCACGAAGACGACGAGACCGGTCCCGCTGACCACCTGCACGACGGCGTCGGGCAGCGGGGGACGGAGCCGCCACCGGGTCTCGGCGGCGGCGATCAGCAGCGGGAGGACGCCGAGGAAGAGCCCCCAGAACACGACGATCTGCACCGCGGTCCCGAGGAGGTGCCGGACGGGTCCCGCGTCCGGGTCGGCGGTCCGGAAGCGCAGCGGACCCGACGTGACGAGTTCGGTCGGCACCCGCCCGAGCAGCACGTGGCACAGCGCGAGGACGGAGCCGACGGTCGCTGCGGTCATCGCGACGACACCCCAGCCCGCCTCACGGGTGACCGTCGCCCAGGCGGCCGTCCCGAGCAGCACGAGCACCGTCCACCCCGTGGCGACGACGGCGGACCAGCGGAGGCCCGCGGCGGCAAGTGCCGAGGCGACGACGAACAGCGGGACGTCGAGCGCGGCGACCGGCACGGGGTCGAGCGAGCCGAGCGTCGCGGTCCGGACGATCGGCACGGTGGGGACCAGCAGCCACCAGACGGCGCCGCCCGACGCCTGCAGCGCGAACCACCACCGACCCCACGACACAGCTGCAACCTAGCAGCGCCGCGCCGACGTGACGGCGTCTCGCCGTGACCGGCGGTGTCCGGCGTGACCACGAACGGACGGGAGGCGCGGTGCCAGCCGGCACCGCGCCTCCCGTCCGTCAGCGCGCAGCGAACGCGCTCAGCGCTGTCCGTTGATCTGGCCGAGCCAGCGTCCGAACGTCTGCTCCTGCTGGTCGTCGTGCAGGGCGTGCAGGGTGCTGGTCGGCAGGCAGTGACGCTCGGTGTCGACGCTGTTCCCCTTGTGGAGGTCGAGGGTCATGGTGTGCTCCTTCGCGTGGTGTGTGGATGGTTCGACGTCGGCGGCTGCGCGGGCATTCCCGCTCGGGGAGCAGCGTGTCCGCTCCACGAGCCGAGGCGGTCCGGGGTCAGGGCGTGACCATGCCCCCGTTGACGTTGAGGGTCTCGCCGGCCACGAAGCTCGACTCCTGCGACGCGAGGAACACGTACGCCGGCGCGAGCTCGGCGGGCTGGGCCGCGCGGCCCATCGGCGACTCGCTGCTGCCGAACTCGGGCAGCGACTCCGGGTCGACGCCGCCGCTCGGCTGCAGGACGGTCCAGGTCGGACCCGGGGCGACGATGTTGACCCGGATGCCGCGCTCGACGAGCAGCTGCGACAACCCCTTGGAGAAGTTGTTGATCGCGCCCTTCGACGCCGCGTAGTCGAGGCGGTCCGGCGCGGGCTGGTAGGCCTCCATGGACGCGGTCGTCGTGACCGTCGACCCCGGCTGCAGATGCGGCAGGGCTGCCTTCACCAGGCGGAAGAGCCCGAACACGTTGACGTCGAACGTCGCCTCGAACTGGTCGTCGGTGATGTCGAGCAGGTCGGGCTGCCACCGCTGCTTGCCGGCGACGCTGACCAGCGCGTCGATGCCCCCGAGCTCGGCGACGGCGCGCTCGACGAGCTGCCCCGCGTAGGCCTTGTCGCGCAGGTCACCGGGGACCGCGACCGCCTTCCGCCCGGCCGCCTCGATCTGCTCGATCACGTGGTCGGCGTCGGACTGCTCCTCGGGCAGGTAGGCCAGGACGACGTCGGCCCCCTCGCGGGCGAAGGCGATCGCCACGGCGGCGCCGATGCCCGAGTCGGCTCCGGTGATGAGGGCCTTCCGGCCCTCGAGGCGCCCCGTGCCCCGGTAGCTGGACTCGCCGAGGTCGGGGACGGGGGTCATCTGCGACTGCAGGCCTGGCTCGTCCTGGGTCTGCGGCTCCGGAGAGACGTCGGGGTAGCGGCTGCGCGGGTCGCCGAAGGCGTACTGGTCGCTCGGTGCGGTGGTCATCGTGTCGCCTCCAGTTCGACCTTGACCCAGCCGGGCTCGCGGCGGTCGAAGGCCTCGTACGCGGCGATCGCGTCGCCGATGGGTTCGTGCTCGGTGATCAGCGCGGTCGGGTCGAACTGCCCCGATGCCACCAGGTCGATGAGCGGCGGGGTGACCGAGTGGTGGTCGCAGTTGCCCATCCGGATCGTCAGGTTCTTGTTCATCGCCTCGCCGATCGGGTACGACTGTGCGGTCGGACCGTAGACGCCGATGATGCCGATGCGGCCGTACTTCGCGACCGACGCGACCGCCCACTGTGCGACCTGCGACGGGCCGTCACCGGGCTTCCACTGCTGCTGCTCGCCGAAGCCGTCCGGCGAGGCGTCGGGCGCGACCTGCTGCACCTCGGCGTCGAACTGCTGGGCCTGTTCGTCGGACACTGCTGCGGGGCCCTGCTTCGGGCGCTCCGCGTCGACCCCGACGGCGTCGATCACGGCGTCCGCGCCGATGCCGTTCGTCAGGTCCATGATCGCCTGCACCGGGTCCTCGCGGTTGTAGTCGACGACCTCGCAGTGCTGCGCGAGCGCCGCGGCGAGCCGGGTCTCCTCGCCGTCGACGACGATCACGCGGGCTGCGCCGAGCTTGTAGGCGGAGGCGGCGGCGAACTGGCCGACGATGCCGGCGCCGAACACGACCACGACGTCGCCGCGGGTGACCCCGGCGAGCTCGGCGCCGAACCAGCCGGTCGGGAAGATGTCGGAGAGCAGGATCGCCTGTTCGTCGCTGACGTTCTCGGGCAGCGGGTGCATCGTGTTGCGGGCGTACGGCACGCGCACGTACTCCGCCTGCAGACCGTTCACCGGCCCGGTCGACTGCGGGCCGCCGAAGAAGCTCGTGCCGGCCTGCGGGCCGTTCGGGTTCGCGACGTCGCACTGCGCGGTCTTGCCCATCCGGCAGTACCGGCATGCGCCGCACGAGATCGTCGAGTTGATGACGACGCGGTCCCCGGCGCTGAACCCGCGGACGGCGTCACCGACCTGGGTGACGACGCCGACGGCCTCGTGCCCGAGGATGGTGCCCTCCTCCATCGGTGCCATGGTGCCGCGGACGAAGTGCAGGTCCGTGCCGCAGATCGCACTGCGGGTGATCCGGACGATCGCATCCTCCGGGTGCTGGATGGTGGGCTCCGGGACCTCGTCGAGACGGATGTCCCCGATGCCGTGCCAGACCACTGCGCGCATGTTGCTCTCGCTTCCTGTCGTGGGGGTGTTCGGGGGACACACAACCCGACCAGTGCTGGACGGACGCGGAGCGGCGTCCGATCAGCGCACCGGAACGGGGGACACGCAGCGCTGCGTGGACACCCAGGCCCGGCGCGTTCGCTGGCCGCCATGAGCGACGACCAGCACGACGAGAAGCAGACGCGCGACGACTTCGCCGACGCGGTGAACATGACCGCGTCCGAACTGCGGAAGTGGCTCGACACGGACGAGTCGAAGGAGGTCGGACAGAAGTCCGACGGCGGCGGCGAGTCCACCGGACACGAGAGCGGGCGGCACATCGTCCGCATCCTCGAGAAGAAGCAGGGCGACTACACCGACGACGACTACGCCCACATGCGGAAGGTCGTCGGCTACGTGGCGCGGCACTCGAAGCAGGAGCCGAAGGGCGACTCCCACGACTCGAAGTGGCGGTACTCGCTCATGAACTGGGGCCACGACCCGGAGAAGTAGGCCGCGGCGACCCGGGACCGTCATGCCGGTCGGGCAGAATGGGGTCGTGGACGACTCCGGCATGCCCCGCTTCCGCCGCATCTGGTCGACGATCCAGGTCGGCGTGCTCGCCGCGGCCGTGGTGTTCTGCGTCGTGATGCTCGTCATCGGCCAGGGGAAGCTCGACCGCGTCTACGCGGTCGCCGCGGTGTTCTTCGGCCTGGCGCTGGTCGGCCACGCGACGTACCTCTGGTTGCTGGCACGCGCGAGGCGCTGAGCACTGGACGGACGGGAGGAGCGTGGCGGGCTCGCCCCGCGGGTCCCGTTCGCTGTCAGGCCTGCTGCCAGACCCGCACCCAGTCGACGAGCATCTGCTGCGGGAACCGCGTGGTCGCGTCCGGCGACCCGGGCCAGGTGCCGCCCACGGCGACGTTGAGCAGCACGAAGAACGGCTTGTCGAAGACCCACGGCGACGACCCCACGTCGGCCCGGGTGACCGTGCGCTGCGCGACGCCGTCGACGAGCCACGTGACCGATCCGGGGCGCCAGTCGACCCCGAAGACGTGGTACGCGTCCGCCCAGGCCGCACCGTTCGGCAGCGTCGCAGCGGCCGACATCCCCTGCGCTCCGGAGTAGCCGGGTCCGTGCACGGTGCCGTGCACGACACCGGGCTCGTACCCGACGTTCTCCATCACGTCGATCTCGCCGCAGGCCGGCCATCCGACCTGCCCGATGTCCGCGCCGAGCATCCAGAACGCGGGCCAGATCCCCTGCCCGCGCGGGATCCGGATGCGTGACTCGATCCGGCCGTACTGCGCGGTGAAGGTGCCCTCGGTCTTCAGCCGCGCGGAGGTGTACGTGCCGTCGGCCTCGCGTCGCGCGGTGATGACGAGGTTGCCCGCGCCGTCCAGCGCGCTGTTCCGTCGCGAGTCGGTGTAGGTCTGCAGCTCGGCGTTCCCCCACCCGCCGGCGCCCGTGTCGAACCGCCAGATCCCCGGGTTCGGGGCGCTGCCGGCGGCGCCGTCGAACTCGTCAGCGGCGAGGAGCACCCCTCCGGACGACGTCGTGGTGGCCGCAGCGGCGTGGTCGTCCGGCGTCAGTGCCGCTCCGACGGCGGCCGTCGTGGCTGCGGCGCTGCCCAGCCCGAGCGCCAGGAAGCGGCGTCGGTCGACGGTGTGGGCGGCGTCGGTCGGCGTGTGGTCGTGCAGCATCCGGGGGATCCCTGTCCTCGTGCCCGTCGGTGGACGGGACGCACGATCATCCCCCGTGATCGGTCCGGTGACCAGTCCACACTTCGAGGGACACGCGCGCCGGACCGCGGTCGCGACGAGGGGTCGGTCCGCTCAGGGGACGTAGCCGACGCACAGCACGGTGACGTCGTCGGGGTGCTCGTCGGCGTGCGCGAGCTCGGCGATGCCGTCGACGACCTGCTGCGGGTGGTCCCGCTCCGCCACCCACGCCTCGAAGCGGTCGAGCGAGTCGAGGTCGCCGCCGAACAGGTCGAGCACGCCGTCGCTCACGGCCACGATGACGTCGCCGGGCTCGAGGGAGGTGTCCTCGGCGGTCCAGCTCGTGCCGACACCGATCGGCAGGTGCGCCGACCGCAGCGGGCGGACGGTGCCGTCGACGCTCCGCAGCACCGTCAGCCCGTGCCCGGCGTCCACCCACCGGGCGTGCCCGTCACGGTCGACCCGCACGTGGAAGCACGTCGTGAACTGTCCGCTGGTCAGGTCGGACGTCCCGGTCGCGAGCCCGGTCGCGGCGCGGCGGACGGCGACCGCGGGGTCGGACTCGTCGACGGTGCTGCGGATGAGCGAGCGCACGGCGGCGGCGATCATGCCGGCGCCGACGCCCTTGCCCATCACGTCGCCGAGGGTGAAGGCGGCGCCGTCGGGGGTGGGGAACCAGTCGTAGAAGTCGCCGCCGACCGTCCGCGCGGGGATGCACACGCCCACCGCGCGGAGCTCCCCGGGCAGCCCCGCGGCGGTCGTCGGCAGGAGCGACTGCTGCACGAGGGCCGCGCGGTCGATCTCGCCCTCGGCCACCCGACGCCGGCGCTGCACCGCGGCGAGCTGGAGGCCGGCCTGCCGCGCGAGCTCGTTCGTCACGGCAGCCGTCGCCCCGAACACGAACACGACGATGAACAGCCGCACGAGCTCGCTCGGCCGCGGTTCGGTCGGGGAGATCGCGTAGGACAGCAGCAGCGTGCCGGTCGTGCCGAGCACCGGCCACACCACGTGCCGTCGCCCGGGGTTCGCGGCGACCCACACCACGGGCAGCACCACGATCGCGGTGAAGACCGAGGCGGCGTCGCCGGTGCCGAAGCGCAGGAAGCCGACCGCGAAGAAGTCGATCGCGGGGACGAGCAGCTCGACCCGCATCGCCGCGGACGAGCGCACGGCCACGGCGGCGAAGACCAGGCCGAGGAGGGCGATCGCGACCCCGCTCCACATCAGCGGGGCGTCGGTGACCTCGAGCCACGGGGAGAAGGTGCTCCCCACGGCAGCCCCGACGATCAGCGCGGCGATGATGGTCTGCTTCGCCAGCGGAGCCCACGACGTCCGGAGGCCGCCGAGCACGATCGGACCGGTGTCGTCGCGCACGCTGATCGTCCACGTCGGCGTCGACGAGGGGCGGTCCGCGGTGCTCGTCACGCGGTCGAGTCAACCCGGACGGGGTGTTCCGGGCAACCCCACTCCGAGGGCCGGGCGTGTTGAGCCGCGCTCACGCGACGCGGCTCACGCGACGATCGGTCGACGCGCCCGCGCTCGCGCGTCGGTCGACCGCCGGTCTCAGAGGCCGAGACGGAAGGCGAGGGGGACGAGCAGCCCGGCGACCCAGACGAGGACCATCACCAGCGCGCCCGCGGCGAGCCACCGCCGACGCCGGCGCAGTCTCGGGCTGCGGTCCTCGCCCCACATCTGCGCCCGGACCAGCGTCCGGTTCGCCTGCTCGACGACGCGGCGCACCTCGGGGTCCTCGAGCGGGAGCGCCCCGGACCGGGCGTGCTCGGCGATCGCCGTCGCCTCCTCGACCGTCAGCTCGTCCTTCGGCATGCGCCCATCGTCGCACCCCCGGGCACGTCCGGGAAGCCGTGGGGCAACCGCACCCGGCCTGGGCGTCGTCGCAGCCGGTCGCGGGTAGCAACGAGGTCATGACCAAACGGTTCCGCGGGAAGATCGTCGTCGTCACCGGAGCATCGAGCGGCATCGGGAGGGCCGCGGCGCACGAGTTCGCCCGACAGGGGGCCACCCTCGTGCTCGCCGCTCGCAGCCACGACAGCCTCGAGGCCGCCGCGGCCGAGTGCCGGTCACTCGGCGCCGAGGCGGTCGCGATCCCGACCGACGTCGCCGACGAGCACGCCGTGCGCGACCTCGTCGCCACCACCACCGCACGGTTCGGCCGGATCGACGTCTTCGTCGGCAACGCGGCGCTCTTCGTCTACGGGCTCTTCGAGCAGACCCCGACGAAGGCGTTCAAGCGCGTCGTCGACACGAACCTGTACGGGCACCTCCACGCGATCTCCGCGCTGCTGCCGCACTGGAAGCAGCGCGGCACGGGGACGTACGTGCTCGTCGGGTCGATCCAGTCGCTGCTCTCCGCGCCGTACCAGTCGGCGTACGTGACGAGCAAGCACGCCGCACTCGGGCTGGTCGACGTCCTCGGCGACGAGTACGCGGGCACCGGGATCCGGTTCACCGCCCTGCTCCCCTCGACGATCGACACCCCGATCTACCAGAACGGGGCGAACTACACCGGCAAGACCTCGCACCCCCTGCCGCCCACCGTGTCGGTCGAGCGCGCCGGTCGGGCCGTCGTCCGCGCCGCGCTGCACCCGAAGCGCTACCGCTTCGTCGGGCGGATCCAGGCGTCGCTCGTGCCGCTGCAGTACGTGTTCCCGGGACTGTTCCACAAGATCACGAAGCCGATGGTGGAGACGTTCGCGCTCCGGGGCAAGGGCGTGCCGAGCGACGGCAACCTGTACGAGCCCGCCGACGCCCACAACGCGACCGACGGCGGCTGGGTGGCGAAGCGCCGCCGCGTGACGCGTCCGCTCGTCTGGGCGGGCATCGCCGCGGTGGTCGGCACGGTCCTGCTCGGCCGCCCACGTCGCTAGCGGGACCGGAGCCGGACGGGAGGCGCGTGGCGGTCCGGCCGCGCGCCTCCCGTCCGTCGGTCGCACACCGTAGGGTGACCGCGTGGAGTTCCCGGGGGAGGCGGCCGACGCGCGCGACGCGTCGACCTCTCCGGGGTCACCCCGGGGCACGCAGGACCAGCAGGACGACACGCCCCGAGCGGGACGGCGCGCTCCGCGCGCGACGCCGCACGGAGGCACCGACGGGTCCTCCGGGAACCCCACGCCCCTCGAGGTCGTGGCGACGGCGCTCGCCGACGCCTTCCTCACCGCCGACTCGTGGGCCGTCGACGACCTGACCGCCGCCGGCTACGCCGTGGTCGGCGTCGACCGCGCCTACGTGGGACGAGCCGTCGGGGCGGCGCTCGACACCTACCCGCGACCGCCCGTCGACGCACCCCGCCAGCTCGCCCGGGTGCTCGCCGCGGCGCCCCGGCTCGCCGCCCTGCACCGCTCCCGCGAGGCCCGGCGTCCGGTCCGCGTGCTCGCCCGTCCGGTCACCGCCGTCCGCGCACGTCCCGCAACCGAGAGCCCGCTGCTCGTCGACACGCTCCCGGAGCTCGCCCGGGCGCTCGACGTCACCGTCGGTCGGCTGCTCTGGCTCGCCGACACCCGGGCGTGGAACCGGCACGCCCCGGCGGGCAGTCCGCTCCACCACGTCCGGCACGAGTGGGTGGTCCGGCCCGGACGGGTACCGCGCCTGCTCGAGAAGCCGATGGACCTGCTCCGCCGGACGCAGCGCACCGTCCTGGACGGCCTGCTGGTCCGGCTCCCGGTGCACGACGCCGCCCACGGGTTCGTGGCGGGACGGAGCGTCGTCACCGGCGCCGCGGTGCACACCGGGCAGCACGTCGTGCTCAGCGCCGACCTGACCACGTTCTTCGCCAGCGTCACCGCCCCGACGGTCTACGGCGTGTTCCGGTCCGCCGGTTACGCGGAACCGCTCGCGCACGTCCTGACCGGGCTCTGCACCCACCGGGTCCCGCCCCACGTCCTCGTCGCGATGCCCGCCGGCGGGAGTCCCGAGGAACGCGCCGCGCTGCGCGAGGCCCTCGCCGTCGCCCACCTGCCACAGGGCGCGCCCTCGTCGCCGGCCCTCGCCAACACGGCGCTGCGGCACCTCGACGCCCGCCTCGCCGGCTGGGCGGGAGCGACCGGTGCCCGGTACACCCGTTACGCCGACGACCTGACCTTCAGCGGCGACCACCGGTTGGCCGCCCGACCCGACGCCTTCCTGCGCGGCGTCGAGCGGATCGTGACCGAGCAGGGGTACCGGCTCAACCCCCGCAAGAGCCGGGTCCGGAGGCGGGGGAGCCGGCAGTCGGTCACGGGGGTCGTCGTCAACGAGCGGCCGTCGCCCGGTCGCCGTGAGGTCGACCGGCTGCACGCCGTCCTGCACAACTGCGTCGTCCACGGCCCGGCGTCGCAGGACCGCGCCGGGCACCCCGACCTCCGCGCGCACCTGCTCGGCCGGATCGGCTGGGTCGAGCAGGTGCACCCCGGTCGCGCGCGGCGACTGCGCGAGGAGTTCGCCCGCATCCGGTGGTGACCCGTCCGCACGCTCCGCCGTCCGCCGTCCGCCGTCCGCCGTCCGCCCTCGGCCGTCCGGAGGTGCACGGACGGCGACTCCGACACCGGGACACGCTGTCCGGGAAGCGCACACCGGCCGCCGGTCCTGAGACCATGCGATCGTGACTGGGCAGGCACGAGGGACGGAGCACCCCACGTTCCGACGCTTCCGGGTGGAGGCCGTCAGCGAGCACCGGGGTGACGAACTCGACGAGATCTACGGGACCGCCGGCGGGATCGACAGCGCGCTCGACACCTTCCGCTACCTCGGCGCGGGCGACGCCGAGGTCTCGGTCCGCCGGGCCGAGGTCCAGGGCACGCGGGCCGGCGTCATGCAGCCGCGCGACGAGCACATCGTCTTCTGGATCGGGGACGGCAGTGCGACCATCGAGGACCTCGACGGCGGCGACCCGCTCGCCGTGCAGCCGGGTGCACCGGTCCTGCTCACCGCCTCGCGTCGCTACGCCTTCACGGCGGACGTCCGCACGATCACGATGGTCCACCTGTCGGACCGCGTGCTCCGTCGCGCGCTCGTGCGCAGGGGACACCTGCCGACCGGGCCGGTGGTCCTCGCGCCGGAGTCCCCGGACGAGTCCGCGCGGCGGGCCCTGCGTGCCGTGATCCGTGCGCACGGTGGACCGGTCATGGACGCCGCGCTCGCCGACGCCGTCCGACAGACGATCAACGCGGAGATCGCCGACGCCGTCGTGGCGGCCTTCCCGGTCCTGCCGGCCGTCGCGCCGACCGGCCGTGGCTCCGCCGCGCGCGCAGCGGAGTGGATCCGCGCGCACGCCGACCAGCCGGTCACGCTCCGGGACATCGCGGACGCCGTCGGGATCAGCGAGCGGGGGCTGCAGAACGCGATGCACCGTCGGTTCGGGGAGTCGCCGATGGCCAGGCTCCGGGCGGAGCGGCTCGACGGTGCCCGACGGGAGCTCGAGACGTCCGGCGGGGACCTCCTGGTGGCCGACGTCGCGCGCCGGTGGCAGTGGGCGCACCTCGGTCGGTTCGCCGCCGCGTACGCCGACCGCTTCGGCGAGCACCCGAGCGACACCCTGCACCGCAGCCGGCGGGACGACGGGTTCCGCTGAGGCCACGGCGGCGGCGCCGGCGTCCGCACGTCCTGCGACCACGGCTACCCTGGCGGCCATGACGACACGCCGCGTGACCGCTCCGGAGCCGCCGGAGGACGGGTCGAAGCCGAAGGGCCCCGCCTCGTACTTCCCGAGCATCGAGCGGACCTACGGGCGCCCCGTGCAGGACTGGCTCGACCTGGTCGCCGAGCAGCTCGACGGGCACCGGCACGCGGAGGTGGTGGCCTGGCTGAAGGACGAGCACGGGTTCGGCCACGGGCACGCGAACGCGGTCGTCGGGTACGTCCGGAACGCGCTCGACGGCTGACCCGGCCCGGGCACCCGACGGTTCGGCATCCGCGGTGTCGGTGGTGCTCCCTACGGTGACGGCGTGGTCGAACCGGTGGACGCGTGGTGGCGACGGCGACAGTGGTCGCGGGGCACCGCCGTACCGTACGCCGTCGGCGAGTTCCGCTCGGCGTGGGCGTCGTACCCGGTGCTCGTGCGGCAGTACCACCCGGAGTGGAACCACGGCGTGGTGCTCACGCAGGTGCCGCCCGCGGCCGAGGTCCTGCTGACGTGGGAGTGCGACGTCGGTCACGTCTTCGTCGCGACGCCTGCCGAGCAGCGGTCGCGACCCGGGCGGGAGCGCCGACGGTCCGTCTGGTGCCCCGAGTGCCACCTGCAGGCGGCACCGCAGCGGTGGCCGGTGCTCCCCGAGGACTGGCCGGCAGCGGTCCCGCCGCCGCAGCGGGCCGAGCGGGTCAACGGCCGCCGGACGCTCCCGTCGGCTCCGGGGCGCGGCCCGGTCCCCGGGGTGGGCCGGGTACCCACGGGCACGGTGGCGTCGTCCCGACCGGGGGCCCGTGCTGCGGGACGGTCTGGCGCACGCTCGACACGGGCGAGCGGCGCACGGTCGTCGCAGCCGGTCCCACGGTCGATCTGCCCTCAGACCCCGAGGATCCCGTCGGGGGACTCCTTCACGAGCGTGTGCGCCCCCGCGCCGGCGTCGGCGGTCGAGGCCGACCTGCGGCAGGCGCTGCGTGACCGGTTCGCCTTCACGTTCGACCACACGGCCATCCGGCTCGACCGCCCGTTCTTCGACCACGTCGAGGCCTGGCCGGACATCGTGCTCCCGGAGCTGCGCGTCGCGATCGAGTACGACAGCACGGGCCGACACGGGCTCGAGCACGTCGGACCCCGGCAGGAGACGGACCGGCGGAAGGACCGTGCCGTCCGCGCCGTGGGGTGGGAGGTCGTGCGGATCCGGACCGGCCGCCTGCCCGCACTCGGTCCGCACGACCTCGAGGTGTCCGGCATCTCCGGGCGCACGATCGAGCGGCTCGTCGACACCCTGCGGGACCTCCGCGGAGCGCTGTTCGTCGACGCCTACGCGCGCTGACGGCCGGATCGGCGCAGGGTCTGGCGCGGGTACTCGCCGTGGCGCTGCTGGTAGGTCGCGGAGAACCGGCCCGCGTGGGCGAACCCCCACTCGCGCGCAACCTCGGCGATGTTCGTCGTCGCCGGGTCGCCGGCGAGCAGCGCCTCGCGCACGCGGTCGAGCCGGACCTGTCGGATGTACGCGTTCGGCGACAGCTCGAAGGTGCGCTGGAACGCCGTCTGGAGGGCGCGGAGGCTGAGCGATGCGACCCGCGCCAGGTCGGTGCTCGTGATCGGCAGGTGCGCGTGCTCGTGGACGTACTCGACGGCTCGTCGGACGTGTGCGTTGCGGGGGAGCAGCAGCTCGTCCGGCAGCGACGCGCTGACGATCGGGTAGAGCTCCAGCAGTGCCAGCGCCCCGAGCCGACCCATCTCGGCCTGCAGCAGCGGGGAGGCACGGCGGTCGAGGACGGTGTGCGAGATGAGCTGGACGCTGCTCCGCCAGACGCGCATCGCCCGCTCGTCCGGTCGGACGGTGTGGTCGAGCACGAGCTGCCCGGGCGCCGTCCCGCGTTCACCGGCGACCTCCTCGAGGGCGCTCCGGTTGACCTGGACGATGCGCTGGTCGTAGTCGTCGTACGAGAACGCGGCGCCCTGCTGCGGCCAGAGCTGCGGTCGACCGGGCTCCATCACGATCTGCGCGTCTCCGGACCCGATCGCAGCGGTGCCGCGGGTCGTCCACTGCACCACGAAGTCGTCGGACGGCGTCATGACGCCCTCGAGGTGGCCGTCGAAGCGGATCGACCGCAGCGACATCGCCGCGTCCCCCACCGCCGAGTAGCGGAACGCGAACGGCTGTCCGGTCGCGTCGGCGCTCCACTCGTTCCCCGCGTAGGCGGTCGCGAGGAAGTCGCGGGCTTCGTCGAGGTCGGAGCTCTGGGTCTCGACGTCGATGCGTGGCGGCGTGATCGGGTTCATGGGTCCCGTGCATTCTGTCCGCCGGACGCGGCGCTGTCCGGACACCGGTGTCCCCGGTCCGGGGGTGGACGACGTGGTCCGCACAGCAGGGATGTCCGGAGATCGTCGGACGAGGACTGCCGGACGTCCGTCTTTCGTCGTCGTCGCCCGGTCGGCGTCCGCCCGGCGCCGCGGTCTCCTAGCGTCCTCGGTGGACGGGTGCCGGATCGGCCGGCCCCCCGGAGACCCGAGGACGACGACCGTGACCATCATCGCCACCGACCTGGACACCGGACCCACCACCGCCCGCGCCGCCGGGATCGGTCGCACGACCCCGCGGTTCGCCGAGGTGGTGGAGGCCCGCCGACAGCGTGGCCTCCAGATCGCCGCGGTGTCGACCGGTCTGCTCTCGGTGACCGTCGCCGCGTCCGCAGCGATCCTGCTGGGACTGTCCGCATGAGCATCCCGCGCAACGAACTCGGCATCCGCGGGTCGCGGCTCTCCCGCGGGACCCGCGCGCTGCCCGGGGCGGACCACTCGGTCGCCGACACCGTGCTGCCGGTCCGACGGTCGGCCGCCGCCGACGCACCGACGCAGCCGATCGACATGCGAGCCCTGCTCGCCGAGGCCCTCGACGCCGCTCGCGTGTCGGGCCAGTAGGCTCGCGCCACCCGCGGTCCCGACCCTGCAGAAGGCACATGACCCTCCTCACTCTGACCCCCACCGTCCGTGAGTCCCCGGCACAACGCCGGGCGTCGACCGCGGCGGACACCCTGTTCACACAGCACGGCGTCACCCCGGTGACGCTCGACGACGTCGCGGACGAGGCCGGACTCACGCGCGACGAGCTCACTGCCGCGTACCCGTCGAAGCGGGAGCTCGTCATCGCCGTGCTCCAGCGCTGGCACGGCGCGTGGCGACGGGCACTCGACGGCATCGCTCGGGACGCCGACGATCCGCGGGACGAGGTCCTCGGGGTGTTCGGGTACCTGGAGCAGTGCTTCGCCGACGAGGGCTGGCGCGGCTGCGCGTTCATCAACGGGCACGCGGAACTCGGGCGCACCGACCCGGCGATCGCCGAGCTCGCGCGAGCGCACTTCGCCGACGTCGAGGCACACCTGACGCAGCTCTGCGCGCGTGCCGGCGTGCCGTCGCACGTGGCGCAGGCGCTCTCGTTGCTCGTCGAGGGTGCCCGGGTGGAGTCCGCCGTGCAGCGGTCGGCGCAGCCCGCACGGGTGGCTCGCCTGGGTGCCGCGATGCTCCTCTCGGTCTACGAACCGCGCACGTCCTCCTGACACCGCCCGTCGGGGTACGTCGCAGGGGTACAGGAGCCTGGGTCCCGCGCGATCCGGACGGTAGGAACGAAGGATGACAGCGACCGCCTTCTGCCTGCACGCGCTGGGCTCGAGCTCGGAGGAGTTCGCCCTCCTCCGCTCCGAGCTCGCCGGCACCCTCGACCTCGTCGGCATCGACCTGCCGGGCTTCGGGCGGAGCCCCGCCTCCGGTGGCACGACCGTCGAGGAGATGGCCGTGCTCGTCGAGCGGGCGATCGGGGCGAGCGGCGCCACCGAGTGGGCGATCGTGGGTCACTCGATGGGTGGCAAGGTCGCGACGGTCGTCGCCGACCGCACGGTCTCGGGCGCGAACGGCCTGTTCGGACTCCGCGCCGTCGTCCTCCTCGCCGCCTCGCCCCTCGCTCCCGAGCCGATGGACGAGGACCGCCGCGACGCGATGCTCTCGTGGGCCGCGGACGGGCCGATCGAGCCGGACCACGCGGCGGAGTTCGTCGACGCGAACACCGCCGACGTGCTGCCCCCGGACCGGCACGAGCAGGCCGTGCAGGACGTGCGCCGCACCGACCCGCGCGCCTGGCGCGACTGGCTGCTCCGCGGTAGTCGGGAGGACTGGTCGACGACGGCCGAGCCGAACCCCGTCCCGGCGCTCGTGCTCGCCGGCGCCGAGGACGGCGACCTGGCGGCCGGAGCGCAGCGTCGCCTCACGATGCCGCACTGGCCCGCCGCCGAGCTGCACGAGGTACCTGGCGCCGCGCACCTGCTGCCGTGGGAGCGCCCGCAGGAGGTCGCCGCGCTCGTGCGCAGCTTCTGGGAGCGGCGTGTCGCCCACGGACCGGTCGTCCCCGCCGACCAGGCCCGGGTGATCGCCTCGCCGCGGGTGAGTGCTCGGACCCGGGGCGTGCTCGCGGTGCGTGCGCTGCCCGACGACCCCGCCGCGACGCCGGAGGCCCTGTCCCCGCAGCAGCTCGACGTGCTCCGGGCGGTGGCTCGGATCGTCGTCCCGCAGGCAGGGCCGGGAGAGGTGGACGTCGCGCTCCGTGTCGACCGTCAGCTCGCCGCCGGGCAGGGCGACGGATGGCGCCCCGACGGGATGCCGGAGGACGCCGACGCCTACCGCGGCGCGCTGGACGTGCTCGCGACGGTCGGTTCCGACGACCTGCCCGCGGTGCTCGAGGACGTCGCCGCCGGCCGGTACCGGCCGGACGGCCCGCTCGGGGCGGAACAGCTGCGCGTCTGGTTCGAGGACGCCAGCGTGGACCTCGTGAAGCAGTGGCTCGCCCACCCCGCCACGATGTCCGAGATCGACTACGACGGCTTCGCCAACGGTGGCGACGGCGTCCGGAAGCAGGGCTTCCAGCTGCTCGGAGCCGGGCAGCGGGAAGCGTGGGAACCCGAGGGAGCAGGACGATGAGACTCGACGCACAGCGCCACCACCAGGACGACGAGGTCGTCGACGTCGTCGTCGTCGGGACGGGTGCCGGCGGCGCCCCGCTGACCGCTCGCCTCGCCCGCGAGGGCCTGAGCGTCGTCGCGTTCGAGGCCGGTCGGAACACCGAGCCCGGCGACCACACGCCCGACGAGGTCGAGGCACCGGCGGACATCAACTGGATGGACGAACGCATCAGCGGTGGTGCCGCTCCGACCGCCTTCGGTCCGAACAACAGCGGGACCGGCGTCGGCGGCTCCACCCTGCACTGGGGCGCCTTCACCCCGCGCCCGAGCACGCACGACCTCCGTCTGCGCACCGAGAGCGGGCAGGGCGAGGACTGGCCGATCGACCACGCCGAGCTCACCGCGTACATCGAGCGCGTCGAGCACGAGGTCGGCGTCGCCGGCCCCGCGCACTACCCGTGGGACCCGGACCGCCGGTACCGGATGGGTCCACCCGCGCGGAACGCCTCGTCGGACATGATGATGCGCGGCACCGCGGCGCTCGGCATCACCGCGACGGACGCACCGGTCGCCCTGACCACCGAGGACCGGGTGCAGGAGCACCACGGGCTGCGCCAGGCGTGCGTGTCCTGCGGGTCGTGCCACCAGGGCTGCCGCAACGGGGCGAAGGTGTCGATGGACACGACCTACCTGCCCGCCGCCGTCGCCTTCGGCGCGGAGATCCGTCCGGAGTCGTTCGTGCACGGCATCGAGCTCGACGCCGACGGCAGGGTCTGCGCCGTGCTCTACACGCGCGACGGCCGTGAGCGCCGCCAGCGGTGCCGGTCCCTCGTGCTGGCCGCGGGCGGGGTGGAGACGCCGCGTCTGCTCCTGCACACCGGGCTGGCCAACAGCAGCGGCCAGGTCGGTCGGAACTTCACGGCGCACGGGGCGACCCAGGTGTGGGCGACCTTCGACGAGTCGATGCGGTCGTACCGCGGCTACCCGTCGTCGATCATCACCGAGGACTTCGTCCGGCCCGCGGACGCCGACTTCGCCGGTGGGTACCTGATCCAGAGCCTCGGCGTCCAGCCGCTGACCTTCGCGACCACCCTGGTCCGTGGCGGGGGGCTGCGCGGTGCCGAGCTCGTCAAGGCCATGCGCGACTACCCGCGGACGGCCGGCGTCGGGATCAACGCCGAGTGCCTGCCGTACGACGACAACCGGCTCGTGCTCTCCGACGACCTCGACGAGCACGGCGTGCCGCGGGCCCGTGTGAGGTTCTCGCCGGGTTCGAACGAGGACGCGATCCGCGCCCACGCCGTCCGCACGATGACCGCCATCGTCGAGGCCGCCGGCGGGACCGACGTCCGGGTGCTCGAACGCACCGCCCACACGATCGGGACGGCGCGCATGGGTTCCGACGCCGGGTCGTCCGTCGTCGACCCGGCGGGTCGGTCGTGGGACGTGCCGAACCTGTGGGTCTGCGACAACTCGGTGTTCCCGAGTGCCGTCATCGCGAACCCCGCGCTCACGATCATGGCGCTGTCCCTGCGCACCGCCGACCGGTTCCTGCGGGACGACCCGGCAGCAGACCGGCAGCGCGCGACGGCCGCAGCGGCCTGACCCGAGGTGCTGCGCGGCACCGCCGCGCAGCACCTCCACGACCCGCGTCGCGCACGGCACACGTCCGCGCAGGGAACGGGAGCCGGTCCCTGCCGTGCAGGGACCGGCAGCCGGCCTCAGCCGCGCAGCGCCAGTGCCTCGCTCGTCCACCGGGCGTGCAGCGCCCACGGGTCGTCCACGCCCGCGGCGACCCGCGCGACGTGCTCAAGCAGTGCCGGCGTGGTCCGGAACCACTCCGTCCCCGGGAACCGGTCGTCCGCGAAGGCCGTGTGCCGTCGTCGCTCGACGGACCGGTCGCCGCGTTCGAACGCCAGGAGCTCCTGGTGCGGCACCGCTGCGAGCCGTCGCCGCGGGTTCGCGGTCGTGCCGATCTTCACCCGGTCGCCGAAGTCGTCGCGCTGCCGGAGGTAGTAGACGACGTCGACGCGCGGCGGTGGCAGTTCGCCGTCCGGCACGTCGCCCCACCGCCACTCGCACGTCCCGCACAGCACGGCGCTCGGCCAGCGCACGCCCACGCGCGACCCGCAGACCGGGCACGGGCCCGGCAGCGCGTCCTCCGTTCCGACGTGCTCCGCCGCGACCTCGGCGACCAGGGTCACGTGTCCGCCGCAGAGCGGCAGGACGGCGGCGAAGCCGTCCGCGGACGGCGCGTCGCAATCGGGGACGCAGCAGGCGGGGACGGCAGGAGGGGTGACCACCCGGCGGACGCTAGCGTGCGCCACCGACGCGCACCGGGCCTCCCGGCCGACGCACGGAGCGGGGTCGCTCAGTCCGCGAAGATCACGCCGACCGGCTCGCGCTTCTCCTCCTGGAACCGGTCCTCGGCCCGTCCGAGCGCCCAGTACGCGGACAGGGACATCTCCGCCTTCTCGAGGCCCCACTCGTCCTGCAGCACGCGGCGGAGCGCCTTCACCGCGGTCCGCTCGCCGTGCGCGAAGACCTGCACCGGTCGGGAGGCACGGGGCAGCGCCCGAGCGGCGGCCACCAGCAGCGTGCCCGGCTCGGCGCCGGTGGCGTCGCGGTGCAGCCACCGCAGGTCGACCCCGTCCGGGTGCTCGAGCGGCTGCTCGTCGGCTGCGCCGCCGACCTCGACGAGCGCGACGCCGCGGGCGTCGTCGGGCATCGCGGCGAGGGCCGCGCCGATCGCGGGCAGTGCGCTGTCGTCGCCGAGGAGCACGTGGGTGACGGTCGGGTCCGTCGACGGCGCGTACCCGCCGCCGGGCCCGGACAGGGCGAGCAGGTCACCGGGCTGGGCGGCGGCCGCCCACGGGCCGGCGAGACCCCGGTCGCCGTGCCCGTCCTCGGGCCGGTGGTCGTCGTGCCCGTGGCCGTCGTGCCCGTGGTCGTCGTGCAGCACGAAGTCGATCGCGATGGTCCCGGCGGCGTGGTCGACGGACCGGACCGTGTAGGTGCGGCGCGCGGGCCGCTCGTGCTTCGGCAGGGTCTCGCGCAGCGCCTCGAGGTCGTACGGCGGGGTCAGGCCGCTCGACGGCGGCGCGAGCAGGAGCTTGACGTACTTGTCGGTGGCGGCGAGGCGGTCCGGGTCGGCCCCGTCGACGAAGTCCCGGAAGGCCGGACCACCGAGGTGGACGCGCACCATGTGCGGGGACAGGTGCTCCGTGCGGTCGACGACGAAGACGTGCTGGGTGCGCTTGGGACTCATCCTGGGATTCCTCTTCCGGTGCTCGACCTTGCCAGCTACTGAGGTTAGCCTCACCTCATGAGTCCGACCGTGACGCCGTTCTCCGAGCTCCTGCGCCGGCGCTCCCGCACCGCTGCGGACCCGGCCGTGTGGACCGGCGGTGCCCACGACCTGCTCGCGGGGGAGTGCGACGTCGCCGACTACGCCGACCTGCTCGGCCAGTACGCCGTCGTGTACGACGCCCTGGAGCGTGCCGCCGAGCGGATGGCGGACCACCCGGTCGCCGCACCGTTCGTCACGACGCAGCTCACCCGGATGCCCGCGATCCGCGCCGACCTCGAGTACCTCGTCGGTCCGGACTGGTCCGAGCTCTGCTGTCCGACCGCGGCGACCACCGCGTACGTCCGTCGCCTGTGCGCCGTCGCGGCGACCTCGCCCGGGGCGTTCGTCGCGCACCACTACACGCGGTACCTCGGGGACCTGACGGGCGGCCCCACGCTGGCCCGGATGCTCGAGGACCGGTTCGGGTTCGACACGAACGGCGTGCTCTTCACGATCTTCGACCAGGTGGCCGACCCCGCCGCCTTCGAGGACACCTACCGGGCCCAGCTCGACGCGGCCCCGTGGTCGGACGCCGAGCGCGAGGCCGTGCTCGCCGAGGTGGAGCTGGCCGCGGGCCTCGACCGGGCGCTCGTGGCCTCGGTGCGTCGCCCGACGGCGGGCGACGGCCGGACCGTGCCGCTGCTCCCCGCCTGACCGTGCCGCTGCTCCCCGCCTGACCGTGCCGGTGCTCCCCGCCTGACCGTGCCGGTGCTCCCCGCCTGAGCGGGATCCGGTGACGACGGGGCAGATCGACCGCCGCCGCGACCGCCGCCGCGACCGCCGCTGCGCCCGCCGCCGCGTCCGTCGGCGCGCTGGCGGGCCATGCCCTGGGCGGTCCGCGGTCCGTCCGGACGGTCGTCGTCACGTGCCCGCGTCCGCCGGTACAGTGCTGGGGACCCGGGACGCGGTCCCGGCGCAACGTGAGAGGAACCCATGACGGCGATCGACGGATCGACGCGCCACGGGCGCGCACGGGACGACGTCAGCGGCGCGGTCGACAGCGACCTGCGCGCGGACGTCCGGTACCTCGGCAACCTGCTCGGGCGGGTGCTGCGGGAGACCGGGGGTGACGAGCTGCTGCACGACGTCGAGAGCCTGCGCGCCGCCGTCATCGACGCCTACGAGGGCTCCGACGCCGAGGGCGCCGCCCGTGCCGAGGCGATCGTGGCCGGCATGTCCGCCGAGCGGGCCGAGGCCGTCGCCCAGGCGTTCACGACGTACTTCCACCTGACGAACCTGGCCGAGGAGCACCACCGCGTGCGCGTCCTCCGTGCCCGGGGCGACGACGGCGGCCTGCCCGGCGACTCGTTCCCCGCGACGTACGCCTCGCTCGTCGAGCAGGTCGGCGCCGACGAGGCCGCCGCGCGCCTGGCCGACCTGCGGTTCCACCCGGTGCTCACCGCCCACCCGACCGAGGCCCGCCGTCGCGCGGTCACCACGGCCGTCCGGCGCATCACCGACCTCATCGACGAGCGCGACCGCTCCCGCAACGCCACCGCCCGCGCCGAGAACGAGCGGCGGCTGCTCGAGGAGATCACCACGCTCCTGCGCACCTCACCGCTGCGCACGACCCGGCCGACCCCGCTCGACGAGGTCCGCACGGCGATGAGCGTGTTCGACCAGACCCTGTTCGAGATCGTGCCGCAGGTCTACCGCCTGCTCGACGACCGGCTGCTCGGGGACGACGCCGGTCGGGTCCCGGTGACCGCACCGGCCTTCGTGCGCTTCGGCACCTGGATCGGCGGCGACCGCGACGGCAACCCGCACGTCACCGCCGGCGTCACGAAGCAGGCCGCCGACATCGCCGCCGAGCACATCCTGCTCGGCCTCTCCCGCGCGGCCACCCGCATCGGTTCGGCACTGACGCTCGACGCCGCCGAGACCCCCGCGGACGCCGGACTGCAGGCCCTCGTCGCAGCGCAGGAGCAGCTCGACCCGGGCATCGCCGAGCGGATCGGCGTCCGTGCCCCGAACGAGACGCACCGTCGCGCACTGCTCTTCGTCGCCGCCCGCATCCGCGCGACGCGCCGCGGCCAGGAGGGCCTGGCGTACGGCGACCCCGAGGAACTGCTCGCCGACCTCCGGGTGATCCAGGCGTCGCTCGTCGCCGCCGGTGCCGTCCGGACCGCGAACGGCGACCTGCAGAACCTCGTCTGGCAGGTCGAGACCTTCGGGTTCCACCTCGCCGAGCTCGAGGTCCGTCAGCACTCGCAGGTGCACCGGAACGCGCTGGCGGAGATCCGGGCCGGCGGCGAGCTGAGCGAGACCACGGAGGAGGTCCTCGCGGTGTTCCGCACCGTCGCGGACCTGCAGCAGCGCTACGGCGTCCGTGCCGCGCACCGCTACATCGTCTCCTTCACGCAGTCGGCCGCCGACCTGGCGAACGTGCACGAGCTCGCCCGTGCCGCCTGCGGTGACGCGGCCCCGGTGCTCGACGTCATCCCGTTGTTCGAGACCTTCGCCGACCTGCACGCGAGCGTCGACATCCTCGACGAGGCCGTGCGCACCGAGCCCTTCCAGCGGCGGCTCGCGGCGACCGGGCGTCGGCTCGAGGTCATGCTCGGCTACTCCGACTCGTCGAAGGACGTCGGCCCGGTCTCGGCGAACCTGGCGCTCTACGACGCTCAAGCACGGATCGCCGACTGGGCGCGCGAGCAGGACGTCGAGCTGACGCTGTTCCACGGCCGCGGCGGATCGCTCGGCCGCGGTGGTGGCCCGGCGAACGAGGCGGTCCTCGCACAGCCGCCGGGGTCGATCGACGGGCGGCTCAAGCTCACCGAGCAGGGCGAGGTCATCTTCGCCCAGTACGGCGACCAGGACATCGCGGCACGGCACCTCGAGCAGATGGCCTCGGCGACGCTGTTCGCGTCGTCGCCGTCGAACGAGGAGCGCACGGCCGTCGCGGCGACCCGCTTCGCCGACCTCGCGCAGCAGCTCGACGACGTCTCGCGCCGCGCGTTCTACGACCTGGTCAAGGCGGACGGCTTCGCGCCGTGGTTCGCCCGCGTCACCCCGATGGAGGAGATCGGACTCCTGCCGCTCGGCTCCCGCCCGGCCCGACGCGGCCTGAGCGTGGAGTCGCTCGAGGACCTCCGAGCGATCCCGTGGGTGTTCTCGTGGACGCAGGCACGCATCAACCTCGCCGGGTGGTACGGCCTCGGCTCCGCGCTCGAGGCCGTCGGCGACGTCGATGCCCTGCGCGCCGCGTACGCGGAGTGGCCGCTGTTCGGCGCGATGATCAAGAACGTCGAGATGTCGCTCGCGAAGACCGACGAGCAGATCGCCCGCCGCTACCTCGAGCTCGCCGACCGCGACGACCTGGCCGCCAAGGTGCTCGACGAGATGCTCCGCACCCGCGACTGGGTGCTGCGGGTCTCCGGCGGGAGCGACGTGCTCGAGGACCGTCCGGTGCTCGCGCGTGCCGTGCGGCTGCGCAGCCCGTACGTCGACGCGCTGTCGCACCTGCAGCTGCGCGCCCTGCGGGCGATCCGGACCTCCGGCAGCACCGACCCGACGGACGGCGACCACCGCCTGCTCCTGCTCACCGTCAACGGGGTCGCGGCCGGTCTGCAGAACACGGGCTGATCCGCCCACGACCGCGTCACGGACGGGAGGCGCGGTGCCGGCGGGCACCGCGCCTCCCGTCCGTCACGGGTCAGCGTGGTGCCCGACGGCCGTCGCGGATCGGTCCGCGCAGGCGTAGCGTGGCGTCGGTGACGACGGAGCGCGCGGGGACCGGACCGACGACCGCGACGACCCGGCTGCCGCCGATCGTCCCACTGGCACTGATCGTCGGCGTCTCGCCCTTCGCCACCGACATGTACATCCCGGCGCTCCCGACGATCGCCCGCGACCTCGACACCACGCCCGGGGTCGTGCAGCTGTCGCTCACGGCCTTCCTCGTCGCGTTCGCGGTCGGCCAGCTCCTCGCCGGGCCCGTGAGCGACGGCACCGGACGGCGACCGCTGCTCCTCGTCGGGACCGTCGGCTTCGCGCTGGCGTCCGTCGGCTGTGCGCTCGCACCGGACGCGGGCACCCTGGTGGCCGCCCGCGTGCTGCAGGGACTCGCCGGTGCGGCCGGAGCCGTCGCCGGTCGTGCGATGGTCTCCGACACGGCCTCGGGGCCACGGGCGGCGACGGTGTTCGGCACCCTGGCCGCGATCAACGCCGTCGGGCCGGTCGTCGCACCGCTGGCCGGCGGCGCCGTGCTCACCGTCGGGTCCTGGCGCCTGATGTTCGTCGTCCTCGCCGTGCTCGGGGTGGCGTTCGCCGTCACGGTCGTCCTGCGCTTCGGTGAGACCCTCCCGCCGGCCGCCCGGGGCGGGACCGGCTTCCGGGCGAACGGGCGTCGCATCCGGGACCTGCTCGCGATCGGGCGCTTCCGGGCCTACGTCCTGACCGGGGTGCTCTCGACTATCGGCTTCTTCGCCTACATCGCGACGAGCTCGTTCGTGTTCCAGCAGCAGTACGGCTTCTCGGAGCAGCGTTACACGCTCGTGTTCGCGACGAACGCCTCGGTGATGGTCGTCACGACGCTCGTGTTCCGCCGCGTCGTCGGCCGGTTCTCCGAGGACTCCCTGCTGACCGCGGGGCTCGCCACGGGGACCCTCGGCAGCGCGGTCGTCCTGGTCGCCGCCCTCGCCGGAGCGGGACCCGTGCCGGTCTGGTGCGGGCTCGCGGTGGTCACCGGGGCCTGGGGGTTCGTGCTGCCCGCGGCCATGACCCGGACGCAGCACGTCGGCGCTGCCCACCCGGGGACCGCGGCCGCACTGCAGGGCGGTCTCACCTTCGGACTCGGCGGGCTCGGGACGCCGCTCGCGGGTGCGCTCGGCGGGACCGCGACCGCGATGGGCGCCGTGATGGCGACGCTCATGGCGGCCGCCGTCGTCGTCCAGGTCCTCGCGACGCGGCGAGGCCGTACCGCCTGACGGCTCACACCCGGTAGGTTGCAGGGTGCACCCGCACCGAACCGAGGAGGCCCCTGCATGGACATCGTCGTACACGAGGCGACAGACGACACCGCCGTGCTGGAGTGCAGCGGACGACTCAACATGGTGAGCGCGGGAGCCTTCCGCGAGACCGTGGCGAAGGTCGTCGAGGGCGGACGCTCGCGTCTCGTCGTCGAGCTCTCCGGCGTCGAGTTCATGGACTCGTCCGGACTGGGCGCCCTGGTCGGCTGCCTGAAGACCGCGCGCCAGGCCGGGGGAGACCTGCGGCTCGCCGCCCCCTCCGAGCAGGTGCAGATGGTGCTCAAGCTCTCCAACATCGACAAGATCCTGCGGACGTACCCGGACGGGGACGCCGCGGTGACGATCTGGGCATGACCGTGGCCACCGGCGAGCACGTCCTCGACCTCGCCTGCCCGCCCGGCGACGTCACGGCGGTGCACACGTTCCTGTCCTCGGTGTGGGCACACGAGCCCGAGCTGTCCCTCGAGGACCGCATGGCGCTCGAACTCGCCCTCGTCGAGCTCGCCTCGAACGTCATCGAGCACGGAGCCGGCGGTCGTCCGGTGTCCTGCTCGCTCCGGATGGACGTCGGCCCGGACGAGGTCACGGTGTCGCTGTCCGACGACGGTGTGCCGGTCCTGGTCGACCCGTCGGCGGCGCACCTGCCGGACGCGCTGGCCGAGGGCGGCCGCGGGCTCGCGCTCGTGCAGATGGTCGTCGACGACCTGCGCTACGAGCGGGTCGACGACCGGAACCGATGGGTCGTCCGGCGCGGCCGCCGCTGACCGGCCGCCGCTGACCGGTCGCCGCTGACCGGTCTCCGCGTCCGGCCCGCGCATCATCCGTTTCCCGCACGGGAGGAGCCGGTCCGCGCACCCCGGGACGGTGCGCATGCGGGACCGGCGATGTCGTGTCACGCTCGGTCCGGTGACGACCGAGACGCGCGCTGACACCCGGATGCGCTACGAAGCCGTGGGGACCGACCTCGGCGCGGCGCTCCAGCTCTTCTCGGACGCGTACGACGGCGCGCACTTCGCTGCGCGCCACACCGCGCGGTCGTTCGGGTACCGCTTCAAGGCGGTCGGTGACGCGTCGATGTCGTTCCGGTCGACCCACTTCGACGCGCACGCGACGGGTGAGGCGTCCTCCGGCGACGACTACGCCGTCATGTGGGCGACCGACGGCGGAGGCACGGTCGACGTCGGTCGGGACGAGGCGTCCTTCGCTCCCGGGCACGCGCTCGTGTTCCCGGCAGGTCGGCCCTTCGTCTTCGAGGTCGAGGACGTCCGGCAGAACCTCGTGCACTTCGACCGGAGGTTCCTCGAGGGCATCGCGGCGGAGGAGCACGGCGGGCAGGCGGGCGCGATCGTCTTCGACCACACCGCGAGACCGCACGCCGAGGACCTGCGGGTGTGGAACGCACAGGTCCGACGGGCCGCGCAGGTCGTCCTCGGCCCCGCGGCTCCCTCACCGCTCGTCATGGCCGAGACCGCACGCGAGACCGCACTCGCGATGCTGCGGACCTTCCCGCACGAGCAGATCGCGCCCGAGGTCCCGATGCCGCAGGGTGCGACGAGCCGGGTCCGCGACGCGGTCGAGTACATGCACGCCTACGCGCACACCCCGATCACGACCACCGACGTGGCCGAACACGTCGGACTCAGCGTCCGCGGGCTGCAGCAGGCGTTCCAGCGGCAGGTCGGGACCGCCCCGAACGCCATGCTCCGTGGCATCCGGATGGACCGCGTGCGCGAGGAGCTCCACCGGGGCACCCCGGGGGAGCTCACGGTCGCCGCGGTCGCGGTCCGGTGGGGCTTCGCGCACCTCGGTCGGTTCTCGGCTGCCTACTCGGCGCGGTTCGGCGAGTACCCGCGCGACACCCTGCACAGCTGACGGCCGTCGCCGCCAGGGCTGCCCGCTCCGCTGCCCGGATGCCCGCTACGCTGCCCGGATGGAGGAGCAGCTGCGCCCGGCGGACCGGCACCCCTGGGTCGTCGTCCCGGGCATCTGGGGGTCTGACCCCGAGCACTGGCAGTCCCGCTGGCAGGACGAGCGCGCCGACGGTGCGGTACGCATCGCACCGAGGTCCTGGTCAGACCCGGAGCCCGGCGACTGGAGCCGGGCGATCACCGAGGCCGTCGACGCCTGCTCCCGGCCGCCGGTGCTCGTCGCGCACAGCCTGGGCGTCCTGGCGGTGGCCGACTGGTTGGCAGAGCACGTCGTCGACGGCGCTCACGAGCGGGTCGTCGGCGCGTTCCTGGTGGCACCCCCGGACCCCGGGGCGCCGGTGTTCCCCGCCGAGGCTGCCGGCTTCCGCGCTCCGCGCCGACCCGTCGCGGTACCGACCGTGCTCGTGGTCAGCGACGACGACCCGTACTGCTCCGTCGACCGAGCCGTCGCGTTCGCCGGCACGCTCGGGTCCCGGGTGGTCCGGGTGGGGGACCGGCAGCACGTGAACGTCGCGAGCGGTGTCGGTGCCTGGGACGAGGGTCGGCGCCTGCTCGACGACTTCGCGGAGTCGCTCCCGAGGCCCTGACACGCCGCTCATCTCCGACCCGGTACGTCACGTCCGAGAGTGCGGGATGCGCGACACACCGCGGATCTCCCCGCATCCGGCGCGCGTGATATCTATCCTGCGTCACATGGAGACCCAGCCCGGTGCGCGCACCCCCCTCGTCGACCCGTTCGGTCGCGAGCTCGAGGAGTGGCTCCGAGACGTCCCGGCCACCCGTACGCCGTACCTGGCGGACCTCGTGGTGCCGCCGGTCACGGGTCCGGTGCAGCGCCCGGTGACCACGGACGCCGTCGCCGAGCCTGCCGTGCCCGTCGGCCCTGGTGCGGCTGCTGCCGAGCCCGAGCCCGGGTCGGCGTCGGACGCACCCGCACCCGCGCTCGTACCCGCCGCTGCCGCGCCCGCCGCCGAGCACTCGGAGCCCACCGCCTTCCGTCGTCGTGACCGTGCACGACACGTGGCGGCCTGCGCCCCGTCGTTCCCCGAGCCGCCCGCCCGGATCGCCCTGCGCATCGAGGACCTGGCGGTCGAGGTCTCCGCCACGAGCGGCCGCACCACGATCGACCGCATCGTGCTGCTCGAGGACGAGGTCCGCCGCCGCGACGAGGACCTCGCGCGCCTCGCCGCCTGGGAGGCCACCGTCGCCCACCTCGACGACGCCGAGGTCGACGCCGCGCGCGCGTTCGCCCGCGCCGTCTTCGCGGACCTGCTCGCCGACGCAGCGGACGAGGTCGCGCGCCGTGATCGTGCCGCCGCCCGACGCGCCGCCACCGCACCGGTGCCGACGCCGGTGCGTGCAGCAGCCGCCCCGCGCGCCGCCGCACCCCGGACCGACGTCGCGACCCCGACGCGTCCCGTCCAGCGGGCCACGACCGCACCGACCACGACCGGGGTCCTCGCGACCACGGGCTCGGGTGCCGTCGACGCTGCGGCGACCACCCCGGGCCGCGAGCTGCCGGTCCGGCCGGTGCTGGGCCTCCCGGTCGGCTCGCCCCTGTCGGCCGCGACCCGGCCCGCTCCGCTCGTCCAGCCGGCCACCGGGCCCACCGTCATCGACCGGGCTGCCTTCGCGGCCGCGCTGACCGCGCACACCGGTGCGACGGCGAGCACGCCGGTCGTGCTGCCCGAGGCGGTGGCCCTGCCCGCGAGCGAGACCACGGCGAGCCACGACGACGAGCACGCGCCGACGACGGACAGCACCGGACCCGGCTGGTGGGCGCGCCTCGTGGCACGTCTGCGGTCCCTGTTCGGCCGCCGCTGAGCGACCCGGACCCCGCCTGCGGCTCGGTAGACTGACGGGATGCCGACGCTCCGCGAACTCCAGGCCGTGATCGAGGACCTGTGGCCCTCCGCCGGCGCCGAGTCCTGGGATGCCGTGGGGCTCGTCTCCGGGCACCCGGACCAGCCGGTCGAGCACGTCCACCTCGCCGTCGACGCCGTGCCGGCCACGGCAGACGAGGCCGTCGCCGTGGGTGCCGACCTGCTCCTCACCCACCACCCGCTCCTGCTCCGCGGCGTCACCACGATCGACGAGACGACCGCCAAGGGACGGGTCCTCGCGACGCTCGTGCGGGGCGGGACCGCCCTGCTGGCCACGCACACGAACGCCGACGTCGTGACGACCGGTACCTCGGCCGTGCTCGCGGACCGGCTGGGTCTCTCCGAGCAGCGGCCGCTCGAGCCGGGGGCCGAGGCCGGCACCGGCATCGGTCGTGTCGGGGTCCTGCCGCACGGGATCACCCTGGGCGCGCTCGCCCGGCAGCTCGTCGACCTCCTGCCGCCGACGGCCACCGGGGTCCGGGTCTCGGGCGACTTCGACCGGCCCGTCCGCACGGTCGCGCTGTGCGCCGGGGCCGGCGACGCCTACCTCGGCAACGCCGCGGTCCGCACCGCCGACGTCTACGTCACGAGCGACCTCCGGCACCACCCCGCCTCGGAGTTCCGCGAGCAGGCCCTGCTCGTCGACGGCCCGGCGCTGGTGGACACCTCGCACTGGGCGACCGAGTGGCTCTGGCTCGACGTCGCCGCCGAGCAGCTCCGACGACTCGCCGGCGTCCGCGTGACCGTCAGCGACCTGCGCACCGACCCCTGGGACTTCGCCGTCCTGCCCGCGGCCGAGCCGACACCCGGACCGACCGCTGCGGACGGCTCCGGCTCGACCGGCACCGCCGCTCCCACCCCCGCCCCCGAAGGAGACCGACCGTGAAGGCAGCACCCGAGGACCAGGTCGTCCTCCTCGACCTCCAGCGCCTCGACAACGACGTGACCCGTCTGTCGCACCGCATCACCGCCCTGCAGAAGGGCGACCGTCTCACGGAGCTCGGCACGACCGCCGCCTCGTTGCGCGCCGAACTCGCCGCCGCGACCGGCCAGGTCGAGGACGCCGAACGGGAACGCACACGCCTCGAGTCGGACACCGCGACGGCGCAGGCCCGCATCGAGCGCGACACGACGATGCTGCAGAACGTCTCCAGCGCGAAGGACGCCGCCGGGCTCGAGAGCGAGATGGAGTCCCTCCGTCGCCGCATCGGCGACCTGGAGACCGCCGAGCTCGAGGTGATGGAGCAGCTCGACGTGCACCGCGCTCGCGTCGGGGACATCGAGGCGAAGCTCGCCGGGGTCGAGGCGGACCGTGCCACCCTGGTCGCGGAACGTGACTCCGAGATCGCCCGTGCCGAGGCCGACCGCGAGTCGGCGGTCCAGAGCCGTGCGGCCGTCGCCACGAAGGTGCCCGCGGACCTGCTGGCGCTGTACGACCGGCAGCGTGCCCGCTACGGCTTCGGTGCGTCGCTGCTGCAGGGCGGGGTCTCGACCGCCTCGGGCGTGACCCTCACGAACTCGGACCTGCAGGACATCCGTCGGGCCGCGCCCGACGACGTCGTGCTCTGCCCCGACAGCGACGCGATCCTGGTGCGCACGGCCGAGTCCGGCCTGTAGACGCGGGACCACCGGACGGGAGGCACGTGGCGACACCGCCACGAGCCTCCCGTCCGTCGTCGGTGGGGACGCGCGGGGCGCGCTCGTGGTGTCGTGTGTGCGAACGGGCCGGCCGTACGCCGGGTTCTGTCCCGCTCTCGCGGTGACGGCCATCTCTCTCGGACCGACGTTGCCGCCGGCCTCCAGCGGTCCACCCGAGGACTCAGCGAGCAGCCTCGTCGTCCTCTGTCTGACCTTGCTCCGGGCGAGGTTTACCGAGCGGATCCGGTCACCCGGACCCCTGGTGGTCTCTTACACCACCGTTTCACCCTTACCGACGTCGCCGCCGGCGGTCTGCTTTCTGTGGCACTGTCTCGCGGATTGCTCCGGGTGGGTGTTACCCACCGCCCTGCTCTGTGGAGCCCGGACGTTCCTCGGCACTCCC
Organism: Curtobacterium sp. NPDC088465; assembly: GCF_044753165.1. Taxonomy (NCBI): domain Bacteria; kingdom Bacillati; phylum Actinomycetota; class Actinomycetes; order Micrococcales; family Microbacteriaceae; genus Curtobacterium; species Curtobacterium sp. NPDC088465. The sequence goes on along the minus strand of NZ_JBIVMR010000002.1, from coordinate 650,038 downwards.
GGGGGAGTGACGCGACCGTCTCACCGACCCGTTCGCACCCTGAGTCTACCGCTGCCGACCCCGTCCCGCGCCCGCCTGCTGCCGACGGTCCCGCCGTCCGGCCCCTCTCTTGCCCGCCGTCGTTCGCCGAGCGGGCCAGATCTGTCACGCTCGACGCTGACACCCGACCGATCGCACCCGTTCGTCGGATCACGCGCGGCATGTCCTGCCCGCTCGCCGGACAGCCGGAGCCGGCCGCCGGGCAGGAGCAGCGCTGCCGGCAGCGCCGCCTACTTGCTGCGCGCCGCCAGGGTCGCTGCCCCGATGATGCCGGCGTTGTTCCGGAGGGTCGCGGGGATGATGTCCGCCTGCAGGTCGAGCAGCGGCAGGAACTCCTCGTGGTGCTTCGACACACCGCCGCCGACCACGAAGAGCTCGGGGGAGAGCAGGGCCTCGAGCGTCGAGTAGTACTTCTGCAGGCGCTTCGCCCAGTGCTTCCAGGACAGCTCGTCCCGCTCCTTGGCCGCGAACGAGGCCTTCGTCTCGGCGTCGTGCCCGTCGATCTCCAGGTGGCCGAGCTCGGAGTTGACGATGAGCACGCCGTCGTTGATCAGCGCCGTGCCGATCCCGGTCCCCAGGGTCGTGACGACCACGAGCCCGTCCTTGCCCTTCGCCGCGCCGAACTGCTGCTCGGCGAACCCGGCGGCGTCGGCGTCGTTGACGAAGTGGATGGAACGACCGAGCTCCTTCTCGAAGAGCGCCTCGGCCTCGAAGCCGATCCACTTCTTCGACACGTTCGCAGCCGACATGGTCTTGCCGTCACGGACGATCGCGGGGAAGCAGACCCCGACGGGCACGTCCGCCGCCGGAGCGAGCTCGTCGAGGATCGACTTCGCGACCGCGACGATGTCGTGCGGCTTGCCGCCCTCGGGGGTGGCCTTCTTGATCCGGTCGGTCGTGAGCTCGCCGGTGGCGACGTCGACGATCGCGCCCTTGATGCCCGTACCGCCGATGTCGACGCCGACTGCGAGGGAGGTCATGAGAAGCGGTGCCTTTCGAGAGTGTCCGTCAGGAGACGGTGAGGAGTTCCGCGCCGCGCTCGGTGACGACGAGGGTGTGTTCGAACTGTGCGGTCCAGGACTTGTCGCGGGTGCTGACGGTCCAGTCGTCCGACCAGATGTCGGCCTCGATGCCGCCGAGCGTGAGCATGGGCTCGATGGTGAACACCATGCCCGGCTCCATGACGTCGTCGAAGCGCGGCGCGTCGTAGTGGGGGATGATCAGCCCGGAGTGGAAGGCCCGACCGACGCCGTGACCGGTGTAGTCACGGACGACGCCGTAGCCGAAGCGCTTCGCGTAGGCCTCGATCGCTCGTCCGATGACGTTGACCTGCCGTCCGGGGGCCACGGCCTTGATCCCGCGCTCGAGCGCGGTGCGGGTGCGGTCGACCAGGTCCTGCACCTCCTGCGACGCCTGCCCGACGACGAACGTGCGGTTCGTGTCGCCGTGCATGCCGTCCTTGTAGGCGGTGATGTCGATGTTGACCAGGTCACCCTCCTGCAGCACGGTGTCGTCCGGGATGCCGTGGCAGATGACCTCGTTCAGGCTCGAGCAGAGCGACTTGGGGTACCCGCGGTAGCCGAGCGTGGAGGGGTAGGCCCCGTGGGACACGACGAACTCGTGGCCGATCCGGTCGAGCTCGTCGGTGGTGACCCCGGGGCGGATGGCGTCCCCGACGGCATCGATGGCCTGCGAGGCGATGCGTCCCGCGGCCCGGATCAGCTCGACCTCGTCCGGCGTGTACGTGTCACCGAGTCCGTGCTCGTGGGGCTCGACGCGCCCGACGTACTCGGGACGCTCGATGTCCTTCGGCACGGGGCGCTGGGGGGAGATCCGGCCGGCGGTCAGGTGTCCGTGTTCGTCCCGGGGCATGCCGACCACTCTAACCGGGTGCGGCAGGCCGCCGTCCCGCCGCACGCCGGCGCCGAGCCGCCGGCGGCCGCGCGAGACGCCCCGCACGTGCGCGAGGCGCGGCACGTGCGGGAGACGCCGGCGTCGGTGCGAGACGCCTCGCCGGTGCCGAGACGCCGCGCCGACCGACACGTGCGCGAGACGCCGGCGTCGGTGCGAGACGCCCCGTCCGTGCCGAGACGCCGCGTGATCCGGCGGCGTCTCGCGGTGTCGAGGGCGTCCGGCGGTGACGCCGGCGTCTCGCGGCGCCGCGCGGGGCACCGGCGACGCCCCGGCTCGAACCCGCCCTCAGGACCGCCCGCCCAGCGCCCCGCGCCCCACGCGACGGCCTGGAGGAGCGGTGCCGGCCCGCCGGACCGGCACCGAGCCTCCAGGCCGGTCGCCGCCACCGCCCGGCCGGGCCCGTCCTCCGGTCCGCCGGTCCGCCGGTCCGCGACCCCGCGAGTCTCGAGCTGAGCGACCGATCGCGCGCCCCGGTGCCCGAGGACCGTCGCCAAGCCCGAGACTCGGCTGCGGACCCCGCACCCGTCGCGCGCGGGCACCGCCCGACCGCCGTGGGTACGGTGGCGCCATGAGCGACGAACGCATCGAGTCCCAGTGGTGGTTCAACGAGAAGACGCACGAGGTGGAGCAGGGCCCGCAGTCGCCGCAGCGCGACCGCATCGGCCCGTTCGACACCCGCGAGGACGCGCAACACGCCCTGGACCGCATCAAGGCGAACAACGAGCGCTGGGACGACGCGGACCAATAGGCTGGGAGCCCCAGCAGCACCACGGAAAGGGCGTCCATGGACAAGCAGACGGACTTCGTGCTCCGCACCATCGAGGAGCGGGGCATCAAGTTCATCCGACTCTGGTTCACCGACGTCATCGGCACGCTGAAGTCCGTCGCGATCGCCCCGGCCGAGGTCGAGGGGGCCTTCGCGGAGGGCATCGGGTTCGACGGCTCCGCGATCGAGGGCCTCACGCGCTCCTACGAGGCCGACGTCCTGGCGCACCCGGACCCCTCGACGTTCCAGATCCTGCCCTGGCGGGGCGAGGTCGACCCGACGGCGCGGATGTTCTGCGACATCACGACGCCCGACGGCCAGCCCGCCGTCGCCGACCCTCGCAACGTGCTGAAGCGGACGCTGGCGAAGGCGAGTGACCGTGGGTTCACCTTCTACACGCACCCCGAGATCGAGTTCTACCTGCTGAAGAGCCGCGACTGGGCGGACGGCGGCCCGCAGCCCGTCGACCAGGCCGGCTACTTCGACAACGTCCCCGGCGGCAGCGCCCACGACTTCCGCCGCCGCTCGGTGCGCATGCTCGAGGACCTCGGCATCTCGGTGGAGTTCTCCCACCACGAGGCGGGCCCCGGGCAGAACGAGATCGACCTCCGCTACGCCGACGCGCTGACGATGGCGGACAACATCATGACCTTCCGCACGGTGGTGAAGGAGGTCGCGATCGAGCAGGGCGTCTACGCGACCTTCATGCCGAAGCCGCTGTCGGGGCAGCCCGGCTCCGGCATGCACACGCACGTCTCGCTCTTCGAGGGCGACCAGAACGCCTTCTACGAGGCCGGCGGCGAGTACCAGCTGTCGCAGACCGCGAAGCACTTCATCGCCGGTGTGCTGCGGCACGCGCCGGAGATCACCGCCGTGACGAACCAGTTCGTCAACTCGTACAAGCGCCTGTGGGGCGGTGACGAGGCCCCGTCCTTCGTGACCTGGGGCCACAACAACCGTTCGGCCCTGGTCCGCGTGCCGCTGTACAAGCCGAACAAGGGCCAGTCCGCCCGCGTCGAGTACCGCGGCATCGACTCCGCCGCGAACCCGTACCTGGCGTACTCGCTGCTCCTCGCGGCGGGCCTCAAGGGCATCGACGAGGGCTACGAGCTCCCGCCGGAGGCCGAGGACAACGTCTGGAGCCTGTCCGACGCCGAGCGCAAGGCCCTCGGCTACAAGCAGCTCCCGGCCAGCCTCGACCACGCCCTCGGGCTGATGGAGGATTCCGAGCTCGTCGCCGAGACCCTGGGCGAGCAGGTCTTCAACTTCGTGCTGCTCAACAAGCGGCAGGAGTGGAAGGCCTACCGCGACCAGGTCACGCCGTTCGAGCTCCGCACGAACCTCGGCGCGCTCTAGCAGCCGCCCGGTGCGCCACCCATGACCGGTCGGACGAAGACGTCCCGTTCCGAGATGGCCCGCCTGGGCTTCGCGGAGCTGTCGGAGAGCCTGGAGCGGATCGCCGGCCTGGAGGCCCGGTTCGGCCCCGACCTGCGGGTGCCGGTCGCCGACGCCCCGGCCCTGTGGGAGTCCACGGCCGATCCCGACGGTGCGCTCCGGCTGCTCGAGCGGCTCCTCGAGCGTGCGCCGGACGAGCTGCGGCCGGTCCTGGCGGACCGGGCGGCCACCGAGCGGCTCGTCCGGTTGCTCGGTGCGTCGACGGGGCTCGGGGAGTTCCTGCACCGTCGTCCGGCGGAGATCGCGCTGCTGCTCGAGCCGGTCACCCCGCCGTGGTCGCAGGAGGCGTACACGGAGTCGCTGGCCGAGGCGGTCGCGGACGCCACCGGTGAGGACGCCCGCCTCCGGCTGCGGGTGCGCTACCGGCGACACCTGGCGCAGATCGCCCTGTTCGACGTGCTGCACCCCGCCCCGACCGAGGCGTTCCCGGCGGTCGCCGCGGGGCTCGCCGACCTGGCCGGCGCGGCGCTCGAGGCGGCGGTCGCCGTCGCCCGGCGCGAGGTCCCGTTCCCCGCCGCCGACGTCGAGGCCACCCCGCTCGCCGTGATCGGCATGGGGAAGGCCGGCGCACGCGAGCTCAACTACGTCAGCGACGTCGACGTCATCTTCGTCACCGAGTCGACCCGTGACGACGAGACCGGCTCCGGCGTCGGCACCGACCGCGCCGTCCTCATCGCGACGCGGCTGGCGATCGCGGCGACGCACGCCATCACCGACCTCGCGGCCGAACCGGCACTGTGGGAGGTCGACGCCAACCTTCGGCCGGAGGGCAAGGACGGCGCGCTCGTCCGGACGCTCGACTCGCACGTGGCGTACTACGAGCGCTGGGCGAAGGGGTGGGAGTTCCAGGCGCTGCTCAAGGCGCGGCCGATCGCCGGCAGTCGGGACCTGGGGGAGCGCTACGCCGCAGCGGTCGCCCCGTTCGTCTGGAGTTCCGCCGGCCGGCCCGGGTTCGTCGAGTCGGTGCAACGGATGCGGGAACGCGTCACCGAGCACATCCCGGACGACGAGGTCGACCGCCAGATCAAGCTCGGGCCGGGCGGGCTGCGCGACGTCGAGTTCACCGTGCAGCTCCTGCAGCTCGTGCACGGCCGCGACGACGACACCGTGCGGGTCCGCTCGACGCTCGAGGCGATGGACGCGCTGGCCGCCGCCGGGTACGTGGGCCGACCCGAGGCCGCACGCTTCGGCCCCGACTACGCCCTGCTGCGCCTCCTCGAGCACCGCATCCAGCTCCGACGACTGCAGCGCACGCACCTCATGCCCTCCGACGAGGACGAGCTCCGGGTCCTCGCACGCTCGACCGGGCTCGCGACCTCGGCGTCGGCGCTCGAGCAGCGGTGGCGCGGCGTGAAGCTCGAGGTCCGCGGGCTCCACGAGCGGCTCTTCTACCGACCGCTGCTCTCGGCGGTGGCCGCGACCGACGGTGACATCGTCCTGACGAACGACCAGGCGGCCGACCGCCTCGGCGCGATCGGCTTCGCGGACCCCTCGGGCGCGCTCGGCCACATCCGCGCGCTCACGCAGGGCACCAGTCGGCGGGCCGCGATCCAGCGCAACCTGCTCCCCGTGCTCCTGCGGTGGATGGCCGAGGGGCCGGCTCCGGACCGGGCGCTCCTGGCGTTCCGGCGCCTCAGCGACACCCTGGGGGAGTCGAGCTGGTTCCTCCGCATGCTCCGCGACTCGTCGGGCGCCGCGCACTCCCTGACGACCGTGCTGTCCGAGTCGGCGTTCCTCGCCGGGTTGCTCGAGCGCTTCCCCGAAGCGGTCGCGTGGCTCGACGAACCGGAGACGCTCCTCCGGCCCCGACCGCTGGCGTCCCTGCTCGCCGAACACGCCGCGACGACCGCCCGACACGGTGACGACGTCGACGGTGCCGCCGCCCTCGTCCGGTCCGCCCGACGTCGCGAGACGCTCCGGCTCGGCATGGCCGCAGTGCTGGGCCACCTCGACGTGGACGCACTCGGTCCGGCGCTGTCCGACGTCTCCGAGGCGACCCTGACCGGAGCGCTCACCCTCGCGCGGCGGGACGCTCCCGAGGGCCTGGCGTTCGGCATCGTCGCGATGGGACGCTTCGGTGGCCGGGAGCTCGGCTTCGGGTCCGACGCCGACGTGCTCTACGTGTACCGGGCGCCGGAGGGCCTCGAGTCGGAGCAGGCCTCGCGGGCGGCGCAGCGCATCGTCCGTGAGCTGTCGCGGCTGACCGACGACGCCATCCACCCGTTCGAGCTCGACATCGACCTGCGTCCGGAGGGGAAGAACGGACCGGTGGTGCGGACGCTCGAGTCGTACGGCGCGTACTACGCCCGGTGGTCGTTGACGTGGGAGGCGCAGGCGCTCCTCCGGGCCCGTGGTGCCGTCGGCGACGACGGACTCCTGCGGGACTTCGAGCACCTGGCGGACCGGACCCGGTACCCGGAGCACATCGACGAGCAGGCGGTCCGCGAGGTCCGGCGCATCAAGGCCCGCGTCGAGTCCGAGCGGCTGCCACGCGGAGCCGACCCAGCGCGGCACCTGAAGCTCGGCCGCGGGTCCCTCAGCGACGTGGAGTGGTTCGTGCAGCTGCTGCAGCTGCAGCACGCGACGACGGTGCCCGGGCTCCGGACCACCTCGACGCTCGAGGCGCTCGACGCCGCCACCGCCGCCGGGCTCGTCGCGGCGGAGGACGCCGACCGCCTCGGCGCCGCCTGGCGCTTCGCGTCCCGCACCCGGAGCGCCCTCGTGCTCTGGTCCGGGAAGACGACCGACGTGCTGCCCGTCGACCGGGTGCAGCTCGAGGGCATCGCGCGCCTGATGGAGTACCCGCCCGGATCGGCGTCCCGGCTCGAGGACGACTACCTCGGCGTCACACGGCGCGCTCGCCAGGTCTTCGAGCGGGAGTTCTACGGCGCCTGAGGGTGGGGCGACACGCCCGGACCGACGTCCGCGGGGGAACGTGACACGTCGTCGTCGATGAATTCCTGATGTCGTCCGCCGTCCCCCGACGGCTGCCGCGCTGTACCCCGACCGGCACGGGCCCACCCGTCGTGACCGGACCGTGATCGGGGGCTGCGGACCGGGGCGGCAGCGGCCCCGACCAGGCACCCCCCGGACGGGGGTACGTGCCCTTCGACCTGGGGTTTCCTGCACTGATGAGCCCCGCCTCCCGGGCCGTCATCGGCTGCTGTTGCGCTCCGGACGGCGGTGGACCGGTCCACATTCCTGCTGTCAGCAGCAGTGCGGACAGCCGTGGTCTGCCGCGAGGGGGACTGCGTTGTACCCCGTGACCTCCTGGAAACACCCCCGGACAGGGGTCGCGTTGCGGTGGCACCCAGCTTCTGCCTCAATGGGCTCACCCGAACCGCCCACGGTTCCTCGATGAAGCGGAATCCCCACCTCGAACGTTGAAGCAGGGATCGATGTTCACCTTCATTCTGCAGATCCGGCAGATGGTCGAAGGGCACCCCGAGTTCTACCTGTTCGCCGTGTACTCCGCGGTGATCTGGTTGCTCTGGCTGCTCAAGGTCGTCCTGTCCGCCCGCTACCGCCCCTACACCGGCACCTTCGTCGGGACGACCAGCGTGGTCGTCCCCGTCGTCGACGAGCCGATCGACCTCTTCCGTGACGTGATCGGCCGCATGGTCGAGCAGGGGCCGGGTGAGATCATCGTCGTCATCAACGGCGCGAGGAACGAGGCGCTGGAGCAGGTCTGCGACGAGTTCGCCCCGCTCGTCCGCTGGACCCACACGCCGATCCCGGGCAAGCGCAACGCCGTCAAGGTCGGCACCGAGATGTCGACGGGCGACATCACCGTGCTCGTCGACTCGGACACGGTGTGGACCCCGGGGACGCTCTCCGAGCTGCTCAAGCCCTTCGCCGACGAGTCCGTCGGCGGGGTCACCACCCGCCAGCGCATCCTCGAGCCGACGCGCTCGTGGATCACCCGGTGGGCCGACTGGCTCGAGAACTCGCGGGCGCTCTACTCGATGCCGGCGCAGAGCGTGCTCGGCCAGATCGGGTGCCTGCCCGGGCGCACCATCGCCTTCCGCCGGAACATCCTCGCCCGTGTCATGGACCGGTTCATGCACGAGGAGTTCATGGGTGTCTTCCTCGAGGTGTCCGACGACCGCACCCTGACGAACCTGACCCTCAAGGAGGGCTACCGGACCGTCTACCAGTACACGTCGCTGGTCTACACGGACGCTCCGCTGCAGGTGAAGAAGCTGTTCAAGCAGCAACTGCGCTGGGCCCGCGGCTCGCAGTACAACACGCTGCGCATGCTCCCGTGGATGCTCGGTCACGCGCCGATCCTGGCGGTGTTCTTCCTCACCGACATCATCCTGCCGTTCATGCTCTTCGGTGTGATCGCCGGCTGGATCTACCGCGCGGTGACCGGGCAGGGCGAGAACCTGTACCAGGGCATCCTGCAGCAGTACGGCTTCTCGACGGGCTTCGTCTACGTCGCCGGGCTCATGGTCGTCTCCAGCGTGCTGAGCATGGCGGTCCGCCAGATGCGCCACCTCGCCGAGAAGCCGAGCGACTTCTTCCGGCTGCCGATGTTCATCATCGTTTCCACGTTCTTCCTCATGCCGATCCGGCTCATCGGCTTCTTCCGCCTGGCGCACGCGTCCGGGTGGGGGACCCGCGCCGGGGCGTACGCCGGGGGACCGATGGAGGAGGACCCTGCGGCCGCCGTCCAGCCGACCGCCACCGGCACGCCGGTCAGCCCGGTCGACGCCGGGCTGCCACCGGCGGACCGCACCGACGTCGCCCGGTCCCGGGTCGACGTCGGCGACCAGACCGCGGCCGACCGCGCGTTCGACGAGCTCTTCGGTGCCGACGCCACGACCAACTCGACCGCGACGGTCCTCGCCACCCGGCGATCGGCGGCGGCGGCTGCGGCCCCCGCCGCGCCTGTCCGTCCGGCGTCGGCGAAGGCCCGCCGTCGCAACCCGTACGCCGCGATCCCGTACCTCATCGGGTTCGCGATCCTCGCACTGGAGGCGTTCCTCATTGTCTGACCTCATCCGTTCCACCAGCACGTGGTGGGCCCAGTCGAGCAAGCACGCCCGTCGCACCGCGATCGGTACGGTCGCGATCGTCCTGGTGCTCGGCCTGATCACCTGGACCGTGTGGGTGTCGCCGGCCGGCCCGGTGTCGAGCGCGGTGCAGACCGCCCTCGGCGTCACCCCGCCGAAGGCGAAGCAGCCCACCGCCGCCGAACTCAGCGCGAAGCTCGACGCGGCGCAGCAGACCATCTGGAAGCTCGAGGGCAAGCTCGACTCCTCGGGAGCGCAGGCCGGGTCGCGGGCCGAGGAGATCACCCGCCTGAAGGCGCAGATCGCCTCGCTGCAGTCCGACCTCGGCGCTGCGACGAGCGGCGGCAAGGCGTCCGCCGGGGGGTCGGGCCCGGCGGGTTCCTCCGGCGGGTCCGGTCCGAGCGGGAGCGCTGCGGGGACCGCCGCCGGCGCCTCCGACTCCGGCGCCGGCTCGGGCGGGGGCTCCGGCTCCGGTTCGGGCGCGGGCTCGGGCTCGGGCGCCTCCGACGGGACGGGCGGGAGCGGCGGGACCGGCGGGACCGCGGGACCGTCGAAGGACCCGGTCGCGTCCGAACCGATCACGACCCCGACCAAGGCGCAGATCCTCGGTCAGCAGTCCCGCTGGTACGGGCTCTACACGACGCAGTCGCCCTTCAACTGGGCCGAGTACGACCGCGTCTCGCAGGAGGTCGGCCGGGCCACGAACATGGTGGGCTACTTCCAGGGGTTCGACCAGGACTTCAATGCCAGCGCCGTCCAACGGTCGTGGGCGAACGGCCGCCTGCCGATGATGACGTGGGAGACCGTGCCCGCGAAGACCGGGAACGACCAGCCGTACGTCGCGGGCTACACGAACCAGGACATCGTCTCTGGGAAGTTCGACGACTACCTCGCGTCCTACGCGACGGCGCTGAAGGCGAACGGGATGCCCGTCGTCATCCGCCTCGACCACGAGATGAACGGCCAGTGGTACAACTGGTCCGAGGGGTCGAAGCAGCAGAACGCGCCGGGGTCCTACGTCGCCATGTGGCAGCACGTGCACGACGTCTTCCAGGCCAACGGAGCGAACGACTACGTCATCTGGAACTGGTCGCCGTCGCGCATCGACAAGCTCGGCAACCCGAAGTACCAGACGCTCGACTACATGCGGCAGTACTACCCGGGCGCCGACTACGTCGACTGGGTCGGCATGAGCGGCTACTACCGCACGGCCACCGAGCAGCCCACGTTCCAGAACACCTTCGGAGCGACCCTCGCGCAGCTCCGGCAGGTCGCGCCGGGCAAGCACGTCCTGCTCAACGAGATCGGCGCCACCGAGACCGGCGGCAGCGTCTCGGACAGCCAGAAGTCGCAGTGGATCGACTCGCTCTTCGACGCCCTCGCCGACCCCGCCAACCGCGACGTCATCGGCTTCGCGTACTTCAGCCAGGTGGCCACCACCATCGTCGACGGCGCCCGCACCACGAACGACTGGCGCCTCGACTCCCGCGCCGACAGCCTGGCGACCTTCGCCGAGGGCATCGCCCGCACCGACACCGACTACGACCTGCAGGAGGTCAAGCAGTGACCGCTCAGAAGAAGACCGACGCCGCCGACGTGCGGCCGGCTCCCGTCATCAGTGTCATCGGCACCGGATACCTCGGCGCCACCCACGCGGCCGCCATGGCCGAGATGGGCTTCGAGACCATCGGCGTGGACGTCGACCCCGCGAAGCTCGCCGCCCTGTCCGCCGGCGAGGTGCCGTTCTACGAGCCCGGCCTGCCCGAGCTCATCACGAAGCACGTCGCCACCGGGAAGCTCCGGTTCACCGCCGACCTGGCCGAGGCCGTCGCCGCCGCGGACGTCCACTTCGTCTGCGTCGGGACGCCGCAGAAGGCCGGGTCGCACGCTGCGAACCTGACCTACGTCGAGGCCGCCACCCGCGGTGTCGCGGAGCACCTCACCCACCCGGGGCTCATCGTCGGCAAGTCCACGGTGCCCGTCGGGACGGCGGAGCGACTGCGCGGGATCGTCCGCGAGTTCAGCCCGTCCGGCATCCAGGCGGAGCTCGTCTGGAACCCGGAGTTCCTCCGCGAGGGCAAGGCCGTCGACGACACCTTGCACCCCGACCGTCTGGTCTGGGGCGGCGCGTCGGCGGCGGCGGACGCGGTGATCCGCGAGGTCTACGCGGCACCGATCGCCGAGGGCACGCCGGTCATCACGACGGACCTCGCGACCGCCGAGCTCGTGAAGGTCAGCGCGAACGCGTTCCTCGCGACGAAGATCTCCTTCATCAACGCGATCTCCGAGATGTGCGCCATCACCGGTGCCGACGTCACCACGCTCGCCGACGCTCTCGGGCACGACGTCCGCATCGGGCGCAAGTTCCTGAACGCCGGGCTCGGCTTCGGCGGCGGCTGCCTGCCGAAGGACATCCGTGCGCTCATGCACCGTGCGAACGAGATCGGCGCCGGTCGGGTCGTCGGACTGATGCAGCAGGTCGACGAGATCAACATGGGGCAGCGCGAACGGGTCATCGACATGACGATCGAGGCGCTCGGGGGTTCCGTGCTGAACCGCCGCGTGGCCGTGGTCGGAGCCGCGTTCAAGCCCCTCACCGACGACGTCCGGGACTCGCCGGCGCTCAACGTCGCTGCGGCGCTGCACCTCCGCGGCGCGCAGGTCACGCTGTGGGACCCGGAGGCGAACGAGACCGCTCGTCGCTCCTTCCCGACGCTGTCCTACGCGGCGACGAAGGAGGACGCGGTCGAGGGTGCGGACGTGGTGCTCGTCCTGACGGAGTGGGACGAGATCGTGCAGGCGTCGCCGGTGTCGCTCGGCGGCATCGTCGGCCGTCGCACCGTCATCGACGCCCGCAACTGCCTCCCGGTCGCCGACTGGGTCGAGGCCGGGTGGTCCGTCCGCTCCCTGGGGCGGCCCACACCGGTCGCGAGCTCGGCCGTGAGCGTGGCGGCGGGGTCGAACGACGTGCTGGCCGCAGCGCGCTAGTCGTCACCGCGCAGGAGCGGGGTCCGTGCCGGGGGCGGCAGGGACCCCGCTCCTGTGTGTCCGGGCGTACCTCGTCCTTCCGGGCGTACCTGGTCCTTCCGGGCGTGGCTGGTCCTTCCGGGCGTACCAGGTGGTTCGTTCCGACCAGGTACGCCCGTTCCCGCCCGCCATCGCGCGCGTCACGGGAAGGAACGGGCGCACAGCAGGCGACTGTCTGGAGGCCCGGTGTCGGTCCGCCGGACCGGCACCGGGCCTCCAGGCGGTCACCACGACGGCACGACGCGCCCCGCACGCAGAAGGCCCCGCACCGGAACCGGAGCGGGGCCTTCGTGGTGTCAGCGAGGATCAGACGCCGAAGTACAGCTCGTACTCGAACGGGTGCGGACGCTGCGCGAGCGGGAGGATCTCGTTCTCACGCTTGTAGTCGATCCACGTCTGGATGAGGTCCTCGGTGAAGACGTTGCCCTTCGTGAGGAACTCGTGGTCCGCCTCGAGGGCCTCGAGCGCCTCGTCGAGGGAGCCCGGCACCTGCGGGATGCCCTTGGCCTCCTCCGGGGGGAGCTCGTAGAGGTCCTTGTCGACCGGCTCGTGCGGCTCGATGCGGTTCTGGATGCCGTCGAGGCCGGCCATCAGCTGCGCCGCGAAGGCGAGGTACGGGTTGCCCGAGGCGTCCGGCGCGCGGAACTCGATGCGCTTCGCCTTCGGGTTCGTGCCCGTGATCGGGATGCGGATCGCGGCGGAGCGGTTGCCGGCCGAGTAGACCAGGTTGACCGGAGCCTCGAACCCCTTGACCAGACGGTGGTAGGAGTTGATCGACGGGTTCGTGAAGGCGAGCAGCGCCGGGGCGTGCTTCAGGATGCCACCGATGTACCAGCGCGCGACGTCCGAGAGGCCGCCGTAGCCGTTCTCGTCGTAGAACAGCGGCTTGCCGTCGCTCCAGAGCGACTGGTGGGTGTGCATGCCCGAGCCGTTGTCGCCGAACAGCGGCTTCGGCATGAACGTGGCGACCTTGCCCCACTGGTCGGCCGTGTTCTTGACGATGTACTTGAACTTCAGGATGTCGTCCGCGGCGTGGACCATCGTGTCGAACTTGTAGTTGATCTCCTGCTGGCCGCCGGTACCCACCTCGTGGTGCGAGCGCTCGAGCTCGAAGCCCGCCTCGATCAGCTTGAGCGTGATGTCGTCGCGCAGGTCGGCCGTCTTGTCGACGGGGGAGACCGGGAAGTACCCGCCCTTGTAGGGGGTCTTGTTGGCGAGGTTGCCGCCCTCTTCCTCGCGGCCGGTGTTCCAGGCGCCCTCTTCCGAGTCGACCGAGTAGAACGACTTGTTCTGGGTCACCGAGTAGCGGACGTCGTCGAAGATGTAGAACTCGGCCTCGGGCGCGAAGAACGCGGTGTCCGCGATGCCCGTCGACGCGAGGTACTTCTCGGCCTTCTTCGCCACCTGGCGCGGGTCGCGGCCGTAGATCTCGCCGTTCCGCGGGTTGTAGATGTCGAAGATCATGATCAGCGTGCGCTCGGCGCGGAACTGGTCGATGTACGCCGTCGTCACGTCCGGGATGAGCTGCATGTCCGACTCGTGGATCGACGCGAAGCCGCGGATCGAGGAGCCGTCGAAGAGCTGTCCGACCGAGAAGAAGTCCTCGTCGACCGTCGACGCCGGGATGTTGAAGTGCTGCTGGACACCGGGCAGGTCCGTGAAGCGGATGTCGAGGAACTTGACGTCCGTGTCCTTGATGAAGGCGAGCACCTCGGAGGAATCGCTGAACATGTGTGTCGATCTCCTGGGGGGTAGGTGATGTCGGAGGTGCCGCGGGTGCACCCTCCGACGAGGCTATTGACACCGGGTTTCCCGGACATGACTGCATTGTTTCGTGCGTGTTACGGGCACGGAGTCGCCTACCCTTGGAGCATGGCCCGCAGCACCACCCCGCCCTCGGCGTCGTCCGCACACCCCGGTGGGGAGCACCCGGACGGGTGGCCGGGCAAGGACCTCGGGCTCCCCGAGGACGGGCCGCGCAGCGTCGGCCGCATCGGTCGCCGGGTCGTCGGGCTGCTCATCGACGGCATCCTGGCCGACCTCGTGGCGTACGTCACCGGCGTGTGGTCGCCGCTCGAGGGATCCGGCGACATCGCGCACACGTGGATCCAGCTCGCGATCTTCGCGGTGCTGCAGGTCCTGTTCATCTGCACGCTGTCGGGCTCCTTCGGTCACGTGTGCGTCGGCCTGCGGGTCGTCCCGATCCGCGGCGGCTACGTCGGGGTGTGGCGACCGATCGTCCGCACCGTGCTGCTCTGCCTGGTCGTCCCGGCGCTCATCATCGACCGTGACAGCCGTGGTGCGCACGACCGCATCGCGGGGACGGTGCTCGTCCGGCGCTGACCGGCGCGGCCGGACGCGCGCGGAGCCGGAGGCGTGCGAACGACGCGCAACGACATCGTCGACGTCGTACGACAGCGGCGGTGTCGTTCTGCCCGCGGGTCGTCCGGCGGGTACGGGCGGAGCGACGAGATCGCTGTCGCACGACAGCGGCGGTGTCGTTCAGCCCGCGGTCGCCCGGCGGCGGGGGGAGAACGACGAGATCGCTGTCGGACGACAGCGGCGGTGTCGTTCTGCCTGGCAGCACCACCGGCAAGCTCGGCGCTCCGACGAGACCACAGTCACGAGGAGCACGCGCCTCGCACGCAGCGACGCCCCCGACCTGGCACGGTCGGGGGCGTCGTCGCTCGGAGCGCGGGGGAGACGATCAGCGCGGACGTCCGGCGCGCGCACGCATCGGGTCCATGCCCTTGGGGATCGAGGCCGCCGGGCTGTGCGTGAGGGAGTCCAGACGGTTCGCGACCGCCAGGACCTCGTTGCGGTTGAGCGCCTTCTTGTACTTGTTCATCGCCCGCGGGAGCTTGTGCAGCGTCACGCCGTCCTCGTCGTCGTCGACGTGGACCACGTGCACGGGGACGTTCGGGACGATGCGCTGGACCTTGCGGCGCTCCTCGTCGACCTGGCGCTTGAGGTTGCCCCGCTGCCCCTCGGTGATGAGGACCACACCCGGGGTGCCGACCGCGCGGTAGACGGCGGCCTGGGACCGGCCGTGCACGGCGACGGGCATCTCGCTCGATCGCCACTGGCGGCGGAGCGAGTTCGAGAGCACGGCGCCGACGGCGCCCGGCTGCCCGGCGATCTGCGAGTAGGCGGCACGCTCCGCCAGCCGACCGAGGACGATGAGGAAGAGCAGCACACCGAGCAGCACGCCGGCCACGATCCACAGCGTGATCGCGAGCCAGTTCTGGCCCGGCAGGAGCAGCGCGAGCAGGACACCCGCGACGACGGGGCCGACGAACGCCAGCAGGAACCACCAGACGGACTTCGGGTCGGCCCGACGGGTCATGGTGAAGACCTGGTACATCTGCTTGAGACGACCCGGCTCCTTCGCCGTCGTTGCTTGGGGAGTGCTGCGTGCCATGCGACCAGGATACGGCCTCGACCATCGCTCGCAGACCGCTGGTGCCCAGGCTGTGGGCGAACGTCGCCGTCCACAGGTACCGCACGCCGGCCGGGGGGCCCGTCCGGCGTCCGCGAAGCTCGTCACCATGACGACGACAGCGGGCAGCAGACGGTGGTGCGGTGCACAGGACCCCGCCGACTTCTCGGGGTGGGTCGCCGACCGCGCCGCCGGCGCCGGCCCGCACCTCGTTCCGGTGACCCGGGTCGGCAGGTGCCCGCAGGGCCACCTCGCCGCCGAGGTCCTCGACCCGTCGACCCGCGCGCTCGAGGACGCACTGGAGGCACTCGGCACGCCGACCGAGGGCGTGGCGGTCACCCTGACGGTGCCCCTGCTCGAACTCGCTGCGCGGGCACGATCGGGTGCGGTCGTGCTCGGAGCCGTCCCCTTCGACGCCGTGCGCGTCGACGAAGCGGGAGCGATCGTCGTCGCCGACCGTCCTCCCGGGGCGTCGGTCGCCTGCACGACACGCACGTCGGCCGATCCCGCTGCGGACCCCCGGGCGACGGCCCGTGCCACCAGAGCCCTGTCCCGGGCGACGGCGGCCGCTCGGGCCGAGGCAGCGGCAGCCTCCTCGCGGGTCGCGTGCACGCCACCGCCGGCGCACCCGCTCCCGTCTCCCCGTGACCTCGACGGCGCCCGCCAGCTCGTGACCGCCGCCCGTTCCGTGTGGGACCGTGTCGACGCGCGGTCAGCCGTCCGCAGCACGCTCGACCCGGTCCTCGACGCCGCGCGGGACGGAGACGCTCGGACGATCTCGGACGCGCTCGACCTCGTCGTCGGAGCCGCGCCACCCCGACCAGTGCGCTGGAGCAGACCGGGCCTGGCCTTCCCCGACGAGGAGCACGTCGGCGTCGGGCGTCTGCCGGACGACACCACGGACGCGATCGACTCGGTCGCCCGGGTGGTGCGTGACCTGGTCGAGCGGGGGATCCCCCTGGGACGGAAGCGCCGAGTGCCGGTCCGGCACGTCCTCGTCGGCACGGTGGTCGCGGGTGGTCTCGTGACCGCAGCGACCGGTCTGCGCTGACCGTGCCCCGCGTCCGCGGCCGCAGGATCGCCGACGGCCCCGGCCCGCGACGCACCGGACCGGCTCCGCCGCTCCCGGTGGAACGCCGGACGGCCCCGGTCCCACGAGGGGACCGGGGCCGTCCGGTGCGGATCGGAGCGACGACTCAGTAGCCGAGGTTCGGGCCGAAGTTGCCCTCCTCGAGGCGGTTCTTCACCGCGACGAGGTACCGCGACGCGTCGGCGCCGTCGATGATCCGGTGGTCGTACGACAGCGCGAGGTAGACGAACGAACGGACGGCGATCGCCTCCTGCCCGTCGACCTTCACGACCGCCGGACGCTTGGTGACGATGCCCGTGCCGAGGATCGCGGACTGCGGCAGGAACACCACGGGGGTGTCGAACAGCGCGCCGCGCGAACCGGTGTTGGTCAGTGTGAAGGTGCCACCCGCGAGCTCGTCCGGCTTGAGCTGGTTGTTGCGCGTGCGCTCGGCCAGGTCCGCGATCGCCTTCGAGAAGTCGGCGAGCGAGAGCCCCGACGCGTCCTTGATCACCGGGGTGAGCAGGCCGCGCTCGGTGTCCACCGCGATCGACACGTTCTCGTGGTCCGGGTAGACGATCTCGTCGCCCTCGACCGTGGAGTTGATCTTCGGGTGGGCCTTGAGCGCCTCGGACGCCGCGAGGGCGAAGAACGGCATGAAGCTGAGCTTCGAACCGGTCTTCTCGAGGAACTCGGCCTTGTTCGCGTCGCGGAACTGCGCGACCTTCGTGACGTCGACCTCGACGACGCTGGTGAGCTGTGCGGTCGAGGTCATCGACTGCACGGCGCGCTCGGCGACCACCTTGCGGAGGCGCGTCATCTTCTCGCGCGTGCCGCGGAGCGGCGAGGTCTCGGCCACGAACGGGCCGGACGCCGCGGCGGTCGGAGCCGACGAACCGGCGGACGACGCCTTCGCGGCGGCGGCGAGCACGTCCTCCTTGCGGATGCGGCCACCGACCCCGGAGCCGGAGACCGTCGACAGGTCGACGCCCTGCTCGTTGGCGAGCTTGCGCACCAGCGGGGTGACGTAGCCGGAGGCCGACGCGTCCTGGTTCGGGTTCGGCACCGACGCCGACGCGGTGGAACCGGCTGCGGCCGGCGCCGGAGCAGCGGCCGGAGCCGGAGCCGCGGCGGGCGCGGGGACCGCTGCCGGCACGGCGGCGGGCGGCGGGACCGGAGCGGCCTGCGGGACGGGCGGAGCCGACGGTGCCTGCGGGGCGGCGGGCTGCGTCTGGCCACCGGGCGCCGGCTCGGCCTGCTGCGGCTCCGGAGCCTTCTGCTCCTCGCCCTGCTCGGTGCTCGGAGCCGTCTCGGGCTCGCTCTCCTCGGCGGCTGCGGCGTCCTGGTCCGCACCCTGGTCGTCCGACGAACCGGAGTCCGATCCGGACCCGTCGCCGATCTTCACCAGCGCGGTGCCGACCTCGACGGTCTCGTCCTCCTGGACGAGGATCTCCTCGACGACGCCGGCGATCGGCGACGGGATCTCGGTGTCGACCTTGTCGGTCGAGACCTCGAGCAGCGGCTCGTCGACCTCGACGCGGTCACCGACGTTCTTCAGCCATCGGGTGACCGTGCCCTCGGTGACGCTCTCGCCGAGCGCCGGGAGGTTGACGGATTCGCTCATCGGGTGGGCTCCTGTTCGCGGGTTGCTGTGGTGGTGGTTGTCATTGTCTCGGTGTGCACGGTGGACGTGGTCGTCACAGCGCGTGCAGCGGCTTGCCCGCGAGGTGGAGGAAGGCCTCGCCCAGGGCCTCGTTCTGCGTCGGGTGGGCGTGGACGAGCGGTGCGACGTCCTCCGGGTGCGCCTCCCAGTTCACCGCGAGCTGGGCCTCACCGATGAGCTCGCCGACGCGCGCGCCGATCATCGAGACACCGACGACCGGTCCGTCGACGACCCGGACGACCTTGACGGCGCCGGAGGTCCCGATGATGTGGCTGCGGCCGTTGCCCGCGAGGTTGTACTCGTAGAAGTCGACCTTGTCCTTGCCGTACTCCTCCTCGGCCTTGGCCTGGGAGAGTCCGACCGAGGCGACCTCGGGGTCGGAGTAGGTCACCTTCGGGATGTTCGTGTCGGAGATGACGACGGGCTTCAGGCCCGCGATCTCCTCGGCCACGAAGATCCCCTGCTGGAAGCCGCGGTGCGCGAGCTGCAGGCCGGGGACGATGTCGCCGACGGCGTAGACGTTCGGCAGGTTGGTGGCGAGGCGCTCGTCGGTCGTGACGAACCCGCGGTCCATCGCGACACCGACCTCGTCGAAGCCCATGTTCTGCGTGAGCGGGCCACGGCCGACCGCGACGAGGAGCACGTCGCCCTCGTAGGTCTTGCCGTCCTCGAGCGTCACGACGACGCCGTTCTCGTGCTGGTCGACGTGGTCGAAGCGCACGCCGAGCGAGAACTCGATGCCGCGCTTGCGGAAGGCGCGCTCGAGCTGCTTGGACATCGACTCGTCCTCGGCGGGGATGAGGTGGGGCAGGCCCTCGACGATCGTGACGTCGGCGCCGAACGACTTCCACACGCTGGCGAACTCGACGCCGATGACGCCACCACCGAGGATGACGACCTTGTTCGGGACGTAGTCCATCTTCAGCGCGGTCTCGGACGTGATCACGCGACCGCCGATCTCGAGGCCCGGCAGGGACTTCGAGTACGAACCCGTGGCGAGCACGACGTTCTTGCCGGTGACGGTCTGGTCGCCGACCTGCACGGTGTTCTGCGAGGTCAGACGGCCCCAGCCCTCGACGACGGTGATGCCGCGCGCCTTGACCAGGCCCTGCAGGCCCTTGTACTTCGAGTTGATGACGCCCTGCTGGTAGTCGATGACCTTCGGCACCTCGACACCGGCGAACTCGGCGATGACGCCGTACTTCTCCGCGTCGCGGGTGGCGTCGGCGACCTCGGCGGCGTGCAGCAGCGCCTTGGTCGGGATGCAGCCGCGGTGCAGGCAGGTCCCCCCGAGCTTGTCTCCCTCGATGAGCGCGACGCTCATGCCGAGCTCGGCGGCCCGGAGCGCAGCGGCGTAGCCACCACTGCCGCCACCGAGGACCACGACGTCGTAAGTCTGTTCCGTCACCTGGTGCAACTCCCTCGTGCGTGTCGGGATCCCGGTCGGACCCCACTGGACACCGCGGCGGCGGCGTCCGACGGTCGGACCGCATGGTTCCGGTCCCGTCCCGCTGGTTCCGGCGGACGCGCGTCGGTGCGCAGCCCGCCGGACACCAACCTACTACCTGGACTGGAGCTCTTCTGCGAGCCCGACGAGCGTCCGGACCATGACGCCGGTCGCGCCCTTGCCGAGCCAGCCGTACCCGCCGCCCTTGTGCTCCGAGGGGCCCGCGATGTCGAGGTGCGCCCACGGCACGCCCTCGCCCACGAACCGCTCGAGGAACTTGCCGGCGAGGAGCATCCCACCGGCCGGGTTGCCCACGGTCGCGTTGACCATGTCGGCGACGTCGCTGGCGAGTCGCGCGTCGAGCTCCTCGGGCAGGGGCATCGGCCAGATCGGCTCGGCGACGGCGTCGGCGACCGCGCGGACCCGTGCGACCAGGTCGTCGCTGCCCATCAGGCCGGTGGTCCGGTCGCCGAGGGCGACGACCTGTGCGCCGGTGAGCGTCGCGACGTCGACGAGGGCGTCGGGCTGCTCGAGCGAGGCGGCGACCATGCCGTCGCCGAGGACGAGTCGGCCCTCGGCGTCGGTGTTCGTGACCTCGACGGTCTTCCCGTTCTTCAGGGTGAGCACGTCGCCGGGGCGCGTCGCGGAGCCGGACGGCATGTTCTCGGCGAGGCACAGCCAGGCGGTGACCTTCGTGTCGAGGCCGAGGCGCGCGGCGGCGATCGTCGCGGCGAGCACGGTGGCGGCGCCGGTCATGTCGGTCTTCATGCCGAGCATCGACGCGGCGGGCTTCAGCGAGAGGCCGCCGGAGTCGAAGGTGATGCCCTTGCCGACCAGCGCGAGGTGCCTGGACGCCGACGACGGCTCGTAGCGGACGACGACCAGGCGCGGGGGACGCTCGGAGCCGCGGCCGACCCCGAGGATGCCCCCGAAGCCCTGCTCCTCGAGCTGCTGCTCGTCGAGGACCTCGACGGTGAGGGGGAGGCCCTCGGCCTGCGCGACGGCGACGTCGGCGACGTCCGCCGGGCCGAGGTCGCCGGCGGCGGTGTTCACGAGGTCACGGACGAGCGCTGCCGCGTCGGCGATGATCGCGGGCCGGACGGTGGCGTCGGCGGCGGTGTCGGCCGGCGCGACGACCGCGATGCGCTGGTCGCCCCGGGCCGGAGCGGTCGTGCCGGTGCCCTTGTGCCGGGTGAAGGCGTAGGAGCCGAGCGCCGCACCCTCGAGCGCGGCGTCGACGAGCTCGGCCGAGTCGGTCGGCAGCGCCAGGGCGATCGACGCAGCCTGGGGGAGCTGGCGGACCGCGCTGCCGGCGGCCGCGCGGACGGACGCCGCGTCGACCGTGGCACCGAGGCCGACGAGTGCGATCCCGGCCGCGGCGACGCCGGTACCGGGGAGGCGGACCAGCTGGTCCTTCGCACCCGTCACACCGACGGAGCCGAGGTCGAGGTCGGCGAGCGCGTCCAGGGCGCCGGCAGCGCTCGGAGCGATCGTGGGGGCACCGCCGTCGGTGCCCGAGCGGACGCCGAGCACGAGGACGTCGGCGTCGACGTCGGAGGGGGTCGAGGTGGTGGTGGAGAGCGTCGGTCGGACCATGCGCCCAGCCTAGCCAGCACGTGTTCGCCGAGAGCGTCGGGCCGACGCAGGGGTCGGGTCGGGGGTGCCGCCTAGCATGGGGACGGTGAACCACCCCGAGGACCTGTACTCCGCTCCCGACGGCGCGCCGACCGTCCCGGCCGGGCTGCACCTGGTCGCGGGCCTGACCGGCTTCGTCGACGCGGGGTCCGCCGTCGCGCAGGTGGCCACGTCGATCCTCGACGGCCTCGACCACGAGCTCGTCGCGGAGTTCGACCCGGACGTCCTGCTCGACTGGCGCGCCCGCCGGCCGGTCATCACCTTCGAGCACGACCACATCACGGCCGTCGAACCGCCGCGCCTGGCGCTGCACCTGGTGCGCGACGAGCTCGGGCAGCCGTTCCTGTTCCTCACCGGGTACGAGCCGGACTTCCAGTGGAACCGGTTCGTCGACGCCGTCACCGGCCTCGCCGACCGCCTGCAGGTCGCGGACACGACGTGGGTCCAGTCCATCCCCATGCCCGTCCCCCACACCCGTCCGATCAGCCTGACGGTGTCGGGGACCCGCGCGGACCTGGTCGAGCAGCTGAGCGTGTGGAAGCCGGAGACGCAGGCGCCCGCGAACGTCCTGCACCTGGTCGAGCACCGGCTGACGCAGCTGGGTGCATCGGTCACCGGGCTCGTCCTGCTGGTCCCGCACTACCTCGGCGACACCGAGTTCCCCGACGCGGCGGTCACCGCACTGTCGAGCATCGCGGCGGCCACCGGTCTGATCTTCCCGACCGACGCGCTGCGTGCGTCCGACCGCGAGTTCCGCACACGCGTCGAGGAGCAGGTCGCGGGCAACCCCGAGCTCCAGCGCCTGGTCGGTGTGCTCGAGGAACGGCACGACACCTACATGGAGGGCAACCCGGTCGCGTCGCCCCTGACGAACGAGGACGGCGAGGTCCCGACCGCCGACGCGATCGCGGCCGAGCTCGAGCGCTTCCTGGCCGACCGGCGGTCCGACGGCGACGCGTCGACCGACTGACTGACAGGGAGCGGGCTGCGCCGCTCGCGGCCTGGAGGCTCCTCCACGGCCCGCACCGCGCCTCCCGTCCTCCACAGCACGTGTCGGGCGCGGGCCGCGCGTCGGTAGCCTTGTCGGGTGAACTCCCGCCGTGCCTTCCTCGTCTGGGGCGTCGCGGTGCTCGCCTACGTCCTCGCCGTGGTGCAGCGGTCGTCGCTCGGGGTCTCCGGCGTCGACGCGCAGGACCGCTTCGCGGTCTCGGCCGCGGTCCTGTCCACGCTCGCCGTCGTGCAGATCGCCGTCTACGCCGGGCTGCAGATCCCGGTGGGGATCGCGCTCGACCGGGTGGGGCCGCGCAGGCTCGTGCTGCTGGGCGCCGCGCTGCTCGTGGTCGGCCAGGTCGTCGTCGCGTTCTCGCCGACGATCGGCCCGGCCATCGCGGGCCGGGTGCTCGTCGGAGCCGGCGACGCGATGACCTTCATCTCGGTGATCCGTCTCGTCCCGATGTGGTTCACGGGCCGCATCCTGCCGCAGATCTCCCAGTGGACGGGCAACCTCGGTCAGGTCGGACAGGTCCTGTCGGCCTTCCCGTTCGCCGTGCTCCTGCACACCGCCGGGTGGACCCCGGCGTTCGGGGTCGCCGCGGCCGCGAGCCTGGTCGGTCTCGTGCTGGCGGTCGTCTTCGTCCGCAACGGCCCCGTCGCGGTGCGGACCGACACGATCCCACTGCCCCTGCCGCACTCGTGGCGCGGCGCCTTCCACACCTTCGGGCACGCGCTGCGGCGGCCGGGCACGCAGCTCGGCTTCTGGTCCCACTACGTCACGCAGTCGTCCGGCACGGTCTTCTCGTTGCTGTGGGGCGTGCCGATGCTGCGCAGCCTCGGGTACAGCCCGTCCGAGGCGGCCGGCTTCCTCACCGTCGTCGTCGTCACCGGCTTCGTCGTGGGACCGGTGCTCGGCGTGCTCTGCGCCCGGTTCCCGCTCCGGCGGTCGAACCTGGTGCTCGGCATCGTCCTGGCGCTCGGGGTGGTGTGGACGGCGGTGCTGCTCTGGCCCGGGCACCCGCCGACGTGGCTGCTCGTCCTGCTCGTGGTCGCGATGGGGGTCGGCGGCCCGGGATCCCTCATCGGTTTCGACTTCGCACGCAGCTTCAACCCGGTCGGGTCGCTCGGCTCGGCGAACGGCGTCGTGAACGTCGGCGGGTTCCTGGCGGCCTTCGTCATGATGTTCCTCATCGGGACGCTGCTCGACGTCGTGTCGGGCGCGACGGGGCGCACGGTGTTCGCCTGGGACAACTTCCGCATCGCGCTCACCGTCCAGTACGTGGTGGTCGGGTTCGGCGTCGTGATGCTGCTGCTCGCGCGCCGACGGACCCGGCGGCAGATGCACGCGCAGGACGGAATACGGGTGGGGCCGCTCTGGGTTGCACTGGTTGCGCGCCTGCGGAAGCAGGCCGTGCAATAATGGAGGACGGACCCGTTCGGGCCCCTCACTACCGCGTCGCCTCGCTGCGCCGCGGGGGTCGGGGGACTTGACATGGGTCCTCATGCTGCCCGGAACGGTAGGACCTGACGACGCGGGGGACTGCGGCCCAGGCCCTGGGCGGCGAGGGAAGCCACGACCCCACGAACGTGGCACGACGAGAGAGGTGATCGCATGGCTGCCCGGAGCACGACGATCGATCCCACGAAGGACACCGAGCCCGAGGCCGTCGCGGCGGACGACGCCGACGCGGCCGAGGGGAAGGCTGCGCCGAAGAAGCGCGCCACCAAGACCACCGCCGCGAAGAAGCCCGCTGCGAAGGCAGCGCCGAAGAAGACGGCCACGCGCGCGAAGAAGAAGGCCGACGACGAGGACGAGGACGACGAGGCCGTCGAGCCCGCGGACGACGCCGTCGACTCGACGGACGACGCCGAGGACACCGAGACCGAGGACAAGGACGCCAAGCCGGACGCCGCAGCAGCGGTCGCCGCGGGCGCGCTCGTCATCTCGCAGTCCGACGACGACGAGGCACCGGTCTACTCGACCACGATCACCGGCGCCACCGCCGACCCGGTCAAGGACTACCTGAAGCAGATCGGCAAGGTCGCGCTCCTCAACGCCGAGCAGGAGGTCGAGCTCGCGATGCGGATCGAGGCCGGCCTGTTCGCCGAGGACAAGCTGCAGCACTCGACCGGTCTCTCCAAGCCGGAGGAGCGCGAGCTCCGCTGGGTCGCCCGTGACGGGCAGCGGGCGAAGTCCCACCTGCTCGGCGCGAACCTGCGCCTCGTCGTCTCGCTGGCCAAGCGCTACACGGGCCGCGGCATGCAGTTCCTGGACCTCATCCAGGAGGGCAACCTCGGTCTGATCCGTGCGGTCGAGAAGTTCGACTACACCAAGGGCTTCAAGTTCTCGACGTACGCCACCTGGTGGATCCGTCAGGCGATCACCCGCGCGATGGCCGACCAGGCCCGCACCATCCGCATCCCGGTGCACATGGTCGAGGTCATCAACAAGCTGGCCCGTGTGCAGCGCCAGATGCTGCAGGACCTCGGTCGCGAGCCCACTCCGGAAGAGCTCGCCCGCGAGCTCGACATGACCCCGGAGAAGGTCGTCGAGGTGCAGAAGTACGGTCGCGAGCCGATCTCGCTCCACACCCCGCTGGGTGAGGACGGCGACTCGGAGTTCGGCGACCTGATCGAGGACACCGAGGCGGTCGTGCCGGCCGACGCCGTGGGCTTCACGATGCTGCAGAAGCAGCTCGAGAGCCTGCTCGACTCCCTGTCCGAGCGCGAGGCGGGCGTGATCCGCATGCGCTTCGGCCTCGGTGACGGTCAGCCGAAGACCCTCGACCAGATCGGGGACACGTTCGGCGTGACGCGCGAGCGGATCCGACAGATCGAGTCCAAGACGATGGCGAAGCTCCGCCACCCGTCCCGGTCGCAGTCGCTCCGCGACTACCTCGAGTAGGCCGATGCGCTTCCTCATCCCGATCCTGGTCGGGCGGGTCCTCCGCGCCCTCGCACGTGCGCGGGGCGGCGGGTCCGCCTACCCGGGCTACATCGTCCTCAAGCTGGTGCCGGACTTCCTCCAGCACGTGACGAAGCAGTTCCCGAACGGCGTCGTCTTCGTGCTCGGCTCCAACGGCAAGTCGACGACGACGCACATGATCTCGGACATCGTCCGGGCACACGGCCTCCGCGTCTTCACGAACCCGTCCGGTGCGAACCTGCCGCAGGGCATCGCCTCGGCGCTGTTGTCCGAGGTGTCGCTGACCGGCAGGCTCAAGGCGGACATCGGCATCCTCGAGGTGGACGAGGCCTTCGCGGTCGAGCTCGCCGGCATCCTGTCCCCGTCGACGGTGACGATGCTCAACGTGCAGGTCGACCAGCTCTACCGGTTCTTCGAGACCGAGCGCGTCGCGACGATGATGCTCGACACGGCGGCGCTGTCCACGGCGAACGTCATCACGAACCGGGACGACCAGTTCCTCGACGCGTACGCGGGCCGCTCGGGCCAGCGCGTGCTCCGCTTCGGCGCGAGCGCCGAGGTCGTCGCTGCGGCCCCGAACGGGCTGCAGAACGCCGACGACTTCGACCGGACCGCCGGCGAGCCGAACCCCGCCGAGTCCGAGGTCGTCGCCAACACCGGCGACGGAGCGACGATCCGGTTCGACGGCACCGACATCCCCGTCCGGCTGCCGGCACGGGGCCTGCACTACGCGGTGGACGCAGCGGCCGCGACCGCGACTGCGAGCGCCGCACTGGGTGCGCAGTTCCGGGCCGACGCCGTCACGAGGGCGTTCGGCACGATGAAGCCCGCGTACGGGCGAGGCGAGCGCCTGCCGATCGCTGGCGAGTCCGCCGAGTTCACGATGTTCAAGAACGCGGCGAGCCTGCAGCTCAACCTCGACGCCCTGCCGGACCGCCCGGAGCAGGTCCTCATGGCGATCGACGAGGGCACCCCGGACATCTCCTGGATCTACGACATCGACTTCTCGAAGCTCGACCACGTGGACGTCGTGTCCGGGGACAAGGCGTGGCAGATCGCCATCGCGCTCGAGCACGCCGGTGTCCGCATCGGCCGTGTCGAGCCCGACGTCGAGGCTGCCATCCGGCACATGGAGCAGCTCGGCTCGACGACGTCGGGGACGAAGAACTTCATCGTCAACTACGAGATCATGATGATCGCCCGCAAGGCCCTCGGCCACGGCGACATGGAGAAGACCGCATGACGGCCGACCGGCTGACCATCCTGCACGTCTACCCGCGTCAGATGGGGGTCTCGGGCGACCGCGGCAACGTCGTGGCCCTCACCCGCCGTGCCGAGGCCGCCGGCATCGCCACGGAGGTCGTCACGTACGCGCCGGGCGACCAGCTCCCTGCTGCGGCCGACGTCGTCGTCGTGGGCAACGGGCCGCTCAGCGCCATGCGCTCGCTCGGGGCCGACGTCACGCGTGTCGGGGCGTCCCTCCGCGAGTTCGCCGCTGCCGGCGTGCCCGTCGTGGCCGTCGGCGGGGGCTTCGACCTCGCGACCAACGAGGTCGTCCCCACCGAGGGATCACCCGTCGCGGGCTTCGGCGTGTTCGACGCGCGGGCCGTCCGCGGTGCCGAGCGTCGGGTGAACTACTTCGTGCTCGACACGCGGTACCCCCTGCTGCCCGGCGCACCGAAGCGTCTCGCCGGCTTCGAGGACCACGCGACCCGGATCGAACTGGCTCCGGGCGTCGAGCCCTTCGCCGACGTCGTGTCCGGTGGCGGCAACCAGGCCGGGTCCGCCGTCGAGGGGGCGATCACGGGTTCGTCCTTCGGCACGCACACCCAGGGGCCGATCCTGCCGCTCAACCCGCAGCTGACCGATGCGGTGCTCGCTGCGGCGACCAAGCGCCTCGGGCGCGAGTACGCGCCGGACCCGGAGCGGACGGCGACCGTCGACCGGTACGCGCGCGAAGCGCGCGCGACCGTCGACCGCTACGTCGACAAGGCCTTCAAGCGGATCGCCTAGTCGACCTGGCGGTCGTCACGACGACGAACGGGAGGCGCGGTGCCAGCTGGCACCGCGCCTCCCGTTCGTCCGTCTGGTGACGACTACTTCGACTCGTGGAGTCGGCTGCTCTCGTCGTGCCACTCGAGCGCGGTGGCTGCGAGCTTCTCCTTGAACTCGGCGCCGTGGTGGGCGCAGAAGTAGAGCTCGCCGCTGGCCATGGTGGCGCGGATGTACGCCTGCGCTCCGCAGCTGTCGCAGCGGTCAGCGGCGGTGAGCTGGTGGCTGCTGGCTTCGTCGATGGAGAGGTCCTGCACGGTCTGGGTCATTGCTGTGCTCCTCACGGATCGCAGGTGGTGCGGGTGGACCACCATTTGAACACGTGGTGGCTGGGAGCCGTGCATCCCGGACCGCCTGTTTCGCTGAGCGCGGAGCGGTTGTCCCCAGTCCGAGCCGCGCCGCTGTCCGGCGGTCTGGCTGTCGGTGCCCCTCGGTACCATCGGGATGTGAGCTCCGACTACTCTGCACGACACCTCTCCGTCCTCGAAGGGCTCGAGGCGGTTCGGAAGCGTCCGGGCATGTACATCGGCTCGACGGACTCGCGCGGGCTCATGCACTGCCTGTGGGAGATCATCGACAACTCCGTCGACGAAGCGCTCGCGGGTCACGGCGACGAGATCGGGGTCGTGCTGCACGCCGACGGCTCCGTCGAGGTCCGCGACACCGCCCGCGGCATCCCCGTCGACGTGGAACCGAAGACCGGCCTGACCGGGGTCGAGGTCGTGTTCACGAAGCTGCACGCCGGCGGCAAGTTCGGGTCCGGGTCGTACGCGGCCTCCGGTGGCCTGCACGGCGTGGGTGCCTCGGTCGTGAACGCGCTGTCGGAGCGCCTCGACGTCGAGGTCGACCGCGGTGGCAAGACCTACGCGATGTCCTTCCACCGGGGCGAGCCCGGCACCTTCGCCGGTGACGGGCCGGATGCGCCCTTCACCCCGTTCACCTCGGGCAGTGAGCTCCGTGTCGTCGGCAAGGTGAAGAAGGGGGTCACCGGGTCCCGTATCCGGTACTGGGCGGACCGACAGATCTTCACCACGGACGCCCGTTTCAGCACGGGCGACCTGGTCAACCGCGCCCGCCAGACCGCCTTCCTGGTGCCCGGGCTCGGCATCACGATCACCGACGAACGGGCCGCGTCCATCGAGGCTGCCGCCCAGCGTGCCGAGGCGACCGGGACGACGGTCGCGCCCGGTCCGGTCATCGAGCGCTTCCGGTACGAGGGCGGCATCAGCGAGTTCGTCGAGCACCTGGCGGTCGACTCCGCGGTCACCGACGTCTGGCGCATCCAGGGCACCGGGACCTTCACGGAGACCGTTCCGATGCTCGACGACAAGGGGCACATGGTGTCCACCTCGGTCGAGCGGACCTGCGAGGTCGACATCGCGATGCGGTGGGGCAGCGGGTACGAGACCGTCGAGCGGAGCTTCGTCAACATCATCGCGACGCCGAAGGGCGGCACGCACCTGACCGGCTTCGAGTCGGGCGTCGTCAAGGCCGTGCGCACGCAGGTCGAGGCGAACGCCCGCAAGCTCAAGGTCGGGCAGGACAAGCTCGAGAAGGACGACGTGCTCGCAGGCCTCACCGCCGTGCTGACCGTCCGCCTGCCCGAGCCGCAGTTCGAGGGGCAGACGAAGGAGGTCCTCGGCACCCCCGCGGTCCGGAAGATCGTCGACCAGGTCGTGGCGAAGCAGCTCACCGACGTCCTCACCTCGACACAGCGCACCGAGAAGGCGCAGGCCGCGACCCTGCTCGAGAAGGTCGTCGCCGAGATGAAGACCCGCATCTCGGCGCGGGCGCACAAGGAGACGCAGCGGCGCAAGAACGCGCTGGAGAACTCCTCGTTGCCGACCAAGCTCGCCGACTGCCGCAAGCAGGACGCCGAGGGTACGGAGCTCTTCATCGTCGAGGGCGACTCCGCGCTCGGCACCGCCAAGCTCGCCCGCAACAGCGAGTACCAGGCGCTGCTGCCCATCCGCGGCAAGATCCTCAACGTGCAGAAGGCCTCGGTGTCGGACATGCTGTCCAACACCGAGTGCGCCTCGATCATCCAGGTCATCGGCGCCGGCTCCGGCCGCTCGTTCGAGATCGACCAGGCCCGCTACGGCAAGATCATCATCATGTCGGACGCCGACGTCGACGGTGCCCACATCCGCACGCTCCTGCTGACGCTGTTCTTCCGGTACATGCGGCCGATGATCGAGCAGGGCCGGGTGTTCGCCGCCGTGCCGCCGCTGCACCGGGTCGTCGTGGTGAACCGCGGCAAGCCGAACGACACGCTCTACACCTACTCCGAGGCCGAGCTGCAGGCGGTGCTGAAGAAGCTCGCGAAGCAGGGCAAGAAGTACCAGGAGCCGATCCAGCGGTACAAGGGCCTGGGGGAGATGGACGCCGACCAGCTCGCCGAGACCACGATGGACCGGGCGCACCGCACGCTCCGTCGGGTGAACGTGACCGATGCCGAGAGCGCCGCGAAGGTGTTCGAGCTGCTGATGGGCAACGACGTCGCGCCGCGCAAGGAGTTCATCCTGGCCGGCGAGGGCCTCGACCGCGACCGCATCGACGCGTAGGGGCGGCGGCCCGGCGGCGACGCGGAGCGGCGCACGGACAGCGACGCGGAGCGGCGCCTGGCGGCGGCGCACGGCCCGAGACTCGCGCTGGCCGACGGTTCTCGCCCTCTGCTGTCTGGCCGAGACACCGCCGGCCGGACGAGACGCCGTCGTCGTGCCGAGACGCTGCCGGATCCGGCGGCGTCTCGCGAACTCGGCCCCGTCTCGTGGATCCCACGGCGTCTCGCGGCGTCCCGGGCGTCTCGAGGGACCAGCTGGCGGACGGGAGGCGAGGCGATGACGGCCACCGCGCCTCCCGGCCGACGGGTCGACCCTGCGGGCGCGTGACACGCCGCGTGCTGACGTTCCGGTCGCACGACACGCCGTCACCAGCGGCACGGGACGGCAAGTCGTGCGACCAGGGCGGGAACACGGCGGCCGCACACTCGCGCGCAGCGGCGGGCGGGACCCCGCCTACGCCTCGCCCGCGGTACCGTCCAGGGCTGCTGCGCTGCCGCCGATCGAGCCGATCACGGCCTCGAGCGGCGCTCCCGACCCGTCGCGCTTCGACAGCCAGTCGGGCAGGGTCCGCGCGGCTCCGTCCGACCCCACGGCGTGCGGCGGCGCGATGCCGGCCCACGCCACGGTCAGACCGTCCTCGCCCTTGAGGAACGCGTGCGCCCGCACACCCTGCGTCGCACGGCCCTTCGCGGGGAACTCCGAGAACGCCGAGACCTTCGCCCGTCCGGGGTCCGTGCCGGGCAGCGCCCCCGACGCCGTCGACACGGTGGCGACCACTGCGTCCTCGGACAGCGCGACGGACCCGAACCAGATCACCGACGCACCGGAAGCCAGGGAGACCCCGGCGACGCCGCCCGCGGGCAGCCCCTGTGGTCGGACGCCCGAGGCCGGGAACCGCAGCAGCTGCGCGTTCGACGTGATGAACACGAGGTCGTCCGACTCCGGCGCCTGCGCGGCCCCGACGACGGTGTCCTTCGGCTTCAGCCCGATGGCGACGAACTCGTCCTTGTCCGGCCAGGCGCCGGTCGCGACGCGTTTCACGACGCCCTGCGCGGTGCCGATGGCGAGCGAGTCGCCCGCCTCTGCGGACAGGTCGACGAGTGCGACGACGGACTCGGTGCGAGCGATCCCGAGGTAGTCGGACACCCGCACGCCGGCGTCGAGCCGGACGGACGCCGGCGGCACCGCGGGGACGTCGACGGGGGAGAACCGCAGCACGCGGCCGGTCGAGGTCAGCGCACCGACCTGCCCACGGACGGTGGAGACGACGGTCGAGCGGACCGCGTCGTGCTTCGACCGCTTCGGCACCCGCACGATCCCGAGGTCCGAGGAGGGGATGTCCACCCGCACGAGTCGACCGGTGGTCGAGAGCAGCACACGGCACGGAGCGTCGGCGATCTGCAGCGACTCGGGGTCGACCGCGGCCTTGCGGCCACCGCGCACCGGGGCATCGGCCTCGGTGAGCAGGGTGCGGCGCGGCGTGGCGAACCGGTCGGAGACCTCGGTCAGCTCGACCGCCACCTGGGCACGGAGCCGGGCGTCGGACGCCAGCAGTTCCTCGAGCGCGGCGATGTCGGCGAGGAGCTGGTCGCGCTCGCCCTCGAGCTCGAGGCGCGAGAACTTCGTCAGGCGCCGCAGACGCAGCTCGAGGATGTACTCGGCCTGCACCTCGGACAGGTCGAAGACGTCCTGCAGCTTCGTCCGTGCGGCCTCGGAGTCGTCGGACGAGCGGATGACCTCGATGACCTCGTCGATGTCGAGGATCGCGATGAGCAGACCCTCGACGAGGTGCAGCCGTTCCTTCCGACGGGCGAGCCGGTACCGGGAGCGCCGGGTGACCACGTCGAGCCGGTGCTGCACGTAGACGTCGAGCAGTTCGCGCAGGCCGAGCGTGCGCGGTGACCCCTGCACGAGCGCGACGTTGTTGATGCCGAAGCCGTCCTCGAGCGGGGTGTGCTTGTAGAGCTGCTCGAGCACGGCCGTCGGGTTGAAGCCGGACTTGATGCCGATGACCAGCCGCAGCCCGTGGTTCCGGTCCGTCAGGTCGTTGACGTCGGAGATGCCGACGAGCTTCTTCGCCTGGACGCCGTCCTTGATCTTCTCGATCACGCGTTCGGGGCCGACCAGGTACGGCAGCTCCGTGACGACGAGGCCGACCTTGCGCGGCGTGAGGTTCTCGACGGACACCTTCGCCCGGGTGCGGAACGAGCCGCGGCCCGTCGCGTAGGCGTCGCGCACCCCGGAGAGCCCGACGATCGTGCCACCGGACGGCAGGTCCGGGCCCGGCACGAACTCCATCAGTTCCTCGAGGGTCGCCGTCGGGTTCAGGAGCAGGTGCTTCGCGGCCTCGACCACCTCGCCCAGGTTGTGCGGCGCCATGTTCGTCGCCATGCCGACCGCGATGCCCGAGGCGCCGTTGACGAGCAGGTTCGGGAACGCCGCCGGCAGCACGCCCGGCTGCATGATCTGGTTGTCGTAGTTCGGGACGAAGTCGACGACGTCCTCGCCCAGGCCCTCGGTCATCGCCATCGACGGCTCGGCCAGACGGGCTTCGGTGTACCGGGCGGCCGCGGGGCCGTCGTCGAGCGACCCGAAGTTGCCGTGCCCGTCGACCAGCGGCACACGCATCGTGAACGGCTGCGCCAGGCGCACGAGGGCGTCGTAG
Organism: Curtobacterium sp. NPDC088465; assembly: GCF_044753165.1. Lineage (NCBI taxonomy): Bacteria > Bacillati > Actinomycetota > Actinomycetes > Micrococcales > Microbacteriaceae > Curtobacterium > Curtobacterium sp. NPDC088465. The sequence continues at coordinate 617,366 of NZ_JBIVMR010000002.1, read as the reverse complement.
ATCGCGCCGTCGCCGTGCGGGTGCAGCTTGCCCATCACCTCGCCGGTGACGCGGGCGCTCTTCACGTGCCCACGGTCCGGTCGGAGCCCCATCTCCGCCATCTGGTAGAGGATGCGTCGCTGCACCGGCTTGAGGCCGTCGCGCGCGTCCGGCAGGGCTCGCGAGTAGATGACGGAGTACGCGTACTCGAGGAACGAACCCTGCATCTCCTCGGAGACGTCGACGTCCTCGATGCGCTCACCGTCGGGCAGACCGACTGCTTCCGTGCGTGCCATGGGACCTTTCTGGGAGGATCGTGGGGTGCCCCCCAGCGTACCGAGCGCCCCAGACACCACCGCGAACCTCGCCGACGTGCTGCCGAGTTGCCTCGTCGCGCTCGGCGCCGCCGACAACACGTGGTTGCGCACCACCGGCCGGGAGGCACGGATCACCCTCCGTCCTGCCCGCTCGGTCGTCGTCGTGCTGGTCGACGGCCTCGGGTCGTCCGCCCTGTCGGCCCGCGCCGGGCACGCCCGCTGGCTCACCGCCGCCACCGGCGGCGGCACCCTCAAGCGCCTGCGCAGCGGGTTCCCGACGACGACCGCCGCGGCGCTCAGCACCCTGACGACCGGCCGCTCGCCCGGCACGCACGGCGTGGTCGGCTACAGCGGGTGGGAGCCCGAGGGCGAGCGGGTGGTCAACCTGCTGTCCGGCTGGGACTCCGAGGTGCCGACGGGCTGGCTGCTCGCCGACACCGTCTTCACCGAGGCCAGCGCGCTCGGCATCGAGCCCGTGGTGGTCGGTCCGGCCCGCTACGAGTCCTCGGGGATGACCGCGAACGTGCTCGGCGGTGCCCGGTACACCGCAGCCGACAGCATCGCGCAGCGGGTCGACGCCGCACTGGCGGCGACGGCGTCCGGCCGATCGCTCGTCTACCTCTACGTGCCGGAGCTCGACTCGATCGGGCACAAGCACGGGTGGGAGTCCGACCGCTGGACCGCGGCGCTCGAGTCACTCGACGGCGAGCTCGCCCGGCTCGCGACCCGCGGCGCCGCCGACGTGGGCATCCTCGTGACGGCCGACCACGGCGTGCTCGACGTGCCGGCCGAGGCGAACATCGCGATGGACCCCGCGCTCCTCGTGGACGTCGTGGGGATCGCCGGGGACCCCCGCTGCCGACAGCTGGCCGTGCGCCCCGGTACCGACGTCCCGGCGCTGGTCGAGGCCTGGCGCACCCGCTACGGCAAGAAGGCGTACGTCGCCAGCCGCGACGAGGCCGTGGCCGCCGGGTGGTTCGGTGCCGTGGACGACCGCGTGCTCCCGCGCATCGGGGACGTCGTCGTGGTCGCGAGGGGGTCGTGGGCCTTCAACGACGACCGCGACCTCGACCCGCGCAAGGAGCCGAAGCGGATGATCGGGCAGCACGGTGCCATGACGGACGACGAGGTCTTCGTGCCCCTGCGGCTGGCGGGCGCCTTCGCGGGCTGACCCGGGCGGGAACGCGAGCAGCCCCGCGACGCGACGAGCGTGGCGGGGCTGCACCGGGCCTCCAGGCCGGACGGACCGGACCGAGGAGGCTGGATCAGGCGGGGTCCTCCGGGCGGGTGCCGAAGACGATCTCGTCCCAGCTCGGCATCGACCGGCGGTTGCGCTTCTTGCGCTCGGAGCGGCCGTCGGTCTCGGGAGCCGATGCCGGACGGTCGTCACGCTCGGGGGCGGAGGCCGGCGAGTCCCAGCCCTGGAGGGGGACGTCCACGACGCTGATGGAGGTCCCGCGGGGCTCGTCCTGCTGTTCGGTGAAGGATGCCGCCTCGCGCTCACCGCGCCGACGGCGGAGTGCCTCGAGCAGGTCGGCGGTCTCGTTGCCGGGCGAGCGTTCCTCGACGGGCGCGGCCCCGATGCGGGGGAGCGGCGCACGGAGCGGACGCTCCTGGGCCTCGGGGGCCGGCGCGTCCTCGGCCTGCTCGACGCGGAAGGCACCGGAGTCGAAGCGCGTGCCGTCGGCGTCGTGGTGGTCGTTCTCCACCGCACGCAGGCGCGGAGCGATGCCCTCGTCGTCGGTGTCGGAGAGACGGTGGGCGTCGCCGTTGTCGGGCGTGAGCGTCGACGTCTTGGGGTCGAAGGACCACTGCGCGTCGTGCTCGACCTCGGACGCGGTGTAGCGGACCCGGACCTGCCACCCCTGCTCGGCGTTCTTCCACGACGCCCACGCGACGCCGGTCGCGTCGCCGGCCTCGAGCTTGGCCTCGATGGCCTCGCCGAAGGTGTCGGGCGCCTCGGCGTCGGTCGGGGTGACCGGGACACGTCGTGCGGCGTCGAGGACGAAGGAGCGCTCGGCGAGCACCGGACCCTCGAACCGCCGGACGTACTCGACGTCGACGTCGAGCGCCGCTGCGACGTCGGCCGCGTCGGCGCCACCACGGATGCGGGCCTGCACGTCCTTCGGCGACACGCGCTTCTGGGGGCCGGCGTCGGGGTTGGCCTGGCGGACCTGGCTCGTCAGCGACGCGGTGACCGGCAACCGGTACTCGGTGCCGCCGTCGGTCGCGAGCAGGAGTGCCCCGGACTCGACTCCGATGACTCTCACGTCTTGCATGGTTGCGCCTCCCGAGCGTTGCGTACGGTCGTGCTCGTACCCCAGGAGTATGCAGCGGTGCATCCCCGTTGCCGCGGAGGCGCACGGGCGTGCCGCGGACTCCCGCACGCCCGGGGACGGTCCTCGTCCGCTGCCGGCCCCGCGCACCGTCCTCGTCCGCTCCCGGCCGCCGGGAATGTCCGACCACCACGGTGGGTTGCACGGCCTGACGATCCCGCACGGCGTTCGGTTTGCGCTCTCGCGGGTCGTGGTGCAAACTGTCGCCGCCGATCACCGGCGACGACCTCTCGACACGAGAAACGGATGGGCATGGCCACCGATTACGACGCCCCCAGGAAGACCGACGAATCCTCTGACTCGGAGTCGATCGAGGCCCTCAAGGAGCGCGTTCCCGACAAGATGTCGGGGGTCGTCGACGATGATTCGGACAACCCCGGCAGCTTCGAGCTCGCTGGACAGGACCTCAGCGACGTCGACCTCGACGTCGTCGTGCTGCCGCCGCAGGTGGACGAGTTCACCTGCGTCGAGTGCTTCCTCGTGAAGCACCGTTCGCAGCTCGACCACGAGTCGAAGCTCGGCCCCGTGTGCGCGGAGTGCGCGGCGCTCTGAGTCGCAGCTCCACCGGGACGGCCCGTCACCCTTCGTGGGTGGCGGGCCGTTCCGCGTTGCGGCGCGGGGCGGGAGCGGGCGTGCCTGGCGGGGGCGGGCGTGCCTGGCGTGGGCGGGCGTGCCTGGCGGGGGCGGGCGTACCTGGGGGGATCGGGCGTACCTGGTCTTCCGGAACGACCAGGTGTGCCCGGAACCGCTTCCTCCTGCACACATTGCGGGAAGGAACGGGCGGGGCGGGGGCGGCGCGAGCCTCCCGGCCCGCGCGCCCGGGGCGTCAGGAACGCAGGGCGTCCACCACGGCCTGCGGGTTGCGTGCGCTGACCAGCCAGTAGGGCGTCGGGTCCGCCGGGTCCGTCACCTCGACGCGCACGACCCCGCGCACGTACCCGCGGAAGAGCGTCCACGCGCGGGCGTCGAGCGCCGGACCGCGCTGGGTCGTGGCCTCGGCGCCGGTGTGCGCGGTGGCCTCGCCGACGAGCGTCCGCGGCAGGTGTGCACGGCCGGCGCGGAACTCGGTGTCGGTGACCTCGATCGTCGGGGCGAGCGCCCAGAGCAGCACGACCACGCCGAGGTACATGCCGATCGCCACGAGGACGCCGGCCAGGACGCTGATCGGCAGGAACACGAGCAGGCTCGCGGGGATGACGAGCGCCGTCGCCAGGTAGAGGGCGGGCGGGGCCCAGAGTCGTTCGCGGTACACGGTCACCCCTCCATCCCACCACGAGTCGGGGCAGGTCACGGAACGGTCACGGAACGACCACGCTCGTGCACTACCCTCGTCTCGTGACCGAACCAGTCGACGTGCTCTGGACCGGGGAGAACGCCCCCGTCCACGCCCACCCCGGTGATGCCGGAGCCGACCTCGTCTCGACCGAGGCCTTCGTGCTGCAGCCCGGGGAGCGCCGTCTCGTCGGCACCGGGCTCCGGATCGCACTGCCGGACGGCCACGTCGCCTTCGTGGTGCCCCGGAGCGGCCTCGCGGCGAAGCACGGCATCACGATCGTGAACGCCCCCGGCACCGTCGACTCCGGCTACCGGGGCGAGGTCAAGGTCGCCCTGCTCAACACCGATGCGTCCGAGCCGTACGAGGTGCACGTGGGGGACCGCATCGCGCAGGTGATCGTCATGCCGGTGCCGCGGGTCACCTACACCCGCGTCGAGGAGCTGCCGGACAGTGTCCGCGGCGAGGGCGGCTTCGGCTCCTCGGGCTACGGTGACCACCGCAGCGGCGCACTGTACGGTGCCGCCGACGACCTCCAGGAAGGAACGGGCGCATGAAGTTCGGTCGACGCAAGCGTGACGAGGTCGAGGTGGCGGACGCCGTCGCCGACGACGCCGTGATCGCGGGGACGACGCCGGAGGTCGACATCGCGACCGATGCCGACGCCGACCTCGACGAGGTGGACGCGGTCGCACCGACCGACAAGTCGGCTCCGGCCGACCGTGCCGACAACGGCCCGCACGACGAGACCGAGGCGAACCTGGTCCGCCCGTACGTCGACCTGGGCGGCGTGAAGGTCCTCCCGCGTGAGGGCCTGCACCTGCGCCTCGAGGTCGAGGAGGGTTCGCAGCGCGTCGTCGCGGTCGGGCTCGACTACGACGAGTCCACGCTCCAGGTCCAGCCCTTCGCCGCGCCCCGGTCCACCGGGCTGTGGCACGAGATCCGCGCGCAGATCGCCGACCAGATCGAGCGGCAGGGCGGCCGCGTGGACGAGGTCGACGGCCCCTTCGGTCCCGAGCTCCGCGCTCTCGTGCCGGTCGTCGTCGACGGCTCCGGCGCGACCGACGGTGCACGCGCCGCACGCTTCGTCGGTGTCGACGGCCCCCGCTGGTTCCTGCGCGGCGTGATCGCCGGCAAGGCCGCGGAACAGCCGGACGACGCCGCAGAGATCGAGGAGCTCTTCCGCAGCGTGGTCGTCGTGCGTGGCACGACGCCGATGCCGCCGCGCGACCTCATCCCGCTGCACATGCCCAAGTCGACGCAGACCGCCGTCTGACGACCGTCCGCGACGAACGACCCACGACACGGCCTGGAGGCACGGTGCCGGACCACGACGAGACCCCCCGTCCCGCGGACGCGAGCGACCAGGGCGCGGCTCCGGTCGACGGTCCGACCGGGCCGGGGCCGGCCGTCCCGGCTGGACGGACGGCCCCGGCCCGGACGGCTGGTGACGACTCCGTGGACGAGGACGCCGTGCCGTCGTTCTCGGCGCAGTTCCGCGCGGCGGTGCAGAACGCCGGCATCGCCCGGGTCGCGCCGGGCGAGGCGCCCTCCGGCCGTGCGCTGCTCGGTGCGGTCGGCGGCGTGCGCGGGCTCGCCGAGTCGGTGCTGCCCGGTTTCGCGTTCCTCGTCGTCTACGCGATCACGAAGGAGCTCGTGCCGAGCGTCGTCATCCCGGTGCTCGTCGGGCTCGTGTTCGTGGTGGTCCGTCTGGCGCAGCGGCAGTCGCTCGTGATGTCCTTCGCGGGCATCGCCGGCGTGGTCGTCTCGGCGGTCCTGGCGCTGGTCACCGGCCGGGCCGAGACGAACTTCATCCCCGGCATCGTCATCAACTCGGTGTGGCTCGTCGGGCTGCTCGTCACCCTGGCGATCCGGTGGCCGCTGATCGGCGTCGTGGTCGGCTTCCTGCTCCCGCCGGACGAGGACGGCTCCCACGTCGACTGGCGTGCCGACCCCACCAAGCGCCGGGTGCTCACGGTGGCGACGTGGATCTGGGTCGGGCTCTTCGCGCTCCGGCTGGCCGTCGAGGTACCGCTGTACCTGACCGCGCAGGTCGAGCTCCTCGCCGCGGTGAAGCTCGTGCTCGGCGTCCCGCTCTACGCGGCCGTGCTGTGGGTCACGTGGTTGCTCGTCCGCACGGTGTTCGTGCGTCGGGAGGACACGGCCGCGGTGTAGAGTTGTCTCGACATCGAGACAGTTTCCCGGGGGCGCGCCAGCACCGTCGGGATTAGGTTTGCCTTGCTGGTGGGACGTTCCGACGCCCGCGATGATGAGGGCACACCGATCAGTAGGGAGGCGGCACAGTGGCTGCAGTCAACAGCTTCGGCTCGAAGGACACGCTCTCGGTTGGGGGTGTCGACTACGCGTTCCACCGGATCGACACGGTGCCGGGGCACGAGAAGCTCCCGTACAGCCTGAAGGTGCTGCTCGAGAACCTGCTCCGCACCGAGGACGGCGCGAACGTCACCGAGGAGCAGATCCGCGCGCTCGGCTCCTGGAAGCCCGAGGCCGAGCCGGACACCGAGATCCAGTTCTCGCCGGCCCGCGTGGTCATGCAGGACTTCACGGGCGTCCCGTGCATCGTCGACCTCGCCACCATGCGCGAGGCGATGGCGCAGATCGGCGGCGACCCGAACAAGATCAACCCGCTCTCGCCGGCCGAGATGGTCATCGACCACTCCGTCGTCGCCGACCTGTTCGGCCGCGAGGACGCCCTCCAGCGCAACACCGACCTCGAGTACGAGCGCAACGGGGAGCGCTACCAGTTCCTCCGCTGGGGCCAGACCGCGTTCGAGGACTTCAAGGTCGTCCCGCCGGGCACCGGCATCGTGCACCAGGTCAACATCGAGTACCTGGCGAAGGTCACGTACACCCGCGAGTTCGACGGCGAGCTCTACGCGTACCCGGACACCCTCGTCGGCACCGACTCGCACACCACCATGGTGAACGGCCTCGGCGTGCTCGGGTGGGGCGTCGGCGGCATCGAGGCCGAGGCCGCGATGCTCGGCCAGCCCGTGTCGATGCTCATCCCGAAGGTCGTCGGCTTCAAGCTGTCCGGTTCGATCCCCGCCGGCGTCACCGCGACGGACGTGGTGCTGACCATCACCCAGGAGCTCCGCAAGCACGGCGTCGTGGGCAAGTTCGTCGAGTTCTACGGCGAGGGCGTCTCCGAGGTCCCGCTCGCGAACCGCGCGACCATCGGCAACATGTCGCCGGAGTTCGGTTCCACCGCCGCGATCTTCCCCGTCGACTCCGTCACGCTCGACTACCTGCGCCTGACCGGCCGGTCCGAGGACCAGATCGCCCTGGTCGAGGCGTACTCCAAGGCCCAGGGCCTGTGGCACGACCCGTCGGTGGAGCCCGCGTACTCCGAGTACATGGAGCTCGACCTCTCGACGGTCGTCCCGTCGATCTCCGGCCCGAAGCGCCCGCAGGACCGCATCGAGCTGTCGAAGGCCAAGGACCAGTTCGAGGTCGACCTCGCCAACTACGCGAGCATCGACCACACGCACGAGGACAAGGCCGTGGCGGACACCTTCCCGGCGTCCGACCCGGTCGCCGCCGCGCCCGGTGACGAGCACGCCGTCGACGACCTGCAGGACGCCCCCGCGTCCGAGGTCCCCGTGCACGCCTCGAGCGCGCCCGGCACGGTGTCGAAGCCGACGTCGGTCTCCGTGGCCGACGGCGACACGTTCACGATCGACCACGGTGCCGTCGCGATCGCCGCGATCACCTCCTGCACGAACACGTCGAACCCGTCGGTGATGATGGCCGCCGGCATCCTCGCGCGGAACGCCGCGAAGAAGGGCCTCAAGGCCAAGCCGTGGGTGAAGACCACCCTCGCGCCGGGCTCGAAGGTCGTCACCGACTACTACGAGAAGGCCGGGCTCACCAGCTACCTCGAGGACCTCGGCTTCTACACGGTCGGCTACGGCTGCACCACCTGCATCGGCAACTCGGGACCGCTGCCCGAGGAGATCTCGCAGGCCGTGCAGGACAACGACCTCGCCGTCACCGCGGTGCTCTCGGGCAACCGCAACTTCGAGGGCCGGATCAACCCCGACGTGAAGATGAACTACCTGGCCTCGCCGCCGCTGGTCATCGCGTACGCCCTGGCCGGGTCGATGCACTTCGACTTCGACAAGGACGCCCTCGGCACCGACCAGGACGGCAACGACGTCTACCTGCAGGACATCTGGCCCGACGCGGCCGAGGTGCAGGACGTGATCGACACGTCGATCGACACCGAGATGTTCACCCACGAGTACGGCTCCGTGTTCGAGGGCGACGACCGCTGGAAGAACCTGCCGACCCCGACGGGCGACACGTTCGAGTGGGACACCGAGTCGACCTACGTCCGGAAGCCCCCGTACTTCGAGGGCATGACGATGCAGCCCGACGCGGTCTCCGACATCTCCGGTGCCCGCGTGCTCGCGAAGCTCGGTGACTCGGTCACGACCGACCACATCTCGCCCGCCGGTTCGATCAAGGCCGACAGCCCGGCCGGTCGGTACCTCGACGAGCACGGCGTCGACCGCAAGGACTTCAACTCCTACGGCTCGCGTCGCGGCAACCACGAGGTGATGATCCGCGGCACGTTCGCGAACATCCGCCTGCGGAACCAGCTGCTGGACGGCGTCGAGGGCGGCTACACCCGCGACTTCACGACGCCCGACGGCGAGCAGTCGTTCATCTACGACGCCTCGCAGCACTACCAGGAGCAGGGCATCCCGCTCGTCATCTTCGGTGGCAAGGAGTACGGTTCCGGTTCGTCGCGCGACTGGGCGGCGAAGGGCACGAACCTGCTCGGCGTCAAGGCGGTCATCACCGAGAGCTTCGAGCGCATCCACCGCTCGAACCTCATCGGCATGGGTGTCGTCCCGCTGCAGTTCCCGGCGGGTGAGACGGTCGAGTCGCTCGGTCTCGACGGCACCGAGGTCGTCTCGATCTCGGGGCTCACCGAGCTGAACGAGGGCCGCACGCCGAAGACCGTGCACGTCACCGCGGAGCCGAGCGAGCACTCGCCGGCCGGCAAGCAGACGGTCGAGTTCGACGCGGTCGTCCGCATCGACACCCCCGGTGAGGCGGACTACTACCGCAACGGCGGCATCCTGCAGTACGTGCTCCGTTCGCTCGTCTGATCCCTTCCACGAAACGCAACCGAGGCGGTTCCGCGCAGCGTCACAGCGCTGTGCGGCACCGCCTTCGTTGCGTTCTGCGGAGTGCGACCGGACGGACGGGAGGCGCGTGGCGGGGCCGCCACGCGCCTCCCGTCCGTGTCCCGGTCGCGCGGATAGTGTGGGGACCTGCCACACGAAAGGAGCGCCCGTGAGCCTGCTGAGCAGCATCACGTCGCCGCGCGACCTCAGGCGTCTGTCCGACGCACAGATGACGGAGCTCGCCGCCGAGATCCGACGGTTCCTCGTCGCCGAGGTCGCGAAGACCGGCGGGCACCTCGGACCGAACCTCGGGGTCGTCGAGCTGACGCTCGCGATGCACCGCGTGTTCGACTCGCCGCACGACCCGTTCGTCTTCGACACGGGGCACCAGTCCTACGTGCACAAGCTCGTCACCGGGCGGCAGGACTTCTCGAAGCTGCGCGAGCGCGGCGGGCTGGCCGGCTACCCGCAGCGGAGCGAGTCGGAGCACGACATCGTCGAGTCCTCGCACGCGTCCTCGTCGCTGTCCTGGGCCGACGGGATCTCCCGCGCCTTCCGGCAGACCGGGCAGGACGACCGCACCGTCGTGGCGGTCGTCGGCGACGGCGCCCTCACCGGCGGGATGACGTGGGAGGCGCTCAACAACATCTCGGACAGCAACGACCGCCGCCTGGTGATCGTGGTCAACGACAACGGTCGGTCCTACGCGCCGACGATCGGGGGCATGGCGCGCTTCCTCAGCTCGGTGCGCACCCGCCGTGAGTACCGGGCGCTGTTCGAGAAGTCGCAGGCCGTCGCCTCGCGGTTCGGTGCGCCGGGTCGTGCGTTCTACCGGGGGGTCCGTGGCGGACTCCACGGGTTCCTGGCGCGGTTCACCAACAACGAGGCGCTCTACTCGAACCTCGACATCAAGTACATCGGGCCGGTCAACGGTCACGACCAGCGGGGCGTCGAGGCGGCGCTCCGGCAGGCGAAGGCCTACGGCGCGCCGACCATCGTGCACGCGATCACGGAGAAGGGCCACGGCTTCGAGCCGGCGCTCCGCGACCAGGCGGACCAGTTCCACGCCGTCGGGCACATCGACCCCGAGACGGGGGAGTCGCTCGACGTGTCGTCCGGGCCCTCGTGGACGTCGGTGTTCGCCTCGGAGCTGGCGTCGGTCGGTGCGGCCGACGAGCGGATCGTCGCGATCACCGCGGCCATGCTGCGACCGACCGGGCTCCACCGCTTCCAGGAGCAACACCCCGACCGGGTGATCGACGTCGGCATCGCGGAGCAGCACGCCGTGACGACCGCGGCGGGGCTCGCCTACGGCGGGCTGCACCCCGTCGTGGCGCTCTACGCGACCTTCCTCAACCGGGCGTTCGACCAGGTGCTCATGGACGTGGCGCTCCATCGTGCCGGCGTGACGTTCGTCCTCGACCGCGCGGGCATCACCGGGCCGGACGGGCCGTCGCACCACGGGATGTGGGACCTCGCGCTGCTGCAGGTCGTCCCCGGGATCCGCATCGCCGCACCGCGCGATGCCGCGACGCTGCGCGAGGAGTTCCGCGAGGCCGTCGCCGTGGACGACGCCCCGACGGTGCTGCGCTGGTCGAAGGGATCCGTCGGACCGGACGTCCCGGCGATCCGTCGGCTGCACGACGGCGTGGACGTCCTGCGGGACCCGTCCGAGGGGCAGGAACCCGACGTCCTGTTCGTCGCCGTCGGCTCGATGGTGCCGGTCGCCCTCGAAGCCGCCGGGCTGCTCGAATCGCAGGGCATCGGCGTCACGGTCGTCGACCCCCGGTGGGTCGTGCCGATCCCGACCTCGCTCATCGACCTCTCGCGCGACCACCGGCTCGTCATCACGATCGAGGACGGCGTCCGCGTCGGTGGAGTCGGGACCCGGCTGCGGCAGGACCTGCGTGCCGCCGGGGTCGACACCGGGGTGAACGAGCTCGGGCTGCCGGACGAGTTCATCGACCACGCCTCGCGGTCGCAGATCCTGTCGGACGTGGGGCTCACGGCGCAGGCGATCGCGCGGGACGTCATCGACCAGGTGGTCGGCACGAAGCTGCCCCAGGCGAAGCCGGCGCGGACTCGGGAGTCGGCCGACCACTGAGGTTGGTGCGGCGTCGGTCGGCGCGGCACCGGCGCGAGTCGCGGCACCGTTCGTCCTGCCGGCGCGTGGTTCGGCGTGCCGCAGCACGACCGGAAGCACCTCGCGCCACGGGTTCCCGTGGCGCGAGGTGCTTCCGGTTGTGCGGAGTGGCCGAGCCGGCGGCTAGCGCGAGGCGGGGCCGACGATCGCCGGGGTGTGGAACGTGCCGCCGAAGACGCGCTCCGAGGCGCCGGAACGGTCGAGGTAGGGGCTGATGCCACCGGCCTGGAACGGGTAGCCGGCGCCGAGGATGAGACCGAGGTCGATCTCCTCGACGTGCTCGACGACGTGGTCCTCGAGCATGCGGTGCACCTCGTCGGCCAGGGCGTCCTCGAACCGCTGCTGCATCGTCGCCGCGTCGATCGGCTTCGCGTCCTTCTTCGACGGTGCGACGAGCTTCACGGCGGCGGGGTCGTACCCGGTGACGGTGCCCTTCTTGTCGCGGGTCAGGATCGTGCCGTGCTCCGCGATCCGCTTCAGGCCGTCACCGGGGTAGAAGCGCTCCGGCCATGCCGCGTGGTGCGAGTCGAGCACGTGCGCACCGACGGGCAGGCCGACGAGCTCGAGCAGCTCGAACGGCGACATCGGCAGGCCGAGGGGCGCAGCACCCTCGGCGACGGTCTCGAAGGGCGTGCCCTCCTCGACGCCGCGCATCGCCTCGCCGAGCACCCGAGCGAGCACGCGGTTGACGACGAAGCCCGGCTGGTCGGCGGTGATGATCGCGGTCTTCTTCAGGGTCTTCGCTACCGCGAGTGCGGTGACGAGCGCTTCGTCCGAGGTCTCGTCGGCCCGCACCACCTCGAGCAGCGGCATCACGGCCACCGGGTTGAAGAAGTGGAAGCCGACGAGGCGCTCCGGGTGCTCGAGCACCGACGCCATCTCGTCCACCGACAACGACGAGGTGTTCGTCGCCAGGATCGCGTCGGGCGCGATGACCTGCTCGATCTTCCGGAAGACGTCCTGCTTGACCGACATCTCCTCGAAGACGGCCTCGATCACCCAGTCGGCGTCGGCGAACGCGTCGTACGACACCGACCCGCTGACGAGCGCCGTGATTCGGTTCGCGTCGTCGGGGGAGATGCGGCCCTTCTCGCGGAGCTTCTCGACCTCACCGGCGATGCGCGCGACCCCGGCGTCCACACGGGCCTGGTCGACGTCGGTGATGACGACCGGGACGCCGAGACGGCGGGCGAACAGCAGCGCGAACTGCGACGCCATCAGCCCGGCGCCGAGGACGCCGACCTTCGTGATCTTCTTCGCCTCGACGCCCTCGGGAGCGCCGACGGGCTTCTTCGCGCGCTTCTGCACGAGGTCGAACGCGTACATCGACGCGGCGAACTGGTCACCGGCGAGCAGGTCGGCGAGGGCGTCGTCCTCATCGGCGAACCGGTCGTCGAGCGAGCCCGACTTCGCTGCAGCGACGAGGTCGAGCGCACGGAAGGGCGACTTCGGGACGGTTCCGATCTTCGAGGCCACCTGCTGTCGCGCCACCTTGACCACGGTGCCCCAGGCGGCCTTCTCGAGCATGCCGGGCTCGTTCGCGCGCTTGACCTTCGTGCGGCCGCTGACGACCCCGTCGGCCCACGCGACCGCGGACGGCAGGAAGGTCACGGAGGGGATGAGCGCGTCGCCGATGCCGAGCTCGACGGCGGCCTTGCCGTCCATGAGCCGGTTGTTCTTGAGCGGGTTCTCCACGATGACGCGGAGCGCCTTCTCGGGACCGATCAGGCGGGGGAGCAGCGTGGCGCCACCCCAGCCGGGGATGATGCCGAGGAAGACCTCGGGCAGCCCGATGCCCTGCGCCGCCGAGGAGAACACGCGGTAGGTGCAGTGCAGGGCGATCTCGAGCCCACCACCGAGCGCGATGCCGTTCACGAAGGCGAACGACGGCACACCGAGGTCGGAGAGCTTGCGGAGCGTCGCGTGTCCCAGGGCGCCGAGCTCGTGGGCGACCTCGCGCGAGGGGAGCGCTGCCGCCTGCGACAGGTCGGCGCCGGCGGCGAAGCAGTACTCCTTGCCGGTGATCGCGACGGCCTGGATGCTCCCGGCGGAGGCCGCTGCGCGCAGCGTGTCGAGCACGTCGGACAGTTCGCGCATGGTGCGCGGGCCGAGGGTCGACGGGCGCTTGTAGTCCTTGCCGTTGTCGAGCGTGACGAGGGCGAGCGTGCCGCCGGACGGCAGCGGCACGTGCTTGACGTACGAGTGGGTGACGACCTCGTCGGCGCTGAGCTCGGTCAGCTGGTCGATCGGGGTGGTGGTCATCGTCAGGCCGCCTTCCGTGCCGCGCTCTTGCTGAAGTTCGGGTTCTCCCAGATGACGGTGCCGCCCTGGCCGAGGCCGATGCACATCGTCGTGATGCCGTACCGGACGTCCGGCCGCTCGGCGAACTGGGCCGCGAGCTGGTTCATGAGCCGGACGCCGCTCGACGCGAGCGGGTGTCCGACGGCGATCGCGCCGCCCCAGGCGTTGACGTTCGCGGAGTCCTGGGCGATGCCGTAGTTGTCGAGGAAGGCGAGCACCTGGACGGCGAACGCCTCGTTGATCTCGAAGAGGCCGATGTCGTCGATCGTCAGCCCTGCCTTGCGGAGCGCCTTGTCGGTCGCGGGGACGGGCCCGACGCCCATCACCTCGGGCTCGACGCCCGCGAAGGCGAACGAGACCATGCGCATCTTCGTCGGCAGGCCGTGCTGCTTCGCGCCGTCCTCGGAGGCGAGGAGGCTCATGGTGGCGCCGTCGTTGAGACCGGCCGCGTTGCCGGCGGTGACCCGTCCGTGGGGCCGGAACGGTGTGCGCAGCGCAGCCAGGGCCTCCAGGGTGGTGCCGGGACGCGGCGGCTCGTCCGCCGTGACGATGTCCCAGCCCTCGCCGGTGTTCACCTCGACCGGGACCACGTCGGGCTGCAGCTTGCCGGCCGCCCACGCGGCGGCGTAGCGCTGCTGCGACTGGACGGCGAAGGCGTCCGTGCGGTCCTTCGTGATGGCGGGGAAGCGGTCGTGCAGCCGCTCGGCGGTGCTGCCCATGACCAGCGCGTCGGTCGCGACCATGCGCTCCGCGACGAAGCGCGGGTTCACGTCGGCGCCGAAGCCCATCGGGTGGCGGCCCATGTGCTCGACCCCGCCGGCGATGGCGACGTCGGCAGCGCCGAAGGCGATCGCGCCGGCGAGCGTGGTGACGCTCGTCATCGCACCGGCGCACATGCGGTCGATGGCGTAGCCCGGGACCGACTTCGGCAGCCCGGCGAGCATGCCGACCGTGCGGCCGAGGGTCAGGCCCTGGTCGCCCTGCTGGGTGGTGGCGGCCACGGCGACGTCGTCGACCGCCGCGCCGTCGAGCTGGCTGTTCCGGTCGAGCAGACCGCGCATCGCGTGGACCGCGAGGTCGTCGGCGCGGGTCTTCCAGAACACCCCCTTCTCACCGGCTCGTCCGAACGGTGTGCGCACACCGTCCACGAACACGACGTCTGCTGCTCTGGCCAATCCGGGCCTCCAGATCCTCTTCGATCGAGTCGGGGCACGTTCCGCCCCGACCGGCCGGGCCGAGCCCGGCGACGGTACCGACGCTATGCCCGCCGCCTGGGCGAGCGCATGCCGGTTGGGGTGTTCCTACGAGCCGGTGTTGCTCTCGGCAGCAGGCTGCTGTGCGGCGTCGACAAAGGCGTGCGCGATGATCGACGCCGTCTCCTCGACCTGCCACGGGCGGGCGTCGTGCCCGGCAAGGGCGGCTCCGACGGTCTCGGTCGCGATCGGTGTCGGCGGTTCCCAGGACACCACCCGGAGGGTCTCCGGGGTGAGCAGGTTCTCGACGGGGACGTCGAGCTCCTCGGCACGCGCGACGACGGCGGCGCGAGCGGCCTTGTAGCGGCGGTCGGCCTCCGGGTTGCGGTCCGCCCACGCGCGGGGCGGCGGGAGCGTGGCCTCGCCGGTGCCGCGGAGCTTCGGCAGGTCCTCGGTCGTGCGCCCCTCCTCGACGGCGGCCCACCAGCGGTCGAGTTCCGACCGGCTCGCTCGGCCGGTGAAGGCCTTCACGGCACTCAGCTCGGCCTTCGAGGTCGGGTTCGCCGCCGCTGCGGCGACGATCGCCGAGTCGGGCACGATGCGACCCGGGGCGGTGTCGACCTGGCGGGCGTAGGCGTCGCGTGCGGTCCAGAGCGACCGGGCGATCGCGAGGGCCCGGGCGCCGCGGAGCGCGTGCATGCCGGACAGGCGGCGCCACGGCTCGGCCTTCGGGGGCTTCGGGGCGCGGGTCAGGACGGCGGCGAACTCCTCGGCGGCGATCCGCGACTTGCCGGCGGCGTCGAGCACCGCGGCGAGGGCGTCGCGCAGGTCGGGGAGCAGCTCGACGTCGAGCGCGGCGTAGACGAGCCAGGCCTGGGGGAGCGGACGCGTCGACCAGTCGGCGGCGGAGTGGGCCTTGGCGAGCGTGATGCCGAGGAGATGCTCGACCACCGCCCCGAGACCGACGCGGGGGAACCCGGCGATGCGGGCACCGAGCTCGGTGTCGAAGATGCGGGTCGGGACGAGGCCGACCTCCTGCAGGCAGGGCAGGTCCTGCGAGGCGGCGTGGAACAGCCACTCCTCGTCGACGATCGCGGCCTGCAGTTCCGCGAAGTCACCGATCGCGATCGGGTCGAACAGGAAGGCGCCCGCACCGCGGCGGAAGACCTGGATGAGGTAGGCGCGCTGCGAGTACCGGTAGCCGCTCGCACGCTCCGCGTCGACCGCGACCGGGCCGTGTCCGGCGGCGATCGCGTCGACCGCCTGCAGGTACTCGTCGCGGTCCTCGATCACGCGCACGGTGGCGTGCGCGTCCTCGAACGCGGGGTCGGCCGAGGCGCCCGACACGGCGTCGCGGGCCTGGCTGGCGGGGTCGGTCACTTCGTGGTCCTCCTCGGGGCCAGCAGGGTCACGCCGTCGGACGCCGGAGGGAGCCCCGCGAGCATCGCGACGATCTCCTCCCAGGCCTCGACGTGCGCGGTCAGGTCCTCGTCGCGGGGCGTCCACGAGGCCCGGAGCTCGAGCTGTGCGCCGTCGCCCTGGGCCGCGAGGTCGCCGTAGCCGCGCGAGATGATCTTGGTCGCCGTGCCCGACGCCCGGTCGTACGTCGCACCGTGGGCAGCGAGCGCGTCGACGAGCCAGCTCCACGTCACGTCGGCGACGAACTCGTCGACGCCGATCTCCGGTTCGAGCGGTGCCTGGGCGAAGGTCACGACGCGGAACGCGCCGCCCCAGCCCTCCGGTTCTGCAGGGTCGTACAGGGCGATGAACCGGCCGGTCCCGAGGTCGGAGTCGATGCCGTGCACGGCGCCCGACACGTCCGCCGCGAGGGCGATCGAGTGCGGTGCGATGCGTGACGGCGAGGGGATCTCGGTGACGGTCGTCTCGGTGCGGGTCCGGCCCGGTGCGACGAACGCGCGCAGGCGTTCGAAGGCCTCGGGCTCTCGGGATTCGGACACGCTTGCAGACTAGGCTCCGGACCATGTCCCGATCAGCGCGACCCGCCGAGGACGTGGCCCAGGAGACCGCACGATCGGCCGGGGTCGTCGCGCTCGGCGCGGGCATCGCGGCCGCTGCGGTCACCACCGCGGTCATCGGCGGCTTCGTCGCCGCCGTCGCCCGGGCGGTCGTCACGCCCGACCGGAAGCGCGTCGAGCGTGTCCCGATCCACGCGGTCGACACCGGTCGGATGACCGTGACGCTCGAACGGACCGCCGACACCGAGCTGCAGGGGCGCTACAGCCTGTGGTTCGGCGGCGGTACCGGGCACATGCGCGTCGGTGAGGTGCTCGGCACGACCGACACCACGGTCACGCGTCGCATCATCGCGATCGACGCCGGCGACCCGACCGCGGCTCGGCGCGGGCGCTGGGGCGGGTGGTTCTACCTCACGCCAGGCGAGCTCGACGTGCCCGTCGAGGACGTCGACATCCCGACACCGAACGGCGCCGCACCGGCGTGGGTCGTCCGCGCCGACGACCCCGACGCGCCCTGGGCCGTGCTCGTGCACGGTCGCGGGGTCACCCGCGCCGAGACCATCCGCGCCGTCCCGGTCTTCCGCGCCGCCGGCTACTCGGTCGTCCTCGCCTCGTGGCGGAACGACGGCGTCGCCCCGCGCAGCGAGGACGGACGCTACGGCCTCGGCAGCACCGAGTGGGAGGACGTCGACGGCGTGCTCCGCTGGCTCACCGCGCAGCAGGCCCGGAGCGTCGTGCTCATGGGGTGGTCGATGGGCGGCGCGGTCGTCCTGCAGACCCTCGTGCGGTCGCGGTTCGCCGGGCTCGTCGACGGGATCGTGCTCGAGTCGCCGGTCGTCGACTGGCACGCGGTGCTCGAGTCGCAGAGCCGTGTCCTGAAGCTCCCGCGCCCGGTGCGCAAGGTCGCCCAGCGCATCCTCCGGACGCCCGTGCTGCACCACGTCGCCGGGCTGCACCACCCGGTGGACCTCCGGGAACTCGACATGGTCGCCCGAGCTGACGAGCTCGACGTGCCGATCCTCATCCTGCACAGCGACGACGACGGGTTCGTGCCGTCATCGGCGTCGCACGAACTGGCGCGGGTCCGGCCGGACATCGTCCGGCTCGAGGTGCAGACGACCGCGCGGCACACGAAGCTCTGGAACCACGACGCCGACTGGTTCGACGCACGGATCCTCGCGTGGCTCACCGAGGTGGTGCAACCGACGGACGCGACGAGCGCGCGGTAGACGCGAACGATCGTCGGACGGGAGGCACGGTGCCAGCTGGCACCGTGCCTCCCGGCCGTCCTGGGTCAGGGTCGGTCGTCGTCCTGGTCGTGCGGCAGACGTCGCGCGATCGTCGTCGCGAGGACCGCGGCGCGGTCCGGTGTGAACGCGACGGTCGCGACCACTCCGGGAGCGTCGAGAGCGCAGAAGGGGAGGTCGTCAGCGTCGAAGCGTGCCACTGCGGCGACGAAGGACTCGAGGTCGAGGACCGTGAACCCCCGCTCGGCGGGCAGACCGTACTTGGTCGCGAACGTCTCCGCGGTCGTTCGAGCGCCCTGCTCGACGAGTCTGATGCGGTCGTCGGGCGCGAGGAGTCGGACGAGTTCGAGGGCCCGGTCCGCGCCGGGTGCCGCGGTCGCGGCGAGCAGCGTCGCGAGTTCAGCGGCGCTGATGGTCTCGACCCCGGCGGTACGGTCGGTGACCGTAGCGGACAGGAACGCGCCGTCCGACGCCCGGAGCAGGACCGTGAGGACCTCGTCGCCGAGGTCGACCTACCGGACCAGCACCGGGTCGTGCCCGAGCTCGTCGAGGGGCGTCACGAGGGCATCGTCGCGGGGCGTCCCCGCTCGTCTGCTCCGGCGGAGTGCGCGGGCGATCGCGGCGGCAGGGGCGTCGTACCCGAGCACGTCCGCGTCGTCCGGCACGGCGTCCAGGATCTCGTGGGCTCGGGTGGGACGTCGAGGCGTCTGGGGAGGGTCAGGCGGAGCAGTGGCACGCTCGTGCCGGAGGTCGTCACGTCATGCCTCCACGAGGATGCGGGGAGCAGCCGGAGCGTGTCGGCTGTGGCCGTGCCGACTACCGGACACCGTGACCTCCGTCGCCCTCGTCCGCGGCGCGGATGAGCTGGTCCGGCCGGGGGAGTTCGGCCGGCATCTCCGTCGTGAACCACGGGAGCTCGAAGGAGTCAATCCGGCCGTCGAGCATCCACACGAGGACTTCACCCGCGAGCGGTGCCTCGTCCGTGCGGTAGGCCAGCGATCCCGGCAGACGACCGTCGGGCAAGTCGGCTCGGGGTGTCTCCGCGAGCACGACGTCCCAGATCCTCGGAGCTGTCTCCTGGACGGCTCGCACCGCCTCGGCCTGCTGTCGGAGTTCCGCCGCTCCCGGCGCGGGGAGCGTGTCGAGGAACGCGAGCAGGAGCGACTGGACGCGGTACGCGGCGAGGTCAGCGTCTCGAGTGCCGATCGAGGGTACCGCGACCTCCGGACCGAACAGCCGCTCGAACGCTTCCGAGACGCCGATGACCGAGGGATCCAGGACCACGGAGGCCTCGCCGCTGTGGAAGAAGTCGATGCGGAGGACCGCCCGGGCCGGGTCAGCCGCGGCGCCGAACGGGACGCCGAAGAACTCGCCGTCGATCAGCTGGTCGTTGTCACGGACGAGCGTCAGCATCTCGTCGTGTGAGAACCACAGGCCAGGTGGCGGTGCTGCTCTGAGACGACGGTCCCACTCGTGCACGTTCACCGTCGATCCCGAGCGCACGACGATGTCGAGATCGGTGACGAGCCACCGGAGCGGTGGGACGGTCAGCGATGTGAAGACGTCGTGGAACGCGGGGAGCAGGTGTTCGTCCGACGGCCGTGTCCGGAAGGACAGAAGGCCGCTTTCGGTCTCTGGGTGGTGAAGCCAGATGGCAGGGCCCCCGCCCGGCATGATGATGATCCTGGTCGGGGGCGTCTCCGGTCCGATGTAGTGCCACGACTCGAACTCGGGGTGCGGTCCGGCGGTCAGACGCGAGCCGTCGGAGAACGTCATCGACAGCGTCGAGCCCGTGGCGTGCGCCTCGGTGACCACGAGCGTGTGCAGGCGGAGAGCCGGCACCAGCCCCGACTTGTCGCCCTCCGGATCGATCATCGTTGCGGTGTCCGGTGACCCACCAAGGGAGAACGGACACTCGAGGATGACGGTGGCGCCGTTCGAGAGCAGGAGTCGGAGCGAGTAGTCGACCCAGATGGCGTCGATCGTCTCTCCGACGAGGAGCAGGGGGACGTCCTCGATGGCCAGTTCGCTCATCGTTCGCTCTTCCGCGGGCGGTCCGGATTCGTGCGTGCTCGCTCAGAAGGTTGAGCGGCCAGCTCGTGCATCCGCGCGTCCGCCTCAGTCTTGTAGATCTCACCCCAGGCGATGCTCGCAGGCATGTCATGGGCAGGCTGGTCGACGTCAGGCAGACAGATCTGCACGAAGTGCGGGAAGGCGGGGAACGTCCAGAGGTCTTCGTCCTCGAACCGACTCCACAGCAACAACTCGCTGATGCCGAGCGGGTGACCGAGCTCCTGACCGTGGACGGGTGGATCGCAGCTGACCATCAGCGCATGACGACCGTTCGGGAGCTCGACCGGTCGTTCGACCTCGCACCGGAAGACGGACGAGAACCGCAGGCTGTCCATGGACGAGAGGAAGAACACTTCTTGCATGTCAGAACTCCGGTCTGATGCCGAGATACACGATCAATCGAACAGCTTCGCCGACGCTATCCCCGGTCGGTGCCGAACTTCTTCGAAAGCCGGAAGCCAGCGACGGATGCCGTGATGTGCCTGGATGGCTTTCTCCAAGATCAGCGGCGAGTCGATCGCGCGACGGGGAATCTCCTTCGACTCGGATTCTGTCGCATGCCGAACCTCGGAGCCGCTGAATTCGTGATCTTGACGCCATCGAGTTCGGCAGCCCCGTAGGTGAAGGCAGGCAGATACCGCTCAGAGTCGGCGGCAGCGTGTCCGATCATCTCCCACATTCCTGGTCGAAATCGGGAGTCGAAGATCAGCCGGGAAAACAGCGGTTCCGACCCCGTCAGATCGTCGAGTCTGAGCGACGGGTCCTCGTCAGTTCCGAAGATTCGGTCGAGGATGATGACGTAGAGAGCAGATATGTACTCGCTTACGACCTGGCCGGCCGAGCGGCGCTGGTCGTCGACGGGAATCGTGAACACGTCGCCGATGGACACGTCGGAGACGCTCCTCGCATTGTTCAACATCAAGCGACCGATGCTGTGGTGAGCCTCGAAAGCCCTCTCCAGTACCATTGGCGAGGCGATCGCGAGACGTTGACGCTGGCCCCGGTACAAGCCGAACTCAGTCCGGGAAGAGTTCCGACGATGATGGCATCGGCACCCAGCGCACCTTCTCGAGAGCGGGATTTCTGGGTGCCACACCGGCAGCCATCATCAGGAACTTCTCGATGAGCATGGGCGATCGCGTCGTTCTCGGAGGGATGGTAGCGGCTTCTTCGGCGGTCGCCGCGCGGGTCCTCGTCTCATCGAAGCTCGTAAGTCGGACGCCCCCGGTTTCTGGCAGCCCCCAGGTGGAAGCGGGCAGATACCGCCGATTGTCGGTCTGCGCCTGGGTGACCACTTCCCACATTCCCGGCCGGAATCGCGCGTCGTGGGTCCAACTGGCCACGATCGGCGGGTGCATCAGCGCGGCGAGCGCATCGGGGATCGCGACCGGATGCCGAACGAGGTGGTCGAAGACAACGACGAAGACCGCACCCTCGCCGACATGCAGAACTTGACCGACATAGGCGCGATCGTCGTCAATCTTCACACTGAAGACGTCGCTGACCCTGACCTCCAGGACGTCCTTCGAAGCACTCAATACGGATCCCCTCCTGCTGCTTGGTAGCGCGCCTCGCGCATCTGGTGTCGTTTGTTCTCGAGCAACCCATCAGGATTGCCCTTGTTGGTCGGACCGCCGAGACGCCCACGAGGCGTCGTGTCCGTTGTCCGTGAGCCAGTCCTGCACCGCCGTCACGAGGGACTGTGCGTGCAGCGTGCCCCAGCACGTGTTGCACCCCGACTCGTAGTCGGCCAGGGCGTTGCGGAACGACGACACCGCGCCGGACAGGGAGTCGTCGGCACCACGGGTGCTCGAGGCGAACGATCGGAGATCGGCCGGCACCGCCGACGACGTGCCCCCGCTGCCGCCACCGCCCGCCGGGATCGTGCGACTGCGGACCGAGACCGCATCGGCCTGGAGCTGGGGCTCCGGCTCGGGTTCCGGGGGCTTCGGGTCGTCCTCGGCGCCGAACCACGTCGACACCTCGTGCGCGGCACCGACGAAGAAGTTCTCCTCGCGCTCGCGCTTCCGTGCCTCCCATGCCTTGGCGTCGGCCCGTCGTCGGTCCTCCTGCTTCGCCGCCTCGCGCAGCTCGTCGACGAAGCCGACCAGGGACGACAGCGCGTCCGAGAGCTTGCTCGCGCTGCGGGAGGCGATGCCGGCGTTGTCGGCGAACACCTGCGAGAAGTACCCGCGGAACTCGCGTCCCGCGCTCGTCACCGCAGCGGCACGCGTCGCAGTCTGTCCGTTGATCGCGGACGCCAGGTTGCGCGCCGCGGTCGTCAGTGCGTCGGCGTCACCGTACGAGTACCCAGTCGGATCGTTGCCGTGGACCTTCGCCATGATGTCTCCCCCCGATGACTCCTCGATCTTGGCACGGGAGGAGCGCGGATGACCATCGGAAGAAATGTCGTACGCGACCATCGAACGGACGGGAGGCGCGTGGCGGACCCGCCACGCGCCTCCCGTCCGTCGGTCAGCTCGGTCTCAGGCGGCGACGGCCGCCTGCACCTGCCGCTGCACCCGACCGAGCATGCCCACCATGCCCCGGATCCGCAGCGGGCTGACGGCCTCGGTGAGCCCGAGCGTCAGGGGGTAGTCCACCGGGACCGCCAGGACCTCGGATACGGACAACCCGGACAGTCCCTGCGCCAGGATCGACGCGAAGCCACGGGTGGTCGGTGCCTCACGGGGCGCCGTCGCGTGCATCCGGACCACGTCCGGGGCGTCGCCGTCCGCACCCACCGTGACGGTGATGAAGACGGGGGACTGGCACTCCTCGACGCGCTCGAGCTCGTCCTCGTGCCCCTGCAGCCGCTCGGGCAGCGCGGGCAGCTCGTCGGAGAACTCGAGGAGCAGCTGGAGGCGGTCCTGCTGCGAGAGTTCGAGGAAGTCGTCGCGGATCTCGGCGAGGGGACGGGGGAGTTCGGTGCTCATCGGGTGGGAACGGTACCCGGCTCGGTGCCCGTGGCGATCGGGACGCGCACGGCGCTGCCCCACTCGGTCCAGGATCCGTCGTAGTTCCGGACGTTCTCGTAGCCGAGCAGGTGCTGCAGCACGAACCAGGTGTGGCTCGAGCGCTCGCCGATGCGGCAGTAGGCGATGACCTCGTCGGCATCCCCGATGCCGGCACCGTCGCGGTAGACGGCGTCCAGTTCCTGCCGGCTCTTGAACGTGCCGTCGGGAGCGGCCGCGGTGGCCCAGGGGATGTTGACGGCGGTCGGGACGTGTCCGGCGCGCAGGGCGCCCTCCTCCGGGTAGTCCGGGGCCGTGGTGCGCTCGCCGGAGTACTCGGGTGCGCTGCGCACGTCGATGAGCGGCTTGCCGAGGTGCTCGAGCACGTCCTCCTTGAAGGCGCGGACCTGCTCGTCGCGGCGCTCCACGACGGGGTACTCGACCGGGGTGACCTCGGTACGGTCGGTCGTGACCGCGCGGTCCTCGGCGATCCACTTCGCCCGGCCACCGTCGAGCAGCCGGACGTCCTCGTGGCCGAACAACGTGAACACCCAGAGGGCGTACGCGGCCCACCAGTTGTTCTTGTCGCCGTAGATGACGACGGTGGTGTCGCGGCCGATGCCCTTGCCGCCGACGAGCCGGGCGAAGGCCTCGCCGTCGATGTAGTCGCGCTGGACGGGGTCGTTGAGGTCGGTGTGCCAGTCGATCTTCACCGCTCCGGGGACGTGGCCCGTCTCGTAGAGCAGGACGTCCTCGTCGGACTCGACGACCACGAGGTCGGGGGACCCGGTACCGGCGTCGAGCTGCTCCTGGAGCCACTCGGTCGACACCAGGCGCTCGGGGTGGGCGTAGGCGGCGAACTTCTCGGACGGGTCGACCGGTGCGGTCATCGGGGGTACCTCCAGGCTGCGGGACGAGCGGGGCGGGCGAGGCATAGGATCGGTCCTCGGTGCCCGCGGGCAACGGTACGCGGACGTACCGACCGCCACCTGCAACGTGACACCGCACGACATGCTTCCCGGAGGGGCCACACTTGCCTGCACACCTCGTCGACCGTGATCCGCAGGTGACGCCGCAGCAGATGGCCGCCGCGCTCGTCCCGCCGCCGCAGTTCGCCGACGCGTCGTTCGCCAGCTACCGGCCGGACCCCGAGTACCCGTCGCAGGCGGCGGTGCGCGACGCGGTCGAGGCCTTCGTCGCGACGCGGCCGGAGCCAGCGCGGCGCGGGCTGTTCGGCCGCCGCCGCGAACCGGTCCAGCCGGCGCGCTCCGGCGTGTACCTCGACGGCGGGTTCGGCGTCGGCAAGACGCACCTGCTCGCCGCGGCCTACCACGCGGAGCCGTCGCGGAAGACGTTCGGTACGTTCATCGAGTACACCGCGCTCGTCGGCGCGCTCGGGTTCCAGGGCACGGTCGACCTGCTCCGTGGGACGTCCCTGGTGTGCATCGACGAGTTCGAGCTCGACGACCCGGGCGACACGATGGTGATGACCCGGCTCATCAAGGAGCTGTCCGAGTCGGGCACGCGTTTCGCGGCGACGTCGAACACCCCGCCCGGTGCGCTGGGCGAGGGCCGGTTCGCCGCGCAGGACTTCCTGCGCGAGATCCAGGCGATGTCCGACCGGTTCGAGACGATGCGGATCGACGGGCTCGACTACCGCCGTCGGGCCGTGGACGAGTCGGCGCGGGTGGTCGGGGACGTCGTCGGTGCACTGCCCGGTGGTGCGACGACGCTCGACGACTTCCGGGCGGTCGTGGACCACCTGGCGACCGTGCACCCGTCGAAGTACGTCGCGCTGGTGGACGGGCTCGACGCCGTCGGGCTCACCGACGTGCAGGCGTTCACCGACCAGACCGACGCACTGCGCTGGGTGGCGCTCGTCGACCGCCTCTACGACGCGCAGGTGCGCATCGTCGCGTCCGGTACGCCGCTCGACCAGGTGTACCCGCAGGCGATGCTCGACGGCGGCTACCGCAAGAAGTACCTGCGGGCCGCGTCGCGCGTGGTCGCGCTGTCCCGCGCGGCCGACTGAGCCACCGTCGGACGGGAGGCCCGTGGCGACACCGCCACGGGCCTCCCGTCCGACGCGCGCGTCCGTCCGGCCCTCGCGGCGTCCCGTCAGCGGTGTCGGACCCGGCATCCGGTGTCCGGAAACACACCGTTCACACGGGAGCCCCACGCGTTACACCCGCGAAACACATCGTGCTCCCTCGCGAAACGTCGCCTCGCCAGACTCGTCAGCACCCGAGGGCGGTCCCGAGAGCCGCACTGCAATCGCGAGAGGTGAACAGATGCTTGATCAGGGCAACACGGCATTCGTGTTGATCATGGCGGCGCTGGTGTTGTTCATGACACCCGGCCTGGCCTTCTTCTACGGCGGCCTGGTGAAGGCCAAGTCCGTCATCAGCATGATGATGATGTCCTTCGGAGCGATCGCCCTGGTCGGCGTCCTCTGGGTGCTCTACGGCTACGCGATCGCCTTCGCGAACCACGGCGAGGGCACGAACGTCGCAGGCATCGTCGGGTTCTTCAGCATCGACTGGAACCAGATCGGCCTCGGCCAGGCGTTCGAGGAGGCCAAGGCCTCGACGATCAACGCTGCGTACCCGTCGATGGCGTTCGTCGGCTTCCAGGCCACCTTCGCGATCATCACCGTCGCCCTGATCTCCGGCGCGATCGCCGACCGCGCGAAGTTCGGCGCGTGGATGATCTTCGCCGGCGTCTGGGTCACCGTCGTCTACTTCCCGGTCGCCTCCTGGGTCTTCAACCTCACCTCGGGCATGTTCGCCACGTGGGGCGTCATCGACTTCGCCGGTGGCACCGCGGTGCACATCAACGCCGGCGCCGCAGGTCTCGCCCTGGCGCTCGTGCTCGGCAAGCGCGTCGGCTTCGCCAAGGGCGCGCACAAGCCGCACAACCCGCCCTTCGTGCTCCTCGGTGCAGCCATCCTCTGGTTCGGCTGGTTCGGCTTCAACGCCGGCTCGGAGGGCGCCGCCGACGGCATCGCCGCCCTCGCCTGGGTGAACACGCTCGCCGCTCCGGCCGCCGCGATCCTCGGGTGGCTCCTCATCGAGAAGCTCAAGGACGGCAAGGCCACCTCCGTCGGTGCTGCCTCGGGTGCCGTCGCCGGTCTCGTCGCGATCACCCCGGCCTGCGCCGCGCTCACCCCGGGCTGGGGCATCCTGCTCGGCTTCCTCGCCGGTGTGGTCTGCTGCTTCGCGATCGACCTCAAGTACAAGCTCGGCTTCGACGACTCGCTCGACGTCGTGGGCGTCCACCTCGTCGGCGGCATCTTCGGCACGCTCTACCTCGGCTTCTTCGCCGACGACACCGGTCTCATCTACTCGGGCTCCTTCGAGCAGCTCGGCAAGCAGGCCGTCGCAGCCGCAGCCGTCCTGGTCTACTCGTTCGTCCTGGCCTTCGTGATCGGCTTCGCCATCGAGAAGACGATCGGCTTCCGCGTGAAGACCGAGGACGAGGTCGCCGGCATCGACACCGCGGTCCACGGTGAAGAGGGCTACGTGCTCTACGAGGAGCGCGACGAGACCCCGGTCGCGGTCCGCTAGACACCGCACCACCCGCATGACGACGGGCCCCGCGCACACAGCAGGCGCGGGGCCCGTCGTCCTGTGCGGTGCCGGTCACAGTGGTCGCGACCACGGCGCGTGGCGCCTGCCACGCACGGGAGGCGCGGTGCGGGGCGGACCCGCACCGCGCCTCCCGTCCGGTGGTCGCGACCACGGCGCCTGGTGCGCCGTGCTGTCAGGTCACCAGGCGTAGTCCTCCGGCGAGGTGTCGTGGCCCGGGAAGATCTCGTCGAGCCGGTCGAGGGCGCGCTGGTCGAGTCGGATGTCGACGGCGCGCACCGCGGACTCCCACTGCTCCATCGTGCGCGGGCCGGTGATCGGCGCCGTCACACCGGGCTGGTGCAGCAGCCACGCCAGGGCCAGCTCGCCCGGGGTGTGACCGAGCTCCTTCGCGAGCGACTCGTACGCGGTGAGCTGGTCGCGGTGTCCCTCGACGTACTCCGCGCTGCGGCCGGACAGGCGCCGGGAGCCGTTCTCGGTCTTCTCGATGACCCCGCCGAGCAGTCCGCCCTGCAACGGCGACCACGGGATGACCCCGAGGCCGTACTCACGGGCGGCGGGCAGGACCTCGCGCTCGACGTCGCGCACGACGAGGTTGTAGATCGACTGCTCGCTCACCAGGCCGAGGCTGCCCCGGCGTACGGCTGCCTCCTGCGCCTGCGCGATGTGCCACCCGGCGAAGTTCGACGATCCGACGTAGAGCACCTTGCCCTGCTGCACGGCGACGTCGATCGCCTGCCAGATCTCGTCCCACGGGGTCGCCCGGTCGACGTGGTGGAACTGGTACAGGTCGACGTGGTCGGTCTGCAGCCGACGGAGGCTCGCGTCGAGCGACTGCCGGATGTTCAGCGCGCTCAGCTTGCCGCCGTTCGGCCAGTCGGTCATCTCGCCGTAGACCTTCGTCGCGAGGACGGTCTTCTCGCGTCGACCGCCGCCCTTCGCGAACCAGCGGCCGATGATCTCCTCGGTGGCACCCTTGCCCACCGAGCCGCCGTAGCCGTTGGCGGTGTCGAAGAAGTTCACGCCGAGCTCGTGCGCCCGGTCCATGATCGCGTGCGAGTCGTCCTCGCTGGTCTCCGGTCCGAAGTTCATCGTGCCGAGCACCGCTCGTGACACCGACAGCCCTGTCCGTCCGAGGTGTGTGCAGTCCATGCCTCCGGTCTACGCGGGTGCGGGTGTGCGAACCAGGCCCTGCGGGTGCCGGTCATGCGCCCGGCGTAGAACGGGACGAGCCGTCCTCCACGGAGCGCGGCCGATGGACCCCACACGGAAGGACGCACCATGCCCGCGAAGGACGAGATCCCCAGCACCCTGCAGCGGTCGCCGGAGCACGCGCAGGACGTCTTCGCCGAGACGCTCGACTCGGCGAACGAGACGTACGGTCCGGGAGAGCGCGCACACCGCACCGCCTACGCCGCCGTCAAGCACGAGTACGAGAAGGTCGGCGACCACTGGGAGGAGAAGGACTCCTCCGGTCCGTCGGACTCCGGCGCGGAGGGCACGCGCGGCTCCGGGGAGACCCAGGGCGGCGTCGACGCGAACGCCTCGAAGGCGCACCTGATGGAGGTCGCGAAGCGCCTCGATGTCAGCGGCCGCTCGAAGATGGACAAGGACGAACTCGTCCAGGCGATCAAGCGGGCGAACGACCGGGCGACGGCAGCGGCGCGGCGGTGACCGGACCGGCGACGTTCGCGTGGGGGTGACCGCGCCGGCGACGGCTGCGGTTGCGCGGCGTCCGGACCGGCTGTCGACTCGTTCGTGCATGCTCCGCCCGGCATGCGCCGTGGACCGAGGGGAGTAGCGTGCCGCGGGTGAACACGCCAGCACTCCGTGGCAGCCGGATCCTCGGCTTCGGCCACCACCAACCCGACCGGGTCCTCACCAACGACGAACTGTCGACGATGGTCGACACGAACGACGAGTGGATCACCACCCGCACCGGCATCAGGACCCGCCGGATCGCGGGCCCTGACGACAGCGTCGTGTCGATGGCGATCGAGGCCGGTCGGATGGCCGTCGCCGACGCCGGTCTCGAGCCCTCCGACATCGGGCTCGTGATCGTCGCCTCGACCACGCACCGCGAGCGGTCGCCGTACACGGCCGGACGGGTCGCCGCGGCGCTCGGGATGGCGAACGGTCCGGCACCCATCGACATCAACACGGCGTGCAGCGGCTTCGAGTACGCGATGGCCCTCGCCGACCAGTCGATCCGCGTCGGCGCCTCGGACACCGCCCTCGTGATCGGCTCCGAGACCCTGTCCAGCATCGCCGACTGGACGGACCGCTCGACATGCGTGCTCGTCGGCGACGGTGCCGGAGCCGTGGTGATCGGTGCTGCCGACACCGCGGAGATCGGACCCGTGTCATGGGGGAGCGTGCCGCACCTCAACGAGGCCGTGCTGGTCACGCGCGACCCCGAGTACTTCACGCAGCAGGGTCGGTCGATCTACCGCTGGGCGATCACGGAGGCCGAGGGACACGCCCGCGCGGTCGTCGACGCAGCCGGAGTGACGCTCGACGACATCGGCGTCCTCGCCTTCCACCAGGCGAACCTCCGCATCATCGAGCCCCTGGCCGAAGCACTCGGCGGCGGGGACAAGTACGTCGTGCGGGACGTGGTCGAGTCCGGGAACACCTCGGCCGCGAGCGTGCCGCTCGGGCTGTCGAAGGCGTGGCACCGCGGGGAGCTGCCGGAGGACACCCTGGCGCTGCTGTTCGGGTTCGGCGGGGGCTTCGCACACGCCGGGCAGGTGGTGCGGACGCCGAAGCGGCGCTCGTGACCCGGTGACGCGCTGACGGAGGCGGCCCGTCGACGGGCGCCATCAGTGGACGGACGTCGGACGTCGGGCATCGGCAGTTGTTGGACGGAGCCTGTCGACGGCGCTGACCGTCGACGGACGCGGACTGCGCACGGACGGGAGGCGCGGTGCACGCTGGCACCGCGCCTCCCGTCCGTCAGCCGTGCGACGTCAGCCGCGCTCGCCGCGCCCGTCGGGTACCTCGCGGTCGTGCTGGGGGTCACGGTGCGGCGTGTCCGCCCAGAGGTCCTCGTCGTCTCGCTCCTTCCGGCGCCACGGCAGCGCTCGACGTTCCTTCTCGTCCGTTCGTCCGTCGCCGGCCGCTCGGTCCTTCGCCCCACGGCCGCGCTCCTTCGTCGGCTTCGTCGGCCTCGTCTCGAGGACGACGGGGAAGTGCCGCGGTGGCAGTCCGAAGCCCTCGCGGGACGCCTGGACGACCTTCTTGCCGAGTGCGTGGTTGCCCAGGCCGCCGACGGCCGCGCCGATGCCGAACGGCAGCGCACGGCCGAGGACCGAGGCGCCCTGCCGCGCTGCGAAGCGCTTGATGAACTGGTCGCGGACCTTGCCACCGATGCCGCTCACCACCTGCTTCGGCAGGGAGGCGGTCACCATCTCGCCCCAGAACGCCGAGCGTGCCTGGCCCCCGGTGGCCTGACCGGCGAGCTGCTTGACGAGTTGCGTCCCCGGAGCGCCGAGGATGAGGGCCATCACGAGGGTGCGCGAGCGTTCCGGGTCCTCGAGGGCGATGCCGTGCACCTCGGTCACCGACTGCGCGAAGAGTGCCGTGGCCTCGAGGAAGCCGACCGTCTCGGCACCGCTGAGGCCGAGCGCCGCTGCCATGCCGACCCCGGGGATCACCGCACTCGCTCCCACGGCAGCGCCGCCCGTGGTCACCGCCGTGAGGTACTGCCGCTCGAGGATCTGGATGACCTCGGCAGGGCTCGCATCCGGGTGGCGACGCCGCACGGCGTTCACGTGCGCGACCACCACGGGACGCTGCACGGCGATGACGCGGTCGAGCATCTTGGTCCACCCCGTGGGGTTCTCGGGTGCGGGGGTGCGGTCGTCGCGGGTGTCGGACTGGACCGGGGCGGGCGGCATCGGCACGATCGCCCCGTCGTTGTGCTGTCGGGCCATGACGCAGAACGTACGCCGACGCGGTGGGAGCTCCGCACTCGCAGCATGCCGCGCGCGCCGGCTCGGTGGTCGTGCAGGTCGCCGTCACCGGCACGGCACACCCGCTCGGAGGAGCTTCGCGCGCAAGCGCTCGGGTTCCATCAGGTCGGCCCAGACGACCCGGACGACCGTGCGGACCTCGGGGAACGACCTGATGAAGTCCTCGCGCTGCTTCTCCTGCCAGTGTGCGGCGGCGGCGTCCGCACCGTCGCCGTACTTCGCCCGCCCGTCGACCTCGACGACGACGCCCTGGTCCGGGAACCAGAAGTCGACGACTGCCGTCCGGTCTCCCGCGCGGCTGAAGACGTGCTGCTGGACGGGCTCCGGCGTCCCGAGCAGTCGGAAGCGCACCCGGCACACCGACTCCGCCGGAGAGTCGGACAGCGCCGACCCCATCCCGAGCGCCGTCGCCGCCTTGTCACGTGCAACGGTGACCGTGTCGGCCGCCTCCGCCAGCATCTCCGGGAGCACACGGCGATCGTGCAACGCCGCGTCGACGGCCGGGAGCACTGCGCCGAGCGGTTCGGTCACGGCCATGTCCACCAGGACGTCGACGAGCGGTTCGACCGTGAGCCCTCCGAACCTGGAGGGGGTGTATGGCGGCGTCCCCTCCCATCGGCCGCGGGGCGCACGCGCGACGGTTGGCCGGACTCGCTGGTACGTCGTCGTCTCCACGCGAGAACGCCGCGGGTCGCGGAGTTCCACTCGATCCGGCAGGGCGCCGACGAGGGGGAGTCCGTGGGCGAGGA
The DNA here is from genome assembly GCF_044753165.1 of Curtobacterium sp. NPDC088465. Lineage (NCBI taxonomy): Bacteria > Bacillati > Actinomycetota > Actinomycetes > Micrococcales > Microbacteriaceae > Curtobacterium > Curtobacterium sp. NPDC088465. The sequence continues at coordinate 586,105 of NZ_JBIVMR010000002.1, read as the reverse complement.
CGGCGCTGCGGTGCGCCAACAGTGTCGGCGGACGGATGCGGTGTGCAGTGGCGCGGACCAGCAGCAGGTGGTGTTCCTCCGGCAGGAGACCGACGACCGTTCCTGGGTCGACGAGGACACCGGGGCGGATCCTCCGCAGGTCGCCGCGCTGTGCGCGACGTTGGAGCGCACGGCGCTCGGCGGAGGGGAAACAGCTCGTGTGGATGAGGGGGACGGCGAGGACTCGTTCGTGCATGCCCGCAAGCCTCGTGCTCTGGATCGGCATCGACGACGGCAGTTGGCCGAACTGGGGACGGTGAGCCGCGCCTCCCGGCTGTGCAGGAGAGATGGCGGCGAGGAGTGCGACAACGTCCATGTTGTACGACAGTGCATCTGTCGCGCCGGCCGCGAGACGCCGCCGTTGCGCAAGCAGTGCGACAACGTTGATGTCGTACGACAGCGCACTTGTCGTGTCGGCCGCGAGGGGCCGCGGTCTCGCGAGAAGTACGACGAATCCGTTGTCGTACGACAGCGGGTGAGTCGTACGACAGCGCCAGCCAGCCAGCCCCGCTCCCCGCGCCCGCAGCGTGCGCCAGGGCCCCAGGCGCTACCGCCGCGCGAGCTCCGCACGCAGCGGCAGGTCCTGGTCCTCGAGGATGAACTGGGCGCCGACGGCCGTGCGCGCGTGCACGACGACCGGCGCGAGCAGGTTCACTGTCGTGCCGGACGCCCCCGGGTTGGCGACCACGAGGAGCATCGCGTCGGCGGGGTCGGTCAGGCCGATCAGGGCCGCCTGCTCGTCGGTGAGCTCGGGCGCGTAGTCGGGCAGGTGCACCGCGGCGTCGAGCAGGAACAGCCGCGCGTCGTCGCCGTGCAGGGCGAAGAGCCCCTCGGCACCCTCGACGGGCTCCAGGGTGAACACGGGTGCCGGCGACAGCCCGAACGGGGGCGTGGGGAAGGTCAGGTCGATGCTCATCGGAGGTAGTCCATCAGGGTCGGCTGCAGGACCTTCGCGGTGACGGCGAGGGCTGCCTGGTACGTGGTCTGCTGCACCTGCAGGTCGAGGACCGCACCGGCGAGGTCGAGGTCCTCGATGCCGGCGCGACGGGTCTCCAGCGCGACGGACGAGGTCTTCAGCGCGTCCTGCGCCCCCAGTGCCGCCGCGTGCCGCACACCCACGTCGGCCTGCGCCGCACGGAGGGTGCCGAACGCCGCGTCGACGTCGTTGAGCTTCGGGTTCACGTTCACACCGTTCTGCAGGTCGGCGACGATGCCGTCGATCACCGCGAAGGCCGACGTCGCGCCGGAGCCGAACGCCGCGGCCCCCGGGGTGTCGACCCGCACGGTCTGGGCGTCGCCGACGCGTCGGGACACCGCGGTGGTCGCAGCGGCGAAGCCGTCGGCGCTCGTGTAGGCGGTCGCCTCGGTCGAGGAGCCGGCGAAGACCGACCGCGTGCCGTAGGTCGTGTTGGCGGCGGACTCGAGGTCGGCCTTGAGCGCCCGGAACTGCGTGATGAACGCGTCGCGGGCGGTGTCGTCCATCACACCGGAGTTCGCGGCCTGCACGGTCAGGTCCCGCACCGTCGTCAGCACCGCGTGGGCGCCGGACAGGGCACTGTCGGTCGTCGCGAGCCAGCCCACCGCGTCGTTCGCGTTGCGCGTGTACTGCGCGGCGGCGGCCTGCTCCTTCCGCACCTGCATCGACGAGCCGGTGCCGACCGGGTCGTCCGACGGCTTCGCGATCGCCTGCAGCGTGGTGGCGCGCTGCGTGGCGTCGGCGACGCGGGCGGCGTTCGCCTGCAGCCGCTCCGTCGCGGCCGTGATCGACATCTGGGTGGTCACACGGGTGATCACGGTCAGCCCCTCCCGACGAGTCCGACGCGGTTGATGAGCGTGTCGAGCATCTCGTCGACCGCGGTGAGGACGCGCGCTGCGCCCTGGTAGGCGTGCTGGTAGCTGAGCAGGTTGACGTTCTCCTCGTCGAGGTCCACGCCGGCGCCGGACTGCTGCTGCGTGCGTGCGCTGGTGAGCGCGAGTCCGGTGAGCGTCGCCTCCGACGAGGCCGTCCGGGAGGCGCTGCCCACCCCCGCCACGAAGCTCGCCCAGGTGCTGTCCGCACCCCCGGCGACCGTGCCGAGTCGCGAGAGCGTGTCGGCGAACGAGTCGTCGAGTTGTCCCGCCGCGTTCCGCGTCGCCAGCCCGTCGCCGTCGGTCGGGACGACCGAGAGGCCCTGCGCGGCCGAGGTGCCCGCGGCGAGGGCGAAGAACGGCGCTCCGGTGGCACCCGAGGGCGTGGTGCCCTTCGCGTGCTCGGTGTTCACGGTCTCGGCGAGTCGGGTCGCGACCCGGTCGTACGCGGCTGACGCCTCGGCGATGGCGCCGCCCGTGCCGCCGGCAGCGGGGGCGAGGAGTGCGAGCGCGCCTCCGATCGAGCCGCCGTCGAGCGTCACCGAGCCGGCACTGCCCGAGGTCCAGCGGAGGGACACGGCAGCGCCGTCGCCCAGACGCGCGCCGCCCTCGAGCGCGACGGTGCGGACGGTGTCGCCCTGCACGAGCGGGTTGCCGCCGAGGAGGACGTCGATGGTGCCGTCGGTGTTCGTCCGTACCGTGCCACCGGCGAGTCCCGCGATCTGCTGCGTGAGCCGGTCGCGCTGGTCCTGCAGCTCGTTCGCGCTGCCACCGGCGGCGAGGGCCGACCGGATCTGCACGTTCAGCCCGGCGACCTGCTCCGCCGCGTCGTTGAGCTGGTCGACCTGGGTCGCGGCCGTCGAACGGACCGTCGTCCACTGCGTGTCGAGCGCCTTCGAGCCGGTGGCGAGGGCGGTCGCGACGGTGGTCGCGGCGGCGATCACGGACGAGGCGGCGCCCGCGTCGTCGGGGTGCGCGGCGAGGTCGCCCCACGCGGACCAGAAGACGTCGAGCTGTGCCGACAGGCCGTTCTTCCCGGGCTCGTGCAGGCCGTCCTCGATCGCCGAGAGCCCGGTCGCGCGGGTCTGTGCCCAGGACGACGAGCCGGTCGCCGCACGGAGGCCGGCGTCGAGCGTCAGGGAGCCGAGGCGTGCGATGCCGTCGACGGAGACGCCCTGCCCGGCGAGGGCAGCGGTGCCGTGCACGAAGCCGGTCTGCACGGCGGGGACCGACGACTGCGTGACGCGCTGGCGCGTGTACCCGGCGGTGCCGGCGTTGGCGATGTTCTGCCCGGTGACGTCGATGCCGGCGCGTGCCGCGGTCAGGCCGGAGTAGGCGGTCGCGAGGGATCCGAAGGTGCTCACCACGGTGCTACAGGGTCCCCTCGAACAGGCGTGCGCCGTCGGGACGGGAGCCGGAGCTGCCCGAGGCGTCGTACGTGGACGCGTCGCCGACCGAGCCGGCGAGGGTCTCCTCGGTGGCCTGGGCAGCCGTCCGGAGGAAGCGGTCGTTCTCGTCGCGGAGCGCGCCGATGTGCGTCGTCAGCTCGACCATCGCGGCGAGGTGCGTCGCGAGGATCTCGCCCCAGGGTCCGTTCGGCGCGGCGGCGACCACGTCGCGCAGGGGAGCGTCGGGGTCGACACCCCACTCCTCGGCGACGGCGGCACTCGACGCGGCGCGCTCGAGCCCGGTGCTGCGGAGCCGTTCGAGGACCTGCTCGACCTCGCGGCTGGCGTGCGACACCCAGCGGGAGCGCCCGGCGGCGAGCAGGAGCTGCTCCTCCTCGAGCTTGAACGTGAGCAGTTCGAGCAGTTCGCGCTCGCGCCAGAGGACGGCGGACAGGTCGTTCACGCTCATGGCTCCTCCCGGTTCGGGATCGGTGTCGGCGACCAGCGGGTCGTGCCGGTCCGCCTTCCGGTGGACAGCGGGGACTATCGACGCCGAGCGGTCCGTCGTAAGCGGACCGCGGCGGTGGACGCGGGCACGAGACGGGCCGGCGCTGCTCGGCGGAGCGGTGCCGCGCCTCCCGGCCGTGCGCTCCCGGGGGACGCACCGTCACCCAGACCGGGGGACAGAACCGGCGGTTCGTGCCGGTTTGTCCGCCGAAGTGCGGACCCCCGGAACCCCGCGTCCCCCCGCACTGGGGACGTTCACAGCCTGCACCGGTCACTTCCCAGCCGATACATTCGAAGCGCACCGCGGGGGACACTCCCGCACCGCGTCGCAGGGGCGCGGGTGCACCGCCCGGAGGGAACCGGGTGGTTCTTCGTCGACCGCACCGGCCTCCCGAGGGCCGGTGTCCGTCGCGCCCACGGACGGGTCAGTCAGCACGTCGACCAGGGGAAGCCAATGGACCGGAACGCACGCAACGCGATGCTCGTGGAGCACCTGCCGCTCGTCGGCTACATCGTGTCGGACGTCCGTGCGCGGGCCACCCACCTCGACCGAGACGACCTGGCTGCCGTGGGCTCGCTCGCACTCGTCGCCGCCGCCGAGGCCTTCGACCCGGAGCTCGGCGTGCCCTTCGGCGCCTACGCCCGCACCCGGATCACCGGTGCGCTCGCCGACGACATGCGCTCGTCCGACTGGGCGTCGCGCGGCACCCGGAAGCGCATCCGCGAGACCCTCGCGACGCAGGAGGCACTGTCCGCCCGGCTCGGTCGCTCGGTCGGCGTGCAGGAGATCGCCGACGCGATGGGCGTCGACCGCCAGACGGCCGCCGATGCCATGTCCGACGCCGCCCGGACGGTCGGCACGATCGACGAGACCGTGCACGACGTCATCGCGTCCGAGGACCCGCTTCCCGGTGAGGACCTGCTCGAGGCCGAGAAGCGCCGCTACCTGCGCGCCGCCGTCGCCGCCCTGCCCGAGCGCATGCGGTACGTCGTCGAGAACGTCTACTTCGGCGACCGCTCGGTCACCGAGGTCGCGGCCGAGCTCGGGATCACGCACTCCGCGGTGTCGCAGCAGCGGTCCGAGGCGATGCGGCTGCTGCGGGACGGGCTCGCCGAGCACTACGGCGACGGCACCGCGGTCGAGCCGGTGTCGCGCACGACCGCCGCGCGGCGCAGTGCGTACCTGGCGCGGGTCGCGGCGAACGCCGCCGCCGGGGTCGCCCGCGCCGTGCAGGACGCGTCGGCGCCGACGGTCGTCGCAGCCAGCTGATCTTCGGCGAGGAGATTTCCTCGCCGACACCTAACGACCTCGGCGAACCTGCCGAGAGTCACGGATGTCAGCCCATGGACGGGCAGACACCACCACCCAAGGATTCACGGAGGAAACCACCATGGGTATGTCCATCAACACCAACCTCTCGGCACTCAACACGTACCGGAACCTCAACGCGACGCAGAACGACCTGTCGAAGTCCCTCGAGAAGCTCTCGACGGGTCTCCGCATCAACCGTGCTGCCGACGACGCTGCCGGTCTGACGATCTCCGAGGGACTCAAGTCGCAGGTCGGTGGCCTCACGGTCGCCGCCCGCAACGCGCAGGACGGCATCTCCGTCGTGCAGACCGCTGAAGGTGGCCTCACCGAGACCCACTCGATCCTCCAGCGCATGCGCGACCTGGCCGTGCAGGCGGGTAACGACTCGAACAACACCACGTCGCGCAAGGCGATCGAGACCGAGGTCGGGCAGCTCCAGCAGGAGCTCGGCCGCATCTCGGAGTCGACCAACTTCAACGGCATCAACCTGCTCGACGGTAGTGCCGGCACGGACGGCGTGATGAAGTTCCAGGTCGGAGCGAACTCGGGCACGTCGAGCCAGATTGATGTCGACCTTAGCAAGTCGAGCGTGAAGGACGTCGCCGCGGCGCTGACGACCGGTGACACCGGCATCCTGAAGTTCGACACGGCCAAGGGCGCGCAGGACTCTATCGACGCCATCGATGAGCAGATCCAGTACGTGTCCGCGGCGCGTTCGAGCCTCGGTGCGGTCCAGAACCGCTTCGACCACGCCATCAACGTGACGAACGTGGCCAAGGAGAACCTGACCGCTGCTGGTTCGCGCATCACCGACGTCGACATGGCGCAGGAGATGGTCAAGTACACCCGCGACAACATCCTGAGCCAGGCCGGCACCTCGATGCTCGCGCAGGCGAACCAGAGCACCCAGGGCGTGCTCTCGCTCCTCCGCTAGCACCACCGACGCCGTCGTCCGGAGGAGTTCGAGTCCTCCGGACGGCGGCGTCACCACACCCACGACCACCCCCGACGACAGGGAGCCCCGCGATGTCGACGTCGTCCGTGTCGGGCAACAGTCTCGCGATCGATGGTCTGGTCAGCGGTCTCAAGACCACCGACCTGATCAACTCGCTGATGACCGTCGAGCAGGTCCCGCAGACCCTGCTCAAGAACAAGCTCACCGACACCAACTCGTTCGTGTCGTCGCTGCAGACCATCAACTCGCTGGTGCAGACCCTCGCGACGAAGGCGGGCGACGCCGCCAAGGCCACGTCGCTCGACGTGTACGGAGCGAAGAGCTCGTCCACCGGGGTCACCGTCGCGACCGACGCCACGGCCTCGGCCGGCTCCGTCAGCTTCCAGGTCGGGTCGACCGCGGCGGCACACGTCGGCGTCACCGCCGCGATGTCGACCTGGGCGTCCGGAGCCGAGCCGCTCACGCTCGTCGGTGCCGACGGGAAGAAGACCACCGTCACACCGGCCTCGGGTTCGCTCGACGACGCGGTCACCGCGATCAACAAGGCCGGCGCCGGTGTGACCGCGACGAAGGTCGCCGCCGGGACCGACGCCGACGGCACGAAGCTCTACCGCCTGCAGCTCAGCGCGACGAAGACCGGCGCAGCGGCCTCCTTCACGCTCTACCGCGGCTCGTCCGACGACGTGACGGCCGGGACCGCGACGAACGTCTTCACCCAGCCGGGGGCCGCCGTCGTCACCCAGGGCAAGGACGCGAGCGTCACACTCTGGGCGGGGACCGCCGCCGCGCAGACGGTCACGAGCGCCACGAACACGTTCGACGACCTGCTGCCGGGGCTCGACGTCACGGTCACGCAGACCACGACCGACCCGGTGACCGTCACGGTCGTGCAGGACACCACGAAGGCCCAGGCCGTCGCCTCGGGGCTCGTCGACGCGCTCAACGCGATCACCTCGTACTACGCCACGAACACGGCGGTGACGAGCACCACGAGTCCGACCACCGGCACCACGTCGACGAAGGCCGGGGTCCTGACCGGGGACGGCACGACCCGCGACGCGGTGCAGCGCCTCACCACGACGATGTCGACGCCGGTGAACGGGAAGTCGCCGTCGTCCATCGGCATCGTCATCCAGAAGGACGGCACCTTCAACTTCGACGCCGCAGTCTTCCAGAAGGCCCTGGCGGACGACCCGCAGGGCACCCAGGCCATGCTGTCCGGCGTCGCGACGAACGTCGGCGCCGCGGCGACGGCCGCGTCGGACAAGTACACGGGGTCGATCACGACCTCGATCACTGGGCAGCAGTCGGTCGCGAAGGACCTGACGACGCAGATCGACAACTGGTCGGACCGCCTCACCGCACGACGGGCGACGCTGCAGGCGCAGTACTCCGCCCTCGAGACCAGCCTCAGCAAGCTCCAGTCCCAGTCGGCGTGGCTCTCCAGCCAGCTGGCATCGACGTCGACGAGTTGACGGGAACGACCATGAACGCCTTCGACCTGCAGTCCGCCGCCTTCCGTCAGGCCGCACAGCCCCGCACGGTGACCGACCAGCGCCGAGCGCAGTACACGAACGAGGCCGTGCTCTCGGCGACGCCAGCACAGCTCGTCACGATGCTCTACGACCGGCTGCTCCTCGACCTGCACCGCGCCGAGGCCGCGCAGACGACGTCCGACTGGGAGGCCGCGCGCGAGCAGCTGCTGCACGCCCAGGCCATCGTCGGCGAGCTGTCGTCCACGCTCCGCATCGACGTGTGGGACGGCGGCGAGGGGCTCCTCGCGATCTACAACTACGCGTCGACGTCGTTGATCACCGCGAACGTGCACCGCGACGTGCAGGCGACGCGCGACTGCATCCGGATCCTGGAGCCGCTGCGCCAGTCGTGGCACGAGGCCGCCGCGGCGCTGCCGACGACCCAGGCGCCGCAGGTCGGCACCGGGGGAGCGCTCGGTGTCGCCTGACCCGCACCCCACCCCCGCCGCTGAGACCGCCGACGGTGCGTGGGCCGCGGTGCTCGACGCCCTCGAGCACGAGCTGACCACGATCGACGCGACCACGGACGGCACCGCAGCGATCGTCCTCGACGCGACCCCGTGGGTCGTCCCGACCACGCTCGGACCGGTGCCGCGCGCGCTGGTGGGTCGTGCCTCCCGGCTGCTGGCCGCGCAGCGCGACCGGATGTCGACGCTCGAGACCGAGCGGCGGCAGACCCTGGAGCACCTCGGCGCGCTCCGTCAGGTCGCGGCGACGGACGAGCCGCGCGGCTCCGTGTACCTGGACGCCTCCGCCTGAGGCGCGCCTGCTCGAGCGAGCACGACGACAGATGCGTCGTCGCACGACAGCGGTTCCGTCGTGTCGGTCGTGGGCCGTCGCGCACCTCCGGGCGAGACGACAGATGCGTCGTCGGACGACAGCGACTTCGTCGCACCACAGCGGAACGCGCGACGAGTGTTCGACGAGCCCCGCCGCCGCAGCCAGCCCCCGCCCCCCGTTCGGGGCGAGCCCTAACGTCCCCAGCGCCGCCGCCGACAGCGCCCTCCGAGCACGGATCGCTCACTCGTTCGGCCACGGATCGGCCACCGCCAATCGGCGACGTCGCACGACGTCGCACACCGAGGGGACGGGCCACCCGTGTTCGATTCCGTGACGAGCGTCGCGCTGCAGAGCGCGCTCGACGGGCTGTCGCTGCGACAGCGCACCATCGCGAACAACGTCGCGAACATCAACACGCCGAACTACCACGCCGAGAAGGTGCGCTTCGAGGACGCCCTCGCGCAGTCGATCGTGCACGGTGACGGGCACGCGACCGCGACCACCGCGCGCAGCCTCGAGCCGACGAACGAGATCGGCAACAACGTCAACCTCGACCAGGAGACCCTGTCGAACGTGGACACGGTCCTGCGCTACCAGTTCGCCACCCAGGCGGTCGGCGGCGAGGCGACGGCCCTCCGCGCCGCGATGCGGACGAACTCGTGACGACCTTCGACGCGATCGGCATCGCGAGCACCGGCATGACCGTGCACCGGAAGTGGCTCGACGCGATCTCGGACAACATCGCCAACGTCAACACGGTCCGCTCGATGGACGACTCCGCCTTCCAGGCCCGCTACGTCGAGGTCCAGGAGGGCGCCGGCACGTCGGGCGCCTACGTCAAGGGCGCGGCGTTCGGCAGCGCCGCCGGACGCGTGACCTACGACCCGGACAACCCGCTCGCGAACGCGGAGGGCTACGTCCGCATGCCGGACATCGACCTCGGCACGCAGATGGCGGACCTCATCATGGCCCAGCGCGGGTACCAGGCGAACGCCGCCGTGGTCGACCGTGCCAAGACCGCCTACGAGGCGGCACTGCAGATCGGGAAGAACTGATGCCCATCGACGCACTGAACGGTGTGACCACCAACGCGATGACCCGTGCGTTCGCCGGCGCCACGGACGCCGCGACCGGTGCCGGAGCGCTCGGCGGTGCCGCGGGCGCCGGCGCGGTCCAGCCGACCACCGGCGGCGACGGCTTCGCCGCGCGCCTCGGCAACGCGGTCGACGGGCTCCAGCAGCTGCAGAGCGACTCGAAGACCCTGGCGCTCAAGGCCGTCACGGGCAACCTCGACGACATCCACGACGCCACCATCGCGTCCACCCGTGCCCAGGTCACCCTCGAGCTCGTCGCAGCCGTCCGCAACAAGGGCGTCGACGCGTTCAACGAGATCATGCGGATGCAGGCCTGATGCCCGCCGCGATGCAGAACACGTGGGGGCGGCTCGTCGCCTACGTGAAGGGCTTCTCCGCCGCGCAGCGCACCATCGCGCTGATCGGCGTCGCCGCACTCGTGCTCGGCGGGATCGCCCTCGCCAGCTGGCTCGGCAAGGCGTCCTACGCGCCGCTCTTCACCGGACTGGCCGCAGCCGACGCGAGCTCGATCACCGACCAGCTGACGACCGACGGCGTGCCGTACCAGCTGACCGACGGCGGCGCGACGATCCTCGTGCCGCAGGACAAGGTGTACTCGGAGCGGCTCAAGGCGGCGTCGAACAACCTGCCGTCGTCGAACGAGGGCGGATACTCGCTGCTCGACAAGATGGGCGTGACGAGCTCGGAGTTCCAGCAGGACGTCACCTACAAGCGGGCGATCGAGGGCGAGCTGGCGAAGACGATCTCGTCGATGGACGGCGTGAAGGCCGCCACCGTGCAGCTCGCCATCCCCGAGAAGACCGTCTTCGTGTCCGAGGAGAAGGACCCGACGGCGTCGGTGTTCGTCGCGACCGAGAACGGCGCGCAGCTCACCACGGACCAGGTGCAGTCGATCGTGCACCTGACGAGCGCCGCGGTCGAGGGGATGCAGCCCACCGACGTCTCCGTCGTGGACCAGAAGGGCCAGACCCTCTCCGCGGTCGGCACCGGAGCGACCGGCAGCGGCGCCGACCAGGCGGCCGACTACGACGCGGCCACCCGGAAGAAGATCCAGGACCTGCTCGACACCACGCTCGGACCGGGCAACGCGAGCGTGGTGGTCTCGGCGACGATGAACCAGCAGTCGGGCACCCGGACCTCGGAGAGCTTCGCCCAGCCGAAGGGCGGCGCGGTCGCCCTCAACGAGTCCAGCTCGACGGAGGAGTACGGCTCCGGGTCCGGTGCGGGCGCCGGTGCGACCGGTGTCCTCGGTCCGGACAACATCGCGGTGCCGAACGGGACCGCCGGCGGCACCACCACGAACGGCACGGCCGCCGGTGACGACGGCTACAAGAACGAGTCGGCGACGAAGAACAACGCCGTCGACAAGACCACCGAGACGACGCAGATCCCCGCCGGTGGTGTCGAGCGGCAGACCATCTCGGTCGCCCTGAACTCGCGCGCCGACTCGGTGCAGAACGCGAACCTGCAGAGCATCAACGACCTGGTGTCCGCCGCCGCCGGAGCCGACAACGCCCGGGGCGACCAGGTCCGTGTCGCGATGATGGACTTCGACGACTCCGCCGCGAAGGACGCCGCCAAGGCCCTCGAGGAGCAGCAGCAGGCCGAGCAGCAGCAGGCCATGTGGTCGGCCATCCGCACCGCCGGCATCGTCGTCGCGGTCCTCGCCGCCGCGATCGTGCTCGCGATCGTGCTGGCCCGCCGTGCCCGCCGTCAGTCGCGCGAGGCCGTCGACGTCGGTGAGCTCGACGCCTTCGCCGGTGAGACGTTCGAACTGCCCCTCGGTACCGACGACCTGGCGATCCCGGCCGTCGAGCCGCAGACGGTCGCGCTGCAGACGCTGCCCCACGACGACGCCCCGACCGAGGTGCTGACGACGGACGAGATCAGCGCCGAGCGTCGCCGGCAGGAGATCTCCGCGCTGGCCGAGCGCGACCCGAAGCGCACCGCCGACCTGCTCCGCGGGCTCCTCGACGACCGGTCGCCGGTGTGAGCGCGCTCGTCCCGGTCCCCGCCGGCGGGGGCACCACCGACCGCGCCCTGACCGGCGCGCAGAAGGTCGCGCTCATCCTCATGCAGATGGAGACCGAGCGCGCGGCCGAGGTGATGAAGCAGTTCACCGAGCTCGAGGCCGAGGAGATCAGCGCCGAGATCGTCCGGATGCGCCGCGTGGACGACTCCGTCGTGGACCGCACGATGAGCGAGTTCCACCGCATCACGCAGCGCGGCCGCGTGCAGAAGCGCGGCGGCAAGGACGCCGCGCTCGGGCTGCTCGAGGCGTCGTTCGGGTCCGAACGCGCCGCGGGCGTGATGGACCGGCTGGCCTCGAACCTCGCCGGACAGTCGTTCGAGTTCCTCGACGACGCCGAACCCGGCCAGGTCGTCAGCCTGCTCGAGGGCGAGCTGCCCCAGACCATCGCCCTCGTGCTCGCGCACCTGCAGCCCGGGCAGGCGAGCGCGGTGCTCGCCGGGGTCGACGACCGTGTCCGCACCGACGTCGCCCAGGCCTTCGCGACGATGGGCACGGCGACCCCCGAGGCCGTCGGGATCGTCGCCGGCGTCCTCCGCCAGCGCGCCGGTGCCGTGGTCTCGCCGCGCGAGAGCGTCGAGGTCGTCGGCGGCATCGCGCCCCTGGTCGAGATCATCAACCGCTCGGACGTCGCCACCGAGAAGGCCGTGCTCGACGGCCTCGAGGCGCGCGACCCGGAGCTCGCGGAGGACATCCGCTCGCGGATGCTCACGTTCGAGGACATCGTCAAGCTCGAGTCGCGCGACATCCAGCAGGTGCTCCGCGGCATCGACTCGAAGCTCCTCGCGACCGCCATGAAGGGTGCGCCGACGCCGGTCGTCGAGACGATCCGCGCGAACGTGTCCGAGCGCAACCGCGAGCTGCTGGACGACGAGCTGCAGGCCATGGGCCCCGTGCGCGTCTCGCAGGTCGAGGAGGCGCGCGCCGAGGTGGTCCGCTCCGTCCGCGAGCTGGAGGCCGAGGGCACGATCACCGTCCACCGCGCCGAGGAGGACGAGCTCGTTGACTGACACCACCGTGCAGCGCGTCGCGTTCCCCGTGCTCGGGAGCGCGACGACCCGCGACCTCGCAGCGGCCGCCGACGTACGCGGCCACGCCGCGGGCTACGCCGCGGGCCTCCGTGCCGCCCAGGCCGAGACCGCTGCGCTGCACGCCCGGCTCGAGGCCGAGCACGCAACGCGACTCGCGGCGCTCCAGGCCGAGACCGTCCGCCGTGTCCAGGTGCTCGACGCGGCCACGAACGCGATGCTCTCCCAGGTCGTGCCGGTGCTGGCCGACGCCGAGGAGTCCCTGGTCGACGCCGCGCTCGACCTGGCCGAGGCCGTCGTCGGACACGTGGTGCGTTCCGGGCGCCAGGACGATGCGACCGGCGAGGGCGACGGCCAGGAGGCACGCCCCACCACCGGTGCGGAGGCGACCGTCCGGCGCGCACTCGCCTCGGTCGACGCCACCGTCGCGGTGGCCGTCCGGCTCAGCCCCGCCGACGCCGCCCGCGTCGCCGACCTCGCGCTGCCGGTCCCGGTCGTGCCGGACGTGGCGCTGCTCGACGGCGACGCCGTCGTGGACCTGCCGGACGGGCTCCTCGACCTCCGCATCGGCGCAGCGCTCGACCGTGCGCGCGCGGCGCTGGGCCGCTCCGCCGACCGGCCGGAGGCGTCCCGGTGACCGCGACCCTCCTCCGTCCCCGTGGGCTCGACGAGGCGATCGCCCTCGCCGCGCCGCAGCGCGTGGGCCTCGTCACGAGCGCGGTGGGCCTCGGGCTGACCGTCGCCGGGGTCGACGCCCGGATCGGCGACGTCCTGACCGTCGGCACCGAGGGCGCTCCGCAGACCCCCGTCGAGGTCGTCGCCACCGATCCAACCGGTGTGCGCTGCATGCCGCTCGGACGCCTCGTCGCGGTGACCGCGGGCACCCCGGTCCGCCCGACCGGCCGTCCCGTGCTGGTGCCGACCGGCGCAGGGCTGTTCGGCCGGGTGCTCGACGGGCTCGGACGGCCGATCGACGACCGTGGTCCGCTCGACACCGACGGCTGGGTGCCGCTCGACCACGCGACGCCGAACGCCATGGCGCGCACGCGGATCGACGCGCCGATGCAGCTCGGCGTCCGCGTGCTCGACACCCTGACGACCGTGGGTCGTGGACAGCGCATGGGCCTGTTCGCCGGCTCCGGCGTCGGCAAGTCCTCGCTGCTGTCGATGATCGCGCGCGGGAGCGACGCAGCCGTCAACGTCATCGCCCTGGTGGGGGAGCGCGGCCGCGAAGTTCGGGAGTTCCTCGAGGACGACCTCGGGCCCGAGGGCCTCGCCCGCTCGATCGTCGTGGTCTCGACGTCCGACGAGCCGGCCCTGATGCGCCTGCGCGCGGCGTTCGTCGCCACCCGGATCGCGGAGTCGTTCCGCGACGCCGGGCAGGACGTCGTGCTCATGATGGACTCGCTCACCCGCGTCGCGATGGCGCAGCGCGAGATCGGACTGTCCGTGGGCGAACCGCCCGCGACCCGGGGCTACCCGCCGTCGACCTTCTCGGTGCTCGCCGGGCTCCTCGAGCGCGCGGGCACCGACCGGGTCGGCAGCATCACCGGGCTCTACACCGTGCTCGTGGACGGCGACGACCACAACGAGCCGATCGCGGACAGCGCCAGGAGCATCCTCGACGGGCACGTCGTGCTCGACCGGAAGCTCGCCGTGACCGGGCACTTCCCGTCCGTCGACGCGCTCGGCTCGGTGTCCCGCGTCGCCTCGAAGGTCACCGAGCCGTGGCAGCGTGCTGCGGCCACCGCGCTCCGGAAGGTGATGGCGGCCCGCCGGAACGCGCAGGACCTGCTCGACGTCGGCGCCTACCAGCCCGGCACGAACCCGCTCGTCGACGCAGCGGTCACCCACCAGGACGCGATCGACGCGTTCCTCCGACAGGGGATGGACGACCGCGCCGACGCCGGGACGTCCTGGCGAGCCCTCGACGCCCTCGTCGCCCGACTGGGGGTGTCCGCCTGATGGCCCGACGCTTCCCCCTCGCCGGCCTGCTGCGTCTGCGGCACGCCGAGCAGGACCGCGCCGCCGCCGCCCTGGCCGCCGCGAACGACCGTGTCCGCGACGCCGCCGACGCCCGCATCGCCGCGCGGCGGAACCTGGCGGACCGCGAGCAGGAGCAGCTCGTCACGGACGCCGCGACGCTGAGCGCGCTCGCGGCCGCGCGGGCCTCGACCCGCGGGATGCTCGAGGAGCTCGACGCCGTCGCACGCACCCGTCGTGCCGATGCCGATGCCGCCCGGACCGCGTACTCCGCCGCCCGCCGTGCCGCGCTCGGCCTCGAGAAGCTCGAGGGCCACCACGACCACGAGCAGGCCGCCGCCGACCTGCGCGCCGAACAGGACGCCCTCGACGAGATCGCGGCACGACGCCGCACGGAAGGTGGTGTCCGATGAGCGTCGACGCCGTGCTCTCCCGGATCGCCGAGATCCGCACCCAGATCGACGCCCTGCGCGGCGGTACCACCGCCTCCGCGGGCGGCTCCGCCTCGAACGAGGCCACGACCCGCGCGTTCGCCGACGCCCTGGCGACCGCGACCGGGACGTCGACGAGCGCCGGCGCCGCCGGCACCGCTGCTGCCGACGGGGCGTCCCGCACGCCGGCCACCTCGGTCGACGCGGGCCGCGGCACCCTGGCGACCGGCAGCGGCGCCACGGGGTCCGACGTGGTCGAGGACGCGAAGAAGTACCTCGGCGTGCCCTACGTGTTCGGCGGGACGACCCGGTCCGGCATGGACTGCTCCGGGCTCGTGCAGACGGTGTTCAAGGACCTCGGGGTGACCATGCCGCGCGTGGTGCCCGACCAGGCGGACATGGGGGTGCCCGTCGGGTCGCTCAAGGACGCGAAGCCGGGCGACCTCATCATCCCGAAGGGCGAGCAGCACATCGTGATCTACGTCGGTGACGGCAAGGTGCTGCACGCACCCCGACCCGGCAAGGACGTCCGGATCGTGGACAACTGGTACAAGGACTCCGACATCGCGACGATCCGCCGCATCGTGCCGAGCGAGGCCGCGGCTCCTGCGGCGACCCGCTCGGTCTCCGCAGCGGGTGCGGCGCAGTCGGTCACCGACCTGCAGACCGCGGCACTCCTGTCGGCGATGCGGGGGAGTGCTGCATGAGCACCGTGAGCACGACGACCCTCTCCCCGGCCCCCGCCGCACCGGGGAGCGCTGCGACCGCCGGGTCGACGACCTCGGCGCTGCCGTTCGGCGCCGCCCTCGCCGCGGTGCTCGCGCCGGCCGCGTCGAGCACGGCGTTCGGTGTGTCGGTGGGGACCGCGGGCGTCACCGGTGCGCCGTCCGGGACGGCCGCCGCCTCGGGTGCCCCCGCCACGGGCGCTCCGGCCTCGACCGCCGCTGCCCCGAACACCGCGGACACGACCACCGCGGACACGACGGCCGCTGTCCCCGCCACCGACCCGACGCTGCTCGGCATCGTGCCGGTGCCCACCGCCCTCGTCGCGGTCCCGTCGGCCAGCGCCGCCGCCGTGTCGGACGATGCGGTGTCGCCCCAGGTCGGGACCGCGGGGACGGACGGTGTCGCGCCCTCGGCCGGCAATGCACGACCGACCGGGGCCTCCGACCCGCTCGGAGTCACAGAAACGCGCGGGACCGCCGGTCCTGCCAGCACCGCGGACCGCGCAGCGGCGGCCGGGATCGCTACGCCGGCACCGGTTGCCGGCTCCGGACCCGCCGTTGCGCGCTCCACCGGACCGCAGGTCGGCGTCGTGCCGTCCACGACCGCTCGACCTGCAGGAACGTCCGGCGCTCCCCGGCCCGGTGCGGCACAGCCCGCCGTGGTCCGTCCCGCTGCGGCGCCGCTCGAAGGCGACGTGTCCGACTCATCCGACGTGTCCGCGGGAACGACGCCCGTCCTCGCGACCACGCCGTCGACGACCGGTGCACCCGGCGCGCCCTCGACGACCGCCACCTCTGCGGCGACCGGCTCGACCGTCGCGTCCCCGTCGGTCCTCGGACCCGTCGCGGTGGACGGGGCGTCGAGCTCCGCCGCTCCCGGAGCCGCGACAGCCGTCGCCGTGACCGCGTCCGCGAGCACGACGACCGAGACCACCACTGCCGGGACCACCACGACCGGGACCACCACGACCGGGGCCACCGCGACCCTGACCGCCACGACCCTTCCCACCACGACGGCGAGCAGCCCGCTCGCGACGACGGACGCCGCGGCCGCCGCCGCCGGCCCCACGGCAGCGACCAGCGTGTCGTCGGCGCCGCAGGCCGGTCGCCCTGCCGACACCGCTACGGCGAGCACGGCGACCGCCGCCGCCCCGGTCGTGCAGACCGGACCGGCCACCGGGGCCCGGAGCGACCACGGGTCGGACCGGCGGACGGGCGGCCAGGGTGATCCGAGCCTCCAGGCCGTGACCGCCCCGCGCAGTGGCGAGACGCCGTTCGCGGTCCCCGCACCCGCGACGACCGGGCTCCCGACCGCGCCGGGCGCGGCGACGGCGAACGCCCCGGTGCCCCTCGCACAGCAGCTCGCGCGCCCGGTGTTCACGCTCGCGCAGGCCGGTCCCGGCGACCACGTCGTCACGGTGCAGGTCACGCCCGACGCGCTCGGTCCCGTCACGGTCCGCGCGCACGTGACCGCGCACGGGATGCACGTCGAGCTCTTCGCCGCGTCGGACGCCGGCCGCGACGCGGTCCGGCAGGTGCTGCCCGACCTCCGCCGTGACGCTGCCGGCAGCGGGACCACCACGACCCTCGACCTGTCCTCCCAGAACCACCCGGGCGCGCAGCCCGGTCGCGACGACCGGCCGGCACCGACGGTGCTGCGCCCGGGAGTCGGCCTGGAGGCCCGCCCCACCCCGACCGCGCCGGTCACCACCCGGCCCACCACCGTCCGATCCGTCGGACTCGACGTCCTCGCCTGACGCGGACACGAGAAGGAGACCACACCATGCCCCTCGACGGCATCACCGGCTCGGTGGACGCTGCCACGCAGGCAGCGGCGATCGCCCAGACCGCCGGTGCGAAGAAGTCCCAGACGATGGACTCGGAGGTGTTCATGAAGCTGCTCGTCACGCAGCTCCGGAACCAGGACCCGTCCTCGCCGATGGACACCAACCAGATGATCAGCCAGCAGACGCAGCTCGCGACGATGGAGCAGATCACCAACCAGACCACGACGGCGAACGAGAACTTCTCGTTGCAGATGCGGATCGCCGCCGCGAACCTCGTCGGGAAGCAGGTCAGCTACACCGACGCGAGCACCGGGACCGCGGTCTCGGGCACCGCCACCGCCGTGTCGTACGCGAACAGCGTGCCGACCGTGACCGTGAACGGGAAGGAGGTCGACCTCGACGTGATCTCCGGTATCAAGGCCGCCTGACCCGCGGCCGCGCTCCTCGTCCCCCTCCTGTTCGTCCTCCCTCCTCGAGTCTTCCCTCCACGAGTCTTCCTTCCACGAAAGGTCGCACCATGCTCCGCTCCCTCTACTCCGGCATCTCCGGTCTCCGTTCGCACCAGCAGATGCTCGACGTCACCGGCAACAACATCGCCAACGTCAACACCGTCGGCTTCAAGTCGTCGACCACCGTCTTCCAGGACACCCTGTCGCAGATGACCCAGGGTGCCGGAGGGCCGCAGACCGGCCTCGGCGGCACGAACCCCGCACAGATCGGCCTCGGCGTGCAGGTCGCCGGCGTCTCCACCAACTTCGCGCAGGGCTCCGCACAGGCCACCGGCAAGGCCACCGACCTGATGATCTCCGGCGACGGGTTCTTCGTCACCCGCCTCGGCAACGACACCGTCTACTCCCGCGCCGGCGCGTTCGACTTCGACGCCGACGGTCGCCTCGTCACCGCCGACGGCAAGATCGTGCAGGGCTACTCGGCCACGAACGGCGTCGTCAACGAGGGTGGCGGCCTGACCGACATCCGGCTGCCCATCGACGCCGCAGCACCCGCGGTGCGGACCACGACGGCCGGGGTCACGGGCAACCTGCCGTCCGAGACCGCCGTCGACGCCCAGAAGGTCCGTGAGGCCACCGTCTACGGCCCGGACGGCGAGAAGCGCTCCCTCACGCTGACCTACACGAAGACCTCGGCGACGCAGTGGAGCGTCCAGGGCCGCATCGACGGCGGGACGCCCGGCCCGGCGACGACGCTGACGTTCAACACCGACGGGTCGCTCGCCAGCGGTGGCCCCGTCACCGTCGGCGGGATCACCGTCGACGTCTCGAAGACGACCGGCTACGCGTCGCTCGACACCGCGTCGATCTCGGAGCAGGACGGCAGCGCGGCCGGCTCCCTGCAGGGGTACTCGATCTCGAAGGACGGCACCGTCGTCGGGTCGTTCTCCAACGGGTCCTCGCTGGCGATCGGCCGCATCGCCCTCGCCACCTTCGCGAACCCGGCCGGCCTCGAGAAGACCGGCGCATCCGGGTACCGCGCGACCGCGAACTCCGGCCAGGCCACCGTCGGCGCTCCCGGCGACCCGGGTGTGGGTCAGCTCGCCTCGGGCACCCTCGAGATGTCGAACGTGGACCTGTCGCAGGAGTTCACGAACCTGATCGTGGCGCAGCGCGGCTTCCAGGCGAACGCGCGGATCATCACGACCTCGGACGAGGTGCTGCAGGAGCTGACGAACCTGAAGCGGTAGGGGAGCGGGGCGGTCGGTCGCGGCCGCTCCGTCCCTGCTCCTGCTCGGTGTGGCGCCGCCCCTCGGGCCGTGGCGAACCACGGCTCGAGGGGCGGTCCCTCACTCGCTAGCGGGTCCCGGCGCCGGGCGTGTCCCAGTACGACGGCTGTTCGTACTGCTCCGACCACCCGCGACGCATTCGCGTCGCCGCACGGTCGAACGCGTCGACGAGGTCCGTGTCCGTGGTGAGCAGCGCCTGCAGGCGGAGCCCGTCGTACAGCGCCAGCAACTGCTGCGCGCCCCGGACCGGGTCCATGGTCGCCGGCTCCCGTCCGTCGCGGACGTCCGCTGCGAGTCCGTCACGGATCGACTGCCGGAACCGCCGGTAGGTGGATCGGTGGTAGTCGGCACCCTCCACCGTCGGGTCAGCGGCGGACGCGAGACTCGCCGCGAGGAGTTCCATCAGTGCCGGCTGCTCCGCATGTGCAGCGAGCAGGGCGTGCAGGAACGGGACGGTGCCCTTCTCCGCCATCAACGGCACGAGCGGCGCCGCGATCGTCTGCGTCCACCGTTCGACGGTCGCGGCCAGCAGCGCCCGCTCCGTCGGGAACGCCGCACGGACCTCGTCGGCGTCCATCTCCGCACGCTCGGCGACGACGTCGAGGGTGAACCGGGAGATGCCGCCGTCGTGGAGCGCGGCGATCGCCCCGCCGATCGCGCGTGTGCGTGGTGCTTCGTCCGCTTCGGCCGTCCGGCTCGTCAACGGTGCCAGCGGGTGCTTCCGGAACCACTCCAACAGCCCTCGCGCCCGGGTCAGGCCGAACATGGGGTCTGCTGGCTGGCTGGGGCCGAACAGGTCACTGAAGCCCGGGACCTCCTGCATCAGCGGATCGAGCGGCTGGAACGCCATCGACCAGTCCGGGAACGACCGCTGGGCGACGGGCTCGTCCGCCAGGATCCGGACGTTCGTGTGCCGAGGGTCACGGCGGACCTGTTCGAAGCGGACAGCAACGGTCTCGTCGTCGCCCTCGATGATCCCGAGGCAGTTGTCACCCTTGTGCGCCAGGATGCCCGTCACACCGAGGGCTGTGTTCTTCTCCCGCCCGACCGCGAGGATCTGCGCGAGCTCGGTGTCCGTGATCGGACGGGTCTGTGTGCTGGTGTACACGATCGAACGCATCGGTGCTGGTCTCCCTGCCGTAGTGGAACACGGTGCGCTCTCGAGTGAACTGCCCTGTCTACTGCTCCGCAACCCCCCGACCGGGCGCGGACAGTGGTCATCCCGTGAACGCCCCCGTGCAGGAGTTGCGGACCGGCCGGAGACGGGCGGGACACGGGACACGGGAAGCAGTGCCTGGCTGCAACCCGAATGCAGCCAGACACGACACCGTCCGGATCACGAGTCCGGTACGGGGACCATCGAACCAGGCCGTGAGGAGGCCCTCGAGACCCACAACGCGGGGAGAACGACCGTTCCCCGGCGTACCTCGCTCGTCGACAGATCGCCTCGCAGGTGCTCCGGCGTTCACCGCTCGCGGAGGATCCCGAGGAACTCGTCGGCCATGCCGAGGTGCTGTTCGAGCTTCGCGCGCCGCTGCTCGGTGTCGCGGATGTACTCGTCGAGCTGCTCGCGGAGACGCGCCTGCCCGGGTCCGTCACCGACGACCTCGAGGGCGTCGACGACGGCGAGCAGTTCGGCCATCTGTTCGAGGGAGAAGCCGAGCGGCTTCATGCGACGGATGATGAGCAGCCGGGCGAGGTCGGTGTCGGTGTAGAGCCGGAAGCCGCCCTCGGTCCGGCCGGACGGGTGCAGGAGACCGACCTCGTCGTAGTGGCGGATCGTCCGGTTCGACAGGCCCGTACGGTCGGCGAGCTCGCCGATGTGCATCGTCGTCGGTGCGGCTCGCTCCGTCATCGGCTTCTCCTTCGTGGTCCTGCTGGGCTCTGGCGAGCGTAGCGCCGTCGTGTCCCCGGCCCCTGTACCAGGTATCGACAACCCTTCCGTGGCGGTAGGGTTCGGGAGTCCCCAGTGAAAGCGAGCGTGGCATCACGTCCTCCCCGAACACATCTGACATCACCCTGCCCACCCCGGGTGCCGTCCCACCGGCGGATCCGACAGCGACGCCGCCCGGCCGGACGGCGAGGGGTGTACGTGGCTGGTTGCCGTGGGTCGCGGTGATCGCTGCGGGCGGTGCCCTGTCGGTCATGAGTGCGCCGGGGCAGACGGCGGGCCTGTCGGTGTTCACGGACCCGCTGATCCGGGAGCTGGGCATCTCACGGACGGAGGTGTCGACGAGTTACCTCATCGGCACCCTGCTGGGTGCGTGCGTCCTGCCGTTGACGGGTCGAGCGTTGGACCGGTGGGGCGTCTGGCGGATGACGATCATCATCGGGGTCGCGTTCGCCGTGTTCCTCGCCGCGTTGAGCTTCGTCGCGGGGATCGTCGGCCTGACGGCTGGGTTCGTCGGTGTGCGCATGGCCGGGCAGGGCGCGCTCTCGCTCGCCGCGACGACGCTCGTCGCCCGCAGCATCGCCGACCGACGGGGCCTCGCGCTCGGGATCGCGTCAGGGATCGGCTCCGGGGGGATCTCCCTGGTGCCGGTGTTCGTCGAGACCCTGATCGCGGGCACCGACATCCACGTCGCGTGGCGGGTGGAGGCGGTCGTCGTCGCCGCGGTCGTGATCCCGATCGGATTGCTCCTTCCGCGACGTACCGCCACTGCCCAGGGCAGGAAGTCCGCGGAAACTGCCGGTGGCGGGCCGGTGTGGACGCTCCGGGAAGCGGCCGCCACCGGCATGTTCTGGACCATCGCTGCCGGGCTCGCGGTGTCCGGGATGCTCAGCACCGCGCTGGCCTTCCACCAGGTCGCCGTCCTCGGCGAGCGGGGCCTCACCCCGGGGGAAGCGGCCGCGAACTTCCTCCCGCAGACCGTCACCGGCATCGCCGCGACCCTGCTCACGGGCGCGCTGTCGGACCGCATCCCGCCGAAGTTCGGCGTCACCATCGCGATGACGACCCTCACCGGCGCACTCCTGCTGCTCCCGATCGTGCACACCGGGTGGACCGCTGTCCTCTACGGGCTCGTCCTCGGCGCCGCCGGCGGAGCCCTGCGTGGCATCGAAGCCGCCGCGTACGTCCGGTACTACGGAACGGCGAACATCGGCGTGATCCGCGGCGTCGCGACCGGGACGAACCTCGCCTCGACCGCGTTCGGACCGCTGCTGCTCGCGCTCGGCCACGAGGTCGCCGGCGACTACACCACCCCGGTGCTGGTCGCCGCGATCCTGCCGGCAGTCGTCGCCGTCGTCTCCGTCTTCGCCCGCGCCCCACGTCACCCGGCACTGCACAGCTGATCGGCCAGCGGCACGCGAGTACCAGCGGCCGCCCGCGCGCGGGTCAGTGCGCGCGGAGTTCGTCGAGGAACTCGTCGACCATGTGCAGCTGCTCCTGGAGGCGCCCTCGTCGTGTCTCAGCGTCCCGGATGAACGCAGCGACCCGCGAACGGACCGCGGTCAGGTCGACGTCGGGCTGCGCTTCGTCGAGCATCTTCACCGCGTCCACCAGGATCCCGGCCTCCCCGAGGGAGAACCCGAGCGGTTTCATCCGCCGCACCATCAGGAGTCGGGCGACGTCGTCCTCGGAGTACAGGCGGAAGCCGCCTTCGGTGCGGCCGGACGGGTGCAGCACCTCGGCGGCGTCGTAGTCGCGGATCGTCTTCACACTCAACCCGGTGCGCTCGGCGACCTCGCCGATGTGCATCAGGTACTCGTTCGACATCGTCACGTCGTCACCCTCCACTTGCGCAACAACCCTTCCGTTGCGTTAAAGTCGAACCATACCAACCTTCCCGCGACGGAAGGGTTGGATCCGGCTGGACGCTCTGCCGCCGCCGGCCGTGCGCGATGACGCGCCCCACGACAGCTCTCGCGGGCGCAGCGCCCGCACCCCCATCCGAAGGAGACCCGTGACCACCGTCACGCAGTCGGTGCCCGTCCAGGTGCACCACAGCCCCACCGTCCTGTCCGCACTGCGGAACCCGAAGATCCTGCTCCGTGAGGTCCTGGCCGGCCTCGTCGTCGCCCTCGCCCTGATCCCCGAGGCGATCTCGTTCTCGATCATCGCCGGGGTCGACCCCCGCGTCGGCCTGTTCTCGGCGTTCGTGATGGCTGTCGTCATCTCCTTCGTCGGCGGCCGCGCCGCGATGATCACCGGCGCCACCGGAGCCATCGCCCTCGTCGTCGCGCCCGTCGTCGAGGAACACGGTCTCGACTACCTCATCGCCACCGTCCTCCTCGGCGGGATCTTCCAGCTCGTCCTCGGCGGGCTGGGCGCGGCGAAGCTCATGCGGTTCGTGCCCCGGTCCGTGATGGTCGGCTTCGTCAACGCGCTCGCGATCCTGATCTTCACCGCGCAGCTGCCGAACATCATCGGCGTCTCCTGGCTCGTCTGGCCGATCGCCGCCGCTGGCATCGCGATCATCGTCCTGCTGCCACGCCTCACGAAGGCGATCCCTGCACCCCTGGTCGCGATCGTCGTCCTGACCCTGGTGACCGTGTTCGCGTCGATCGCCGTCCCGACCGTCGGCGACGAGGGCAAGCTGCCCGACAGCCTCCCGAGCCTGTTCATCCCGAACGTCCCGGTGAACCTCGAGACGCTCACGATCATCGCCCCGTACGCCCTCGCCATGGCGCTCGTCGGGCTGCTCGAGTCGCTGATGACCGCGAAGCTCGTCGACGAGGTCACCGACACCGGTTCCCGCAAGACCCGCGAAGCCCTCGGGCAGGGCGTCGCGAACATCGCCTCGGGCCTCTTCGGCGGCATGGGCGGCTGCGCGATGATCGGCCAGACGATGATCAACGTCAAGGCCTCCGGCGCTCGGACCCGCATCTCGACGTTCCTGTCCGGCGTGTTCCTGCTGGTCCTCGTCGTCGGGCTCGGCGACGTCGTCGCGATCATCCCGATGGCAGCCCTCGTCGCCGTCATGGTGATGGTGTCGGTCGGGACCTTCGACTGGCACAGCATCAAGCCCTCCACGCTCAAGCGGATGCCGGTCGGCGAGACGATCGTCATGGTCCTCACCGTCGTGATCGTCGTCGCCACCGACAACCTCGCCATCGGTGTGATCATCGGTGTGATCGCCGCGATGGTCGTCTTCGCCCGCCGCGTCTCCCACTTCACCAACGTCTCGCGGAGCATCGAGACGCTCCCGACCGGTGAACAACACGCGCTGTACACCGTCGAGGGTGAGCTGTTCTTCGCCTCCTCCAACGACCTCATCACCCAGTTCGACTACTCGGACGACCCCGAGCTCGTGATCATCGACATGACCAGGTCGCACGTGTGGGACGCCTCCACCGTCGCCGCGCTCGACTCGATCGAGACGAAGTACCACCAGCACGGCAAGCGGGTCGAGATCCGCGGCATGAACGACGCCAGCCGGGCCTTCCACGGCCGCCTCGCCGGGAACCTCGGCGCCGGCCACTGAGGCCGCTCCGACCTCCGCCCGGCCCCGACCCGGGGCACCGAGTGAACGGGCGGAGCAGCGAGGCCGGTTCCTGATCCACCGGCTTCGCGGCGGGCACCGTCACGTCGTCCACGGACGGTGCCCGCACCTCACGTCCACGGGAGCCAGCTGTGCCGAAACCACCCACCATCCACGACGTCGCCGCCGCCGCGCACGTGTCACACCAGACCGTGTCCCGCGTCCTCAACGGCGCCACCAACGTCCGACCCACGACCCGCTCGCGCGTCGAACACGCGATCCAGGCGCTCGACTACACCCGCGATGACCAAGCCGCAGCACTCGCCCGCCGCCCGCGGCGACGGACGACCGACTGACGACGGTCCCCCCCTGACGCCCACGGCCCCTCCGGCAACTCGCCGTCAGGGGCTGTTCGTGGCTCAGCACGGTGTCGTCCGGATCGACGCGTTGCTCGTTGACCGGCGAGACGTGCGGTGGGAGGCTCGCTCGATGCGAGGGAGTGAGCGAGCGCTGATGCTCCGGCCCACCACGCCTGACGACCTCCTCGAGGTGCGGGCACTGTTCCGCGATCCGGCGTTCGAGGGATGGGGCGGGCCTGGGTTCCGGTCCGACTCGCAGCTCCGGGAGAAGTACGTGGGCGCTCGTCTCCCGGACGTCGAGTGCTTCCTCGTCGAGGTCGACGACCGAGTGGTCGGCTTCACGCAGTTGTACGCGGATGGATCGGGCGCCGGTACGGACCTCATCCTGCTGCCCGCGGAGCGTGGTGCGGGTGTCGGTCGACAGGTGGTCGAGGCCCTGCTCGAGCGGGTCCGGGCGAGCGGCAGGACCCACTTCGTGGTCGACCCGTCACCCGAGGACCGCGGTGCGGTCGCGTTCTGGCGAGCTGTCGGCTTCCGAGGCCGAGGCACCATGGCGTACCCGCTCCAGGAGACGGACGAGCAGCAGAACGTGGTGAGGTGAGGTCGTGCGCATCCGATCAGTGGCAGTCGTCGTCCGTGACGAGCGGGTGCTCGTGATCGAGCGACGCAAGGACGGGCGGAGCTACTGCGTGCTCCCCGGTGGTGGCGTCGAAGCGGGCGAGGACCTCCGTGCGGCCTGCCGCCGTGAGCTGCTCGAGGAGACCGGGCTCGACGGTCACGTGGGCGACCTGCTCGACGTCCCCGTGGAGAGCGACACACCTGCCGTGTACTTCACGGTGCGGGTGAGCTCCGCGGAGCTGTCGCTCGGAGGCCCGGAGCTGCAGCGTGCCTCGGAGCGCAACGAGTACGCCCCGACCTGGATCGCCGCGACGTCGCTCGACGACGTGCACCTCGTGCCCGCTGAGGCGGTACAGGCGGTACGCCTCGTCCTGCGCGCCACCTCGCCATCGTCCGAGCCGCTTCGGTAGCCGACCGCCCAGCGGACGGTTCAGCCGTCGGGGCTGCGCCGGGCCAGGTCGTTGCGACGGGAGAAGTCCTCGAGGGCCGCACGGTCCGGCAGGAGGACCTTCGGTCGTCCGAACTCGTCGAAGGCGTGTCGGTACCGGAGCCGGTTCGTCCTGGCGGGTCCGAGTATGAACCGGATCATCTCCATGCGGAGACGGTCGCGAGTGCCCTCCAGGCTCCCGGCGCGGTCGGGTTCGAAGAGCGTCCGGCGGACGTACCGGACGACGCTCGCTGCCGGCGAGGCATCCAGGACCACCAGGCCCGTCGCCCGCCGGAGCCGCTCGGGGAGCCAGCGGGACTAGTTGCCGTCGATGACCCACCGATCGGTGCGCACCACCTCGTCGTGCATCAGCTCGAACTCGTCGTCCGGGCGCTCGACCCACTGTGTCCCGGGCAGGTGCCGGTACTGGTCCAGATGGATCACCGGAAGGGAACGGACTCGGCCGACGGCCGCCGCGAGGGTCGACTTGCCGCTGTTCGACGGCCCCAGGATGCAGATCCGCTGGCCGAGGTCGTCGAGGTCCATGTCGCGAGTCTTCCACGGGCACGTCGACGGTCCGGCTGCCCTGGATCGTCGGTGATCACCCGTCGGGCAGTCCCCGGTCGACCCTGCCCCGTACGGTGGACGGGTGTCATCGTCGCTCCGCAGCCCGGGGACCTCGCGTCCGAAGCTCCTCACCGTCACGTACGTCGTCGTGACCGGTGCCCGCAAGTGGCTCGCTCGCGGACTGACGCAGCTCGGCTGGCGCCCGGCCCTGCTGCCGTACTCCGGCTACGCCGACGCGCAGCAGGGCCGTGTCCTGGCCCGGGTGGTGCTCGCGCCGGCATCGGTCGACCCGGCCGCCCGACGTGGGATCGCCGCATGGCGTCGGCTGCTGACGGTGGAGCGCCCCGACGTCGAGGTCGAGGTCGAGCTCGGCGGCACGACCACGACGGCGATCAGCGACGAGCAAGGGCTCGTGGACGTGAGCGTGGCGCTCGAGCACTCGTCGGGGTCTGCTCCCGAGGACGCCGTCCTGCGGCTGCCGGGGCGAGCGCCGACCCGTGTGCCGATCCACGCCGTCGCAGGCGGGTCACACCGGGGCGTCGTCTGCGACATCGACGACACCGTGTGGGTCACGGGCATGTCGAACCCGCTCGCAGCCGCCCGACGGACGTTCTTCGGCAGGAGTGCGACGCGGAAGGCCGTCCCCGGCATGGCCGAGCTCGTGCAGGACGTCGTCCGTGGTCAAGGTCAGCCGACGGTCGTCTACGTCAGCAACGGTCCGTGGAACTTCGCGGGGATCGCCTCGCGGTTCCTGCAGCGCAACGGGTTCCCGGCCGGCACGCTGCTCATGACGGACTGGGGGATCACGCCGACGCACTGGTTCCGGGACGGGAAGGAACACAAGCGGTCCTCCCTCCTCCGGCTGCGCGAGGACCTGCCCGACGTCTCCTGGGTGCTCATCGGCGACGACGGCGAACACGACCCCGAGCTCTACTCGGCCTTCGCCCGCGACCACCACGACGCGGTCGCAGCGATCGCCATCCGTGAGGTGCAGGAGTCCACGTCGGGGCGTGAGCAGGTGACGCTGGTGCACGGCGTGCCCGTCGTCCGGGGCCGCGACGGGAACGCGCTGCTGCCGTTGCTGCGCCGAGCGCTCGAGCAGTGACCGGCAGGACGGCGACGTGGACGACTCCACCCGGCTCCTGCGACTCCTGACCCCCGAGCAGTCGTGGACCGCGGTCGTCGACCTCCTCGGACACCTGGGCTGGGTGCGCTGCGGCACGGGGGACTGGGCACAGGCGTTCCGATCGCCGTCCGGCCGACTCGCTGCCCGGATCAGCCCATTCGACCCCGCCGGGCCGTACTCCGCGATGCTCTACCGACTGGCCGCACACACCCGCCAGGTGCCCGCGCTGGTCCACCACCGCGTGCTCGACGGCGGAGCCGACCTCACCGTCATGGAGTACCTGGAACCGGTCTCCGTCGCGATCGGCGCACGCTTCCACCAGGCGCTCGCCGGTCGGGAGCCGTCCGTCGCCGTGCTGGCGGACGTGATCGACAAGGTGCACGCGCGCGGTGCCGCCGAGCAGCCGTGGTGGGGGCCGCTCGACGACAACCCCGCCAACGTCATGCGGGGCTCGGACGGGAGACTCGTCGTCGCCGATCTCTTCTACGCCGACGGACCGGTGCTCTACGCCGCCGCGCGGACGGACCCGGACCGGATCGCGCGCGACTACCCCGAGCACCGTCGGCGGCACATGACCGAGCTGCCGCTGGCGAGCTCGGGCGGCTGGCCGCCCGGGGACGCCGAGGAGATCCGGGCGCTGCTCGCCGACGTGGACGCGCGTGCAGCGGCGCCCCGGTGAGGAACGACGCGCGGTGCGGAGCACGTTGCTCCTGCCGTTGCGTCATGTGGTCTGCTCGGAGCACGTCCCGTCCCGTCGCACCCTGGAAGGTCCGCCGTGCACTCGTTCCCTGTCCCGCCCCGCCACGTCCTGATCGGTGACGCCGCAGCGTTCGTCGGCACCACACCGCGGGCGATCCGGCACCACCACCAACTCGGCCTGCTCCCCGAGCCCGATCGGGGGAGCGACGGTCGGCGTCGGTACGGATCGGCAGACCTCACCCGACTCCTCTGGATCCGGCGGATGGCCGACGCAGGCCTCGCGCTCGAGGACATCCGGGATGCGTTCGACGGCGCCGCCCCGAGCACCCTGGACGACGACGGAGCGGTCACGAGCGTCCTCGGCCGCCTCGAGGACAACCTCGCCGAGCAGGAGGCCGCCCTGCAGCGGAAGCGCGCCGCGGTGCGTCGGATGCGCGCGCTCGGCAGTCGCCTCGGCCTGCTCCACGACGTCGTCGCACGCCGGCTCGAGGAGGCGCCGGCGGGGGCACTCCGGACCGACGACCTCGACACGCTGCTCGTCACCGAGCGCATCTTCGGCCCGCTCGGAGCGGTCGCGCAGGCCGGCCGGTTCCTCGCCCTCGCACGGGACCCGGCCCTGCGCGCCGAGTCGGACCGCGTCGACGCTGCCGAGGCGGCGCTCGACGACACCGTGGCGGTCGATGACCCGCGCGTCGCGCAGGTCGCCACCGAGCGGCACGCCTTCGAGACCACCCTGATGCGGGTCATCGAGGAGTCCGGGCAACCGGAGGAGGACGACGCGCTCTTCGACGCCTGGGACGAGGGCCACCGAGCGGAGGACGACGGGACCGCAGCGGCCGCCGGAGGTCGAGCCACGAAGGCAGCGGCGGTGATCGCGCGCATGCCCTACGACCTCTCGCCGGCACGACTCCGGGCGATGGAGCTCGCCCTGCAGCTCGGGATCGCCCCGGACGAGCCTGAACAGGACTCGACGGACCGCCCGTAGGGTCGTGCGCATGCTCGACCTGCAGGTCGCTCCGAACGGGGACGTCGATCACCCCGCGATGCCGCGGACCCCCGAGCAGATCGCCGCCGATGCCGCCGCCTGCGTCCGCGCCGGAGCGACGCTGCTGCACCTCCACGTCTTCGACGACGACGGGCAGGAGACCCTCGGAGGCGTCCACGTCGCCCGGGTGCTCCGTGCGGTGCGCGCCGTGTGCCCCGGGACGCCGATCAACCTCACCACCTTCGCGGCCGTCGTCCCCGATCCCGCAGAGCGCCTCCGGCTCGTCGAGTCGTGGACCGACCTCCCCGACCTGGTGGCGGCGAACCAGGGAGAGACCGGGATCGACGAGGTCAGCGCCGTCCTCGCCGCCCGCGGAGTCGCCGTCGAGGCGTGCGTGCTCAGCGTGGACGACGTCCGGGTCTTCCTGCGCCGCGGTGGGTGGGCGCACTTCGCCAGGCTCGTGGTCGAGCCACTGGAACCCGTGCTCGCCGACGCCCTGTCCCTGTCGGAGGAGATGGAGGCCTTGCTGTCGACCGAGGACGTCCGGCTCCCGCAGCTGCACCACGGCGTCGGTGCGGCCTCGTGGGGCATCATGCGTCGAGCCGTCGCGAACGGGCACGCCATCCGCACGGGGTTCGAGGACACGGTGCACCTCGAGGACGGGTCACGGGTGGAGTCGAACACCGAACTCGTGCGCGCCGCCGCGGCCCTCAGGTCCGCCGGCGAGCCACGTGCCAGCGCGACCGGCTAGCGCCTCGGGCCGTCGCGGAGCTGCGCCCGGTACGTGCCCGGTGCCGTCCCGCAGGCCCGGGTGAAGTGCGCGTAGAAGCTCGACTGCGACCCGAAGCCCGCCGCGTGCGCGATCTCCGAGATCGTCAGCGAGGTGGTCGCGAGCAACCGCTGCGACTCGGCGACCCGGCAGCGCGTCAGGTACTCCAGGATCGTCGCGCCGACGTCCTGACGGAACACCGTCATCGCGTAGTGCGGGTGCAGGTGCGCCGCGGCAGCCACGTCGGCGACCTCGATCGGGTCCCGGAACCGGTCGACGACGAACCGCACCATGTCGATCACCCGGTGCATCGCGTCCGCGGTGCCGTGTCCGTCCTCGGCGCGCAGGGCGAGGGCGTCACGGTGGTGGCGGAGGAGCCGCCGGACGAGCGCCTGGGCCTCGAGGTTCGCGATCACCTCGGCGCCGTCGTCCGCGAAGTCCCGCTGCCACGACCCCAGCATCGACTCGACGTCCCGACCGGCGGCGGCCGTGGGCACGACGACGGGCCGGTTGAGGAGCATGGCGCCCAGGTCGTGGTCGGGCAGCCCCCACGCCAGGACCTCGCCGAGCGGGATGTGCACCCAGCGGAACTGCCCGGTCCCGGTCGCGTCGCCGACGAGCTGGTGGGGTGTCCACCCCCAGAAGAGTGCGATCTGCCCGGCGTGGACGCTCACGGGCGCACCGCCGAACCGGTAGTCCAGCCGCCCCTCGAGGACGAGGTTGATCTCGAGGTCGTCGTGCCGGTGCGACGACGCCATGAGCGGCGCCGGGCCGCGATGGCTCCAGTACGCCGCTTCCACCGTCTCCACGTCGAGCACACCGCGAGCCTACGACAGCGCACCGCCCGACCGGCAGGGCCGGCACCGCCCGCTCGGCCGGGCGGGCACCCGTCGGGGAGCAGCCCGTCCGAGGATCCTGGAACCCTCCCGTCCGAAGCCGGAGGACCCGGGGGAGCCTCGCTTCCTAGCGTGACGACATGACCAAGATCACCATCATCGGCGCCGGCGGCTTCGTCTTCCCCTTCCGCCTCATCGGCGACCTCGTGAGCTTCCCCGCACTGCAGGACGCGACCCTGCACCTCATGGACCTCGACGCGGGCAGGGTCGCCCGCACCGCGACGGCCGCACGCGAACTCGTGGCCCACCACGGGCTCGGGGTCGAGGTCCTCGAGACCACCGACCGGCGCGAAGCCCTCGACGGCGCCGACGTCGTCATCATCACGTTCCAGGTCGGCGGGGTCGAGTCGTACCGGTGGGACGTCGAGATCCCGCGGAGGTACGGCATCGACCAGGCGGTCGGCGACACCGTCGGCCCCGGCGGCGTCTTCCGGTTCCTCCGGTCCGTCCGCGCCTACGAGGACATCGCCCGTGACGCCCTCGAGCTCTGCCCGGACGCCCAGTTCATCAACTACGCCAACCCGATGGCGATGGCGACGGCGTTCCTCAACGCGAAGGGCCTGCGCACCGTCGGGCTGTGCCACAGCGTGCAGGGGACGACGCGGATGCTCGCCCGGACCCTCGACGTGCCGTACGACGAGGTCGAGTTCGTCAGCGCCGGCATCAACCACCAGGCCTGGATCCTCGAGTTCCGCCGCCGGGGCGGCGAGGACCTGTACCCGCGCCTCCGCGAGGTCATGTCCGCCAAGCACCGGCGGGGGACCGCGGCGTCCGACCTGCACGACGACGACGGTGACCACAGCGAGGCCGCCGTCGCCGCGAGCAACTACGAGGGCGGGAACGAACAGGTCCGCACTGAGCTGATGCGGTCCTTCGGGTACTTCGAGACCGAGTCCAGCCACCACGCGAGCGAGTACGTCCCGTACTTCCGGAAGGACCCGGAGACCGTGCTCGAGTACATCCCGGAGCGCTGGGACTACTACGAGATCTGCCTCGCGCACGACGAACAGGGCGACGTGGACGCCCAGCTCGAGAAGCTCAAGGCCGACCTGTCGCCGAGCGTGGAGTACGGCGCGTCCATCGTCAACGCGATCGTCACCGGCGTCCCTGCGGTCGTGTACGGCAACGTGCCGAACAGCACGGGCGTCATCCAGAACCTGCCGTCCGACGCCTGCGTCGAGGTCGCGTGCCTGGTCGACGGCAAGGGCGTGCAGCCGACGTCGTTCGGCGAACTCCCGCCCCAGCTCGCCGCGCTCAACCGCACGAACACCAACGTGCAGACGCTCGCCGTGCGCGCCGCACTCACGGGGGACGTGGCACACGTGCACCACGCGGTCGCGCTCGACCCGTTGACCGCAGCGCACCTGACCCTCGACCGGATCGCCGCGATGACCGACGAACTCCTGCACGCGCACGCCGCGCTGCTGCCCGAGTCCCTGCGTCCGGCGTCGGCGGTCACCTCCGGTGCGCCCGCGGGAGCCGACCGGGAGGCTCGTCCCGCGCTCGTCTGACCCCGCACGCCCGGCGCGGGGCCACCGTCCCCGCGCCGGCGCGGCCACCCGTCGGGTCGCGACCGCCGCACCGGTCGCGACCCGTCCACGCGGGGCGCGACGACGCGCCCGCGCAGGCCGCGCCTCCCGTCCGAACGCACACGGCACCACGACCTCGAAGGAGAGGACCATGCCGACCCGACCATCCCCCCAGCTGGCCAGACGGGGGTTCCTCGCGCTCGCCGGCATCTCCATGGCCGGCGCTCTCGCGGCCTGCGCGGGGCAGGGGACCGCCGCGCACGGCGGCACCAAGCACATCCGCCTGTCGACCTGGAACATCCCGACCGACATCACCAGCTACCAGGCGATCGCCGACGAGTTCGTCGCCACGCACCCCGGCACGAGCGTCGCCGTCGAGGTCACGACGGGCCAGTTCCACCAGTGGTTCATCACCCGCCTCGCCGCCGACCTCGCCCCGGACATCATCCGGATCACCCCGCAGCAGATCGGTCGGTACGCCGCCAACGGCAGCCTGGTCGACATCAGCGGGCAGGTTCCCGCCGACTACCGGGCCGACTACACGGACCCGTTCTGGGCGATCGGCGCTCGGAACGACGGCGTGTACGGGGTGTTCCAGCACACCGACAACTTCATCACCTACTACAACCGCACCGTCATGGAACGCATCGGCGTCACGCCGCCGACCGCCGTCGCGGACGCCTGGACGTGGGACGAGTTCCTCGACGTCGCCCGCGAGGTCAAGCAGGTCACCGGGAAGTACGCCTTCGGCTACGGCTGGAGCGGACCGGAGACCGCGTACCGGTGGCTGCCCTTCGTGTACCAGAACAGCGGCGCCTTCCTCGGCGAGGACGGAGCGACCCCGTCGATGGACACCCCCGAGGCGATCGGTGCCCTCGAGTTCGGACGGAAGTGGTACGCCGAGGGCCTCGCCACCACGGGCAACCTCAGCAAGACCGGCGGCGGCGACGTCGCCCGGAACCTCTTCATGACGGGGCAGATCGGGATGATGCTCAACAACCCCGAGCCGATGGCACAGCTCGACGAGGAGATGCCCGACGACTGGGGCACCGCGCCGATGGTGCGCAACACCGGCGAGGCGAGCGACCTGGGCGGGAACGCCCTGGCGGTCACCAAGTCGAGCCGGTACCCGGAGCTTGCAGCGGAACTCGTCGTGATGATCACGAGCCGGGCGAACGTCGAACGCTTCTGCCACGACGGCAACTGGCTGCCGGCGCGGAAGTCCCTCGACGCCGCCGACATCGGGTACGCGACCCACTCCGACACCATGCAGCAGTTCATCGACCAGGGCGCGACGATCCCGCTGTCGATGGTGAAGGCCGAGAGCGGGCAGTACTTCGCGTCGCTCAACGCGGTCTTCGCCGACTACCTCGACCTGTGTCTCCTCGGGCAGCTCAGCCCGGAGGACGCAGCAGACCAGATGATGGGGGCGATGCGCAGTGTCACTGCGAACTGAGACCGCGCCGGTGCACCCGGCGACGACCAGGCCGCCGACCGGCGGGCTCCGCGCCGGACGGGCCACCCGGTCGCGACGGGGCCGCTTCGTCCCGTACGTCTTCATCGGTCCCGCGGGACTGCTCTTCCTGGCGTTCTCGCTCGTCCCGATCGTCATCGCGGTCCTGCTGAGCCTGCGCGACAGCAGCACCTCGATCGGCGACGGGGAGTGGATCGGGGGCAGCAACTTCGTCTCCATGGGCTCGGACCCGTTGATCGTGACCGCGCTGCGGAACACGCTCGTGTTCACGATCGGGACCGTCCCGACGTCGATGGCGATCGGACTCGCGCTCGCCGTGGCGCTCAACCGACCGCTGCCCGGTCGCGGGGTCTTCCGTGCGCTGTTCTTCGTCCCGATGGTCGCAGCGGGCGTGGTCGTCGGCGTCGTCATGTCGTGGATCTTCAACGGTGACTACGGCGTGGTGAACAACCTGCTCGAAGCCCTCGGGCTGGGACGGTCGCCGTGGTTGACCGCTCCCGGGTGGGCGATGGCCACGCTGGTGATCGTCGTGGTGTGGACCCGCATCGGGTTCTGCATGGTGATCTACCTCGGGGCGCTGCAGTCCGTCCCCGCCGAGCTCAAGGAGGCCGCAGCGATCGACGGGGCGTCCCGCTGGGCCCGGTTCCGGACGATCACGTGGCCGCTCCTCCGACCGACCACGTCGATCCTCACGATCCTCAACGTGGTGTTCTCGCTGCAGGCGTTCGACGTCATCTACGTGATGACCGGCGGCGGTCCGGGCTTCTCCACCACCGTGCTCATCCAGTACGTGTTCCGGTCGGCGTTCATCGACGCCCGGATGGGCTACGCGGCAGCCCTCGGACTGGTGCTGGTCGCGATCCTGCTCGTGTTCACGCTGCTGCGGCAGCGGGCCGACCGCAAGGCGGAGGAGGTGCTCTGATGGCCGTCCTGGAGACCCGTGGTCGTTCGGCCACACCGCGCGCCCGGAGACGTCACCGCCCGCGTCGGTGGTTGCTCGTCGCCGTCCTGACCGCACTGGCGGTCGTGATGGTGTTCCCGCTGTACTGGATGGTGGTGTCTGCGCTCACGCCCGGAGGGCAGTCGCAGAGCGGCTCGTTCTACCTCTTCCCCGCAGAGCCCTCGTTCGACAACTACGCCCAGGTGTTCAGCACCCAGCCGGTGTGGCGGTGGCTCGGCAACTCGGCGCTCATCACGAGCCTGGGTACCGCGCTGAGCGTCGTCGTGTCACTCATGGCCGGGTACGCGCTCGCGAAGTTCCGGTTCCTCGGCCGCGGTCTGCTCTACGCCGCGTTCCTCGTCACGATCATGATCCCGATCCAGGTGACGATCGTGCCGAGTTTCCTCGTCGTCGCGAAGATGGGGCTCGTCGACTCCCCGTGGGCGGTGATCCTGCCGACGCTGTTCGACGTCGTCGGGATCTTCATCGCCCGGCAGTTCATGCTCGGCGTCCCGGACGCGCTGATGGAGGCCGCCCGGCTCGACGGTGCGGGGGAGTTCCAGACGTTCTTCCGCGTGGTGCTGCCGTCGTGCGGACCGCTGGTCGGTGTCCTCGTCATCCTCGGCTTCATGACCCGGTGGAACGACTTCCTCTGGCCGCTCGTCGTGCTGCAGGGCAACGAGAACCTCACCGTGCCGGTGGCGCTCTCGACCCTGACGAACAACCCGGCGTTCAGCTCCCCGTGGGGGGCCGTGATGGCGATCGCGACGGTGACCGTGCTCCCGTTGCTGGTGGTGTTCCTGGCCTTCCAGCGGCAGTTCGTGCAGGGCATCGCGTCGACCGGCATCAAGTAGGACCGGTGTCGGTGCCGCCCCCGGAGCGTGGCACCGACACCGTTCCGCCGCCCGGTCAGGCAGTCGTCAGGACCCCGCTGTCTCGAGCATCGCGAGCACGTGGGGCGCGCTCCACCGGAACAGCGCGTCCGACGGCGGTGACGCGAGGTCCTCGCCCCAGATCGCGACCGCCGCGCCCGACATCGGTGCGGCGAGCCGCGACCCGGAGTCACCGTCCCACGTCCGCAACGACCAGTGGGCCCGGAGGTCGGCCGCCGTGTACGCGCTGTCGGCGGGGTCGAGGTCGGTCGGCACCTCGTACAGGTAGTAGGAGTCGTAGTTCAGCAGGTCGGTCCCCACCGCCGCCAGGTCGTCCGCGCCGGCTCGGTGGGCTCGGCGGTCGCGGCGCTCCGCCGGGTCCTCGGTGTCGCCGTCGAAGCTCCAGTACGTGACGTGGATGCGCGGGTCCAGCCGTCCGACGACGGCCCGGTCGATGCCGTCGTTCCAGGCCCAGACCTCCCGGTCACCGACGGCGGCGGCCATCGTGTTCAACCACCCGACC
Source organism: Curtobacterium sp. NPDC088465 (assembly GCF_044753165.1). NCBI lineage: Bacteria > Bacillati > Actinomycetota > Actinomycetes > Micrococcales > Microbacteriaceae > Curtobacterium > Curtobacterium sp. NPDC088465. Next base: position 549,719 of record NZ_JBIVMR010000002.1, on the reverse strand, counting down.
CGCTGGGCCGCCGTGGCGTCGTCGCCCCACTCGTCGCCGCCGATGTGCACGGTGCGGCTGGCCGGGAAGGTCCGGGTCACCTCGCGCAGCAGGTCTGCGGCGAGGCGGGCACTCGCCGGCGCCGTCACGTCGAGTTCGCTCTCGTCGGCTCGGATCCGGTCGACCCAGCGCGCACCGTGCCGGGCCTCGAGCAGGGCGAACGCAGCCGCCATGTGCCCCGGTGTGTCGATCTCGGGCACGATCGTGATGCCGCGCCGTGCCGCGTGGTCGGCGATCTCGCGCGCCTGCGCGGCGCTGAGGAAGGGACGGCCCGTGACCCGGCTGGTCCACACGCCGTCCTCGAGGTCGGCGTTCGCCGTGGTCTGCCCGAGCACCGCACTCTCGATGCCGACGTTCTGGTCGTCGGTCAGGTGCAGGTGCAGGAAGCGCCCACCGTCGTCCGCGAGCAGGTCGACGTACTGCTCGATGAGCGGGACCGGGTAGTACGCGCGAGCGACGTCGAGCATCACCCCGGTGGTCGGTCGTGCGGGTGCGGACCGGCCGGTCCTGACCGAGGCGGCCGACGCCCGGCACCCGGCCGCCGCGTACGCACCGGTGCAGGCGCGGACGGCGTACGTCCCGGCCGGTGCGCGTGCCGGTGCCCGGTGCGACACCCGGACGGTCGTGCTCGCCCCGGCAGCGAGCGATGGGATCCCGACGTGCCCGAGCGTGTACTGCCGGCTGCCGGCGGTCAGCGAGAGCCAGGCGTCGCGGGCCGGCTTGCGGGTCGTCGAGTGGTTCGTGAAGCGCAGCGTCGTCCGGACGGTCGTCCGGGTCGCCGTGACGCTGCTGGTCGCGGTGAGCTTCGTCGCGGTGACGCTGGGGGCGCGCCCCGCGGTGCCGGCTCCGGCAGGGTCGCCGCTCGGCACGAGCGTGTCGACACCCACCAGGACCGCCGCGCACGTGACGATCGTCAGGGCGAGCGCAGCGGCGCGAGCTGCGCGGCGGCGACGCGGGGGTCCGCTCTCCGCGGGTGCCCGCGACCCCTGGCCTTCCTCGTCGGATCCTGCACGCGCCACGACGTCCCACCCCTCGGTCACCGCGCCGTGCACGGGGGTCGTGCTGTGCGGTCCTGCTCCGACCCGGGTCGAGCAGACAGGCCCGACTGTAGCGGAGCGCGGACGCGCTGCGGGCGCTGCAGCCCGCCGAGGGGACGCCGCCCGGTCCCCGCGCGGGGAGACGACCTGCCGGTGACGGACGGGAGGCGCGCGGCGGGACCGCCGCGTTCCTCCCGTCCGGTGCGGCGCGGCATCCCACCGGACCGCACCGCAACGGCGGAGCACCCCGCTACGGAATCCCGCAAGACCGCAATGCGGTTCCCCTGTGCTTGTGGAGCGACACACCCGAGAGTACGTTCAGCCCAACGCTCAGCGTCGGAGTGGGACCACGGTCCCCGATCCGGGCTGGCGACATGCAGCGACGGGGGGATCCGGCGCTGTCCCGACCCTCTCCGCACCGCTGACCCAGGCGGCTCCCGCGTCACCCTGCGCGGCGTGCCGTCGTGCGGTGCTGCCGAGTGTCGTGTTCCGTACCCGAAACCGAACACCGCACGAAGGACCCGACCTCATGCACCCGCTCGTCCTCTTCGCGTCGCAGACCTCGACCCAGGTCGTGCTCGACAACATCGCCGCCTTCGGTCACGAAGCGCTCAAGTACTTCCCGATCGGCATCGCCGGCATCATCGTCTGGGCACTGTGGCTCTACCGCGTCGTGCTCTCGGCGCGCGCTCGTCCGGTCGAGAACGGCTTCCGCACGACGACCTCGGTCGTGGTGCCGTCCTTCCACGAGGACCCGGACATCCTGCTCCGCTGCCTCGACTCCTGGCGGGAGCAGCACCCGGACGAGATCATCATCGTCCTCGACGTGGCGGACACCGAGGCGTACCGCCGGATCGTGGCGGTGGGCGACCCCACCGTCAAGCCGGTGCTGTTCCACCACGTCGGCAAGCGGAGCGCGCTCGGCGAGGGCATCCGTCGGGCGAAGTACGACGTCCTGGTCCTGGTGGACTCGGACACCTCGTGGGAGCCCGGTCTCCTCGAAGCCGTGCAGATGCCCTTCGTCGACGAGCGCGTCGGCGGTGTCGGCACGCAGCAGAACGTCTACCAGCGGAACTCGAGCATCTGGCGCATCATCGCCGACTGGCTGGTCAACCTGCGGTACTTCAACTACGTCCCGGCGATGGGCGCGGCGGGTGCGGTCCCGATCCTGTCCGGTCGGACCGCGGCCTACCGGCGCTCCGCCGTGCTGCCGGTGCTCGACAACCTCGAGAACGAGTTCTTCCTCGGCCGCCGGTGCATCGCCGGGGACGACGGCCGTCTGACGTGGCTCGTCATCGCGTCGGGCTACAAGACCGTGCACCAGTCGTCGGCGAAGGCGCTGTCGATGTTCCCGGCGAGCGGCAAGGCGTTCTTCAAGCAGCGCATCCGCTGGAGCCGCAACTCCTACCGCACGTACCTGACGGCGATCGCCAAGGGGTGGGTCTGGCGGGTGCCCTTCGTGACGAAGATCACGGTGCTGCAGATCATCCTGACCCCGGTGACGATGGGCATCACGATGTGGTACCTGCTGTTCAGCCGCCTGGAGCTCAGCACCGTCGGCGTCCTGTTCACCATCGGCTGGCTGCTCTTCGGCCGTGCGGTGCGCGGGGTCTCGAACCTCAAGCGCCACCCGCTCGACCTGCTCGTGCTGCCGATGCTCGCCCTCGTCGTGATCGCGGTCGCCCTGCCGATCAAGGTGTACTCGTTCGTCACCATGAACAAGCAGGGGTGGCTCACCCGGCACGCCGACCAGGTCGGGGGTGACGGGCAGCAGGCTCGGACCCTCCAGCCGGAGACGACGACCGGTCGCCGGGTGGCCTCACCCGGTGTCGTCCTGCCGCAGGGTGCCGTCGCGGCGACCTCCGACGACCAGGCGGTCGCGGCATGAGCGCGCTGACGAAGACGACGCCGCGGCTCGCCGCGGGGCTGCTCGTCGGTGCCGGGCTCCTGCTCACGGGTGTCCTCGGCGTGCCCACCGCCGCCGTCGCGGCGACGACGTCCGCGGCCGCGGCCCCGGTGACGGGACGACCCTACGGGGGCGACCCGGACAAGGAGGCCCGGCTGGTGACGGCCGAGAACGACCGCATCTACAACGTCCGTGCACTGGCCTCGGCGGCGCGGTGGAGCGGCCTCGCGGTCTCGCAGCCGTACCGGCTCGCCACGGGCTCGTCGTACACACTCGTCCTCGTCGCCCGTGGTGCGGCGTACACCGTCGACGACCTCGCACGGCTCGCACCGTCCACGTTCGTCAAGCAGCCGGACGGCTCCTGGTTGCTCAGCGAGAACATCGTCGTCGAGAACGGCGCGACCCTGCGACTCGCGAGCCCCGACGGCCTGCGCATCCACCTCGCGAGCAACCACGAGGGCTTCGTGTCGATCGTCACCCAGGCCGGCAGCCTGCAGGTCGTCGGTTCGGCGAAGGCTCCGGTCACGATCGACGCCTGGGACCCGCAGGCAGGGCGGGTCGACCAGCAGACCTCGGACGGACGGGCGTACGTCCGGGTGCAGGGCGGGACCGCGACCCTGCAGTACGCGGCGTTCTCGCACCTGGGGTTCTGGAGCGGAACGACCGGCGGGGTCTCCCTGACCGGGACGAACCTCTCCACCCTGGACCAGGCCTCCGGCGACCAGCAGGGCAAGACCGAACGGACCACGAAGGACGTCTTCGGCAACGCCATCCTGCCGACCGGCGAGCTGCCGAAGAGCGGCAGCGCCACGGCGAGCGCCGGCGGCTACAGCTACGTGTCCGCCCTCGTGCAGCACGTCACCTTCGCCGGGAACGCCTACGGCCTCTTCCTGACGAGCGCGGACGGCGTGACGATGTCGGACGCCACGGTGGAGCACTCGCTCATCGACGGCCTCGTGCTGCACCGCTACGTCACGAACTCGACGTTCACATCGGTCCGGTCGACGGACAACGCGGTGGACGGGGTGAAGATGACGCGGGCGTCGACCGGCATCGTCCTCAGCCAGGTGACCGCCTCGGACAACGGTCGCAACGGGATCACGCTGAACGGCAGCGGGCTCGCGGCGGGGCCGAACGCGGCCGGCATGCCGACGACGACCTACGGCAACAACGCGCTCTCGGACAGCAACAGCTCCGGCAACGGGCGCTACGGCATCGAGGTGATCGGCGGGAAGAACGTCCGGATCAGCGGGTCGACGGTCGCACGCAACGAGATGGGCATCGTCGTCCGGCACGACGCCGACGACGTGGTCGTCCGCAACAACGTGGTCAAGGACTCGTCGCAGAACGGCATCGCCGTCCTCGACGGGCCCAGTCGCACCGAGGTCTCCGAGAACTCGGTCGACGGCGCGGACATCGGCGTGTACGTCCGGGACAGCGCGACCTCGTCGGTGACGAACAACGCGATCGACGATGCCCGCGTGCACGGGGTCACGATGGTCGGGGCGGTGGGTGGCACGGCCGTCGAGAACAACACGGTGGACGGTCGCGGGCCGAGCGCGATCGACCTCGCCCGGTCCGACGGAGCCGCCCAGCAGGGCAACACGACCGTCGAGTGGCAGTCGACGAAACCGTTCCTCGTCACCCTGCGCGCGGTGTTCCAACCGTTGACGGTGCTGTGGCTCCTGCTACTGACGGTGGTGCTGGTCGCGGCGATCGGCGGGACACGACGTCGACGTCGGGGACAGCGCGAGCTGCCGTACGCGAAGCAGGCACCGCTGTCCAGCTACACCCGCGGCGCGGTGGACCCGGCCTCGCTCGGTCTCCCGCCCGTGGCGGGCCGCGGTACGCACGCTGCCGAGCCGGGTGCGGTCGCACCCTCGGGGAGCTGACCGGTGACGCGACGACCCCGTCGCCTGCGGTCACACCTCGTCGTCGGCGCAGCGGGCCTGGCGGTCGGAGCGCTGGTGGTCGGCGGTGTGTGGGCCGCCACGAGCGGTGCGGACCGGGGGGACGAGCAGGCCGCTCGCCCCCGGCCGACGCCGAGCGTCGAGCAGACCCCGGCCGCGACGCCGAACGGTGTCCCGGACACCCGTGCGACGCCCGACGCGACCGCGACTGGATCGCCCGACGCCGGGACGGGACAGGCCTCCCCGGTCGACACGGCCCGGTGCGACGCCGCCGCGACGACGACGGTCAGCACGGCGAAGGCCCTGGAGAAGGCACTCGACGACGCTCGAGCAGGGGCCGTGATCCGGCTCGCGTCCGGCACGTACACCGGCCGGTTCGAGGCCTCCGCGGCCGGGACGTCGGACGCACCCGTGACGCTGTGCGGCCCGCGTGACGCCGTGCTCGACGGCGGCGACGTGGAGGGCGGGTACGTCCTGCACCTCGACGGCGCGTCCTACTGGCGGCTCGAGGGGTTCACGGTCCGCAACGGGCAGAAGGGCGTCATGTTCGACGACGTCCAGCACTCGACGGTCGACGGCCTCACGGTCACCGACATCGGTGACGAGGGGATCCACCTGCGCGCCGACAGCAGCGACAACACCGTCCGCGGCAACAGCGTCAGCAGGACCGGTCTCCGGAAGCCGCAGTTCGGCGAGGGCATCTACATCGGCTCCTCGAAGAGCAACTGGTGCAAGGTCTCGGACTGCCGTGAGGACCGCAGCGACCGAAACGTCGTCACGGGCAACACCATCGCCGACACCGCTGCCGAGAACGTCGACATCAAGGAGGGGACGACCGGAGGCACCCTCTCCGACAACTCCTTCGACGGTGTCGGGATGCAGGGCGAGAACCACGCCGACTCGTGGGTGGACGTCAAGGGGAACGGGTGGACCGTCACCGGGAACCGGGGCGTCCGCTCACCGCTCGACGGCTTCCAGACCCACGAACTGCTGTCCGGCTGGGGGACCGACAACACCTTCACCGACAACCGCGTCGACCTCGGCAACACCGACGGCGTCGCGTTCGCCCTCCGACCCGTCGAGGGCAACACCGTCTCCTGCGACAACACCGTGGTCGGCTCGAACGAGTTCAGCACCACGGCCTGCACCGACTGACACCCGACGGCCACCGCGGTCCGTCACCACCCACCCTTCGCGACCCGAGAGCGAGCCCTTCCCATGTCTGCTTCCGTCACACCCATCCCCGACACCGCGATGCCGCCGGTCGCCCACCAGCCCCGCCTGACCGTCATCGGCACGGGGTACCTCGGCGCCACCCACGCCGTCTCGATGGCCGTCCTCGGGTACGAGGTCCTCGGCGTCGACGTCGACCCCGCCAAGGTCGAGGCGCTGATGTCCGGCCGGGTGCCCTTCCACGAGCCCGGCCTGCCCGAGCAGCTCGCGCAGGCCCTGGCGTCCGGTCGGCTGCGGTTCACCTCGTCACTGCGCGAGGCCGCCGAGTTCGGCGACGTCCACTTCGTCTGCGTGGGCACGCCCCAGCAGCGGGGGTCGCACGCCGCCGACATGACGTACGTCGACTCCGCCTTCCGCGAGCTCGCGATGCACATCGACCGCCGCGCGCTCGTCGTCGGGAAGTCGACCGTGCCGGTCGGGACCGCCGAACGGCTCGCCGCGCTCGTCGCGGAGGTCGCCCCCGCCGGGACCGAGGTCGAGGTCGCCTGGAACCCGGAGTTCCTCCGCGAGGGCTACGCCGTGCAGGACACGCTGCACCCCGACCGGCTCGTCTTCGGCGTGCAGACGGCGTGGGCCGAGGCGCAGCTGCGTGCAGCCTTCCGCCCGGTCCTCGACGAGGGGACGCCGCTGGTCGTGGCCGACCTGCCGACGGCGGAACTCGTCAAGGTGGCCGCCAACTCGTTCCTCGCGACGAAGATCTCCTTCATCAACGCGATGGCGGAGGTCTGCGAGGCGGCCGGTGCGGACGTCAGCGTCCTGGCGAGCGCCCTGTCCCACGACACCCGCATCGGCGGCCGCTTCCTCAAGCCCGGCCTCGGCTTCGGTGGCGGGTGCCTGCCGAAGGACATCCGCGCGTTCTCGGCCCGGGCGCAGGAGCTCGGTGTCGGCCAGGCGGTCCGCTTCCTCGACGAGGTCGACGCGATCAACCTGCGCCGCCGCCAGCGGACCGTCGACCTGGTCACGGAGATGGCGGAGGGGGACCTGGCGGGCAAGCGGATCGCGGCGCTCGGCGCGGCGTTCAAGCCGAACTCCGACGACATCCGCGATGCGCCGGCGCTCGACGTCGCACGGATGCTCGACGAGGCGGGTGCCGTCGTCACCGTGTACGACCCCGAGGCGATGGAGAACGCCGCGCGCGCCTACCCGACCCTGCGGTACGCGCCGTCGCTCACCGCGGCGGTGATCGATGCGGACGTGGTCGTGCTGCTGACCGAGTGGGAGCAGTTCCGCACGGTGGACCCGCACGACCTCGGCGCGCTCGTCCACCACCGACGCATCGTCGACGGCCGGCACGCGCTCGACGCGGACGCGTACCGCGCGGCCGGCTGGGAGCACCGTGCGCTCGGCCGACCGTCCGCGTCCGGCACGGTGGAGATCGCGGTCGACGAGCAGGACCGCCTGCAGGCCACGGCCTGACGGCCGGACGTCTCGGTGGGGGTACCACCGAGGACGCGCCCGGTTCACGACGACGTGCACCGGGCGGTGCGGAGGAGGCGGCTTCGGGCAGTGCCGCCCCTCCGCGCAGGGTGCTGCTCAGGCGCCGAGCAGCTCGGCGGCCTCGCGCACCGCGGTCGGGGCTCCGGCGAGGTGCCAGTCGTGCCCGTGGGCCCGGACGACGGTGGCCGCGCCACCGGCGCCCTCGACGAGCGCCCGCCCCGGGAGCCAGTCCCAGTCGGCGCAGTCGGTCTGCACCCAGAGGCCGATGCGGCCCGCTGCGACGTCCACCAGGTCGCAGGACCCCGACCCGCTGATCCGGACCGTTGCCGCCGCTGCCAGGAGCGCCGTCATGGGCGCCGCCTCGGCGGCGCGCAGGTGCGAGCTGTTGAGGAAGGTCGCCACGCTCGTCGCGGCGAGGGTCACGTCCTGCACCGGCGGCACGGCCTCGCCGTCACGGGTCGTCACCCCGTCCGACGCCACCCACGTCTCGTCGGCGAGCGGACGACGGACCGCACCGACCCGGAGCACGCCGTCGACCTCGAGCGACACCGCGCTGCACCACGCGGGCAGGCCGGCGACGTAGTTGAACGTCCCGTCGATCGGGTCGACGGTCCACCGGCGTCCGTGGGTCGCCTCGGACCGGGTGCCCTCCTCGCCGAGCACCCCGTCGTCCGGGCGGTGCTCGAGCAGCATCCGACGGACGAGGTCCTCGGCGGCGCGGTCGGCGGCGGTGACGAGGTCGGCGGCCGAGGTCTTCCGCTCCGCGTCGGTCCCGTCCCGACGCATGTCGGCCGCGAGCCGGGCGGCGTCGGTCACGAGGGCAGCGGCGAGGGCGTGGTCGTCCATCCGGCAACGGTAGCGGGCGGAGGACGGACGACGCAGGCCCGACGTCGCAGCGTCAGGACGTCGTACGGGATCCGGTCCGAGCCGTCAGGACGCCGTCAGGACCGGCTCGGCCCCGAACAGTCCGCCACAGGCTGGTCGTCGTGGACACGAACCGAGACCGACGACCGCTCCCGACACGGCGCACCGGGTGGCACCCGTGGGGCCGGTGCACCGTGCAGCCCGTCTCCCGCGCACTGTGGAGCGGGCGCACGCTCGAGGTGCACGCCCCGGGGACCACCGCGGGCGAGCTCCTGCTGCTCCGAGCGCTCCAGGTCTGGGGTGCGGCCGGCGCACTCGTAGCGGTCGCACTCGTCGTGGCGCTGCACCGCGTGCCGGCGGTCGGCCTCGTCGTCGCCGTCCTGCTCTACGCCGCCGGTCCCGTCCTGCTCGTCCGGGCGACACGGCGGTTGCGTCCCGGGGTCAGACGCTTGACGATCACGGTGTTCCACGGCAACGGTCAGCCGGAGGTGCACGGCGACGTCCGGCTCCTCGAGGCCTCGCTCGACCTGCTCTGCCTGGTCGAGGACGCCGTCCGTCGCGGGCAGGTGTCCCGCGTCGAGTACGAGCAGGTCTGGGGACAGGTGTGGCGGGCGATGCCCGAGCCCGCGGCGCGGGCCGCAGGCCGACCGCGGTCCGGCGAGGTCGCCCAGCGGCGTGGGACCCACCGCTGATGCCGCGGGGACCACCAGACGGGAGGCCCGTGGCGGCCCCGCCCTGCGCCTCCCGTCCGTCGTCCGCTACAGGACCGCCTTCGGCACCCGGTGCAGGGTCACCGCCCCGACCGCTGCGAACGGGTGCAGCGGGTCCGGGTCGCCGGAACCGGTCGGCCCGCCGAGCTTCGAGTCGCCGACCGCGCTGAGCACCGCGTAGGCGTCCTCGGCCGTCCACCCGTGGTCCTCGACGAGGAACGCGAACGCGTCCTCGTAGCCGCGTCGGACACTCTCCTGCACGGGGTCGCCGAGCCCGACGAAGAGCCACTCGTCGGCGGTCTCGATGCGCGGCGCACGGATCGGCCGACCGCCCTGTACGAGGTCGACGGAGACGATCGCGGTGCCCTGCGCCTCGATCGCGACGAAGGACGACTCGCCCTCGGCCATGATCGCGTGGATGTCCCCGATCGACAGCAGGGCACCGGGCACCCGGACCGGCAGGTACACGGTCGAGCCGGGACGCGCCTCGGTGACGTCCATGTTCCCGCCCTCGGCGTACGCCGGCATGATCGTCGAGTTCGTCCCCGATGCCGGTGCGACGCCGATGCAGCCGATCATCGGTCGGACCGGGAAGGCGTGCCGGTCGGTGACGTGCACCACGCCGTCCTCGATCGGGCAGCGGCGGGCGAAGACGCCCTCGGGCATGACGTGCTGGAGCGCGCCCGATCCCGGGAGCGACACCGACCACCCGTGGGTCGTGAGCTGGATGTCGTGGATGTGCACCGCGAGCACGTCACCGGGCTCGGCACCCTCGACCCAGACGGGGCCGGTGACCGGGTTGATCGGTGCCTGCAGCTGCGCCAGGTCGTGGTGCTCGTCGAGTTCGGCGTAGACGGCGTCCGTGGTCTCGAAGCCGATCGTCTCGCCGGTGCCCGGGGTGATCCGGAGCACGGGCTCCCGGTCGGCGGCGAACCCGGGCCGCCCCAGGGTGCTCGGCAGGAAGTGGTCGGGGGTGGTCATCGCTGGCCCTTCTCCGTGGTGGTGGTGTCGAGGCCGCCGACGGACCCCTCGCCCAGTGTGCCGGGCTCCTCCGACCCGACCTCGGTCGAGCGGCCGGTCCGCCGGTAGTAGAGGAACACCGCGGCGCCGACGACGAGCCAGACGATGCCGCCGACCTTCGCCTCGACGGCGGCGTTGAGCAGGACGTAGCCGATGATCAGGAAGCCGATGAGCGGCACGACGAGGTGCAGCAGCCAGTTGCGGGACCTCCCCTTCACGACGTGGTGCACGAAGACCGACACGTGCAGGAGCATGAAGCCGAACAGCGCGCCGAAGTTCACGAGCGACGAGATGGTGTCGATCTGCCCGACGAAGAACAGCACGAGGATCGCGGAGAGCACCGAGACGACGATGATCGCGTTCTGCGGAACGAGCCTGCCGTTCAGCTTGTGCAGGAACGCGGGCAGCTGCCGGTCGCGGCTCATCGAGAAGAGCAGGCGACTCGTCGCGGCCTGGGCGGCCATGGCGTTCGCGATGCCGACGGCGAGCACGTTGACGGCGAAGAACGCGGTGGCCCACCCGCTCGAGGAGGCCTGCTCGACGATGGTGAAGAACGCGTTCCCGGCCTCGCCCTCCGGGAACGAGGCACGACCGCCCGCCAGCGCCGACGCGAGCCACGTCTGCAGCACGAACAGGAACGCGACGATGACGAGTGCCAGGACCATCGCGAGTCCGGCGCCACCGCGGCGACCGGTCGACTCCTCGGACAGCGTGGAGATGCCGTCGAAGCCGAGGAAGCTCAGCACGGCGATCGACAGGGCGCTCGCGATGAGCGGTGCGGACACCTTCGACGGGTCCCACACCTGGTCGGTGCTGAACGAGGCGCCGGGCACGGTCCCGCCGGTCAACGCGACGATCGCGATGACGACGAAGATCGCCACGAAGACGAGCTCGATGAGCAGGAAGATGCGGTTCGCCAGCTTGAGAGACGAGACACCGAGCAGGTTGATCACGGTGTTGATCGCGACGAACACGAGCGCCCAGAGCCAGCGTGGCGTGCCGGGGAAGATGCCGACCATGCTCTCGGCCGCGAACACGTAGAGCAGCGTCGGGACGAGCAGGTAGTCGAGCAGGATCGCCCAGCCCGCGAAGAACCCGGCGGTGGGGTGGATGCCGCGACCGACGTACGAGAACACGCTGCCCGCGAGGGGGATCGACTTCGCCATCTGCGCGTACGCGAGCGCGGTGAAGATCATCGCGACGAGGCCGACCAGGTAGACGAGCGGCACCATGCCGCTCGAGGCGTTGTAGACGGTGCCGAAGATCGCCCACGGGGCGATCGGCACCATGAAGACGAGCCCGTAGACGAGCAGGTCGGTGGTGGAGACGGAGCGCTTGAGCTCCTGCTTGTAGCCGTAGGCCTCGAGCTGCTGCTGTGCAGAGAGCTCGCTGTGCTGCTGCGACATCGTGGTTCCGTTCGGGGAGACGGTGCGTGGGAGGGGGATGACGGACGCCGGGCGTGTGGCTGGGTGGGCACGCCGGTCGGGTCCGGTGGAGTGTCGGCCGGGAGGCGCGTGGCGGGGTTGGGTGCGCGCCTCCCGGCCGGCTGGCTGGTCGCCTCAGCCGGTGGGCTGGTCGTCGTGCTCGGCGAGGAACGCCGCGACCACGCGGCGGAACTCCTCGGGCTGCTCCAAGTGCGAGCAGTGGCTCGCACCGGGGAAGACGTGTTGGCGGACGTCGGCGATGCGCTCGACGAAGGGCTGCCACGTGGCGGGCGTCGCCTCGTCGTGCTCACCGGCGACGACGAGGGTCGGGGTGACCACACGGTCGAGCCGGTCGACGACGGTCCAGTCGCGCATCGTGCCGACGACGTGGAACTCGTTCGGCCCGTTCATGGTGTGGTACACCGTCGGCTCCTGCTCCATCTGGGTCTCGGAGTCGACGAAGTCCTGTGGCATGGGGACGACGCGGCACACGTGGCGCTCGTAGAACACCTGCGTGGCAGCGAGGTACTCGGGGTCGTCGACTGTGCCGGCCTGCTCGTGCCGCGTGAGGGCGTCCTGCACGTCCTCGGGCAGCTGCGCGCGGAGCTCGGCGGCGCCCTCGACCCAGAGCTGCATCGACGCGGGGGAGTTGCAGATCGCCAGGGAGCGGAGGCCCTCCGGCTGCCGGACCGCGATCTCGGAGCCGAGCATGCCGCCCCACGACTGGCCGAGCACGTGGTGGTCGCCGAGACCGAGGTGGTCCACGAGGGCCGCGTACTCGTCCACGAAGAGCTGCGGGGTCCAGTACTCCGTCGGGGCGTCGGGTCGGTGGGAGCTGCGGCCGCAGCCGAACTGGTCGTGGTGCACGACGGTGCGACCGGTCTCGTCGGCCAGTGCCGCGAGGTTCCGGAGGTAGTCGTGCGCCATGCCGGGGCCGCCGTGCAGGACCACGAGCGGGAGCGCACCGGGGGTCGGGGCGTCGGGTTCGGTGACGCGGTACCAGGTCTCGCCGTCCTGGAACGGCATCGTGCCTTCGGTGATGCGGGACATGACGCACAGCATGGACCGGGCAAAGGTTCTCTGCAATACCTTTTCTCGTCCTTTAACGTGGACGAAACGCAAGGAGGGGGCCGAGTGCCAGATCGCGCGACGGAGACCCGTGTCGACGAGGTCGAGGACCGGCTCGTCACCGCCGTGGCCGTCGGGGAGTACCTGCCCGCCTCTCGGCTGCCGCCCGAGCGTGAGCTCGCCGTGCTCCTCGGTGTCGGACGTGTGACCGTGCGCGCGGCCCTCGCGCGACTGGTCGACCGCGGCCTGCTCGAGACACGTCGAGGACGGGGCGGCGGGACCTTCGTCCGTTCGCAGTGGCCGGACTCGTCCTCCGACGCCGTCGCCCGGACGCTGCTCGCCCGCTGGGCCGGCATCCGCGACACCACCGACGCGATCGCCCTGCTGCACGGCGCACTCGCCACCGCAGCGGCCGAGCGGATCACCGACGACGGCCGGACGACGCTCCGCACCCGGCTCGAGGACTTCCGCGCCGCCGCGTCCGGGCTCGAGAAGCAGCAGGCGGACGCGGTGCTGCACCGAGCGATCATCGACGCCGCCGGCAACGCCGTGCTCGCAGCGGCGCTCGCCGACCTCGAGTCGCAGGTGTCGATCGCGGCGCCCGCACACCTCTGGGGCACCGCCGAGGGCATGGCCGAGATGGAGCACCGTGCCCTGCTCGAGCACGAGGGGCTCGTCGACGCCGTCTGCGCCGGGCGGTCGGTCGACGCGGGGGTGCTCGCACGTCGGCACGTCGGCATCGACCTCGAACTGCTCGAGCGCGCGATGCTCCGGGCAGGGCAGGTCCCGACCTCCTGACGGCGTCGGCGGGTCCGCGGGTCCGCCCACGGGGCGGGCTCAGCTCGGCGTCGATCCCTCGAGCCGCGCCTCCTCGGCGTCGTAGCCCGCGCGCACCTGCCGGAGCACCAGGTCGTCGATCTCGTCATCGTCCCGCAGCCGCAGCAGGGTGGCGGCCTTGTGCCGGACCAGGGCGAGCTCGAGCGCGACCGTCGCGTCGTGCCGCTGCAGCGTCGGGTGGTCCTCGTCGTCCTCCTCCCGAGCCTGGATCACGTCGAGGTGGGCCTCCAGGTCGCGTCGGACGCGGTCGATCGTCGCCCGGTCGGCACCTGCCCTGCGCGCCAGGCGGGGGAGCGCGTCGAGCGCTTCCTCGACCGCCGTGCGCTCGGCGTAGCGGCGTTCCTCGCCGACGGACTCGTCCTCGGGGAGCGCCGCGCGCCGCAGGACGGCGGGGAGCACGAGTGCCTGGGCGACGATGGTCACGACGACGACGCCGGCGGTGACGAACACGATGAGGTCGCGGTCGGGGAAGGCGCCCCCGGACTCGAGCGTGCGCGGCACCGCCACCGCCATCGCCAGGGAGACCGCACCGCGGAACCCGGCGAAGCCGCTCACCAGTCGGTCGCGTCGACCCTCCCGCGGCTCGCCGCCGAACCGCCGGGTGACGAGCCAGACGGTTCCTCCGATCGTGCCCTCGAAGGCGAACCGCACGAGCACGAGCACGACGGAGACCGCGAGCACGAGACCGACGCCGCTCCACAGCTCACGGGCGGCGAGGGCACGGGCAGCGACCATCGCCTCGATGCCGACGAGCACGAACAGCGCACCGTTGAGCAGGTACGTGAGGAACGACCAGAAGGCGCGGACCTGCTGGCGGGTCTCCGCCCGGTCGAGCTTCGGAGCGACCTGGCTCACGACGATGCCCGCGGCGACGACGGCGAGCACCCCGGACGCGCCGACGGCCTCGGCGCCGAGGAACGCCGCGAACGGCACGAGCAGCGTGACGAGGTTCTCGAGCACGACCGTGTCGACCCGTCGGAGCACGAGCGAGCCGAGCCACGCGGCGAGGAGTCCGGCCGCGACCCCGCCGACGTACGACAGGACGAGCATGCCGGAGACGTTCCAGAACGTGAGCTCCTGCGTCCCGACGGTCACGGCGACCGCGATGCCGTACACGACCAGGGTGGTGCCGTCGTTCACCAGGCTCTCCGCGCGGAGGACCGTGACGTTCCGGCGGGGCAGCATCTTCGTGAGCACACCCACGGCCGTGGCGTCGGTCGGGGCGACCGCTGCGCCGAGCACCCAGGCCGGCCCCCAGGGCATGCCCAGCAGGTGCAGGAGCGTCGCCACGACGCCGGCGGTCACGACGACGAGCAGCGTGCCCATCAACACGATGCCGCGCAGGTTCTTGCGGATCTCCCGGAGCGACGTGGTGAGGCTCTCCCAGTAGAGCAGTGCGGGGAGGAACAGCAGCAGCACGGCCTCGGCGGGCAGTTCGACCCGACCGAAGGTGGGGACGAAGGCGAGCAGCGCGCCGATGACGAGCAGGAGCACGGGCGGCGCGATCCTGATGCGGTCCGCGACGGCAGCCGTCACGGCGATGGCGAGCCCGAGGGCCACCACCAGTTCTGGACCGAGCACGTGTCTCCTCAGGATTCGTTGCGACGCGTCAGTCAACGCCGAACGTGCTGCACGTCCTTCCCGATCGGTCCGGCACGGATGGTGGAGGGCGGCTATGCTCCACCTGTATGGGGGTACAGTTCGACGACGGCGCCGCGCAGGGACTCGTGACGGCAGCATCACACGCAGACCGGGTCCTCGCTGAGCAGGGGGCAGGGAGACGCAGCTCGGCAGAGTCGGCGTCGCAGGAGTTCCGGGGCGCGTACGCACGCCTCTTCCAACAGGCGTGCGCGACCGAGGCCCAGGATCGAGCCCGCTTGGCGTCGGTGCTCGACGACCTGGCGCGGCAGGTCCGGCTCGCCACGCAGCTGGCCGCCGAGGAGCGCGCTCGGCTCGCCGACGTCGCGGCCTGGGACGCGCGTGAGGCGGACCGCGCTGAACGACGGGACGACGACGCGGTGCAGTGGATCGCCTCGGGGGTGGAGGGGCTCTTCGACCCGCGGCCGACCGCGCCGCCCGTGCAGCCCCCGACGGTCGCCGTCGCGTTCTCGCCCACGCAGCGCATCAGGACCTCGACCGGCTCCGGATCCGCGACGAGCAGCGCTGACCCGACCGACCTCCGGAGCTTCGTGACGCACGCCCGAGCGGCCGACACCGCGCTCCGCGCCGAGGTGGACCGGGTCGGGACCGCGTGGTCGCGCTTCGTTGCCTCGTGTTCGTGGGTGCCGACCGGCGGCCCGGGGTTCGTCGACGGCGCTCGGCGCCTCGTGGACGAGAACGACGCGGACGCAGGATGGATCGAGCACGTCGCTGGCGCCTTCGAGCAGGCGGGCAACGGCACCCTCACCGACCGGGTCCTCGACCTCGTCGTCGCCGCCGCCCTCTCCGCCGAGGGTGTCGACCCCCTCGAGGTCCTGTCGCACATGGATCCGGAGGTCGGAGCGGCATGGCTGGCGGCGAACCCGGACGTCCTCGACCAGCTCGTCGCGGATCCACCCGCGTGGGGGACGTCGTCGACGGTGCTGTCGGCGATCGTCGGAGCGGCCCGCGCCGCCGACCTGCCGCCGACCCGGTACGCCGACGTGCTGCAACGCATGTACGTGACCCGTGCGGCCGAGAAGGTCGGCATCGACATGGCGACGTGGCAGCTGGACCGTGGAGCTCCGGCACTGATGCCGCAGGTCGCCGGCTCGTACGAGTACTACGCGAGCCTGTACCTCGACGATCCCGCCTTCACGTGGGCCGGCATGGCGAACATGGTCGGCCCGGACTTCGCGGCGGGCTTCCTCGACCTGCACTCGTTCCGCGACCACATCCAGACGGCACGTCCGCTGGCGCCTCCGTCGATCCGACCGCTCATCGACCAGCTGGCCGGGATGGGCGACGACGAGATCGCCTTCTACGAACGCACGTTCCTCGGCATGCAGAAGGACATCTTCCTGGACGCTTCGACGATGCACGAGGCCTACCTCGACGGCGGCATGACGAGCATCGACGAGCTCCGTGCCGCGGGGCTCCTCCGCGGTGCGAACGACGACCCGGTCGACGCCGCGCTGTCGGAGCGGCAGACGTACTCCGCCTGGCAGGACATCGACGCCGGCAGGCGCACGGGGGACCAGGACCGCATCGCACAGGGCAACGAGACCCTGCTGCTCCGCGAGCAGCGCGACACCATCCAGGGCGCCTACCAGCAGATGCACGACCGAGAGCCGACCGGTGAGGCCCTCACGACGATGCTGGGGATCGTCGGCGACGCGTCCATCCCCGGAACCAAGACGCTCGGCCAGTTCGAGGGCGGCATCGACGTACCGGTCGACGTGAACCCCTTCAGCCCCGGCACACAGGGCTGGGTGGACCACTGGTACATCCCCCAGGGGAACATCTCGGAGTTCGATACCCGGTGGGACTACATCGAGGGAGACACGCTGCCCGCGTGGCAGCAGCTCGTCCAGGACGACCCCGACCGTGCCCGCGAACTCGTGGGTGGGTCGGTCCCCGATCGGATCCAGCAACGTCGGCTCGACAACCGCATCCCGGAACTCCTCGACAACCTCCACGACTCGGAGCTCGCATGGCACTGAACGCTCGTCGCCCAGGGATCGCGGCAGCGGTCGTCGCCACCGCGGTCGTCGCCCTGCTGTCGGGCTGCGCCGGCCCGCCACCGGGGGCCCAGTCCGACCCCTCCACCCGTCCCGACCGAAGCGAGACCGACGTGCAGCACAACGGCCCCACCCCGACCGCCATGCGCCTCGAGGACGGCGTGGAGGTCTGGGACCTCACCGGCACGCCGAGCGTCGAGGCGTTCGGCGTCGACACCGACGGCGAGTCGCCGGTCCGGAACGCGGTCGCCGCCTACAGCTCCACCGATGATCGACCGGCACGCTTCGTCCTCCCGGGCGACCGGGTCGTCGACCTGCCGGTCGGCGAGGTGATCGTCACCGTCGACGACTACCCGGACGGGCTCACCGACTCCTCCGGCGAGGTCATCACCCCGGCAGGTCGGTCGTTCGTCCTGCAGGTCGA
The DNA here is from genome assembly GCF_044753165.1 of Curtobacterium sp. NPDC088465. Lineage (NCBI taxonomy): Bacteria > Bacillati > Actinomycetota > Actinomycetes > Micrococcales > Microbacteriaceae > Curtobacterium > Curtobacterium sp. NPDC088465. The sequence goes on along the minus strand of NZ_JBIVMR010000002.1, from coordinate 532,151 downwards.
GGGACCGACGACCTCCGGTGCGGCCGCAGGGGTCGCGGCCTACCGGGACGCGCTCGAGTCGGCCGACCTCCCGACGAACGGAGCGGACGAGCTGCAGGAGAAGGTCGAGTCGGTCCCCTCGATCGACGGGACGGAGACGAGCGGGCGGCTGGGCGCGAGCACCGACGTGCCCGTGCCGGACGGGATGTCCGCGGCGCTCAGCTCGCGGTTCCGTCCGTCGGACACGACGCCGACGTTCCGGATGCAGCTCTTCGTCTCCTGGGAGCCGGTGCCGATCCCCTGAACGGCGAGGGGCGGCACGGACCGCGATCGCGTCAGCCCGCCAGGGTCCGCCGCCGGAACCGTCGCGCCCATGCCCGCCACGGCAGCGAGCTGGCCAGCGCGAGACCGATGACGACGGTGCCGAACCAGGCGACGACCACCCCGGGGACCGGCACGAGCAGGCTCGTCCAGAGCAGCACCGCGAGGACCCCGAGGACGTACGCGGCCCCGGCCTTCAGGTACCGGAGGCGCTTGAGCGTCGCCGCCTGGTCCAGGCGCGACGTCGTCCGGGCGAGGAACACCGCGCCGACGGCGATGGCTGCGACCGCGAGTGCGGCCTGCTCGAGCGCACCGAGTCCGTCCACGCCGAGCACGCCCGACCCCGACAGGCTGTACACGCCGTCGAGGATCTCGAACAGCATGAAGACGACGAGCCCGCGTTCGAAGACCACCGTCGAGGCGTAGGCGTGGACCCGCCACGCGCCGCTCGTCCCGACCGCTCCGGTGTCCGTGCCGTCCACGCCCCGCAGCGCCCACCGGGCGATCCGCTTCGACACGAGGTACGCGCCGACGCCGGCCGCGCCGCAGACGGCGACCGGCAGCACCGTGTCAGGGGCCCACGCGTCGTGGCGTCCGACCAGGACGGTCGTGACGAGCACGCCGGTCGCAGCGGTGACCACGGACCAGACGCGCGGCCGCGCGACCCGGGCGAGCCGTGCCTCCAGACCGCCCAGCCAGGACCGCCGTGACAGGCGGTCGGTGTTGAACAGGTACTCGGCGAAGACCAACCAGATGAAGGCCGCGCCGAAGGAAGCCAGTGCGGGACGGACCTCGGCGAGGTGCGCCGAGAAGGACCCGGGGGCGAAGACGGCCTCGTCGACGGCGGACGCGGGGTCCGCCGCTCCGCCGACGGCGACGGCCGCGGGTGGCAGGAGCAGGCGCATCGCGAGCACTCCGGCGACGATGCCGAGCGACAGGAAGAGCCGTCGTGCGGGGGAGTGCAGCCGACCGGCGATGCCCGCCATCGGGACCGACGAGTCCGCGGCCATCGCGATCTCGAGCAGGGCGAGTGCGGCGAAGGCCAGGGCGGCTGCCGGGCCGAGGGTGACCCACGCGGCGGCGGCGGCCGCCACGGTGAGGACGAGGGGGACGGTCAGGAGCGATCTCGTGGCCATGTCCCCATGCAGCACCTGTCGGCTGGATCGCGCATCCGTCCCGTCTGGCAGACGCGTCGGAGGCACCGGTGCGTTCTCCGGAACGGGTGACGGCCCGTCCCCACTTGCGGGGACGGGCCGTCGGGTGCGGTGACCGGAGAGGTCGCCCGGGCGGTGCTGAGGGTCAGTCGTGGAACGTCTCGATGGACGCGCCGAGCGAGTTGAGGCGTTCCTGCAGCTGCTCGTAGCCGCGGGCGATGATGCCGACGTTGCGCAGGACGCTCTCGCCCTTCGCGGCGAGCATCGCCAGCAGGATGACGACCGCGGGCCGCAGGGCGGGCGGGCAGCTGACCTCGGCGCCGGAGAAGTGCGTCGGGCCGGTCACGTCGAGGCGGTGCGGGTCGCGCAGGGTGACGCTCGCGCCGAGGCGGGTGAGATCGAGCAGGTGGATCGCCCGGCCCTCGTACACCCAGTCGTGCACGAGCGTCGTGCCCTCGGCCATCGCCGCGATGACGACGAAGAACGGCAGGTTGTCGATGTTGAGGCCCGGGAACGGCATCGCGTGGATCTTGTCGATCGGCGCGTGCAGCTCGGACGGGTGCACCGTGATGTCGACCAGGCGCGTGCGACCGTTGGCGGCGGCGTACTCCTCGCTGACGTCGAACCGCAGGCCCATCTCGGCGAGGGTCGCGAGCTCGATCTCGAGGAACTCGATCGGCGCTCGGGTCACCGTGAGGGTGGACGCGGTGACGATCCCCGCGGTCAGGAGGCTCATCGCCTCGACCGGGTCCTCGCTCGGCCAGTAGTCCACGACCTCGTCGATACGGCTCTTCCCGGTGATGCGGAGCGTCGTCGAACCGATGCCCTCGACCTGCACGCCGAGCAGTTCGAGGAAGAAGCAGAGGTCCTGCACCATGTAGTTGGGGCTGGCGTTGCGGATCGTGGTGACGCCGTCGCGGGCGGCCGCGGCGAGGATCGCGTTCTCCGTGACGGTGTCACCGCGCTCGGTCAGCACGACCGACTTCGTCGGCACCTCGGTGTTCGCCACGTCGACCTCGTACCAGCCGGAGGTCGCCTCGACGTCGACGCCGAACGGCCGCAGGGCGATGAGGTGCGGTTCGACCGTGCGGGTGCCGAGGTCGCAGCCGCCGGCGTAGGGCAGACGGAACGAGCCGTAGCGACCGCTGAGCGGGCCGAGGAACATGAGCACGCTCCGGGTGCGCCGGGCGGCGTCGGCGTCGATCGCGTCCAGTCGCAGGTCCGACGGGGCGACGATCTCGAGGACCTCGCCGTCCTCCGACCACGTGACGGTGGCCCCGAGGCTGCGGAGCACGTCGATGATGCGGTCGACCTCGACGATGCGGGCCACCTTGTGCAGCCGGGTGACCCCGCGGTTGAGCAGCGACGCGCAGAGCAGTGCGACGGCGGCGTTCTTGCTCGAGTTCACGGCGATGGAGCCGCTGAGCTTCCGACCGCCCTGCACCCGGAGGTGGGCGCGCTGCGGGGCGCCGCCGATCGAGACGATCTGCTGGTCGAGCGCGTCGCTGATGCGCGTGAGCATCTCGAGCGACAGGTTCTGTCCGCCCTGCTCGATGCGGTTGATCGCGCTCTGGCTCGTGCCGACGCGTTCGGCGAGCTGGGTCTGGGTCATGCTGCGGCCCTTGCGAGCGCCCCGGATGAGGGCGCCGACCTCGCGCAGCGGAGCGGCGGGCGCGGTGCCGGTCGGCTCGGCGGGCGTGACGACGGTGGTGGTGTCGGACATGGTCGCCACGGTAACACGCTCATGAGATAAAACAGGGGACATCGCCCGGCGATCATCCAGGATCGGATCGGGAATAACTCGTCCATGAGAGTTCAGGCCGGCAACCAGCCGCGGTCTTCGCCGCTCCACCGCCACATCGTCGAGGGGCCGAGCGCGGGTCGGGGGTCGCGCAGCCAGACCGTCGTGTCGGGGGTCCACCCGGCGATGACGCTCGCCGGGGTGCCGTCAGCCGAGTGCAGGACGCCCTCTGCCGAGTCCAGGGTGCCGTCGGCCGAGTCCGCGGTGCCGTCGGCCGAGTCCGCGTCGACCGGGATCGCGGTTCCGGAGGCGCGCAGCCACCCCCGCAGGGTCAGGTGCACCGCGTCGTACCGCTCGGCGATCGCGGCCCAGTCCGGCACCACCCAGGCGCCGTCGCGACCGGTCGCCCGGTACCAGTCGTGGCGACGGGTCGTGGCCGTGACGTCGATCGGTGCCGCACGGCAGAGTGCGGCCCAGTCCTCGGCGTCGTCGACCACCACGATGCGCGCGGACGGATCGACCGCTGCAGGGGCGACCGCCGCGCGCTCCCACCCGGTGTGGTCCTCGACCGCCCACAACCCGAGTGGCCCGCGGCCGTCGCGTTCGGTGGTGGTGTCGAGGAGCCCGCTGGGAGGGGTCGTCCACCACGTCCCGCTGATCGGCGCGGTGACCGGGTCGCCCAGGCCGTGGGAGCGTTCGTCCAGCAGCTCGCGCCGCCACTCGGCGAGCACTGCTGCGGCAGGGCGAACGGCGCCGCCGTACCCGGACGTGTCCGGGATGACGGCCCACTGTCGCGGAGCCGGAGCCGGAGCCGGAGCCGGAGCCGTGGCCGGAGCCGTGGCCGTGGCCGTGGCCGTGGCGAACAGTGCCTGCACGCCGGGGGCAGCCGCCACCGCCGTGGCGATCCGCTCGTGCAGCGACCGCGGGACGACGGTCTGGAGCAGGACGTCCTCGGCGTCCGGCTCCTGCCACCACATCGCCGACTCCGCTGCGCGTCCGAGGGCCGCGAGCACCTGGTCGAGCGTGGCCGACGCGGGGTCGGCAGCGTCGAACAGGGCCTCGACGGCGGTGACCACGTCGTCGTCCGACGGAGCCGGACGCGGCTCGGACGCTCCGGGTCCGAACATTGAGACGCCGTCACCGCGGTGGACGGAGGTCCAGTAGGACGCCCAGAAGAGCGTGTCGTCGTCCGGCTGGTCGCCGACGGTACCGAGCACGACCTCCCAGCAGAGGCGCCGCCCCCGCGGCCCGGCGAGCAGGTCCTCGACGATGGTCACCACGCCAGGCTAACGGGGGTGCCATCGTCGCCGATAACGACCGGTGCACACCCACGGACGGGTCTGCATCCCGCCCCACGGACGGCGGCGGGACGATCGAGAACCAGGACGGGCCATGATCGTCGTCACACGACTCAACGGCAGCGCTTTCGCTGTCAACCCCGACCTCGTGGAGCGCATCCAGGAGACGCCGGACACGACGCTCATCATGGTCGACGGCGCCAAGTACATCGTGCGCGAGTCCATGGCCGACGTCATCGGCCTCGTCGCCGCCTACCGCGCGCGGATCGTCGGCATGGCCTACGGCACGGACACCGCGGTGGACGCGACCGGACCGCAGCCGGTCCTCGCGCCCGTCGCGCCGCTCGTCACCAACGGACGACGCGACGCCGTCCGGAGCCAGGACGGGGGGCGCTGACCGTGGACATCGCAACGATCGTCGGCATCCTGCTCGCCTTCGGCGCCCTGTTCGGGATGGCGCAGATGGAGCACGTCGAGATGGCGGGACTCTTCCTGCCCGCGCCGATGCTCCTCGTCTTCGTCGCCACCATCGGCTGCGGCGTCGCGAGCACCACCATGAAGGACGCCCTCGCCGCGTTCAAGACCGTCCCGAAGGCGTTCACCGGCAAGGTCACCCCACCGCAGACGGTCATCGACGACGTGGTCGGGTTGGCCGAGACGGCCCGCGCCAACGGCCTGCTCGCGCTCGAGCAGGAGGCCGACAAGCACGACGACCCGTTCATGAAGAAGGCCCTGCAGAACATCGCGGACGGCACCGACGGCGACGAGCTCCGGATCCTGCTCGAGGACGAGATCGAGTCGAACGCCGCACCGATGCGGAGCGCCAGCGCGTTCTTCATGGGCCTGGGCGGCTTCGCCCCGACCGTCGGCATCATCGGCACCGTCGTGTCCCTGACCCACGTGCTGGCGAACCTCGGCAAGCCCGACGAGCTCGGCCCGCTCATCGCGAGCGCGTTCGTCGCGACGCTCTGGGGCCTGCTCACCGCGAACTTCCTCTGGCTGCCCTTCGGCGGCAAGCTCCGGAAGCTCGCGCAGCTCGAGGCCGACCGGCAGACCCTGCTGATGGAGGGTCTGCTCGCCGTCCAGGCCGGCAGCCAACCCCGACTGCTCGGTGAGCGCCTCACCGCGATGGTCCCGCCCGCTGCGCGCGGTGCCGGCGGCAAGGACGGGAAGACCGCGAAGGCCACCGCCGACGACCAGCAGCTGGCGGCCTGACCGTGAGCGCGAACCCTCGCGGGCGCGGGCGCGGCCGGAAGAAGGGCGGCCACGACGAGGCCGAGCACCCGGACGAGCGCTGGATGGCGTCGTACATGGACATGATCACGGTGCTCATGTGCATGTTCCTCGTGCTCTTCGCCATGTCGTCGGTCGACCAGGAGAAGTACATCGCGCTGAAGAACTCGCTCGCGACGGGGTTCGGCGAGGTGAAGTCCGGCAAGGTCGACACCGCCTCGGGCACGATCGTGTCGAAGTCCCAGGTGACGAAGGACGGCAAGGGGTACGCGACGGACAAGTCCGACGCCGACCACTCGACCGCCGCGTCCGGCGCCGACGACACGAACGTCGACCCGGCGTCGACCGCCGTGCCGCCGGTCGCGTCGAAGGCCGACCTGGCGGCGGCCCAGCGGGAGCTCGACGACCTCAAGGCGATCGAGGCGGCCATCCAGGGCAACCTCGAGCAGGCGGGGGAGTCGTCGAAGGTGCAGTTCGCCGTCGACGACCGCGGCCTGACGGTCCGGCTCGTCGGGAGCGAGACCTACTTCGCGACGAACAGCGCCGACCTGTCCGACCAGGCCCGCCGCATCATGGACGCGATCGCGCCGGTCCTGAAGACCAGCGGACACGACGTCAGCGTCGAGGGCCACGCCGACCAGCGGAACTCGACGGCCCCGTACGCGACGAACTGGGAGCTCAGCGCCGCACGCGCGACCGGGGTGCTCCGCGACCTGGTCGAACGGGGCGGGATGCCGGCGGACCACGTGCAGAGCGTCGGCTTCGGGTCGAGCCGCCCGCTCGCGAAGGGCGCGAGCGACGCGGACAACACCCTCAACCGCCGGGTCGACATCGTCGTGCTGTCGAACCAGGACCAGGACGTCAGCGAGCTGATGCCCGCCCTCGCCACGGCGCAGGACGGAGCGCGACAGGGGTAGACCCCGGCTGGGCAGGGCCCGCACCACAGCGCGGACCGGACCGCAGGACGAGCGCCGACGAGCGGCCACGGGTCGCCCCGACGCCGGGTCCGCCGCCGCCCCAGAACGGGGCACAGCGCTGACGCCTGCCCGTCGCCGGTCGACAGACGCACCCGTGACCGACACCCTGCCCGCGCCCGAGGTGTACGACTTCGCGCGCCCGTCGACGCTCGCCCGCGAGCACGCACGGGTGCTCGAGCTCGCCTTCGAGACGTTCGCGCGGCAGTGGGGCACGCAGCTCACCGCGAAGGTGCGTGCCGTCAGCCAGGTGACCTGCGAGCAGGTCTCGATGACGACGTACGACGAGTACGCCGCGTCCCTGCCCGCCCTCACCGGCATGGTGCTGCTGCCGATCGCCGACACCGCGCCGAAGGGCGTGCTGCAGGTCCCGCTCGACGCGGCCCTGACGTGGGTGTCGCACGCCCTCGGCGCATCGAAGCCGCTGCCGACACCGGAGCGCACCTTCACGCCGATCGAGCAGGCCCTGGTGCGGAAGATCGTCGAGGACGCCCTCGACGACCTCCGCTACTCGTTCGGCGGGCTCCTCGCGCACGAGGTCACCACCGGCGGCTTCCAGTTCAACAGCCAGTTCGCCCAGGCCGCGCAGAAGGGCGACCTGATGATCGTCGCCGCGTTCTCGATCCGGGTCGGCGACCGCGTCGCACCCGGCACGCTCGCCCTGCCGGCGGAGGCCGTGCTGCCGCAGCTCGGCGAGGACACCACGAGCGTCTCGGCCGCCGACGCCCGCGCCCTGCTCGACGCGCAGCTCGCGAACGTCCCGGTCGGCGTCAGCCTGCACTTCGCGCCCGCCGCCGTGCTGCCCACGCAGGTGCTCCGGCTGGCCGTCGGCGACGTCCTGCCGCTGCCGCACCCGCAGCACCGCCCCCTGACCATCGCGGTCGACGGCGAACCCGTCGGTACCGCCGCCGTCGGCGCCAACGGCTCGCGCCTGGCCGGCATCGTCGTCACCACCACCGATCCGGAGCAGCACGCATGAGCGCCACCACCACCCTCCACGCCACCGCGGCCGAGTCGCTCGCGGCGCAGCTCCCGACGGCGGCACCCCTGACCGCCGTGCCCCTGCCGGGAGGCGCGACCCCGGTCGTCCTCGAGGCCGCCGTCGACGGTGTGGTCGCGTCCTTCGTCGGCGGACTCTCCGCGGACCTCGCGCTGGTCCTCACCGACCTCGGAGCGGTCGTCGCCGCGGGCGGCGCCGACGCCGGCCTGGTCGACGTCACCGACGTGCTCCGCCCGTCGCTCGAGGCCGCTGCCTCCGTGCTCGGCGTCGGTGTGCTCGGGGACGCCCGTCGCGAGTCGGCGGCCTCGCTGTTCGCCGACCCGGAGACGGTCGTCTTCGAGCTCACCGCGGGCGGGGTCCCCGGCGGCTGGTTCGCGCTGCGCGTCCGTGAGAACGGCACGGTCTCGGCACCGCTCGGCGCCGTCCCCGCCGGGAACCTCGGTCGCATCAACAACGTCGAGATGACGCTGACCGTCGAGATCGGTCGGACCCGGATGTCGGTGCGCGACGTGCTCGGCATGGAACCCGGCGCCGTGGTCGAGCTCGACCGCAGCGCCGGTGCCCCCGCTGACGTGCTGCTCAACGGCCGGTTGATCGCCCACGGCGAGGTCGTCGTCGTCGACCAGGACTACGCCGTCCGCATCACCAGGATCCTCGACGTCGCCGAAGCGGTCTGATCCGTGGACACCCTCTGGATGGCACTCCGGGTCGCCGTGTCGCTCGGCGTCGTGCTCGCGCTGATGTGGGTGCTGCACCGCCGTGCGACGAAGGGCGGTCTCGGAGCCGCGGTGAAGGCCCGGGGACGCCGGTCCGCCGCGGTCGAGGTCGTCGGTCGACAGGGCATCGGCGGCAAGGCGAGCGTCGTCGTCGTCGACGTCGAGGGGGAGCGTCTCGTGCTCGGTGTGTCCGAGCAGAGCGTCTCGCTGCTCCGGAGTGGTCCGACCCCCGCGCCGGAGCTCACCGTCGTCGCCGGGCCGGTCGCACTGCCGACCGCCCCGCGCGCCGTCGTGTCAGCACCCGAGTCCGCCGAGCCGACCTCCGCCGGGCCGACGTCCGCCGAGCCGACCACGGTGGCGGCCCCGTCCGCCGACGCGTTCCGTGCGGAACTCGAGCGACAGGACCACGCCGCCACGGGCCTCCCGGCCGACGCCGCGCCCGTGCTCCCGATGCGTCCCCGCGGTCCCGCGCGTCGTCCGGCCCGGACCGTCGTGCCGACCGCGCAGCAGCTCCAGGGCTCCGTGCTCTCCGCGGACACGTGGCGGCAGGCCGCCGCCGCGCTCCGAGGCCGGCGGGCCGGGTGACGGCCGCGCTCCGGACCGGCCGCACCGCCACCCTCGTCGTCCTGGGACTGGCGACGGTCGCCGGTCTCGTCCTCCTGACCACGACCGGCGCGCATGCCGTCGGCGTCACCGAGCCGACCGCGCCGGCGGCCCCGACGGCACCCGCGAGCGGTGACTTCAGCGTCAGCGTGAACGGGCCCGACGGTGCGCCGTCCTCGGCGATCGTCACGCTCCTCGGCATCACGCTGCTCAGCGTCGCGCCGGCCCTGCTGCTCATGATGACGTCGTTCACGAAGATCTTCGTGGTGCTCGCCATGACCCGGAACGCCCTCGGGCTGCAGGGGATCCCGCCGAACCAGGTCATCGCCGGGCTCGCGCTCTTCCTGTCCCTGTTCGTGATGGCCCCGGTGCTCGGGCACATCAACGACGACGCCCTGCAGCCCTACCTCGCCGGCCACATCGACTTCGCGAAGGCGGTCGAGGTGGGCACGAAGCCACTGCGGACGTTCATGCTGCACCAGACGCGCGAGGAGGACGTCGCGCTCATCACGCGCGCCGCCGGCCAGGCGAACCCGACGGACCTCGACGCCGTGCCCATGACGACCGTGATCCCGGCGTTCGTCATCTCGGAGCTGCGGAGCGCCTTCATCATCGGCTTCGTCATCTTCATCCCGTTCCTGGTCATCGACCTCGTCGTCTCCGCCGCGCTCATGTCGATGGGCATGATGATGCTGCCGCCGGTGATGATCTCGCTGCCCTTCAAGATCCTGCTGTTCGTCCTCGTCGACGGCTGGGGGCTCATCATCACGTCCCTCATCGAGAGCTACCAGGTGGTGCGCTGATGAACCAGCAGGCGGTCATCGACCTGACCCTCCAGGCACTCCTGGTGGCCGGCAAGCTCGCGGCCCCCGTGCTCGTGACCTCGCTCGTGGTCGGCTTCGCGATCTCGCTCTTCCAGTCGGTGACGCAGATCCAGGAGGTCACGCTCTCGTTCGTGCCGAAGGCGGTCGCCGTCGCGATCGCGCTCGTCGTCTGCGGCAACTGGATGATCGCCGAGATGGTCGCGTTCACCCACGTCGCGTTCGACATGATCCCGAAGCTCCTCGGGACGTAGCCGTGGACCTCGCCATCGACGCCGACCGGCTCGAAGCCACCATGCTCGCCGGGGTCCGGCTCGTCGCCTTCCTCGTGATCGCGCCGCCGTTCGCCTACAAGGCGTTCCCCGGCACGGTGAAGGTGATCCTCGGGCTCGGTCTGGCGATCGGTGTCGCACCGCGGGTCGGCCTCGGGTACACCGCGCTCGACACCGGTGGGTTCCTGCTCGCCCTGCTCACCCAGCTGGTCGTCGGGCTGGGCCTCGGCTTCCTCGTGTACCTCGTGTTCGCCGCGGTGCAGTCCGCCGGCGGTCTCATCGACCTGTTCGGCGGCTTCACCCTCGCCCAGGCGTACGACCCGCAGTCCCAGGTCAACGGCGCGCAGTTCACCCGGCTGTTCCAGATGGCGTCGCTCGCGCTGCTCTTCGCCAGCGGCGGGTACCAGCTCATCGTCGCGGGGCTCGTGCGGTCGTTCGACGCGGTGCCGCTCGTCACGGCCGACGGTTCGCCGGGCACCTTCGCCGTCGGCGGCTTCGCCTCGGTGCTCGTCGCGGCGGCCGGGCAGATGTTCCTCGCCGCACTGCAGATCGCGGGGCCGCTCGTCGTCGTCCTGTTCCTGGCCGACGTCGGCCTCGGGCTGCTCACGCGCGTCGCCCCGGCGCTCAACGCGTTCCAGATGGGCTTCCCGATCAAGATCGGGCTGACCGTCGTGTTCGCCGGTGCGCTCTTCATGGCGCTGCCGGCCGTCGTGTCGTCCCTGACCGGCGACGCCGTCGCCGCGATCACCGGGCGGGGGTGAGGCGACGTGTCCGACGGAGGGAGCGGCGAACGCTCCGAGAAGGCCACCCAGAAGCGGATGCAGGAGGTGCACCGCAAGGGGCAGCTCGGCCGCTCGCAGGACCTCGGCGCCTGGGTCGGCATCGCGACGGCCGCGCTGGTCATGCCCGCCGCGATCGGCAACGCCGCGGGTGCGGGGGAGCAGCAGCTCCACGCCGTGCAGCGCGTCATCGCGGACCCGACCGTCCCCGCGGTCCGGCAGGCACTGTCCGAGGCGCTCGGCTCCGTGGCCGGCACCGTCGGCCCGATGCTCGCCGTCGTCGCGGTCGCCGTCGCGGCGGTCTCCGTCGCGCAGGGCGGCGTGCACTTCCGGCGGATGGCCCCGCAGCCGGACCACTTCGACCCGGTCGCCGGGTTCAAGCGGGTCTTCGGCGTCCAGGCGCTCTGGAACGGCGTGAAGGCACTGCTGAAGACCGCCGTCGTCGGGCTCGTCCTGTGGTTCGCCGTGCAGTCGCTCGTCCCCGTCCTCATGACGAGCGGTTCGCTGCCGCTGTCGTCCGTGCTCGACGCGGCGGAGGAGGGCACCGGGACCCTGCTCCGCGCCGCCGTCGCCGCGGGTCTGGTGCTCGCCGCGGTCGACGTGCTGGTCGTCGTGCGCCGCAACCGCAAGCGCACGATGATGACCAAGCAGGAGGTCAAGGACGAGTCGAAGCGCACCGACGGCGACCCGCTCGTGAAGGGCCAGCGCCGGTCCCGACAGCTCGCGATGAGCCGGAACCGGATGATCGCCGCGGTCGGGGACGCCGACGTCGTCATGACCAACCCCACGCACTACGCGGTCGCGCTCCGCTACGAGCCCGGGAAGTCCGCACCCCGTGTCGTCGCGAAGGGTGCCGGGCCGGTCGCCGACGTCATCCGGTCGACCGCCGAGGAGTCGCGCGTGCCGATCGTCCGCGACGTCCCGCTCACCCGGGCGCTGCACGCGGCGTGCGAGCTCGGGCAGGAGGTCCCGGTCGACCTCTACACGCCGGTCGCCCGGGTGCTCTCGTTCGTCATGGCGCTCAAGGCCCGCGGCGCCGCCGCCGGGACGCACGCCGCGCCGACGCCGACCACGGCCGACGAGGTCGCGACCGTCCTCGACCCCACCACGCTCACCGGCGACGCCCGACCACGGCGCCTCCGCACTCGTCCGTCCACCACCGAAGGGGCACCCGCATGAACCGCAAGGACCTGCCCAAGCTCGCCGTCCCGGTCTTCATCGTCGGCATCGTCCTGCTGCTGATCCTGCCGGTGCCGTCGTTCCTGCTCGACGTGCTCATCATCCTGAACATCCTGCTGGCGCTGGTGATCCTGCTCACGACGCTGTTCGTGAAGAAGCCGCTCGACTTCTCGGTGTTCCCGTCGCTGCTCCTCGTCGCGACGCTGTTCCGCCTCGGCCTCAACGTCGCCTCGACGCGACTGGTGCTCGGCGAGGGCTTCGCGGGCGACGTCATCCAGGCCTTCGGGCACGTCGCGGTGTCCGGCTCGATCATCATCGGCGCCGTCGTCTTCCTCATCCTCGTCGTCATCCAGTTCGTCGTCGTGACGAAGGGTGCCGAGCGCGTCGCCGAGGTCGGCGCCCGCTTCACCCTCGACGCGATGCCCGGCAAGCAGATGGCGATCGACGCCGACCTGAACGCCGGACTCATCACCGATGCCGAGGCGAAGGAACGCCGTGCGGCGGTCTCCGCCGAGGCCGACTTCTACGGGGCGATGGACGGCGCGTCGAAGTTCGTCAAGGGCGACGCGATCGCCGGCATCCTGATCCTCGTCATCAACATGCTCGGTGGCGTCGCGATCGGCATGCTGCAGAACGGGCTCTCCGTCACCGACGCGCTGTCGAAGTACGGCATCCTGACCATCGGCGACGGCCTGGTCTCGCAGATCCCCGCACTGCTCATGGCCGTGTCGACCGGCATGATCGTGACCCGGTCGGGTGCGGAGACCGAGATCGGCGCGTCGGCGACGACGCAGCTGACGCAGTCGCGGAACGCGCTGGTGATCGCCGGGGTCGCTGCGATCGCGATGGGGTTCATCCCCGGCATGCCCATCGTGCCGTTCCTGCTCATCGGCGCCGGGCTGCTGTTCGCCGGCTGGCGGCTCTCGCGGCAGGCGGCGCAGCAGGCGGCAGCGGCCGAGCAGCAGCAGGCACTCGAGGCCGCGGCCCCCTCGGCGGACAGCCCCGAGGACCTGCTCGAGCAGATGCGTGTCCACGCCCTCGAGATCCTGCTCGCACCGGACCTGGTCGACATGGTGTCCGGGTCGTCCGACGACCTGCTCGGTCGCGTGCGCGCGCTCCGTCGGAAGATCGCCGTCGACATGGGCATCGTCGTGCCGCCCGTCCGCACCCGGGACAGCATCGAGCTGCCCCCGTCGACCTACGCGATCCGCATCGCCGGGGTCGAGGCCGGTCGCGGGACCGCCCCGTCCCGCAGCGTGCTCGCACTCGGCGACCAGCTCGACGGGCTCCCGGGCACCACGACGGTCGAGCCGGTGTTCGGTCTGGCCGGCAAGTGGGTCCCCGCCGAGCTCCGGCACGCGGCCGAGATGACCGGCGCGACCGTCATCGACCGGGTCTCCGTGCTCGTCACGCACCTGCAGGCCGTGATCGGCGACAACGCGGCCCGGCTGCTCACCCGCGAGGACGTCAAGGTGCTCACCGAGGGTGTCAAGCAGGTGAACCCCGCGGCGGTCGAGGAGCTCGTGCCCGGCATGCTGTCCCTGGCCGAGGTGCAGCGCGTGCTCCAGGGCCTGCTCGCCGAGCGCGTGCCGATCAACGACCTCGGCCGCATCTGCGAGGCGCTGACGCTCCGCGCGAAGGTGTCGACCGATCCCGAGGGCCTGGTCGAGGCCGCCCGCGCAGCCCTCGGCCCCGCCCTGCCCGCCCGCCACGCCGAGGCCGGCACGCTCCGCGTCATCATGATCGACCCGTTGCTCGAGCAGTCGATGCTCGAGGGGCTCCGCCCGTCCGAGCAGGGCACCCAGATCGTGCTCGACGCCCACCGCATCGAGCAGGTCCTCGGGTCCCTGCGCGACGCCGTGCGCAGCGTCGAGGAGCAGGGCCTGTCCGCCGTGCTCGTCTGCGCCCCGCAGCTCCGACCGGCCGTGCACCGCATGGTGTCCGCGCAGGCGAACGGCCTGCCCGTGCTGTCCTACCAGGAGGCCACCGCCGCGGGCTCCACCATCGAGACCGTGGGAGTGGTCCGTGCCGCCGACCCGATCGCTGCGTAGCGGCCCGACGCTCGAGGCGGTCCGCGACGCCCTCCGCACCGAGTTCGGTGCGGGCGCCCGGATCGTCTCGGCCGAACGCGTGTCCACGCCCGGGATCGGTGGGCTCTTCCGCCGCACGCACGTCGAGGCCGTCGTCGAGGTGCCGGACCCGCTCGACCCGCCGACCGCCCGGGTGGCGATCGCCGACGGCCCGGCCACCCGCATCGGGATCGCCGCGCTCCTCGCCGACGCCGAGGCCGCCGAGGCCCGCATCGCCGCCGGCGACGGCACCGCGTCGACGCGGGCGGATGCGTTCGCCTCGGTGCTCGACGGCTTCGCGGCCGACGGGATCGCCGCGGGCGCCCCGCGCCCGGGCCGCCCCGGGACGGACGTGGGTCGGGTCGACCCGGCCGTGCCGCGCCTCCAGGACGGCCCGTCGCCGGCCGTACCGGGCACGGACGAGGACCACGGTCGGCCGGGAGGCCCCCTGCCGGTCGTGGGACCGGCTCCCGTCGTCCCGCTGGTCACTGCGGTGTCCGCCCCGGCGTCCGTCCGTCCGGTGCTGCCGGTCCCGGCCGTGCGGTCGGCCGACGGCGACCTCGTGCTGCTCGTCGGGCGTGCCACCGACGTCGACGCGGCGGCGGGGGTGTTCGCCGGACGGTACGCACTGCGCCCGACCGACGCGGCCGACCGTCGGGCGGGGATCCTCGCGCGCGCCGAGGGCGTGCGGAACGGCCACGCGCTGCTGGGCGTCTCCGCGTGGGACGACGCGGCGACGATCGAGGGACTCGCCGCCGACCAGGTGTGGGTCGTGGTCGACGTCGGTCGGAAGACCGAGGACGCCCGGGCCGTCGTGGCCGCGGTCGCCGGGCGGGTACCCGTCGCGGGTGTGGTGGCCATCGGTGCGGGGGAGACCGCCACGCCGGAGTCCGTCCACCAGCTGGGCCTGCCGGTGGTGTCGCTAGGCTGACGGGGTGCTGGTACTCACGCGGAAGGTCGGCGAGCGGATCCTCGTCGGTGACGACGTCGTCATCACGGTCCTCGACAGCCGCGGCGACGGCGTCCGGATCGGCATCGACGCACCGCGCGGGGTCAAGATCCAGCGCGAGGAGGTCGTGCGCGCCGTGATCGAGGCGAACGCGGAGGCGGCTGCGGCGGCCGCTGCGTCCGGTGCCGAGGGCGCCGACGACGCCGAGGCGCGACTGCGCGCTGCGCTCGGCGACCGGGGACGGGCGTCGGACCAGGGCTGAGTGCCGCGGTGGCGTCCGGTCGGGCGGTGTCCGCCCGCTCGTGCGCACGCTCGTGCGGCTCTGTGGCTGTGCGTCTGTGCGGCGGTGCGTCTGTGCGGCCGTGTGGCTGTGCGGTCAGCCCGGCAGGCCGATCGCGGTCCAGGCGGCGAGTCCGGCCCAGCACGTGCTCGTGAGCGTCCCGACGATGAACCGCTCTCGCGCCTCGGCGGAGTCGAGCTCCGAGAAGCGACCGAGGCCCTTCACCGCGACGACCGCCGCGACGATCTCGAGCCGGCCCACCAGCACCGCGCCGATCACCGCGAACCGTTCGAGGAACCCGATCGCCGCCCCGCCCCGGAGCACCTCCGGGCGTCGACGCTCGACGGCGGGTTCGTCGGCGCGCGAGACCAGGATGCCGCCGTGCCGACCCCGCTCGACGCCCTCGCGCATGGCGAAGCCGAGCACGGTCCCCGTGACGGCACTCCCGGCGAGGACGCCGACGGCGACGACCGCGGTGGTGCCGAGCACGCGGAGCGCGGTCGTCGGTGCGGCGGGTGCCAGGTCGAGGAGCTCGGCGGCGAGGACGACCGCGACGACCACGACCGCCGGCACCGCGCGGGCGAGTGGCGGGACGCGGTGCACGGCGCTGAGCGCGGCCACCGCGAGCAGCACGACCGCACCGACCAGCCAGACCGTCATGCCGGGGTGTCCGCTTCGGTGAGGAGCCGCGCGAGTGCCGCGTGCACGGCGTCGTCGGAGCGCAGGTCGGCCGCGAGCCAGCGCTTCGCCACCGCCTGCCGGGTCACGCCGAGCAGCTCGGCGGCCTCGGTGCGCGAGTGGCCGGCGCGGAGGAGGTCCGCGAGCTCCCAGCCCTCCCGCGACCGGCGGCGACGGGCCCGGACGGTCTGGGCGACGAGGGGCTCGACGTCCGCGGTACCGAGCCGGCGACCCGGGGCGACCTCGAGGGCGAGGTGCTCGGGGACGTCCTTCGCGCGGTCGACCGCGGCGCGTGCCTGCACGAAGGCGTCGCCGCGCGCGGCCCGGGTCGAGCTCGGCACCGGTTCCTCGACGTCACCGATGCCGATGCCGATGCTCCAGCCGTCCGTCCGGGCGAGGGCGAACACCACGTCGAGCAGGGTCTCCGCGTCGTCGAGCAGGAACTGGAACTCGTCGCCGGCGGTCCGCTCCGGTGGGAGCACCACGTGCCCCTCGGACGCGGTCCGGACGACGTCGATGGCCTGCTCGACCCGGTCGTCGTCCGAACGACTGCCCACCTGGTCCACCGTCACCGCGTACATCGCACCTCCGCTGTCAACCCTACAAGGTTGATTCTCCCGATATCAACCCTGCAGGGTTGATCACGGACGCGGCTTCTTCTCCTGCTCCGGCAGCCGTCCCGCAGCGGCCTCGGCGGCGAACCACGCTGCCGCCTCCTCCTGCCGCGCGCGCTCCTCGCCCAGGGCGATCGGCGCGCGGACGAGCTCGGGGTCGTAGCCGAACGACTCGACGAGCTGCGGGACCACCGGGCGGAGCCGGGCCACGAGCCGGTCGACGTACGCCGACACCGCCCGGGCACGCTGCGCCGACAGGCGTCCGTGCACCAGGTGCCAGTCGAGGTGCTGCTCGACGAGCCCGAGGGCGAAGAGGTCGCGGAGCCAGACGAGCACGCGGCGGGTGTCACCGGGCGCCACGGCCTCGATGGCATCGGTGAACGCGTCCCACTGCATGAGCTCGGCGTGCGCCTTCGCGGCCTCGATGAGCTCGTGCTGCGAGCGGTTGAGGAGCTTCGCGGCCCGCGCCCGGTCCTTGCCGGCCGAGGCGAGGCGCACCCCGATCTCGGACACCATCGTGTCGACACGACCGGCCAGCAGCGCGCGCTGGGTGCGCGGGTCCTGCAGGTCCGTGACGCTCGCCGCGAGCGATCCCCGGTCGACGACCGTCTGCCCGAGTCGACGGATGCCGGACGCGTCGGCCAGCTTCGTCGCTGCCTGCGCAGCGACGAACCGGGCGGTCGAGGCGGCGTCGCGCGGCGCCTTCGCGCGGAAGTCGGTGAGCAGGCGCTTGCCCACGAGCTGCAGCAGGATCGTGTTGTCACCCTCGAAGGTGACGTAGACGTCGAGGTCCGCGCGGAGGCTCGTCAGCCGGTTCTCGGCGAGGAACCCGGCGCCGCCGCACGCCTCGCGGCACTCCTGCAGCGTGTCGAGCGCCGACCAGGTGGACATCGCCTTGAAGGCCGCCGCCTGCGTCTCGAGGTCCTCGCGGCGCTGCGGGGTGTCCTCGCGCCCGCTGAAGACGTCGTCGAAGGTCTTCAGCAGCTTCTCGTGCGCGAACGACTGGGCGAAGACCGTCGCGAGCCGGGGGATCAGTCGGCGCTGGTGACGGCCGTAGTCGAGCAGCACGCCCTCGTCGCCGCCGCCCGTCGGGAACTGCCGGCGTTCGGCGGCGTAGGTCAGCGCGATCTGCAGGCCGACCTTCTGCGCGACCACGGCGGCGCCGTCGAGCGAGACCCGGCCCTGCACGAGGGTGCCGAGCATGGTGAAGAACCGTCGGCCCGGCGACGCGATGGGGGAGGTGTACGTGCCGTCCTCGGCCACGTCGCCGTACCGGTTGAGCAGGTTCGTGCGGGGCACCCGGACGTGGTCGAACCAGAGCCGCCCGTTGTCGATGCCGTTCAGGCCGCCCTTGACGCCGTCGTCCTCGCCACCAACGCCGGGCAGGAACGCACCGTCGCCGTCGCGCAGCGGTACGTAGAACGCGTGCACACCGTGGTCGACGCCCTGCGTCACGAGCTTCGCGAACACCACGGCCGCCCGCCCGTGCAGCGCCGCGTTCCCGATGTAGTCCTTCCAGGCGCCCCGGAACGGCGTGTGCACGACGAACTTCTGCGTGTCCGGGTCGTAGGTCGCCGTCGTCGCGATGCTCTGCACGTCCGAGCCGTGCCCGGTCTCGGTCATCGCGAAGCAGCCGGGCACGTCGAAGCGGATGATCCCAGGCAGGAACTCGCGGTGGTTGCGCTCGGTGCCGAGGTGGTGCACCGCGGACCCGAACAGGCCCCACTGCACGCCGGCCTTGATCTGCAGGGACGGGTCCGCCGTCGTGAGTTCCTCGAACGCCGCGAGGTTCCCGCCGTGGTTCTCCTGGCCGCCGAACTCGGTCGGGTACGGACGCTGGATCGCACCGGCGTCGACGAGCACCCGGAGCTGCTCGAGGACGCGGGCCCGGTGCTCCGCGATCGGCTGCCCCTCGATCTTGTGCAGCCCGGGGTCGCGGGACAGGCGCCGTGAGATGCGCCGGTCCTCGGCCCAGCGGCCGAGCAGGAGCTCCCCGAGCAACGTGGTGTCGATGCGGACGTCGGTGTCCGTCCCGCCCGTCGGCGTGCCGGCCGCCGGGTCGCCCGTGGCGTCGGCGTTCGGGGCCTCGGTCGTCGAGGTGGGGCGTGCGGGGGCGGTGTCGACCATGGGGGAGCCTTCCTGAACTGCTCTGTCCGTGTTGCACTCCACACGTTAGGCACCTCGGCCGAGTGTTGCTCGAACGCCGTGCGGGCGCACAACGGCAGACCGCGGGGCCGGACACGGGTGGTGGGAATCCTCCAAGGCCCGCCCGCGGAGGTTTGTACGCGCCCCGCTCCGATTCGGACGAGCGGGGTGCCCGGGGGCACAGTGGACGGATGTCTCGCACCACTCCACCCAGCGCTCCGGCGCAGCAACGCACCTTCTTCGGGCAGCCCTTCGAGCTGTCCACGCCCTTCGCGGTGGAGCTCTGGGAGCGGTTCTCGTTCTACGGCATGCAGGGCATCGTCCTGATCTACATGTACTACACCGTCACGCGCGGCGGCCTCGGCATCGACGAGGGCATCGCCAACGGGATCATGGGCGCGTACGGCGGCGCCGTGTACCTGTTCACGATCATCGGCGCCTGGGTGGCGGACCGGCTCATCGGCGCCGACCGCACCCTCTTCACCAGCGCGGTCGTCGTCATGCTCGGCCACATCGGGCTCGCGCTCATCCCGGGGGTCGCGGGCGTCGGAGTCGGCCTCGTGCTCATCGCCCTCGGCTCCGGCGGGCTCAAGGCCACCGCCACGACGATCGTCGGCGGGCTGTACGGCCGCGACGACCCTCGTCGCGACGCCGGGTTCTCGCTCTACTACCTCGGGGTGAACCTCGGGGCGTTCTTCGGTCCGCTGCTGACCGGGCTGTTGCAGTCCTCGCTCGGGTTCCACTACGGCTTCGGGCTCGCCGCGATCGGCATGGCGGCCGGGCTCGTGCAGTACGGCATCCGCCGCCGGAAGCTCCCCGACTCCGTCCGGCACGTCACCAACCCGGTCGAGCGTCGCCGCCTGCCGCTCGTCGCCGTGCTCGTCGTCGTCGCGCTCGCGGTCGTCGTGGTCTCGGTGCTCACCGGACTGCTCACGGTGACGAACCTGCCGACGGTCGTCGTCGTGATCGTCATCGTGGCCACCATCGCGTACTTCGTGGTGATCCTGACCAGCGGGATCACCGCCGAGGAGCGTTCCCGGGTGTTCGCCTTCATCCCGCTCTTCATCGCGAGCGCCGTCTTCTGGTCGCTCTACCAGCAGCAGTTCACGGTCGTGACCCAGTACTCGGACCAGCGCCTGGACCGATCGCTCGGCGACTGGGTGATGCCCGTGTCGTGGGTCCAGTCGATCAACCCCGTGTTCATCATCGTGCTGTCCGGTGTTGCCGCCGCGATCTGGACGAAGCTCGGTGACCGCCAGCCCTCCACCCCGACGAAGTTCGCGCTCGGCACCGGGATCATGGGCATCGCGTTCCTGCTCTTCCTGCCGTTCTCGGGCACGGGCGAGAACGGCACGCCCCTGATCGCGCTCGTGGGCATCCTGCTCGTCTTCACGATCGCCGAGCTCCTGCTCTCCCCGGTCGGGCAGTCCGTCGCGACGAAGCTCGCGCCGCCGAAGTTCCAGACCCAGATGGTCGCGCTCTTCTTCCTCTCGGTGTCCCTCGGCACGGCGGCCACCGGGGTGCTCTCGCAGTACTACTCGCCGACGAACGAGGTCCCGTACTTCACCGTCCTCGGCCTGGTCGCCGTGGCGGTCGGGGTCGTGCTGCTCGTCTGCGCGAAGCCCGTCCTGCGCCTCATGCGCGGCATCCGCTAGCCCCGAGCCGCATCCGGTAGCCTGGACACGGCCACGACGGCCACCGCCACACCGGCCCCGCAACCCAAGGAGTCACCAATGCTCGAACTCATCGCAGGCGTCATCATCGGTATCGGCGTGCTCGGTGGCGTGGGCATGTGCATGGCCGTCGCCGCCATGCTGAAGAGCGGCAACGAGGAGTACTAGACCCCGTCCGCGGTGTCCGGCGTGACCGGCACCAACTGACGACCCAGGACGGTCGCGCGCTCGAACGGGCCGCGGCCGTCCTTCGTGTACGCGGGCTCGTCGAACGCGATGGTCCAGGTGCGCTGCGTCCCACCGAGCTGCACCCCTCCCGGAGCGACGATCACCCCGATCGGCTCGCCCTCCCACTGCTCGCCCCCGCGCTCGAGGTCGACCACCTGCACGAGGGCTCCGATGCCCAGGCCGCCGGGGTCGCCCGGGCGCGCTCCGTCGTCGGGGCGGGGGCTGCGAGCGCGACGTCCGAACACCCGGCCACCGTACCGCGCCCCGCACGGCGATCGGCGGACGCCGGTCCCGCACTCCGCCCCCCGCCTTCTGCCCTCCGCCCTCCGCCCTCCGCCCTCCGCTCGAGCGGGCAGGACACGCCGCCCGCAGGACGCCGAGCGGGCGGTACCTGTCGGCCGGCGGCCCAGACCGTGACAGATCCCGCCCGCTCGCGCCCGCTCGCACAGGCCGGCGGCGGGCCGGTGGCGGGCAGACGGCGGTGCGGCGGCGGTGCGGCGGGGTCGGCGCCGGCGGCGTCGGACGGGAGGCGCACGGCGGCGCCGCGCCGCGCCTCCCGTCCGACGAGTGGGCAGGACACGCCGCGCGCAGGCCGCCGAGCGGGCTTGATCCGTCGCCCGCCGGATTCGACTGTGACAGATCTCGCCCGCTCGCGGATGGAGCCCTGGTCACCGCCCCGACCCGCACCCGTCGTCGGCGCCCACCGCGGTCGCACGACGTGCCGTCCGCTCCCGCTCCGGTGGCAGGACCTGCCGTCGCGTCGGGAGGTGAGCGGCAGGTCGTGCGACCAGGACCTGCCTCCGAGTACCCGCCTGCCGCGCCGGCCGACCGGCCGCCGACCGGCCGCAGCGCCGCAGCGCCGCGGCGCCTACGCCCGGGCGATCTCCGTGACGGACGAGTGGCCCGTGTCGGGGTGCTTCCGCATCGACAGCAGGCGCTCCATCGACGGCTCGAGTGCGGTGACCTTGTCGAGCGGAGCGCTCACCACGAGCTGGAACCCGAGCCGGAGCCACGCCGTCACGGCACGCCCGGCGAACTCCGAGTCCGCCTTGATGAACGCCTCGTCGAGGAACACCGGCGCGAACCGGGGCCGCGGCCGGGTCTCGTCGCCGAGCTGGTAGCGCAGCGCCGCACCCACGATGAACGCCACCAGCTCCTGCGTCTCGCCACCCGACTTGTCCCCGAGCGAGGAGTACACGCCGAGGTCGTTGCCCTCGGGGTCGTACCGCACGGCCGTGATCTCCATGTGCCGGCGGACGTCGAGCACGGCGTCGCGCTGGGTCGTCCGTCCACGTGCTGCCGCCGGGTCGGGGCGGATGACCGCCATGAACCGACGCAGGCGGCGGAAGCGGGTCTCGAGCACGTCGTCGGTCAGCTCGGTGTCGACCGACGCCGACAGCGCGCGGAGCTCCCGGCGGAAGGCGGTGACGTCCTCCCGGGTGACCCGGCGGATCTGGATCTTCAGGCGGTCCCGGTTCGCACCGAACGGCAGCTCGCGCAGGATCTCGTTGACCGGTTCGAGCCGTTCCTCGATCTCGACGACCGCGCGGTCGAAGGCACCGGCGAGCGGGACGAGGTCCTCGCCGCTCCACTGCGACAGCCGCCGACGCCACTCGCTGCGGCGCGCGTGCAACCCGGTCGCGAGGATCTGGTCGAGGATCGCGTGGTAGTCGGGGTACGACGCGACACCGGTGCCGAGGTTCGGGTCGGGCCAGGCGTCCTGGTACCGCTGGAACGTCAGCGTGAGCGCGGTCGAGGCGGCGGCGGCGCCGTCGAGCGCCTGCGCGAGCCGTTCCTCGAGCCGGCGTCGCAGTCGGCGCGCGGCGTCGTCGAACCCGTCGATGCCGTCCGGGGCGCCGACCTCCTCGAACGTCTCGGCGAGCAGCCGGGACTGCTCGTCGTCCGGCAGCGACTCCGGGGTGTCCTCGAAGCGGGCGAGGATCTCGGCCGCGGCGTCCTGGCCGTCGACGAGCACCGCGTGGCGTTCCTCGAGCCGCGTGACGGAGAGCCGTGCACCGGCTCGACGGTCGGCGGCTTCGTCCAGGGCGCGACGGAGCCGGGCCACCGACTCGCGCAGGGTCCGGAGTCCGTCGTCGGCGGCGAGCAGCGCCTGCCGCTCGGCGTCGAGCCGCGCCAGGGACTCGTCGAGCCCGGCGACGTCGATGCCGTCCCAGGTGGTGTCGACGACCTGCTGGTGTGCGGCGCGCAGGGCGTCGAGGGTCGCGATGTCCTGCGCGACGTCGGTGCGTCGGGCCTCGAGCGTCGCGAGGTCCTGCGCGATCGCGGCGAGCTCCCGCTCGACGGAGGCCATCCGGGCCTCGTTCGTGAAGCCGATGACGTTCGACTGGCGTCGGTCGCCGTGCGCGCCGCGACGGCCGTCCCGGAGCTGACCGGACGGGGTCACGCGGCGGCCGCCACCACCGAGCTCCGCGGCGGAGTCGACGCACCGTGCGTCGATGCGGTCGGACTCGATGCGTTCGCGGACCCAGGTGCTGAACGGGGAGTCCTTGATGGTCAGCTTGCCGGAGACCATCGCCGGGTCGCCGTCGAGGTCGAGGTGCGGGCCGGTGGGCACGCCCTCGAACTGCACGCGGACCGGGAGCTGGAGCGCGTCGATCGCCTCGCTGAAGGACGACAGGTGGTCCTCGTCGACGAGCAGCGTGCGCGCGACGGGTGCCAGCACGGACTCGATGGCCGTCCGCCAGTGCTCCTCGGCCGGGAGCACGTCGAGCAGCTCGGCGACGAACGGCAGCGCGTCGGGGGAGATGCCGGCGGCCCGGGCCATCGCCAACCGCGCCTCGTGCATCGGCAGCGGCATCGCGCCCTGCCGGTGCTCGAGTGAGCGGCGCTCCTGGCGCAGGGTCCGCTCGCGGTCGAGGAGCGGGTACTCCTCGCGCGTCAGGGCGTCCCGACGGTCGTCGAGCTCGGCGCGTGCCGTCGCGTACGACCCGAGGAACGCGTGCGACGCCGCCTGCGCCTCGGTGAACGTGCGCTCGGAGGTGAGCGTCAGCCCGAGCGCGGTGGTGCGCTCGTCGAAGGTCGCGCGCGCCCGGGCGACCGCGTCGCGCTCCCGGGTCCGGCGGTCGATGCGGTCCTCGAGCTGCGCGAGGGCGTTGCCGCCCTGGTCACGGAGGCGTCCCTCCGCCTCGCGGAGCTCGACCTCGACGGCGGCGTGCCGGGCCTCGGTCGCAGCGACGTCGGCCCGGGCTGCGGTGCGCTCGCGCGCGTTGCGTTCGACCTCGGCGTCGAGCAGGGCACGCTTCCGCGATGCCGTCCAGTGCGCGAACGGCGAGACCTCGGCGCCGGTGGCGATGCCGTCCAGGGCGTCCGCTGCGGCCCGCGACCGGGCGATCTCGTCGTGCAGCTCGACGATGGGGGAGAGGATGCGGACCTTGCGCTCCTCGGTGTCCATCGCCTCGTACGCCTCGTCGAGCGCGGAGAAGTGCGCGAGGGCGCGGTCGGCCGCCTCGTACGTCCCCGGGGTCTCGAGCACGAGCGACTTGTAGAGCGCGTCGACCGTCGGCAGGTGCTGCCCGGCCTGGATCCGCGCGAGCAGGCGCATGGCCCGGTTGCCACCACCGGAGTCGCCGATCCCGAGCCGGGTCTGGAGCGTGTACGCGAGCTCCTGGTAGGTGTCCCGCACGACGAGCCCCGGCACACGTCCGGTCAGCTCGAGGTGGTGGAAGCGCGACGGCACGAAGTCCTCGAGCCGGCGGAGGTCGAACGTGTCGTCGACCGTCGCCATGGTCATCTGGATGTCGCCGACGCCCCGCGCCCGCTTCGGCACGAGGTACGCCCGCAGCACCGTGAAGCGCCGCTCGTCGTCGTTCCGGAAGGTCACGGCGACGGCGCCCCAGGTGGTCTGGTCGTCGCCGCGCAGGTTCACGTCGCGCAGGGCGCCCGTCTCCGGGTCGCGGCGGGTGTCCACCTTGCCGCGCAGGTACGTGAGCAGGTTCCGCTGGTCGGCGCTCCGCGCACGCCCGGTGGTCGCGTCGTTCGAGGCGCCGTTGAACGGCACGTCGGACGGCATCATGACGGCCAGGTAGGCGTCCATCAGGGTCGACTTGCCGGTGCCGGAGGCGCCCGAGATCAGCGTCGCGGTCCCGGACAGCTCGACCTGACGGTGGCCGTGGAAGCCGCCCCAGTTGACGACCTGCATCGACTCCGCCCGCCACTGCGCGACGGTGTCGAAGAGCGCCGGCAGGGCGCCGGTGTCGATCGCGGTGTCGGTCATGCGTCCGTCTCGCCTTCGTCGTCGGGGTCGGTCGGCTCGGCCGGGAGGCCCGTCACGGCTCCGTCGGTCGGCGCACCGCCGTCGGTGGTCGCGTCGCGGAGCCACCGGTCCAGTTCGCGGAGCTGCTCCAGGGGGAGCAGGACCTCGACGACACTGGCCACGCGGAAGCGGTCGGGGTCGGTCGTGCGGATGAGGATGCGCGCGGTCACGAGTCGCTCGACGGCCTTCGCGACGCGGGACTCGTCGCGGGTGCGGTCGGTGGTCGCCGGCAGGAAGCCGGACACGTGCCCGATGATCTCGGACCGGTCGACCACGACCTGGTCGAGGCCCGGCCGGGCGTCCGCGCGGAGGCGCATGCGCAGGTAGACGAGGACGATCGTCTCCTCACGCGTCCACGGCACGTCACGCAGCAGCGTCGGGAAGGCCCGGCGCTGGCTCTCGGACCGTGCCTGCCGCTTCCAGGCGACCTCGCGGTCGCGGTCGACGTGCAGTTCGAGGAAGAGGTCGTTCAGCCGCGACCGGAGCTGGTGCTCACCGTCGGTGATCGCGCGCCACTCGTCGGCGTGCGTCCGCGCGCTCACGTAGGTGTGGCGGAGCAGCGCGACCAGGGCGCGGCGCTGCGGCTCGTCGAGCCGGCCCTCGTCGCCCTCGAAGAGGGCGAAGCTCGACTCGTCGCGTTCCTCGTCCTCGTCGTGACGCTCGTCGAGGACGGGGTCGGAGCCCTCGGGGTCCGTCTCGTCGACGGGAGCCGTCGTGGTGTCGCTCACCGTGCCTCCAGGCCGTTGTCGTCGTCGTGCTGGTCATCCGCCCCTGCGCCGGTCAGGGACGCCGAGGGCATGCGGAAGGTGACCGTCTCGCCGTCCGGTCGCACCGTGCGGTGCGGGACCAGGTGGGTGGCGGTCTCGAAGTCGTCGTTGCCGGTGAGCAGGTGCGCGAGGCCGAAGAGCTCGACCGGACGGCGCTGCTCGGGCGGCAGCGCGTGGAAGGCCGAGACGCTGTCCGGGGCGCTGCGGAGCGCGGCGCGGAGCTCGGCGAGCAGCGGTCCGCCGTGGCGGCGCAGCGACTCCACGTCGAGTTCCTCGAAGACGTCGTCGTCGGGCTCCTCGATCGGCGGTGGCACCGCCTCGTTGTCGGGGTCGTAGAAGCGCTCGCGCAGGGTGCCGACCTCGGCGGTCGCGGGGAGCAGTCCGAGCGGGACGCGGTCGCGGGCGGACCCCGAGTCGATCCACGCGGCGAGCCCGCGGTTCACCGAGCGGAGCACCGCGTCGAGCTCACGGTCGCGGACGACGTCGTGGGCCACGATCTGGTCGCGGAGCGTCGCGGTGAGCTGGCGTCGCTGGGCGAGCACGTCCTCGATGCCCTGGCGCAGGATGCTCACCGTGTTGCGGAACGCCCGGCGCTCGCCCGCCCCGAGGGACTCGGCGAAGGGGTGCGCGAGGATCGTCGCGATGTCGTCCCGGAGCCGGAGCAGCAGGGCGTCGTCGCGCAGCAGCTCGAACGCGCCCTCGAACGCCCGACCCTCGGGAGTCGCCTGCATGAGGTCGTCCGTCCGGGCCAGGTAGTCGTCGAGGATCTCGCCGATCGGACGGACCTCCTGCCGGAAGTCCTCGACGATCGAGCGGTGCATCGTCGCGACCGCCTCCTCGACGCGCTTGAAGTCGCTGGGCAGCTGCCGGATGAGGTCGGCCACGTTCGTGTAGCCGTCGTGCATCCGTGCGTCGTCGACCTCGGTGACCTCGCCGCGGGCGATCCGCTCGCGTTCGGCCTGCAGCTCCGCGATCTGGGCGTCGATGCGACGGACCTGCACGTCCGGGTCCGGCTCCGCGCTGGCCGCCCAGCGGTGCACGGCCTCGACGATCATCGCCAGGCGGCTCTCGCTGATGAGCGCCCGGTCGGCGCTCAGGGCGTCGACGAGGTTCAGTGCCTCGAGGGCGTGGCTCGTCAGCGAGTACTGCTCGTCGCCGTCGGGGGAGTTCGAGCGGACCAGCCACTGCGCCGCCACCCAGTCGCGACAGAGCGCGCGGCCGTTCGGGCGGGCGTCGGCCTCGTTCTCCCCGTGTTCGCTCGCGGGCACGCGGGCACCGGTGGACTGCAGGCGGGCGACGTGCTCCTCGACCTGCAGGTGCATGCGGTCGGCCGGGACGTACTGCACGTCACGGTCGAACACCGTGCGGAACACCGCGATGACGGCGGCGCTCGTCGGGCGGGACATCAGCCGGAGGGTCGGGCGGTCGAGCACCGCGCGCACGCGGGAGAACTCGAGGTCGACGTCGGTCATGGGTCCTTGCTCGCTGGTGTGTCGTGACGGTCCGGGCCGAGGAACGAGAAGAGCCCGACGCGTGTGCGCCGGGCTCTGCTCGGGTGTTCTTCAGGCCCTGAATGGGCACGTGGGCGATACCAGACTCGAACTGATGACCTCTTCGGTGTGAACGAAGCGCGCTACCAACTGCGCCAATCGCCCCCTGCACTTGCGTGCCAGTCGATAGTAGCGGACGTTCGGGCCTGCACCGAACACGGCGCGTCACCCGGGTGTGGCGCGGGTGCCCTCGGTGCCTGGTGCCTGGTGCGTCGTGCTCGTGCGTAGTGCCTGGTGCGTCGTGCTCGTGCGTGGTGCTTCTGCTCGCGCTCGTGCTGATGCGTGCTGGCGCCGGGTGAGAACGGGCGTACCTGATGGGAACGGGCGTACCTGGTGCTCCGCGACGACCAGGTACGCCCGTTTCCACAGTGCACTGCGGCCGTCATGGGAAAGAACGGGCACTCGAAAAGCCCCGCGATCCGCATGAACGCGGGGGACACGCCCGGTGAACGAGGAGGATTTTGGCGGAAGGCGTCCGGTTCGTATAGAGTTCTTCTCGTCGCCGCGACAGCGGAGAGACAGGAGCGGCCCTCGGGTCGCCGAAATGCGGATGTGGCGCAGTGGTAGCGCATCACCTTGCCAAGGTGAGGGTCGCGAGTTCGAATCTCGTCATCCGCTCGAGTGTGGGAGTCTCCGGACGACCACGACTCACCAGAGGGTATCCCACCGTTCGGGTACTCACGGAGACGTGAACCTCGATGGTGGGGTGGCCGAGAGGCTAGGCAGCGGCCTGCAAAGCCGTCCACGCGGGTTCGAATCCCGTCCCCACCTCCAGCAACACCCTCCAAGATCCTGCACGACCCTGGTCAGCAGATCTCTGGGCGATTGGCGCAGCGGTAGCGCGCTTCCCTGACACGGAAGAGGTCACTGGTTCGATCCCAGTATCGCCCACCATCCGAGAACCCCCGCTCCGGCGGGGGTTTTCTCGTTCCTGCGGTCGGAACACGGGATCCGCGACGACACCCCTCCATCGCCCGTGGCCGTCGCCGAGGTGGTGGCCGTCGTCGGCCGGTCGGGAACGACTACTGGACGATGTACAGTGCCCTGAGCCGATCGACGAGCCCCGCGGCGTCCGACGGCATCGCCGCGGAGATCGGGCGGAGGGTCTCGGACCGATCGACGGGGCCGACGGCCCAGCACCGCTTGCCGAGTCCGGAGGCGATGCCTGCTTCGACGTGCGCGGCAGCGCCCGCAGGGAGCACGAGCACGAACTCGTCGGCTGCCCGGAGCGCGGCGAGGTCCTGTTCGAATCGCTTCCGCACCGCCGTCGAACCGAGCGCAGCGTCGTCGGCACCTCCTGCGACCCCGAGGACGGCGGCCTCGTCGTCGTCGTCGTCCTCCGCTCGCACGAAGGTGCCCGGACCACCTTGTACGGTGTCGGTGACGAGGAGGATGCCGTGACCGTGGAACGGGTGCTCGCCGGTCCGTGCGTGGCGTGGCCGGAGGACAGCAGCTTCATCCGGGAGGTCCTGGACCGCACCGGTGACAAGTGGACCGTGCTCGTGATGACCACGCTCGGCGACCGGACCCTGCGCTACTCGGACCTGCTGGCGAGCATCCCCGGCATCTCGCAGCGGATGCTGACCGTGACACTCAAGGCACTCGAGCGCGACGGACTCGTGGTCCGGCAGGCCCACGCGGAGATGCCGCCCCGGGTGGACTACCGCGTGACCGACCTGGGTCGGTCGTTGCAGGTCGCGGTGATGCAGCTGGCGCAGTGGGCTGCGGAGAACCACGCCGCCGTCGCCGCGAACCGGGCGCTGCACGAGCGGATCGGTGTCGGCCGGGCACGGTCCGTCGACGCGGACACGCACCCGGCCGGCTGACCGCACGGCACCGCGCTCGAGCGCCCAGTTGCGCAGCGCCGCACCGCCGACGGTGACGACGGTCCTGCCCGCGCGCTCCGGGCCGACCTGCGTACAGTGGGCGCACGAGGGGGAGCACATGGGGGAGATCCGGCGCGACGAAGCGGCGGCCGGCACGACGACGAGAGACGGGTCGAGGACACAGCGCACCGCCTTGCTCGGTCCGACCACGGCACTCGTCCTGCTCGTGCTCACCGGCTGCGTGAGCACGGCACCGCGCGGCTCCGAGGTGGATGCGGCGACCGCGAAGCGGTCGATCGTCGATCTCGTCGAGCGGTCGACGTCCGCGGTCGGTGGCGACTGGACGGTCTACCGTGGCCCGGCGGTCGAGCCGTGCGGACAGGACGTCGGGGATCGCGTCCGGTACGTCTACATCGTGGAACGAGCCGGCTCCACCACCGGGCGGCAGCGTGACGTCGAAGCCGTTCGTGCGGTCTGGGAGGACGCGGGCACGGACGTGGTCGACACGGACACGGGTGGTGCAGGCACGCGGGTCAGCATCCGCGGGACCAGCGGTCCGGTGACCTCCATCGGTCTCGATGCGGGGCCGGATCGGTACAGCATGTCCGGGGTCAGCGTGTGCGCGCCCGGGAACGCCTCGGAGCTGCGGGACGACGAGGTCGGGGACGAACGGTGAGTCGTGGGACGAGCTGGATCGCCGTGCTCGTCGTGACCGCAGCGGTCCTCACGGCGTGCAGCGCCGACCCCGGCGGGTCCGGGACGGATGCGTCCCACGCGAAGCGGTCGATCGTCGACGTGGTCGAGCACACCACGGAGTCGATCGGCGGGGACTGGAGCGTGTACAGCGGCCCGGCGGCGGAGCACTGCGAACGTGCCGGCGCTGCGCCCGGAGCTCGCTGGAGCTCCATCGTCGAGCGGTCGGCACCGGACGGAGTGGACCCGGCCGCTGACGTCGAACGGGTCGAGCAGGCGTGGAACGAACTCGAGATCACCACCGAGCGCTTCGCGAGCGGATCGGCGGACCCCCTGCTCGGCGTCCGCGGTGCCGGGGGGCCCGTGACGTCGATCGGGTTCAACGCCTTCCCCCAGCGCTACAGCGTGACCGCGGAGTCGACCTGCTTCGACGGGAGCGTCGCGGAACTCCGGGGAGCGGGGAGATCGTGACCGATGACCGGCGGGCCTACCGGATCGTCTCCCGCATCGGCTTCACCGCTGCTCCGGCGATGTTCTTCCTGCCGCTCCTCGTCCCGATGTTCTCCGGCGGCTACCGGTCGTGGCCGATCGTCTGCATGACGGCGGCGTTCGCGGTGCTCGTCTCCGCGTCCTCGTTCGCCGCCATGGCGAGCACGCCACCTGACGGGAATCCCGGGGCGCACCAGCTTTGGGCGATCCCGGTCGCCGTCGTCGCCCTGCTGCCCGGGGCGGTCCTCTCCTCCGGGCTGTACCTGACGGTGGTCGCCCTGCTGAGCCAGGCAGCTGCGACAGCGCCGGGCTGACGGAAGACGCCCGCCTGACAGGACACGCCAGCCCGACGACGGGCGCGGACGGTGCTCGTCAGACCGGACGGTAGATCGCGATCGGGGGAGCGGACGGGTCGCCGTCGTCGTGCGCGTCGCCCGTGGCGAGCCAGGTGCGACCCTCGTGCTCGATGGTCGTCGGCAGGTTGCCGTGCACGAGGATGCGGACGGCCGGCGAGTCGCCGTCGATCAGGTCCACACCGTGTGCCTCGGTGCCACCGGGGTTGTCGTGCACGTAGCTCATGCCCCGAGTGAACCCGGTCGGCCTGGGAGTCCGGGACCGTCCGGCCGCTCGCAGGGTTCGGGTCGCCGCGATCGGCCGGACGAGGGGTGGGTGGCCCCGGCGCCCCGCCCGGACGGACTCGGGGCACCGAGGAAGCATCCGGAGCCGACGGCGGCTCGGATCGGTCGGCGTCCGAGGCTTGCGGTTTCCCGCAATCCCGCACCCGACGGCGATCGACGGTGCGTGCGACGCGCCCGGCTGCGCCGTGGATCACGGTCGCGGGAACGGTTCGGGGTAGAGTGTGCGTGTACGCGGATGTGGCGCAGTGGTAGCGCATCACCTTGCCAAGGTGAGGGTCGCGAGTTCGAATCTCGTCATCCGCTCGGAACACGAAGGCCCTGGTCACCGACCAGGGCCTTCGTCGTCTCAGGCCCGGTCTCCTCGGAGAACCGGGACGACCAGGACTGTCACGCGCCGCCGAAGCGCTCTGCTCGGACGTCGGACAGGTCGTGGCCGAGCTCGCCGAGCCACCGCAGCACCTGCTCGACGAACGGGGTCGACCCGCAGACGTAGACGAGCGCTCCGGACCCGGGCGGCAGGACGGCCCGGTCGAGTCGCTCCCGTGTGAGACGCCCCACGGGTTCGTCGGACCCCTCCGGAGCGCGTCGGCTGTACACGTGCGTGACCTCGAGCGGCGCGGCCGCGCGCAGGGCGTCCGCGAGCTCCTCGCGGAAGAACACGTCCTCCGGCGTGCGGGTGGCGTACAGCAGCCGGAACGGCGTCCGGTCGGCGGCCTCGGCGTGCGCGGTGACCATCGGGAGCAGCGGGACGATGCCCGACCCGCCGGCGATCAGCTGCACGGGCCTCGTCGACGCACCGGGCCGCCACACGAACCACCCGCCGAGGGGCCCGTGCACGTCGAGGGCGTCGCCGACCTCGATCGCGTCGACCAGGAACGGGGAGACCTCGCCGCCCTCGACCCGGTCGACCGCGAGCGTCACCCGGGTGCCCGCACCGGACGAGGCGATCGAGTAGGAGCGCGACGCCTGGTAGCCGTCCTCGGCGGTGAGGCGCAGGTCGAGGTGCTGCCCCGGGTCGTTGCCCGGCCAGGTCGGGACGTCGAGGACGATGCGGCGCGCGACCGGGGTCTCTGGTGCGACGGAGGCGACCGTGGCGGCGTGCCAGGCCGGCCGTCTGCGGGCGGGGGCCGACGCGCTCGGGGCGGTCCGCGCCTCCAGGCCGTCGACGGGGGAGGGACCGCTCACCAGTACCGCTCCTCCTTCCAGGGGTCGCCGTGCATGTTGTAGCCGGCGTTCTCCCAGAAGCCCGGCTCGTCCTCGGCCTGCATGACGATGCCGCGCACCCACTTCGCGCTCTTCCAGAAGTACAGGTGGGGCACGAGCAGGCGGGCCGGGCCACCGTGCTCGGGGGTGAGGGGCGCGCCGTCGGCCTCGAAGGCGATCCACGACCGTCCACCGAGCAGCTCGGCGCGTGGCACGTTCGTCGTGTAGCCCCCGAAGCTGTGCACCGTGCAGAAGTCGAGCGAGGTCTCGACGTCCGCGAACAGGCGGTCGAGGGAGACGCCACGCCAGGGCATGTCGAGCTTCGTCCAGTGGGTGACGCAGTGGATGTCGACGGTGACGTCCTCGACGCCGAGGGCGTGCACCTCGTCCCAGGTCCAGGTGCGGAGCCCCGTCTCGGTGCGGATGGAGAAGCTCCAGTCGGCCGGCTCGATGTCGGGGGTGGCCCCGGCGGAGAGCACCGGCCAGTCGCGCACGAGGGTCTGTCCGGGCGGGATGCGCGGG
Source organism: Curtobacterium sp. NPDC088465 (assembly GCF_044753165.1). Classification (NCBI taxonomy): domain Bacteria; kingdom Bacillati; phylum Actinomycetota; class Actinomycetes; order Micrococcales; family Microbacteriaceae; genus Curtobacterium; species Curtobacterium sp. NPDC088465. The sequence continues at coordinate 499,484 of NZ_JBIVMR010000002.1, read as the reverse complement.
TCGTCGCGGTCGTCGCGGCGGCCGCCGAAGCCCCGGGTGAACGTCGCCATGGAAGCTCCTCGTCTCGGTGCGGCGGCTCCCCGCCGTCCCGCTCGGTCCGGCGCTCCCGCGGACCCGCCGTGTAACGGATCGGTAAACACTGGAGCGCGTCGTCACCAGCGTACCGATGCCCTCGGATCGGTGCGCCCACGGGCATCGAGGGGGCGCCGAGCGGCCGTCGGGCCGAGGAGCGGGGCTCGCGCTCCGAGCTGACTCCCTCTATCGTTCACCGGAACGATTACCAGGAGGGGTCACCCCGAATGCAACCCATCGTCCACGACGACCGCGACGTCCGCGGTCCCAGCCGGCGCACACTGCTGACCGGTGCCGCCGGGCTGGCCGGGCTCGGCCTGCTCACGCTCACCGGGTGCAGCTCCGGCGCGGCAGCCGGCACCGCGGCGCTGCCCGAGGCCGCCGTGACCGGCGCGACCCGAGCGGGGGGACGGCTCCGGGTGGCACGCCCCGCTGCCTCCGCCGCGGAGACACTCGACTCGGCCAGCTCGCTGTCCGCCTACGAGTACCTCGGTGCCCTGTACAACCGGCTGGTCAGGCTCGACGAGCAGGGGACGACCGTACCCGACCTCGCCGAGGAGTGGTCCGCGAACGCCGACGGCACCGAGTGGACGTTCCGTCTTCGGCGTGGCGTGCGCTTCCACGACGGCGCACGGTTCACCGCGGACGACGCGATCGCGAGCATCCGGCACATCCTCGACGAGGCGACCGCGTCGCCGCAGGCCGGGGTCCTCGGTGAGGTCATGGACGCCTCGTCGATGACCGCGGTCGACCCGTACACGCTCCGGTTCGCGCTCACGAAGCCGAACGCCGAGTTCCCGTCGCTGCTCACCGCCTACCAGTGCTACATCGTGCCGGCGGGCGCCGTCGCGGACATCGGCCGGACGGGCATCGGCACCGGTCCCTTCCGCCTCTCGTCCTTCACGCCCGCCGGTGCCGGGAGCGTCGAGGCGTTCGAGGACCACTTCGCGGGTCGCCCGACGCTCGACGGCATCGACTTCTTCTCCGTCCAGGACACCACCGCGCGCGTCAACGCCCTGCTCGCGGGCCAGGTCGACCTCATCTCGCAGACGAACCTCGACTTCGCCACCGCCCGGGTCGTCGCGGCCTCCGACCGCGCGACGATCGCCCGCTCCACGAACGCGCAGTGGTACACGATCCCGATGCTCGCGACGAGCGACGAGTTCGCCGACCCGAGGGTTCGACAGGCGATGAAGCTCGCGTACGACCCGCGCACGATCGTCGACACGGCCCTGCAGGGCACGGGGGCGCCCGGCTGGGACAACCCGGTGCCGCCGCAGCTCGCCGCCTTCGTCGACGAGCACCGCGAACACGACCCGGACAAGGCGCGCGCACTGCTCCGGGCCGCCGGTGCCGAGGGGCTCCGCACGTCCATCTACACGTCGTCCTACGAGTCGGTCTTCACCCCGTTGGCGGTGGCCTACCGCGACGCGGTCGCCGACGCGGGCATCCGGCTGACGATCCGGAACGCGAGCGCCGACTCCTACTACACCCAGATCTGGATGCAGAAGCCGCTCATGGTGAGCTACTGGTTCACCGGGCGACCGATCGACCAGCTGCTCAACCAGATCTTCCGCACCGGATCCTCCTACAACGAGAGCGCCTGGTCGAACCCGACCTTCGACACGCTCCTCGACGACGCCCGCGCCGAGATGGACGACGCGAAGCGCCGGACGCTCTACCAGGACGCCCAGCGGCTCGTCGTCGAGGACGGCGCCGACATGACCCCGATGTTCGGGGACCGCCTGGTCGGGCTGTCCCGCGACGTCGTCAACTACTCGGAGTACGGCTTCGAGTTCGACTGGCTCCGGATCGGACTGCGCCGATGAACGTCCTCGTCCCCGCCCTCCGTCGACTCGGCATCGCCGTGCTGACGGTGGTCCTCGCATCACTGTTCGTGTTCCTCGCGGTGCAGGCGCTGCCCGGCGACGTCGCGCAGCAGCTGCTCGGGCAGAACGCCACGCCCGAGGCGGTCCAGCAGCTCCGGGCGACCCTCGGGCTCGACGAGAACGTCTGGCTCCGGTACCTGCAGTGGCTCGCCGGCGCCGCACACGGCGACTTCGGCACGTCGCTCGTCAGCGGCGAGCCGGTGGCGCCGACGCTCCTCACGGCGTTCCGGAACAGCATGCTCATCGCCCTCCCGGCGATGCTGGTCGGCGTGACGCTGTCGCTCGCGCTCGGCGTGCTCGCGGGTGTCCGCCGCGGTCGTGCGACCGACCGGGTCGTCTCGACCGTCAGCCTCCTCGTGATGAGCGTCCCCGAGTTCATGGTCGCGACCGTCCTGGTGCTGCTGTTCGCGATCGGCCTGCCGGTGTTCCCGGCCGTCGTGCTCCGCGGGAGCGACGCCACCGTCGCGGAACTCCTGCCGACCGTCTGGCTGCCGATCGTCGTGCTGACGCTCGCGATGGCGGCGTACATCCTCCGCACCGCGCGCTCGTCGACCATCGACGTGATGGCGTCCGAGTTCGTGACCACCGCCGAGCTCAAGGGCCTGACGATGCGCAGGGTGGTGTGGAAGCACGCACTGCCGAGTGCGCTGCTGCCGACGCTCAACGTCATCGCGCTCAACGTCGCCTGGCTGCTCGGCGGGGTGGTGGTCGTGGAGAACGTCTTCAACTACCCGGGCATGGGCAAGCTCATGCTCGAGTCGGTCTCGAACCGCGACCTGCCGACCATCGAGGCGATCGCGCTGCTGAGCGCCCTCGTCTACGTCGTCTGCAACCTCGCGGCCGACCTCGTCGCCCTCGCACTCGACCCGAAGCTCCGCACGCGGCAACGCCGCACCCGGACCCGCCCGGTCCGCAGCACACGGAAGGCCCACGCATGACCGCCGTCGCCCCACGCTCCCGCAGCGTCCTCGGCGCGGCCGTCGCGCCGTTCCGCAGCTCGACGGCACTCGGCGTCGGCCTCGCGTTCATCGCCGTGCACCTCGTGCTGGCGGTGCTCGCGCCCGTCATCGCCGGACACGACCCCGTCGCGACGGACGCCGCGGACGTGCTCGCCGGCCCGAGCTGGGCCCACTGGCTCGGCACGGACCAGTACGGACGCGACCTGCTGTCGCGCACGCTCAACGGCGGCCGGTACGCGCTGCTCGTGACCTTCCTCGCCACCACCATCGCCGTCGCCGTCGGTAGCGTCCTCGGCTGCGTCACGGCGTACGCGGACAACTGGTTCGACGAGGTCGTCATGCGCGTGGTCGACGCGCTGCTCAGCGTGCCCTCGATCCTCGCGCTCCTCGTCGTCGTGACCGTCTTCGACGCCGGACTCTGGGTCATCGTGCTCGCGGTGACCGTCGTCTACGCACCCGCCGTCACCCGCGTCGTCCGTGGTGCCGCGCGGACGGTGATCACGCAGGACTACGTCACCGCGGCCCGCGCCCGCGGCGAGCGCGCCGTGTCGATCGTGTTCCGTGAGATCCTGCCGAACGTGCTCGACGTCGTCCTCGTCGAGTTCGCCATGCGGGCGTCCTGGATCGTCCTGCTCGTCGCGTCGCTGTCCTTCCTCGGCTTCGGGGCGAACCCACCGACGCCCGACTGGGGGCTCATGGTGCAGGAGAACCGGACGGCGCTGACCGTGGTGCCGCTCGGCACCCTCGCGCCGATCGTGGCGCTGGCGACGCTCGTCGTCGGCCTCAACCTCGCCGCCGACGGGCTGGCCAAGTCGCTCGGCGTCGACCGCGCACAGCAGGGAGCGGGCGCATGACCGACCAGCAGACCGTCCACCGCCCGCAGGCGGGGGAGCCCGAGCAGCGGCCGCTCGTGCGCGTCGAGGACCTCGCCGTGTCCTACGCCGCCGGGCGTCGCACGGTGCCCGTCGTACGCGGCGTGTCCTTCAGCGTCGCCGCTGGTCGCACGCTCGGCCTCGTCGGTGAGTCGGGCAGCGGCAAGTCCACCGTGGCCCGCACCCTGCTCGCACACCTGCGCGCCGGGTCGCGCATCACCGACGGCCGCGTCCTCGTCGACGGTCAGGACGTCTTCGCCCTCTCGGCCGCGGGGCGTCGGGCGCTGCGGGGCGGGACGGCCTCGGTGGTGGCGCAGAACGCCGGGCAGGCGCTCACCCCGTCGATGCGCGTCGGGGAACAGGTCCGCGAGGCCCTGCGCGCACACGGCGAGCCCGACGGGCCCGACCGCGTCGTGGAGCTCCTGCGGCTCGTCCGGCTCCCCGACCCCGACACCATCGTCCGGCGCTTCCCGCACCAGCTCTCCGGTGGGCAGCAGCAGCGCGTCGCCATCGCCATGGCGGTCGCCGCGCGCCCGCGCGTCCTGGTGCTCGACGAACCGACGACCGCGCTGGACGTGGTCACGCAGGCGGCCGTCCTCGACCTCGTCGCCGACCTGGGCCGCGAGCTCGGCATGGCCGTGCTGCTCGTGAGCCACGACCTCGGGGTGGTGTCCGCGATGGCGGACGAGATCGCCGTCATGCGCGCCGGTGAGGTCGTCGAGCACGCCGCAACGGCGGCGCTCTTCGCCACGCCGCAGCACGAGTACACCCGCGCGTTGCTCGCCGCGGTACCGGACGGCCGACGGCCGGAGCAGCGACGACCGGAGCAGCGCCGGACGGGAGGCGCGGACCGCCCCCGGCGTGACGCGCGCGTCCCCGGGACGGTCGCCGACACCGCGACCGGCAGCGTGCCTCCCGGGTCGCCGGTCGAGCCGGCGGTCGAGCGCCCCGTCGTCGACGCCCAGGACCTCGTGGTCCGGTACCGACGCGGCCTGCCGGCCGCCGTCGACGGTGTCTCGTTCGCCATCGCGCCGCGCGAGACCCTCGCGGTCGTGGGGGAGTCGGGCAGCGGGAAGTCCACGCTCGCGACGACCCTCGCCGGCCTCGTGCCCGCCGAGTCGGGCTCGTTCACCTACGACGACGGCACGGTGCGCGGTGACCTCCGCGAACCGGTCGCGGCGCGGTCGCAGGAGCTCCGACGTGCCGTGCAGCTCGTGTTCCAGAACGCCGACACCTCGCTCAACCCCCGTCGCACCGTCGGTGCTGCCGTCGGTCGGCCGCTCCGGCTGTTCACCGGGAGCTCCTCGCGGGCGCGCGTCGGCGAACTCCTCACGCAGGTCGGACTCGGCCCGGAGTACGCCGACCGGCTGCCGGCGCAGCTGTCCGGCGGACAACGGCAGCGCGTGGGCATCGCCCGCGCTCTGGCAGCCGAGCCCCGGCTCGTGATCGCCGACGAGATCACCACGGCGCTGGACGTGCAGGTCCAGGCCGGCATCCTCGCGCTGCTCGACGACCTCCGCCGCGAGCGCGGGCTGAGCTGCCTGTTCATCAGCCACGACCTCGCCGTCGTGCGGGGCGTCGCCGACCGGGTGGCGGTGATGACCGGCGGGCGCATCGTCGAGGTCGGCCCGACCGAGCGCGTCTTCACCGGGACGAACCACCCGTACACGCGCACCCTGCTGCGGGCGACGCTCGAACCGGGGCAGACCGAGCTCCCCGACGTCGGCGACGGCGTGCAGCGCTGGCGGGATGCCCCGGGCTGGACGGACCACGGCGACGGACACCGCACGAGGAACTGGGAGGACGCATGAGCACCCCGCACCTGACCGCGATCGGCCCCGACCCGCAGCTGCCCGAGGGCGTCACGGTCCGGGACGAGTGGATCCCGATGCCCGACGGCGTCCGGCTGCACGCGCGCACCTGGGCGCCCGCCGCCCCCGACGGACCGCTGCCGGTGCTCCTGGAGTACCTGCCGTACCGGCTCGACGACTGGACCGCCCCCCGCGACTCCGAACGGCACCCCTGGTACGCGCAGCACGGGTACGCGTCGGTCCGGGTCGACATCCGCGGCACGGGGTCGTCGGACGGCTTCTTCGACGACGAGTACAGCGAGCAGGAGCTCCGTGACGGCGAGGCGGTCATCGCGTGGCTCGCCGCGCAGCCGTGGTCCTCGGGTGCGGTCGGGATGTTCGGCATCTCGTGGGGTGGCTTCAACGCGCTGCAGCTCGCCGCACGGGCCCCGGCGGCCCTGCGAGCGATCGTCACGGTGTGCTCGACCGACGACCGGTACGACAACGACGTGCACTACGTCGGCGGTGCGGTCCTCGGCATCGACATGACGGCCTGGGGCGCAACCATGTTCGCCTTCAACTCGCGGCCGCCGCGTCCCGAGGTCGTCGGGCCGGACTGGGTCGACCGGTGGCGGGCACGGCTGGGCCGGAACCGGCCGATGACCCCCGTGTGGCTGTCGCACCAGGAGCGCGACGACTACTGGCGGCACGGCAGCGCTGGTGAGGACCACTCCGCGATCCGGGCAGCGGTGCTCGCGGTCGGCGGGTGGGCGGACCCCTACCGGGACGCCGTGCTCCGCCTGGTGGAGCACGTCGACGCACCGGTGAAGGGCATCGTCGGTCCGTGGTCGCACCAGTACCCGGACCGCGGTCTCGCGCCGGGGCCGTCCATCGGGTTCCTGCAGGAGACGCTCCGGTGGTGGGACCGGTGGTTGCAGGACGTCGACACCGGGGTCGAGGACGACCCGGCCCTCCGCGCCTGGATCAACGAGGGCGAGGCCCCCGCCACCCACTACGCCGAGCGCCGGGGCCGGTGGGTCGCCGCCGAGGCCTGGCCGTCGACCGCCTCCGCCGACCGCACGGTCCCCCTCGACCTGCTGCGCGGTGGTGGGGACGGCCCGGTGGTCGTGCGGTCGCCGCAGCACACCGGTGTCGACGCCGGTCGGTTCTTCCCGTTCGGCAACGCCACCGACCTGCCGCCGGACCAGCGCGCCGAGGACGGCCGCTCGGTGTGCTTCGACCTGCCCGTCGACGAGGCGTTCGACGTCCTCGGCAACGTCACGGTGCGCCTCACCGTGACGAGCGACCTCCCGCGGGCGACGCTCACGGTCCGGCTGTGCGACGTCGCGCCGGACGGGTCCTCCACACTCGTGACCCGCGGCGTGTGCAACGCCGCGAAGCGGGCCGGAGCCGACCGTGCCGACCCGCTCGAGCCCGGCGTGCCGACCGAGCTGGACGTCCGGCTCGTCTCGACCGGACACCGCTTCGCCGCGGGCCACCGGGTGCGGCTCGCGGTGTCCTCGTCGTACTGGCCCTGGGTCTGGCCGCACGGTGCCGCGGCGACCGTGACGCTCGACCCGGCGGCGTCGTCCGTCACCCTGCCCACGTGGACGAGGGCGACGGACGACGGTGTGCGGTTCGAGGAGCCGATCCGGTCGACCCCACTCGCGATCGAGCGGACCTCGCCCGTCGACCCGCTGCCGCAGCGGACCGTCACGCACGACGTGGAGACGGGGGAGTGGACCCTCGACGTCGACCCGGGGTACGGCGGCGGCCGCGTCTACCCGGACGGGCTCGTCTTCACCGAGGACGCGCGCGAGACGTACCGGATCCGACAGGACGACCCGACGAGCGCTCGTGCCACCTCGCGCTGGGCTATCGGGCTCGACCAGCCGGAGTGGGCGGCACGGGTCGAGACGACGTCGGACGTGACCGCGACGGCCGACGCCTTCCAGCTGGTGAACACCGTGCGCGCCTGGGCCCGCGACGGCGCGACCGGAGCGCCCGAGGTGCTCGTCGCCGAGCACACCTTCACCGACGAGGTCCCGAGGACGTCGGCGTGACCGGGGCCTCCCGCGTCCGGCAGCGTCCGGAGGTGCGCCGGGCGATGATCGTCGACGCGGCGCGCGCGGTCATCGTGCAGCGCGGCGTCGGCGCGACGGGCCTCCGCGACATCGCGGCGGCGGCGGACGTGTCGGTCGGCACGGTTACCTACCACTTCGGCAGCGTCGCGGAGATCCTCAACGAGGTCGTCGTGCTCGAGACGGAGCGCTTCTACGGTGCGATCGTCGCCGCGGTGGACGCCGAGCCGGACCCCGTGGTCGGACTCCGGATGCTCGTCGGACCACTGTTCGGCGACACCGAGCAGGTCCGGCAGCACTGGCGCATCTGGTCGGACTACTGGACCGCCGTCGCCCGACGGCCGGAGGTCGCAGCGGAGTACGCCGAACGGATCCGCGTGTGGGAGGCGTGCCTCGTCCGTGTGGTCGAGCGCGGGCTCGCCGACGGCGTGTTCCACACCGAGGACGGCCCGGAGGTCGTGGCGCTGCGACTCGCGGCCTACAGCGACGGTGTCGCGACGCAGATCGCGCAGGGCGTCCCGACCCTCACCAACGCGGTCGCGCTCGCGTGGATGTGGCGGTTCCTGTCCCAGGAGCTGGGGATCGACGCGGCGACGATCGCGGGCGCGGGGCAGGGGACCCCCGACGAGGGCTGACGTGCTCCGGTACGGCGCAGGCGGAGCAGGTCAGCGCCGGAGCACGTCAGCGCCGGTGCGCGCTCGTCTCGTGGTCGTCGAACAGGACGTCGGGAGCGTCGACCCGGCGATCGGTCACGGTGGTCGGGCTCTCGAGGTGCACGGCGCCGGACGGCAGGATGCCCGCGCCGCCGAAGCGCTCCATCACCCGCCACTGCGCGACGACGTCCTCGCCGGAGTGCTGCGGGGGCAGGGCGTCCCAGAACCGGAAGCCACCCACCTGTTCGAGGGCGGCACGGTCGTAGACGACGCACGCGCCGACCCAGGCGACCCGGTAGGGCACCCACCCTCCGGTCTCGACGTCGAGCTCCGCTGCGACGTGTGCCGGGTTCGCGGCGTTGTGCAGCGACAGTCGGTCGAAGCCGGGCGTCCCGCGGCGCACGACCTCGGGCACGACCGGGCCGTCCCACGGTTCGAACACGGCGGTCTCGTGCGGTCGACGGTCCTCCAGGTACGACAGGCCCTGGACGGCGCTGCCGACGAAGCCGCACCCCAGGTCGCGGAGCGCGTCGAGCATCCGGCGGACGGTGCCCGGTTCGAGCCAGACGTCGTCGTCGAGGTAGAGCACCGCGGGGGCGGTCGCGTGGTCGAGGAGGTGCTGCCGGTGCTCCGCCAGACCACGCCGTTCCGGGTGGGCGAGGAGCGTGACGGGACGGCCCTGTGCCTCCAGGACGCGGAGCATGGCGGCAACCGCCGGTTCGGAGGCGGCGTCCTGGCCCGCTGACTGGTCACTGAGGACCAGTCGCAGGTCGACGTCGGTCTGCGCCGCGAGCCCGGCGAGCGTCGTCGCGAGCTCGGCCGGCCGCCCGACGGTCGGCACCAGCACGTCGACCTCGGCCGGACCGCGGTCGTCCGTCCGGGGGCGTGCCCAGGCACCGGACCACCGGGCGGCGGTCACGGTGCCGGGTCGGGCTCGACGGCGGGTGCCGTGGAGTCCGCGGTGTCGGTCGCCGGAGCCGTGCCGGCGGCTGCGGCTGCGGCTGCGGTGGCCTCGCGGATGCGCCGCACGACCGCGGTCGTCGAGTGCTCCGGCACGTAGTCGACCATCACGACCTCACCGCCGTACGCCCGGACGACCCCCGTCTCCTCGAGCATCTCGGGGGAGTAGTCGCCGCCCTTGACGTAGACCTCGGGGCGCAGGCGCTCGATGAGCGGGATCGGGGTGTCCGTCGCGAAGACGGTCACGAGGTCGACGCAGGCGAGGGCGGCGAGCACGCCGGCCCGGTCCTCGGCGGTGTTGATCGGACGCTCCGGACCCTTGAGCCGGCGGACCGAGTCGTCGTCGTTGAGGGCGACCACGAGCAGGTCGCCGAGCTCGCGGGCCTGCCGGAGGTAGGTGGTGTGCCCGCGGTGCACGACGTCGAAGCAGCCGTTCGTGAAGACCACGCGACGGCCAGCGGCACGGGCGGCGTCGACGGCCAGGGCGAGGTCGTCGTGGTCGACCACGGTCGCGGCGGGGGCCGTCACGGAGTCGATCAGGGCCGCGGCGGTGCAGACCGAGGTGCCCGCCTCGCGGACCACGACGTCGGCGGCGGCCTGCGCCACGGCGATCGCGTCACGGAGCGGAGCACGCACAGCCAAGGCGACCGTGGCGGCGGCACAGAACGTGTCACCCGCGCCGGATGCCTGCTGCTCGGACGCCGGCGTCGCGCGGGTGCGGAAGGCCTGGTCCGCGCCGGGCTCGAGCAGGACGGTACCGTCGCGGTCGAGGGTGACGACCGCCGCACGGGCGCCGCTGCGGGCGAGGACCTCCTGCCGGGCGTCCACGACGACGGGCACCCGGGCCGAGCCGGCTCCGAGGTCGCGACCGAGCAGGCCGGCGGTCTCGCCGGCGTTCGGGGTGACCAGGTCGGGGTGCAGGTCGGCCCACCGCGTCAGGTCGTGGGCATCGACGACGACGGCACCGGGGCGGTCGCGGTCGAGCACGGGCACGACGTCCTCGGGCTGCACACCGAGGCCGTAGTCGCACACCACGGCGGCGTCGGCGCCCCGGACGGCGCGTGCGACGGCCTCGCCGAGGCGGGCACCCGCGTGCGCGTCCGGCGCGGCCGCGATCTCGTCGACGCGGACGACCACGCGGTCGCCGCCGACCACCCGCGACTTCGTGGTGGTGCGGGCACCGGCGACCTCGACCAGGTGGGTCGTGTCGACGCCGGCGGTCTCGAGCCGGTTGCGGAGGACGCGTCCGGACTCGTCGTCACCGATGAGTCCGACCATGCGGACACGGGCGCCGAGGGCGCGGGCGTTCACCGCCGTGTTCGCGGCGCCGCCCGGGACGGCGACCGTCTCGGTCACACGGACCACGGGCGCCGGGGCCTCGCGGGAGACGCGCTCGGCCTCCCCGACGGTCCAGCGGTCGAGGATGCAGTCGCCGATGACGACGACGAGCGGTTCGCGGTCGTCGACCGAGGCGACCAGGTCGCGGACGAGGCGGACGTCGGCGGTCATCGGGTTCCTCCGGTGGTGCGTGCGGGGGCGGACTCGAGGTGCACGACGGTGGTGGTCGTCATCTCGTCGAGCAGGTGCGGGCCGTAGCCGAAGCCGGCGCCCGAGGCCCCGCGCGGCTGGGCGCTGCCACCCGGTGCCCCGCCGAACACCGCGTTCACCTTGACGGTGCCGACGGGGAGCTCGGCTGCGGCGCGGAGGGCGTGACCGGTGTCGCCGGTGAGCACCGTCGCCGCGAGGCCGTACCGGTCGGCCGCGGCGAGGCGCAGGCCCTCGTCGAACGACTCGACGACACGGACCGGTGCGAGGGGGCCGAAGGTCTCCTCGGTCATCACGAGCATGTCGTCGGTGCAGTCGGTCAGGACGGTGGCCGGGTAGAACGTGCCGACACCGCCGGGCGTCGTCCCGCCCGTGCGCACGGTGGCGCCGCGCTGCACGGCGTCGTCGACGTGGGCCTGCACGGTGCCGCGGAGCCGGTCGTCGACGAGCGGACCGAACTCGGCGGCGGGCGATGCCGTCCGTCGCTCCGCCTCGGCGACGAGCGCCGCGGTGAACTCCACGGCGACGTCGCGGTGCACGTAGACGCGCTCGACGCTCGTGCAGATCTGACCCGTGTTCGCGAAGGCGCCGAGCGCGACCTGTGCGGCGGCCCACGCGGGGTCCACGTCGGCGTCCACGACGACCGCGTCGTTGCCGCCGTTCTCGCGGATGACGTGCGCGCGCGTGCTCGCGGCGACCTCGGAGAGGCGGTCGCCGGTGGCGGTGGAGCCGACGTGGGCGTACACGTCGATGCCGTCCTGCCCGAGCAGCGCCTCGCCGGTCGAGGCGTCACCGTCGACGCCCACCAGGACGCCCTCCGGCAGGACCTCGGCGAGCAGCGTGTTCAGCCGGGCGATCGTGCCGGGGCACCGCTCGCTGCCCTTGTGCACCACGGTGTTCCCGGTGACGAGCGCGGCACCGAGGATCCCGAGCGCCACGGCCACCGGGTCGTTCCACGGCGTCAGGGCGAGCACCACGCCGCGGGGGTGGGGGACCGACCAGTCGGCCGCACCGAACTGCCCGCGGAGCGCCTCGCCGCGGTGGACCGGGCCGAGCTCGGCGTACTGCACGAGCGTCCCGATGCCGGCCTGCACGCCGCCCATCGCGTCGCCGGGCACCTTCCCGGTCTCCCGGGTGTTCAGGTCGGCGAGCTCCTGGGCGTGGTCACGGAGGTGCGCTGCTGCTGCGTGCAGCAGGGCTCCGCGCTCCGCCGGTGCGGTGCGCGCCCACGCGGGTGCGGCCGCCCGTGCGCGCGCGACAGCGTTCGCGACGTCCTCGCTCGTGGAGCGCGGGGTCGTCGTGGCGATCGACCCGTCGACGGGGTCGGTGACGACCATGTGGTCGGTGTCGGTCGCGGTCGCTGACGGGGTGGCGAGGGTCATGGTGTCCTTCCGGAGACGGGCGTACGGTTCCACGCTGCTCCCGGGGACCTGTGCGGGGTGCCGGTTTCGGGTGCTCGGTCCGGAGAGCGCACCGGTCGGGTCCGGGACGGCGTCGGCCCGGCAGCGCTCTCGGCTCGGTTCCGGTAGACGGGTGTGGTGCAACTGATCGGCAACGGTGGAGAACGCTTCGACGACGTCCGGGAGATCGCGGTGCTCCGCGGCGGTGGCCTGGGGGACCTGCTCTTCGCGGTCCCCGCGATCGAGGCGCTGCACGCCGCGTACCCCGACGCCCGCATCACGCTGCTCGGGAGCCCGCTGGCCTCGGCGGTCCTGCGCGGACGGACCGACGCGGTGCACGCGTTCGAGGAACTCCCGGTGTCGCCCGGGGTGCGGGACGCCGGGGAGGGTGCGCCGGCGCTGCACGACTTCGAGTCGCGGCTCCGCGGCCGGTTCGACCTCGCCGTCCAGCTGCACGGCGGCGGTCGGAACTCGAACCCGTTCCTGCTGCGCCTCGCCGCACCGCACACCGTCGGCACCGCGACCGAGGACGCCGAGGTCCTGGAGCGGTGGGTCCGCTACGTCTACTACCAGCACGAGGTGCTCCGCGGGCTCGAAGTCGTCTCGCTCGCCGGTGCCGCCCCGGTCACCCTGGACCCGCGCGTGCACGTGAGCGCCGAGGAGCGCCGTGCCGTGCGCGACCGCCTCGGCGTCGCCGGCCACATGGTGGCCGTGCACCCCGGCGCGACGGACCCGCGGCGCCGGTGGAGCCCCGAGCGGTTCGCAGCCGTGGTGTCCGCGCGGCTCGACGCCGGCGACGACGTCGTGCTCGTCGGCGACGCGACGGACGTGCCGGCGGCGCAGGCCATCCGCGGTGCCGTGCCGGTGGCCCTGCACGACCGTCTCCACGACCTGACCGACGCCCTGCCGCTCGCGGAGCTCCCCGCGGTGCTCGCGGCCGCTGACGTCATGGTCGGCGACGACTCCGGCCCGCGGCACCTCGCCGTCGCGGTCGGCACCCCCACGGTCGGCGTGTTCTGGTTCGGCAACGTGGTGAACGCGGGCCCGATCGACCGCGGACGGCACCGGGTGCACATGTCCTTCGTCACGCGCTGCCCGGTGTGCGGCATCGACGTGACCCAGGTCGGGTGGACCGCTGAGCGCTGCGAGCACGACCCGTCGTACGTCGACGAGGTCCAGCCCGAGGCCGTGCTCACCGACGTCGAGGACCTCCTCGCGACCGTGCGACCCCGGGAGCGAACGGCCGCACCGGTCGTCTGAGCCGGCGCAGGAGTGCACCCGGACGCCGGCTCCGACCCCGTCGGGAACCGAGCGATCGGGCGGGACGTGCCACGCGCACTGCGCCGAGCGGGCGCGATCCGTCGCCGGGCGGCGCCGAGCGTGACGGATCGGGCCCGCTCGGCAGGGCGGGAGCGAGCGGGCAGACCCAGCGGGCAGACCCAGCGGGCAGACCGAGCGGACAGCCGGGCAGCTGGACCGAACGACGGGAGGCGCGGTACCGACCGGCACCGCGCCTCCCGTTGCGTCGTCAGCGGGGCCTACGGCCAGCTGGGCTCCGTCGCGGGCATGATCGACAGCTCGCGGATCTCGCAGCCGGCCGGCTGCGACAGCGCGAACAGGATCGAGTTCGCCACGTACTCCGGCTCGATGAGCTGCGCGTCCGGGCCCGGCTTGTACTGCTCGGTCCGGCCCTCGAAGAACGCGGTGCGCATGCCGGCGGGGATGATGTTCGTCACACCGATGCGCCCGGCGGTCTCGGCGGCCAGCGCCTGCGAGAAGCCGCGCACGCCGAACTTCGACGCCGAGTAGGCCGTGCCGTCGCCGACGCCCTTGAGCGCGAGCGACGACGAGATCGTCACGACGCGGCCGTGCGTCGCCTCGAGGGCGGGCAGCGCGGCGCGCACCACGGCGGCGGTGCCGAGCAGGTTGACCCCGACGATGCGCTCCCAGTCGCCCGAGGAGATCCCGCCGATCGGCGCGGGCTTGTCGATGCCCGCGGCGGTGACGACGGCGTCGAGTCCGCCGTGGCGCTCCGCGGCCTCGCGGACGGCGCGCTCGGTCGCCTCGGTGTCCGTGACGTCCACGGCGACGGCGTCGGTGCCCTCCGGGACGCCGTCGACGCGCAGGTCGAGGACGATGGGGGTGCCGCCGGCCTCGACGACCGCGGCGACGACGGCCGCGCCGAGACCGGAGGCGCCGCCGGTGACGAGGACGCGACCGATGGGGGTGGTGGGGACGGGCATGGACTTCCTTCCGGGAGTGGCGTGGTGCCGGTCCGTCGGCGGTGCCGACGGGACGTGTGTGGTGACCGGTGACGGACGGGAGGCCCGTGGCGGCGGTGCGCCGTGCCTCCCGTCCGACGTGTGGTCGGGGTGGGTCCTCAGCGGACCGCGGCGAGTGCCGCGGCGAGCCGCGTGGTGGACCGACCGGGGTGGAACGGGACGGTGACGACCCGACCGCCCCACTCGGCGAGTGTGGCTGCCTCGGGGAGCTCGCTCGCGGCGTAGTCGCCGCCCTTCGCCCAGACGTCCGGGCGGAAGCGGCGGAGGGCCTCGTCCGGGGTGTGCTCGTCGAAGACGACCACGGCGTCGACGCAGTCGAGCGCGAGCAGCAGCTCGACCCGGTCGTCCTGCGTCATGATCGGGCGCTCCGGCCCCTTGAGGGCGCGCACCGAGTCGTCCGAGTTGAGGCAGACCACCAGGCAGTCGCCGAGCGCCCGCGCTGCGGAGAGCGTGCGGGCGTGCCCGGCGTGGAGCAGGTCGAAGCAGCCGCCGGTGGCGACGACGGTCCCACCGGCGCTGCGGACGTCGTGCACGACGCGCAGCGCGTCGCGGTCCACGCCGGGGACGGGCACCGGGGCCGGGCCGTCGTCGGCGAACAACGCGGTCACGCCGCCGGCCGCGAGGTACTCCGAGGCAGCGAGCACGCCCGCGGCGACGGCCTCGGCGACGTCAGCACCCTCGGCGAGGGCGATGGCGACGCCCGCGGCGAGGCGGTCACCGGCGCCGCACGGGTCGCCGGCGGTGACGGACGGGGCCGGGACGAACCGGCTGTCCAGCGCGGCCGGCCGGGTGCCGTCCCCGCTGCGACGCGAGGCGACGAGTGCGCCGCGGTCGCCCATCGTGACGGCGACGGCGTCGACGTCCCAGGTCCGGACGAGCTCGGCCGCGGCGTCCGTGGCGAAGGGCACGCCCTCGCCGGACAGGTCGGTGAAGCGCCGGGCCTCGCTGGTGTTCGGGGTCACGACCGCGGTGCCCGCGACGGGGGAGGCACCCTTCGGGTGCGGGTCCCAGACCACGGGCGTCGTGCGGGCCACGGCGGCGAGGGCGGTACGGAGCCCGTCGGCGGCCGCGACGCCACGGCCGTAGTCGGCGACGACGATCGCGTCGGCGCCCTCGAGCGCCGCGGTCATCTCGGCGGTCGTGCCGGGGACGGGCGGGGTGGCGCACCCCTCGTCGATGCGGACGAGCGCGTGGTCGACCACGCGGACGCGGGTCTTCACCGGGGTCGGCGCACCGGACGGACCGGCGACGACGTGCACGTCGGGCAGCAGGGCGCGGATCTCGTCGGCACGATCGTCGTCGCTCAGCACGGTGACGAGCGTCACGTCGTGGCCGTCGCGTACGAGCATCGAGGCGACCAGGCCGGCGCCACCGGCACGACGGTCGTCGGTCCGGACGTCGACGACCGGGACGGGGGCGTCCGGGCTGAGCCGTTCGCTCGTGCCCGAGACGTCGACGTCGAGCAGGGTGTCGCCGACGACGACGATGCGACGCCGGGTGCCGTCGCCGGAGCCCGGCGTCGCGCTGGCGGTGCGCTCCGTGCCGCTCACCGGCGGCCGCCGCGGCGGAGGGCCGGCTCCATCGCACGGCAGAGGGCGTGCACGAGGACGAGCTGCGCCTCCTGCACGTTGGCCGAGGGGCCCTCGATGCGGATCGCGTCGTCGACCGCGTCGGCGAGCGGGTTCGGCCCGGGGCCGGTCATCGCGATCGAGCGTGCACCGACGGCCCGAGCGGCCTCGGCCGCGCGGAGCAGGTTCGGGCTCTTGCCGCTCGTGCTCAGCAGCACGACGACGTCACCGGCGCGCGCGTGCGCCGTCACCTGGCGGGCGAAGACCTGGTCGTAGCCGTAGTCGTTCCCGATCGCGGTGACGGCGGAGCTCTCGGCGTGCAGGGAGATCGCCGAGTACGCCGGACGGTCCCCGTCGAAGCGGCCGGTCAGCTCGGAGGTGAGGTGCTGGGCCTCCGCCGCCGAGCCGCCGTTGCCCGCGGCGAGCAGCCGACGGCCCGCGACGAGCCGCGCGGCGATGTCGTCCGCCCACGCCGCGATGTGGTCCTTGTGGTCGACGAGCGAGGCGATCACGGGCACCGACGCGGCGATGTGGTCGACGACGGTCCGGACGCTGGCGCTCTCGGTCTCCGGCTCACGCGTGCCGGTCTGCTGCTCGATGGTCATCGTGCGGTCCTCTCCGTCGGGTGCGGCAGCACCGCGGGCGTCGGGCGGGCGGTCCGTCCGGCGCGTCCGGGACGGGCGCCCGGGATGGTCGTGGCGGGGGTGATCCCGACGGGGTCGTTCGACACGGGTGCCGTGTCGGTCCCGGTCGCCGCGACGGCGGGCGCGGCGAGGCCGTTCGCGGCGCCGGCGACGAGGCGCTCGTACACGCGCTCGCTCTCGGCGGCGACCTTGTGCCAGGTGTACCGGGACTCGGCGCGCTCGCGTCCCGCGCGTCCGTACGCGTCGCGCCGCTCGCGGTCGTCGAGCAGCGCGCCCACGGCGGCGGCCACGGCCTCCTCGTCGCGGGGCGGGACGTGCAGGCCGGTGGCGTCCTCCACGACGGTGTCGATGAGTCCGCCGACGCTCGACGCGACGACGGCACGACCGCACGCCATGGCCTCGAGCGGCACGATGCCGAAGGGCTCGTACCAGGGGGCGCACACGACGACGTCGGCGCTGCGGTAGACGGCGGGCATGTCGTGCTGCCCGAGCTGGCCGCGGAAGGTCACGTGCTCGCGCACCCCGAGCGAACGGGCCAGGGCGTCGAGGCGCTGGTACTCCGGGTCGTCGGCGAGGTCGGCTCCGGCCGTGCCGGCTCCGCCGACCACCACGAGCTCGGCCTCGCGGCCCTCGTCGAGCAGCTTCGCGAGCGCGGCGATGGTCGTGCCGACACCCTTCCGGCGCACCAGGCGCGACGCGGTGAGCACCCGGAAGGGGCGCCCACGCTCCTCGACGGGGCCGTCGGGCCGGAAGAGCTCGGTGTCCACACCGCACGGCACCACGGAGATGGCGTGCAGCGGCACGCCGAGGGTCTTGAGCTCGAAGGCCTCGTCGGAGCACGTCGCGACGACCTGGTCGACGCTCCGGCCCACGGCGGGCTCGATCCACTCGCGCTCCGCGGGGCTCGTGTCGGCGGTGCCCTGGTGGCGACGCTTCACGACGCCCAGCGCGTGGAAGGTCTGCACGACCGGGATCCGGACGCCACCGGTGCGGGCGTGGACCTGCTTGACGGCCTCGAGCGCGGCGTACCCGGACATCCAGAAGTGCCCGTGCACCACGTCGGGGCGGTCGACGAACCACTCCGCCGCGAGCACCGAGGCGAACGTGTCCATGAACGGGAACAGGTCGTCCTTCGGGACGTGGCGGGCGGGCCCGGCGTCGACCTGCACGACCTCGACGCCCGGGCGCAGCAGCACGCGGACGGGCTGGTCGGCGTCGTCGCGCCGCGTGTACACGGTCACCTGGTGGCCGCGGTCCGCGAGGGCCGCGGACAGCTCGGCGACGTGCACGTTCTGTCCACCGGCGTCGACTCCGCCGAGCACCGCGAGCGGGCTCGCGTGCTCGGACACCATCGCGATCTTCATCGGAGGCTCCCTTCCAGCGCGGCGTCCGCCGCGCGTCCGCGTCGCGCACCACGCGCGACGGCGTCGTCGAGGAGGTCGTCCCAGTCCGCCAGGTACCGGCCGAGCGCGTGCCGCTCGAGCGCGGCCTCTCGGGCGACGGCACCGCGGCGACGGGCCTCCTCGGGGTCCTCCAGGAGCGTCCTGGAGGCACGGACCAGCTCGTCGACGTCGGTCGCGATCGCGCCGGCCTCGGCGGGCACGGTCCGTGGTGCGTCGGTCGTCGCGAGCACGAGGACCGGCATCGCCATGTGCATCGACTCGATCAGCGACAGGCCGAGCGACGTCCAGCGGTTCGGGTGCACGTACGCGCGTCGTTGCGCGAGGGCTGCGTGCATGGGGTCTGCGGGGACGTCGCCGAGGGCGACGACTCGGTCGCCGAACCCGAGTTCGGGGAGCCGGTCGGTGCCCATGCCCCAGAGGTCGACGGGTGCGACCTCGGCGAAGCGGGGGAGCAGGTCCGTGCCGACCACACGGCCGCGGCGGACCGGTTCGTTGATGACGACACCGAAGCGCTCGAGTGCGCCGGTGTAGAGCGGGCCCGGGTCGACGACGCCGTGCTCGACCACCGTCGTGCGGGTCGTGCCGCAGTCCCACATGAGGGCGTTCCAGTGCGTGACGTGCGCGATCACCAGGTCGTCGCGGTCTCGCATCGGGTGCAGGCTGCTCGGGACGTCGACGCGCGGGGCGTTGTGCTCGACGAAGACCACGGGGACCTCGCGGCCGCGGAGCAGGCGACGGGCCTCCTCGAGCTCCTCGGTGCGCTGCAGGACGACCACGTCGACCTCGGCGTCGGCGAGGTCGGCCGGGTCGATCTCGATCGCGTTCGCCGGCCAGTCGCGGCCGCCCCGCCCGAGCCCCCAGCCGTCGCGGGCCGGTGTGGTGGGGATGAGGTACTCGTGGGGGCCGCGGACGAAGGCGTCCATCCAGCCGCCGTGCACGTGCCACACGAGGATCCGCATGCAGGGCCTTTCGACGGTTCGGTGCCCCTCCGGACAGCTGCCCCGCCGGCGCTCGCGCGCGCTGCGCGGGTGCCGGGAAGAGGAGCAGGAGGAGCAGTGGCGCACGCTACGGGAGCACTGCTGGTCCTCCTCGCAGCTTCTCCTGCTTCATCCGCTGAGCGCACTGCCGTCCGCGACGGCGCCGGGTCCGGTGCCGCGCGCCAGCAGGCGTCCGTGTGCGTCGAGGACGTCCTGCACGCGCACTCCGGACAGGCACGGGTGGCCCGGGACCGGGCACTCCCGGGCACGGCTCAGGCGGCAGGCGGCGGTCTGGTCGCCGAGCAGTTCCACCTCGGGTGCGTACGGGGCCCACTTCACCGCCGGCACCACCGGCGAGAACAGGCTGACGATGCGCGCCCCCACCGCGGCGGCGAGGTGTGCCGGACCGGTGTTGCCGACGACGACGACCTCGGCGCCGGCGAGGACCGCGGCGAGCTCGGCGGGCGACGTCCGACCGCCGAGGTCGACCGCGGTGTCGCCCGCGACGGCGGCCGTGAGCGCCCGCTCGCCGGGGCTGCCCGTGACGACCACGGGGATCCCGCGCTCGGCGTAGGCCGCGACGAGGTCACGGTGGTGCTCCTCCGGCCAGGAGCGCGCCGGGACGCTCGCGCCGGGGTGGACGACCACGTAGCGGTCCAGGGCCGCCACCTCGGGTGGTGCGACGGCGTCGTGCCGCACCACGAGCCTCCCGTCGTCACCCGGCGGCAGGGCGAACCCGGCGGCCTCGGCGATGCGGAGGGCGCGCTCCGGCTCCGGGAGGTCCTCCGGCAGGTCCTCGCCCGGGCGGAGCCGCACGTCGAGCAGCGACCCGGGGTGGTCGACCGAGGCGCCGGAGACCCGGGGCACCCCGGCCAGGCGGAGCAGCAGGGCGACCGGCAGGGGCGACTGGTGGAACGAGGTGAGCACGACGGCCTCGTCGGGCTGTTCCTCGGTGACGAGCGCACGGAACTCGCCGAGCAGCGCGTCGTCGATCGGCCGCGCGGTCTCGGTCACCCAGGGCGCTGCCCAGACCCGCACCCGGTCGACCCCGGGCAGCAGGTCCGCGGCCGGGGAGCCCTGCGGGCCGCAGAGCATCGTGACGTGCGCGGCCCCCGCGGCGACGGCGCGCACGGCGGGGCCGGCCACCAGGACGTCGCCGAACGAGTCGAGCCGGACGACCAGGACGCGCGGACCGGTCCGCTCGTCGGCCGTGGTCGACTCCGCACCCTCGGGACCGCGCTGCTCGGCGCGGCTCACGCCCGGGCCGCCGGGACCCGGGCCAGCACGAGGGAGACGGCGTCGTCGAGGGAGCCGGCGACGGTCTCCGCCGCCTCGACCTCCTCGGCGCGCGTCCGCGGCGTCGGCACCAGCACGCCCTGCGCACCCGCCGCCGCCGCCGCACCGACGTCGGCGCCGATGTCCCCGACCACCACGATCTCGGACGGGTCGAGCCCGAGCCGTCGCGCGGCGTCGAGCACCATCCCCGGACGCGGCTTGCGGCACGCACACCCGTCGCCGGCGTCGTGCGGGCAGACGCACCAGACGTCGAACGGGCCGACCAGCTCGTCCACGCGGGCGTTCGTCGCGTCGACCTGCTCGCGGGTCGCCAGGCCCTTCGCGATCGCCGACTGGTTCGTCACGACCCCGACGCGCAGACCGGCGGTCCGAGCGCGCTCGACCGCGCGGTGGGCGCCGGGCACGGGGACGACCTTGTGGGGGTCGGCGTTGTACGGGACGTCGACGACGAGGGTGTCGTCACGGTCGAAGAGCAGACCGCGGACGGCGCGGTCCTTCGCGAGAGCCATGCTCCTTGGTACCGTCCGCCGGCCGGGAACCGGCCCAGGCGCGGCCGGATACCGTCGGACCGTGACCGCCGTCCCCGCCCTGCCCCCGTCCGACGGACGCCCCGACCTGCTCGTCCTGCGCGCCATCAAGCTCGGGGACGCGCTCGTCGCCGTCCCCGCACTGCACGCGCTCCGCCGGGCGTTCCCCGGCCACCGGGTCACCCTGGCGACGACCGCGTGGCTCGCCCCGGTCGTCGAGCTGCTGCCCGTCGACGTGCACCTCGCGCAGCACGGGCTCGACCACCCGATCGCCGCCCCCGCCGGAGCGGTCGACGTCGCGGTCAACCTGCACGGTGCCGGGCCGGAGTCGTCCGACCTCGTCGCCGCACTCGGTGCCCGGCGGGTGATCGGCCACGCCGACCCGACCCACGGGTACGAGGGCCCGGAGTGGCCGGACGACGTCCACGAGCGGGAGCGCTGGGCGGACCTGCTCACCTGGCACGGCATCCCCGCCGACCCCGACGAGGTCGCCATCGCCCGCCCGGCCGCCCCGTCCGCCGCGCCGGGTGCCGCGGTCGTGCACATCGGTGCCTTCCACGGTGCGCGGCACTGGCCGACCGACCGCTTCGCAGCCGTGGTGCGGGGGCTCCGCGAGCGCGGCCTCGACGTGGTCCTGACGGGAGGCGCGGACGACGTCGAGCGCGCCACCGCCGTCGCGCAGTCGGCCGGGTTGCCGCCGGAGGCGGTCCTCGCGGGCGCGCTGGAGCTGCAGGCCTTCGCCGGCGTCATCGCATCGGCAGCGCTCGTCGTGACCGTCGACACGGGGGCGGCCCACCTCGCGTCCGCCTACGGGATCCCGTCCGTCGTGGTGTTCGGACCGGCGCCGCCCGAGGCCTGGGGACCGCCCGCCTCCGGTCCGCACGTCGTGCTCACCGACGCGTCCGTGCGCCGCGGGGACGTGTTCGCGGAGGACCCGGACCCGGCGCTCCTGGCCGTCGGCGTGGACGACGTGCTCGCCGCCGTCGACTCGCTCCCGGTCGCCCCCGCCACTTCGCCGTGAACCCGCCGAGGGGTCGTCGGTAGCGTCGAGGCGTACCTGTCCTGCTCGAAGGGAGCGCCCCGTGTTCGAAGCCGCCAACATCCGTGACTGGATCGGCCTGCCCGTCGTCGACGAGACCGAGGACAAGATCGGCACGCTCGAGAGCATCTACTACGACACCGCGACGTCCGATCCCGCCTTCGGCGCCGTCACCACCGGGCTGCCCGGGTTCCAGAAGCTGCTCTTCGTCCCGCTCGTCGGTGCGACGGTGGCGCCGAAGCACCTGCTCGTGACGTTCCCGAAGAAGCTCGTCAAGGACGCCCCGACCATCCCGACCGACGGTGAGCTCGAGGCCTCGACCGAACCCGTGCTGTACGAGCACTACGGCCTGCAGTACCAGACCGGCAGCAACGGGGAACGGCGCCTGGGTCGTCGCTGACACCGGCACCCGGGACGGGCAGGTAGCCTTGCCCGTCCCGTCGTCGCGTCCACCCGGAGGACCCCCTGCAGCGCACCACCCGCTCGAAGCGGTCGACCGCCGTCGCCCTCGTGCTCGCGGTCCTCGCCGCGGTCGTCGTCGCGCCGTCGGGCCCGGTCGCGGTCGCACCGACCGACGGCGCCGTCGCGGCGCCGATGTGGCCGGTCCCGGAGCCGTACCCGGTGACGGACGACCCGGCCGAGACGCTCGCCGACCTGCCGCCGGGCAGCGAGTACGTCGCACTCGGCGACTCCTACTCGGCCGGCTACGGCCTGGGCGACCCGACCCGGCTGCCGACGAGCGCCTGCGCGCAGTCGGCGCGCGACTACCCCCACCGGCTCGCGGCGCGCTTCGGACTCGACCTGACCGACGTGACGTGCGCGGGGGCGACCAGTCGTGACGTCGTGTCGGGGTACCAGTTCCGCGGGGTGCCGCCCCAGGTCCGGGCACTGTCCGAGGACACCCGGCTGGTCACGCTGACGATCGGCGGCAACGACGCCGACCTGTTCGGCACCGCCGCATCCTGCCTGGCGCTGTCCTCCCGCGGCCCGGTGTTCTCCGGTCGGGACGCCCCGTCGTGCCGCAGCACCCTCGTGCACGACGGGGTGGACGACCTCGACGTGCGCATCCGGTCCCGGGTCGCGCTCGGGATCGCGGACACGCTCGCCGCGGTCCGCCGGGCCGCGCCGAACGCGGTCGTGGTCTTCCTCGGCTACCCGGCGATCTTCCCGGACGCGGCCCACACGCCGGCGCGGGGGTGCTTCCGCTCGGCGCTCGACCTCGGCTCGCTCGTGGGGTCCTTCCCGCGGGACACCTACCCGTTCACCGACGGCGACGTCCGGTACCTGCACGGGGTCCAGGAGTCGCTCGACGAGGTCTCGGCGTCCGCTGCCGAGGCGGCCGGCGTCCCGTTCGTCGACGTGTTCGCCCGGTCGCAGGCGCACTCGGCCTGCGCGACCGACGACCCGTACGTCGCGGGCGTCTCGCTCTCCGGGGCGGGCGACCTGAGCCGCATCGACATGGTGCCCGGGGCCCTGCACCCGAACGGGCGCGGGGTGGCGTGGTTGACCGGGCAGGTGGCCTCGGAGCTCCGCCGGCTCGCGGACTGAGCCGTGCACGGCCGCTCGTCGTAGGGTCGATCGGTGGTCACCAGCGCCGGACTCCTGCTGCACCGTCGGTCGCCCGTGGACGGCACCCCGGAGGTCTTCGTCGCGCACATGGGCGGACCGTTCTGGCGTCGACGCCCGCGCGCGTGGTCGATCCCGAAGGGGCTCGTCGAGGACGGTGAGGACGCACTCGACACCGCGCGCCGCGAGTTCGCCGAGGAGATCGGGGTCCCCGCACCGACGGGACCCGTGCTCGACCTCGGCGAGGTCCGCCAGGCCTCCGGGAAGCGCGTCCGGGTCTTCGCGGCACGGGCCGACGACTTCAAGGTCGACGAGGTGCTGAGCAACACGGTGCAGGTCGAGCTCCCGCGCGGTTCCGGTCGGTTCGTCGCGGTCCCCGAGGTCGACGACGCCCGCTGGTTCGGCGTCGAGGAGGCGCGCGGGGTGCTCGTGTCCGGCCAGGTCGTCGCGCTCGACCGGCTGCTCGCGGTCCTGGAGGGCCGGTGACCCGCGACCCGCACCGGGGCTGTCCCTCGTCCGCGCTGCCCGGATAGCCTGAGCAAGCGTCGGGTATTCGTCGGCGCCGACACAGGGGAGCACACATGCGCAGATGGCGCTCCGTCATCGCCGGCGTCATCGCCGTCGCACTCGGGGCAGGACTGGCGGTGAGCGGCGTCACGAGCGCGACGGCCGCGACCACGGGGAACTGGGCCACCGTCACGGTGGACGGCACGAGTCGTGCGTACACCGGCTCGATCGCGCTCCCGGGGTTCCCGGACACCACCTTCACGTCCACCTCCCGGCAGGCCACGGTCGTCTCCGGCGCATCGACGTGGCAGGGGGCGTCGACGCCGCCCGGCACGGTCTACGGCACCAGTCGCGGTGCGACGTACCTCAACCAGCGGCCGGCGGCGGACGACGCGCGGAGCCCTGCCGTCACGACCTGGACGTTCGACGGTGGGACGCCAGGGGCCGGCGGTTGGTCCTTCGTCCTGGGCGACGTCGACGCCGACCAGGCGACGATCTCGGCGACCCTCGCGGACGGCACCCCAGCCACCGTGGACCAGCTCGGCTACGCGGGTTCGTACAACTCGTGCTCGACCGTCTCGCCCGGCGGGTGGAGCTGCCCGCGCGATCCCGGAGGCGTGGCGGCGGGTCAGGACCTGCCGTCCTGGGACCCGGCCACGGGGGTGCTGCGGGGCAACGACGCCGCGAACGACACCGCCGGCGCGAGCGCATGGTTCACACCGACGGCGTCGCTCGCGACGCTGACCATCGCCTACCAGCAACGCAGTGGCCTCCCCGTCTACCAGACCTGGTTCGCGAACCGGACCTCGTCCCTCTCCGGCACTGCGGCACTCGACGGCGAACCACTGGTGGACACGCTCGTCACCGTGACCGCTCCGAACGGCACCGAGTACACGACGACCACCGGTGCCGACGGTGCGTACGCGTTCCCCGCGCTCACCCAGGCCGACGGGTACCGGGTGTCGATCGCGACCCCGGACAACGCGGCGGTCGACCGCGCTCCCGCGGTGGTCGACCTCCGGACCGACGTCACGGACGCCGACTTCGTCCTCAGCACGGTCCCGGGGACCGTCGACCTCGACGGCTCGGTGGTCGACGCCGACGGCCGCCCCGTCGCCGACGCCGAGGTGACCGTCACGGACACCTCGGGGCTGCCCCTCGCCACCGTCGTCACGGACGCGGACGGGCGCTGGCGTGCCGTCGGCCTGCCGGCCGGCACTGCGGTCGTCGCGACGGTGAGCGGTGCCCCGCCGGTGTCGGGCTCGACCGGTGCCGACCGTGCCCCGGTGGCTGCGCTCGACCCGATCGTCCTGCCGATCAGCGTGGGGACGATCACGGGCCGCGTGACGCTCGACGGCGGCGCCCCCGCCGCACCCGCGCTCGTGGAGGTCCTGCAGGGCGGTGGCGTGGTGGCCACCGTCGAGACGGACGCCGACGGCACGTACGGTCTGGCGCTCCGGCCCGGCACCTACACCGTCCGTACCGAGGCCGCGGTCGCCGGTGCTCCGGAGCCGACCGAGCTGACGGTCGAGGTCACCGCCGACGGCACGGTCCGAGCGGACTTCCCGTTCACGACGCCGGTGGCGGTCACGGTCGGGCAGGCCGGTTCCGTCCGCTACGAGGACGGCACGCCCGTCGTGGACACGACCGTCACCGCACGGCCGGTCGAGGCCGGTTCGGGTGCCGTGGTCACGGTCGAGACGACCGCCGACGGCGGGTACTCGCTCGCCGGGTTGACGCCGTCGACGGAGTACGCCGTGAGCGTCGAGGGGGCCCCCGTCCGGACGGTCACGACGCCCGCCACGGGGACCGCCGCCGACGCCGTCGACTTCGTCCTGCCCCTGCCGACGGTCGACCAGCCGGGCACGGTCAGCGACGCGGACGGCGCCCCCGCCGCGGCCGTCCCGGTCGTGGCGACGCTGACCGGTGACGACGACGGCGAGCCGGTCAGCACGACCACCGGCGACGACGGCACCTTCGTGCTCGAGGGGCTCCGCCCGCTGACCGAGTACACGATCACGGCCGGGACCGGCCCCGAGCAGTCGGACCCGGTGGTGGTCACGACCGCCGCGGTCGGCGGCACGCCGGAGCCCGTGCGCCTCGTCCTCGCCGAGGTCGCCGTCACGCCGGAGCCCACCCCGACGGTGACGCCGCAGCCGACCGACGGCCCGACCCCGAGCGCGGCACCCGTCGCGGGCGGTACCGGCACGGGCGACGGTGGTGGCCCGACCGGTGGCGGACTGGCCTTCACCGGAGCCGACGTCACCGCCGCGGTCGCCGTCGCAGCGCTGCTGCTCCTGACCGGCGGCGGGTTGCTGTCGGTCCGCGCGGCACGTCGTCGACGGTCGGTCCCGCAGGACTGACCGCACACCCGGCCGTCGGGCTCGGGGCTCCGGGCTCCGGGAGACGGGAGCGGGGCGGGTCGACACCGGTCGGCCCGCCCCGCTCCCGTGTCCCGGGCTCAGCGCCGCCGCTGCGTCCGCACGGATCCCGTCGCGGTCGACACCGTGCCGGTGGCGACGCCGATCGACCCGGTGATGGTGGCGATCGCACGGCTGACGACCGGCACCGAGCTGGTGACGACCGCGAGCGAGGACGTGATCGCCTCGACCGACGTCGTGGACAGGTGCTCCTGCGCGTGCGTGTGCACCGGGAAGCCGCGGCGCGCCGCGAGCACGACGCCGAGCGAGCCGATCAGCACGACGGCGCCGGCGAACGGCAGGTACTGCAGGCCGACCGCACCGAGCGCCTGCCCGCCGACGGCTGCCCCGCCCGCGATGCCGATGTTCGACGCGCCGTTGACGAGGGCGCCGGCGATGTCGGGGGAGACGCCACCGGTGCGGATCGCCGCGGCCATGAAGAGGGTGCCGG
Source organism: Curtobacterium sp. NPDC088465 (assembly GCF_044753165.1). Taxonomy (NCBI): domain Bacteria; kingdom Bacillati; phylum Actinomycetota; class Actinomycetes; order Micrococcales; family Microbacteriaceae; genus Curtobacterium; species Curtobacterium sp. NPDC088465. The sequence continues at coordinate 472,583 of NZ_JBIVMR010000002.1, read as the reverse complement.
TCGTGCCGTTCGCCGCCATCCAGACCCCGGCGACCACCATGGTGCCGAACAGCGAGCCGTGCACGAACGGCAGCACGGCGAAGGCGGCGGCCATCACGGCGACGGCGGCGATCAACGTCTGCCGCGGTGCCCGGTCGACGAAGGTGCCGGCGAGCCAGAGGCCGACGATGCCGGTCCCGCCGAGCACCAGGAGCGCACCGCTCACCATGCCGGCGTCGAGCCCGGCGTCGATCGCGTACGGGCCGATGTAGGTGTAGACGACGTAGTGCCCGGCGAAGAGCAGCAGGTCGGCGACGACGACGGAGAGCAGTCCGGTGCGGGCCCACGCGCGGGGTGAACCGATGTGCGGGGACGCGGTCCCGCTGACCGCCGGCAGGAACGCGACCGCGACCAGCGCGAGGACGGCTGCGGCGAGCGCGACGGAGCCGACGGCGGGGCGCCACCCGATCGTCTGCGCGACCCAGGTGGCCAGCGGCACGCCGAGGACGAAGCCGAGCGAGCTGCCGGAGTAGACGAAGGCGATCGCGCGTCCGGCCAGCCGCGGGGGCACGATCCGCGTCGCGTAGGCCGACGCGACCGAGAAGAAGAGCGCGTGTGCGACGCCGCCGACGACGCGACCCGCGCAGACGACGGCGAAGCTCGGCGCGACCGCGACCAGCACGTTCGAGACGGCGTAGCCGACCAGGGTCGACACCAGGACCGCCTTGCGGGGGAGCCGCGCGGTGAGCGACGTCAGCGGGAGGGCGAGGATCGCCACGGCTGCGGCGTAGACGGTGACGACGAAGCCCATCGTCGACTCGCTGACGCCGAGGTCGCGGCTCATCGTGCCGAGCAGCCCGACCGGCATGAGCTCCGTGGTGATCGCGAAGAAGGTGGCGAGCCCGAGCACGGCGATGCCGACGATCGACCGGTTGGTGACGGTGATCGGCCGCGTGCTCGTCGACACGGCCGAGGTGGTGGTGTTGGTGGACACGCTGCTGACCTCCTCCGGGGAACGCCGGAGCACGCGTCGGACCGGCCGTCGTGACGGCGGTGCGCGGTGCGCGCTCGCGGTGGGTGTGGTCCGGGTCGAACGACCCGGTCGGGTTGTGACGACTCCACGGCGAGTGCGCACATCCAGTGTTGCACGGAGCATCCGGATCGCGCGAGGGGGTCGCCGAAGAATCTTGTAGCGCTCCAACGAGATGCTCGGACGAGCATTCCCGATCAGTTCTCGTTCGTCACCGTGCCCTGCACACCGCCGCCGCGCAGGGTGACGGTGAGCGTGCCGCTCATCGACTGGGCGGAGAGCGAGACGTTCCCGTGCAGGGCGTCCTCACGCGGGTAGCAGGCGGTGGTCGACTCGAGCCGGTTCGCGGTCGCCACCAGGCAGATGGTCTCGCGGTCGGTCCCGACCCCGGCCCACACGTTCCACGGGGTCTCGAAGGCGCTGCCGTCCAGGGCCCGGTTCGTGAACACGAGCCGGGTCGTGCGGAGGCTCACGGGCGCCTCGACCGGGCCCGGCAGCTGGTCCGCGGAGGTCTGCGGGATGTCCAGCAGCTCCTCGAGGGTGATCGCGCCGGGTGTCGGTGTCGTGCTGGGCGCGGCGGCCAGCTGCCCGTCGGTCGTGCCCACCAGCGTGCCCGCCGCGAACGCCAGGCCGACGACCGCCGCCGCGCCGAGCGCGATCCAGGCGCGCGGCCGCGCGGTCCAGAGCAGTCCGCTCACCCGTGTCCGCCACGCGGGCCTCCCGGCCTGGAGGTCCGCCCCGCCCCCGGCGCGGACGGCACCCGGTCCCGTGGCCGGTTCCTGCTCGCCCTCCGGCCCGACCGGGTCGGCGGGCGCCGACGCACCGGCCGAGCCGGGCCCGGTCCGGATCGGCCCCGCCGCCGGTGTCGGTCGGTCAGCGGTCGACGCAGCGACTGACGACCGTCCGGCCGCGCTCGTCGTGCGGTCCGCCGGACGTCCGTCGTCGGTCGTCGTCCCGGCCGGCGGCGTCGCACCCGCGACGGTGCTGCCGTCCCGGAGCCCACGGAGTTCGAGCCGGGCGCGCGCAGCGTCCTCGGCCGCGACCCCGGCGCCCCACGCAAGGGCCTCGAGTCGTGCCCGTTCCGCCGTGACGTCCTCGTCGGCCATGCGCACTCCCGGTCCGGACGCACCGGACACCCACATGCTCCCACCCGGACGACGGCACGTCCGCCCCCCGAGCGGGAGGTGTCCAGTCCCCGAGGCGTAGACGGGTGGCATGAGCACCGACGCAGGAACCGGGCACGACGCCTCCGGCCACGACCAGACCCGGCACGACGCCGATCCCGAGACGCTCGAGCCCCTGAGCCACGACACCCAGTCCGGCGAGGCCGACTACGTGGCGACGAGCCCCGGCGGCAGCGGGACCGAGCGGCACGTCCCCACCCCCGACGAGGAGCAGGGCCGTGGCACCGAGTACGACCCCGTCGACCAGGGGCCCCAGCAGGAGGGCCAGGGCGGCTGAGACCGGCCGCCCCGCGCCCCCTGCCCGGCTCAGCGGACGATCCGCCGCAGCACCGCGCGCTCCCCGAGGGTCCAGGCGGCGCTCGTGACGACGTAGAGCGTCGCGGCGAGCGGGACGACCGCGGCGAGGACGACCGACGCGAAGGGCGCCCAGCGCGCCAGGGCAGCCGCGGGACCGGCCCCGGGCGTACCGGCCACCGGCTCCGCCGTCGGGTTCCAGTGCACGGTGGCCCGGCGCGACGCCTCGACCACCACCGCCATCACGACGAGCAGCACGAGCACCACCCAGGCGTGGCTCCACAGCGGCGACGCGAGCGCCACCAGGAGCGTGTGCCCGAGCGGGATCCCGACCAGTGTCGCGTCGAGCAGGGCGTTCGCGGCACCGGCGACCGACGCGTGCGTGAAGAGCGCGTACACGAGCGAGAGGACCGGAGCCTGCGCGAGCACCGGGAGGCACCCGGCCAGCGGGGAGACGCGCTCGGAGGTGTACAGGCGCTGGACGGCCTCCTGGAGGCGTCGCGCGTCCGCACCGTGGCGCCTGCGGAGGGCGGCGAGCTGCGGGGCGAGTCGACGCCGGTCGCGCTCGGCCCGGACCTGCAGGACGGCGAGCGGGACGAGCACGATGCGCACGCCCAGGGTGAGCGCCACGACGGCGAGCGCCGCTGCGGCGCCACCGGCGACGGGGGACAGGGCTGCGGTGAGCGCGGTGAGCAGGTCGACGCCGGCGCGCAGCAGGTCGCCGACGACGGGCAGGGTGGTGATGTCCATGACGTTCCGTTCGAGTGGAGGGGTCCGTGACGACGTGACCCGACCACCCGCGGGCGGTCAGGCCGGGGTCAGCGCTCCCGGTGCTCGTGACCGCACCTGGCCGTCGGCGTCGGGGTGGCTCCACGCGATGCGGGTCGGCCGTTCCACCGCTGCGCCCGTCCGCTCGGAGCCCTCGGCACCCGGATCGACACCGAGCGCCGTCGCGAGCAGCCGGACGACGAGCACCGTGACGGCGACGGCGGCGAGGCCGAGCGCGGCGACGGCGAGCAGGGGCGCCGGGGAACCCGACGGACCGAGCAGGCCGACATCGCCGATCTGCAGCACCGCGAGGGCGCGCAGCAGGAGTTCGACGACGGTCATGGTCCGTTCAGCGTAACCCCCGCGTGCCGTCGAGGACCGGCAGCCCCGGACGGGCAGGATCGCAGGCATGACCGCAGGATCGCCGAGCACCCCAGCGACCCTCGCCCTGGAGCGGGCGGGGATCCCGTTCACGCCGCACGTCTACGAGCACCACGAGACCGCGACCAACTTCGGTGAGGAGGCCGCCGCGGCACTGGGGCTCCGTGAGGACCAGGTGTTCAAGACGCTCGTCGTCTCGGTGGACGGGCAGCTGGCCGTGGCGGTCGTGCCGGTCGCGAACCGCCTGGACCTCAAGGCCATCGCAGCTGCCCTCGGCGGCAAGAAGGCGACGCTCGCCCAACCTGCCCTCGCCGAGAAGCGGACCGGGTACGTGGTGGGCGGGATCAGTCCGGTCGGACAGAAGTCCAGCCTGCGGACGGTCGTCGACGAGACCGCGCTCGAGCACCCGAGCATCTTCGTCTCCGGCGGGCGCCGCGGGTTCGACATCGAGGTCGCGCCGGCCGACCTGGTCCGCGTCACCGGCGCCTCCACGGCGGCCATCGCGAGGACCTGAGTCGGTCTGACGCAAGTTTCTTCACCCGCCGGGAATGGAGCGGGTCCTCCAGCGTTGCATTGAGTCGAAGGCACTCAAGTTCCCAGGAGGTCCCTTTGCCAGCAACGTTCGGCCCGACCGGTGGCGACGACGCGTTCGACGCGTTCCTCGCGCGGCTCATCGCGGCCCAGCAGTCCGGTGCCCAGCGATCCGTCCCGCTGGGACGCCCGGTCGACATCACGCGGCTCCTCAGCCGACGTACCCACGAGGTGCTCCAGCACACCGCCGAGTACGCCGTCGCACAGGGCCAGCACGAGATCGACGCGCTGCACGTCCTGCACGTGCTCGTGCGCACCGAGCCCTTCACCGCGGTCCTGCGCACCGCCGGTGTCGACCCGGAGCAGTTCGCCGCCGAGGTCGAGCAGCGCCTCCCCGCGCCGACGGACCCGCGTCCCGAGCGCACCGGGCAGCCCGCCCTGACCGGGACCGCACAGCGGATCCTGCTCGAGGCGACCCAGGCCGCCAAGGCCTTCGGCAGCACCTACACCGACCCCGAGCACGTCTTCTTCGCGCTCGTCACCGACCAGGACACCGTCACCGGGCAGCTGCTCGCGAGCGCCGGTGTCACCCCGCAGCACCTGCAGGAGCACGCCCAGCAGGCCGCGGCAGCAGCACGAGAGGGACGCCCGATGCCCGGAGCCACCGAGACCACCGCCGACCCCACGAACGGCACGACGAGCGACACCCCGACGCTCGACCGGTTCGGCACCGACCTCACCGAACGCGCCCGCGACGGCCGCATCGACCCGGTGATCGGCCGCGCCGACGAGATCGAGCAGACCGTCGAGATCCTGCTCCGCCGCACGAAGAACAACCCCGTCCTCATCGGTGAGCCCGGCGTCGGCAAGACCGCGATCGTCGAGGGACTCGCCCAGCGGATCACCGACGGCGACGTGCCCGCGCTGCTCCGGGGCAAGCGGGTGGTCGCGCTCGACCTCGCCGGCATGCTCTCCGGCACCCGGTACCGCGGCGACTTCGAGGAGCGCCTGACGACGGCGATGGACGAGATCGCGGCGCACGCGGACGAGCTGATCGTCTTCATCGACGAACTGCACACCGTCGTCGGCGCCGGGGGCGGTGGCGAGGGCGGCTCGATGGACGCCGGCAACATCCTCAAGCCCCGCCTGGCCCGCGGCGACCTGCACCTGGTCGGCGCGACGACGCTGCGCGAGTACCGCCGCATCGAGAAGGACGCCGCGCTCGAGCGGCGCTTCCAGCCGGTCCGGGTGGGGGAGCCGAGCATCGAGGATGCCGTCGCGATCCTCGGCGGCCTCGCCCCGCGCTACGCCGAGCACCACGACGTGACCTACACCGACGACGCCCTGCGCGCCGCGGTGGAGCTCTCGCACCGGTACGTGACCGACCGGCACCTGCCGGACAAGGCGATCGACCTCATCGACCAGGCCGGGGCACGACGCCGTCTCGCCCTGTCGGGCGACGTCGACGTCGAGGCGCTCCGTGACCAGGTCGCGGAGCTGCAGGCCGACAAGGACCGCGCGGTGGCCGAGGAGCTGTACGAGGAGGCGTCGCGCCTGCGCGACGAGATCGACGGACTGGAGGCGCAGATCACCGCCGCCTCGCAGGGGGACGCGAGCAGTGCCTCCCGGCCGTCGACCGCCGACCGCGTGATCACCGAGGCAGACGTCGCCGAGGTCGTGTCGCGTGCCACCGGCATCCCGGCGACCCGGATCTCGCAGGGTGACCGCTCGCGCCTCGCCGCGCTCGAGGACGAACTCCACGAGCGCGTCGTCGGCCAGGACGACGCCGTGCGCGCCATCGCGACCGCCGTCCGACGCAGCCGGACCGGCATGGGCGACCCGCGTCGTCCCGTGGGCAGCTTCCTGTTCCTCGGCCCGACGGGCGTCGGCAAGACCGAGCTCGCGAAGGCCCTGGCCGGATCGCTCTTCGGCGACGAGTCCGCCATGCTGCGGTTCGACATGAGCGAGTTCGGCGAACGGCACACCGTCTCCCGCCTGGTCGGTGCCCCTCCCGGGTACGTCGGTCACGAGGAGGCCGGGCAGCTCACCGAGCGCGTCCGTCGCAACCCGTACTCGGTGGTCCTGCTCGACGAGGTCGAGAAGGCGCACCCGGACGTCTTCAACCTGCTGCTGCAGGTGCTCGACGACGGCCGCCTCACCGACGGACAGGGACGCACGGTCGACTTCCGGAACACCGTCGTCATCATGACGTCGAACATCGGCTCGGAGTTCCTCGCATCGCGGTCCGGTGCGCTCGGGTTCTCGGCCTCGGCGGACGGCGGCTACTCCGAGGAGGACCTGCGCGCCCGTGTGATGGGCAGGCTGCGCGAGTCGATGCGGCCCGAGTTCATCAACCGCATCGACGAGATCGTGCTCTTCCGCAAGCTGTCGCGGGAGCAGCTGCGGTCGATCGTCGACCTGCTGCTGCAGGACACCGCGCTCCGGCTCCTCACCCAGGGGATGACCCTGGCGGTGTCCGAGGCGGCGACCGATTGGATCGCCGAGCACGGGTACGAGCCCGAGTACGGCGCCCGTCCGCTCCGTCGACTCATCCAGCGCGAGGTCGACGACCGCATCGCGACCCTGGTGGTCGACGAGCAGGCGCACGCCGGCGACACCGTCCGGATCGACCTCGAGGACGGCCGGCTCGTCGCCCGGGCGTCAGATCCCGCAGCGGTCTAGTCCGACCCGTACCCGGACACGGCCCCGGTACCCCAGCGGTACCGGGGCCGTTCCGCGTCCTGCGACGTCCTCGTGTGTTCTCGGATGCAATTCCGGAAATGTTCGAGAAAGGGGTTGCGCTCGCATTCCCGACGCCGATAGTGTTCACGAGCATCACCGGCTGTACGAGACCGAGAGGGGGCCGACAATGATGATCGCCATGACGAACCCGTTCCGTGGAATCCGTGGGATCGGCGGCACCCCGCTCCGTTCGCACTGACGCGGGACGTCCCGCTCCAGCCGTTCTCCTCGATCGACCGAGGTCCCGCTCGTCGCTGCCCTGAGCACGCGGTGGTGGGGTCCCGATCGTCGTCGCACAGCCCCGCTGTGCCGCACCACACACGCCGTGCAGGCCACGGCTGCCCGTCCAGCTGACGGACGCCCGTCCCGTTGACGGACGCCCGTCCCGTTGACGGACGCCCGTCCTGCTGACGGCAGCCGGGGGCGCGGCGTGGTGGATCGAGGTCGGACCGCGAGCGGCGGACGTCTCTCCGACGATTCCACTCGGTGACCCGATCGGTCACCGACAATGCAGCCGCGCGCATTCCTGCGCGCCCTGCCGATCATTCTCGCCCGCATTCACCGGGCGTTCTTCGCGATCCCGTTCCCGGCGCATCCACGCGGTCGGCGGTCGGGTTCTCCGTCATGCCCTCGGGCACCCACGAAAGGCACCATCGTGTCGAACGACATCGACGTCCGTCCCCCTGACACCCGCGCGGTGCGCCGCCGGGTCACGCTCGCCGACCGCATCGCCCTCCGGATCGGCATGTCGCTGATCATCTGGAGTCGTCGGACGCACCACGTGCGTCCGTCGGTCGACCACGCCACCCGTCAGCGGCTCGACCGGGAGCGGCGCGAGCGCGAGCTCGAGCTGCTCGTGCAGAGCGCCGCGATGCGCATGTGGCGCTGACGCGCCGCCACCCGCCGCCGCTCCGGCTGCGCCGACGCGGCGGCGCGCAGCCGCAGCCGCAGCCGCGACAGCGCCGCGCGCACGGCCTCCGCACAACCAGAAGCACCTCGCGCCATGCGATCGCATGGCGCGAGGTGCTTCCCGTTGTGCTCCACGACGAACGCGGCGCCCGCCGCGTCCGCTGGGCTCGCCGCGCCCGCCGCACATACGGCACCCGCCCCGCGGGACCGCGACCCCGCGCCTACCGCTTCCGGTTGGCCACCAGTGCGACCGCGTACGACGGGAACCACGTCCCCGCCGCCGGCCCACCGTTGCAGGTCCCGTCGCTCGCCCCCGGGGTCTTCACCCAGAGCAGGGCGTCGAGCCGGGTCGTGCCCGCTGCGACGTGGGGCTTCCCTCCGAGACCGGCACCGGTCGGGTTGCACCAGGTGCCGAGCCACCCACGACCGTTCCTCGACACGTCGACGACGTACCGTGCTCCACCCGTCATCGCGCTGAGCCGCTCGGCGTAGGCCCGCTCACCGTCGACGCCGTAGAAGTTCGCGACGTTCGTGAAGAACCCCCGGGCCTGGGCGACACCGGCTTCCCGCAGGTACGTCGCCTGGAGCTCCGCGGGGTTCCAGTCCTCGTTCCCGCCGTCCAGGTAGGTGGGGACCCCCGCGGCGGCGTACACGCGCACGGCCGCCGCGATGAGGCCCGGCCGTCGGGCTCGCTCGGCGGTGCACGTGCTCAGGTGTGCCAGGGAGTCCGGCTCGACGATCACGACGGCCCGGTGCCCCTGGAGGTCGGCCGCGATGCGACGGTTCCACGCGGCGTACCGGGACGGGGAGAGGCCGCCCGCCGAGTACCCGCCGCAGTCGCGGTTCGGGACGGCGTACGTGACGAACACCGGCGTCGTGCCCGTCTTCTCCGCGGCGGCGAGGTTCCGCGCGATCACCCGGTCCAGCGCGTCGCCCGTGTACCACTCGCCGAGCCAGATCGCGATCGGCTGCTGCGCGATGGTGCGGGCCGCGGCGGCCTCGGTCGTCCTCCCCGCCGCGCTCAGCGCCGCCGCGGCCTGGGCGGGCTGGCTGTCCGGCTGCCGGTACAACCCACCGGCGAAGACCTGCCCGGGCGTCGCGGAGTGGAGGGCAGCGCGCGGCAGCGGCGCGGTGGACGCCGCCGTCGCAGCCGCGGGGAACGTCACGGTGCCCCCGACCACCGCCGTCGCCACGACGGCGAGCGCGACCATCGTCCTGATCCTCGAGTACATGGTCCCCGTCCTGTGTCCGTCCGCTGTCGGGACGTCCCTGCCGTCCCGCTCCACCTGCCGCAGACCATCAGAACCCGCGGGGCGGCGTCGGGGCGATCTCCAGAACGAGGGACAGGCGACGGGCGGCCGGGCGCGTGCGGCGCCTGCGGTCGCGTACCGTTGTGCGGTGACCGAAACCGCAGCTGCACTCGTCGAACGCCTGACCGCCATCGTCCCGGACTTCCCGAAGCCCGGCATCCTGTTCCGCGACGTGACGCCGGTGTTCTCCGACCCCGTGGCGTTCGGACGGGTCTGCGAGGCCCTCGCGGCGCCGTTCGCGATCGGTGCGGGGTTCCAGGCGGTCGCCGGCATCGAGGCCCGTGGCTTCGCCCTGGCCGGGGGCATCGCGGCCCAGCACCAGGTCGGCGTGCTGACGGTCCGCAAGGCCGGCAAGCTGCCCGGCGAGGTCCTGAGCGAGCAGTACGCGCTCGAGTACGGCGAGGCAGAGCTCGAGCTCCGGCCGGGCCAGCTCCCGCAGGGCACGCGCGTGCTCGTCGTCGACGACGTCCTCGCGACCGGGGGCACCGCTGCGGCGACGATCACGCTCCTCGAGCGTGCCGGGTACGAGGCGATCGGCTTCGCGTCGCTGCTCGAGCTCGACGGGCTCTCCGGTCGGGAGCGCCTCGAGCCGCGCCTGCCCGTCACGACGCTCGGCCGCGTCCCCGCCTGAACCGCTGCCGCCGGCCTGGACCGCCGCGGCCGCGCCTTCACCGCCGCGGCCGCGCCTGGACCGCTGCGGCCGCGCACTAGTCTTGACCCACCCCTGAACCAACCGAGGAGCACCACGATCGTGACCGACGCAGTCGCACCAGAGCCCGCAGACCTGCCCCAGGCACCCGAGCCCCGCACCGCGACGACGGCCACGACGGGCACCGAGCTCTTCGACGGCGTCCGCGGTGTCGTCGCGATCCGCGTCGGCGGGGTGCTCAAGGACCTCGCGGCCGACGTGGAGGCGGGGGAGACCGTCGAACCGGTGACGCTCGATGAGCAGGACGGCCTCGACATCCTCCGGCACAGCGCCGCACACGTGCTCGCGCAGGCCGTGCAGCAGATCAACCCGGACGCGAAGCTCGGCATCGGCCCGCCCGTCACCGACGGCTTCTACTACGACTTCGACGTCGCCGAGCCCTTCACCCCCGAGGACCTCAAGGCCATCGAGAAGGGCATGGACCGCATCGTCAAGCAGGCCCAGCGCTTCCGGCGCAAGGTCGTCACCGACGACGAGGCCCGCGAACTGATGACGGGGGAGCCCTTCAAGCAGGAGCTCATCGGCCTCAAGGGCGCCGCGGCCGAGGGCGACTCCGGCGAGAGCGTCGAGGTCGGGGCCGGCGAGCTCACGGTCTACGAGAACGTCGACCCGAAGTCGGGCGAGGTCGTCTGGCAGGACCTCTGCCGTGGCCCGCACGTCCCGCACACCCGGTGGATCGGCAACGCGGCGAAGCTCATGCGCGTCGCGGCGGCGTACTGGCGCGGCTCGGAGAAGAACCCGCAGCTGCAGCGCATCTACGGCACCGCCTGGCCGGACAAGGACCAGCTCAAGGCGTACCTCGTCCGACTCGAGGAGGCCGCGAAGCGCGACCACCGCAAGCTCGGCGCGGAGCTCGACCTGTTCTCGTTCCCGGACGAGATCGGCTCGGGCCTGGCGATCTTCCACCCGAAGGGCGGCATCATCCGCCGCGAGATGGAGGACTACTCGCGCCGCCGGCACGAGCAGGAGGGGTACTCCTTCGTCTACACGCCGCACATCACGAAGGGCGACCTGTTCGAGCAGTCCGGCCACCTCGGGTGGTACAAGGACGGCATGTTCCCGGCCATGCACATGGACGAGGCCCGCGACGAGGACGGCAACGTCACCCGACAGGGTGCGGACTACTACCTCAAGCCGATGAACTGCCCGATGCACATCCTGGCGTACCGCTCGCAGGCCCGCTCCTACCGCGACCTGCCGCTCCGGATGTTCGAGTTCGGCACGGTCTACCGCAACGAGAAGTCCGGCGTCATCCACGGCCTGACCCGCGTGCGCGGCATGACCCAGGACGACGCCCACATCTTCACCACGCAGGAGAAGATGAAGGAGGAGCTGACCACGACGCTCGAGTTCGTGCTCTCGCTCCTCCGCGACTACGGACTCGACGACTTCTACCTCGAGCTCTCCACGAAGGACCCGGAGAAGTACGTCGGCGACGACGAGGTGTGGGAGATCGCCACGAACACCCTGCGCGAGGTCGCCGAGGAGTCCGGTCTCGAACTCGTCCCGGACCCCGCCGGTGCGGCGTTCTACGGGCCGAAGATCTCCGTCCAGGCCCGCGACGCGATCGGTCGCACGTGGCAGATGTCGACCGTGCAGCTCGACTTCAACCTGCCCGAGCGCTTCGAGCTCGAGTACACGGCCCCGGACGGCTCGCGGCAGCGTCCCGTGATGATCCACCGCGCCCTGTTCGGCTCGATCGAGCGCTTCTTCGGCGTCCTCACCGAGCACTACGCGGGTGCCTTCCCGGCGTGGCTGTCCCCGGTGCAGGTCGTCGCGATCCCGGTCGCCGCGGAGTACGGCGACTACCTCGACGAGGTCGTCGCGAAGCTCCGTGCGCACGGTGTCCGCGCCGAGGTCGACCACTCGGACGACCGGATGCAGAAGAAGATCCGCACGCACACCAAGGCGAAGGTGCCCTTCCAGCTGATCGCCGGTGGCGACGACCGCGACGCCGGGGCGGTCTCGTTCCGCTTCCGCGACGGTCGCCAGGACAACGGCGTGCCGGTCGACGAGGCGGTCGACCGCATCCTCACTGCGATCCGCGACCGCGCACAGGTCTGATGGACCGCACGGGAGGCACGGAGTCCGTCCCCGGGACCGGTCACGTCGTCGACGTGGCCGGCTCCGGGGCCCCGGCCGACTCCGGGAGGCCGGCCGGCTCCGCGATCCCGGCCGACCCCGGTCCGCCGGTCGTCGACACGGGCGGTGCCGCGGGCACCGGCAGCGCGGACGACCCGCTGGTGATCCGCGACGCGGCCACGGGTGCGGCGGTGCCGGACGCCTTCCAGCGCCTGTGGAACCCGCACCGCATGGCCTACATCGACGCCGGGCGGGAAGGTCGGGGCCGCGGGCACGAGGACGACTGCCCGTTCTGCGAGGCGCCGCGGAAGTCCGACGAGGACGCCCTGATCGTCGCCCGCGGTGAGCACGCCTACGTACTGCTCAACCTGTTCCCGTACAACAACGGGCACCTGCTCGTCTGCCCCTACCGCCACGTCCCGCTGTACGACGAGGCGACCGCCGAGGAGATCCGGGAGATCGCCGAACTGACCCAGACCGCGATGCGCGTACTGCGTGCGGTGTCGCACTGCGACGGCTTCAACATCGGCATGAACCAGGGCGAGATCGCGGGCGCCGGTGTGGCCGCGCACCTGCACCAGCACATCGTGCCGCGGTGGGCGTCGGACTCGAACTTCTTCCCGATCATCGCCCGGACGAAGTCGATGTCCCAGATGCTCGGTGACACCCGCCGGCTCGTCGCCGACGGCTGGCCCGCTGCGGACTAGACTGTCGGCATCATGAGCGACAGCACCAGCACCTCGGGCACCAACGGCACCTCGATCACCGGCTCCGACCGCGTCAAGCGCGGCCTGGCCGAGATGCTCAAGGGCGGCGTGATCATGGACGTCATCGACGCCGAGCAGGCCCGCATCGCGGAAGAAGCCGGCGCGACCGCCGTCATGGCCCTCGAGCGCGTCCCCGCCGACATCCGCGCGCAGGGCGGCGTGGCCCGCATGTCCGACCCGTCGATGATCGAGGAGATCATCGCCGCGGTCTCGATCCCCGTCATGGCGAAGGCCCGCATCGGCCACTTCGTCGAGGCGCAGGTGCTGCAGGAGCTCGGCGTCGACTACATCGACGAGTCCGAGGTGCTGTCGCCCGCCGACTACGTCAACCACATCGACAAGTGGAAGTTCACGACGCCCTTCGTCTGCGGCGCCACGAACCTGGGCGAGGCACTCCGTCGCATCACCGAGGGTGCCGCGATGATCCGCTCCAAGGGCGAGGCCGGCACGGGTGACGTGTCCGAGGCCACGAAGCACATCCGCACCATCTCGAAGGAGATCGCTGCGCTCCGTCACCTCAAGGAGGACGAGCTCTACGTCGCCGCGAAGGAGCTCCAGGCCCCGTTCGACGTGGTGAAGGAGGTCGCGCAGACCGGCAAGCTCCCCGTCGTGCTCTTCACCGCCGGTGGTGTCGCCACCCCGGCCGACGCCGCGATGATGATGCAGCTCGGAGCGGACGGCGTCTTCGTCGGGTCCGGCATCTTCAAGTCGGGCGACCCGGCGAAGCGCGCCGCGGCGATCGTCAAGGCCGTGACCTTCCACGACGACCCGAAGGTCATCGCCGAGGTCTCCCGCGGTCTGGGCGAGGCCATGGTCGGCATCAACGTCGCCGACGTCCCCGCTCCGCATCGCCTCGCCGAGCGCGGCTGGTGAGCGCCCGACCCCGCATCGGGGTCCTCGCGCTGCAGGGTGACTTCCGCGAGCACATCGCCTCGCTGACGGAGCTCGGCGCCGACGTGGTGCCGCTCCGTCGGCCCGAGGAGATCGAGGCGCTCGACGGCGTCGTGATCCCCGGCGGTGAGTCGAGCGTCATGGACAAGCTGTCCCGGACGTTCGGCGTCGCCGAACCACTGAGCGCAGCGATCCGCGGGGGACTCCCCGCCTACGGCACCTGTGCCGGGATGATCATGCTGTCCTCCCGGATCGCCGCGGGCATCCCGGGGCAGCAGACGCTCGCCGTGCTCGACACGACCGTGCGCCGCAACGCCTTCGGCAGCCAGAACGACTCCTTCGAGACCGACATCCCGATGCCGGCACTCGGCGAGGCCCCCGTGCACGCGGTGTTCATCCGCGCCCCCGTGGTCGAGGAGCACGGCGCCGGTGTCCAGGTGCTCGGTGCCCTCGCCGACGGGCAGGTCGTCGCCGTGCAGCAGGACGCCGTGCTCGCGAGCGCGTTCCACCCCGAGGTCGCCGGCGAGGACCGCTTCCACCGCCGCTTCCTCGACATCGTCCGCAGCGCTTAGGTCCTCCCGACCCGCAAGACGCAACGTCGGCGGTTCCTCGCAGCGGCATCGCACTGCGCGGTGTCACCGACGTTGCGTTTCGCGCAAGGGGGCGGGGCGGCGGTGATCCGCGCCTCGCGGCCGGTAGACTGGTCCGGATCTTCCGCTAGACGCAAGGAGCACCGTGTCCGGGCATTCCAAGTGGGCAACGACGAAGCACAAGAAGGCGGTCATCGACCAGCGCCGTGCGAAGTCGTTCGCCAAGCTCATCAAGAACATCGAGGTCGCCGCGAAGATGGGCGGCGCGGACCTGTCGGGCAACCCGACCCTGGTCGACGCCGTCCAGAAGGCCAAGAAGACCTCGGTCCCGAACGACAACATCGACCGCGCGATCAAGCGCGGCGCCGGCCTGACCGGTGAGTCGATCGAGTACACGACGATCATGTACGAGGGCTACGGCCCGAACGGTGTCGCGATGCTCGTCGAGTGCCTCACCGACAACAAGAACCGCGCTGCGGCCGAGGTCCGGACGGCGATGTCCCGGAACGGCGGCACCATGGCCGACCCGGGCAGCGTCGCCTACAACTTCTCGCGCAAGGGCGTCATCTCGGTCACGAAGACCGACGGTCTCGACGAGGACACCGTCATGACGGCCGTCCTCGACGCGGGTGTCGAGGACGTGGTCGACCAGGGCGGCGGCTTCGAGGTCATCACCGAGGCGAGCGACCTCGTCGCGGCGCGCACGGCGCTGCAGGACGCCGGCATCGACTACGACTCGGCCGATGCCGAGTTCGTCCCCGGGGTGAAGGTCCCGGTCGACGCCGACACCGCCCGCAAGGTCTTCAAGCTGATCGACGCGCTCGAGGACAGCGACGACGTGCAGAACGTCTACGCCAACTTCGACATCCCCGCGGACGTCCAGGCCGAGCTCGACGAGGACGAGGACTAGTCCGGTGCTCCGTGTGCTCGGGGTGGACCCCGGGCTCACCCGGTGCGGCGTCGGCGTCGTCGAGGTCGCACCGAACCGGCGCGCACGACTCGTCCACGTGACGGTCGTGCGCACGCCCGCGGACATGGCGTTGGAGCAGCGGCTCCTGCGCATCGCCGACGGCATCGCTGCCGAGATCGACGACCACCGCCCCGACGCGGTGGCGGTCGAGCGTGTCTTCGCACAGGCGAACGTCCGGACCGTCATGGGCACCGCGCAGGCGGCGGGGCTGGCGCTGCACGCCGCCGCCGCCCGTGGGCTGCCCGTCGGGCTGCACACGCCGTCGGAGGTGAAGGCGGCGGTCACCGGCTACGGGAACGCCGACAAGCGCCAGGTGCAGACGATGATCGCGCGGGTGCTGGGGCTCGACGAGGCCCCGAAGCCCGCCGACGCCGCGGACGCGCTCGCCCTGGCGGTCTGCCATGCCTGGAGGCTCGGATCACCCGACCGGGTCGGTCCCGGCCCGTCGACGCTCACCCCGGCACAGCGCGCCTGGCGGGACGCGCAGGCCGGGGTCGCGGACACGCCGCTCGCGCGTGCCGCTGCCGCGGCATCGCGTCCGGGTGCCGCCGCGCGGCGGGCCGGCGCCGTCGGTGGGCGGCCCTAGGCTCGTGGGCATGATCGCGAGCCTCCGGGGAACCTGCATCGACGTCTCCGGATCGGCCGTCGTGGTCGAGGTCGGGGGAGTGGGGTACGCCGTCACGGTCACCCCGGCGCACGCACTGACGATGCGCCACGGCTCCGAGGTGTTCCTGCGCACGGCGATGATCGTGCGCGAGGACGAGCACCTGCTCTTCGGCTTCGAGTCGACCGACGCGCTCCAGGTGTTCGACCTGCTCCGCAGCGTCTCCGGCGTCGGGCCGAAGTCGGCGCTCGGCGTCCTCGCCCACATGGACCCGGCACAGGTCGCCAACGCCGTCGCGAGCGAGGACGACGCGGCGTTCCGCAAGGTGTCCGGCATCGGCCCGAAGACCGCGAAGCTCATCACGGTCGCCCTCTCCGGCAAGCTCGTGGCCTTCGAGCAGGCGCCTGCGTCCGCGACGGTCGCGGGTGGCAGCGCGCACCCGGCCGCGCTCGACGTCGTGTCGGCGCTCGTCGGACTCGGCTGGCGCGAGGACGCGGCACAGTCCGCCGTCGACGCCGTCGTGGCGAGCGACCCGGGTGCCGCTGCGATGGGCACGCAGGCCCTGCTCCGCGCCGCGCTCGGCACCCTGCGTCCCGCGGGGGCCGGCCGGTGAGCGGGATCACCTCGGCGGGAGCCGAGTCGCAGGAGGAGCTCGCCTTCGAGGGCGCGCTCCGACCGAAGTCGCTCGACGAGTTCGTCGGGCAGCGCAAGGTCCGCGGCCAGCTCGACCTCCTGCTCAAGGCGGCGGCCATGCAGGAACGCACCCCCGACCACATCCTCATGGCCGGTCCGCCCGGGCTCGGCAAGACGACCCTCGCGATGATCGTCGCGCACGAGTCCGGTCGGCCGCTGCGGATGTCGAGCGGCCCCGCGATCCAGCACGCCGGCGACCTCGCCGCGGTGCTGTCCTCCCTCGTCCCCGGCGAAGTGCTCTTCATCGACGAGATCCACCGGATGGCGCGCTCGGCGGAGGAGATGCTCTACCTCGCGATGGAGGACTTCCGGATCGACGTGATGGTCGGCAAGGGTGCCGGCGCGACGAGCATCCCGCTCGACCTCGCGCCGTTCACCCTCGTCGGTGCGACCACGCGCGCCGGGCTGCTGCCGAACCCGCTCCGCGACCGCTTCGGCTTCACCGCGCACCTCGAGTTCTACGAGAAGGACGAACTCGAACAGGTGCTGATCCGCGCGGCGCACCTGCTCGACCTGCGCATCGACCGGTCCGCCCTGCGCGAGATCGCCGGTCGCTCCCGCGGCACCCCGCGCATCGCGAACCGCCTGCTGCGCCGGGTGCGCGACTACGCCCTCGTGCACGGCACCTCGGACGGGATGGCCGCCGTGCAGGGGGCGCTCGACCTGTACGACGTCGACGAGCTCGGGCTCGACCGGCTCGACCGCGCCGTCGTCGAGACGATGCTCACGCGGTTCGACGGTGGCCCCGTGGGCCTGAACACCCTCGCCGTCTCCGTGGGCGAGGAGTCCGAGACGATCGAGTCGGTGGTCGAGCCCTTCCTGGTCCGCGTCGGACTCGTGACCCGGACGCCCCGCGGGCGGATCGCGACCCCGCAGGCCTGGCGTCACTTCGGGATGTCCCCGGGCGACGGAGTCGGCGCGCAGCCCGGCCTGTTCGACGACTGATCAGGTATACGATATTCTGATCCCGGTCGCCCGAGTGTCGTGGTCGGCCCGCACGGACTCAGGCGGTTGCCCGATCGCGGACACGCCCGTGCCCTAGACTGCTACGGCCCGAAGCCGAGCAGCGACCGCTCCGGCTGGATCCGAGCAACCAGAGAAGGCACCGCCCCCATGGACCAATCACTCTTCCTCATCGTCATCATCGTGGCGTTCGCCGCGTTCATGTTCTACAGCAGCCGCAAGCGCAAGAAGCAGCAGGCGGAGCTCCAGACGAAGATGGTCCCGGGCTCCCGTGTCATGCTCTCGTTCGGCCTCTACGGCACGCTCGTGTCCGTCGACGACGACAAGGTCACGGCGGACGTCGAGGTCGCCCCCGGCACCATCGTGACGGTGCACCGCCAGACCCTGTCGCGCGTGGTCGACGAGGACGCGTCCGACGTCGAGACCACCGTCGTGCCCGAGGACGACGCTGCGGCGCCGAAGCCGATCGCCGACCTCAACGGCGAGCCCGTCTACGGCGAGCGTGTCGACGAGTCGGACCCGACGAAGCGCAAGACCGAAGACTGACGCCCTCGGCCGCCGGGTCCACCGACCCGGCGGCCACACCCCTGCCGCCGGCCGTGAGGTCGTCGGTCCTGAACAGAAAGACGAGACGACCGGTGGCACGATCGACACCCGTCAAGAAGGCGCTGCGCTCGCTCACCTGGTTGGTGATCATCATGGCTGCCCTGGCCGGCCTGAACACCGCCGCGTCGGTGCTCGCCGCCAACAGCAAGGACGACACCGACGAGTGGTTCGCCGGCGCGAGCTGGGTCCCCGAGTTGGCGCTCGACCTGCAGGGCGGCACGCAGCTGACCCTCGCGGCGCAGAACACCGAGGGCGGTTCCGTCACCTCGCAGCAGTTGAACCAGGCGGTCAACATCATCCGCCAGCG
Organism: Curtobacterium sp. NPDC088465; assembly: GCF_044753165.1. Classification (NCBI taxonomy): domain Bacteria; kingdom Bacillati; phylum Actinomycetota; class Actinomycetes; order Micrococcales; family Microbacteriaceae; genus Curtobacterium; species Curtobacterium sp. NPDC088465. The sequence goes on along the minus strand of NZ_JBIVMR010000002.1, from coordinate 454,273 downwards.
CATCAACGCGACCGGCGTCTCCGAGTCCCAGATCAACACGCAGGGCACGAACAACATCGTCGTGTCGATCCCCGGCAAGCCCGACAAGGCGACGATCGACCGGATCGAGGCAGCGGCGAAGCTGACCTTCCGACCGGTGCTCTACACCGAGGCGGCCACGAACACGGCGGTCGGCGGCAGTGACGGCGGGACCGCCTCGCCGACGCCGTACTCGCCGCCGGCATCGCTCGACGCGACCCCGAGCGCGAAGCCGACCAACGGCAGCGACCTGTCCCAGGTCACTCCGGCGCTGCAGGACCTGTACACGAACTACAACTGCGCTGCCCCGGACGACGTCACGGCGGCGCCCGACGACGAGCCGCTCGTCACGTGCGACCAGGACGGCGCCGCGAAGTACATCCTCGGCCCCGTCGAGGTCTCCGGTTCCGGCATCAGCAACGCGACCTCGGGTCTCGCCACCGACTCCCAGGGCGCGACCACCGGGCAGTGGGCAGTCAACCTGACGTTCTCGGGCAAGAGCTCGGATGACTTCCGCGACGTCACGAGCCGCCTCGTCAAGCTCCCCGCGCCGCAGAACCAGTTCGCGATCGTGCTCGACGGCACCGTCATCACGGCGCCCGCCTCGAACGCGGCCATCACGAACGGCAAGGCGCAGATCACCGGCAACTTCACCGCCGAGTCGTCCAAGACCCTGGCCGACCAGCTGAAGTACGGCGCCCTGCCCATCAACTTCCAGGTGCAGTCGAACGAGAACATCTCGGCGACGCTCGGTACCGCACAGCTCGTCGGCGGTCTCGTCGCCGGCCTGATCGGTCTGATCCTGGTCGTGATCTACTCGATCATCCAGTACCGGGCGCTCGCGTTCGTCACCGTGCTCTCGCTCGGCGTCGCGGCGGTGCTGACCTACCTCGTGATCGCGATCATGTCGTGGCGTGTCGACTACCGACTGTCACTCGCCGGCGTGGCCGGTCTCATCGTGGCCATCGGCATCACGGCGGACTCGTTCATCGTGTACTTCGAGCGCATCCGTGACGAGCTCCGCGACGGCCGTGGTCTCGAGAGTGCCGTCGAGTCGGGCTGGAAGCGCGCGCTCCGCACGATCCTGGCGTCGGACTCGATCAACTTCCTCGCCGCGGTCGTGCTCTACATCCTGGCCGTCAGCGACGTGAAGGGCTTCGCGTTCACGCTGCTCCTCACCACCCTGATCGACGTCGTCGTGGTCGTGCTCTTCACGCACCCGATGATGCAGCTCATCGCCCGGAGCCGGTTCTTCGGCGAGGGACACAAGTTCAGCGGACTCGACCCGTCCGCCCTCGGCGCCGTCTACCGCGGTCGGGCGCAGTTCCGCGCCCCGGTCGTGGACGGCAAGCGCCAGCGCAGCGCGGGCGAGGCCCAGCGCCGCCAGACGATCGCAGAGCGGAAGGCCCAGCAGGCCTCCGGCGACAACGGCTCCACGCCGGACGGGAAGGACGACTGATGGCCAGCTTCAGCCAGTTCGGCAGCGACCTCTACACGGGCAAGCGTTCGTACGACATCGTCGGGCGCCGCAAGACCTGGTACCTGATCGCCCTCATCGCGATCGTCGTGTCGCTGGCGGTGCCGTGGCTCCGCGGCGGCTACCACCTCGGCATCGAGTTCACCGGCGGGTCCGAGTTCACGATCTCGAACGCGAAGGACCTCGACCAGTCGGTCGCCACCCGAACGGTCGAGTCGATCGTCCCCGAGGGCGTGCCGCGCGTCTCCCAGGTCGGCCAGGACGGCATCCGCGTCCAGACCGAGCAGTTGACGGACCGCGAGACCAGCGAGGTGCAGGACGCCCTGGCCGAGGCCTACGGCGTGTCGGACGACCAGGTCGCCTCGACGTACATCGGCGCGACCTGGGGAGCCGACGTGCTCGCGCAGGCGATCCGCGGTCTCGTCATCTTCCTCGCGCTGGCGGCCGTGGTGATGGCCGTCTACTTCCGGACGTGGAAGATGTCCGTGTCCGCCATGGTCGCGCTGCTGCACGACCTGCTCATCACCGCCGGCGTCTACGGCATCGTCGGGCTCGAGGTCACCCCCGCTGCCGTCATCGGATTCCTGACCATCCTCGGCTACTCGCTGTACGACACCGTCGTGGTGTTCGACAAGGTGCGCGAGAACACGTCGCAGGAGTCGCACCGCACCTTCGTGCAGTCGGTGAACCTCGCCGTGAACCAGACGCTCGTCCGGTCGATCAACACCTCGGTCGTGGCGCTGCTGCCGGTCGCCGCGATCCTCTTCATCGGGTCGTACGTGCTCGGCGCCGGCACCCTGCGGGACATCTCGCTGGCACTGTTCATCGGCATCATCGTCGGCACCTACTCGACGATCTTCATCGCGTCGCCGATGTACGCCCACCTCCGCGAGAACGAGCCCAAGGTCAAGGAGGCCGACGCGAAGAAGACGCGGGCGGCCGAGAAGCGCCAGCGCGAGGTCGACGCCGCGGCCGAGGTCGCCTGATGGCGGTCGAGGTGCACGACGTCGACGTGGCCGAAGCCCGACGCCGGCTCGACGGGGGCGCGCGGTTGTTCGACGTGCGCGAGCAGGGGGAGTGGGACGAGGTGCACGCCCCGGAGGCGACGCTCGTCCCGATGTCCGAGCTCGTGGCCCGCTGGCAGGAGATCGACGGGGGTGACCAGCCCGCCATCGTCGTCTGCCACTCCGGCGCCCGCTCCGCGCGGGTCGTCGCCGCCCTCGAGCAGTCCGGGGTGCCGGCGGTGAACCTGACCGGCGGCATGGTCGCCTGGGAGCAGGCGGGCGAGCCGGTCGTGCGCGCCGGATCGTTCGGCGACGCCCAGGGCGAACCGCGTCACGAGCACTGACCGGACGCGCGTAGGCTTGCCAGACCGTACCCGGACACCGGTCGCAGGAGGCGCATCATGACGGACACCCGTGAGTCCTCGTCGCAGGGTGCGTCCACGCCCGGCGCGAGCCGTCCCGGGTCCGCGCCACGGCCCTCCAGTCCGCTGAACGCGACGACCACCGGCAACCTCGGTTCCCTGCGGTCGCTGCTGCCGCGCCTCTTCTCGCGGGCGCAGCCCGCAGGGGCGGTCGACACGCTCATCCGTACCGTCCGGTCGCACCACCCGAAGGCCGACGTCACGCTCATCGAGCGGGCGTACTCGGTGGCCGAACGCGCCCACGACGGCCAGAAGCGGAAGTCCGGCGAGCCGTACATCACCCACCCGGTCGCGGTCGCGCAGATCCTCGCCGACCTCGGGATCGGCACGATCACGATCGCCGCGGCGCTCCTGCACGACACGGTCGAGGACACCGACTACCAGCTCGACCAGCTGCGCGCGGACTTCGGCGACGAGATCGCGATGCTCGTCGACGGTGTCACCAAGCTCGACAAGGTCAAGTACGGCGACAGCGCGCAGGCCGAGACCGTCCGCAAGATGGTCATCGCGATGTCGAAGGACATCCGCGTCCTCGTCATCAAGCTCGCCGACCGCCTGCACAACGCGCGCACCTGGGGTTTCGTGGAGTCCGCGTCCGCGTCGCGCAAGGCCAAGGAGACGCTCGAGATCTACGCGCCCCTGGCGCACCGGCTCGGCATCCAGATGATCAAGCTGGAGCTCGAGGACCTGTCGTTCGCGGTCCTGCACCCGAAGCTGTACGTCGAGATCGACAGCCTGGTCAAGGAACGGCAGCCGAAGCGCGAGCAGTTCGTGCAGAACGTGATCGGCACGCTCAAGAAGGACCTGAAGGCCGCGAAGGTCCGCGGCGAGGTCATGGGCAGGCCGAAGCAGTACTACTCGATCTACCAGAAGATGATCGTGCGCGGGCGCGAGTTCGACGAGATCTACGACCTGGTCGGCATTCGCGTGCTCGTGCCGACCGTCCGCGACTGCTACGCGATGCTCGGCTCCGTGCACGCCCGGTGGACCCCGCTGCCCGGTCGCTTCAAGGACTACATCGCGACGCCGAAGTTCAACCTGTACCAGTCCCTGCACACGACGGTGCTCGGACCGCAGGGCCGTGCCGTGGAGATCCAGATCCGCACGCACGAGATGCACCAGCGTGCCGAGTTCGGTGTCGCGGCGCACTGGAAGTACAAGCAGCGTGCCCAGGGACGGGACGTCGACGCCTCCTCGACCACCGACGACCAGGACATGGCGTGGCTCGCCCACATCACCGACTGGCAGGCCGAGACGAGCGATCCGGGCGAGTTCCTCGATTCGCTCCGCTACGAGATCGGCGCCAAGGAGACGTACGTCTTCACCCCGCAGGGCAAGGTCATCGGCCTGCCCGCCGGTGCGACCCCGGTCGACTTCGCCTACGCGGTCCACACCGAGATCGGGCACCGCACGATGGGTGCCAAGGTGAACGGGCGCCTCGTCCCGCTCGAGAGCACGCTGTCGAGCGGTGACGTCGTCGAGATCTTCACCTCGAAGAACCCGGACTCCGGCCCGAGCCAGGACTGGCTGACGTTCGTCCGCAGCCCCCGTGCCCGCAACAAGATCAAGCAGTGGTTCACCAAGGAACGCCGCGAAGAGGCCATCGAGCAGGGCCGTGACGCGATCGCCCGGGCGATGCGCAAGCAGAACCTCCCGCTGCAGCGCATCATGAGCCAGGACTCCATCGCCGAGGTCGCCTCGTCGATGCGGTACGACGACGTCTCCGCGCTCTACGCGGCGGTGGGCGAGGGCCACGTGTCCACGCAGTCCGTCATCGAGAAGGTGCTCGGCAACGTGCAGACCGAGGCCGAGACGGACGAGCCCGAGCTCGCCTTCCCGCGACAGGTCACGAGCCGCCAGCTCCGGAACAGCGACAGCGGTGTGCTCGTCCGCGGCGCGCCCGACATCCTGGTGAAGCTCGCGAAGTGCTGCACGCCGGTGCCCGGCGACCAGATCGTGGGCTTCATCACCCGAGGTCAGGGCGTCTCCGTGCACCAGGCGTCGTGCACGAACGTGAAGTCACTGATGAACGAGCCGGACCGGATGATCGAGGTCGAGTGGGCCCCGTCGTCGAAGTCGGTGTTCCTCGTGCAGATCCAGATCGAGGCGCTCGACCGCTCCGGGCTGCTCAGCGACGTCACGCGCGTCCTGACCGACCACCACGTGAACATCCTGTCCGCGACGGTGTCGACGTCCTCGGACCGCCTGGCGCTCAGCCGGTTCGTGTTCGAGATGGGCGACACGACGCACCTCGACCGGGTGCTGAACGCCGTGCGGCGGATCGACGCGGTCTACGACGTGTACCGGGTCAGCGCGGGCTGACCCCGGCCGGCGCCTGATCGGGTGTCGCGGCGATCGCCTGGTCGAGACGCCGGGCCGCCTGCCGCACCATGGGGATCGTCCCGAGCGCTGCCAGGCGGCGCCGGACCTCGCCGACCCGCACCACCCCGATCGCCACGAGGCCGCGCAGGGCATCGTGCGCGGACGCGTCGAACGCGCCGGGCGCGCGGAGCAGGTCGACCGCGGTGCGCTCCGGCGAGGTCACCCGGATCGGGCCCACCAGCACGGTGTCCTCGGCGGGGAGCCGGACCTCGCGCAGCCGCACGTCGGGATCGACACGGATGCGGACGGTCGGCGGGACACTCACCTCGACCGGCGAGGGTGGGCGCGACGTCGCACCCCAGATCCAGGCAGCGGACCGCCCGCTCGCCATCACACGCTCGTCGGGCACGCGCCACGCGTGCGCGGCGGCGCGGAGGGCGGGCGTCTGCGGTTCCGCGGGGGAGGCCCAGCACCACCCGACGGAGACGAGCTCGCCGGCGAGCACCGCAGCGCGGAGCTCCGTCTCCGGCCAGTCGTCGCTGGTCAGCAGGCGGGGCGTCGGCACCCGCTCATCCTGCCGGACGGACGACCAGCGCGGTCGGGCCTGTGGAGAGGACGCCGGCCTCGGCGCTGCGGGCGCAGCCGTGACCGCCACCCCACCCGCGCGCCCAGCACGAGTGCGCACCCGTGAACGCGCCCGCGTGCCTGAGCGCCTGTTCGCCCGCGTCGCGTCAGCGCAGCACGTCTGCGCGGTGGACGAGCGCTGCCGCCCCGATGAGCGGCCCGTCCTGGGACAGCGCGGTCGGCACGATCCGGACCTTCGTCACGAAGCCGAACTCGACCCGCTCGGCCACCGCCTCGCGGGCGTACTCGAACAGGTCCGGCGTCACGTGCGAGAAGCCCCCGCCGATCGCCACGACCTCGAGGTCCACCAGGCTCGTCGCCGCCGCGACGGCCTGTCCGAGCGCCCGCCCGCTCCGCCGGACCGCCGCCACCGCGATCTCGTCGCCGGCCGCGTACGCGGCGGAGAGCTCCTCGCCGGTGCTCCCGGCGAAGCCCTGTCGCTGGGCCCAGGCGACGGTCTTCGGCCCGCTGGCGACCGCCTCGAGGCAGCCGGTGCCGCCGCAGGCGCACGGGTCATCGAAGCCGCCGCACTCGACGTGGCCGATGTGTCCGGCGTTGCCGGTGGGTCCGCTCACGGTGCGCCCGTGCAGGATGAGGCCGCCGCCGACGCCCGTCGACACGATCATCCCCATGACGTGGTCCGAGCCCTGCGCCGCACCGACCCAGTGCTCGGCCAGGGTGATCGCGAGCCCGTCCATCCGGAGCGTCACCGGCACCCCCTCGGGGACCAGGGCCGCGACCCGGTCGCGGAGCGGCCACCCGCGCCACACCGGCATGTTCAGGGGCGAGACGAGGCCGTGCTCCTCGTCGACCGGACCGGCCGCGCCGACCCCCACGCCGACGAGCCGGGCGTCCGCCGGCAGCGTCGCGAGGGTCGCCGTCACGACCTGGTCGACCGCCGCCTGCAGCTCGTCCGCACTCCGCAACGGTCCGGTGGGCTGCCGGTGCCGGGTGCCCGGCAGGACGACGCCCTGGTCGGTGACGAGGGCCGCCTCGACCTTGGTGCCGCCGAGATCGACGGCCAGCGCGATCGCGGACGAGGGGGACAGGGGTGCGGTGCTGGACATGCGCGCTCCGATGCGGCGGTCTGGAGGCCCGGCTCACCGTGACGACGTGACCTCGCGTCGGTGCGAGCCGGCCCCGGCGGTGTGGTCGGGTCGGTCGTTGCTGGTCCGGACGTCCGGACGGACCGGGTCGGTCCGGAGGGACCGGGTCGGTCCGCTCGGGCCCGGGTGGGGCCGCTCGCGCGCGCGGGCGGCCGAGACGTCAGTAGGAGGAGGTGTCGTCGCCGAGTGCCGACGCGGTGCCGGTGGACGCACGGTGTGCGACCTCGTCGAGGATGCGTGCCGAGGCGCTCGTGCCGATGCGGTCGGCACCCGCCCGGACCATCTCGAGCAGCGTGTCGAGGCCGCGGACGCCGCCGGATGCCTTGACACCCGTGTCGGGACCGACGGTGTCCCGCATCAGGCGGATGTGCTCGGCCGTCGCGCCGCCGCCGGCGAACCCGGTCGACGTCTTCACGAAGGCCGCGCCGGCGCGCTGGGCCGCTCGCGATGCGGCGACGATCTCGTCGTCGGTCAGGAACGCGGTCTCGAGGATGACCTTCACCACGGTGTCCCCGGCGGCGTCGACGACCGCACGGACGTCCTGCTCGACCCGGTCCCAGTCACCGGAGCGCGCTGCGCCGACGTTCTGCACCATGTCGAGCTCGAAGGCGCCGTCGGCCAGGGCCTGCAGCGACTCGGCGACCTTCGCGGCGGTGGTCGTGGTGCCGTGCGGGAACCCGATCACGGTGCCGACGCCCACCCCGGTGCCCTGCAGGCGCTCCACGGCGTGCGCGACGTCGCTCGGACGGACGCAGACGCTGAAGACCCGGTGCGCCGCGGCCTCGTCGAGCTGCGCATCGACGTCGGCGCGGGTGAGCTCGGGCTTCAGGATCGCGTGGTCGATGAGGGCGCGCACGGCGTCGGCGCCGAGCTCGTGCTGGTCGGCCCGGTCCTGGTGTGCGGGGATCGCTGCGTTGTCCACCCGGAAAGCCTACCCGGAGGCGACGCGCGTACCGTGCCCTCCATGCAGGTCCTCGTCACCGGTGCGACCGGGTACATCGGCGGACGACTCGTGCCCCGCCTCCTCGAGGCCGGGCACGACGTCCGTGTCTTCGTCCGCACGCCGCGGAAGCTCCAGGACGTGCCCTGGCACGACGACGTCGAGGTCGCCGAGGGCGACCTGCAGGACGCCGAGGCAGTCCGGTCCGCCGTCCAGGGTGTCGGGGCCGTCTACTACCTCGCGCACGCGATGGGTGCCGACGGCGACTTCGAGCAGGCCGAGCGGGACGCCGTCGAGACGATGGCGCGCGAGGCCCACGACGCCGGTGTGCGCCGCTTCGTCTACCTGGGCGGACTGCACCCCGACGGCGAGCTGTCGAAGCACCTCCGGAGCCGGAAGGAGGTCGGGGACGTGCTCCTGGCCTCCGGCGTGCCGACGATCGCCTACCAGGCCGGTGTCGTGATCGGCTCGGGGAGCACCTCGTTCGAGATGATCCGCCACGTGACGGACGTCCTGCCCTGGATGCCGGCACCCCGCTGGGTCCGCAACCGCATCCAGCCGATCGCCGTCCGTGACGTCCTGTACTACCTCGTCGAGGCGCTCGGCATCCCCGCCGACGTCAACCGGACGTTCGACATCGGTGGTCCCGACGTCCTCAAGTACGGGCAGATGCTGAACGGCTACGCGGTCGAGGCGAAGCTGCCGCAGCGGCGCTTCACCGTGCTGCCCGTGCTGACCCCGGGTCTCTCCGCACACTGGTTCAACATCGTGACGCCGATCCCGCGGAAGCTCGCGACACCGATCATCGAGTCGCTCCAGTTCGAGTGCGTGCAACGCGAGCACGACATCGACCGGTACGTCCCGCGTCCGGAGGGCGGACTCACCTCCTACCGCCGTGCCGTCCGGCTGGCCCTGACGAAGATGCGGAAGGGCGAGGTGCAGACGAGCTGGCGCAGCGCCACGCTCTCCTCGACCCCGGCGGACCCGCTGCCGAGCGATCCGGAGTGGGCCGGGCACACCGTCTACGTCGACGACCGGAAGCGGCACTCGAGCGCGAGCGCGGACGACGTCTGGGGCGTCGTGGAGTCGATCGGCGGCGAGAACGGCTGGTACTCCTTCCCCCTGGCGTGGGTGGCGCGCGGCTGGATGGACAAGGTCGCCGGCGGGGTCGGCCTGAACCGCGGTCGACGCGACCCCCACCGCCTGGAGCAGGGCGATGCACTCGACTGGTGGCGGGTGGAGCGGCTCGAACGCGGGCGCTACCTGCGGCTCCGCGCCGAGTTCAAGTCGCCGGGACGCGCCTGGCTCGAGATGCGGGTCACCCCGAGCGACGACGGCGGCAGCGACTACCACCAGCGGGCGATCTACTTCCCCCAGGGACTGCCCGGACGCCTGTACTGGTACGGCATCCTGCCCTTCCACGGCATCATCTTCCCCGGCATGGTCGAACGCATCACGGCGGCGGCCGAGCGCGAGTCGCAGCACACGGAGTCGACGGGGCGGAACTGGACCCAGCAGAATGGGCCGCAGGAACCGGTACACGAGGAGGCAGCATGACCACCGAACACCCCACCGTCCTGTTCCTGGGCGACAGCATCACCGAGCAGGGTTCCTGGGACCAGTGGCTCCCGGGCGAGCGCACGAGCAACCAGGGCGTCGGCGGCGACACCACCGACGGGGTGCTCGCGCGACTCGACGCCGTGATCGCCGAGCAGCCCGAGGTGATCGTGCTGCTCATCGGGACGAACGACTTCGGGAACCACCGGTCGAGCGTCGAGCACGTCGTCCGCGGCGTCGAGTCGATCCTGGTGACGCTCCGCCGCGAGCTCCCCGGCGTCCGTCTGCTGCTCGTGTCGATCCTGCCCCGCCAGGCCGACTGGTGCGCCAAGATCGAGGAGGCGAACCGGCACCTCCGTCAGTTCGTCGCCACCTGCCACGCCCAGTACCTCGACCTCTGGCCGGCCCTCGCGGAGGACGACCACCTCGCCGACCGCTACACCGAGGACGGCCTGCACCTCACCGCCGACGGCTACCGCGCGGTCGTCGACGAGCTCGTCCCGGCGCTCGAGCGCGTCCGCGGGCTGCCGCCGATGTCCCGTCCGATCCAGGCGATCGACCTCGAGGAGGCCGGCGCCTGATGGCACGGAAGGGTCGGCCCCCCGCAGGCTCGTCGCTGCAGGGGGTGCCGACGCACCGCCCCGACGAGCGCCCGGCGACCACCGCGGCGTCGGCCGACGGGATGCCGCCCTTCACGCGCCCGGCACTCGCGCCGTCGCTGCTCGCCGCGGTCGTCCTCATCGCCTTCGTCGCGGTCCTCGACTCCTCGGGCTTCGTCTTCGTCCGGTGGGGCGTGACGGTGCTCGCGCTGATCGTGCTCGTCTTCGCCGTCCGGGGCCGCTCCTGGTGGGCCGTCGCGCTCACGGCCGCGATCGCGGTGTGCTGGAACCCCGTCGTGATCGTGCCGATCCCCGGCCAGGTCTGGGCGGGCCTCCAGCTCGTCGCTGCCGCGGCCTTCATCCTGACCGGCATCGCCGTCAAGGTGCCGCGCGAGACGGACGCGGGGCGCGCCTCCCGACCGTGACCGCGCGGCGCTCGCGCGCGCCCGTCGGACGGTAGGATCGCAGGAGCCGGGCACAGGGCCCGGCTGACGCGATGCGAAGGGCATGGATGAGCCACGAGACCGAGCCGGCGACCGAGAGTCCTCTGCTGAACCCTCGACCGTCCTCCGGCGGTCTCGACCGACCTGACGTCGTCGTCCGCAAGGGACGCCTGACCCTGGTCAACGGGCACCTGACGCCCCAGCAGTCGATGATCGAGGACCTGTTGTTCCTCGACGACGCGCTCACCGCCGGCGACGTCGACCACCTGCTCATCCGCGGCAACGACCGACGTCCGGTCGTCGCGGTCGACGAGCGCGACCGGCAGCGTGCCGAGAGCGCGATCATGGCCGCCGCGGTCAACGAGCCGTTCTACGCGAAGCCGCCGGGACAGCCCGCCGTGCTCGTGGTCGACGACGGTCTCGGATCGGTGGACGAGCCGGTGCTCCGGCTCTTCCGACCCCGGCTCGAGCCGATGGGACGCCTCCGCTACGGCGCCGAGACGAGCGTGCAGCTCGAGTTCTGGCGCGTGACCGACACCGAGGTGCTCGCCCCCGTCGAGAACGCCCTGATGCGCCGCAGTCTCCCCGTCGAGGAGTTCGAGCTCGTCGACATCGAACGCTACGGCCGCACCTGGCGCACCGTCGAGCACATGTTCGACGACCACGTGTCGGACATCCGGTTCCCGATCGACATCGTCTTCTCGTGGGTCGACGGCAACGCGATCGAGTACCAGCGGGCACGTCAGGCCGCGCAGGCGAACGCCGTGCTGGGGGAGGGCGACGATGCTCCGGCGCGCTTCCGACAGATCGACGAGCTGAAGTACGCGCTGCGCTCCGTCCACACCTTCGCGCCGTGGATCCGCCAGATCTACATCGCCACGGACTCGCCGGCGCCCGCGTGGCTCGCCGACCACCCGAAGGTCCGGATCGTCCGGAGCGAGGAGTTCTTCGCAGACCCCTCGGTGCTCCCGACGCACAACTCGCAGGCCGTCGAGTCGCAGCTGCACCACATCCCGGGCATCAGCGAGCACTTCATCTACTCGAACGACGACATGTTCTTCGGACGGATGGTCGAGCCCTCGGTGTTCTTCAGCCCGGGGTCGGTGTCGAAGTTCATCCTCGCGACCACCCGCATCGGGCTCGGGACGAACAACCCGGCACGGAGCGGGTTCGAGAACTCCGCCCGCGTCAACCGTCGCCTGCTGCAGCAGCGCTTCGGCGCGGTGACCACACGGCACCTCGAGCACGCGCCCACACCGCTGCGCGCCTCGATCATGACCGAGATGGAGCACGAGTTCGCAGACGAGTTCCGCGCGACGATGGCATCGCGGTTCCGCGCGGCCGAGAACATCTCCGTGACGAACTCCCTGTACCACTACTACGCGCTGCTCACCGGTCGGGCGATCGTGCAGGAGAACGCTCCGGTGCGCTACGTCGACACGACGATGCAGTCCGGGCTGAAGGCGCTGGAGGACCTGCTCAAGAAGCGGAACGTCGACTTCTTCTGCCTGAACGACGGGAGCTTCCCGGAGGTCTCCGACGACGAGCGCACCCGGCGCGTGACGGACTTCCTCGAGAAGTACTTCCCGTTCCCGGCGCCGTGGGAGCAGGACGCGCAGTAGCCCCCAGCGGACCGTCCGGCCCGGTCTCCCTCGTGGCGGCGAGCGGGCCAGCCCTGGCGCCGCCGAGCGAGCGGGTCTTTCCTGTCGCGCTCAGCGCGCTGGCGCGACGAGTCGTGCCCGCCGGACGACCGGCGCGCGGCATGTCGTGCTCGCTCGGCGGGCAGGAGTGGCCTCAGCGACGGACGGGAGGCTCGGCGCGCGTCCCACAGGGACGTCACCCGCATGTCGGTGTGCGGCCTGCAGCGACGTCAGGCCGTCATCGGCGGACGGCCGTCAATGACGGACAGCCGTCGAGGACGGACAGCCGTCAGCGGCGGACGGGGGAGGTGGGCACCGTGTCGAGGGTGAACACCGGGATGCTCGAGGTGACGGGCGCCGGCTCGACGGCCGGGGCGATGGCGATGCCGGCCGCCGCGAGACGCGCCTCCGTCTGCTCCGACGACACCGGTTCGCCGACCGTGGAGTAGTGGCCGATCGGCACCACCGAGTGCACGACGTTGTTCCCGTACACGTGGACGAGGTTGAACGACTGCGCGCCGTCCTGCCCCCGTGTACCGCCCTGGTACTCCGTGAGGTCCTGCGTGTAACAGGTGGCACTCGCAACGGACACGGGCACGCCCGCGAACACGGCGCTCGTCGAGTAGTGCAGGTGTCCGGCGATGATCGAGATGACGTCCGACCCCTCGACCACCTCCGCGAGGGCCGCCTGGTCGCGCAGTTCGACGAGGACGGCGAGGTCCTGCACGCTCGGCACGGGCGGGTGGTGCATGGCGAGGATCGTGCCGTGCGGCGCCGCCTCGGACAGCACCTCGGCGAGCCAGTCGAGCTGCGCGGGGGAGACCTCGCCGTGGTGTGCCCCCGGCACGCTCGTGTCGAGGGTGATCACGCGGAGGCCGTTCACGTCGTAGACGAAGTCGACCGGACGATCGGTCGGCTGCAGCCCGAAGAGCTCCTGGCGGAAGGCCCCGCGCTCGTCGTGGTTCCCCATGGCCCAGATGACCTGCGCGCCGATCCGGCGGGCAGCCGGCTCGACGATGTCGCGGATCCGGACGTAGGCACCGGCTTCGCCCTTGTCGGCGACGTCGCCGGTGACGACGATGGCCTCCGGGTGGGTGCCGGAGGCCTCGATGTCGGCGACGATCGCCGAGAGCCGTGCTGCGGAGTCGACGTCGCCGTAGAGCGCGCCGTCACCCGCCACGAGGTGGGTGTCGCTGAGGTGGAGGAGGAAGTGGTTCGGCCTGGGGTGTTCGGCCGTCCGGCTGTCCATCGGTCTCTCGTTCCGTTGGCGGATGCGTGGTGCAACACGTTGCCACACCGTCGATGACGAGTCCAGCACGCCACTCTGAATGCACGGTGAACCGGGAGTGGCGAGTCTGCACCAGAACAGGCGAACGAACGAGCCCCCCGACCACGGTGTGGTCGAGGGGCTCGTTCGTTCTTGCCGAGGAACCTAGTGGTTGCCTGCGCCGAGCGCGGGAGCCTGGGCCTGGTGGTCGCCCTCCAGCTCCGGGCCGTGGTGCGCGGCGTGCGCTGCCTCGAGCTCGGCCTTCGTGACCGGCGCGATGCGGTCCTCGAAGAAGAAGCGGGACAGGTTCGCACGGACCTTCTGCACACCGGTGATCCGACCCTTGGCGTCCGGACGGACCATGAGCGGCTTGTACTCGTTGAACTGCAGGAGCTTCCAGCGCTCGTACTCGTCGAGCTGCTCGTGCACCTCGATGTACTCGCCGTGCGGGAGCCGGACGATGCGACCCGACTCGTAGCCGTGCAGGACGATCTCGCGGTCCTTCTTCTGCAGCGCCAGGCAGACCCGCTTCGTGATCCAGAAGGCGACGAACGGACCGAGGACCGTCGTGGCCTGGATGACGTGGATCACGTGCTCGATCGACACCATGAAGTGCGTCGCGATGATGTCCGACGAGGCAGCGGCCCAGAGCGACGCGTAGAGCGTGATGCCCGCGGCACCGAAGGCGGTACGGGTCGGAGCGTTGCGCGGACGGTCGGCCAGGTGGTGCTCACGCTTGTCGCCCGTGACCCACGCCTCGAGGAACGGGTAGGCGAACATCGCGATGATGAGCGCCATGAGGACGGCGATCGGGACGAGGATGTTGAACGACACCGTGTAGCCGAACCACACGACCTCCCAGTGCGGCGGCACCAGACGGAGCGCACCGTCCGCGAAGCCGATGTACCAGTCGGGCTGGGTACCGGCGGACACGGGGGAGGGGTCGTACGGGCCGTAGTTCCAGATCGGGTTGATCGTGAACAGCGACGCGATGAGGGCGAGGATGCCCGCGACGATGAAGAAGAAGCCACCGGCCTTCGCGGCGAACGCCGGGAGGATCGGGACGCCGACGACGTTCTCGTTGGTCTTGCCGGGGCCCGCGAACTGCGTGTGCTTGTTGATGACGACGAGCACGAGGTGGACACCGAGCACCGCGACGAGGATCGCCGGGAGCAGCAGGATGTGCAGCGTGTAGAGGCGGCCGACGATGTCCGTGCCCGGGAACTCGCCACCGAACAGCAGGTAGGCGATCCACACGCCGATCACCGGGACGCCCTCGATCATGCCGACGATGATGCGCAGGCCGTTGCCGGAGAGCAGGTCGTCGGGGAGCGAGTAGCCGGTGAAGCCCTCGGCCATGGCCAGGACCCAGAGCACGAAGCCGAAGACCCAGTTGAGCTCACGCGGCTTGCGGAATGCACCGGTGAAGAACACGCGGGCCATGTGCAGCATCACCGAGGCGACGAACAGCAGGGCGGCCCAGTGGTGGATCTGTCGGACGAACAGACCACCGCGGATGTCGAAGGAGATGTTCAGCGTGGACTGCAGCGCGGTCGACATCTCGACGCCCTTGAGCGGGACGTACGAGCCGTTGTAGACGACCTCGGTCATCGACGCCTGGAAGAAGAACGTCAGGAAGGTCCCCGACAGCAGGACGACGACGAAGCTGTACAGCGCGACCTCGCCGAGCATGAAGCTCCAGTGGTCGGGGAAGATCTTGCGCCCGACCTCCTTCACCAGGCCCGAGATGCTCGTGCGCTCGTCGATGTAGTTGGCGGTGGCCCCGATGAGTCGGGACCCGCGCGTCGGCTCGGGCCGTGTGGCCGTGGCCGGCGCGCTCGTGGTGGTGGTGCTGGTCATCAGCGTTCACGCTCCCAGAAGGACGGTCCGACCGGCTCGTGGAAGTCGCTCTGTGCGACCAGGTAGCCGTCGTCGTCGATCGCGATCGGAAGTTGGGGGAGGGGACGTGCAGCCGGGCCGAAGATGACCTCGCAGTTGTTCGAGACGTCGAACGTCGACTGGTGGCACGGGCACAGCAGGTGGTGCGTCTGCTGCTCGTAGAGCGCGACCGGGCACCCGACGTGGGTGCAGATCTTGGAGTAGGCGACGATGCCGTCGTAGCCCCAGTCCTCGTGCCCCGCGGAGGGGTTGAGGTCCTTCGGGTCGAGACGCATGAGGAGGACGGAGGCCTTGGCCTTCTCCTCGAGCATGTGCTCGGAGTCGAGCATGCCGTCCGGGATGACGTGGAAGACCGAACCGATGGTGACGTCCGACGCCTTGATCGGCAGACCCGTCGGGTCCTTCGTCAGTCGCATGCCGGACTTCCAGAAGGTGTGGCGCAGGAGCTCGTTCGGGTCCTCCGCCGGGGCGAAGTCACGGACGAGGACGACACCGGGCAGCGGGAAGGCCACCAGGGCACCGATCATCGAGTTGCGGATCAGCTTGCGACGGCTGAACCCGGACTCCTTGTCGGCGAGCTGGAACGCCTCGACCGCCTTGGCACGGGTCGCGTCGGTGCCACGGGTGCTGTGACGCAGTTCCGTGATCTCGCGGTCCACGACGAGCGACTTCGACCAGTAGACGGCGCCGAGGCCCAGCGCGAGCAGGGCCAGGGCGATCGCCAGACCGAGCCAGAGGTTGCCGGCACGGACCGTGCCGAAGTCCTCGGGGTCGATCGGGAAGGCGATGTACGCGGCGATCGCGAGGACGCTGCCCACGATGGACAGGTAGAAGAACGTGGCGACCTGACGCTCGGCCAGACGCTGCTTCTTCGGGTCGACATCGGTGCGGCGCGCGCGGTGCGGCGGCTCACCCGGGTTCTCGAACGGGTCCGCGGGGACGACCGCGATCCCGGCCGACGTGCTGGTCGCGCCGTGCTTCTCGACAGCCGAGGACGAGTTCACTGCCTCGTCGTCGTGCTCTGCCATGGTGTTCCCTTCAGTGTCGTTCGACACGGACGATCAGTTGGACTTCGCGGTCAGCCAGACGGTCATCGCGACGACCGCGCCGAGTCCGAAGATCCAGATGAACAGACCCTCTGCCACCGGGCCGAGGGAGCCGAGGGCGAACCCGCCCGGCGACTTGTTGTCCTGCACGTACTTGAGGTACGTGATGATGTCGGCCTTCTGCTCCGGCGTCAGGTTGAGGTCGTTGAAGACCGGCATGTTCTGCGGGCCCGTGACCATGGCCTCGTAGATGTGCTTGCCGGAGACCGACTGCAGGTTCGGGGCGTACTTGCCCTCGGTCAGCGCACCACCGGCACCGGCCACGTTGTGGCACATCGCGCAGTTGATGCGGAAGAGCTCGGCACCCTCGGCAGCGTCGCCGCCACCGTTCGTGAGCTCGGAGGAGGGGATCGACGGGCCGGGGCCGAGCGACGCGACGTAGGCGCCCATGGCGTCGATCTGCTCGTCCGTGAACTGGGCGGGCTTCTCCTCGGCCTGGGGGCCCTGCGCGGCCATCGGCATGCGACCGGTCCCGACCTGGAAGTCGACCGACGCGGCGCCGACACCGATGAGGGACGGACCCTCGCCGGTGCCCTGCGCGTCGAGACCGTGGCAGGTGGCGCAGTTCGAGGCGAAGAGCTTCTCGCCCTCGTTGACCTTGGACTGGCTGGACACCGCGGAGGTGGTGCTGTCGTCGGCGTTGGCCGTCGAGCTGAACAGCGCGTACGCACCGCCGGTGGTCATGAGACCGACGACGATGAGCGAGACGGTCGCCATCGGGGAACGGCGGCCCTTCTTGGACTTGCTTCTGGTGAACATGCGGTGGGGGGTGTCCAGTTCCTACTTGAGAAGGTAGATGACAGCGAAGAGGCCGATCCAGACCACGTCGACGAAGTGCCAGTAGTACGACACGACGATCGCGGTGGTCGCCTCCTTGTGCCCGAAGTTCTTGGCGGCGAAGCCGCGGCCGAGGGTCAGGAGGAAGGCGATGAGACCACCCGTGACGTGCAGGCCGTGGAAGCCGGTGGTCATGTAGAACGCGGAACCGTAGGCGCTCGACGAGAGCGTCACGCCCTCGTGCCAGAGGTTCGCGTACTCGAAGATCTGGCCGCAGACGAAGATCGCGCCCATGCAGTACGTGACGAAGAACCACTCCGTCATGCCCCAGTCCTTCGGGTTCCAGCTCGTGCGGTGCACCTGGAAGCGCTCCGCGGCGAACACCGCGAACTGGCAGGCGAAGCTGGACAGCACCAGGATGATCGTGTTCACCGAGGCGAACGGCACCTCGAGCTTGGCGGTCTCGGTCGCCCAGAGCTCGGGCGAGGTGCTGCGCAGGGTGAAGTAGATCGCGAACAGGCCGGCGAAGAACATGACCTCGCTGCCCAGCCACACGATCGTCCCCACGGCAACGGCGTTCGGCCTGTTCAGGACCGGACCGCTGGCGGATCTGGAGAGAGGGGTGCTAGTCACGTCCTCCATTATGGCCGAAACCACTGACAGTGTTTTCGCAGGACACTGGCGGGTCGTTCGAACTCAGTACGATCGAGCCATGTCCCACGCACTCTCCTGGCCTGCAGTGATCAGCGCGCTCATGGCGCACGAGGACCTCTCGATCAGGCAGTCCACGTGGGCCATGGAGGAGATCGTCCAGGGACGTGCGACCGCCGCACAGATCGCGGCCTTCGCGGTCGCGCTCCGGGCCAAGGGGGAGACCGTCGACGAGGTCGTGGGCTTCCGCGACGCCATCCTCGACGCCGCCGTCCCGCTGGACGTCGACCCGATGGCGCTCGACATCGTGGGCACCGGCGGCGACGTCGTCGGTACCGTCAACGTCTCGACGATGGCCGCGATCGTCATCGCGGCCGCGGGCGTGCCGGTCGTCAAGCACGGCAACCGCGCGAGCTCGTCGAAGTCCGGCTCGAGCGACGTGCTCGCCGCGCTCGGACTCGACCTCACGATGGACGCCGCGCGTGTCGCGGACACCTTCCGGCGTGTCGGTCTGACGTTCGCGTTCGCGAGCGCGTTCCACCCCGGCTTCGCGCACGCGGCACCGGTCCGGCGTGAGATCGGGGTGCCGACGGTCTTCAACTTCCTCGGCCCGCTGGTGAACCCGGCACGGTGCGAGGCGAACGCCGTGGGCGTCGCACAGCTCGAGCTCGTCCCGATCATCACGGGTGTCTTCCAGACCCGCGGCGCCACGGCGCTCGTGTTCCGCGGCGACGACGGCCTCGACGAGCTGACCACGACGGGCCACTCCCACATCTGGGAGGTCACGGGCGGCCGCGTCACCGAGCACGACCTCGACCCGCGCGACCTCGGGATCGCCCGCGCGCGCACCGAGGACCTGCTCGGCGGCGACCCGGAGCACAACGCCGCCGTCGTGCACCGCGTGCTGGCGGGTGAGACCGGTCCGGTCCGCGACATCGTGCTGCTCAACGCCGCCGCCGGCCTGGTGTCCTTCCGCCTCGCCGAGGACCCCGAGCAGGCGGACCGACCGATCCTGCAGCGCTTCCGCGAGCAGCTCGCCGTCGCAGCCGAGGCCGTCGACTCCGGCGCCGCCGCGCGGAAGCTCGCCGACTGGGTCGGCGCCGCGCCGGCGGCCTGAGCAGCCCCGCGCGGGACGCCGGCGTCGGCGCGAGCCGCACCGGAGAAGACGAGACGCCCCCGGATCCGGGGGCGTCTCGTCGTGCGGGCGGCGTCCCGTGGCGAGCAGACGGACACGGGGGTCCCGCGCCGGACGCACCACCGCAACGGCCTGGAGGCGCGGTGCCGGCCCGTCGGACCGACACCGCGCCTCCAGGCGGTCACCTCGTCAGCGCGTCAGCGCACGTCCTCGTCGACCCAGTCGAAGGTCTTCGTGACGGCCTTCTTCCACAGGCGGAGCTGGCGGTCGCGCTCGGCGTCGTCGAGCTGCGGCTCCCAGCGCCGGTCCTCCTGCCAGTTGGCGCGGAGCTCGTCGAGGTTCGCCCAGAACCCGACGGCCAGACCGGCGGCGTACGCGGCACCGAGGGCGGTGGTCTCCGCGACGACCGGACGGACGACCGGCACGTTGAGGATGTCCGCCTGGAACTGCATGAGCGCGTCGTTGGCCGTCATGCCACCGTCGACCTTGAGCTCGGTCAGGTCCACGCCGGAGTCCGCGTTCACGGCGTCGAGGACCTCGCGGGTCTGCAGCGCCGTCGCCTCGAGGGCGGCACGGGCGATGTGCCCCTTGTTGACGTAGCGGGTCAGGCCGACCAGGGCACCGCGGGCATCCGGTCGCCAGTACGGCGCGAACAGGCCCGAGAACGCCGGGACGAAGTACACGCCACCGTTGTCCTCGACGGTCTTGGCGAGGGCCTCGACCTCCGGGGCGCTGCCGATGATGCCGAGGTTGTCGCGGAGCCACTGGATGAGCGAGCCCGTGACGGCGATCGAACCCTCGAGGGCGTAGTGCGTCTCCTGGTCGCCGAGCTTGTAGCCGACCGTGGTGAGCAGCCCGTTCTCCGAGCGGACGATCTCCGTGCCCGTGTTGAAGATGAGGAAGTTGCCGGTGCCGTAGGTGTTCTTCGACTCGCCCTGGTCGAACGCGGCCTGACCGAAGGTCGCGGCCTGCTGGTCGCCGAGGATGCCGGCGATCGGGACCTCGCGGAGCAGGCTGGAGGACTCGACGTGGCCGTAGACCTCGGAGGAGCTGACGATCTCCGGGAGCATCGACTTCGGCACCCCGAAGTCGGCCAGGATGTCGTCGCGCCACTGGAGCGTCTCGAGGTCCATGAACAGCGTGCGGGACGCGTTCGTGACGTCGGTCTTGTGGACGCCGCCGTCGGTGCCACCCGTCAGGTTCCAGAGGACCCAGGTGTCGGTGGTGCCGAAGAGCAGGTCGCCCGCCTCGGCCTTCTCGCGCGCACCCTCGACGTTGTCGAGGATCCAGGCGATCTTGGTACCGGCGAAGTACGTGGCGAGGGGCAGGCCGACGATCGCCTTGTAGCGGTCGGTGTCACCGTCGGCGAGCTCGTCGACGATCGACTGCGTGCGGGTGTCCTGCCAGACGATGGCGTTGTAGACGGCCTTGCCGGTGTTCTTGTCCCAGACCACGGCGGTCTCGCGCTGGTTGGTGATGCCGACCGCCGCGACGTCGTGGCGGGTGATGTCGGCGCGGGACAGGGCCTGGCCGATGACCTCGCGGACGTTGTCCCAGATCTCCGCCGGGTCGTGCTCGACCCAACCGGCACGCGGGAAGATCTGCTCGTGCTCCTTCTGGCCGACCGACTTGATCGAGCCGGAGTGGTCGAAGACGATGGCGCGCGTCGAGGTCGTGCCCTGGTCGATGGCGACGATGTAGTCGGCCATGGGTTCTCCTTGGGTTGCGTTCGGTGTGGTGGACGGGTGGTCGTCAGGAGACGACGGGGAGCAGGAAGGTCGAGGCACCGGCGGCGAGGGCGCCACCGACGAGCGGGCCGACGACCGGGACCCAGGCGTAGGACCAGTCGCTCGAACCCTTGCCCTTGATCGGGAGGATCGCGTGGGCGATGCGCGGGCCGAGGTCACGGGCCGGGTTGATGGCGTAGCCGGTGGGGCCACCGAGCGAGACACCGATCGCGATCACGAGGAAGGCGACGGGGACGGCACCGAGCTCGGCCGGGGTCTTGCCGTTGGTGAAGGCGAGCACGACGAACACGAGCACGAAGGTGCCGATGACCTCGGTGACGACGTTCCAGCCGTAGCTGCGGATGGCCGGGCCGGTCGAGAAGACACCGAGCTTGGCGGCCGCGTCGGGCTCCTCGTCGAAGTGCTGCTTGTACGCCAGCCAGACGATGACGGCACCGATGATCGCGCCGATGAGCTGGGCGATCCAGTAGAGGAACATCTCGCCGACGGTGATCTTGCCCAGCAGGGCGAGGCCGAGGCTCACGGCGGGGTTGAGCTGACCACCGGAGCTGTACGACACGGTGACGCCGGCGAAGACCGCGAAGCCCCAACCGATCGTGACCATGAGGAAGCCGGCGCCGAAGCCCTTGGACTTCGTCAGCGAGACGGCGGCGACGACACCGCCACCGAGGATGATGAGCAACGCCGTACCGACGAGCTCTGACATGAAATTGACGCCGATGCCGTCCATCGGTGACCTCCAGTGCGAGTGGTGGGGGTCCGGTGGCTGCTGCGTCCGGCACTCCCCGTCGAGTGATTGGGGCCGAGCATAGTGAGGCGAATCGTCGCGACGCGATCACGCAACGAGTCGAGTCCGCGAAACTGCACGAACGTGCACGAGCGGTGTGCGGTCCGGCATCCCGCACCGGGGCCGCGGGAGCATGGCCCTGCACGAACGTGCACCCGAGGCGAACGGGCGGTCGCTGTAGGGTGAACGCACTCCGGTCGACGACGGCGGTGTGGATCCGCCCGCGGTCGACCCCCGTCCTCGTGGAGGTCCGTCATGAAGAAGCTCATCAACGATCCGCACGACGTCGTGACCGAGACCGTCCGTGGGTTCGCCCGGGCGCACGAGGGGCACGTCGTCCTGGTCGAGGACCCGATCCACCTGCACCGCGCCGACGCCCCCGTCCGCGGCAAGGTCGGCATCGTGAGCGGCGGCGGCAGCGGGCACGAGCCGCTCCACGCCGGGTTCATCGGCCACGGCATGCTCGACGCAGCCGTGCCGGGGCCGGTCTTCACCAGTCCGACCCCGGACCCCATCGTCGCCGCGACGAAGGCGGTGGACGGGGGAGCGGGCGTGCTCCACATCGTGAAGAACTACACCGGCGACGTCCTCAACTTCGAGACCGCGGCGGAGCTGGCCGAGCTGGAGGACATCCGCGTCGAGTCCGTCGTCGTCGACGACGACGTCGCCGTGCAGGACTCGCTCTACACGGCAGGACGCCGCGGCGTGGCCGGCACCGTCGTGGTCGAGAAGTGCGCCGGCGCCGCAGCCGAGCGCGGCGACGACCTCGACGCCGTCGCGGCGGTCGCCCGCCGCGTCAACGAGGTCACCCGGTCGATGGGCCTGGCCCTGGGCTCCGGCACCGTCCCGCACGCGGGGGAGCCGTCCTTCACGCTCGCCGACGACGAGGTCGAGCTCGGGATCGGCATCCACGGCGAGCCCGGCCGCGAGCGCATCCCGATGGCTCCGGCCGACCAACTCGTCGACCGCGTGCTCGAACCGGTGCTCGCCGACCTCGACGCGCCTGCGGGCTCGCAGCTGCTGCTCCTCGTGAACGGGATGGGCGGGACCCCGCTGTCCGAGCTCTACATCGTCTACCGGCGCGCCGCCGAGGTCCTCACGGACCGTGGCCACCACGTCGCGCGTAGCGTGGTCGGCGACTACGTCACGTCCCTCGAGATGCCGGGCTTCTCGATCACCGTCACGGTGCTCGACGAGGAGCTCACGGCACTCTGGGACGCCCCGGTGGAGACCCCGGCGCTGCGCTGGGGTCGCTGACCACCGTCCACCATCCAGGAAGGAACACGAATTGGCGCTCGACACCGCATGGGCCATCGACTGGGTGCGCCGCACCGCCGCGACGATCGACGACCACCGCGCCGAGCTCGTCACGCTCGACCGTGAGATCGGCGACGGCGACCACGGAGAGAACCTCGACCGGGGGTTCCGCGCCGTGCTCGAGACCGTCGACGGCGGCTCCTTCGACACCCCCGGAGCGGTCTTCAAGGCCGTCGCGACGAAGCTCATCTCGACGGTGGGCGGTGCCGCCGGTCCGCTCTTCGGGACCGCCTACCTGAAGGCCGCCCAGGCGGCCGGCGACGCGACCGAGCTCGACGCCGACACGGTCGTGGCCGTGCTCACCGCCGCACGCGACGGTGTCGTCTCCCGTGGCAAGGCCGAGGTCGGCGACAAGACGATGGTCGACGCGTGGTCCGCGGCCGTCGACGCCGCGACCGCCGCTGCGGCGGCCGGCGACGGGCCGGAGCGCGTGCTCGAGGCCGCCGCCGACGCCGCCGTGACCGGCGCCGAGTCGACCGACCCCCTCGTCGCCCGCAAGGGCCGCGCCAGCTACCTCGGGGAGCGGGCGATCGGACACCGCGACCCCGGGGCGCAGTCGACGGCGTACATCCTGCGCGCAGCGGTGGACGCCGCGTGACCGTCGGGATCCTGGTCGTCTCGCACAGCGCGGCGATCGCGACCGGCACCGTCGAGCTCGCCCGCCAGATGGCCGCGGACGTCCCGATGGTGGCCGCCGGCGGCACGGACGACGGCGGCATCGGGACGTCCTTCGAGGCGATCGCCGACGGCATCCAGGAGCTCGCGCCGGCGGACGCCGTCGTCGTGCTCTGCGACCTCGGCTCCGCCTACCTGACCACCGACACCGCACTGGACTTCCTCGACGAGGCCGACCGCGACCGGGTGCACGTCTCGCAGGCCCCGCTGGTCGAGGGCACGGTGGCCGCGGCGGTCGCCGCGCAGACCGGCGGCGACGTCGACGCCGTCCTGGCCGCTGCGTCATCGGCCGCACGGTCCGCGGACGACGACGAGAGCGCCTCCGACCCGACGGGGGACCAGCCGGGAGGCACGGCGCCCGCCGACGACGCGGATCCGACCGACGGGGCGGTCACCGAGACCGTCGAACTGGTCAACGAGAGCGGCCTGCACGCCCGGCCCGCGGCCGAGTTCGTGAAGGCCGCCGCGAAGCACGAGTCGCGCGTCCGCGTCAACGGCGTCGACGCGAAGAGCCTCCTCGCGATCATGGCGCTCGCCCTGCCGAAGGGCGCGAGCGTGACGATCGAGGCGGACGGACCCGACGCACGGGACGCCGTCGACACCCTCGTCGCGCTCGTCCGCTCCGGCTTCGGCGAGTGACGAGCGCCGCCGCGCGCGCCGAGGGGGCGGGCGCGGCGGAGGTGCTCAGCGTCCGGGTGTCACGAACTCCTGCAGCCCCGTGACCCGGAGCAGGTCCAGCTTCGCGGCGTCCTCGCTGCCGGGCACCGCCGTGTAGACCACGATCCGCAGGTCGCTGCCCGGCACGCTGAGCACGTCGCAGTCGATCTCCACCGGGCCGACCGGGGTGTGCACGACCTTGCGACTGGTCCGGTGCTCGGCGATGCGCCCGCCGTGCCAGCGCCGCTCGAACTCCGGGGACGCACGGCGCAGCCGTGCCACCAGCTCCGCGAGACGCCGATCCGCCGGGTACCGGCCCAGGGCGGAGCGGAGGTCGGCGACCAGGTCGCTCGAGAAGTCCTCCTGGTGGGTGTCGTCCCACTCGACGCCGTCGTGCCCCTGCGTGAAGTGCCGCCACACGAGGTTCGCCTCGAGGCCCGTCCAGCGCCCGGGGTCGCCGGAGACCGTGGCCCAGAGGTCGTTCCACAGCACGATGTCGTGCGCCGCCGTGAACACGGCCAGCGGGACGTCCCCGAGCCGGTCGAGCATGCGGTGCACGCCGGGCGGGACGTGGCGGGGGACCTCGCCCCGCGAGGGCACCGCGGCGCCCGCGACCCGGAACAGGTGGTCGCGTTCGGCCTCGGTGAGCCGGAGCGCGGTCGCGAGTGCGCCGAGCAGCTGCGGTGAGGGGTTCGTCGCCCTGCCCTGCTCCAGGCGCACCACGTAGTCGACGCTGACCCCGGCCAGGGTCGCCAGCTCCTCGCGTCGGAGCCCGGCGGTGCGCCGGCCCGGCCCCGCCGGCAGTCCGACCTCGGCCGGACGCACCCGGTCACGCCAGGCGCGCAACACCTCCGCGAACTCGCTCATGCGACCATCATCACCCGGTTCGGGCAGGCGGTCCTGGTACTGCCGGTCCCACCGTCGACCGGTGCCTGGGAACCCGACGGCGACGCGGGCATCGTGGACGGCATGACCACCACACTCATCACCGGGGCCAACCGTTCGCTCGGCCTCGAGACCGCACGCCGACTCGTCGAGGCCGGGCACACCGTGTACGCCGGCATGCGTGACCCCGCCTCCGGGGACGAGGCGCGCGCCCTCGGCGCGCACGTCGTGGCGCTCGACGTCACCGAGCAGGCGAGCGTCGACGCCGCGCTCGCGTCACTGCCGGAACTCGACGTGCTCGTGAACAACGCGGGGGTGCTCGGGACCGCGTTCGGCGTCGACGACCTCGACGCGGACGCGATGGCCGACGTGCTCGACACGAACGTCGTCGGGGTCGTCCGGGTGACGCAGGCGGCCCTGCCGCTGCTGCGTCGCTCGTCGAACCCGGTGATCGTCAACGTCGCGTCCGGCGTCGGCTTCGCGCGCTGGCTCATCACGCCCGGTCGCGACGAGCACCCGGTCCCCGCCGTGCCGTACGCGGCGTCGAAGGCGGCGCTCATCGCCGCGACGGTGCAGTACGCGAAGAACCTGCCCGGGTTCCGCGTGAACGCGACCGACCCCGGCTACACCGCGACCGCGTTCAACGGCTTCGGCGGGCACCAGACCGTCACGGAGGGCACGGACGCGACGGTGGCGCTCGCGCAGGTCGGCCCGGACGGACCGACGGGGGAGTTCCACGACCGGACCGGCCGCATCGAGTACTGACCGGGCGGCGGACGGGAGGCACGTGGCGGGTCCGCCACGCGCCTGCCGTCGGTCGGTCTGCCAGGATGACGGCATGCGCGCAGTCCGGTACGACCGCTTCGGTTCCATGCCCGTCATCGTCGAGCTCCCGACGCCGGAGGCACCCGTCGACGGCGTCGTCGTCACCGTCCGTGCGACCGGGGTGTGCCGGAGCGACTGGCACGCGTGGAAGGGCCACGACGACTCGGTGTCGTTGCCGCACGTGCCGGGCCACGAGTTCTCGGGGACCGTGTCGGCCGTCGGCGACGACGTCACCGGCTTCGCCGTCGGCGACCGGGTGACCGCGCCGTTCGTCTTCGCCTGCGGTACGTGCGAGCAGTGCCGCGACGGGGCCACGCAGGTGTGCACCCGGCAGCAGCAGCCCGGGTTCACGCTGCCGGGCTCGTACGCCGAGGCGGTGGTGGTGCCGCACGCCGACGTGAACCTCGTGGCGCTGCCCGACGAGGTCGGCTTCGCCGAGGCGGCGGGGCTCGGCTGCCGGTTCGGCACCGCGTACCACGCGCTGCACGCACGGGGTCGGGTCGCCGCAGGGGAGTGGGTCGCCGTCTTCGGCTGCGGCGGTGTCGGACTGTCCACCGTGCTGGTCGCCGTGGCAGCGGGCGCACGCGTGGTCGCCGTCGACGTCTCGCCGGCAGCGCTCGAGCGGGCGGCGGCACTCGGCGCGACCACGCTGCCGATGGGCGAGGACGTGGCGGCGACGGTGCACGGTGTGACCGGAGGGGGCGCGCACGTGTCGGTGGACGCCTACGGCAGCCGGGCGACCTCGCTCGCCGCGGTGGGCTCGCTCCGTCCGCGCGGTCGGCACGTGCAGGTCGGCCTGTTGCTCGACGACGAGGCCGTGCCGGTCATCCCGATGGGCAGGGTCATCGCCGACGAGCTCGAGCTGCTCGGGAGTCACGGGATCGCAGTGGGGGAGTACGCCGCGATGCTCGACGACGTGGTCGCCGGTCGGCTCCGTCCCGCCGAGTCGATCGGACGGACGATCGGGTTCGGCGACCTGCCCGATGCGCTCGAGGCGATGGACCGGCCGGCGACCGGGTCGGGGATGACCGTCGCGGTGTTCTGAGACGCCGCCGTCCCGGTCATCTGCGACCTGCGGACAGCCGGTGTGTCATCTGACATACTGCGGAGATGACGTGGGGAAGCGGAGCTGGCGTCGAGCTCGCGGAGCTCGCAGTGATCGACGACTGTCGGCTGACGGTGCCACCGGGCGTCGACCGGGCGGACGGAGTCGTCCGCTCGTTCGTGGCGCGGATCCCACCGGGGGCGTCGACGGGGTGGCACCGGCACGACGCCTGGCAGACGGGCATCGTCGCCCGGGGGCGACTGCGACACCGGACGGCCGACGTCGTGCAGTACCACGAAGCCGGTCAGATGCTCGTCGAGGCACCCTTCGTCGACCACGAGGCAACGAACGTGTCCGACGAGGAACTGGTGCTCGTGTTCGTCGCGGCGCAGGTCGACGACTGCCCGCTGGTCACGCCGAGACCCGCGCCCTGACGCAGGGCGGGGCGATCAAGGGGGGCCGCACAGGTGGGAGTCCGACCGTCTCGAGTCACCCAAGTTGACATAATATGCATTATCGGCGCTCAAACATCGTGAGTTGCATCAGATGCAAGTACTCCGGCAAGGGCAGCACAGCTACTAAACGCCCGATCAGGACCGCGGTTGCGAGGACGACCCTCTCTCACCGAAGGTTCACCCTTGTGCTTCCGATCTGCATGGGCGTAGGTTTCCTGCATCTAACGCAGGATTCCACGGATCGAGGGCGGCATGGTGAGTGAGGTTCCGGGCGCAGTACCGAGGCATCTACGGGATCGCTCCGCACACCTTTTCCGCGCTGACGAGCGCGTGTTCGAAGCGATGATCGACGGGTGGACAAGCCAGATGCTGGCGCGAGGTCTGCAGACTTCGACGATCGAGCCAAGACTCAGTCTCATCCGAAGGTTCCAGAGCTACGCCGGCACTTTTCCGTGGTCGTGGCGACCGGCAGACCTCGACGAGTTCCTCGCGGAACATCGCCTGGGAGAGCACGCGTACGCCCTGACGACACTGCGGGCGTACAGCAACGCGATCGCGGCGTTCTGTGGGTACGTCGCGAATACTGCCTACGGCTGGGTGGACTACTGCGAGTCGATGTTCGGCGATGTTCCGGCGCAGATCGTCTTTGAATGGAACTCCCCGCAGCACACGGCGGACGACGCTCGGGATCCGCGGCGACGTGCGTTCACGATCTCAGAACTGCAAGCCCTGTTCGACCACATCGACGATCAGGTTGACTTCGCCTACAAGAAGCGTCTCAAGCAGTGGCCCGCTCTGATGCGAAATTCGACGGCGTTCAAGGTCGGTTACGCGTTTGGGCTCCGACGTCGCGAACTCGCGATGCTGGAGATCGAGGATTTCGGACCCAACCCTCATGTTCCGGACTACGGCCTGTTCGGCGCGCTGACGGTCCGCTGGGGCAAGGGCACGAAGGGATCTGGGCCACGGCGCCGGACCGTGTTGACCGTTCCTGAGTTCGAGTGGGTGGTCCCGCTCCTCAGGAACTGGCTCTCCCCCGGACACCGCGACCGGTTCAAGACCGCAGACCGGTCCTCCGCGCTCTGGCCAAGCGAGCGCGGCCGAGTCGCCGTCAGCACGGTCGGTGACGCCTTCGTGGCCCTTCGTCGCGCCGTCGGCTATGACGAGGGCCTGAACCTGCACTGTCTTCGACACTCCTACGTCACGCATCTGCTAGAAGCCGGCTACGACGCAACGTTCGTTCAAACGCAGGTCGGGCACCGCCACGCCTCAACGACAAGTCTCTACACTTCAGTTGGATCCGACTTCAAGCAGAAGATCCTGCAACAGATGGTTTCGGCCCGGATCGCTCAGCGAGAGGAACACCCAGATGAGTGAGCAGCGTCGAATCGGCTACCGCTGGAACCTTCGCACCCTGATGGCGCAACACAATCTCTGGAAGAGCACTGAACTCGTCCCGCTGTTGCGAGCTCGCGGCATCGACCTCTCGGAGAGCCAGGTCTATCGTCTCGTCACCGGCACCCCAGAACGCATCCCCGCTCGAACCTTCGCTGCGCTTTGCGACATACTCGACTGCACCCCCAACGACCTCTTCGAGCCCTTCGTTGAGATGCGAGCAGCCGGCCGCGTCAACGCCCCCAAGCCGGGCGATGCACCACCCAACATAAACGGCGCCCCCGTGGCCCATCGGATCCGCCTCGCCGACGATCATGGTTAGGCCGAAAGCGCCAGAGGACGCGAATGCTCACGAGGCCTGCGGCCGCTGCCGCGAACACCGGCCCGCAGCCGCACGTTGGCCCGACGGGCTGATCTGCCAGAACTGCTATCGAAAGGCGATCCGAACGTCGGGAACCTGCACCGTCTGTGGACATGTCGGTGTCCTACCTGGAACCTCCAAGGGCGGCCCGACCTGCCGCACCTGCTCAGGCATCCGTATCAATATCGACTGCGTGCGCTGCGGCGCCGAGGACGAGCTCTATTCCCAGGGCCGGTGCTGGTCATGCGCACTTTCCGACTACGTCGATGCCGCATTGACTGCGCCGCACGGCAACGTCCCCGCCCAGCTCAGGCCCTTGGCAGAGGCTCTCAAGCGAATGCAGCGCGCGAACTCCGGTTTGACCTGGATAAGACAGGACCACGTACAGGCCACGCTCCGCGAAATCGCTGCGACCGGAACCATCACACATGAGGCAATCGACGAGCTGCCGAGATCCAGAACGAGGGAGTTCGTCCGTGGCCTCCTCGTCGAACACGGTGTGCTCCCCCGGCGCGACCACTACCTCGCAGCCTTCACCGAGTGGCTCGTCCAGATCCCCGACCGCGTCGCCGCCGACGAGCATCGTCGTCTGATTGACCGATGGATCCGATGGAGCTTCCTTCGAAAGTTCAGCGCGATGGACGAAGTTCCTCAAGGCGCCTTCTTGCGCGCCAAGCAGACGATCACCGTCGGCATCGAATTCCTCAATTGGCTCACCGAACGCCACGTCTCGTTCGTCGACATAACGCAGGGCGATATCGACCGCTGGCTCGCCAGCGGACCCTCCACGCGGCAGTTCATCGACCGGCTGATCCCCTGGGCGCAGAGCGCCCGATTGATCAATCGGGATTTGTTGGTTCCCCGGCACCGCCGCGGGACCGCCTCGCGCATGAGCTCGACTGACCAGGCCCGCGCAACGGAGCGCATCGTCCATACAGACGAATTGTCTCCGCGAGACCGGGCAATCGGAATCTTGGTGCTCGTGTTTGGCCAGCAGCTCCGCAAGAGCCTCCAACTACGGTGGCGTGACCTTGAGATCAGCGAAGACGCTGTCCGTGTTCGACTCGGTTCTATCAACGTCGAACTGCCTCCACCACTGGACGCGCCTTGGCGGCAGCTGCTCGCGGAACCCGTCAACCTTCGAACCGCGTCACACCCGAGCAGCGACTGGGTCTTCGTTGGACAGGCACCAGGACGACCGATCGACCCCAGCCACATCGCTAGCCACCTGCGCGACGTCTTCAGTGCTCGCGCGGCTCGCCTAGGCACGCTAAACGAGCTGAGCAAGCTCGGACCAGTACCGATCATCGCTGAGGCACTGGGCTACTCCCCCGCCACGATCGAAGCGCATCGCATCG
This sequence comes from Curtobacterium sp. NPDC088465, assembly GCF_044753165.1. Taxonomy (NCBI): domain Bacteria; kingdom Bacillati; phylum Actinomycetota; class Actinomycetes; order Micrococcales; family Microbacteriaceae; genus Curtobacterium; species Curtobacterium sp. NPDC088465. Next base: position 423,778 of record NZ_JBIVMR010000002.1, on the reverse strand, counting down.
ACTCCGCTTCCACATATTCGCAATACATCGGAGCGGTTAGGCGACAGCGCGCCCAAGGGATATGAAGATGAGCCGCATCGGATCGATCGGCGTGTAATACAGAGAAGGATTGACGACGGACAAATCGTCCGGTGAGCCGAACGTCCTCGGAGCGCCCCGCCTCGAGGGGCGGCAGTCGACTGTTCTCGACTACTGGTAACGCGGCAACGCTTCTACCGAACCCAACGTCTTCTACGATCAGCCCGAGTACGAGCAATGAACTCGCGTCGACCGACCGGAGCTCGAGCATCGCGCGGCGCATGCGCCGCCTCAGACGGCGACTCCTACGCGCTCGGCAGCTGGGAGATGCTTGAGCACATCGAGCACGGGCGAGATGCGCTGCAATCATGAGGTTGCGCGTGGGCCGCGAACAATGCGGCGGTCGGTACACCGTTGAAGGCGACGAATAGGCGGTAGAGGCTTGCCGAGCGCCTGAATCAACGGATTCAAGCATCGAGTGTGGGTACGGACTGGCACCGTGACCTTGACGCAGCCGCTATTCAGACGTCTTTTTAAACAAGTCTGCGCTCTTGGTGAGCTGATCGACCACGTCGGTTACCTCCGCATTAGAAGCATTCCGGCTCGCGTCGCGGCTGCGGAAGCGTGAAAGCACGTTTCGTACAAACACAGTGTCACCGACCTCGCGTCGCGCGGCGGCGCGGTCATCTGTACTCGCATCCGCGAAGAAGGGCTCGATCTCGACGAGCGCGGTCGATACCTCTTCGGCTGCGTCAGCTTCCCTAAAGTGGCGGCGCCCTTCTGCTGCGAGATAGGTACCGATCGCACCGATCGACAGGACGAGGCTGGCCCGGAGGATCCCATCACCTACCGTGAGTTCGAAGCCGTCTCGCAGCGCGACGGTCAGGATGAACCCTGCCAGCACGCCTGCCAGAACAAACGTAGCAATCGCCGAACCTCGCAGTCGGAGCCCTGACCGGCGCTCGCGCGCAGCGCGCTGCGTCCACTCCAGCGCAGTATATTGAGCCGCCGCCTTTTCCAGGAGCCGCCGGCCGACCTGCGCAGCAGACGCAAGGAGATGCACCTCGATCTCGGATCGCTCACGCATCGTCGTTTGTTCCTCGGTCATCGCGTCCGACTGCTGTTTGAGAATCCGTTGCCATTCACCAGCGATTACGGTCTTGGCGTCGCTCGCAACCTGACTCACCTGATCTCGTATATCGCGGCTCTGCTGCTCTGCTCCATCGAGGCGCGTGCGTAGTTGCTCGCTCTCGCGCGTTGCGGACTCCAAGCTGGCGCGCAATTCGGTCGCACGCTCGCGAAGGATTTGTAGCTCCTCGTGACGAGCGTCGAGGAGTTCCTGCACCGACGCGGCATAGGTCTGTGCCAAGTTCCGTGGGGCGGGGCCAGGCAGGGCCCGGATGTCTGCGTACAGCTCGCGCAGCACGGAACTGTTGTAGTTCTGGAGCTGACGCATCGACGACTCATCCACGTTGACGCTGCTCAGAGTGCTCAGGAGTAGGTCGTCGTAGACCACTCGGTGCGGGTTCTTCTCCGACTGAAGCGCTGTCTCCAACGCTGCAGCCAGATCAGCGCGAAAATCCTCCAGATCCTTACTGCCGTACCGGTTGGTCACAAGCGCATCATGCTTGAGACGCAAGACCTCCCAAACCTTGTGCTCTCGGTATCGCTGAATCGGAGTTGCCATGTTGCAAATCTAGAGCATGTCTCATAGCCCGCGGAGAACAGAGGCGACTCAACAAGATGGGCGACGGGCTCGTGCGGTCCGCTTCACCTCCTCATCGTCGAGTACGGGCAACCCGTCGATCCCTTCGCGGACCCACTCGAGATCGTCGTTAATGGCAACGGTCTGCTGGCGAACCGTCATACCGCCACGCTGGGTGCGCTCGCCTGGGTGCGTGTTCAGCGAGTAGCCGTGCCCTGACAGCAGACGTCCCGGTCGGTACGACGGTGAGAGCTGCGCTACACGCCTACCGCTCTGTCAACAGGGCAAGATTGGACACGATCGACGCGCCTTTGAGTGCTGCGCACACATCAGTCGTTCGCGCAGGCCGGCGTGAAGGAGCACTTCGTCGCGACGCTCGCGAAGGCGAGGACGTTCGTCGACCAGGCCGACAGCTGACCAGATGATCAGAGATGCCCGGAAGGGGTACCCGCATCGCCGCCCGCATCCCTTCCGGATCGGTCAGGTGGTGAGCCCTGATCCTGGACCAGGAGCTCGCTTACACCGGGCGTGGCAGCGACGGTGGCTGCTCCCCCCGGGCTCTGTGAGTACCCCCGCCGCCGCTTCCCTGAAGTCGGCGCGCCCGCGCCTCGCACTGGGGCTCGCGATACGCACTGTTGGACTGACTGGATGGACGCCATGCGGTCGAATGACACCACCGGCGCCGGCGCATCTGCGAAGCGCGAGTACGACCGCCGGCGGGCGCGCGACGAGGCGAAGGTCCGCGAGACCTGGGGTGACGGCCGCATCGGCGCGATCGCCGTCGCGCTCTCGGGCGAGCGCCAGAGTACCGCGGCGTGGAAGTCCGGCGCCGCTGGCGAGGCCGAAGTTGCCCGAGCCCTCGATTCGATCGCCAACGAGCACGTCGTCGTGCTCCACGACCGGCGTATCCCCCGGTCTCGCGCGAACATCGACCACATCGTCATCACCCGCGCCGGGGTCTGGGTCATCGACGCGAAGCGCTACCGGAACAAGCGGCCCCGCCTGCAGGTTGAGGGCGGGCTGTTCCGTCCCCGCACCGAGAAGCTCATCGTCGGCGGCGACCGCACGAAGCTCGTCGACAGCGTGCTCCACCAGGTGTCGCTCGTGCAGGACGTCGTCGCTCCGGCCTCCGTGCGCGGCGCGCTCTGCTTCGTCGACGCCGACTGGCCGCTCTTCGGCGGCTCGTTCACGGTGCGCGGTGTCGACGTGTGCTGGCCGAAGCGGCTCGCGAAGCAGCTCGCCGCGCTCGAGGGAACGGTCGACGTGGCCGCGGTCGCTGCTGCGATCGCCGCGCACTTCCCGCCGGCCTGAGCTGAGCCGCGCGGTCCGTAGGTGCGCCGTGGCAGCAACCTCGCCGGTATTGTCACTTTTTCCGAATAACTGACATTATCGACATGGCTATCGCCAGAAAGGAGCCGCGATGACGAGCTGGCCAGCACACGCCCAGCGCGTGCTCCCCTGGGCGAGCACGAGCCGCCGCGGGACCCGCGAGGACCGGACACTCTCCGAGGTCACTGTCTCGATCCCACCGCGGATCGCCGACCTCGACGTGCCCGTCATCGCCGAGCGTGACCTCGCCCGCGCGCGGTACGAGGCTGAAGGCCTCGAGCGCGTCGCCGACGGCGTGCTGAGCCCGCTGGCGGGCTTCCTGATCCGCATGGAGTCGGTCGCCTCGAGTCGCATCGAGCACGTCGAGGCGACGCCGGTCGCGTTCGCACGCGCCATCGGCGGCCTGAAGGAGAACGCCTCGGCGATGTCGATGGTCGCAGCCGGCACCGCGATTACGAAGCTCATCGCCGCATCCCGTACGACGATCACGCTCGACGAGATCCTCGCCGCGCACCAGGCGCTCATGGAGGCCGACCCGGACATGTCCGAGCGGCCCTACGCCGGCCGCGTCCGTGACGTGCAGAACTGGATCGGCGGCTCGCAGCATTCGCCGCGCGGCGCGCTCTACGTTCCGCCTCCGCCCGAGGAGGTCCCGGCGCTCCTGGACGACCTCATCGCGTTCTCGAACCGCGACGACGTGGAGCCGGTCACCCAGGCTGCGATCGCGCACGCGCAGTTCGAGAGCATCCACCCCTTCACCGACGGCAACGGCCGCATCGGCCGGGCGCTCATCGGCGCGATCCTTCGCCGGAGGGGCGTCACGCCGCACACCGTGTTGCCGGTCGCCAGCGCCCTCTCCGCCGACACGCCGCACTACTTCTCGCTGCTGACCGCCTACCGCATCGGCGACGCGGTGCCGATCGTGACCGACCTCGCGCTCTGCGTCGAGACGGCTGCGCGAGAGGCCCGCGGCACAGCGCGAGCGTTCTCCCGGTACGAGACCGCGTGGCGCGAGCAGGCGGGGCCGCGCGCTGGCAGCGCCGCCGAGCGAATCCTGCAGGTTCTGCTGTCGTTGCCGGTGTTCACCGTCGAGCAGCTCGTCGACGAGCTCGGCGATGTTCCCGAGCGGAGCGTCTACCGCGGCGTGCAGGCCCTCGAGGAGGCGCGCGTCGTCGAGGCCGTCACCGAGCGGGTCCGCGGCCGCGCGTACGCTGCGATGGACGTGCTCGACGAGTTCGAGGACCTCGACGCCCGCATCCGCGAGCGGATCACGAGGCTCCGCGCGGCCTGACGCCCGCTCTACCTTCGGCGCCGAAGCGTCAGGGTAGACGCTGCGAGGCGTGCCCGAATGCGCCCCGCAGCGTCCGTCCGCGCATCGCCATCGACGCTGCGGCCGCGCGACCCCTGATCCGGATAACGCGGTGCGCCCACGCTACAGAGCGAACCTCAGTTTTGGTAGCCGTGCGCCCGGCGCCCGTCTTCAGCTGCGCCCGAGCAGCCGTCGAAGCCAGCCGGGTTGCGCCTTGGTTTCGGAGCTCGCTTCGGGCACGGCTGACTCCCCCGGCGCCGGTACTGGGAATCTCACCGTCACGGTCAGCTCGCGCTCTGCCGGATCCGGCACCGGCGTCATCGGCCAGTCCGACGGCTCGTAGTCATCGGGCGCGACGTAGCCGCCGCAGTTGACGACCTCGCCCGAAGCGTCGACGGTGATGCTCTGCACGTGCAGCGTCCCGTCGTCGAAGTCGAACGGGCTCGGGCCGCCGGCGACGTACGCGGTCTCCGCGCGAAGGTTCTTCGACCAGGTGAGTCGACCCACCCTGCCCGCAGGTGACGACGCCCACCAGTGGTCGCCGTCCCACCGGACGCCGAGCTCATCGCCCACGCGCACGTCGCGTACGTGCTCGGTCACCGTCGAGCGGTAGAGGTTCGACGCCTGCGGCGTCCCGCGGCCGGCGTAGACACTCGCCAGGAGCCCCGACACCCCGAAGCGGCGGTCGCCGTTCTTGTGCACGTAGCCGAGCTGCGGATGACCGTCAGCCGCGGCTGGTGGTCCTGGCGTCTGCGTCATCGCCCCTCCTCGCGCACGCTCATCGCGCCACACTAGTGTCGGCACATGGGGTTCCGGGGGGAGACGCAGCGCGCTCCGGACATGGAAAGAACAGGTCTCCGCGATCATCGCGACCAGTCTGGCGAGCCTCGCGGCGCTGGCCGGCGTCTTCTTCGCCTGGATCGGCGTCGGGACGCTGGTGTTCTTCACGTAGCTGATCCGTCGTCGGGCGACCCCAGATTCGCGTGGCTCAGGGGCTTGTCGTCCGAGCCTCACTCGATCGACGCGGTGCGAACTGCCGCTGCCATGCGCCAGGGGTCTGACCTGTTTTCGTGCGGAACATCGTGGAGAAGTTCGAGGGATCCAGAAACCCGAGTCGGACCGCACACGCTGCAGCCGTCAGCCCGTCATGCGCGAGCAGCCTCTTGGCCTCCAGGATCAGCCGCTCACTGATGAACGCCTTCGGAGTCACGCCCGTGGCCCGCTGGACGGTGCGGGTCAGGGTTCGAGACGAGTAGCCAAGCGTGCTGGCGTAGTGCGCGGCGTCGTGATGTGACCGGAAGTCTCGCTCCACCGCTACCCGGAACGAGCGGAAGAGTGGCTGGCCGGTGGCCGAGTCGTCGGTCATGGGGTCGAGGCGGGTGAGCAACAGGGTCAGTGCGAGTCGGGTCGACTCCTCCGCGACTGCGGATTGTGCAGCGCCACTTTCGAGCACGAGGTGCGCGCGAGCCATGTCGATGAACGGACGATCCGCTTCGGATGGCTGCCACACGATTCGTCGTCCGAGCTCCGTCGATGCAGCCTGGGCAGCCGTCGTCACCGGTGCGGTGGGGAGGAACACCACGAGGACGCCCTCCACCGTGTCGATGTCCCGCCACTGGTGCACTACCCCCGGCGCGAGCGCCACGATGGATCCGGGTTCGAGGGCGTACTCGGCGAAGTCAGCGGAGAGCATCCCCGCTCCCGATTCCACCAAGCCGAGGACAGAGAAGTCGGCCCGCTGTGTGCCGCCGTCGTTCCGCGCTCGCAACGAGGCGAACGAGAGCAGCTCGATCGGGCCCTGCGCTGGACCCGACCACTGGTAGATCATCTGCTTCACGGCCACCACGTGACCAGTTTCCACCACATGCAGTCCGTTCGTGGGGATGTTTCTCCGCCGGATCAGCGCTTCCATGGATGCGACCGATCCGCACCGATTGAGGAGCACCGTGACCATTTCACACAACGCCACCCTTCCTGCCTTCGACCGTCGAACCGGCAGCGGCCCGACCCTCGTCTTCCTGCACTACTGGGGTGGTTCTGGTCGCACGTGGGGGCCTGTTCGAGACCGGCTTGCCGGCCGAGACAGCATCGCCATCGATCACCGAGGGTGGGGGCGCTCACGTGCCTTGCCGGGCCCGTTCACGTTGCATCAGCTCGCAGCTGACACGATGGCAGTCCTCGAAGCGGAAGCTGTGACCGACTACGTCCTGGTCGGACACTCCATGGGCGGAAAGGTGGCGCAGCTGATCGCCGCGACCCGACCCAACGGACTGCGCGGCGTCGTGCTCGTCGGCTCCGGTCCTGCGAAGCCGGCCGCGATGATCACGTCGGAGTACCAGGTGGGACTGTCCCACGCCTACGAGTCGCCGGACTCAGTGGTCGGCTCACGCGATGCAGTCCTCACAGCATCGAAGCTGCCGACCGACCTGGCAGAGCAGGTCCTCACCGACTCACTCGCCAGCGGAAGCGTCGAAGCCCGGACCGAATGGCCGCTGCGAGGGATCGCCGAGGACATCACCGCCGCAACGCGGGCGATCACCGCACGAACCCTCGTCGTCGCCGGGGAACGCGACGTCGTCGAGCCCGTGGACGTGCTGCGTGAGAACCTCCTCCCATACCTCGCTGACGGCGAGTTCCTCGTGCTTCCGGCCAGCGGCCATCTCATCCCCCTCGAAGCCACCGAAGCTCTCGCCACCGCGATCGACGAGTTCATCGGGCGGCTCTGACACCGGCTGCGGCCGCCGGACCTCGACCCGCGGTGAGTTCGGGGTCCGGCGGAAGGACTGTTCTGGCCGGGCCTTCGTCAGTGCCCGTCGACGTCGCCGGTCAGGATCGCAGTGATCACGCCGCCATCGAGTTCGTCATGGAGCACGCCGACGATGAACTCCTCGACGCCGAGGCTCAGCAGATGCTGCAGCACCGCCTCCTGGTCGGGCAGCCACGGCTGCCACTCGTCATGCAGGAACGCCTCGACGTGTCCGTCCTCGTGCACGGTGATTGCACCGACGTTCTCGCGGATCCCGTCCTCGTCGAGGCGCACGCCCAGCACGAGTGGCTCGGCGTGCTCGCGGACCGGCTCGACGGTGAGCTCGCCCGGAAGCGGCCACGCTGAACGCGGCAGCTCGACGGCCGACATGTGCAGGTGCGGCTCGCTGTCGTCGGTCGCGAACTCCAGCGTGCCGTCGAGGAACTGATCGATGACCTCGTGCACCCGGTCGTGAGGCGCCGGCTGGTACGTCCACCATCGCTCGTGTACGGCGCGGAGCCACTCCTGCGTCTGGATCGACGTGCCGACCGCTGCGCCGACCAGCTGCGGCGCGTTGCCGGGGAGCCCCACCACCTCGAACTCCCCCTCGTCGGTCTGGATAGTGAGCGCGCCGGTGTCCAGGTCAGCGTCCACGTGCAGGATCCCCGCCGGAGCACCACCCCAGATGTGCGCTGGGAGCGCCGGCGGCAGGGCGAACGGCACCGCAAGGGCTGGCTCCTCGGCTGCGCGGTCGAGGATCTCGCTGACCCAGGTGTCGCGGTGACGGGCTCCCGGCGTCGGAGCGTCCTCGGCGGTGCGCGCAGCGATCAGGTCCGCGGCGCGCTCGTGCGCCTCGTGCGGATCCGCGTTGACGCCGACGAGCACGCCGGTGTCGGCCCACTGGGCCAGGTTGATCGCCTCGAGGTCGTCGTCGGACAGCGCGACGCTCCACTGCGCCGGGTCGGCGAGCACGAACGCCGCCGTGCGCCCGGCGGACCCGTTCTGGACAGCCGCGACAATCGCCGGCACCAGGTGCGGCAGATCCTCGAAGCCGACCCCGACCTCGAGACGGTCGATGATCAGCAGGCCGTCGCGGTCGAGGACCTCGGCGGCGCCGGCGAAGAGGCTGGCGAACGGGCCGCCGTCCGGGCCCGTGCCGGTCACCACGGACCCGTACGAGCCCGCCGCGTCAGAGGTCTGCAGCGCCTCGACGATCTCGTCGACCTCGTCGGGCGAGCGGACGGTGAACGCCGTCACCCGTGCAACTGGGGCAGCCTCGGCCTCGTCGTCGGTGAGCGGCACGCGTACCTCGATGACCCAGCGGTCGACGTCGAACGACGGGTAGCCGTCGCCGTCCTCGTCCGCGATGGTGATGTGCACCAGGCGCAGGCGTCGGTCCCACGCATCGTGCACCGCACGGACGAGGGTTGATCGGTCTGGTGCGTCGAAGCTCACGCGACCACGGTACTGAGCGGTGGCCGCATGATCACGACCGCGCCCGACACGAGCCTCAGCCCACTGGCTCGATCGCGCGGCGCACCAGATTCACCACCAGGAGCACCGCGTCGGCCGCCATGCCTGCCGACCGGCGATCGCCGTTCCTCCGGTGCTTCGTCGCCTGCGCGAGCTCGATCGCCGCGCGCACGACCTTGCGGAGCTCGGCGCTCTCGGACCCCGGCAGCTCGACGTCGACCACACGACCGAGCCGCGCCTTCGTGTTCGGCACCGGAGGCTCGTCGGCGCCCGGCTCCCCGTGACGCCCGTGCTCGTACGCCGCGGCGGAGAGCGCCTCGAGCACGGCGACAGCGTCGTTGCCGACGTTCGAGTAGTCCTGCTCGGTGCGGGCGGCCTGGAAGTGGCGCCGCATCTCGTTCAGCTCCTCGTCGACGCGTTGCCACCCGGTGAATCCCCGCGGGGAGATCGGATCAGCGAGTGCGCCAGTGAGCGAGTCGGTCTCACGAGCATCCAGCAGCGCGTGGAGATCGTCGAACTGCTCGTCGAGCATGTCGCGCCGGGCCTGCCAGCTGCCGTAGCCGTCGTTCGCCCTCCAGTACTTGTGGAACGTCTCGAAGTCGCGGAAGGGCGGATCGAACGAGGTGATGCCGAGACGGTCGAGCACCGCCTTCAGCGCACGAACGAGCAGCCGCGAGTCGTCGTTGCTGAGCGGTGAGCCGCTCGTGCCGTAGGCCTCGTACTCCTCGTGCACAACGCGGGCCAGCGGGACTGCGACTTCGAGGTCCCCATGATCGGCATGCGGCGCCCGAAGCAGCCCCTCGAGTAGCTCCGTGTCCAGGGCAGCCTTCTGCTTGACCGCCGAACCCCAGATGTCGGTCACGACCTCTTCGTCCGGGAGGTAGAAGTCCCACGTTCGCATGGCGCTCACCCTAACCAGGAGTAACTCTCGTCTTCCACGGCCGTCGGAGGTGCTGCGATCTTCTCCGCGATGCTCCTCGAGTTCGCCGCTCAAGAGACGTGCCCGCGGCGGATCTACCTGGTCTACCGATCGGCCAGTGTGCGGGTCTCTCGCCGACGGTGCGCACGCACGTTCACGAACCCGAGCACCACGTCCGCGGCGAGAAGAAGCCAACCAAATCCGCTGCCTTGCGCGATGAGCCAGACGGCGCACCCGGTCAGAACCAAGCCGATGAGCACCAGCACAACTGTGACCGCTGTCCAACGCATGCCTCTGAGCCTACGGGCGGGTGTCGGCCGCCGGCCAGCCTGTCCGGGGCTGGCGCGGCGACGCTCCCGCCACGGGGTCGGTGTCCGGTGCTACTGCCAGATTGCTGTCCTGATGTAAGCCGAGTCTCGATGGACGATCGGTCATCGAACACCAGAGCGGCCACCGGTTCAGGTTCCGGCGGCCGCTCGTCCGTAGGTGGCAGGTCAGGCGTTGACGGCGTGGAGCCACTGCTCAACGGTGCGAGGGTGCATGTCGAGGACTCTCTGTGCGCTGGTGTTCTCGTCGATGAGTTCGCTCGGCTGGGTGGCGCGCCACCGGTACGAGTCGACCACCGGGGCGATGCCGTCAACACCGAAGAGCGGCGTGACCATGTCGCCGAACTCGTCAGGGGTCTGCGCTTCGAAGGTGACGTCCCGGCCGAGGTGGCGGGAGAAGCCGGCGGCGAGGTCATCACCGAGCAGGCCCGGGAGTGCACCGACAGTGACGACACCGGTGATGTCGGTGCGGTCGAAGAGGCGCATTGCGACGTCGGCGACGTCGAGGTGAGAGCTCCACGACACGGCGTAGTCGTCGCGGATCGGGTAAAGCAGTACGCCGCGGCCGCGGGCGGCTTCGGTGACGGGCGGGAGGAGAAGGTTCTCCAGGTACAGCTTCGGTGCGACGGTCACGGCGGAGACGCTCGATGCCAACAGGCCTCGGGAGAGGGTGCCGTGCGGGCTGTCGTCGCTGTCGCCGAGTTCGTAGCCGCTGGTGGAGAACACCACGCGGCCGGGCTTCGCCTGCTCCACGGCGGCGAGGATGGTTGTGGCGTGCTCGTGCTGCTGCGCAGCGGAGCCGAGCGGGAGGTGGACGAAGACACCCTCCGCGCCGGAGTAGGCGGCGGCCAGGGAGTCGACGTCGCCGAGGTTCACCGCGACGGCATCGCCGGAGTATGTAGCGGGGTTGCGGACGGCGGCGGTGACGTAGTGGCCAGCGGCGAGGAGCGCGGCGGCGACCGGAGCGCCCTGCGCGCCGGTCGCTCCATGAACGATGTAGGTCATGGCATAATTAGTGCATACGATGCACCGGTTACATCAAGTGCACTAAATGAAGGGTCAGCATGTCGTTCTCTGCAGAATCGTGGCCGGAGTGTGGCATCGCTCGGTTCCTGACGTTGCTCGAGGGGCCGTGGGCGACGCTCATCGTGCGGGAACTGCTCGACGGCCCGCTGCGCTTCACCGACCTCAAAGCAGCACTACCGGGCGTCAGCGCCCACACGTTGACCAGCCGGCTACGGCGATTCGAAACGTACGGCATCGTGACGCGCACCGTGTTCGACGAAATGCCACCACGGGTGGAGTACCAACTCACCGGAATCGGGCAGGGGCTCCGCCCAGTGCTGGACGCGATGAACGCCTGGGCCGCGACGGTGCCACAAGTCGCCGACGACGGTGCAGTCCCGGTAGCGGCATCCTGCGTCAACGTCTCACCGCTGCAAGAGCCCGCAGCGTCTCACTAGCCGATGGCGTACCGGAACGGCTCGACGGCAGTCAGCAGCAGTCGCAGGCGTCGACTTCTCGCTCGCCGGTGAGGGCCGACACTGGCTGCTTACATGCGTCCCCTCGCCAGGCTTCGAGTCCTTCCCGAACGGCGAAGACGACCACGACGAGCCCCGCCACCGGGTCGGCCCAAGACCAGCCGAACAGGGTGTTCAGCAGCAGGCCGATGAGGACGGCGACGGACAGGTAGCTGCACACCAGGGTCTGCTTCGAGTCCGCGATGGCGGACGCGGAGCCGAGTTCTTTCCCGGTGCGCCGTTCCAGCAGACTGAGGAACGGCATGACCGCGAGGCTGACCGCAGCGAGGACGATCCCGACGGTGCTGTGCTCCGGCTCGCGGAGCCCAGCGAAGGTGAGGCCGGCGTCAACGGTGACGTACAGCGCGAGGCCGAAGAACGACACCGCTATGACCTTCAACGCGGTGCGCTCTCGCGCCTCCGGGTCACGTCCGGCGAACTGCCACGCCACCGCCGCGGCGGAGAGCACTTCCACGATCGAGTCGAGCCCGAACCCGATCAGCGCCGTCGAGGACGCCACCGTGCCAGCAGCGATCGCGATCACGGCTTCGATCACGTTGTAGGTGATCGTCGCGGCGACGATCCACCGTACGCGCCGCTGCAACACGCTTAGACGTGCGGCCGACAGTGGGGCGGTGAGCTGCACGGCGGCGCTCATGCGCCGGCTCCGCAACACAGCGGCACGTCGCAGTTCTCATCCGTGCACACCGCGCCGTCGTCCACAGCGAGCACGACGTCGACCAGCGCGTCCAGCGAGCGGGTCAGGTGCGGGTCCGCGATCTCGTACCGAGTGCTGCGCCCTTCGGGGACGGCGACGACGATGCCGCACCCCCGCAGGCACGCGAGATGGTTCGACACGTTCGTGCGCGTCAGGTCCAGCTCCTCTGCCAACCGTGCCGGATACCCGGGCTTGTCGAGCAGACGGAGCAGGATGCGCGCGCGCGTCGGATCAGCCAGCGCGCGGCCGAGTCGGTTCATCACGTCCAACCGAGAAACGAGAGTCAGCACATGCTGACTATACAGCGACCGGTGACTCTTCGAGGGGCTGGTTCGGTCTGCCGGTTCGTGCCCCACGGCACCCGCCAACTACGTACCGGTGAGCGCTTTGAGGAGGACGTACCCGACCGCGGTAAGCAGGAGCAGCCCGCCGAGGCCGGCGACCGGGTAGAGGACGGCGCTCCGGCGGGTGTGCCTGCGGATGCCAATGGCGCCACCGAGGATGATGGCGGCGAACCCTCCGAAGAGGGTAAGCCCCATGCTGCTGTACCAGCCGACGTCTCCACCGTTGCAGCCGTGATCGCGTGACCCACAGGTGGCGTACGAGGTCATGGCCTGGTCGAGGATGAACCCGACACAGACGATGGCGGTAAGCAGACCGACAACGATGGCGACCCAGACGAGGACAAGGTTCCAGTCGGCGGCACGGTTGCTCAGCGGTGCGCGTCGGATGCGGTCCGTCAACGGTGGTCCCCTTGTCTACGCGGCGCTGCTGTAACCGTATCGACCAGATGGCGTCCGAAGACGGATGGCTGGCCGGACACCGCTGGGACCAGCTCCTACAGCGTTCGTCCGGCGTTGGCGGTGAGCCACGGGATCGGGTCGATGGGTGTGGTGCCGCCGGGCATGACCTGCAGGTGCAGGTGCGCGCCGGTGCTCGCTCCGGTGTTGCCGACGAGGCCGACGAGCTGCCCGACGGCGACGGTGTCGCCTGGTCGGAGCGGCGAGGAGCCGAAGATCATGTGCGCGTACAGGGTGGACACGAGCCGGCCGTCGATCTGGTGGTCGATGATGACGTACTGCCCGTACTCGGGGTGCGTTGCCGACACTCGGACAGTGCCGGCAGCGACAGCTCCGATGGGGGTGCCGGCGCCGGGGGTGAGGTCCGCGCCCTGGTGGATGGACGAGCAGGTCGCGCACGGGGCGCTTCGCGGACCGAACGGTGAGCTGACGGTGATGGTTCCGGCGATGGGCCAGCGAATGTCGCCGGTTCCGGTGTTCACGATCGTGCCGCCCGTGGTCGTGGGAACGCTCTGTTTCGTCGAGGCCGGTGCGTCCCCGGTTGACGCGGCCAGTGAGGCGGGTGCGGTCTTGGTGATGACGGGCTTCGGGGCCGGCTTGGTGATCGTGTACCCGTCGCGGTCGACCGCGAGAGCCAGCCCGGACGCGGTGAAGCTCTGCCCGGTGGTGGCAGGAGTGATACCGGGCACGACTGCTGCGGGGCCGGTCGTGGCCTGCGCGGGCAGCGCTGCGGCAGCGGTGAACAGCGCCATTGCGGCCGCGGCACCAGTGATTGGGACCGCGGCGAGAACGCGTGAGCGCAGTGAGCGGGCCGGTGTTGCGGGTGCAGCCGCGACGGTCGGCAGTGGCCGCAGCGCCGGCTGGGCAGCGGCAGTGGTCGTCGCGGTTCGGGTGCGGCTGGCGGTCGGGACTGCGGCGGCGCGTTCGGCGGCGAGGGCTTCGCGGCGCGTCCGAGGTGCGGGAATCGTGGGGGTCTGGGGGTGCTGCTGAGGCACGGGCAGGCTCCAGGAGGGGTGGGCCGTTGGGCCGAAACGTGGAGTGCCCGAACGCGAGTCGAGCAGGAGAGAAGGTGTGGCCGGTCGTGGGCCGCGGCAGGAAGGGGGGAGCCTGCCGCGACCCACGCCGGGGTTTAGAGGGACGCGAGCATGTCCTGCATCTGGGTGATCTGTTCGGTCTGGCTCGACACGATCGACTTCGCCATCGCGACGGCGTCGGTGTTCTTGCCCTTGTCGACTTCGGTCTTGGCCATGTCGACGGCGCCCTTGTGGTGCTGGACCATCTGCTCGAGGTAGAGCTTCCCGGCGTCCTTCGCGGACGCCTGGTCGAGGTCGCTCATGTCGGAGTCGGACATCATCCCGGACATGGAGTGCCCCATCCCGGAGTGCTCCGACTCGACCGGCTCGCCCCAACCCTTGAGCCAGCTGGTGAGCTGCTTAATCTCCGGGGACTGCTCGGCCTTGATCTGCTTCGCGAGGGTGGCGACGTCGATGTCGACGCCGGAGCCCTTGGCCAGGAGCATGTCGCTCATCTCGACCGCTTGCTTGTGGTGCGGCAGCATCATCTGCGCGAACATCACGTCCTGGTCGTTGTGCGCCGATGCACCCGCCGTCGACGAGGACGAGGAGCCCGTGTCGGAGCCGCTATTGCTGGTGGAGCAGCCGGCGAGGGTGAGGCCGAGGGTCAGTGCGGCAGCGATCGCGAGCGTACGCGTGGTGGTGGTGTGCATGATCTTTCCGTTCCCGTGAATGCGTCAGGTGTTCCGGCCAGGCGGACGCCTCCCGGATCTGGGCATGCGGAGGCCACCCATCGGGGGTGGGATCCCGCTGGGGGCGGATCAGATGCGGATGATCTGCAACGCCGTCAGTGATGGCGGTTTCGGTGCCGCGATGCGGCGCGGCAGCCGGTCAGCCAGCGCGAGCAGCCGCGCGAGCAGGTAGAGGATGCCGACGGTCCGTGCACGCAGCAGCGCCCAGGTGAACAGCGCGATCGTCAGCGCGCACGCCATCCCCATCAACGAGCACATCAGCGCACACAGGCCACTGTCGCAGCCCGCGTCGGTGAGGACCGTCAGCACCGCAGTCACAGGAGCTACGTGCTCGCCGTGGCCGGCGGCCGCGACGTGGCCGTGCTCGGCGGTGATCGCGGGAGTCGCCATCGAGTGCTCGTGGCCGGCGGTGTGCCCAGCCATCGTGTGCATCAGGATCGTGAACCCGACCAGCAGCAGCAACGCCAGCGTCGCCGTGGCCTGCAACAGCAGTCGGCGACGCGGGGTGGCGGTGGTGGTGAGCATCAGTCTTTCGAGCGGACGGGTGGAGTGAGCGTTTCTATGGTGCGGTACCCCTGCGGGCGGCGGCAACCTAGTGTCCGGATTCACACGAAACCCGCCGCGACCGAACGAATCGGGAACACAGTCGAAGGTTCGGCGTTACAGCGCATGGTACCCCCCAGGGGTATACGTGAACTGTTGGCGTCAGCCGCGTCGGATCGGAGCAGCATGGACACGCACGAACACCACCAGATGAGCGGAGACGAGCACGCCAACCACGGCGGTAGTCGCGGGGCAACGTCGTGGTCGATGGCTGCGCAGGCGACGCTGCACTGCTTGACCGGCTGCGCGATCGGTGAGGTCCTCGGCATGATCATCGGCACCGCTGCCGGCTTCCACAACGCCGGCACGATCGTCCTGTCAATCGTCCTCGCGTTCATCTTCGGCTACGCCCTCACCATGCGCGGCGTCATCAAGTCGGGCCTGACCCTGGGAGCGGCGTTCAAGGTGGCTCTCGCCGCGGACACCGTGTCGATCGCGGTCATGGAGCTGATCGACAACACCGTCATCGTCGCGATTCCCGGTGCGATGGACGCGCAGCTCAGAGACTGGCTGTTCTGGACGGCACTGCTGTTCTCCCTCGCGATCGCGTTCGTGATCACCACGCCCGTGAACCGGTGGATGATCAGCCGCGGTCTCGGTCACGCCGTCGTCCACGGCCATCACTGACCGGTCCGCTGGTCAGCTCGATCGCGGTGCGCGGTCAGGCGTGTGAGTGTTCGTGTGCGGCGTGGTCGTGGCCGCCGTCGTCGGGTGCGCCCTTCATCATCCGGAGCATCGACCAGGAGCCGCTGCGGATGAACACGACCAGCAGGAACGCGGCGATCAGCAGGAACACGATGTTGAGCCACGTGGTGTAGTTCCAGCTGATCGAGGTCGTCACGATGCTCAGATGCCGATTCGTCGGGATCAGGCTTAGCGGGGTGAACAGCAGCTCGACGGCGTAGCCGGCGAGGACCATCGCCCCGTAGAAGATCCCGGTGATGCGGAGGGCTGCCTTCCAGCCGTAGTACTTCCGGTAGATGATGATGATCGGGATGATGATCAGGTCCGCGAAGATGAAGCTGACCACGCCGCCGAAGCTGATCCCGCCGTTCCACAGCACCGCGGCGAGGGGCACGTTGCCGACGGAGCAGACGAAGCTCACCATCGCCAGCACCGGGCCGATGATCTGGTCGATGATGAACGCCAACGTCGGATGCCCCTCGAAGAACACCGCCTGCAGCCACGCCTTCGGCACCCAGGCATCGAACGCGCCGGCGATGAGCAGACCGATGATGATGTCGCGGAGCACGGACGCCCAGTCCATGACGAAGTACTGCGACACGCTCGTCAGCCCAGGCTTCGAGAACAGTCGTCGCCAGAACCCCTGATCGCCCTGCACGGACATGTCCATCGCCGCGTGCCCCTCCATCGATCCGGCGAGGCCCTTGTCGGCCTGCTCACGGGCGGCGTCGAGGATCTTGCCGCGCATCCAGAGCCGGAACCCGAGGGCGATGAGGATGATCATGATCGGCCCGCCGACGAACTCTGCGACGGTGAACTGCCACCCCATCACGAACGCCAGGATCAGCCCGAGCTCGACGACGAGGTTCGTCGACGCCACCTCGAACGCCATCGCGGATGACAGGCTCGCGCCCTTCCGGAACAGGGCACGCGCGAGCGCGACCGCGGCGTAGGAGCAGGACGACGACAGGGCGCCGAGCCCGGTCGCGACGCTGATCGCGCGTGGCGAGTCGTCGCGCATCAGCTTCGTGATCTGATCCGTACGGACGACCGCTTGGATGATGCCGGACAGGGTGAAGCCGAGTACGAGGGGCCAGAGGATCTCCCACCCCATCGAACCGGCCGCAGCCAGCGCGTCACCGATCGCTTGCAGCACGAACACCGCTACCTCCTCCATCGGTGTTCGAGCTTGCTCCACGGCAAGCAAGTAGGTGTCACAGCAAGCATGTGAGGTCACACACGATGAGTCCGGGCCACTGTCTCAATAGCCGGTCGTCAACCGGACACTCGGGCACTTCGACGCGGTCCGCAGTGTGAGCACCTCCGCTCAGTGTCGCCCTTCAAGCTTCTTTCCCTGTCGTCCCGCGTCACGAAGCGGACCGGTTCTCGAGGTGCGGAAGATCGTCGGTGCGGGCATGGGGTGGTGGGTGCATACTGGTGGTGTCTTCGGACCCGGCAGTGGGGCTTGCCGGACCCAACCTCGACACTCGTCGACAACAGTCCCTATCTCAGCTGGTCGCGCTTCTGTGCGCCTGAGGTAGGGAGATGTCATGGTCGAGTCGAGCACTGCCGGTGTTGTCGTGGTCGGTGTGCAGTCCGGGCAGGGGCACGACGTCGTCGGTGTCGCGGCTGCCGTCGCTGAACGCTTCAGCGCCCCGATGGTGTGTGTGGTCGTCGATCCGGCGCTGCTGTCAGCGGGGGTGCGTGCGGACGGGTCGGAGATCATCGAACCGATCGACCCGGACACGGCGGACAGCGACCCGCAGCAGCTTCCCGACGATGACGTGCGGGTCATTCACGGTCTTG
This sequence comes from Curtobacterium sp. NPDC088465, assembly GCF_044753165.1. Taxonomy (NCBI): domain Bacteria; kingdom Bacillati; phylum Actinomycetota; class Actinomycetes; order Micrococcales; family Microbacteriaceae; genus Curtobacterium; species Curtobacterium sp. NPDC088465. The sequence goes on along the minus strand of NZ_JBIVMR010000002.1, from coordinate 406,057 downwards.
CTGCGGCGCGGTCGGTGGGCGTCGAGATTCTCTCCCGGGTCGGAGATCCGGGTCGAGCACTCGCTGCGGTGGCTGAGGAACGTGACGCGGTGATGATCGTCGTCGGATCGCAGGTCGGCCGACGCCGGATAGCGGAACTGCTCACCGGGTCCGTCGCCGCGCACCTGACGCATCAGCAGCACCGGCCGATACTGGTCGTCCCGCACGACCCGGTCGGCGCCACCGTCCTCCGGCCGTCGGAAGCCCCGTGACGGGCATGCTGACGCTCCTGCGGCATGGGGAGAGCACCGCGAACGAAGCCGGCACCTTCACCGGGCTCCTCGACGTCCCGCTCACGCCCCACGGACGACGGCAAGCATCCGCAGCCGGACAGCTCCTCCGGTCGAACCACATCACGCCGGACGTCGTGGTCACCTCCACACTGCGCCGTGCCGTCCGCACCGCCGAACTGGTCTGCGACGCCCTCGGGACACAGCTGCCCACGGAAGCGGTGTGGCAGCTCAACGAACGCAACTACGGCGCCCTGACCGGGATGACGAAGACCGACGCCCGTCGGATGCTCGGTGACGACGAGTACATGCGGCTCCGCAGGTCCCGTACCGGCACACCGCCACCGATGTCGCTGCACCTGTGGGAGGAACTGCGGTCGAGTTCCGCGCTGCGCGGCCTGCCCGACGGTGCCCTCCGACGCACCGAGGCGCTCTCGGACGTCATCAAGCGGGTCCGCCCCGTCTTGCACGACCGGCTCCTGCCGATGGTGCGGTCAGGGCGGAGCGTCCTCGTCGTCGCGCACGGGAACTCGCTCCGCGCACTCTGCGCATGCATCGACGACCTCACCGACCCGGAGCTCGAGCAGCTCAACCTGCCGACCGGGCAACCCGTGCAGTACCACCTCGCCCCGACGGGTGCTCTCGTCCCGCGGGGTGGGGCGTTCCTGGATCCGGTAGCAGCACAGCACGCCGCGGCGCTGGTCGCGGCAGAAGGCGGAACATGACCACCCGAACGGACACCCCGATGCCCGACGACCAGCTCCCTCCCGACCCGGACGTCGACGTCTCCGACCCGGCAACGACCATGCGGCCGGTGCATCTGCGGTGGCGGTACGTCGGCCTCGTCGCAGTCGGCGGCACCGCTGGCACTGCCCTCCGCGACGTCATCAGCGGCCTACTTCCCGCCGATGGCGGGGTGAGTTGGTCGATCTTCTGGATCAACATCACCGGAGCGCTGGCCCTCGGTGTGCTGTTGGAAGCGCTCGCGCACCGCGGGCCCGACGCCGGCCGCCGACGCGTGCTGCGGCTGCTCCTCGGCACCGGGGTCCTCGGCGGGTTCACCACCTACAGCACCCTCGCCGAGTCCACCGCCGCCCTGTTCCTCGACGGGCACGGCCTCGCCGGCACCGGCTACGCACTCCTAACCGTCCTGTCCGGCGCGATCGCGACCGCGGTCGGTCTCGTCGTCGCCGGCTGGTTCCGACCCCGCACGGAGGAAGCATGAGCCCGCTCCTGGTCCTCGCCGTCGCCCTCGGCGGCGGTGCCGGCGCTGCCGGCCGGTTCCTCCTCGACGGGCTCATCAACACCGGCCGAGAGTTCCGGCTCCCTGTCGGCACGTTGACGATCAACATCACCGGGTCGCTGCTGCTGGGGATCACCGTCGGCGCCGCCACCCACCTCGGCGCGGTGCCGGTCGCCGTCCTCGGCACCGGGGTGATGGGCGGCTACACCACGTTCAGCACCGCCAGCTTCGAAACCGTCCGCCTCGCCCGCAGCGGCCGCATCACCGCCGCCGCGATCAACGGTCTCGGAATGCTCGTCGTCTCCGTCACCGCCGCGACCGCCGGCATCCTCCTCGGCGGCACCCTGTGACCACCCCGCCCACGGACCACACACCCGCTCCAGAACCGGAGGCATCCATGCTGTTCGACGTCACGATCGAGATTCCCCGCGGTAGCGGCAACAAGTACGAAGTCGACCACGCCACCGGCCGGATCCGGCTCGACCGGGCGGTGTTCACCAGCATGGTGTTCCCCCAGGACTACGGCTCCATCGACAACACCCTCGGCGATGACGGCGACCCCCTCGACGCCCTCGTGCTCCTACCCCGTCCCACGTTCCCCGGCGTCGTCATCACGGTCCGGCCGGTCGGGATGCTGCGCATGGTCGACGAAAACGGCGGCGACGACAAGATCCTCACCGTCCCCGCCAACGACGACCGCTTCGCGCAGCTGCAGGACATCACCGACGTGCCGGAGCACACGCTGGCGGAGATCGAGCACTTCTTCTCCCACTACAAGGAGATCGAGCACGGCAAGCACGTCACCACCAACGGGTGGGCCGACCGTGCTGCTGCCGAAGCCGTCATTCGCACCGCGCAGGAAGCCCACACCCGACACCCGTGACCCACGGGTCCACAGACTGCCGCGGGGAGGCACTGGCGCCGAGTGATCGCCAGCAGGTCGTCCCTCCGCCTCCCCGCGGCTCCCCCTTCCAACCACACCCCCGCTCGACGCATGACCCGAACCGAAGGAGCGTCACCATGAACGACTACATCAGCGGCATCCACCACCACGGAGCCCATCAGGGCGAGTACGTCACCCACCACGACCACCCCGTCACCATCGACGCCGTCCACGGCGCCCGCATCCTCGACTCCCGCGGCTACCCGACCGTCCGCGTCTCCCTCGAGCTCGACGACGGCCGCACCGTCACGGGGGACGCCCCCGCGGGCGCATCCACCGGCGCCCACGAAGCCGTCGAGCTCCGTGACGGCGGTTCCGCGTTCGGGGGCCGGGACGTCGCCCAGGCGCTCCACCTGATCGACACCGACATCGCGGGCCACCTCACCGGCCGGTCGTGGTCGGCGATCGGGCAGATCGACGCCGCCCTCGCCGAACTCGACGGCACCACCGGGTACCGCCGGCTCGGCGCGAACAGCGTCGTCGCGACCTCGATCGCCGCATCCCGAGCTCTCGCCCACGCCGCGGACCGGTCGCTCTGGCAGTGGATCGCCGAGATCACCGGCTCGACGCCGCGGATGCCGGTGCCGCACTTCAACGTCCTCAACGGCGGCGCGCACGCAGCGAACAAGTTGGACTTCCAGGAGTTCATGATCGCCCCCGTCGCGGCGACGTCGATGGCCGACGCCGTCCGCGTCGGCGCGGACGTCTACCACGCTCTCGCGGCCCTCGTGCGGGACCGGTTCGGCAGCCTCGGCCTCGGCGACGAGGGCGGCTTCGCACCGTCGATTGCCGCCCCCGAGGAAGCGCTCGACCTGCTGGTCGCTGCGATCCGTAGCGCCGGCTACGAGCCGGGCGTCGATCAGGTGGCGATCGCGCTCGATCCGGCAGCGAACGAGTTCTCCCAGGGCGACGGCTCCTACCGGGTGCTCGACGACAGCCTCGACCGGGACGGGCTGGTCGACTACTACCGGCATCTGGTCGACGCATATCCGATCCGGAGCATCGAAGACGGGTTCGCGGAGGACGACCATGAGGGGTTCCGCCGCATGCAAGCGGCGCTCGGCGACCGGATCCAGATCGTCGGCGACGACCTCTACGTCACCGACCCACAGCGGATCCGCGAGGGCGGCGAGCAGCAGCTGACGAACGCGGCACTGATCAAGCCGAACCAGATCGGCACCGTCTCGCAAACCCTCGTCGCGATCGCCACCGCCACCAGCGTCGGGATGGCCAGCATGGTGTCGCACCGTTCCGGCGAGACCACGGATACATTCATCGCGGACCTCGTTGTCGGGACCGGCACCGGGCAGCTCAAGTCCGGCGCACCCGCCCGCGGGGAACGCGTCGCGAAGTACAACCGGCTCACCGAGATCGCCGAGCAGCACCCGGAGCTGCCCTACGGACTGATCTGACCACCGGTACTCGAGCTGCGGGCGGTGTCCAAGAACGCCGTGGCGGCAGGCCCCGGGTGGCCTGACCAGATCGCACGCAGCGGCCGGATCAGCGGCGGGCCGAGCAGCGGCACCCTGACGAGGGCACCGTCGGCGAGGTCAGTGTCGACGGTGCGGAGACTCATCACCGCGGGCGCGATGCCCGCCCGAACGTTGGCGCGGATGATGCCCGTCGTCTCCAGTACCGCCGCCGGCGCGACCAGGCGGAGCCCAGCACGGTCGAGCCACGCTTCGACCGTGGCGCGTGTGCCGGACCCTTCCTCACGGAGCAGCAGCGGCGTCCCCGCGAGGTCATCCGCGGTGATGCCCGAAGCGCTTGCCCACGGATGGTGCGGAGCGACGACGACCACAAGTTCATCCTCGTCGACCACGAGCGACGAGAGGTCAGCTGGCGCAGCAGGAGTCTCCGTGAACCCGACGTCAGCAGCGCCGGAACGAACGAGTTCGATCACGGCGGCAGAGTTCCCCGCGATCAGGCGCACCGACGCAGGCGGCGCGGCCGCACGGTGCGCGAGCAACCATCCGGGCAGCAGGAGTTCGGCGATCGTCTGCGACGCTGCGACCACGAGGGATCCCGCTGGTTCTCGAAGCGCGGCGACGCCTGCTTCAAGCCGCCGGGAGGCCTCCAACACCGGGACGGCGAGACCGAGCACCACCCGGCCGGCGTCGGTCAGCGCGGTCCCGGATGCCGTCCGGTGCGCCAGCGGCTGACCGGTCGCCTGCTCCGCAGCACGCAACCGCGCAGACACCGCCTGCTGCGTCACCCCCAACGCCTCGGCCGCGCGGGTCAACGAACCGGTCTCCGCGACGCGGACGAGAACCTCGAGGGTGTCGAGGTCCAGAGTCCGGTCCGTCAACCGCCGCAGTGCCACAAGCAACCATTGTGCCCTGCCAACGAGTCCGCCGTTCCCGAACCACGGGGCACACGCGCACGATGGGTGCATGTCCGCTCACCTCGCCCACGCACCCGCAGCCTCTGAGCACGGTGTGCGCGACCGGCGGCTGTTCCGGGAGCTGGAGCGGCCCGGTCTGATCGTGTCGAACCTGACCCCGAACTGGTTCGCGTCGATCATGGGGACCGGGATCGTCGCCGTCGCGGCCGCGTCGTTACCGCTGCAGTTCCCCGGTCTGCGCACGGCGGCGACGGTCGTCTGGGCGATCGCGGCGGTCCTGCTCGTCGCCCTCACCATCGCGACGGTCCTGCACTGGGTCCGCTACCGGAGCACCGCAGCGAAGCACCACCTCAACCCGGTGATTTCCCACTTCTACGGCGCACCGCCCATGGCGTTCCTCACCGTCGGCGCCGGCACGATCCTCCTCGGTAAGGACTGGATCGGCCTCCCCGCCGCCGTCACCGTCGACTGGGTCCTCTGGACCATCGGCACCATCGGCGGCCTGCTCACCGCGGTCCTGGTGCCGTACCTGGCGTTCACCCGCCACGAGAACACGCCCGACTCCGCGTTCGGCGGCTGGCTGATGCCGATCGTCCCGCCGATGGTGTCCGCCTCGACCGGTGCGCTCCTCCTGCCGTATGCCCCCGCCGGGCAGGCACGGGAGACCCTGCTGTGGTCCTGCTACGGCTTCTTCGGCCTCAGCCTCATCACGTCCCTGGTCGTCATTACGCTGATCTGGAACCGTCTCGCGCAACACAAGGTCGGTGCCGCCGGTATGGTGCCGACCCTGTGGATCGTCCTCGGACCGGTCGGACAGTCCATCACCGCGGTAAACCTCCTCGCATCGAACGCCCCCGCCGTCGTCGACGCGTCGACCGCCCACGCCCTGCTGGTCGTGGCGCTGGTGTACGGGTTCGCGATGCTCGGCTTCGCGCTGCTGTGGACCGTCATCGCCCTCGCCATCACCATCCGGACCGCCCGAGAACACCTGCCGTTCAGCCTGACCTGGTGGTCCTTCACGTTCCCCGTCGGCACCTGCGTCACCGGGCTGAACGGCCTGGCCCTGCACTCCGGACTCACCGTCGTCGCCGTCCTCGCAGTCGTCTACTACGTGGGCCTCGTCGCCGCGTGGATCACCGTCGCCGTCCGCACCTTCCACGGCTCCGTCATCCGCGGCGCCCTCCTCGCACCACCACAGCCGGCATGAGCACCCCCGACGAACTCGCGGACGAGGTCGCGGACGTTCGATCCCTGAACGCCCTCGCCGAGGCATGGCGCACCGCACCCGACGGTTCACGGCGGTTCGTCCCGAACTTCGACCCACGATCCGGCGGCACATTCAGCCGCGTCCTGGTCCTCATGCAGTCACCCGGCCCCCAGACCATCGCCACAGCGCACACGGCGATCTGCAGCGAGGACAACCCGGGCCCGACCGCGGCCGCGTTCCGCGCAGCCCGCATCGAGTCCGGACTCGCACGCAACGAGTACCTCCGCTGGAACCTCATCCCGTGGGAGATCCCCGGCCGCGTCCGACCTGCGGACATCGACGAGGGACGACACGCCCTCGAAACTCTGCTCAAGGTGCTCCCCGTGCTCGACGCCATCGTCACGTACGGGACCGCCGCCCTCGACGGAGTCATGCGGCACCTCACCCTGGACGAGCACCCCCGACTCGTACCCGTCATCGCGGCACCACACCCCTCTCCGGCCAACGGCCGCCATCGCGCGGAACAACAACGACGTTCCGTCCAAGCGCTCCGGCTTGCGGCGCTGACTCACCGGCTGTAGCAAATACGAACGATTCCGCTACAACTGCCCGTGCCGACGGTTCGGCAGCGTGTGAGGCGGCGTGTCTTGTAACGGAACCCAATCCCGGAATCTACGTGCCACCACTACCCCTCCTGGTCGAGTTTCGCTACGTTCTCTCCATGGGTCACCTCCTCGGGTACGCGCGCGTGTCCACCACCGACCAGGACGCGTCGCTACAGATCGACGCGCTGGGCGCCGCCGGCTGCTACCGCGTGTTCGTCGACACCATGTCCGGGTCGCTGCAACACCGGCCCGAGCTCGACAAGCTCCTCGACCAGCTCCGCCCCGGCGACACTCTCGTCGTCTGGCGACTCGACCGGCTCGGTCGATCCATCCGGCACCTCATCGACCAGCTGCACGCACTCGCCGAACGCGGCATCGGGTTCCGGTCGCTGCAGGAGACCATTGACACCACCTCACCCGGTGGCCGGCTTGTGTTCCACGTCTTCGCTGCGCTGGCGGAGTTCGAACGGGACCTCATCAAGGAACGCACCAACGCCGGCCTCGCCGCCGCCCGAGCCCGCGGCAGAACCGGCGGCCGACCATCTCGGCTCTCCGCGGACCAGGTGCGCACCGCACGCCGGCTCTACGAACAGCAGGACATGACCGTCGCGCAGATCGGCGATGTCCTCGGCGTCAGCCGCACCACCATCTACCGGACGCTCGCGAAGCACGCCGAACCCGTCGCCCGCCGACGCGCAAAGCCCTCACCGACGATGTAGCCGGTCATGGACGCGAGCGAGCGGTGGCGAATCCTTCGACTGCACGTCGAGGACGCAATCCCGCTTGCCACTCTGGCCCGCAGCACGGGCGTCACCGAGCGCACCCCGCAAAGCTGGCTCGCCCGCTACCGGACAGGCGGATACGCCGCCCTCGCCGACGACGCTCGCGCCGACCATGGCGTCCGACGCACAGCACCGGAACTCGTCCGCCTGGTCGAAGGGCTTGCGCTCACCAAGCCGCGGCCGTCGATCGCCACCATTCACCGTCAGGTTGGCGTCCACTGCGCTGAACGGGGACTGCCGTCGCCGTCGTACTCCGCCGTGCGGTCGATCGTGAACGGGCTCGATCCCGGAATGGTGACGCTCGCACTCGAGGGGCCAGCGTCATACCGTGACAAACACGAGCTGCTGCTCCGACGTCGCGCGGACCGCCCGAACGCGATCTGGCAGGCGGACCACACGATGCTTGACCTGCTCATCGTCGGGCCCAACGGCAAGCCCGCACGGCCGTAGTTGACGGTGATCCTCGACGACTACTCCCGCGCGATCTGCGGGTACATGGTGTTCCTCGGTGCCCCGTCAGCGGCGAACACCGCGCTCGCGCTGCGCCAAGCGATCTGGCACAAGCCGGAACCGGACTGGCCCGTCTGCGGGATCCCGGACGTGCTCTACACGGACCACGGGTCCGACTTCACCAGCCATCGTCTCGGCGACACCGCCGCTGTGCTGCACCTCCGCATCATCCACTCGCAGGTCGCCCGGCCCCAGGGGCGCGGGAAGATCGAGCGGTTCTTCGGCACGATCAACACCGAACTGCTCCCAACGCTCCCCGGCCATTTCGCAGCCGGATCCTCGGCGCCGACGCCGGCGCTGGATCTCGGCGGCGTCGACAGTGCCATCAGCACGTTCATCCGCAGCTACAACGCCCGCACCCACCGCGAGCTCCGGACGAGCCCACTGCACGCGTGGATTGCAGACGGGTGGCTGCCACGGCTCCCGGAGTCCCTTGAACAGCTCGACGGGTTCCTGCTCACCGTCCCCACGACGCGGGTCGTGCAGCGCGATGGCATCCACTTCGAGGGCCTCCGCTACACCGCGACGACCCTCGCGCCGTTCGTCGGTAGCACCGTGAGTGTCCGGTACGACCCACGCGACGTCACCGAGATCCGCGTCTTCCACCGCGACGTGTTCCTCTGCACCGCGATCAGCACCGAGCACCAGACCGAGACGATCAGCCTCAAGCAGATCCAAGCCGCCAGGAACGCTCAGCGCCGGGCTTTACGCGGGCAGATCCACGAACGCATCGCGATCGTCAATCCCAAACTCGACGACACCACCACACCGGCAGCCGTCGAGACGGATCGGCCGCGACTGAAGACCTACGAGGAGGACCGGTCATGACGAGCCAGTTCATCGTCACCAAGGAGCACCGCCGGTTCGCGGAGTTTGCCGACGCGGTCCGGAAGCAGAACACCATCGGCGTCTGCTTCGGGCCAGCCGGCGTCGGCAAGACCCTCTCAGCGCGCCGCTACGCGCACTGGGACAGCATCGGCCCGTTCATCGCCAGGTGGGCCGCACGCAGTGAAGACGACACCAAGATCTTTGCCGCGGCCCACCGCGCCCGGACCGTCTTCTACACGCCCGAGGTCTCCGCGACGATGCGCGCCCTGCAAGAGGACCTCCGACACGACATGATCCGCACCGAACGCTGCATCGAGGAACACCTCGTCCTCCACGGCGGCCACGTCGATCACGCGCACGGCCCCAACCCGTCACTACTCGAGCTGATCATCATCGATGAGTCTGAACGCCTCACCGGCAACGCGATCGAGTGGCTCCGCGACCAGTACGACCGGACCGGCGTCGCGATGATCCTGATCGGCATGCCCGGCATCGAGAAGCAGTTCACTCACTACCCACAGCTCTACAGCCGACTCGGGTTCGCCCACCAGTACCGCCCCCTCGGCCACGACGAGCTGCTGTTCGTCCTCGAACGTCAATGGCGCAAGCTCGGCAAGACCCTCGACCCCGACGACTTCACTGACGCGCAAGCCATCGCCGCCGTCGAACGCATCACCCGCGGCAACTTCCGTCTCCTCGAACGTCTCCTCCCACAGATTCAACGTGTCCTGAAGATCAACGAGCTCGACGTCATCACCAACGACGTCGTCGAAGCCGCCCGCAGCACCCTCGTCATCGGCACCACCTAACCCGACACGGAACGCGGCGAAGACCGCGACACAGAGCGAAGCTGCTCACACCGCAGCAATCTGCGCCGATGAACTGTCCGGATAGGTAGTCCGAAATTGGTTCCGGTGAGGGTCCCCCATGTGAGACTGTCAGTATGGAATCCGGATGGACCCTCGGCTACGCCCGCGTCTCCACGGCAGGGCAGGATCTCACCGCACAGACGGACGCGCTCCTGGCGCTCGGGGTGCCGGCCGATTGCGTGTTCACCGACAAGGGGATGACGGGCACACGACGGGACAGGCCGGGGCTGACCTCCGTCCTGGCTGCGTGCCGTCCCGGAGACACATTGGTGGTGACAAAGCTCGATCGACTCGCCCGCTCCCTGCGGGATGCAACGGACATCGCCGAGGAGTTGACGCGCCGCCAGGTGCGGTTGAACATCGGCGGCGCCATCTACGACCCGACCGACCCCGTCGGCCGGCTGCTGTTCAACGTCCTGGGCATGGTCGCCGAGTTCGAAGCCGATCTCATCCGGGCACGCACTCGTGAAGGCATGGCCGTGGCGAAGGCCCGCGGCAAGCTCAAGGGCCGTAAGCCGAAGCTCTCCCCCGCGCAGGAGCGGCACCTCGTGGCACTCCATCGCGCCGGGGATCACTCGATCGCCGAGCTCGTCGAACTGTTCGGCATCGGCCGCGCAACGGTCTACCGGGCGCTCGACCGAAACCCGGTCGCGGACGCTCCGGACCTCACGCTCCCCCGCGTCGAGGCGTAGCGGATGACCGCAGTTATCCCAGCGACCTACTGCGCCCGGCTGCTCAAACGGACTCGAGCAGACGTTGCCGGCGCCATTGCCGAAGCAGTGGAGCGTCGCGACGAGGGCGAGGGCTCCTCCGGCCGTGGCCGGCTCATTCACTGGATCGCCGGCATCGACAACCCAGATACCGCGGGCTTCCTCCGGTTCATGGCCGACGAGTCGCTGGAAGACGCCACACGTCTCCTGACCGCGATTGACGAGCACGCGCATGCGATGCAGCTCGTCATGGAAGCCGGCGTGGCGTCGACATCGCTCACGACACTCCAACGCGCGTTGATCGAGGCGGTCCTGACGCTCTGCTATGTCCATGACGCCGCCGCCACCCCGGCGCGCACCATGCTCCGCATCCTTGCCCGCCAGCTCGATGCCTTCGAGGGGTCGGAACGCAACTCCGCGGCGTTCCCTCGTGCGGTCGTCGGAGACCGCGCCGCCGAGATTCGCGAGGGCGTCGAGGGCTTCCGCGCCATGCTTGTGCGGTTCGGCATTGAACTCGCGCCGGTCCACAAGGGGTCCACCCCCTCGCTGACTTACGACGGTGAGCGCGAGAACGTCATGTTCAACGCCACCGACGCCGCCAAGCGCTACCTCAAAGCTGATGCGCATCACTGGAACATGGGAAGTGGTGGCACGCACTCGAAGGCGTGGTTCCTACCGAGCGTGCTCGACGGGCTCACGGACGAGAAGCTGTCGAGCGAGCTGGAGCAGTTCGGCGCGCCAACGTTCGCGGTGCTCGCGTCGGCACGGGTTCTGCTGACTGCGGTAGCCGCGCACAGTGGGGTGTCTACGACCCCAGCGCGTGAAGCGGTGTTCAAGCGGGAGAAGGCACTGATGGCCTTCGTGCAAGGCAACGATCCCAGCCCCATATCACTGGAGGAGTTTGAATCGCGACCTGCTGACTGGAAGCCAAAGACTCAGGACCTCTCGGCATTTCATCGCCGACGCCCCCATTGCAGAATGAACACCTCACAGGCAGCCGCCGCGCAGGAAACACCAGCAGTTCACGATTGACCCATAACACGACGCCCATGACAAGAATTCGACGCGCAGCCCTGCCGACGAGACGATCACTTGCCAATGAGAAGGTGCAGGTCTCCGGCAGAACCGCATTCTCCCGTACGGGGTAGGAGGTCTAGACCCTCGTCAGGATCGGAGAACCGAGGGGTGATCATGTCATCAGGAACGAGTCGAGGACGTCGATCAGCCTCTGGGGCTCGCCACCTGCGAGCAGCCAGCCGATCGGAGTGACGGGTACCCCTTGAACCACGGTCTGGCCGTGAGGTGTGGTCATGAACCCGAGTAGCGCCGACGGGTGCTGATCCGGCTGGAAGTGGGGGGTCACTTGAGGGAGATGCTGAAGAACTGCCGAGTGATGGTCTGCGGTGAACTGCCATGCCGGTAGGCGAAACTCGTCGTCGCAGACGAACGCGAACAGTTGGCCCCTGTGGATGTCGGCGACTACCTGCTGGGCGCTCTTTCGGATCCACTCGGCCGCTTCGCCCACCGTCAGCGCAGCACTGAGCGCGTTGGATCGCGTCCGTCGGATATGTGCGTCCAGCTCTCCGCTCGCGACTCGTCGTTTAGCTTGCTCGTACCCCTCGAGGCCGTAGGTGTCGATCAACACGCGTTCTTGTTCGGGAGTCGGTGGCGGTGCAGATGCCGTGAGTCGGAAGGGGTCGTGGTGGGGCCCGAAGTCGTAGCCATGTGCGTGAACGCCGGCGGAGTAGGCGAAGGTGTACGACTGACTCGGTCGATCGCTGCCGGCTCGAGCTAGTACGGCGTCTCTTGCATCAGCGAAGCTCCACGCCCACAGCTCTCGGCCGAGCGGCCCGCGTCGAAGGTCCTCCGGAAGGGGGAGATCCCAGTGGACTGCGGCGCGCGCTCGCGCGATTTGGAGCCGTGTTGGTCGATTCTTTGGCTTACTCCAATGACTGTCGTTCCGCGCCGGCGATGGCTTTGAGGGGTTCACAGCAGACCGTCCTCGCTCAGGATCATGCTCGACAGTTTCGCGATCGAGCCGTCCAGGTAGAGAAGCAAGGAGCGAGCTACCGGCCACGGTGGGCCGCCCGCGATCAAGTAATCACGCGGAGAGAGCGGAACGGAGCCCTGGAGAAGCGGATCCTGTGAGCACATCACATGGGCGACCAGCGCAGGAAGGGCACGCTCGGGTATGCACTGCACGATCGTCGACCATCGCTCCGAGATCGGCTTCAAGTCCCGCGCTTGCAGGTCGCAGAACTGCCATGTCGGCACGACGAGCCGATCCGCGAGTCGATAGCCATACCAGGATCGATCGGCGACCCAGCCCTCCACTTCGGCGACTGAGCACTCGAAGCGACGGGCGATGTCCTCGGCGTCGATGACCGTTATGAAGTCGATCGTGACGCGACGTGTCAGGACCGTCATGAGCTTGCGATCGCTGAGGACGGGCTCCGCGTAATTCTCGTGGGTGAAGGCGCCGATCCACTCGAGTGCCAGTGCACGCTGCGCGTCGCGTCGAGTGCGCTCGTCCAGGAGTCCAGCAAGCGCATCGGACAGTCCGAGCATCGCCGTACTCGGCTCCAGTCCGAGCTTCAGGAGAGTTCCCGCCAGCTCGGCCGTGGCGCGCTCGTTCACTTGCAGTGGCGAGGTTGACTGTCGTGGAGGTTCGCCCGATTGCATCACTGGTGCCTCCAGTCAGGTTCCTCAGCTCACGTGGTCTGTGGTTATTATAGTAACCACCATGAGGCAATCGGATGCTGGTCGATCTGGCGCCAAGGTGAGCATCGAGGCCGGAGATGACGACCTCGAACTCAGCTGGCTTGCATCGATTGCGTTGCCCCGTGGGACGCGAGTCGAGTACGCAGCGTTCGGGTCGAGAGGCAACTTTGTGGTTGCACGGAACGAAGCGGTCGTCAGTGCAGTCTGCGACTTCGACTCTGGGGAGTACGTCGTGACGCAGATGAGTTCTGGCACCGCGATGGTTTCCGCGATTGCGCTCGGCCTAGTGGCACGCCGCCTCACGCACCTGCGCAACGAGCCGCCAGAGCACCGCCGCCAACACGAAGGCAACCTGAAGCCACTTGCCGGGCTCACGAGTGGTGAGTGGTTCCCGTTCGAGACGCTCCCGGCAAACTGGAGGCTATGACGGGCGCTTCCAGAGTTCGGCGTCGAGTGCGATCTCGAGCTTCGCGAGAGTAGCCAGGTCGGGCCACGTGCGTCCGGCCAGTATGTTCAGCAGAGTCACATGGTTGACGCCGGCGGAAGCGGCCACAGAACGGGCGCTCTGTTCGTGCATGGCACCTCCCAGCCGAACAACGAACTCTCGTGCTGCCTCACCGATCGGGTCAGCTGACCGCACCTCCGGCCACGGCTCCGGAGCGAGCTCACGGGGGCGACTCCGGCTCTTATTGCTCACGGTGCCAGCGTAAAGGTGAATGGCGTCCCGTTTGAGTCGGGCACACTGCATACCCACTACGGACCCCAAGCGCCGCGTCCGTTGCGAGCATTACTCGGGACGACGTGCGATCAGTCTAGGACTTCGTCGCAACTCCAGACCACTGGGTACCGAAGAGCCCCACCGAGGGAGACGAGGTTTTGACCGCCGGACCACACGGACCAACTCCGGCGGGTGGAACACCCGTCGTTACCAGTTAGCGCTGAACAGCTAGGCAGCCGGGGAACTCGCGTCCACGCACCGTTCTCGTCGCACGACGCGCCGCCGTTCGTCCGCCGTGGGTGCACGACATGCCGCTCACGATCAACGTGAACGGCATGTCGTGCGACCTGGGCGTCGTGACCGGCGGCGCGTCGTGACCGGCGGCGCATCGTGGCCGGCTCCGCGGTGGCGTTGCGGGTCCGGCGGACCTGCGCGGTCGGCGGCGACGGCCGGGTCGTCAGTGCTCGGGCGTCTCGTCGCCGGTGGGCACGTCGTCGGCGTCGATCTCGAGGGCGGCCTGCTCGCTGCCGTCCTCCTCGACCTCGGAACGGTCGGTGTCCGGCTGCTCCGGCTGCTCGGCCTGTGTGGTCTCTTCTGCGGGGTCCGGCTGGCTGTACGTCATGGCGGGGACGCTACTCGGCACGGCCTGTGTCGGTCCGGGCGGTGCGGTCGTCGACGGTGACCGGACAGACGGACGGGAGGCGCGCGGCGGTGCCGCCACGCGCCTCCCGTCCGGTGGTGCTACTGGTTCTGCAGCATCTGCGTCGCCAGCACGGCGCCGAAGATCATGAAGATGATCGCGATGACGATGCCGATGACGCTCAGGACGATGCCGGCGAGGACCATGCCGCGGTTCAGGCCCCGGCGACGCGCGACGAAGCCGAGGATCAGGCCCACGATGCCGGCGATCAGACCGATGATCGAGAACAGGAAGCCGAAGACGACGGCGACGATGCCGAGCACCAGCGACCCGATGGCGAGGCCGTTGCCGCCGTTCGTCGCGGGTGCCGCGCCGGGCGTGTTCGGTGCCGGCGGGAAACCGTTCGTGGACATGGGAGCTCCTCGTGTCAGGGCCGCTGGCACGGGTTGCGTGCGGCCGTCAGCGCACACGGTAGGCGGTTCCTGCGAAGTGCGTTCACATCAGCTGTACGCACCCGGTGCTGCCGGATCAGACGGCACGGTGCTGCCGGACCAGGTCCGGGAGCTCCACCGGCTCGAAGGGCTCGTCGGTGGCGTCGAGCTCCTCGGCGGTCCACCACCGCGAAGCGAGGATGTCGACGCGCTCGTCGTCGGTCCACTCGGCGTCGGACAGCTCGAACCCTGGCGTCCGGACGACGTAGAACTCGCTGTGGCCGCGGTCGTGGTCGGCCAGGTCCCACTCGACCGTGAAGTCCCAGCTCCACACGGGGTCGCCCGGATCGTCGACGACGACGCCGGTCTCCTCACGGAGCTCGCGGACGGCGGCGTCGCGGTGCGACTCCCCCGGGTCCACGCCGCCACCGGGGGTGATCCACCGGTGCGCGTGGTCGGACGACGGCGACCGCGTGTCCATGAGGAACACGCGGCCGTCCGGGTCGAGCAGGAGGATGCGGGAGGTCAGACGGAGGCCGGGCTTCGCTGTCATCCGCCCGAGGCTACCCGTCGCGCCGTCCCCCGCCCCGTGTCAGGCCGTGAAACCGCTCGTGTCGCCGACGAGCTTCGTGTGGTCGGCCGGGACCGGCTCGACGGCGGCCAGGGCGATCTCGGCCGCGAACTCGGACACGCTGTAGAGCTTCCCGACCTCCTGGCGCCGACCCTCGATCGCACCGGGGTTCAAGCGGTTGAGCAGCGTCGCCGTGATGGTGCCCTCGATCATGTCGCCGGAGACGGTCACGAACTCGATGCCGGCGGCCTCGAGCTGCGGGATGAGCTCGCGCAGCGCGAGTTCGCCGGCGCGCTTGCTCTTGGCGACGGGGACGTACTCGTCCATCGTCTCGGCGGTCTCGACGAAGTGGGCCTGGTGGCTCGTCACGAAGACGACACGCGAGCCGGCCGGCATGTGCGGCACGGCGGTCTGCAGCATGTCGACCTGTGCGTCGCGGTTCAGGCGGAGTGCGTAGTCCTCCCCCAGGTCGGCCTCCATGCCGCCGGAGGCGTTGAGCACGAGCAGGTCGATCCCGCCCCACTCGGCCACGACGCGGTCGACCATCGCCTGGACGGAGTCGTGGTCGGTCAGGTCGGCAGCCACGGCGATCGCGGAACCGCCGGCAGCGACGACCTTCTCGACGATCTGCTCGGCGCGCCGGGCCTTGTTGCGGTAGTTCACGACGACCTTCGCGCCGGCCTCGGCCAGGTAGCCGACGGTGTCGGCGCCGATACCGCGCGACGACCCCGTGACGAGGGCGCGCTTGTCGGCGAGGGATCCGGGGGCGAGGGGGTTCGTCACGGGCGTGTTCTCCAGGTCGCTGCTGTGGCCGGTCGGCCGCCGACGAGCCTACCAACCACGCGGCCCGCGCCGGGCGAGCGTCAGTCGCACCCGCGCGGACCCGAGCGTGACTTGATATGTTGAACGGAGTTGGACCGGCCGTCGCGACGCTGCACGCCGGAGCGCGCGATGCAAGGGAGGGAGATCGCGTGAACATCGACTGGATCCAGACCGTCGTCTGGATCGGACTGACACTGCTGCTGGGCGTGGTCGAGATCTTCACGCTCGACTTCATCTTCCTGATGCTCGCCACGGGCGCGGCCGGGGGTCTGATCGCAGCGCTGGTCGGCGCGCCGTGGTGGCTCTCCGCGATCATCGCGGCCGTCGTCGCACTCGTGCTGCTCTCGCTCGTCCGCCCCCGGCTGCTCGTGGCGCTCGGCCGGAACGCCGACCCGCACCGCACCAACATCGAGGGGCTGATCGGCCTGCGCGGCACCGTCGCGGTGGCCTTCACGTCGTCGTCCCCCGGGCAGGTCCGTCTCGCGAACGGCGAGACCTGGAGCGCCCGGCTCGCCGCAGGCTCCCCCGACCGCACACCACCGCTCGGCACCCCCGTGGTCGTCGAGTCCATCGAGGGGTCGACCGCGGTCGTCCGCCTCGGAGAAAGGGCCACCTCGTGACCATCTCAGCCGGGACGATCGCCCTGATCGTCCTCGTCCTCGTCGTCGTGATCTTCGTGATCGTCGTCCTGTCCCGCGCGATCCGGATCGTGCCCCAGGCGACGGCCGGGATCGTCGAACGACTCGGCAAGTACCACAAGACGCTCAGCCCCGGACTCAACATCCTGGTGCCGTTCATCGACCGGCTCCGCCCGCTCATCGACATGCGCGAGCAGGTCGTGTCCTTCCCACCGCAGCCGGTGATCACCGAGGACAACCTGGTGGTCTCGATCGACACCGTCGTCTACTTCCAGGTGACCGACGCACGCGCCGCCACCTACGAGATCGCGAACTACCTGGGTGCGGTCGAGCAGCTCACCACCACGACGCTCCGCAACGTCGTGGGTGGCCTCAACCTCGAAGAGGCACTGACCAGCCGCGACAACATCAACGGCCAGCTCCGGGTCGTCCTCGACGAGGCGACCGGCAAGTGGGGCATCCGGGTCGGTCGTGTCGAGCTCAAGGCGATCGAGCCGCCCGTGTCGATCCAGGACGCCATGGAGCAGCAGCTCCGCGCCGAACGGAGCCGTCGAGCCGCGATCCTGCAGGCCGAGGGCACCAAGCAGTCGGCGATCCTCGAGGCCGAGGGCCAACGGCAGGCCGCGATCCTCGCCGCCGAGGGTGACGCGAAGGCCCAGGTGCTCCGCGCCGAGGGTGAGGCGCAGGCCATCGCGACCGTCTTCGAGGCGATCCACACGGGCGACCCGGACGACAAGCTGTTGTCCTACCAGTACCTGCAGACCCTGCCGAAGATCGCCGAGGGCACGGCGAACAAGCTGTGGATGATCCCGAGCGAGTTCACCGAGGCGCTGTCCGGGATCGCCAAGGGCTTCACCGGCGGGCGGACCGGCAGCGGTCCGGTCGCGGGAGCCGGTGGGGGCACGGACTTCCTGTCGCGCATCTCGAAGCTCGCGAACGAGAGCCTGGCGAACACCGCGACCGCGGACGGCGCGGCGGCGGCGAACCCCCGACCGGACGCCACCGCGGCCGACATCGTCCCGGACGCCGCGCTCGACGAGCGGCTCGAGGAGTCGAACCGCAGTGTCGACGCGCGCCTCGCCGCGGCCGACGAGGCCTCGCAGACCGCGCTCGGGGACGACCACCGGCCGTAGGTCTCCCCGCACACGACGACGCCCGCCCCGGATCTCCCGGGGCGGGCGTCGTCGTGTCGGGGGTGGTGCTCAGGCGCCGCGACGTGCACGCAGGAACGCGAGACGCTCCTCCAGGAGCTCCTCGAGTTCCTCGCGCGAGCGACGCTCGAGCAGCATGTCCCAGTGCGTCCTCGGCGCCTTGACGTCCTCGGCAGCGACCTCGACGGGGATCCCGTCGTCGCCGAGCAGCCGTCCTTCGCGCCCCGTCCGGGGTTCCGACCACGTCTGCGGTACGTCCGCCTCGGCGGAGAAGACGACGTCGAACGTCTCCCCCGACTCGGTCTGGTAGACCGCGCGCTTCCGGTCGGAGAGCTCGACGCCCTCCTCGCTCTGGAGACTCTGGCTCCCGAGCCGCATCCCGCGGAGACTCCGATCAGCCATGTGTGTGCTCCTCTCGCTCGTCTGCCCTCCTCAACACTGTCCCACGCGGGATGCATCCCGACTGGGCGCATTCACAGAGCGTTCCCAGTGGGAGGTGGCGGTGTTCAGGAATCGCGGCGGAGCGACCGTGTCGATCGACGGCCCCACGGTGCGCACGCGAGCAGGGCGAGGAGGGCCCCGAGCGACACCAGGAGGGTGACCGACCCGGAGACGATCGTGGCGGGGGTCGTCCCGGTGCCGAGCGGCACGTCCGTGACCATCGAGGTCGCCGTGTACTCGGGGACGCGGTCGATGGTCCGCCCCGAGGGGTCGATGACCTGGGACGCACCGACCGTCGAGATGTTGACGAGCGAGCGACCGGTCTCGACCGCCCGGAGCCGGGCGATCTCGAGCTGCTGCAGGTTCTCGTCGGTCCCGGAGAAGTCGGCGTTGTTCGTCTGCGCGAGGATGACCTGCGCTCCCCCGCGAGCCATGTCGGACGTGAGTCCGTCGTCGACGATGTCGAAGCAGACCGCGATCCCCGCCTTGATGCCGGCGACATCGAGCACGTTCGGCCTGGTGCCCGGCGTGTAGTCGCGCTGCAGCAGCCCGATGAGCGACGGCGCGAGCTTCGAGAAGAACCAGCGGTCGGGCACGTACTCGCCGAAGGGGACCGGACGTTTCTTGTCGTAGGACGACTGCCAGCCGTCGGCGGTCCACACGAACGACGTGTTGTGCAGGACGCCGGACGGTGTCTGCGTGATCGCCCCGGCGACCAGCGGCGCCCCGACCGTGTCGACCACGGAGTCGAGGGCGCCTGCGACGGCCGGGAAGCGCCGCGGGTCGGCCTCGGCGGCAGCCTCGGGCCAGACGACCAGGTCGACGCCACGCGCCTCGACGTCGGTCGCGGCGACCTGCGCGGCCAGGACCTCGCCCGGCTGGGCGCGGTCGAAGTACCCGGCCGGACCGTTTCCCTGCACCGCCTCGACGCGGATGCTGCCGTCGATGCGGGTGGGCCAGGCGGGCACGGCCAGGACCACGGCGACCAGGAGCCCGGCGGTGGCCACGCGCGTGGACGCGGCGACGCCCGAGCCGGGTGTGCGAGGCACGACGAGCGCGAGCGACAGCACGACCGCGACGCAGTAGACGACGACGAACGTCACGCCGAGCACGCCCACGTACGCCGCGAGGTGCGTGAAGGGTCCCTGTGACTGGGACAGCCCGACCCGGCCCCACGCGAAGCCCTCGTACGGCCAGCTGCCGGAGAACCACTCGCGTCCGGTCCAGAGTCCGGCGACGACGGCCGGGAGGCCCCACACCCGCCAGGCGGTCGACGGCAGGACGCGCGCGACCCAGCGGTACGCGAGGGCGATCGCCACGCTGCCGAGGGCGAAGTACGCGGCCTCGAACAGCGCGAGCGCCAGCCACGGGACCGGCCCGAGGTACCGCCCGGCCCAGGAGATCGCGGGCAGCCAGAAGGCCGCGCCGGCCACGTACCCGAGCCAGGCTGCACGTCGGGCGCGCTGCCCCATCGCGGCGAGCAGCATGCAGGCCATCGCCGGGTAGGCGAGGAACCACCAGCCCGGGGACGGGAACGACAGGGCGAAGAGCAGACCGCCGACGACCGCGAGCGGGAACGCGAGGCGCAGCGGCAGCGCGGCGAACTCGTCGCGCTGCCGCTCCTGCAGGACCCCGGACCTGACACGGGACACCGTCGACGCCCGCGAGGCGGCGCGGACGACGCGGCGTCCCGCGGTGGAACCGCCGGTCTGCGGGCGCGTGGCCGCGTCGGGGACGTGCACCGGGCCTCCCGTCAGACCGTCGCGTAGGCGACGATGCCGCGGCGCACCGCGTCCGTCGCCCGTCGCGCGGTCTGGGCGAGCTCCTCGTCGCCGGCGTTCCGGACCTGGTCCAGCAGGTCGATGACCTGCTTCGACCAGCGCACGAAGTCGCCAGCGGGCATGTCCAGGGTCCGGAGCACGTCGTCGAGCGCGGAGCCGGACGCCCAGCGGAACATGCCGACCGACATCGCCGGGGTCGGCGGCTGCGAACCGGCGAGCCGCGCATCGCGCTCGATGTCGTCGAGCCGCGCCCAGATGGTCAGCGTCTCGTCGAGCGCCGGCCGGAAGGCTCCGCGGGGCAGGGCGTGCTCGGTCCCCGGGGCGTCCTCGCGCCGGGGCTGGTACACGATGGTGGCGGCCATGGCGGCGAGCTGCGCCGGGGTCAGTTCCTTCCAGACGCCGGCCTCGAGGCACTCGGCCACGAGCAGGTCGCGCTCACCGTAGATCCGCTGCAGGCGACGTCCGCCCGCGGCGACGGTCGCTTCGTCGTCCCCGGTGGCGACCAGGTAGCCGAGCTGCAGGAGCACGTCGGTGACCCGGTCGAACGTCGTCGCGACGGCGCCCGTGCGGGAGCGGATCTGCTGGACGAGCTTGTCGTTGGCGCGCTTGAGCTTGTACCAGCGCTCGGCCCAGCGGGCGTGCGCCTCGCGGTCCGGGCACGCGTGGCAGGGGTGGCGCTGCATCTGCCGACGGACCTCGGTGATCGCCGCCTGGCGCTCCTGCCGGGCGCCGTGCGAGGCCTCGCGACCGCCGGGGACGTTCGTGCGCTCGAGGTCCGACAGGCGACGGCGGAGCGCGGCGTACTCGGTGAAGTCGCCGAGGTGGCACTGCATCGCGCGCTGGTAGCCGTCGAGGGACTCCTGCTGCGAGCGGACCTTGCGCGCGAGGTCGACGACGGAACGGTCCGCCTGGAACTGCGCGAACGAGGTCTCGAGGACCTCGCGCGTCCGCTGCCGACCGAACTGCTCGATGAGGTTCACGGCCATGTTGTACGTGGGCTTGAACGACGAGTTGAGCGGGTACGTGCGACGGCTCGCCAGCGACGCGACGGCCTGCGGGTCGAGGCCGTCCGACCACTGGATGACCGAGTGGCCCTCGACGTCGATGCCACGGCGTCCGGCGCGACCGGTGAGCTGCGTGTACTCCCCCGGCGTGATCGGCACCCGGGCCTCGCCGTTGAACTTCTCGAGCTTCTCGAGCACGACCGTCCGGGCCGGCATGTTCACGCCGAGCGCCAGGGTCTCGGTCGCGAACACGACCTTGAGGAGCTTGCGCTGGAAGAGGTCCTCGACGACCTCCTTGAACGCGGGCAGCAGGCCGGCGTGGTGTGCGGCCACACCGCGCTCGAGGCCCTCGAGCCACTCCCAGTAGCCGAGCACCGCGAGGTCCTCGTCGAGCAGGGTCCGGCAGTGGTACTCGGCCGTCTCGCGGATCTCGTTGCGCTCGTCGGCGGTCGTCAGCGAGATGCCGGACCGGAGGACCTGACGGACGCCCTGGTCGCAGCCGTTGCGGCTGAACACGAAGAAGATCGCCGGCAGGAGCATCCGCTCGTCGAGCACCTTCGCGATCTGCTCGCGGTACATCTTCTCGGTACGAGGGCCCCGGCGCTCGGGGTAGCCGCCGCGTCCGCGACGACCACGGTGGCTGCCGCCGTGCCGCTCGCTGCGCGAGGCGCCGCCGACGAGTCGGAGCAGCTCCGGGTTCACCCGGTTCGTGGCCGCCGCACCGCTCGAGTCGAACAGGTCGACCATCTTCGAGCCGACGAGCACGTGCTGCTCGAGCGGGACCGGCCGGTCCTCGGACACGATGACGTCGGTGTCGCCGCGGACGGTCTGCAGCCAGTCGCCGAACTCCTCGGCGTTGGACACCGTCGCGCTGAGGGAGACGAGCCGGACCTCGGTCGGCAGGTGCAGGATCACCTCTTCCCACACCGCTCCCCGGAACCGGTCCGCCAGGTAGTGGACCTCGTCGAGGACGACCCACGCCAGGTCGTCGAGCAGGTCGGAGTCCGCGTAGATCATGTTGCGGAGCACCTCGGTCGTCATCACCACGACACGGGCCCGCGGGTTGACGTTCGTGTCGCCGGTGAGGAGCCCGACCTCGGACTCGCCGTAGTCGGCCACGAGCTCGTTGTACTTCTGGTTGCTCAGCGCCTTCATCGGCGTCGTGTAGAAGACCTTCGCGGTCGGCTGCCGCATGGCGAGCCAGATCGCGAACTCGGCGACGATCGTCTTGCCGGCACCGGTCGGTGCGGCGACGAGGACGCTCCGGCCCTGGTCGAGTGCGTCGCAGCCGGCGACCTGGAACGGGTCGAGGTCGAAGCGCAGGTCGGAACGGAACAGCTCGAGGTTGCGCGAGCGGTTCCGGACCTTCGCCGCCTGGTAGCGCTCGGCGGCAGTGGGTCCGGCGGTCATCAGCGTGCGTACTCCTCGTCGAGCTTCGCCTGCTGCTTCGCCAGCCTGCGGTCGTGGAGCCAGGTCACGAGACACGCTGCTGCGTAGAGCACCGTCATCGGGATCGCCAGCAGGAACATCGAGATGACGTCGGCCGACGGGGTCACGATCGCGCAGAACACCAGGATGCACACGATCGCGACGCGCCACGACCTGATGATCGAGCTGGCCGACAGCACCCCGACGAAGTTCAGCAGCACGAGGAACACCGGCAGCACGAACGCGATGCCGACGGCGACGATGAGCTTGATGACGAAGTCGTAGTACGCCTTGGCGTCGACGATCGACGTGTCCTGCGCCGACACGAAGCTGCCCAGGATCCCGACGATGTGCGGCAGGACGTACCAGCCGAACCAGCAGCCCGCGAAGAACAGCGGGATCGCGGTGCCCAGGAACCCGAACACGTACTGCTTCTCGCGCCGCACCAGCGCCGGGACGATGAACGCCCAGACCTGGTAGAGCCAGACGGGGCTCGAGATCACGACACCGATCGTGATCGCGATCTGCAGCCGCAGGTCGAACGCGCCGGTGATCTGCGGGAAGTTCAGCTCGGCCGTGTGGCCGCCGACCTCGGCCAACTGGGTGACCGGCTGCCGCAGGGCATCGAGCACGAACGGGGTGAGGAACCACCCGCCGACCGCGCAGAGCGCGACCGCGACGACGGCCTTGAAGAGACGGTTCCGCAGCTCGATCAGGTGCTGCCCGAGCGACATGCGACCCTCGGTGTCCTTCTCCGGACGGCCTGGTCGCCTCGCTCGCCCGCTCGCGGTCGTCGAAGCCATGGCCCGATCCTACGGGACCGGGGCCGACAGTCGGGCCGTCGGCGGCGGACCCACAGGCGGACGACCGGACGGGAGGCGCACGGCGGGCCCGCCCCGTGCCTCCCGTCCGTCAGGGTGCGCGGCGGGCGCGGTGCACGCTGTGGCCGGCGCTGGCGGGGTGCACGCGGTGGCCGGCGACGGCGCGGTGCGCGCGCTACTCGGCGGCCAGGGCTGCTTCGGCGAACGCGCGGACGGCGGCACGGGCCGCCGGCGGGTCGAGGACGACCGCTCGGCCCGGCAGGCCGGCCACCAGCCGGACGACCCCGTCGAAGCCGTTCGATGCCGCGAGCCGGATGCGGACGCGGCCGTCTGCGTCCTCGGCGTCGGCGGTGTCCGCCAGGAAGTCCGCGACGAGGGGCAGCGCCGAGCAGTCGAGCTCCACCGTGACGATGACGTCGCCGCCGGACTGCTGGAAGAGCGTGTCCGGGATCACGACGTCGCCGATGGTCTTCTCGGCCGGGCGGTCGTCCACGCGCACGCTCGTCATCCGGTCGAGCCGGAAGGTCCGGAGCGCCTGCCGGTCGAGGTCCCAGGCACGCAGGTACCAGTCGGTGTCGATCGACTCGACGCGGAGCGGGTCGACACGGCGGGTCCCGCCTCGGGTGCGCGGGCCGGCGTACTCGAACGCCAGACCACGACCGTCGGCGACGGCACGGCGGATGGTGGCGAGCGCCGCGTCGTGCAGGTCCTGACCGACCGCGACGTTCGACGCCGCTCCCCCGGCACCGCGGGAGAGCTTCGCCATGAGGGACCGGATCGCGTCCCGGTCGGCGGCCTCGGGCAGCGCGGACAGGTACTGCAGGCCGGCGATCAGGGCCGAGGCCTCTCTCGCCGACAGCCGGGGCGAGTCGTCGATCGCCACGAGGTTCGTCAGCACGATCATGTCGTTCTGCTCGAAGTCGTCCCAGGCGATGTCGAACAGGTCACCGTGCTGGTACTGCATCGTCTCGCCGGGCACCCCGGACACCGCGATGAGCTCGACCGCACGGCGGATGCGCTGCTCGGGGACGCCGAAGTGCCGTGCGGCCTCGGCCACGGACACGCGCTCGTGGTCGATGAGGTACGGCACGAGGACGAGCAGGAACGCGAGCTTGTCCTGTGCCTGGAGCGGTTGCTGGTCAGGCACGGGTACCTCCGGCGTCGGCGGTCTGGTCGGCGGCGGCGGTCTGATCTGCGTCGGCTCGGCCGGCCTCCGCGTGGTCGGCGACGAGGGCGCGCAGGCGGGCGACCACGAGCTCGCGGACCGCGGCGGGCTCGAGCACCCGGACCTCGGGACCGAAGGCCGCCAGTTCCTCGGCGAGGATCTGCGGGTCGACGTGGTGCACGACGAGCACGCCGTCGTCGTCGACCTCGGTGCCGCGTCGACGCTGGAGCCGGCGCTCGGCATCGGAACCGGGCACGACCGCGATCCGCGCCGTCCGTTCGGCCCACACCCGGTCCAGCTCGGTCAGGGCACGTTCGGCGGCGCCGGCGGGAGCGGGGTGCTGCCCGACCTGGTGCACGCTGACCGGTCCGACGATCCGCGACAGCAGGTAGTTCTTCGTGCCGCCGGTGGAGAACTCGTGCGCTGCGAGCATCCAGCGACCGCCGTGCTGCACGAGCGCGAGCGGTGCGAGGTCACGCCGGCGGGGCGCGTGCTCGCCCGGCGTGATGTAGTCGAAGCGCACGGCAGCGCCACGGTCGAGCGCTGAACGCAGGGGTTCGAACGCGGTGTCACGGGCGCGGAGCCGGGGCGAGTAGGCGGCCATGCCGGCGACACCCTGCGCCGTGGTCGTCCCACCGTCGTCGGCACCGGCGGACCGGACCTTCAGCAGCGCCCGTCGTGAGTCGGTGGACAGTGCGCCCTCGCGCCAGGCCATCGCGGCGAGCGACAGCAGTGCGGACTCGTCCGGGGTGAAGCGGACGTCGAGCGGCAGGTCGTACTCGCCCTTCGGGATGCGGTACCGGAGCGTCTGGTTGTTGCCGGCGGCGCCGGGCGTCTCGATCGTCTCGAGCGGGATGCCGAGGTCGCGGACGTCGTCCTTGTCGCGCTCGAACTGCCGCTCGAGCGACGCGTTGTCCCCACCGGACGTGTACCGCTGCCGGTAGCCCTGCACGTTGGCCAGGATCTCCGCCTTGGTCAGCCCGGCCTCGGTCGAGAGCAGCGCGAGCACCAGGCTGAAGAGCCGCTCCTCGGCGGGGACGCGGGGGGCTCGGGTGGCTGGCACGAGCCCGATCCTACGGCAGCGCGGGTGCGCCGGAGTGCACCCGCGCGCGGTCGGTGGACGGACCGTCGAGGGTCAGGCGGGCATCTTCCCGAGCACGTCGATGACGTACGCGGTGGTGCCGTCCTGCTGGTGCACGATCGCCAGGACCTGGTCGCCGACACGGTGGCCGAGGACGGCGTTCCGCACGCCGTCGATGACCTGGCCCTTCGCGAGCGGGATCGCCTGTGCGCCCGATCCGTCGGTCCAGCTCGAGCCGACGACGGACGAGTCGCCGTTGCTGCCGGCCCACGAGACGGCCGTGTACTTGATGACCGCGGTGTCCTTCGCGGTGAGCTCCGCCCCGGACCCCTTGCGGAGCAGGTGCAGCGCGTCGTCCTTCGGGGCGCTCCACGACGGGATCGTGATGCCGGGCGCACCCGACGGCGCGAGGACGACGGCGGGCATGCCGTCGCCGGCGAGCTGCGGCGTGCCGGTCGCCCGGGCGTCGAAGGCCTGCTTGACGTCCATGACCGCGATCACGGCGTCCTCGGCCTTGCGCGACGTGCCGGATCCGGCGGACGCGCTCCCGCTCAGCTCGCTCTTCGGCAGGGCGACGGCGAGCCGGTCGCCCACGTGGGCGCACTCGAGCGCGGTGCCCAGGGGGCCGTAGTTCGCAGCGCCCGCGGTGATCGGGGCGGTCTGCCCGGAGTACCCGCTGGTCTGCGCGACCTGACCGGTGCTGCCGTCGACGAGGGTGTACTCGACGAGGACCGGCGTCCCCTCCTCGATCTGGCGGCCGTTGCCGGAGCGCAGGACCGACACCTGCGTGTCCGTCGTGGTCAGCCCGGACGGCACCGACACCTTCGGCTCCTTGCCGAACGCACCGGACGCCGTCACCGCTGCCGACGCGGCACCGGGAGCCGGGCAGGAGGACGCGGCCGTACCGGCCCCGCTGGCGGCGCACCCCGTCAGGGACGCGGCGAGGCCGATGGTGACCAGGAGTGCGGGGATGGTGCGCACGGACCCTCTTTCCGTTCGGTGCTGGACGGGCATGCGTAGCCTAGCGGTCGCCGTCGGCGGCATCGTGCGAGGCATCCGGGGTGCCTTCGGCGCCGCCGTGCGCGATCCCCTGCGCGTCCGTCGAGGCCTCGGCAGCGGCGACCCTGCGCGCCTGGGCCGCTGCCTGACGGGCGACCTTCCGGAGCTTCTTGTCGCTGGCGGACCGCTCGCCGACGGCGCCGGGGGTCCAGGCCTCGACGTCCTCGTCCGAGAACTCGGCCTTGCCTGCACGACGCTTCAGGTTCGGCAGCACGACGCCGTCGGCGAGGCGTCGGGCGGTCACGAGGAACCCGGTGTGGCCGACCATCCGGTGGTCCGGACGGACGGCGAGACCCTCCACGTGCCAGGTGCGCACGAGGGTCTCGCTCGACTGCGGGTCCGTGAAGCGCCCGGTGTCCCGCAGCGCCTCGGCCGTGCGGGACAGCTGCGTGACCGTCGCCACGTAGCAGACGACGAGCCCGCCGGGGACGAGCGCGTCCGCCGCGGCGTCGACGCACTCCCACGGCGCGAGCATGTCGAGGACCACGCGGTCGATGCTCTGCGGTCGGGTGGCGCCGGGGAGCTCCTCGACGAGGTCGCCGACGGTCACCGACCAGTTGTCCGGCACGGCGCCGAGGAACGTGCCGACGTTGCCGCGCGCGATGGCGGCGAACTCCTCGCGGCGCTCGAACGACTGCAGCCGGCCGGTCGGGCCGATCGCCCGGAGGAGGAAGAGCGAGAGTGCTCCCGAGCCGACGCCGGCCTCGACGACCCGGGCGCCCGGGAAGACGTCCGCGAAGGCGACGATCTGGGCGGCGTCCTTCGGGTAGACGATGGCCGCGCCCCGGGGCATCGACATCACGTAGTCGTTGAGGAGCGGCCGGAGCGCGAGGTACTCGTCGCCGGTGCTCGCCCGGATCACGGAGCCGTCGGGCTGCCCGATCACGTCGTCGTGCCGGAGCACGCCGCGGTGGGTGTGGTACTCGCCGGCGGTCTCGAGCGAGAGCGTCGTGAGCTTGCCCTTCGGGCCGGTGAGCTGCACGCGGTCACCGGCGCGGAACGGACCGCGCGGCGGGGTGTGCGGGGCGCCACCGGCGGTGTGCGGCAGGGCGACGACGTCGTCCTGCGAGGGCTGCTGGGTCTGCTCGGTCATCGGCTCGCCGTCTCGGTACGGGCCGCGAGGGCCGGGCTGGTCAGTTCGACGAGGCGGTCGACGTCCACGTCCGCCAGCGTCGTCAGGTGCACGTCGCCACCGGCGATCTCGGACAGCGGCACGATGTGCTCGACCGCGACGGTGACGGCGCCGGAGGCCACGGCCGAGGCGACCCCGGTGGCCGAGTCCTCGATCGCGATGCACGCGGTGGGGTCGACCCCGAGCTGCGCCGCCGCGGCCAGGTAGGCGTCCGGGTGGGGCTTCGGACGGTCGACGTCGTCGCCGGCGACGACCACGCGGAAGCCGCGGGCACCGAGGGCGTCGGCGGTGACGAGCGCCATCGTGCGGCGGGACATCGTCACCAGCGCGGTCGGGATGCCGCGGTCGTGCAGCTCCTCGACGAGTTCGCGGGCGCCGGGACGCCAGGGGAGCTCACCGCCCTGCAGGCGCTGCGTCACGTAGTCGGTCATCCACAGGACGATCTCCTCGACGTCCATGTCGACGCCCCGGTCGCGGAGGATCTCACCCGACCGCTCGAGCCCGCTCCCGACCAGGGAGAGGCCGTCCTCGTGGGTCCACTCGGCGCCGTACCGGTCGGTCAGCTCGACCTGGGACTGCTGCCAGATCGGTTCGGTGTCGATGATCGTGCCGTCCATGTCCCACAGCACGGCTGCGGGGAGGACGCGTTCGGGGTGCTGGGCGGTCACGGGCGACGAGTCTACCGGGGCACCGACCGGCGCCGCGGTTCCGCTCGGGGCGGACGGAGGGGTGCCGCGGGCGGCTCCGGCATATCCTGGGTGATCGACCGTGTCCGGCCGCGCGCGATCACCGTGCGCGCCCCGCTCCACCACCAGGAGGCCCCTCCGTGCCACAGCACTCCCCCTTCAGCGACGGCCGACTGCTCGTCGTCGCCTTCGAGGGCTGGAACGACGCCGGCGAGGCTGCGAGCGGCCTCGCCCGCCGGATCGTCGACGCGCTGGAACTCGACGAGTTGCGTGAGATCGACGGCGAGCGGTACGTCGACTACCAGTTCAACCGGCCGGAGGTCGGCACCGCGGAGGACGGTTCCCGAGCCATCCGCTGGCCCCGCATCGTCCTGCACGGGCCCGGCGCCGAGGGGCGTCCGGTCATCGGCGCGGCCGGTTCCGAGACCGAACGCGACGTGTTCGTCCTGGTCGGGCCGGAGCCGTCCCGGACCTGGCGGGGGTTCTGTGCGGAGGTCATCGACCTCGCCGACGTGTACTCGATCGACGCGGTGGTGTTCGTCGGCGCGATGCTGGCGGACGTCCCGCACACCCGACCGATCTCGGTGTTCGTGTCGAGCGAGAACGCCGGTGTCCGTGCGGCGTTCGACGTCGACCGGTCGACGTACGAGGGACCGACCGGCATCCTCGGCGTGCTCTCCGACGCGATGGACACCGCGGGGCTCACCACGCTCTCCCTGTGGGCCTCGGTCCCCCACTACGTGCACAACTCGCCGTCGCCGAAGGCCACCCTGTCCCTCCTCGACAAGATCGAGGAGCTCGCCGACGTCACGGTCCCGCGGGGCAGCCTGCTCGACGAGGCCACCGAGTGGGAGGAGGGCATCGACGCCCTCGCCGCCGACGACGAGGACATGGCGAGCTACATCGGCCAGCTCGAGCAGGCCCGCGACACGGTCGACTCCCCCGAGGCGTCGGGGGACGCGATCGCGCAGGAGTTCGAGCAGTACCTCCGCCGACGCGAGCGCAAGGACGGCAAGGACGGCGGCACCGCCGGCGGCGAGGGTCCGTGGCGGCCCCCGCAGCCGCCGCAGCAGTAGTCGCGACCACGGGACGGACGGGAGGCGCGGTGCCGGCTGGCACCGCGCCTCCCGTCCGTCCCGTCGTCGGCACACGCTCCGGTCGCACGACGTGCCGCTCACCTCTGGGGTGAGCGGGGCCGCGGGCGGCCCCCCGCGCCCCCCCCCGCCGCAGGGCGGCCCCCGGGACCGCCCCGCCCCCCCCCCCGCGCCGGGCCCCCCCGCGGCCCCCCCCCCCCCCCCCCCCCCCCCCCCCCCCCCCCCCCCCCCCGCGACGGCCACCGGCGGCACGTCGCGCGACCGGGAGAGCGCCTGCCCGAGCCCCCGGTCTCAGGCCAGGCGGATGCCGAGCAGGGCGTCGACGAGGTCGACCAGCTCCGGTGTCGCGCGGGTCCCCGCGGCGATCGCGGTGTCGACCGCGGCGACCGCACCCGGCGTGTCGAGGTCGTCGGCGACACGCGCGCGGATGCGGGCGATCGCGTCGGCGGCGTCGTCCTCGTGACCCGGAGCGTCGCCGGACGCCCAGGCGTCCCACGTCGCGAGCCGGGTGGTCGCGCTCGTCAGTTCGCCGTCGAACCACTCCCAGTCGTCCGAGTACCGGTGCGACAGCAGCGCGAGCCGGACGGCCCGCGGGTCGGCGCCGTCGTCGAGCAGGCCGCGCACGGTGACGAGGTTGCCGAGCGACTTCGAGATCTTCGACCCCTGGTAGGCGATCATGCCGGTGTGCACGAAGGCGTTGGCGAGCGGCTGGTGCGCGAGCGCGGCGGCGTGCCCGGCGCTCATCTCGTGGTGCGGGAAGACGAGGTCGCTGCCGCCGCCCTGCACGCTGATCGGCAGGCCGAGCTTGTCGCCCGCGATCACGCTGCACTCGATGTGCCAGCCGGGTCGTCCCGGGCCGAGCTCGGTGTCCCAGCTCGGCTCGCCGGCGCGCTCGGCACGCCAGAGCAGCGGGTCGAGCGGGTCGCGCTTGCCGGCGCGGTCCGGGTCCCCGCCCCGCTCGGCCGACAGCACGAGCATCGTCTCGCGGTCCAGGCGGCTCTCGTCGCCGAGCGCCCACGCCTCGGTGGGGCGGTTCACGTCGAAGTAGACGTCGTCGCCCTCGGAGTCGTCGGTCGGCACGTCGTAGGCGTACCCGGTCTCCTGCAGGTACGCGACGGCCTCGGCGATGCGCTCGACCTCGTCGGTCACCGCGACGAAGTCGTCCGGCGGCAGGACGCGGAGTGCCTCCATGTCGCGGCGGAACAGGTCGATCTGCGACGCGGCGAGCTCGCGCCAGTCGACGCCGTCCCGCGCGGCGCGCTCGAGCAGCGGGTCGTCGACGTCCGTGGTGTTCTGCGCGTACTCGACCTCGAGCCCCGCGTCCCGCCAGGCGCGACCGAGCGTGTCGAACGCCAGGTAGGTCGCCGCGTGGCCGAGGTGGGTGGCGTCGTACGGCGTGATGCCGCACACGTAGAGCGTCGCGCCCTCCGCGCCGTGGGTCGGGTCCACGGGCCGCCCGGCCGCGGTGTCGTGCACCACGGGTCGGGGCGCGTCACCGGGGACGGACGGGACGGACGGGACCTGCCAGGCCCTCACGGCTGGATCACTCCGAGCGACAGCAACACGATGAGCACGATACCGAGTGCGATCCGGTAGACCACGAAGGGCATGAAGCTGCGCTTCGAGATGTAGTTCATGAACGCGGCGATGACGACGAAGCCGACGACGAACGCGACGACGGTCGCCACCAGCGTGTCGACGAGACCGAAGGGCGCGCCGTGGTCGCCGAGGCTCGTCGCGGCCTCGTAGAAGCCGGACAGGAAGACCGCGGGGACGGCGAGCAGGAACGCGAAGCGCGCCGCGGCCGGTCTGGTGTAGCCGAGGGCGAGTCCCATCGACACCGTGGCGCCGGAGCGCGAGACGCCCGGGACGAGCGCCAGCATCTGGGCGACGCCGATGAGCAGGCCGTTCCGGAACGTCATCTGCTCGATCGGACGGACCTTGCGCCCGACGACGTCGAGCACGCCGAGCACGACGCCGAAGACGATGAGCACGATCGCCACGATCCAGAGCGACCGGAACGTGGTCTCGATGGAGTCCTTGAGCAGGAGTCCGGCGACACCGATCGGGATCGTGCCGAGGATGACCAGCCAGCCGAGGCGGACGTCCGGGTCCCCCTTCGGCACGTCGCGCCGGAACACCGACCGGAACCACCGCCCGACGATCCGGGTGATGTCCTTCCAGAAGTAGATCAGCACGGCCGTCTCGGTGCCGAGCTGCGTCACCGCGGTGAACGCGGCACCCGGGTCCTTCGCATCGGGCAGGAAGAGCCCGACGATGCGCAGGTGCGCGCTGGAGGACACGGGCAGGAACTCGGTGAGTCCCTGCACGAAGCCGAGGAAGATCGCCTCGAGGATGTGCATCGAGCGGGGCCTTTCGTGCCGGTCGTCGCGGGTCGCCGCCGAGGGGCGACCCGGCAATGTATCAGTACGTGGCGAGCAGGTCGCCGAGGACGCGCCGCCCGAAGGCGAGGGCGTCGAGGGGCACGCGCTCGTCGACGCCGTGGAACATCGCCGGGAAGTCGACGTCCTCCGGCAGCTGCAGCGGGACGAACCCGTACCCGGCGATCCCGAGCCGCGACATCGCCTTGTTGTCGGTGCCGCCGGACAGCAGGTAGGGCAGCACGGGCGCCCCGGGGTCGTGGCGCTCGAGCGTCCCGCGCACGGCGTCGACGAGGGGTCCGCCGAAGTCCTGCTCGAGGCCGACGTCCCGGTGCGTCATCACGACCTCGACGTCGTCGCCCGCGAGTTCCCGGACCCGCTCGAGCACGGTCTCCTCGTCGCCCGGCAGGCAGCGGAGGTCGACGAGGGCCTCGGCAGCGTCCGGGATCACGTTGTGCTTGTACCCGGCGCGGAGGACCGTCGGGTTGGTCGTCGTGTGCAGCGCCGCGTGGATGAAGCGCGAGGCGGACCCGGTCGCGAGGGCGACCTCGTCCGGCCCGGTCGTCACGGGGTCGACGCCGAGGAGCCGCGCGATCTCGCGGACCATCGCCTCGGTGGTGCCGGAGAGCCGGACCGGCCACTCCTCCGCTCCGATGCGCGCCACCGCGGCGGCCACCTTGGTCACCGCGTTGTCCCGCATCACGTGCGAGCCGTGCGCCGCGGTGCCCCGCGCGACGAGCTTGATCCACATCAGGGCCTTCTCGCCGGTCTGCAGCAGGTAGGCCCGCTGCCCGCCGAGGGTCACCGAGTACCCGCCGACCTCGCTGATCGCCTCGGTCGCGCCGGCGAAGACCTCCGGGTGCGTGTCGACGACGTGGTGGGCGCCGAGCACCCCGCCCGCCTCCTCGTCCGCGAAGAACCCGATGACGAGGTCACGCTCGGGTGCGCCCTGACCTTCGACCACGTCGCGCAACGCCGTCAGCATCATCGCGTCCATGTTCTTCATGTCGACCGCGCCGCGGCCCCAGAGCATGCCGTCGCGCACCTCGCCGCCGAACGGGTCCACCGTCCAGTTCGCGGGGTCGGCCGGCACCACGTCGAGGTGCCCGTGCACGACGAGACCCGGCTTGTCGGCGTTCCGCCCCGCCACACGGGCGACGACGCTCACCCGGCCCGGCTCCGACTCGAAGAGCTGCGGCGCGAAGCCCAGGTCGCGCAGCTCCGCCTCCACGTACTGCGCCGCCTCGGTCTCGCCGACCGACCTGCCCTCGCCCCAGTTCGTGGTGTCGATGCGGATGAGGTCCCGCGCGATGGCGGCGGTGGCCTCGAGGTCCGGCTCGGTCGGCTGGGCGTCGCTCATGCCACCAACGCTACCGGCAGCCCGCGACGCACCCGCGTACGCCCCCTGCTCGCCCGTCGTTCCGAAGGACTCGCCCGGGATGCGCGCCCGTGTTCATCGTGCGTTCAGAGCCGTGCTAGTGTCTTCTCTCGGCAGGAACGCCGGGAAAACAGCCCGGAACGACAGCCGAACAAGTGCAGAACACCCTGTCCGGGTGGCGGAATTGGTAGACGCGCTAGCTTGAGGTGCTAGTGCCCGTATTAGGGCGTGGGGGTTCAAGTCCCCCCTCGGACACAAGAAGAGAAGAGCCCCCTGGCCTGTCGGCCAGGGGGCTCTTCTCGTCCGTGCTCGCCCGGCGAGCATCGCGGGCCCGATGACCCGATGCACGCGCATCGTGCGACATCACCGCTGTCGAACGACGAGCGCGGTGTCGCAGGAGGCGCGCGGCGCGAGGGCCTCCGCCCCGCGTCTCAGTGACGCCGCAGGCGACGCACGACCAGCACCAGGCCGCCGAGGGCGGCGAGCCAGCCCCAGTTCGCCACGACCGGGTCGAGCAGCTGGTGGCGCCCGTCCCGTCGCGAGGAGCCCAGACGCGTCGAGACGGGCCGGTTGCCGAGCTCGGCGCGCCACCCGGTCTCGTGCACGACCCGGTCCGGTCGGCCGCGGAGCGCGTCCGTCACCCGGTGGGTGGCCACGTCGATCCGGTCGCCCAGCACGAGGAGCAGCCAGTGCGCCAGCCGGCCCTCGCTGAAGCGTCGGTAGGCGAACCGCTTCACGACCCCGGCGAGCCCGGACAGCGGTTGCGCCGTCCCGAACACGGGCGTGACGTGGGCGTGCTCGATCGACCGCTCGCGGCCCTCGCCGCCGGGCTGTGGCTCGGGGACGTCCCAGTGGGCACACGAGGCGAGTCCGACCTCGCGGGAGAGCTTCGGCACCGACGGACGGTCGGCCGGGTCGAGGTCGCTCCCCCACCCGGGGATGCGCTCACGGAGCTCCGCCGACGAGGGCACACGTCGGGGCGGGTCGGCGATGTAGGGCGTGTGGTCGGTCACGGGTGTCTCCTTCACGGCACGATCACCGTCTTGATGCAGTCGTCGAGCTTCGACGAGAACAGGTGGTAGGCCTCGTCGATGTGCTCGAGCGGGACCCGGTGCGTGATGATGTCGCTCGGACGGAAGTGTCCGGCCTGGATGTGCTCGAGCAGCCGGGGCCACTGGCGCTTGACCGGCGCCTGGTTCGTGTGGATCGTCAGGCCCTTGTTCATGGCGTCGCCGAACTTCACCGCGCTCGGGATCGGTCCGTACGCGCCGACGGCGGAGATCGTCCCGCCCTTGCGCACACCGTCGATCGCCCAGTTGAGCGCCGTCGGTGACCCGCCCTGCAGCTTGAGCTTCGACGCCGTGACCTGCTGGGTGAAGTTGCCGTCCGCCTCGGCACCGACGGCGTCGATCACGCTGTCCGCTCCGAGGAAGTCGGTCTGCTGCTTCATCTCGAGCACGACGTCGTCGACCTCGGCGAAGTTGATGGTCTCGGCGTGGGCGAAGGTGCGCGCCTTCTCGAGCCGGTACTCCAGCTGGTCGATGACGATCACGCGGCCGGCACCCATGAACCACGCCGACCGAGCAGCGAACAGCCCGACCGGGCCGGCGCCCAGCACCACCACGGTGTCGCCCTCGCGGATCGAGGCGAGCTGTGCGCCGAAGTAGCCCGTGCTCAGGGCATCGGTCATCAGGAGGGCGTCCTCGGCGTCCAGCCACTCCGGGATGACGGACGGGCCGACGTCGGCGAACGGTACGCGGACGCGCTCCGCCTGCCCGCCGTCGTAGCCGCCCGTGGTGTGCGAGTACCCGTAGATGCCGCCGACGGCCGTCGCGTTCGGGTTCACGTTGTGGCAGTTCGAGAACAGCCCCCTCGCGCAGAACCAGCAGGAGCCGCAGTAGACGTTGAAGGGCACCATCACGCGGTCGCCGACGGCGAGTGACGCCACCGACGAACCGACCTCCTCGACCACGCCGATGAACTCGTGGCCGAAGGTGTGCCCGACGCGGGTGTCGGGCATCATGCCGTGGTACAGGTGCAGGTCGGAACCGCAGATCGCGGCCCGTTCGACCCGGACGACGGCGTCGTTCGGGTGCTCGATCCGCGGATCGGGCTTCTCCTCGACACGGACCCGGTACGGTCCGCGGTAGGTCATGGCACGCATGGGCGCTCCCCTCGTTCGTGGAGCCCACGCTCGCCTCGGTGCCGTGCGAGGCGCTCCAGGACCGCGCGATCTGAGCAGAACGACCGGGACCGTCGACGGCGGACCGGCGAACGGACGGGAGGCGCGGTGCCGACCGGCACCGCGCCTCCCGTCCGTCCGTCACGAGGTGACGTCGACCTGTGTCAGCTCTTGGAGGCCTCGACGAAGTTGCGTCGCGGGTCGGTCTCCTTGATGAGGCTGGTCGCGTCGCGGCCGGACACCGCACCGGTGATCCAGCCGATGACGATGCGGACCTTCCGGTTCAGCGTCGGCATCGCGTACACGTGGTACGAGCGGTGCGCGAGCCAGGCGAGCAGGTTCGTCATCTTGACACCCTTGATGTTGCCGGCGCCCTTGCCGACGCCGTACGAGGCGACGGTGCCGATCGACGGGTGGCGGTACTCCTCGAGCGGCTTGCCCGTGATCGTGGCGACCACGTTGTCCGCGGCGACGACGGCCTGACGGACGGCGTTCTGCGCGTTCGGCGGGTAGTACGCCGGCTGCTTCTCGGCGGTCAGGTCGGGGACCTGCGCGACGTCGCCGAGGCCCCAGACACCCGGGACGACCTCGTGCGTGTCCTCGGCCTCGACCTGGAGCTTGGCGTTCGCAGCGAGGTGGCCCTTCGGACCACGCGGCAGGTCCGTGGCGTCGAGGAGCGGGTTCGGCTTGACGCCGGCGGTCCAGACGAGTAGCCCGGTGGCGAACTCGTCGCCGTCGGAGAGCTTGATGACCCCGCCCTCGGCGCTCGGCATGGTGGTCTTCAGCCGGACGTCGATGCCGCGGGCACGGAGCGACTCGAGGGTCCACTTCGACAGCTCCGGGCCCACCTCGGGCGCGACGCGGTCGAGCGCGTCGATGAGCACCCAGCGCGGCTGCTCACCGGCGAGCGACGGGTAGGTCTTGATGGCGGCCTGCGAGACGTCGAAGAGCTCACCGATCGCCTCGACGCCGGTGTAGCCACCACCGACGAAGATGCTCGTCAGCAGACGGCGACGCTCGTCCTCGTCACGGGTGGCAGCGGCCTTCGCGATGTTGTCGAGGAGCTTCGCGCGGACGTAGGCGGCCTCCTCCACGGTCTTGAAGCCGACGCCGTACTCCTCGAGCCCGGGGGTCGGGAACGTGCGGGTCACCGAGCCGAGCGCGACGACGAGCTGGTCGTAGCCGAGCGTGCGGTCGTCGCCGCCGGCCGTGGCGATGGACACGGTCTTGTCCTTCGACGAGATGCCGGTGACCTTGCCCTGGATGACGCGGGTCTTCTTCAGCGCGCGACGGAGCTCGAAGGTGACGTCCTTCGGGGCGATGTGCCCGCCCGCGACCTCCGGCAGGAACGGCAGGTACGTGTAGTACGTGTTCTGGTCCACCAGCGTGATCCGCATCGGCACGGTCGCGGCGTGCTTCTGGAGCTGCTTGACCGTGGTGTAGCCGGCGGAGCCGCCGCCGAGGACGAGGACGTGAGGGATGGAGTCTGCCATGCACCCGGTCTACCGGAAGAACCCCTGTGACGTCACCAAGCCGCGCCGCCCGGTCCGTGCACCGCAACCGGATCGCTCACCGGGCGATCACCGTCCGGGCGGACGGTCCTGCAGGCGCCACCAGGCGGTCTCGGCCAGCTCGGGGCCGGTGTGGACGCCGTGCTGGGTGCGACGGGACTCGGTGAGCGAGAACCGGCGCAGGCGGTACCCGCCGCCGAAGCGGTCGATGATCGCCTCGGGTGAGGACTCCGGCGTGCGCTTCACCAGCCACGTGCGGTCGTCGACGGGCTCGATCACCGTCGGTTGCCGATCCGCGAGCGCAGCACGTCGATCCGCTTCTGGATCTGTTCGATGCTCGCCTGCGCCACGGCCGGCCCACCGCTGATCCGACGGAGCTCGGCGTGGATGGCCCCGTGCGGTTCGTTCGCGTGCCGGGACCAGATCGAGACGAGCCGTGCGAGCTCGGTCCGCTGCTCCTTGATGGTCTGGTACATCGGGCGCGACTCGTCGGGCTTGGGCTTGGGGAGGCCGTCCTTCGCCGCGCGGCCCTTCGACCGCTTCGCCTGGGATGCCTGACGGGCCCGCAGGAGATCGCGCACCTGGTCGGGCTCGAGGAGCCCCGGGATGCCGATGAAGTCGAGTTCCTCGAGCGAGCCGACCTCGCCCCCGGTGCCGAACTCGCCGCCGTCGTAGAGCACCCGGTCGAACGACGCCTGCGAGTCGAGCGCCTCGAACGGCTGCACC
This sequence comes from Curtobacterium sp. NPDC088465, assembly GCF_044753165.1. NCBI lineage: Bacteria > Bacillati > Actinomycetota > Actinomycetes > Micrococcales > Microbacteriaceae > Curtobacterium > Curtobacterium sp. NPDC088465. The sequence goes on along the minus strand of NZ_JBIVMR010000002.1, from coordinate 368,185 downwards.
TCGAGCAGGCTCTCGGACGCCCGGTCCTCCTTGTTGGCCTCGGCGACCATGGCGTCCTCGGGGTTGTACATCCCGTCGTCGCTGTCCTTCGGCCGGTCGAGGGCGTGGTCGCGCTCGAGCTCGAGCGACGCCGCGAGGGCCATCAGCCCGGGCACGCTCGGCAGGAACACGCTCGCGGTCTCGCCGCGGCGGCGGGCCCGGACGAAGCGCCCGATCACCTGCGCGAAGAACAGCGGTGTGCTCGCGCTCGTGGCGTACACGCCGACGCAGAGCCGGGGTACGTCGACGCCCTCGGACACCATGCGGACGGCGACCATCCAGCGCGAGGTGTCCTCGGCGTACGCCTGGATCCGGCTCGATCCGGCGGCCTCGTCGGAGAGCACCACGGTCGGTCGCTCGCCGGTGATCTGCTGCAGGATCCGGGCGTAGGCGCGCGCGGTCGTGGTGTCGGTCGCGATCACCAGGCCGCCGGCGTCCGGCACGCCGCGACGGACCTCGGTCAGCCGCTTGTCGGCGGCCGACAGCACGGCGGGCATCCACTCGCCCTCCGGCGAGAGCGCGGTCCGCCACGCCTGTGCGGTGATGTCCTTCGTGACCTGCTCGCCGAGGGACGCCGACATCTCGTCGCCCATGCGCGTCTTCCACCGCATCTGCCCGGCGTAGGCCATGAACAGCACCGGGCGGACGACGCCGTCCTTGAGCGCGCGGCCGTACCCGTAGTTGTAGTCGGAGATCGAGGTCCGGATGCCCTGCTCGTCGGGGGCGTACTGCACGAACGGGATCGGGGCCGTGTCCGACCGGAACGGGGTGCCGGAGAGGGACAGCCGACGGGTCGCCTTCGTGAAGGCCTCGCGGATGCCGTCGCCCCAGGTGAGTGCGTCGCCGCCGTGGTGGACCTCGTCGAGGATCACCAGCGTGCGACCGCCCTCGGTGATCTTCTGGTGGACCTCGGGGTTCATGCCGACCTGCGCGTAGGTGATCGCCACGCCCTGGTAGTGCCGCCCGAACATCCCGTCGCCGTTCTTGAACATCGGGTCGATCCGGATGCCCACGCGGTCGGCAGAGTCCGCCCACTGCCGCTTGAGGTGCTCCGTCGGGGCCACGACGACGATGCGGTCGACGGTGCCGCGGGCGAGGAGCTCCGTGGCGAGGCGGAGCGCGAACGTGGTCTTGCCGGCGCCGGGGGTCGCAGCGGCGAGGAAGTCGCGCGGCTCGGTCTCGAAGTACTTCGTGAGCGCCTCGACCTGCCACGCACGGAGCTTCGACGCGGTCCCCCACGCAGCCCGCTCCGGGAAGGCCGGTGACAGGTGCTCGGCGGCCGCGTTGCCGGCGTTCTCCGCCTGGACCACGGCCTCGTCGTGGGGTCGGGCAGCGCCCGGCGCGGCCGGTTCACCACCGACCGCGGACTGCTCCCGCGTCGCCCGGTCGTCGCCGTCCGGAGCGTCGCCCCACAGCGTCGCGGGCTGCTGCTGGTCGTCGTACTCCGCTGCGCTCACTTCACGCGATCCTACCGTCAGGCCGGGTCCTGCCGGGCGTGCGGCGGACGCTGCTCGGGCGTGCCGCGCACGAGCGAGGCGGGCCGGAGCACGCCGGCACCGAAGCGTGCGGCGACCGCGTCGACCGTCGTCTCGGTCTCCCGCCACGGCGCGTCGTCGTCCCACAGCGCGTTGCTCGCCGCTGCCGGGACGAGGTTCTCGCCGCGCACGCCGATCAGGCGGATCCGGTTGCCGGGCCGGTGCAGGACGTCGTAGAGCTCGACCGCCTCGTGGTGGAGCCGCTTCGCCACATCGGTCGGTTCGGCGAGCGTCCGGGACCGGGTGAGGGTGCTGAAGTCGGTGTACCGCACCTTGAGCGCGACCGTGCGGGCCTGCACGCCGGCGCGGCGCAGGCGCACGGCGACCTTGTCGGCCAGGCGCAGGAGCTCGCGGGCGACGTCGTCACGCTCGGTCAGGTCACGTCCGAAGGTGACCTCGTGCCCGATCGACTTCTCGCTGACGCCGGTGTCGACCACGCGCGGGTCGCGGCCCCAGGACAGGTCGTGCAGGCGCTGTCCGCCGGCGGGTCCGAGTGCGGCGACGAGCGACGGCAGCGGCGTGTGGGCGAGGTCCCCGACCGTACGGATGCCACGGCGCTCGAGCTTCTCCTGCGTCGTGCCGCCGACGCCCCAGAGCGCCGCGACCGGTTGGGGGTGCAGGAAGGCCACGGTGTGCGTGGCCGGCACGACGAGGAGCCCGTCCGGCTTGGACCGGCTCGACGCGAGCTTGGCGACGAACTTGGTGGAGGCCGCGCCCACCGAGCAGTGGAGACCCGTCTCGGCGAGGACCGCGGCGCGGATGGCGGTGCCGATCTGCCACGGGGTGCCGTAGAGCCGGAGCGCACCGGCGACGTCGAGGAACGCCTCGTCGATCCCGAGCTTCTCGACCTTCGGGGTGAACTGCCCGAAGACGCGCATCACCGCGGCCGACTTCGCCGCGTACTTCTCGAAGTGCGGCTCGACGATGACGGCGTTCGGGCACCGGCGCTTCGCCACGGCCATCGGCATCGCCGAGTTCACGCCGTAGCGACGGGCCTCGTACGTGGCGGCGGTGACGACGGAGCGGTCCGAGTCGTGTCCGACGATGACGGGGAGCCCGCGCAGGTCGGGACGGTCCAGCAGTTCGACGGAGGCGAAGAAGGCGTCCATGTCGACGTGCAGGACCGTCGCCGTCACGTCGTCGACCGGACGCTCGGAGACGAGCCGGTTGCGTCCGTCCTGCTTGCTCACCCGGCGATGGTGCCACGCACCACCGACACCCGGCCGGGCTCCGGCTCAGGCGAGCGGCCCGAGCTCCGCGGCGGCGATCGTCCGCGCCGCCGCGTCCCGCGTCGACGGGTGGTACTGCCCCGCTCGGACGTCCCGCGCGAGCCGGGCGAGTTCCGACGACGCCCGGAACGCCGAGCCGCCGGCGAGCCGCAGCGCCTCGTCCACGACGTGCTGCGCCGCGTCCACCGTCCGCGCCTTGGTGCCGACGAGCAGCGGGAACCAGCGGGGGCCGAGGTCGTCCAGCTCGTCGACCGACCGGGCCAGGGCGGACACCTGCAGGGCGACCGCGTCGACCGCGCCGCGCAGGTCGGCGACCGCACGGCGGACGTCGGGGTCCTGCGACCGCGGAACGCCGTCGCGCCCGCGTCGACCGGACACCGCTGCGACGGCCAGTCCGAGCGCCCGTTCGGCGATCCCGACGTACACCGACGCCACGAGCAGCTCGAACGCCGCGAACACCCCGAAGACGAGCGGGTCCTGCGTCGGACCGACGGGGAGCACCCGGACGATCCGCGACGCCGGCACGTGCACGCCGTGCAGCAGCGTCGTCCGGCTCTGGGTCGCGCGCATCCCGAGCGTGTCCCAGTCGTCGAGGTGCTCGACGTCGCCGTCGGACCGCAGCACGAAGCCGTGCACGAGCCGTGGCTCCGGACCACTGGTGTCCTTGCCGAACACGCTGAGGACGTCCCACGCCGGGGCGAGCGAGGTGGACACCTTCGTGCCGGTGAAGCGGTAGCCGCCGTCGCCGTCCGGCTCCGCCGTCGTCGACGAGTCGAACAGCACGGCGTCGTTGCCCGGTTCGCTCACCCCGAAGGCGAGCAGGTGGTCGTCCGCCGCGTGGTCGGTGACGGTCTGGAGGAACGACCCGCCCCGCGCCGTGACGGCGCGCGCCGCCTGCACCCACACCTGGTGCATCCCGAGCCCGAGCGCGGTCGCCGGCGCGGCCTGCGCGAGCCGCCGCTGCAGGGTGCTCGTCGCGGCGAGGCCGAGCCCAGCGCCGCCCTGCTCGACCGGGACGCCGATGCGCAGCCAGCCGGCCGCGCGCAGCTCCTCGAGGTCCTCGGCGCAGAACGCGTTCTCGGCGTCGTACCGCGGCGCGCGGGCGGCGATCCGCTCCAGCAGGTCCTGCGACAGCGTCCACCCGGGTTCGTCGGCCAACGTCATGCCACGAGACTACGGTCGGAGGCGTGTCAGCTCGTCATGCGTGGTCCAGGTACGTCGCGATCGGTGACTCGTTCACCGAGGGGATCGGTGACCCGGACCCCACCGTCCCCGGCGGCAACCGTGGGTGGGCCGACCGCGTGGCCGAGGTCCTCGCCGGACGGGCGGACGGGTTCGCGTACGCCAACCTGGCGATCCGCGGGCGCCTGCTCGGGCAGATCGTCGACGAGCAGGTCGAGCCGGCCCTCGCGCTCCGCCCCGACCTCGTGACGGTGTCCGCGGGCGGCAACGACATCATCCGCCCCGGTTCGGACCCCGACGAGCTCGCCGAACGGTTCGACGGCATGGTCGGGCGGCTGCGGAGCGACGGCGCCACCGTGGTGCTCTTCACCGGCCCCGACGTCGGCATGACACCCGTGCTCGGCATGGTCCGCGGCAAGACGGCGATCTACAACGAGAACCTGCACGCGATCGCGCTCAAGCACGGTGCCCTCGTCGCCGACATGTGGGCGCTCCGGGTCCTCCGCGACCCCCGGATGTGGGCGCCGGACCGCCTGCACCACTCCCCGACCGGCCACGCGACCGTCGCCGCGGCCGTGCTCGACGCCCTCGGGGTCGAGCACGGGCTCGACCCGGTGACGCCGGAGCCGCTCGAGGCCAGACCGTGGCGCGAGGCCCGCGTCGAGGACCTCGGGTGGGCGCGCGAGTACCTCGTCCCCTGGGTCGTGCGGCGCATCCGGCACACGTCGTCCGGCGACGGCATCAGCGCGAAGCGGCCCGACCTGCAGCCCGTCGAGGTGACGTCCGACACGCCCTGACCCGGGATGCACCCTCGGTCGGAGGCCGCACCCCGGTGTGCGCAGCGCGGTGTCCGCCAGGGGGCGCGATCGGTCAGTCGACCGGGCGGCGCAGCGTGAGCGGCCCGTCGTGCAGCGGCTGCGTGGTCCACTCCCCCGTCGCCGTCCCCGCGGTCGGGTCGAGCCGGAGCCGGGCGGCGTGCGGAGTCTCGACGAAGCGGACGACGACCTCGACGGTGCCGTCGGGTCCGGTCGCACCGCTCGCGGCGAGCGGCCCCTCGACCGACCACGCGCCCTGACCGACCGGGACCGACAGCAGCCCGCCGTCGACGTCGACCGTGAGTCGCCAGCCCTCGGCGTCGGAATCCAACCGGAGCCCCTCGAGCACGCCGTCGGACTCGTAGGACCCGGCCACGGCGTCGGCCAGGCGACCGCCCTGCACCGGGGGCAGCCCGAGGGAGGCGAGCCGTGCCTCCAGACCGGGGTCCGCGTCGACACCGGCGGCCGTGCCCGCAGCGCCCCCGTCGCCGTCCTGCGGCGCGATCGCCGGCAGCAGGTGCTGCCAGGCCGCGTCGAGCACCGCCTGCATGTCGAGCGACTGCCCGGTCAGGGCGAGCACGACGTCCTGCTCCGGCAGCACGACGCAGAACTGGCCGTACGCGCCGTCGCCGCGGAAGCCGTGGCGGGCCATCCAGAACTGGAAGCCGTAGCCCTGCCGCCAGTCCGCGTTCTCCTCGTGGGGGTTGTCGACCTGCCTGCTCGTGGCGGCGTCGACCCAGTCCTCGTCGAGGATGCGCTGCCCGTCCCACACGCCCCGCTGCAGGTACAGCTGGCCGAGCGCTGCGACAGCGGCCGTCGGCGCGTACGCACCGCTGAACCCGAGCTCGGCGCCCGTGTCGTCGCGCTTCCACGCGAGGTCGTCGATGCCGAGCGGGTCGAGCAGGCGCGGGCGCAGGTAGTCGACGAGGGACTCGCCGCTCGCCCGGCGGACGATCGCGGCGAGCGTGTACGTGCACGGCTGGTTGTACGCGAAGACCGTGCCGGGTTCCTCGTCCGGCGGGGTGAGGAGGAACCCGCGGACCAGGTCCTCCGGGTCGGTGGCCTCGGCCCGCTGCAGGGTCTCCTCGCGGTGCCCGGACGCCATCGCGAGCAGGTGTCGGACCCGGATCCGGCGACTGCGCTCGTCGGTGACGTCCGCGTCGAGCTCAGGCAAGCACGACAGCACCGTGGCGTCGAGGTCGACGAGCCCCTCACGGACGGCGATGCCGACGGCAGCGGCGGTGAAGCTCTTGCTGAGCGAGTAGAGCAGGTGGACGCGGTCCGCGGCGTAGGGGGCCCACCATCCCTCGGCGGCCACCCGGCCGTGTCGCAGCAGCACGATGCTGTGCGGCTCGACGTCCGGTGTCGACTCGAGGGCGTCGAGGAACGCGGTGATCCCGCGTGCGTCGATGCCGAGGGCGGACGGGGTGCTGCGCGGGAACGTCGTCGTCACGCTCGAGAGCCTACGCGGCGAGCCCCCAGCGCTGCGGTGGCGACGCGGGGTCGAGCGACGTGGAGGCCGCGCGCGGGGCTGCGCCGGCGGCGGCTGCCGACGGACTGGTCTCGACGCCGCGGAACGGGTTCGTCCAGCGCCACCAGAGCCCCGGGTCCTCGATGGAGCGCTCGAGCTCGAGCGGCACGGTCACGGGGTCGTGGTGCTCGATCGAGAACCGTACGGAGCCGACCCGCTCGCCCCGCTCGCCGAGCGTGACGCTGTCGAGCCGGGTGCGTGCGGTGACCGTCGTGTCGCCCCAGACCAGGACCTCGGCGGCATCGGCGGCCACGGCGTCGGCGTCGTCCCGCCAGGGCGTCGAGTAGGTGCCGAAGGTCTGGCCGGCGTGCGTGAGCGTGACCGTCTGGAAGTTGTCGGCCACCGAGCGGAGCAGGCGGCGGACGTCGACGTCGAGTGACGGGTGGTCCCTGCCGCCGAGCATGACACCGACGACGGTGACCTGCCGGCCCCCGCGCTGGTACGTGGCGGCGAACAGCAGGCAGGCCCCCGCCTCGTCGAGCGTGCCGGTCTTGATGCCCTCGATGCCGTCCATCCCGAGGAGCTTGTTCGAGTTCTCGATCTCGCCCGCCCCGGGCACGGTCACCTGCTCCGTCCCGACGATCTCCTTCACGACGGGGTCAGCCAGTGCGAGCTGTCCGAGCCGCACCAGGTCGGTCGCCGTCGAGCGGTTCGCGGGGTCGAGGCCGGTCGGCTCGTGGATCGTCGTGTCGTCCAGCCCGTGCTCGTCCAGCCAGGCCGAGGCGGCGCGCTCGTAGCCGTCCATCGACCCGAAGGCCCAGAGCGCGAGTGCACCGGCGTAGTTGTTCGCCGACTTCATCAGCATGACCTGCATGGTCTGGTGCTCGGACAGCCGCAGGCCGTCCGGCATCGGCGCCACCTCGCCGTTCTGCGCCAGGTACTCGGCGTAGAGCGCCTGCATCTGCGCGTCGAAGCGGATCGTCGGGCCGGACTCCCCGCGGTCGAGCGGTCTCGCATCGAGCACGACCAGGGCCGTCACGACCTTGGTGATGCTCGCGATCGAGCGGGCCTTGGTGTCCCCGCTGGTGCGCAGGCTCTCCGGGAACCCGGTGGCCTGGACCGCGGTCGCCCCGTAGCCCGGGAACCGCAGGTCCGGCAGGGTCGAGGTCGGGGCGGAGTACTTCGTCGTGGTGGCGCTCGCCGGCGCGAACGGCACGACGGCGACGGCCACCAGGTACCCGACGGCGAGCAGGAGCACCGCGACGACGCCGATCGTCACGGGCCTCCTGACGGCGGAGCGGGGGCTGCGGACGACACGGGGCACGGGAACCGAGGCTACCGGGCAGTCCCGGGGTGCCGGCCGACAGCGAGCCGCCGGTCGTCCCCCGACCGTCGTGTGACGAACACGTAAAACATCGCGCTCCGGGATCCGTGCGTCGCCCGGCAGCCCCTAGCGTGCTGGACATGCACCACGGAACCACCCCGGGCGCCACGCGTGGCGGCCGCACCACCGCCGCGTCCACCGGCCCGGCCACCGACCCGGCCGAGGGCACGACGACCGCACCGGGCCCGGCTCCGGCCCCCGCTCCGGCTCCGGTCACGGTGCTCCAGCCCGGCACCGGCCCGGTCCGGTCGTCGCGGTACCTGCCGGCCGAGGCAGACCGGGTGCTCTGGGGACGGCTCCCGAACGGCGACGACCGCCCGGTCGTGACGCTCGCTCCCGGTGACGACCTGACGATCGACACCGTGAGCCACGAGGGGCTCCTGCCGGACCAGGGCAGTGACCCCGTCGCCTTCTTCGGCCGCCACGGCGTCGCGCCGGAGCACGTGCTCGCCGACGCGGTCGCGATCGCCCGGACCGGTCGCCGCGACCCGGAGCGGGACGGCCCGCACGTGGTCACCGGACCGATCGCCGTCGACGGTGCCGAGCCGGGCGACGTCCTGACCATGACCGTGCTCGAGACGCTCCCCCGCGTGCCGTACGGCGTGGTGTCGAACCGGCACGGCCGCGGGGCCCTGCACGGCGAGTACCCGGTCGACGGGCGCACCGTCAGCGTCTTCGCCGACGTGGTGCCCGCCCACGACGGGCCCGGCGACGACGGACCCGGCGACGACCGGCTCCTCGGACGCATCCCGCTCACCGAGCGCGGCGACCGGTACGCCCGGTTCCCGCTCGCGCCCTTCCTCGGCATCATGGGCGTCGCGACCCCCGGCGAGCGGCTGCACTCGGTCCCGCCCGGACGTCACGGCGGCAACATCGACGTCAACCTGCTGCAGGCCGGTGCGCAGCTCCACCTGCCGGTCCTCGTGCCGGGTGCCCTGGCCTACGTCGGCGACCCGCACTTCGCGCAGGGGGACGGCGAGGTCGCGCTCACCGCCATGGAGGCCTCCCTCCGTGCGACGGTGCGCTTCGACGTCACGCCGGCCGCCGAGGCAGCGCAGCAGTTCGGGGAGCTCGTCTGGCCGCTCGTCGAGACGCGGGACCACCTGGTGCCGACAGGACTCGACCCCGACCTCGACGAGGCCGTCCGGGCCTGCGTCCGGCACGCGATCGCGATCCTGGGCGCGCGGTACGGCATGGAACCGCACCTGGCGTACGCCTACCTCAGTGCGGCGACGGACTTCGACGTGTCGCAGGTGGTCGACCTGGTGACCGGGGCGCACGCCCGCATCCGCAAGGCCGACTTCGCGGACGTCCGGTGAGCGCCGCACGGCAGACCGGTGGTCCGACCGCACACGCCGGACTCCTCGACGCCCTCGACGCCTACGAACGGGCACTCGCCGACGACGACCTCGCGGCGCTCGACGACGCGTTCGTCCGCTCCGCCGACACCCTGCGCGGCGACGACCGCGGCCTGCTCGTCGGGCACGACGCGATCAGCACCTTCCGCGGTGCGCGGGGTGGAGTAGCACCGCGCCACCTGTCCCGCACCGAGGTCCGGGTGCTCGCCGAGGACCTCGCCCTCGTCGTCTCCGTCGCCGCGTTCCGCGACGGCGGCTCGGGTCTGCAGACCCAGCTCTGGCGCCGTCAGGCCGACACGTGGCGCATCGAGGCGGCACACGTCACCGGGCGGACCCGACCCCTCGACACCACCGTGTGGCGCGTCGTCGGCGACCCGCTCCTCCCGCCGACCGGCCGCGGCCGTCTCGACGGCGCCACGGTGGCGGTCAAGGACCTGTACGCCGTCGCCGGCCACCGCGTCGGGGCCGGCAACCCGACGTACCTGCAGGAGTCCGTGCCCGTCCCCGCCTCCGCAGCGGCGGTCGCCGCCCTCCTCGACGCCGGCGCGTCGGTCCGCGGCATCGCGCGGACGGACGAGTTCGCCTACGCCCTGACCGGACGCAACGAGCACCACGGCACCCCGCCGAACGGCGCCGACCCGTCGCGTGTGCCGGGAGGCTCGTCCAGCGGATCAGCGTCGGCCGTCCGTTCCGGGGTGGCGGACGTCGGACTCGGCACGGACACCGCGGGATCGCTGCGGATCCCCGCCTCGTACCAGGGGCTCTGGGGCCTGCGGACGACCCACGGCGTCGTCGACCGCGCCGGGCTGCTGCCGCTCGCGCCGTCGTTCGACACCGTCGGGTGGCTGACCAGGGACGCCGACACCATGGTCCGGGCCCTCGACGCCTCGGTGCCGCACGGGTCGCACCCCGTGTCGGAGGCCGGGGTGCCGGTCGTGCTCGCGGAGCTCCTCGCCGCCGCGGACCCGGCGACGCAGGGCGCCGTCCACGCCGTCGTCGGTGACGTGCCGGTCGTGACGCTCGCCGACCTCGGGCTCCCCGCGCTCGACGACCTCCGCGACCTCCTGCGGCTCGTGCAGGGTGCCGAGGCGACGGCGGCGCACGGGGAGTGGATCGCGGCCCACCCCGACGCCCTCGGGGCCGTCGTCGGGCAGCGGTTCGCCGCGGCCGCCACGAACCCGCCGGACCTCGTCGCGGAGGCCCGCCGGCGCTTCCCCGGGGTCCGAGAAGCGATCCGAGCAGCCCTGGTCGACCGGGTGCTCGTCACGCCGACCGCTCCGGGCCCGGCCCCGTCGCTCGGCGCCGGCGCGGAGGAGCTCGAGCGCGTCCGCACCGCGACGACCACCATGACCGCGCTCGCGAGCGTGGGCGGGGTGCCCTCCCTGAGCGTGCCGGCGCTCACCGTCGACGACGCACCCGTCGGCCTGTGCCTGACCGGCGGGACCGGCACCGACCGAGCACTGGTGACCACGGCGGACCGCTGGCTGCGCGACGGGGTCGGCACGGGCCTCCCGGCCGGCGCTGCCTGAAGCGGTACGCCGGGCCGTCGACGAGCGGTCAGCTGGTCAGGTGGTCGGACGTGCAGCGCGCTGCGCGTGCGTGACCGCCCAGAGCCCCACGGCGCTCGCCGCCGCCACGTTGAGCGAGTCGACGCCGTGCGCCATCGGGATGCGGACCGTCGTGTCGGCGGAGGCGATCGCGGCGTCGGTCAGGCCCTGCCCCTCCGTGCCCATCACGAGCGCGACCCGCTCGGGGACGTCGGCGACGAACGCGTCCAGGTCGACCGAGCGGTCGGTGAGCGCCATCGCGGCGAGGTGGAAGCCCTGCGCGCGGAGTTCCTCGCCGGCGGCCGGCCACTCCCCGATGCGGGTCCACGGCACCTGGAGCACCGTGCCCATGCTCACCCGGACGCTCCGGCGGTACAGGGGGTCCGCGCAGCGCGGGCTCACCAGGACCGCGTCCGCCCCGAGGCCGGCGACGCTGCGGAACACCGCGCCGACGTTGGTGTGGTCGACGACGTCCTCGAGCACCACGACGACCTTCGCGTCCCGGACCACGTCGGCCACCGACGGCAGCTCCGGTCGGTGCATCGCGGCGAGGGCACCCCGGTGCATCCGGAAGCCGGTGAGGTCCTCGAGCAGCGCATCCGGTCCGACGAAGACCGGGCCGTCGTGGTCCGCCACCAGGGGCAGCACGCTGTCGAGCCACTTCTCCTGCACGATGACGCTCCGCGGGACGTGCCCTGCGCGGACCGCGCGCTCGATGACCGTGTTCGACTCGGCGATGTACAGCCCGCCCTCGGGCTCCGTGACCCGCCGCAGCGCCACGTCGGTGAGGCGGGCGAAGTCGTCGAGTCGGGGGTCGTCGAGGGAGTCGATGCGGACGGGGTGCACGGGGCTCGTTTCGTGGGAAGGCGGCTGGGCGTTCGGCTGTTGAGGGTACCGTGGACGACGTGCTGACCGACCCGATGACGGACGAGCTCGACCGCGTCGTGGAGCTGCTGACGGGCAAGCGCGTCGCCGTGCTCTCCGGCGCCGGGCTGAGCACCGACTCCGGCATCCCCGACTACCGCGGCGCGGGCCGGGTGGTGCGGAAGCCGATGACCTTCCAGGAGTTCCGCTCCGACCCGGCGAAGCGCCAGCGCTACTGGGCCGGTTCGCACCTGGGGTGGCGCACCTTCGCCGCCGCCCGGCCGAACACCGGTCACCGCGCGCTCGCCGCCCTCGAGGACGCCGGCATCGTCACCGGGGTCGTCACGCAGAACGTCGACGGCCTGCACCTCCGCGCCGGGTCCCGGCGGGTCGTGGAGATCCACGGCTCGATGGACCGTGCGGTCTGCCTGACGTGCGGGCAGGTGTTCTCGCGTGCCGACCTCGCCGGTGTGCTCGATCGCGAGAACCCCTGGATCGACGAGCCGGGCACGGTGCAGCTGCAGCCGGACGGCGACGTCGAGATCACCGACGTGGAGCGCTTCCGGGTGCCCGACTGCTCGGTGTGCGGCGGGGTGCTGAAGCCGGACGTCGTGTTCTTCGGCGAGTTCGTGCCCGCCGAGAAGTTCCGCGAGGCCGTCTCGATCGTCGCGGACGCCGACGCGCTGCTCGTCGTGGGCTCGTCGCTCACCGTGAACTCCGGCGTCCGACTGGTCGACCACGCCACCCGGCGGAAGCTCCCGGTCGTCATCGTGAACCGGGGAGCCACCCGCAGCGACCGGCGCGCGGTGGCGAAGCTCGACGCCGGCACCACGGAGACGCTCGAGGCACTGGCTGCGCGGCTCGTCCCGTCCGCCGCGGCGTCGGCTGCACCGGAGCCGCCCGCTGCGGAGTCGTCCGCTCCGGTGATGGCTGCTCCGGAGTCGTCCGCTCCGGTGTCGGCTGCTCCGGAGCGCTCTGGCAGGATCGACGGGTGACGACGCTCCTCACCCTGGTCCGGCACGGCGAGACCGACTGGAACGCGCAGCGGCGCATCCAGGGATCGACCGACATCCCCCTCAACGCCACCGGGCGTTCCCAGGCCGCGGCCACCGCGCTGCTCCTCGGTCGCCGACGGTTCGACGCGGTCGTCGCGTCACCGCTGTCACGCGCGTTCGAGACCGGCGCGATCATCGCCCGCCACCTCGGGCTGCCGGAGCCAGCCACCCACCCGGGTCTCGCGGAGCGCTCGTACGGCGAGGCCGAGGGGCTCACCGACACCGAGGTCGCCCAGCGCTACCCGCACGACGACGTCCCCGGACGGGAGTCCCGCTCCGCGCTGCTCGCACGGGCGACCGAGACGCTGGCCGAGATCGCCGTCCGCTTCGACGCGGGGTCGGTCGTGGTCGCCACGCACGGTGCCGTCATCCGGGCCGTCGTCAACGCCGCGGCTCCCGGCACGGCGGACCGGTACACGACGCCGATCCGCAACGGGTCCGTGCACTCCTTCCGCTGGGACCCCGAGCGGTTCCGTGCCGAGCTCGTCCGCTTCGACGACCCGCTCGACGAGGTCTCGGAGCAGACGGACGATGAGTCCTTCGCCGAGCAGAACCCGCTCGAGCGCCGGTAGCGCGGGCGGCGGCCCGTCGCGCACGGTGGACCGGCACCGGACGGTGGACCGGTACCGGACCGTTACCTGCGGCTCCGCGAGCGCGGGGGCCCGCTCGGACTAGGCTCCGGTCCACGGGCGGCCCGACCACCGTCCGGTGGTGCTCGCACCCGTGCGCGAGGAGGGGCCGTGACGAACCAGGGACCGGTGGACGACCGAGTCGACTCGTCCGACGACCTCGACCGGGCGTTCGGCCCGGACACGGCCTCCGTCACCCGGCCGTCCACCGGCCAACGACTCCGACGCGGCACCGTCATCACGCTGTCCTTCGTCGCGGTCGGCGTCGTCATCGCCGTCGTCCTGTCGACGATCGTCGGCAGCATCCAGACCGGGGTCGGCGGGGTGTTCCCGCGACCCCAGGCAGCGCTCGACCGGTTCCGGACCGCGGCGGCCGACGTACCGGGCGTGCTCGCCGTCCGTGACGAGGAGACCACGCGCGACTCCCTCGCGGCCTACCGGGTGTCCGCCGTCGTCGAGGCGTCACCGGACCTGTCGCCCGGTCAGCAGGTCGACCTCGTCCGCGCCCTGAGCGCCGCGGCGGCCGACGCGGACGGCAGCGGAGTCGTCGTGTCGGCGGAGGCCCGCTTCGACACCCTGGTGGTCGGGGTCACGACGGACGCCGAGGTCACGCGACAGCGGCTCGAGGTCGCTCGCTCGGTCGCGGCGATCGGCGGGGTCGTCGCGGTGCGCAGCGACTGGGGTCCGGGGGCACCGTCGGACGAGCCGGACGCGCAGCGCGTCGAGCTCGCCACGGTCGGCACCGGTGTGGCCCTCGCCGCGATCATGGACGTCGCACAACGTGAGACGCACGGGGTCTTCCCCGGCGCCGAGGTGACCTCGCGTCAGCCGTCCTGACGACACCGCTGCTGTCGGCGCCGCCACCACTCGTGCGCCGGTCCCGGTCAGCGCTGCTCTCGGTCCTGCACCGCGCGCTCGACGGCCCGGGTCACCTGTTCCGCCGAGTCCTGCCACCGGAACCGGGCCGCCCGCTCGAGCGAGGCCCGCGATGCCTCGTCCCAGCGGTCCTCGAGTCGCCGCACCGCCGCTGCCACCGCGGACGGCGACGACGGGTCGAAGTACTCGGCCGCGTCCCCGCCGATCTCGCGGAAGATCGGGACGTCGCTGACGACCACCGGGGTCCCCACACCCATCGCCTCGACCAGGGGGATGCCGAAGCCCTCGTCGAACGAGGCCGTCGCCAGCGCCGTCGCCCCGCGCAGGGTCGCCAGGTACTCGTCGTCGGAGGCACCGTCGTGGAAGACGATCGCCCCGGTCGGCGCCAGGGCCTCGAGCCGTCGTCGGTCCGCGTCGGACACCCGCGACATGCAGTGCAGCGTCCAGTCGGCTCCGAGCAGGGGCAGTGCGGCCGCGAGCGTCTCGACGTTCTTGTACGGCATGAACGACCCCATGTAGACGAGCGTCCGCGCACGGCTCCCGTCGGGCTCGCGGGGCACGGCCGGGTCGGCCGCGTTGTACGCCACCGTGACGGGGCGCTTCGTCAGACGGTGTCGCTCGATGAGCCCCGCGGTGGTCTCGGACACCGTCACGACGCCGTCCGCGCCGTTCAGCAGCAGGCGTTGCGGCGCCCAGCTCAGGTGGAAGAGCCGCCAACCGAGCCGGATCGGCCACGAGAACTCCCGCGGAGGCGTGCGGTTCCGGTAGTAGATGAGGTCGTGCAGCGTGAGCACGAGGGCGTAGCGGCGGCCGCGGGACCCCATGGTCTGCATCGGTGAGAAGACCGCGTCGAGACCGAGCCGGTTCACCGTCCGGGCCACGAGCGGCTCCCCCGCGTCCGTCGGGGCCGGGATGCGTTCCCACGGGATGCCGTCGGGCAGCGACGCGAGCTGCCGTTCGTCGTGCACGAGCAGGACGTGGTCGTGCCGGTCGGGCAGGTGCGCGACGACGCCGGCGGTGAAGCGGCTGATGCCGTCGTGCCGACCGATCCGGACGTACCGGCAGTCGATGCCGATCCGCAGGCGCCTCACGACGCGGACTCCCCCGGGGTGCCGCCGGCCGACGGTGACGCCGCCGACGTGTCGGGAGCCTGCTGCGGTGCGGTGGACCTCGTCCTGCGCGGGTTCCCACGTCCGGCACGACGGCGGGCCGTCGGCTCGGCCATGCGACGGAGCACCGCGTCGGCGGCGGCTCCGGGCGTCTCGTAGTGCACGAGGTGTCCCACGTCGGGCACCACGACGAGCTCGGCGTCGCGGAGTCGGGAAGCGAGTGCACGCTGCTCGGGCAAGGCCGTGATGTCGTCGTGCTCCGCGGCGACCAGCAGCACGGGGACGTCGATGCGGTCGGCGTACTCGGACACGTCGTGCGTGACCGAGGTGCGGAACGCCTCGAGCACGCTCGTGCGGTCCGCGAATGCCGAGAAGTACCGGTCGTGCTGGTCGTGCACCCATCGCCGCAGGTCGCGGTCGCGTGACTTCAGCATGGCGAGGCTCATCGCCCGCACGATCGCGCGGTTCCGGAGCAGCCCGAGTCCGAGCGGCCTGGGGAGCACCGCGCCGGCCCGGTAGTAGCTGATCGCGATGCCGGTGCCGACGGCCCGGGGCCCCTGCAGCGCGGGTGCCGCGATCGGGTTCACCAGCACGAGCAGCCGGGTGTGGAGGCCGGCCGCGACGGTGGCCGCCGTGACGATCGACCCGAAGGAGTGTCCGAGCACCACGGTCTCGGGACCCAGGGCGAGCGCGCGGTGGAACCCGGTGAGCCACCCGACGTAGGCGTCGACGTCGGAGACCGGCAGCGGGTCGGAGATCCCGAAGCCGGGCAGGTCGGGGACGACCACGCGGACGCCCCGGAGGTGGGCGGCGATCGTCTCGAGTCCGTGGTGGTCGCCGCGGAACCCGTGCACGGCGAGGACCGTCTCGGTCGCGTCGACCGGCCCGTACTCCCAGTAGTGCGTGGTGCGGCCGTCGAGGGTCACGGCCCGGTGCACGACCGGCGTCGCGGCGACGAGCGACTGGTACGGGGAGATCACGGGTGGTTGCATCGCGGCCAGTCTACGAAGCGGCGACCGGGCGGGGTGCGCCCCGCGCCCCGCTGTGGAGGACGACGGACGGGAGGGACGCTGTGGAGGGGTGTCGCGCCTCCCGTCCGGCCACGTGACGCGGTCGTCACGGCGACCCGCGGACAGCAGCAGCAGCACGCGCCTACTGTGGCCGTGGTCGGGCCACGCCGCCGGCCCGCCGACGACGAGGAGCACGCTTGACCTTCACGGCCCCGATCCAGCTGCCCGGCCTGACCCTGGACCCGCAGTGGTACAAGCGCTCGGTCTTCTACGAGTGCATGATCCGCTCGTTCGTCGACTCGAACGGCGACGGCATCGGGGACATCCAGGGCGTCATCGGCAAGCTCGACTACCTGCAGTGGCTCGGCGTCGACGCCATCTGGCTGCCGCCGTTCTTCCAGTCGCCGATGCGCGACGGCGGGTACGACATCTCCGACTACCGGGCGATCCTGCCCGAGTTCGGCACGCTCGACGACTTCCGCGAGCTCGTCACGAAGTCGCACGAGCGGAACATGCGCATCGTCATCGACATGGTGATCAACCACACCTCCGACCAGCACGAGTGGTTCCAGCAGTCCCGCGAGGACCCGGACGGCCCCTACGGCGACTTCTACGTGTGGCGTGACACCGACGAGCACTACGAGAACATCCGCATCATCTTCGTGGACACCGAGGAGTCGAACTGGACCTTCGACCCGGTCCGCCGGCAGTTCTTCTTCCACCGGTTCTTCTCGCACCAGCCCGACCTCAACTTCGAGAACCCGGCCGTGGTCGAGGCCGTCTACGACGTCGTGCGGCACTGGCTCGACCTCGGTGTGGACGGGCTGCGGCTCGACGCCATCCCCTACCTCTTCGAGTCCGAGGAGGGCAACGGCGAGGGCGAGCCGGAGACCCACGAGTTCATCAAGAAGCTCCGGGCCATGGTCGACGACGAGTACCCCGGGCGTGTCCTGCTCGCCGAGGCGAACCAGTGGCCGCGTGAGACCGCCGCGTTCTTCGGCACCGACGAGGAGCCGGAGTGCCACATGGCGTTCGACTTCCCGGTGATGCCGCGCATCTTCTACTCGCTCCGCGCGCAGCACGCCGCCGAGCTCAAGGCGATCCTGTCCGAGACCCTCGACGTCCCCGAGAAGGCCGCCTGGGGGGTGTTCCTCCGCAACCACGACGAGCTCACGCTCGAGATGGTCAGCGAGGAGTACCGCCAGGCGATGTACGGCTGGTACGGCTACGACCCACGCATGCGGTCGAACATCGGCATCCGTCGTCGTCTCGCTCCCCTGCTCGACAACTCACGGGCCGAGCTCGAGCTCATCCACGCCCTGCTGTTCTCGCTGCCCGGGTCGCCGTTCCTGTACTACGGGGACGAGATCGGCATGGGCGACAACATCTGGCTGCCGGACCGCGACTCCTCGCGCACGCCGATGCAGTGGACCCCGGACCGCAACGCGGGCTTCTCGACCGCCGACCCGGGCAAGCTGTACCTGCCGGTCGTGCAGTCGCTCGTCTACAACTACGCGCAGGTCAACGTCGAGGCGCAGCTCGCCCAGTCCCGCTCCCTGCTGCACTGGGTCCGCAACGTCATCCACGTCCGCAAGGCGCACCCGGTCTTCGGCCTGGGCTCGCTGCACGTACAGGACACCACCAACGACTCGGTGCTCGCGTTCGTCCGGTCGTGGGAGGGGTCCGGGCAGCAGTTCGGCCCGTCCGCCGAGGACGTCCTCTGCGTGTTCTCCTTCGCCACCAACCCGACGTCGGTGACGATCTCGGCGCCGGAGTTCGCCGGACGGCCGCTGTACGACCTGTTCGGCGGCGGGTCGTTCCCCGCGTTCGACGAGGACGGCAACGTCACCCTCACCATGGGGACGCAGTCGTTCTACTGGCTGCACGTGGGCGCGCCGGTCGGCGTGTAGCGAGCGTCGGCGGGCGGCCGTCGGTCGGGGGCGACCGTCCGTCAGAGGGCGACCGTCCGTCGGGGAGGCGCTGCCGGCCTGGAGGCTCGACTCGCCCCCGCCGGGTGGCTCACCACCGGCTCGTCGCCGCGTCGGGCGCATCGACCGGGGCGCACGGGCCGCGCTCGTCGACCAGGACGCGGGCGGGTCGCGGCGTGTCCGCCAGGCGGGTCGCGTGGAGCGTGTCGGACCGTCCCGTTAGCCTCGTGCCGTGACGTACTCCCCAGCAGCGCTCGACACGCCCGCACCCGCCGCCCCGGCCGTGCAGGACCTGAGCGGTCGTCCCTGGTGGCACGCGCTCGGCGTGTTCGACCTCGAGACCACCGGCGTCGACGTCGAGACCGCCCGCATCGTCACGGCGCACGTCGGCCTGATCGACATGACCGGACGCTCCATCGCGGAGGGTGCCTGGATCGCCGATCCCGGGATCGCGATCCCCGAGGGCGCTGCCGCCGTGCACGGCTACACGACCGAGCGCGCCCAGGCCGAGGGGCGCCCGGCCGGCGAGGTCGTCGCCGAGATCGTGGCAGCGGTCGAGGCCGTGTTCGCGCGCGGCATCCCGCTCGTGATCTACAACGCTCCGTACGACCTGACGGTGCTCGACCGCGAGGCCCGACGGCACGGCATCGCCTCCCCCGTCATCGGCAACGTCGTCGACCCGCTCGTGATGGACAAGGCGCTCGACACCTACCGCAAGGGCAAGCGCACGCTCGAGGCAGCGTCCGAGCTCTACGGCGTGACGTTGTCCGACGCCCACGACGCCGCCGCGGACGCGATCGCTGCCGGGCGTGTCGCGCAGGCCATCGCGGCGAAGTACCCGGAGGAGCTCGGTGTCTCCGCCGAGGAGCTGCACCGCAAGCAGGTCGGCTGGTGTGCCGAGCAGGCCACCTCGTTCCAGGACTACATGCGGAAGAAGCGCGACCCCTCGTTCACCGCCGACGGTCGCTGGCCGCACCGCAACGGCTCGTAGCGCCGCGGCACGGTCGCCGCGGTGCCGTCGCCGTGCCGCCACTGAGCCGCTGCCGCCGCGCTGCCGCTGAGCCGGCGTTGCCGCGCCGGCGCTGAGCCGCTGGGCCGCTGTCGCTGCGCTGACGCTCAGCCGCCGCTGAGCCGCCCTGCCAGCGGTGCCGCGCATCGGCGCTCCCGGCCAGCGTCGGGCGCCGGCGTCGGGCACCCGCTGCGGTCCCGCAGAACCGGAAGCACGTCGCGCCGTGGAACCTCGTGGTGCGACGTGCTCTTCGTGGTGCGCGGGCATCGCGCACCACGGCCCGCGCATCACGACCCGTGCGCAGCGCACCGTCCACCGCGCACCGCCCACCGCGCACCGCGGCTACGTCGCACGGTGCACTGCCGGGCCGTTGGGGGGCGCGACGCTGCCACCTCGACCGGCGAGCGTTCCCGGCGGTCCCACACCGAGCCTCCCGGCCGTGACCGCGGCTCGCGCCCGCAGTACGCGCACAGCCGGACGCACCTCGAACCACGTGATCGTCCGGCGCGACGTGTTCCAGGTTGCGCGCGAGCACCACGCGCCATGGCGCGACAGTACGACGACGCCGCCGTGCGCGCATGCTCGAACGCCGCGCCCGCGCCGCGCCCGCGCCCGCGCCGCCCGTGCGCCGTCGCGCCACGTCCCGGACGCTGCGCCCCGTTGCACCGGAGTGCAGCATCCGCAGCAGGGCGCGTCTCGCGTTCTCACCGACCACAGCGCACCGTGCCCGGACCCGACGCCCCACCCCGGCACCACCGACCGGGCAACGCAGAACGGGCGGCCCTCCCGAAGGAGGACCGCCCGTCCGAGCGCAAACGCGGACTTACTTGCTGAAGCCCTTGAAGCGCTGGTTGAACTTCTCGACGCGACCGGCCGAGTCGAGGATGCGCTGCTTGCCCGTGTAGAACGGGTGCGACGCCGACGAGATCTCGACGTCGATGACCGGGTAGGTCGCACCGTCGAGCTCGATGGTCTTGTCGCTGGTCGCGGTCGAACGCGTCAGGAACGTCTCACCGGAGGCCAGGTCGCGGAAGACGATGGCGTTGTACTCGGGGTGGGTGTCGGTCTTCATGGAGATTCCTCGGTTGGAGATGGTGGGAGGTACGCGGACGGCCGGTTCGAGCGGACTCGATCGGGACCCCCGCGCGGGAATTCTGCGGCGTGCGCCAGCCGTCCACGTTACCAGACGACGGGCAGGATCGGGAGCGTCAGGCCGCGCGCGCCGTGTACCGACCGGCGTCCTTCGACACGGTCAGCTCCACGCCGAAGGCCTGGGACAGCGTGGGAGCCGTCAGGACCTCGTCGATGGGGCCGGCTGCCTGGATCCCACCGTCGGCGAGCACGAGGGCGTGTGTGAAGCCCTCGGGGATCTCCTCCACGTGGTGGGTGACGATGACGATCGCCGGCGAGTCGCTGCTCTGCGCGTAGCCGCCGAGCGTGCGCACCAGGCTCTCGCGCGCACCGAGGTCGAGCGACGCAGCCGGCTCGTCGAGGAACAGCACCTCGGGATCGGTCATCACGGCGCGCGCGATCTGCACGCGCTTCTGCTCGCCGTCGCTCAGCTCACCGAACGTGCGGTCGGTGAAGTCACCGAGGCCCCACTCGTCGAGCACCCGCTGGGCGCGGCGGACGTCGAGCTCCTCGTACTCCTCGTTCCAGCGACCGGTGACCGAGTACGCGGCGGTGAGCACGACGTCGACGACCTTCTCGGTCACCGGGATCCGGCGGGCGAGGGCGGTCGACGCGAAGCCGATGCGCGGACGCAGCTCGAACAGGTCCGCGCCGCCGAGCTCGGTGCCGAGCACCTCGACACTGCCCGACGTCGGGAACGTCTGGGCACCGGCCACCTGCAGCAGCGTGGTCTTGCCGGCGCCGTTGGCACCGAGCACCACCCAGCGTTCGTCGTCCTGCACCTCCCACGAGATCCCGTCGAGGATGGTGGCCCCGTTGCGGACCACGGAGACGTCTGACAAGCGCACGACCGAGGGCATGGCTCCAGCCTACGGCTTCCGGGCGAGCACCTCGTCGTAGACCTGCCGCGTGCGGTGCGCGATCGCGTCCCACGTGAACTCGCTCTCGACGCGGAGGCGTCCTGCGCGTCCCATGAGCTTGGCGAGCCCCTCGTCGGCCAGGACCTCGTCCAGCGTCCGGGCGAGGTCAGCCACGAAGCGGTCCGGGTCGTTCGGCGTGCCGGTGCCGTCCTGCGCCTGGTCGATCGGGACGATGCGCCCGGTCAGCCCGTCGGCGACGACCTCGGGGATGCCGCCCGTGCGCGTGCCGACCACGGGGATGCCACAGGCCATGGCCTCGAGGTTGACGATGCCGAGCGGCTCGTAGATCGACGGGCAGACGAACACGGTCCCCGACGACAGGACGTTCACGACCTCCTGGTGGGAGAGCATCCGGTCGATCCAGACCACACCGTCGCGCTCCGCGCGCAGGGACTCGACGAGTCCGGTCACCTCGGCCATGATCTCCGGCGTGTCCGGAGCGCCCGCGCACAGCACGATCTGCACGTCCGACGGCAGCGACGCCACCGCGCGGAGCAGGTACGGCAGGCCCTTCTGCCGGGTGATCCGGCCGACGAACACGACCGAGCGGCGCGACGGGTCGATGCCGAGCGCGCGCACGGCGTCCTCGTCGACGGTCGGCTTCCACTCGTCGATGTCGATGCCGTTGTAGACGACGTGGACCTTCGCCGGGTCGATGGACGGGTAGGAGCGCAGGATGTCCGCCCGCATGGCCTTCGAGACCGCGATCACGCCGTCGGCCTGCTCGAACGCCTCACGTTCCATCCAGCTCGACAGGCGGTAGCCGCCCCCGAGCTGCTCGGCCTTCCACGGGCGCAGCGGCTCGAGGCTGTGGGCCGTGACCACGTGCGGGATGCCGTGGGTGAGCTGCGCGATGCGCCCCGCGGCGTTGGCGTACCAGGTGTGGGAGTGCACCAGGTCGGCGCCCGCGACGTCGGCGGCGATGCGGACGTCGGTACCGAGCGCCTGGAGCGCGCCGTTCGCGTCCTCGAGGCCCTCGGGCGTGCGGTACGCCCACACGCCCTCCTCGTCGCGGAACGCCCCGAAGGCGCGCACCCGGACGTCCGTGTCCGTCCCCGACCGCAGCGCAGCCGTGAGCTCGGCCACGTGGACACCCGCTCCGCCGTAGACCTCCGGCGGATACTCCCTGGTCAGTAGATCGACTCGCACGCACTCAACGTAACGGGTTCGCCGTCCGGACGCCTACTGTGAACCACATGGCACCAAAGAAGGTATTCGGCATCGTCCTCGCCGGCGGCGAGGGCAAGCGGCTCATGCCGCTCACGGCCGATCGCGCGAAGCCCGCCGTCCCGTTCGGCGGCAACTTCCGTCTCATCGACTTCGCGCTCTCCAACCTCGTGAACTCCGGGTTGCAGAAGATCGTCGTCCTGACCCAGTACAAGTCGCACAGCCTCGACCGTCACGTGGCCGAGACCTGGCGCATGGAGGGGCTCCTCGGGTCCTACGTCGCGTCGGTGCCGGCGCAGCAGCGACTCGGCAAGCGGTGGTTCGCCGGCTCGGCGGACGCGATCCTGCAGTCCCTCAACCTGCTCCGCGACGAGCGCCCGGACATCGTGGTCGTGGTCGGTGCGGACCACGTCTACCGGATGGACTTCCACCAGATGATCGAGGCGCACATCGCCTCCGGCCGCAGTGCCACGGTCGCGGCGATCCGGCAGCCGATCGGCCTCGCGGACCAGTTCGGCGTCATCCAGGTGGACCAGGACGACCCGACCAAGATCGACGCGTTCCTCGAGAAGCCGAAGGACGCCGTCGGCCTGGCCGACTCGCCGGACGAGATCCTCGCGTCGATGGGCAACTACGTGTTCAACGCCGACGCCCTCGTCGACGCGGTGCTCCGCGACGGCCAGATCGAGTCGAGCAAGCACGACATGGGCGGCGACATCGTCCCCGACTTCGTGGCCCGCGGCGACGCCGGCGTCTACGACCTGCAGCGCAACGACGTGCCCGGCTCGAACGACCGCGACCGGTACTACTGGCGCGACGTGGGGACGATCGACTCGTTCTTCGACGCCCACATGGACCTCATCGCGCCGGTCCCGGTCTTCAACCTGTACAACCAGGACTGGCCGATCTTCAACCAGCAGACGAACCTGCCGCCGGCGAAGTTCGTCCGTGACGCGAACGGCAACACCGGCTCGACGGTCGACTCGATCGTGGCGCTCGGGTGCCTGCTCTCCGGCGCCCAGGTGGAGCGCAGCGTCATCGGTCCGTGGTGCGGGATCGACTCGGGCGCGAAGGTCCTCGACTCCATCGTGTTCGAACGGGCGTCCATCGGCGCCGGTTCGGTCGTGAACCGCGCGATCCTCGACAAGGACGTGGTCATCGCGCCCGGTGCGCAGGTCGGCGTCGACCGCGAGACCGACGAGGCCCGCGGCTTCACCGTCACGGAGTCCGGCATCACGGTCGTCGGCAAGGGCGTCCGCGTCGAGGCCTAGTCCGGGACGGTCGCCGAGTCCGGGCTGCACCTACCGACGTCGGCAAGGGCGTCCGCGTCGAGGCCTGACCGCACCCACCACCCGGCCAGGAGGCGCGGCTGACGTCACAGACGTCGGCCGCGCCTCCAGCTGTCGGTACCGTTGGTCCGTGCCACGCTTCCTCGTCGTCCTCGATGCCGACTCCACGCTGCTCGAGGACGAGGTCATCGAACTGCTCGCCGACCACGCCGGGACCCGGCCACAGGTGCAGGCGGTGACGGAGCGCGCCATGCGCGGCGAGATCGACTTCGCCGAGAGCCTGCGGGAGCGGGTCGCGACCCTGGCGGGCCTCCAGGCCGACGTCTGCACGCGCGCACAGCAGGCGGTCCGCGTCACGCGCGGAGCCGAGGAGCTCGTCCGGGGCGTCCACGCCGCAGGCGGCACGGTCGGCGTCGTGTCCGGCGGCTTCCACGAGGTGCTCGACCCCTTCGCCGCGCGCCTCGGCCTCGACCACTGCCGGGCGAACCGTCTCGAGGTGGTCGACGGCGTGCTCTCCGGTCGGGTGCTCGGTGACGTCGTCGACGCCGAGGCGAAGGCCGAGACCCTGCGTGCGTGGGCCGGGGCGGACGACGTCCCGCTGTCGCGCACGGTCGCGGTCGGCGACGGCGCCAACGACCTGGTCATGATGGGTGTCGCCGCCCTGGGCGTGGCCTTCGACGCGAAGCCGCTGGTGCGCGAGCGGGCGGACGTGGCGGTCGTCGACCGCGACCTGTCCGCGGTGCTCGCGACGCTGGGCCTGCGGGGCTGAGCCACACGCGCCGCGGAGCCGAGTCTCGCCTCCGCGGACACGTTCGCGGACTCCACGTCGCGAACGTGTCCGCCATGCCGAGTCTCGAGGACGGTCCGAGCGGGCCGCCGGTCGGTGTCCGGGGCTAGTGACCCATCCCGAGACCGCCGTCGACCGGGATCACCGCACCCGAGACGTACCCGGCACCGTCGCTCGCCAGGAAGAGCGTGGCGTCGGCGACGTCGTCGACCGTGCCGTAGCGCGCCGCCGGGATCTGCTTCTTGAACTCGGCCTGCAGCTCCTCGGGCAGGGCTGCGGTCATGTCGGTCTGGATGAACCCCGGCGCGACGACGTTGGCCGTGATGCCGCGCGACCCGAGCTCGCGCGTGATCGAGCGCGCCATGCCGACCAGGGCAGCCTTGGACGAGGCGTAGTTGACCTGACCGACCTGTCCGTAGGCGCCCACGACGCTCGACATGAGCACGATGCGGCCGAACTTCGCCTTCATCATCCCCTTGGTCGCGCGCTTGACGACCCGGAACGTGCCGGTCAGGTTCGTGTCGACGACGCTCGTGAAGTCCTCCTCGGACATGCGGAGCAGGAGCTGGTCGTTCGTGATGCCCGCGTTGGCGACGAGGACCTCGATCGGCCCGAGCTCGGCCTCGACCTGCGTGAAGGCCGCGTCGACCGAGGCGGAGTCGGTGATGTCCGCGGCGACGGTGAGCGCCCCCTCGGGTCCGCCCTGGCCGCTGCGGGAGGTCACGGCGACCCGGTGCCCGGCGGCGACGAAACGCGCTGCGAGGGCGTGCCCGATGCCGCGGTTGCCGCCGGTGATGAGGACGGTACGGGGGGTGGTCATGATCGCTCCGTTCGAGTGGTGGTGACGCGGTGTCCGCCGACCTGACGGCCGAGCCGTGGGCCGCTGGACACGCCCGGACGAGCGTACCGGAGCCGTTCCCCGCAGCTGTCCCCCGCGCGGCGGGGCAACTGTCGGTGGTCCGGGCTTAGGCTTGACCCTGGCGAATGGAAGAACACCGTATGAAGTCGACGCAGCGCCGGTTCCACGCGACGCACACCCACTCCGGGTCCACGCAGAGCATCACGTCCCTGCCGGACTCCCCCGAGCTGGACCGGGCGCACCGCCTGTCCAAGTACGTCTGGCAGATGGCCGTGCGCGTGGTGTGCTTCATCGGCGCCGTCCTCGTGTGGACGACCTGGCACACCTGGCTCGCGGTCATCCCGATCGTCCTCGCCGCGGTCATCCCGTGGGTCGCGGTCATCCTCGCAAACGCCGGCAACCACGCCGAGAGCGACATCGTCGCCCCGGCCGGAGCCATCGAGCTCTACGACGCCGTCGACCCCCGCCTCCGCGAGCAGCAGGAGGACGCCCGGGCCGAGGCCTACCGTGCCGAGCAGGAACGCCTCCGCGAGCAGGCCCAGCACGCGCAGGAGGAGTGGCAGCGGAACGGCGACCGCTCCCGTGTGTGGTCCGCGAAGTCCCGGACGCGCCGCTGATGGGGGCGACGTTCGACCTCTTCACGGAGCCCGGCGCGACACCGGTCTGCTCCCGGGCCGGCTGCACGAACACCGCCGAGTGGCGGATCAACTGGCGGAACCCGCGCATCCACGCCGTCGACCGCGTGAAGATCTGGGCGGCCTGCGAGGAGCACTGCGACTTCCTCGCCGACTACCTGCGCTCCCGCTCGTTCCCGGTCCGGGTGACCGGGATGCACGAGGACGTCGACAGACTCGACGACGTCCGTGCGCGGGAGGACGCCCCGAAGAACGACGTCGGGGTGCGCTCCAGCGGCACCGGACGATGACGGACGAGTTCGACCCCAGCGCCCGCTACGGCCGGAAGCACGCGGCGAAGCTCCAGCGCGATGCCGCTCCCGAGTCCGTCCACGCGGACACCACCGACGGCCCGACGGTCGGCTGGCGGTTCGTCCGGAGCCGCCGCTGGCTCGGGTACTTCGCGATCGCCGTGGCCTTCGCGATCATCTGCACGCTCTTCGGGATGTGGCAGTGGGACCGGCGCAACGAGGCCGTCCGGCAGAACGAGCAGATCGCGCAGAACTACGACCACACGCCCGTGCCGCTCGACCAGGCGCTCCCCCGGGCCTCGTCGTGGACCGACGACCAGCAGTGGCTCCGGGTCGAGGTCACCGGTCGGTACGACGTCGACGACCAGCTCCTCGTCCGCAACCGCGTGCACAACGGCCAGCCCGGGTTCGAGGTCCTCACGCCGCTCGTCACCGCCGACGGTCGCGCGTTCGTCGTCGACCGCGGATGGGTCCCGACCGGCAACCGGCAGGACGCGCCGGACAGCGTCCCCGCTCCGCCGAGCTGGCAGGTGACGGTGATCGCGCGCCTGCAGCAAAGCGAGCCGCGCATCCCCGGCCGCACCGACCCGTCGCACACCGACCAGGTGCAGTCGGTGACGCTCGCCGACGTCGCTGGCAAGGTGGACGCACCGATCTGGACGGGCGCGTACGGCCAGCTCGCCTCCGAATCCCCCGCTCCTGCGGAGGCCCGGCCCCTCGGGTGGGACCGTCCGTCCGCGGACACCGGTCTGCACCTCAGCTACTTCATCCAGTGGTTCCTCTTCGCCGCCGGAGGCTTCGGCTTCCTGGCCTACGTGATGGTGCAGGAGTACCGGAACCTCAACCAGGACGACCCCGAGGAGCGCGAGCGCGCCCTCGAACGGCAGCGGCGGAAGGACGCCAAGCCGAGGTCCGACGACGAGGTCGAGGACGAGCTGCTCGGCGCGCACCGCTGACGGATCGCGACCCCGGGACGGACGGGAGGCGCGGTGCCGGCCGGCACCGTCCTCCCTCGCAGGCTCGGTCGGCGCGCCCCGCGCAACGCTCCGCGTTGCCGTCGAGCGGTGCGCGCCCGTCCGTCAGGGGGTCGCTACGCCAGCTCGATGAGCTCCGCGTAGTCCTTGTTCCAGTGGTCCTCGGTACCGTCCGGCAGCAGCAGCACCCGCTCGGGGTTGAGCGCGTCGACTGCACCGGCGTCGTGCGACACGAGCACCACGGCGCCCTCGAAGCCGGCCAGCGCGTTGAGGATCTCCTCGCGCGAAGCCGGGTCGAGGTTGTTCGTGGGCTCGTCGAGCAGCAGCACGTTCGCGCCCGACACGACGATCATCGCGAGCGACAGCCGGGTCTTCTCACCACCGGACAGGACGCCGGCCTTCTTGTAGCCGTCGTCGCCGGTGAACAGGAACGAACCGAGCACACGACGGGCCTCGGTCTCGTTGAGGTCCGTCGACGCCGACACCATGTTCTCGATCACCGTGCGGTTCACGTCGATGTTCTCGTGCTCCTGCGCGTAGTACCCGATCCGCAGGCCGTGCCCGGGCAGGATCTCGCCCGTGTCCGGTCGGTCCGCACCGGCCAGGATCCGGAGCAGCGTCGTCTTGCCCGCACCGTTGAACCCGAGGATGACCACGCGCGACCCACGGTCGATCGCCAGGTCCACCCCGGCGAAGATCTCGAGCGAGCCGTACGACTTCGACAGCCCCTCGGCCATCAGCGGAGTGCGACCGCACGGTGCCGGCGTGGGGAAGCGGATCTTCGCGACGCGGTCGGCGACGCGCTCGTCCTCCAGTCCGGCGAGCAGCTTGTCCGCGCGCGCGACCATCTGGTGCGCAGCGGCAGCCTTCGACGCCTTCGCGCCGAAGCGGGCGGCCTGGTCCTTCAGGGTCGCGGCCTTCTTCTCGGCGCCGGCACGCTCCTTGCGGCGGCGCTCCTCGTCGGCCACGCGCTGCCGCTGGTAGAGCTTCCACCCCATGTTGTAGACGTCGATGGTCTGACGGTTCGCGTCGAGGTAGAAGACGCGGTTGACGACCTCGTCCACCAGCTCCACGTCGTGGGAGATGATGATGACGCCGCCGGGGTAGGTCTTCAGGTGCTCGCGGAGCCACACCACGGAGTCGGCGTCGAGGTGGTTCGTCGGCTCGTCGAGGATCATCGTCTCGGCGTCCGAGAACAGGATGCGGGCGAGTTCGATGCGCCGGCGCTGGCCACCCGACAGGGTCTTCAGCTGCTGGTCGAGGATGCGGTCCGGCAGCTTGAGGTTCGATGCGATCGACGCCGCTTCCGCCTCGGCGGCGTACCCGCCGAGCGCGTTGAACTGGTCGTCGAGTCGGCTGTACCGCCGCATGGCCTTCTCGGCCACGTCGGCGTCGTCGCTCGCCATGTCGAGCGTCGCCTGACGGATGCCCTCGACGAGCTCGCCGAGACCACGGGCGTCGAGGATGCGCTTGCGCGCGGTGTCCTCGGGGTTGCCCGAGCGCGGGTCCTGCGGCAGGTAGCCGATCTCCCCCGAGCGCTCGATCTTGCCGTCGGTCGGCTGCGACTCGCCGGCGAGGGCCTTCGTCATCGTGGTCTTGCCGGCGCCGTTGCGCCCGACGAGCCCGATCTTGTCACCCTTCTCGACGCGGAAGGACACGTGCTCCATGAGGAGGCGAGCGCCTACGCGGATCTCGAGGTCGTGCACGGCAAGCACAGGAGGACGTCCAATCAGTTGGTGATGTGCACAACGACGTGTGCGGGAGGTGCACCGCTACGCTGACGGGACCGATGGTCCTCGAACGGGACCAGCAGTCCATTCTAGGAGAATCCATGACGAACGCCACCGGGTTCGCTCGCCGCGCAGTCCTCGCCGACCGTCTTCGCACCTCGGGGCTCGCCACCGACGCCGCCCTGGTCGCCGGCGGCGCGCTGTTCACCGCCGCGATGGCACAGCTCCAGGTGCCGATGTGGCCGGTCCCGATCACCGGGCAGACCCTGGCCGTCGTGCTCGTCGGCGCCACGCTCGGCGCCCGACGCGGCATGCTGTCGCTGCTCGTCTACGCCGTCGCGGGCCTCGCGGGCGCACCGTTCTTCGCCGAGTTCTCCGGTGGCCTCGCAGCCCTGGCATCGCCGAGCTTCGGCTACGTCATCGGCTTCGTGCCGGCCGCCGGCCTGGTCGGCTGGCTCGCCCGCCGGAACTGGGACCGGAAGGTCGGGCGTGCCACGGTCGCGATGCTCCTGGCGACCGCCGTCCCCTTCGTCACGGGCCTGCCCTGGCTCGCGGTGGTGCTCGGTCAGCTCGGTGCGCCCAACGACCTCCAGTCGGTGCTCGCCGCCGGCCTCTACCCGTTCATCGTCGGTGGCGTCGCCAAGGCCCTCATCGCCGCCGGTGTCCTGCCTCTGGCGTGGAAGCTGGTCGGCCGCCGCTGACGCACCCGCACGATGACGGGCCCCGCACCTGCTGGTGCGGGGCCCGTCGCTGTTCCGACCCGGGCTGCTGTCTCCCGCCGCGAGCGAGCACGACACGCCGCGCGACGATCGCCGGGCGGGCGATCTGCGTCGCGGGGACCGGTCGAACGTGACGCATCGTGCGCACTCGGCGTGGCGGGCGCACCGCACCGACGACGGACGGGAGGCGCGGTGCCAGCTGGCACCGCGCCTCCCGTCCGTGTGTCGTGGCGGCTAGATCGAGAAGCCGAGCGCGCGCATCATCTCGCGTCCGTCGTCGGTGATCCGCTCCGGACCCCACGGCGGCATCCACACCCAGTTGATGCGGAACGCGTCGACGATGCCGTCGAGCGCGTTGGCGGTGTCGCCCTCGATGACGTCGGTCAGCGGGCAGCCCGCGCTCGTCAGCGTCATGCTGATCACGAGGGCGTTCGCCTCGTCGTCCATCGCGAGGTCGTAGATGAGGCCGAGGTCGACGATGTTGACGCCGAGCTCCGGGTCCTGGACCTCCTTGAGGCCCTCGACGACCTCGTCGAACTTCTCCGGGGAGAGTGCGGTGATCATCAGTTGCCCGCCGCTGCAGCCTGCACGTAGCGGTCGTAGCCCTCGTTCTCGAGGCGCTCGGCCAGCTCCGGACCACCCTGCTCGGCGACCTTGCCCGCGACGAACACGTGGACGAAGTCCGGCTTGATGTAGCGGAGGATGCGCGTGTAGTGCGTGATCAGCAGGACGCCGAGGCCGGTCGCTGCCTTCGCGCGGTTGACGCCCTCGGACACGATCTTCAGCGCGTCGACGTCGAGTCCGGAGTCGGTCTCGTCGAGCACGGCAAACTTCGGCTTGAGGAGCTCGAGCTGCATGATCTCGTGGCGCTTCTTCTCGCCGCCGGAGAAGCCCTCGTTGACGTTGCGCTCGGCGAACGACGAGTCCATCTTGAGGTCGGCCATCGACTGGCGCAGGTCCTTGACCCACCCGCGGAGTGCGGGGGCCTCGCCGTCGATCGCGGTCTTCGCGGTACGGAGGAAGTTCGACACCGTGACGCCGGGGATCTCGACCGGGTACTGCATCGCGAGGAACATGCCGGCGCGGGCGCGCTCGTCGACGCTCATCGCGAGGACGTCCTCGCCGTCGAGCGTGATCGAGCCGCCGGTGACGTTGTAGCGCGGGTGACCGGCGATCGTGTAGGCCAGGGTGGACTTGCCGGAGCCGTTCGGCCCCATGATCGCGTGGATCCCGCCCTCGTTGATGGTGAGGTCGACGCCCTTCAGGATCTCCTTGGTGCCCTGGTCGGTGTCGATCGAGACCTGCAGGTCGCGGATTTCGAGAGTGGACATTGCGTTCCTTCGGTTACAGCTGCTGTGCGGCGTCAGCCGCGCGGGAAGAGTGGTGGTGTCGCTCAGTCGACGGGGACCGGGTCGTGCACGTCGACGTAGACGTCGCCGTCACGGACCTCGACCCGGAAGACCGGCACCGGCTCGTACGCCGGGAAGTTCTGCGGCTTGCCGGTGGCCAGCGAGAAGCGCGACCCGTGGGCCCAGCACTCGAGTGTGTCGCCCTCGACGAAGCCCTCGGCCAGGGAGATGTCCCCGTGCGTGCAGGTGTCGCCGATCGCGTGCACGGCCCCGGCCGAGTCCTTCACGATCGCCACGGCGGTGCCGTCCACGACGACGCGCATCGGGCTGTCGACGGCGATCTCCGACTCGGCGCAGACCTTCTCGGCCATCAGGCGTCCGCCTGCTCGGCCTCGGGCTCCGCAGCGGCGACCGCGGTCCGGCCGTCGGCGAGCTCCTGCTCGACCGCGGCGATCAGGCGCTCCTCGAGCTCGGGCGCGCCGATCTTCTGGATGACCTCGACCAGGAAGCCGAGCACGACGAGGCGCCGGGCTTCCTCCTCGGGGATGCCACGGGCCTGCAGGTAGAAGAGCTGCTCGTCGTCGAAGCGACCGGTCGCACTGGCGTGCCCGGCCCCCTCGATGTTGCCCGTCTCGATCTCGAGGTTCGGGATGCTGTCCGCGCGCGTGCCGTCGGTGAGCACCAGGTTGCGGTTCTGCTCGTACGAGTCGGTGCCGTCGCCGGCGCGCCCGATCAGCACGTCGCCGATCCAGACCGTGTGCGCACCCTCGCCCTGCAGTGCGCCCTTGTAGTTGACGCGGCCACGGGTGTTCGGGGCGTCGTGGTTCACGTACACCTGCTGCTCGATGTACTGCCCGGCGTCGGCGAAGTACACGCCGTACATCTCGGTGTCCGCACCCTGCGCCCCGAGGTGCGTCGAGGGGTTCACGCGGACGACGTCGCCGCCGAGCGAGACCACGACGTGCTTGAGGAAGGCGTCGCGACCGACCTCGGCGAACTGCGTCGACACGTGCACCGCGTCGTCGTCCCAGTCCTGCAGGCTGACCACCGTGAGCCGTGCGCCGTCACGGACGACGATCTCGACGTTCTCGCTGAGGAGCGCCGACCCGCGGTTGTCGATGACGACGATGCCCTGGGCGTGCTGCTCGGCCGTGATGACCGTGTGCGCCGCGCGGGCCTGCGTGCCGAAGTCCGAGCGGGTGATCGAGATCGACTCGTGCGCCTCGGTCGCCTTGACGGTGACCTTCAGCACCGCGTCGCGGGCGGTCCAGGCCGCCGCGGCCGCGCGGTCCTCGGGCAGGCCGGCGGTGCCGACGACCGGGTCGTCGCTGCGACCCCACTCGACGTCGGCCCCCTCGGTCTGGCGGGCCAGGAACGGGTAGGCGGAGCCGTCGAGGCCACCCTCGAGCAACGGCTGGAGCTTCGCGAGCGGCGCGAACTTCCAGTTGACCTCGCGGCCGGTCACCGGCGGGAACGCGTCGAGGTCACCGGACTGCGGCCGCTCGGACCGGGTCTGGACCGGGACCTTCGCGTCCCAGCCGCCGTCGGAGTGCGCGCGGGCACCGTGCTGGTCGGTGCCCTGCGTGCTGCGTGCGGACGGAGCCTGCTGGCCCTGTGCGACGGCCGAGGGCTCGACCGGCTGGTCGATGCGCGGTGCGGGGGTGGCCCCGTCGGTGGGTGTCGGGTTGGTGCTGGTGTTCGACATCTAGCCGACGGATCCTTCCATGCTCATCTCGATGAGCTTGTTGAGTTCGAGCGCGTACTCCATCGGGAGCTCGCGGGCGATGGGCTCGATGAACCCGCGGACGATCATGGCCATGGCCTCGTCCTCCGGCATGCCGCGCGACATGAGGTAGAACAGCTGCTCCTCGCTCACGCGGGAGACCGTGGCCTCGTGGCCGAGCTGGACGTCGTCGACGCGGATGTCGATCGCCGGGTACGTGTCGCTGCGGCTCACCGTGTCGACGAGCAGCGCGTCACAGCGGACCGTGTTCGCGGCGTGGTGCGCGGCCGGGTCGACGCGGACCTCACCGCGGTAGCCGGCGCGGCCGCCGCCACGGGCGATCGACTTCGAGACGATCGACGACGTCGTGTACGGCGCCATGTGGATCATCTTCGCGCCGGCGTCCTGGTGCTGGCCCGGACCGGCGAACGCGACGGACAGGGTCTCGCCCTTGGCGTGCTCACCGGCGAGGTAGATCGACGGGTACTTCATCGTGACCTTCGACCCGATGTTGCCGTCGATCCACTCCATCGTCGCGCCCTCGTGCGCGATCGCGCGCTTGGTGACGAGGTTGTAGACGTTGCTCGACCAGTTCTGGATCGTCGTGTAGCGCACGCGGGCGTTCTTCTTCACGATGATCTCGACCACGGCGGAGTGCAGCGAGTCCGACTTGTAGATCGGCGCCGTGCAGCCCTCGATGTAGTGGACGTAGGAGTCCTCGTCCGCGATGATCAGCGTCCGCTCGAACTGGCCCATGTTCTCGGTGTTGATCCGGAAGTAGGCCTGCAGCGGGATCTCGACGTGCACGCCCTTCGGGACGTAGACGAACGAGCCACCGGACCACACGGCGGTGTTCAGCGCGGCGAACTTGTTGTCGCCGGCCGGGATCACCGAGCCGAAGTACTCCTCGAAGAACTCCGGGTGCTCGCGGAGCGCCGTGTCGGTGTCCATGAAGATGACGCCCTGCTGCTCCAGGTCCTCGCGGATCTGGTGGTAGACGACCTCGGACTCGTACTGGGCGGCGACACCGGCGACGAGGCGCTGGCGCTCCGCCTCGGGGATGCCGAGGCGCTCGTAGGTGTTGCGGATGTCCTCGGGCAGCTCTTCCCAGGTCTGGGCCTGCTTCTCGGTGGACTTCACGAAGTACTTGATGTTGTCGAAGTCGATGTCCGACAGGTCGGCACCCCACGACGGCATGGGCTTGCGGTCGAACAGCGTCAGCGCCTTGAGGCGGAGCTTGTGCATCCACTCGGGCTCGTTCTTCCGGGCGGAGATGTCGCTGACCACCTCGTCCGACAGACCACGGCGCGCGGACGCGCCGGCCGTGTCGGAGTCGGACCAGCCGAACTCGTACTGGCCGAGCCCTTCGAGTTCTGGACGGTCGATGAGCACGTCGGACATGGTCTCCTCGTTTCCTTCTCGCGGCAGCGTCTGTCGGGACAACCCGTGACGTCCGGACGCCATTCCACCGCGGACCTCCGACAGGAGTCCCACGGCGTTGCTGCCTCGCAACGTCGATGGTCCCACGCAGTCGTCCGACCGATCGGCGATCACGGCCCATTCGGAGCCGGCGCCTGCCTAGACTTGACTGCTGCTGAACCCTCGAATCCTACAGGTTCACCGCACGGAACAACAGGAAGGCACCACCCTCGTGACTCGCGTCGGACCCACCGTCGAGCAGGGCGTCCGCCCCGGCACCCGCACGCCGCGGTGGTGGTCCCTCCCCCGCGCCGTCGACCCCCGCGTGATCTGGCTCGCCTGGGCGTCCTTCGTCGTCGAGGTGGTGCTGATCGGCACCGGCGGCCTCGTCCGCCTGACAGCGTCCGGCCTCGGCTGCCCGACGTGGCCGAAGTGCACCGCCGAGTCGCTCGTGTCGACCCCGGAGATGGGGATCCACGGCGTGATCGAGTTCGGGAACCGTCTGCTCACCTTCGTGCTGGTGGTGGTCGCGGTCGCGATGTTCCTCGCCGTCGTCCGCATGCGCCGCACGCGCCCCGAGCTCTTCTGGCTCGCCTTCGCCCAGGGCATCGCGATCCCGGTGCAGGCGGTGATCGGCGGCCTCAGCGTCCTCACGAACCTCAACCCGTTCGTCGTCGGACTGCACTTCGTGGTGTCGACGACGCTCGTCGCGGTGACGGCGACGCTCGTGTACCGCTCGATGAACGGTCCGCGCACCGCGGTGCGGCTCGTCCCGGGCTGGTACACCGGCCTGGTCCGCGGCACCGTCGTCGCGGTGGTCGTCACCGTCCTGGTCGGCATCCTGACCACGGGCTCCGGGCCGCACGCGGGTGCGAGTGAGGCGGTCGACGGTGGCCGTCTGCACCGCACCGGGTTCGACCCGCAGCTGATGGAGCACCTGCACGCGATCCCGGCCTACGCGCTGTTCGCACTGACACTGGCGCTCGTCGTCGGCGCGGTCGTCCTCCGGCTGTCGAGCCGCTGGGCCCTCGTCCTGCTCGTCGTCGAGTTCGTGCAGATCGCCGTCGGCCTGACCCAGGCGCGCACGGGCCTGCCGGTCGGCCTGGTGGGGACCCACATGGTGCTCGCCGGACTCCTCGTCGGTGCGGTCACCGTCGTCGTGCTCAGCACGCGCGGCAGCGCCGGTCGCCAGGCCGCGCGGGAGCGCATCACCGCCTGACGCGGTCGTTCGCCACCCTCCGACGTCCCACGCGTCGCCTCCGTCCCGAGCGCCGACGCGTGGGACGTCGTCGTCCGCACGGCTCCGGTCCCGTGACCACGCACAGGACGCCGGCGTCGGCGCAGGACGCCTCCGACCACGCGGGACGCCTCCGGATCCGGCACCGTCTCGCGCAGGTGCGACCGTCTCGTGCGGACGCCGCCACCCCGCGCCTCGGCACCGGGCCGGCCACGATGCGGACGGGAGGCGCAGCACCGCCCGCCCCCCGCCTCGGCACCGGACCGGCCACGGTGCGGACGGGAGGCGCAGCACCGCCCGCCCCGCGCCTCCCGTCCGACGCCCGGTCGCGGCCGCGCGTCTGCTGCGACATCCCCGTCGTCGTACGACAGCGGCATCGTCGCTGGGCGCACTCGCCTCGCGCAGCCCGCGTCACGCGCAGGCTCCCGCGACATCCCCGTCGGCGTACGACAGCGGATCTGTCGCGTCGGCCCGCGCCACCCGGGTCGACGCGGGCACGCACCCCGCGCGCCCGTGTCCGAGCCGCGCCCACCCGACCCGCGAACGCCCGACCCGGGACCGCCCGCGCTGCGCCCCGACGCACGGAGCGCCGCCGGCAGACAGGCGGCGCTCCGTGCGCGGGCGACGAACCCTGGCTAGATCGTGAAGGTGAAGACCTGCGGCAGCAGCGGGTCGATGCCCACCGCGATGAACAGCAGCGTCAGGTACGTGATCGAACTGTGGAACACCCGCATCGGCTGGACCTGCTCCACGTGCTGGATCGCCCGCGAGTACAGCCGGTGCGACTCGACGACGAACCAGATGCCCCCGGCCAGGGCGACGACCGTGTACAGCGGCCCCATGTGCGCGACCGGGATGAGCAGCAGCGAGCAGACGAGCGTCGCCCAGGCGTAGAGCACGACCTGCAGCCCGACGACCGTGCGGCCGCGCACGACCGCGAGCATCGGCACGTCGGCGGCGTCGTAGTCGTCGCGGTACTTCATCGACAGCGGCCAGTAGTGCGGCGGCGTCCAGAGGAAGATCACCATGAAGAGGATGATCGGCGCCCAGGTCAGCGACCCGGTGACACCGGCCCAGCCGATGAGCACCGGCATGCACCCGGCGGATCCGCCCCAGACGATGTTCTGCGGGGTGCGGCGCTTGAGCCAGAGCGTGTAGACGCAGACGTAGATCAGGATCGCGACGACGCTGAGCGCGGCGGCCAGCCAGTTCACCAGGAAGCCGAGGACGGCGGTCGACAGGACGGCGAGCGTCCACGAGAACACCAGTGCCTCCTTGTCGGAGAGCTCACCGGTGACCAGGGGGCGCTGGCTGGTGCGCTTCATCAGCCGGTCGATGTCGCGGTCGATGTAGCAGTTGAACGCCGAGGCCGACCCTGCCGACATCGCGCCGCCGAGCATCGTCCAGAACACGAGCCAGAGGTCCGGGACCCCGCGCTCCGCCAGGAACATCGTCGGAGCGGTCGTGACGAGGAGCAGCTCCATGACCCGGGGCTTCGTCAGCGAGACGTACGCGCGGACCTTGCGGGACAGCGTCGAGCGGGGTCGATCGGTGTCGGGCCGGGTCGCGGTGGCAGTCAACAGGGGAACCTCAGTCCGTTCGCGTCAGCTCGCACGCTCGGTGGGCGGCTCCGTCACCGTCGGGGCGTGCGTCGACCCGGAATGCACACGGGTCGACACCAGTTTAGGCCATCGAGGCGCCGCGAGGATGCCCCGCCTCGCCGACCGGGCCGGCTGCCCGACACGGCACCGTCGTCACCTGGACACCTTCTGAGTGCGTGGTCACTATGCTGGACACGCCCTCCCGCATCGTGTGCCCCGAAGACGTCGGCCGCGAAGAGCCGGTCGGCCGCCGCTCGACGGCGACACGACACACGGCCCCGGGACGGCGATCATGTCCGTGCGATGGCACGAGCCCTCGCACATGTCGCAACAACGAAGGGTCAACATCCAAGTGGCTGAATTCACCTGGGACGCCATCGACCGGAAGGCCGTCGACACGGCACGCGTCCTCGCCGCCGACGCGGTCGAGGCCGCCGGCAACGGTCACCCCGGCACCGCGATGAGCCTCGCGCCGGTCGCCCACCTGCTCTTCCAGAAGGTGATGCGTCGCGACCCCAGCGACTCCACCTGGATCGGTCGCGACCGCTTCATCCTCTCCGCCGGTCACGCCTCGATCCTGCAGTACGTGCAGTTCTACCTGCACGGCTACGGCCTCGAGCTCGAGGACCTGCAGCACCTGCGCAAGTGGGGCTCGAAGACCCCGGGTCACCCGGAGTACGGCCACACCGACGGTGTCGAGATCACCACCGGCCCGCTCGGCCAGGGCCTCGCCTCGGCGGTCGGCTTCGGCTACGCGCAGCGCTTCGAGCGCGGCCTGTTCGACCCGGAGACCGCCGACGGCGAGTCGCCCTTCGACCACTTCACCTACGTGATCGCCGGTGACGGTGACATGCAGGAGGGCGTCACCAACGAGGCCGCGAGCCTCGCGGGCCGTCAGCAGCTCGGTCGCCTGGTCGTCTTCTACGACTCGAACCAGATCTCGATCGAGGACGACACCGACATCGCGTTCTCCGAGGACGTCGCGGCCCGCTACGAGGCCCTCGGCTGGCACGTCCAGCACGTCGACTGGAAGAAGACCGGCGAGTACTCCGAGGACGTCGAGGAGCTCCACCGCGCCGTCGAGGCCGCCAAGGCCGAGACGACCAAGCCGTCGCTCATCGTCCTCAAGACGATCATCGGTTGGCCGTCGCCGACCAAGCAGAACTCCGGCAAGATCCACGGTTCGGCGCTCGGTGCCGACGAGCTCAAGGGCCTCAAGGAGGTCCTCGGCTTCGACGCGGACAAGACCTTCCACGTCGACCCGGAGGTGCTCGAGTACACCCGCGGTGCGATCACCAAGGGCCAGGCCGAGCACGCCGAGTGGACGAAGACCTTCGACGCGTGGGCTGCGGCCAACCCGGAGAAGAAGGCCATGCTCGACCGCATCAACGCGGGCGAGCTCCCCGAGGGCCTCGAGGAGGCGCTGCCGGTCTTCTCCACCGAGAAGGCCGTCTCGACCCGCGCCGCCTCCGGCAAGGTCATCAACGCCATCGCGCCGCTCATGCCCGAGTTCTGGGGCGGTTCGGCGGACCTCGCCGAGTCGAACCTGACCACGATCGAGGGCGCGAAGTCCTTCGGTCCGGCCGAGGCGTCGACGAAGACCTGGAGCACCGACCCGTACGGCCGCGTGCTGCACTTCGGCATCCGCGAGCACGCGATGGGCTCGATCCTGTCCGGCATCGTCCTGCACGGGAACACCCGCCCCTTCGGCGGCACGTTCCTCATCTTCAGCGACTACATGCGTCCGGCGGTCCGTCTCGCCGCGCTCATGAAGGCGCCGGCGATCTACGTCTGGACCCACGACTCCATCGCCCTGGGCGAGGACGGCCCGACGCACCAGCCGATCGAGCAGATCACCGCGCTCCGTGCGATCCCGGGTCTCGACGTCGTCCGTCCGGCCGACGCCAACGAGGTGTCGTACGCGTGGCTCGAGATGCTCAAGCACAAGGACCGTCCGGCCGGCATCGCGCTGAGCCGTCAGAACCTCCCCGTCTTCGAGCGTGGCGAGGGCGACGCCTCCGGCGAGACGCTCGCCTCGGCGAAGAACGTCGCGAAGGGCGCGTACGTCCTGGCCGAGGCGCCGAACGGCACCCCGGACGTGATCCTCATCGCGACCGGTTCCGAGGTCCAGATCGCGGTCGACGCGCGTGAGCAGCTCAAGGGCGAGGGCATCAACGCCCGCGTCGTGAGCGCCCCCTCGCTCGAGTGGTTCTTCGAGCAGTCGGAGTCCTACCGCGAGCAGGTCCTGCCGAAGGCCGTCACCGCGCGCGTCTCGGTCGAGGCCGGCATCGCGATGAGCTGGCGCGACATCGTCGGCGACAAGGGCCGCAGCGTGTCGATCGAGCACTTCGGTGCATCGGCCGACTACCAGCGCCTGTTCGCCGAGTTCGGTTTCACCACCGAGCACGTCGTCGCCGCCGCCAAGGAATCGATCGCAGCGTCCTGACCCACGAGGGGCCGGATCCGGTACGCCGGGTCCGGCCCCTCTGCCGGGAGGCACGCGGCGGCCCCGCCACCGCGCCTCCCGGCCCACAGACCACGACACACACGGCCCTGGTCGCCTCCGCGCACCGGGCCGGTCGACGAAAGAAGAAGAGAAACCATGGCTGAGAACACCCCCACCGCCGCCCTCTCCGAGGTCGGCGTCAGCATCTGGCTCGACGACCTGTCGCGCGAGCTGCTCGAGACCGGCAAGCTGACCGAGCTGATCGAGCAGAAGAACGTCGTCGGCGTCACCACGAACCCGACGATCTTCGCGTCGGCCCTCGCCAAGGGCGAGCGCTACGACTCGCAGGTCAAGGAGCTCGCGGCGAAGGGCACCGACGTCACCGAGGCGATCTTCGAGATCACCACGCAGGACGTCGCGAACGCGTCCGACGTCTTCAAGCCGATCTACGACGAGACCAAGGGCTTCGACGGCCGTGTCTCGATCGAGGTCGAGCCGGGCCTCGCCCACGACACCCAGAAGACCATCGAGCAGGCCAAGTTCCTGTTCGAGAAGGTCGGTCGCGAGAACGTCCTCATCAAGATCCCCGCGACGCTCGAGGGCCTCGAGGCCATCACCGAGGTCATCGGTGCCGGCATCTCGGTCAACGTCACCCTGATCTTCTCGCTCGAGCGCTACCGCGCCGTCATCGACGCCTACCTCGGTGGCCTCGAGAAGGCCAAGGCCGCGGGCCACGACCTCTCGAAGATCCACTCGGTCGCCTCGTTCTTCGTGTCACGTGTCGACTCCGAGATCGACAAGCGCCTCGACGCCGCGGGCACCGACGAGGCGAAGGCCCTCAAGTCGAAGGCCGGCATCGCCAACGCGCAGCTCGCGTACCAGGTCTGGACCGAGCAGTTCGCCACCGAGCGTGCCCTCGGCCTGCTCGAGTCCGGTGCCAACACGCAGCGCCCGCTGTGGGCCTCGACCGGTGTCAAGGACCCGTCGCTGCCCGACACGCTCTACGTGACCGAGCTCGCCGCGCCGAACACGGTCAACACCATGCCGGGCAAGACGCTCGACGCGACGTTCGACCACGGCGAGATCCACGGTGACGCCATCGCCGGCTCGTTCGACGACGCGCAGCAGGTCATGGACCAGATCGCTGCCGCCGGTGTCGACTACGACGACGTCGTCGCGCTGCTCGAGAAGGAGGGCGTCGACAAGTTCAACGTCTCCTGGGGCGAGCTCGTCGACACGGTGAAGACCGCGCTCGAGAACAGCAAGTAAGCACGACCGGAGCCTGCGTCCGGAGGACGGGACCGCCGTCCCCCGGACGCAGGCACCCCCGGTCAGGACCCGACCGCCGGAGCCGCGACGCGCCTCCCGGCCGGACCTGACCACCACGACGGCGGAGTCGCCGCTGCCCCCGCAGCGCAGCGCTCCGCCGTCTCCGTTCGACCCACAAGGAGTCCACACTCATGTCACCGGTGGCGATCACCCCGGAGCACAACCCGCTCCGGTTGCCGACCGACCGACGTCTGAACCGGATCGCGGGGCCCAGCACCCTCATCATCTTCGGCGTGACGGGCGACCTGTCCCGCAAGAAGCTGATGCCCGCGGTCTACGACCTGGCGAACCGAGGGCTCCTGCCCCCGGGCTTCGCACTCGTCGGGTTCGCCCGGCGCGACTGGGAGGACCAGGACTTCTCCCAGCTCGTGCACGACGCGGTCCGGGACCACTCCCGCACCCCCTTCGACGAGGCCGTCTGGAAGCAGCTCGAGCAGGGCATCCGCTTCGTGCAGGGCTCGTTCGACGACCCCGAGGCCTTCCTCGAGCTGAAGCGCACCGTCGACGAGCTCGACGCGGAGCGCGGCACGCTCGGCAACCACGCCTTCTACCTCTCCATCCCGCCGAAGATGTTCCCGGTGGTGACCGAGCAGCTCAAGGTCTCCGGACTGACCGAGAAGCGCGAGGGCTCCTGGAGCCGCGTGGTCGTCGAGAAGCCGTTCGGCTCCGACCTCCGCACCGCGCGCGAGCTGAACGCGATCGTCGAGAGCGTCTTCGCGCCCGACGACGTGTTCCGCATCGACCACTACCTCGGCAAGGAGACCGTCCAGAACCTGCTGACGCTCCGGTTCGCGAACCAGATGTACGAACCCATCTGGAACTCGAACTACGTCGACCACGTGCAGATCACGATGGCCGAGGACATCGGCGTCGCCGGTCGGGCCGCGTACTACGACGGCATCGGCGCAGCGCGCGACGTCATCCAGAACCACCTGCTGCAGCTCCTCGCGCTCACCGCGATGGAGGAACCCGTCTCGTTCAAGGCCGCTGACCTGCGCGCCGAGAAGGAGAAGGTGCTCTCCGCCGTGCGCCTGCCCGAGGACCTCGCCACGGCGACGGCACGCGGCCAGTACGACGGTGGCTGGCAGGGCGGCGAGAAGGTCCTGGGCTTCCTCGAGGAAGCGGGGATGGACCCCGAGTCCACGACCGAGACCTACGCGGCGATCAAGCTCGACATCGCGACCCGCCGCTGGCAGGGCGTCCCGTTCTACCTGCGGGCAGGCAAGCGCCTCGGCCGTCGCGTGACCGAGATCGCGATCGTCTTCAAGCGCGTCCCCGAGGACGTCTACGGCAACACGCAGGCACCCCTCGGGCAGAACGCGCTCGTCATCCGTGTCCAGCCGGACGAGGGCGTCACGCTCCGCTTCGGCTCGAAGGTCCCGGGCGTCGGCACGCAGGTGCGCGACGTGACGATGGACTTCGGCTACGGACACGCGTTCACCGAGGCCTCGCCGGAGGCGTACGAGCGACTCATCCTCGACGTGCTCCTCGGCGACCCTCCCCTGTTCCCCCGTCACCAAGAGGTGGAACTGTCGTGGAAGATCCTCGACCCGATCGAGGAGTTCTGGGCCACGCAGGGCCAGCCCGAGCAGTACCGTCCCGGCACGTGGGGTCCGGCGTCCGCCGATGCCCTGCTCGCCCGCGACGGCCGGACCTGGAGGCGTCCATGAAGATCGACCTGCCGAACACCACGGTCTCGAAGATCCAGAAGAAGCTCGTCCACATCCGCGAGGAGGGTGGCGCCGTCGCCCTCGGCCGCGTGCTGACGCTCATCATCTCGACCGCCCTCGGGCACGAGGAAGAGGCGATCTCGGCCGCGAACCAGGCGTCGCGCGAGCACCCGATGCGGGTGATCATCGTGTCGAAGAACGACGGCGACACGAAGTCCCCCGGTCGACTCGACGCCCAGATCCGCGTCGGCAGCGATGCGGGCGCGAGCGAGGTCATCGTCCTCCGTGCGTACGGCGAGACCGCGACGGACGAGGAGAGCCTGGTCACCGGTCTCCTCCTGTCCGACGCCCCCGTCGTCGCATGGTGGCCGCAGGCCGCTCCGGAGCAGCCGGCAGCGTCCGCGCTGGGCCGGATCGCGCAGCGTCGCATCACCGATGCCGCCGCGCAGAAGGACCCGAACAGCGCGATCGAGGCGCTCGGGAAGTCCTACGTGCCGGGTGACACCGACTTCGCGTGGACCCGCCTGACGCTCTGGCGGAACCAGCTCGCCGCGGCGCTCGACCAGCCGCCGTACGAGCCCGTCACCGGCGTCGAGGTGTCCGGTGCGAGCGACAGCCCGTCCACGATCCTGCTCGCCGCGTGGCTCCAGCTGCAGCTGCAGGTGCCGGTGTCCGTCGTCACCTCGCCGCGGGCCACCGGGTCGAGCGGCATCCACGGGGTCAAGCTCGAGCGTGCATCAGGCACGATCGACCTCGAGCGCTCGCTCGTCGACGTCGCGACCCTGT
This sequence comes from Curtobacterium sp. NPDC088465, assembly GCF_044753165.1. Taxonomy (NCBI): domain Bacteria; kingdom Bacillati; phylum Actinomycetota; class Actinomycetes; order Micrococcales; family Microbacteriaceae; genus Curtobacterium; species Curtobacterium sp. NPDC088465. The sequence goes on along the minus strand of NZ_JBIVMR010000002.1, from coordinate 325,084 downwards.
CGATGCCCGGGCAGCCGACGCACGACCTGTCGCTGCCCCGACGGAACCTGCGCGACTGCCTCGCAGAGGAACTCCGTAGACTCGACGCGGACGTCCTCTTCGGAGACGTCGTCAAGCACGGGGTGCCCCAGCTGCGCGAGTCCATCGCCGGCTGAGCACCGCACACGGCCGGGGTCCGGGCGGTGGTCGACACGACCGCCGCCCGCCCCGGTCGGACCGAAGGCGGTCGCACCGGTCGGCCGCCACGAACACGGGAGACACGTGACCAACGAACGACGGGTGCTGGTGCACCCGGACAAGCAGTCCCTCGGCGCGTCGGTCGCCGCTCGCTTCATCACGAAGATCATCGACGTGCTGGACGAGCAGGAGCGCGCGGACATCGCGATCAGCGGCGGCTCGGTGTCGACCCTGGTCCTCGCGGCGATCGGGCAGTCGCCCGCGCGTGAGAGCGTGGACTGGTCGAAGGTGCACGTGTGGTGGGTCGACGAGCGCTGGGTCGCCGAGGGCGATGCGGACCGCAACGTCACCGGCACGCAGACGGACTTCTTCGAGCACGTGGACATCCCGCAGGCGAACATCCACCCGATGGCACCGTCCGACGCCGGGCTGTCCATCGACGAGGCCGCCGCACAGTACGAGCGCGAGCTCCAGGACGCAGCACCCGAGGGCGCGGTCGCGCCCCGCTTCGACATCACGCTGCTCGGGGTCGGCCCCGACGGCCACACGGCGTCGCTCTTCCCCGAGTTCCCGCAGCTCGCGGTGACCGACCGTGCCGTGCTGACGGTCGACGACTCCCCCAAGCCGCCGGCGCAGCGCCTGACGCTGTCCTTCCCGGTGATCAACGCCTCGCAGCGCGTGTGGGTCATCCTGTCCGGCGCCGAGAAGGCGTCGGTGCTCGGCCTCGCCCTGGCCGGTGCCGCGGTGGACGAGGTCCCCGTCGGCGGCGTGCAGGGCCGCAAGCGCACCGTGTTCTTCGTGGACCAGGACGCCGCGCGCGAGGTCCCCGAGAACCTCATCGCGTCGACCTACTAGACGCGACCCCCTGGCGGACGGGAGGCGCGGTGCCGGCTGGCACCGCGCCTCCCATCCGTCTGTGGTCCGGTCGGTCCGCGCAACTGCCGTGCGGACGTCGCCGGCCCGCTTCCGGTCGCACGACTTGCCGCTCACCTCCGATCCCGACGGCATGTCGTGCAACCCGAACGACCGCGCGCGGCACGTCCTGCGACCGGAACAGCCAGGACCGGAGGACCGAGGGCACCGACGACACGTCCGGCGGATGACGAAGGCCCCCGCACCGGATCGGTGCGGGGGCCTTCTGACGCCAGGTGCTACTTCGCGGTACCGCGACGCTGCCGGAGCTGCTGCAGCGCGTCCTCGAGGAGCTGCGCTGCCTCTTCCTCGGTGCGGCGCTCCTTCACGTACGCGAGGTGCGTCTTGTAGGGCTCGGTCTTCGCGACGACGGGAGGGTTCTCCTTGTCGCGGCCGGCCGGCAGACCCGTCGACGGCGAGTCCACCGTCTCCGGGATCTCGTCGTCCGGCAGGGTCGCCGAGAAGTACCGCACGACCTCGTTGCCGAGGGCGTCCCAGTACGAGACGGCCACGCGCTCGGCCTGGACGCCGCGGTCCTGCTCCCCCATCGGACCCGCGCCGACGCGGGACCCTCGGATTGCACTGCCTCCGGTTGCCATGGCTCAGCTCCCTGCCGTGAACTTGTTGATGAGACCGAGCACGATGATCGAGACGATCCAGACCAGACCGAGGATCACCGTGATGCGGTTGAGGTTGCGCTCGGCGACGCCGGACGCCCCGAGGTTGCTCGTCACGCCGCCGCCGAACATGTCGGAGAGACCGCCACCGCGGCCCTTGTGCAGGAGGATGAGGAGCGTGAGCAGGAGGCTCGTGATCGCGAGCAGGACCTGCAGCACGACGGAGAGTATCGCCACGACGTACCTTTCGTGTGAAGTCAGCCCTGCAAGTGTAGCGGGCCGCGTGAGCAGCCCCGACACCGGCACGGGCGTGGCTCAGGCCGGCCACGCGGACGTGGCCGGCCTGAGCGGGATGGATCAGAGTCCGACGTGCTGCCGGAAGCGCGCGATCGCCGCGAACTCCTGCACGTCGAGCGAGGCCCCACCGACGAGCGCGCCGTCGATGTCGGGCTCGCGCAGGAAGCCGGCGATGTTGCCCGACTTCACCGAACCGCCGTAGAGCACGCGCGTGCTGGCGGCGAGGTCGTCGCCCCAGGCCTCGGCGATCCCGCGACGCAGCGCGGCGCAGTCCTCCTGGGCCTGTTCCGCACTCGCGGCCTGACCGGAACCGATCGCCCAGACCGGCTCGTACGCGACGACGATCTCGGACGGCTTCACGGCCTCGAGGACGACCTTGAGCTGTTCGACCGGGACGACACCGGCGCCGCGCTGCTCGCGCTCCTCGCCGGTCTCACCGACACAGACCACCGGCACGAGGCCGTGCTTGACTGCAGCGGCGGTCTTCGCGGCGACGACCTCGTCGGTCTCGCCGTGCAGCGTGCGCCGCTCGGAGTGTCCGACGATGACGTACTGCGCGTCGAGCGCTGCGAGGAACGCCCCGGACACGTCACCGGTGTGGGCACCGGAGTCGTACTGGGACAGGTCCTGTGCGCCGAACCGGATCTCGAGCTTGTCGGCCGAGATGAGCGTCTGCACGCTGCGGAGGTCCGTGAAGGGCGGGAACACCGCGACCTCGACGTCGTCGTGGTCGTGACGGGCGTCCTTCAGGGTCCACGCGAGCTTCTGCACGGTGGCGATGGCCTGGAGGTGGTCCAGGTTCATCTTCCAGTTGCCGGCGATGAACGGCGTGCGGGTCATCGGGACCACCCCAGTGCTTCGAGACCGGGGAGCGACTTGCCCTCGAGGAACTCGAGGCTCGCACCACCACCGGTCGAGATGTGCCCGAACCGGTCGTCCGAGAACCCGAGCGACCGGACGGCCGCCGCGGAGTCGCCACCGCCGACGACACCGAGGCCGTCGACCTCGGTCAACGCCTGCGCGACGGTCTTCGTGCCTGCTGCGAACGCCGGGAACTCGAACACGCCCATCGGACCGTTCCAGAACACGGTCCTCGAGCCGGACACCGCCGACGCGAAGCGCGCCGCGGTCTCCGGGCCGATGTCGAGGCCGATGCCGTCCGTGCCGAACGACGAGGACTCGATCGCGTCGGCGGCGACGGTCTCGTGGTCGGCGTCCGCGGCGAACCCGGAGGCCACCACGACGTCGGTCGGCAGGTCGATCGTCACGCCGAGCTCGTCCGCCTTGGCGAGGTACGCCCGGACGGTGTCGAGCTGGTCCTGCTCGAGGAGCGACTTCGCGACCCCGTGGCCCTGGGCCGCGAGGAACGTGAAGAGCATGCCGCCACCGATGCACAGCGTGTCGACCTGCGGGAGCAGGTGCTCGATGACACCGAGCTTGTCACTGACCTTCGATCCGCCGAGCACGACCGTGTACGGCCGCTGCGGGTCCTTGGTCAACCGCTCGAGCACCGTCAGCTCGGACTCGATGAGCGAGCCGGCCGCGCTGGGCAGCGCTGCCGCGAGCTCGTACACGGAGGCCTGCTTGCGGTGCACGACGCCGAAGCCGTCCGACACGAACGCGTCACCGAGGGCGGCGATCCGCTCGGCGAACGCCGTGCGCGCCGACGCGTCCTTCGAGGTCTCCTCCGGGTTGAAGCGGAGGTTCTCGAGCAGCAGGACGTCGCCGTCCCCGAGGGCCTCGGCGGCCGCGGTCGCCTCGTCGCCGACGGTCTCGCCGACGAAGGTGACCTCCTTGCCGAGCAGTTCGGAGAGCCGCTGCGCCACGGGGGCGAGCGAGTACTCCTGCGCGGGCGTGCCGTCGGGACGACCGAGGTGCGAGATCACGATGACCCGCGCACCGGCGTTGACGAGCGTGTTGAGCGTGCCCAGCGACGCGCGCACGCGGCCGTCGTCGGTGATCGTGCCGTCCTTGAGCGGGACGTTCAGGTCACACCGGACGACGACGCGCTTGCCGGCGAGGTCGCCGAGGTCCTCGAGGGTGCGGAGGCTCATGCCGAGAGTCGCTCGCCCACGTACTCGGTCAGGTCGACGAGGCGGTTCGAGTAGCCCCACTCGTTGTCGTACCACGAGGTGATCTTGACGAGCTTGCCGATGACCTTGGTCAGGCCGGAGTCGTAGATCGACGAGTGCGGGTCCGTCGTGATGTCGGTCGACACCAGCGGGTCCTCGCTGTAGAGCAGGATGCCCTTGAGCGGGCCCTCGGCGGCCTCCTTGTAGGCGGCGTTGATCTCGTCGACGGTGACCTCGGACGACGTCTCGAGGGTGAGGTCGGTGATCGAACCGGTCGGCACCGGCACGCGGAGGGCGTAGCCGTCGAGCTTGCCGGCGAGCTCGGGCATGACGAGGCCGATGGCCTTCGCCGCACCGGTCGAGGTCGGGACGATGTTGAGCGCCGCGGCGCGGGCACGACGCGGGTCCTTGTGCGGGCCGTCCTGCAGGTTCTGGTCGGCGGTGTACGCGTGCACCGTCGTCATGAGGCCACGCTCGATGCCGAACTTGTCGTGGAAGACCTTGGCGAGCGGCGCGAGGCTGTTCGTGGTGCACGACGCGTTCGAGATGATGTTGTGGTTCTCGGGGTCGTACTGGTCCTCGTTGACGCCGAGGACGATGGTGACGTCGTCGCCGGTCGCCGGGGCCGAGATGATGACCTTCTTGGCGCCCGCGTCGATGTGCTTCTGCGCGTCGGCTGCCTTGGTGAAGAAGCCGGTCGACTCGATGACGATGTCGACGCCCAGCTCGCCCCACGGGAGGTTCGCGGGGTCGCGCTCCGCGAGGACCTTGATCGGCTTGCCGTCGACGACGATGCTGTCGCCGTCGAGCTCGACGGAGACGCCGAGACGACCCGTGATGGAGTCGAACTTCAGCAGGTTCGCGAGGGCCGCGTTGTCGGTGAGGTCGTTCACCGCCACGATCTCGAGGTCGGAGCCCTTGGCGAGGGCGGCCCGGAAGAAGTTACGGCCGATGCGGCCGAAGCCGTTGATGCCGATCTTGACGGTCAATGGATCTCCTGGTGGGTGTGGAGCGCCCCGGGGGCGCTGCTTTTCGGAGTCGTGCGGCCCTGCGGACCCACGTGTGGTGGACGATACGCCCCGTAACGTCGCCGTAACGACCCTAGCAGTCGGACACTGCGCGCCCGCGCCGGATGACGGTCCGTCCGGACGGTCCCGCCGATGGTGGTGGACGCTCCCCCGGACGGACGGGAGGCGCGGTGCCAGCCGGCACCGCGCCTCCCGTCCGTCGTGGGGCCGGTCGGGGCTACGCCCCCTCGAGCTCCTCCGGCACGCTGGCCTCGGTCCCCGGCACGCCGGTGTCGACCGCCTTCTTGTCGGCCATCGCGAGCAGGCGGCGGATGCGGCCGGCGATCGCGTCCTTGGTCATCGGCGGCTCGGCGTGCTGACCGAGCTCGTCGAGCGAGGCGTCACGGTGCTGCAGCCGGAGCGACCCGGCGTACTTGAGGTGGTCCGGGACGTCGTCACCGAGGATCTCGAGCGCGCGCTCGACGCGGGCGCACGCGGCGACGGCGGCCTGCGCCGAGCGGCGGAGGTTGGCGTCGTCGAAGTTCACCAGACGGTTGGCTGTGGCGCGGACCTCGCGGCGCTGGCGCATCTCCTCCCACTCGGCGGTGGTGCGGGCGGCGCCCATGACGGTGAGCATCTGGCCGATCGCCTCGCCGTCGCGGATGACGACGCGGTGGACGCCGCGGACCTCGCGGCCCTTCGCGGCGATCCCGAGGCGCGAGGCGGCACCGACCAGTGCCATCGCCGCTTCGTTGCCCGGGCAGGTGACCTCGAGCGCGGCGGCGCGACCGGGGTCGGTCAGCGTGCCGGAGGCGAGGAACGCACCGCGCCAGATGGCGGCGAGGTCCTCGCGGTTGCCGGTCGTCAGACGGTTCGGCAGGCCACGCACCGGGCGACGGCGCGCGTCCATGAGCCCGGTCTGGCGGGCGAGCGTCTCCCCCGCCTCGAGCACGCGGACCAGGTAGCGGGTGCCGCGGCGGGAGGACGCGGACGACCCCACCGACGCCTCGCTCCGCACGCCGTACAGCTCCGCCAGGTCCTTGCGCACGCGGTGGACGATGATCCGGGTGTCGAGCTCGACCTCGACCGCGATCCTGCCCGAGATGACGTGCAGGCCGCCCGCGAACCGCAGGATGGTCGCGAGTTCGGCGGCGCGGACCGTGTTGCGGTTCACGACGACCCTGGCCAGTTCGTCCTTGACCTCGGCAGTCAACGGCACAGCATCATTCCTAACGTTTTCTCTGGTGGGGTCCGCGGGTCCGGCGCACGTGGGTGTGGAGCGGCCGGAGGAACGGTCACTCCCGGCCGAGATCTCGGTTCTTCACACGCACGGCGACGTCGGACATCCCGCGGAGGAGGTTCGCCAACTCGGCGACGACGGCGACCGAGCGGTGCTTGCCGCCGGTACAGCCGATGGCGATCGTAGCGTGTCTTTTGTTCTCGCGTTGGTATCCCGCCAGCACGGGCTCGAGCACGGCAGCGTACCGCTCGACGAACGAGCGGGCGCCCGGCTGCGACAGGACGTACTCCGAGACGGGGGCGTCGAGGCCGGTGTGCGGGCGGAGTTCCGGCACCCAGTAGGGGTTCGGGATGAACCGCACGTCCGCGACCATGTCGGCGTCGGCGGGCAGCCCGTACTTGAACCCGAAGCTCATGAGCGTGACCTGGACCCCGACGAAGTGGTCGTCGGCGAAGCGCTCCGTGACGGCGTTGGCGAGCTGGTGGATGTTCAGGTCCGAGGTGTCGATGACGACGTCGGAGGCCTCGCGCAGCCCGGACAGCCGCGAACGCTCGAGGCCGATGCCGTCGAGCAGCGTCCCGTCGCCCTGCAACGGGTGCGGCCGGCGGACCTGCTCGAAGCGGCGCACGAGCACGGCGTCCGTCGCCTCGAGGAAGAGCACCCGGACCCGGGCGGAGGTGCTGGCACGGACCTGCTCGACCGCCTGCTCCGGGTCGGTGAAGAACCGTCCGCCGCGGACGTCGACGACGGTCGCGATCTTCGGGATCTTCTCCCCGGCACGGTCCGCGAGCTCGGTGAGCGGGCCGAGCATCTGCGTCGGGAGGTTGTCGACCACGTACCAGCCGAGGTCCTCGAGCGCCTTGCCGACCGTGGAACGGCCAGCGCCGGACATGCCGGTGACGATGAGGATGTCGTGCTGCTGCGACGCGGACGTCGGGGTTGTTCGGTCGTCGCTCGTGTCGCTCATGTGTGGGAGGGCTCCGTCGTGGCGGCCCGGGCCACGGCCCGGGGAGGTCTCGGCTTCGGGTCTCGGCTGCGCGACCAGGCTACCGTCCCGCGCTCGGAGCGGGGCCGGTCACCGTGGACGCGACGGGCCGTCGGCGGAGACGTCCGGGACGCGGACGGGGCCGACCGGCCGGGAGGCGCGGCTCGGCTCCTCCGCGGCGGCTGCTGCGGGCGCGTCCGGGTCCGTCGTCCGCTCCGGACCGGGGGTGCTGGCTGCGCGCCCGGCAGGGTCGGCGTTGCTCGCCTCCGGCACGCTTCCTCCGGGCGAGCCCGCGTCCGGGGCGCTCGCACCGGACGGGCCCGCCTCCGGGGCGCTCGCTCCGGGCGGGCTCCCCTCCGGCGCGCTGCGGGGCGTCTGCGCGAGCTTCGTGACGACCGCCGCCGCGGTCGCCGGCCCGACGCCGTTCACCTCGGCGATCTGCTCCGCCGTCGCCTCACGCAGGCGCGCGACCGACCCGAAGTGCTTCAGCAGGGCGTTCACCCGGGTCGGGCCGAGCCCGGGGATCTCCGACAGCTGCGACCGGACGTCGCGCTTCCGGCGGGTCCGCTGGTGCGTGATCGCGAACCGGTGCGCCTCGTCACGGATCCGCTGGATCAGGAAGAGCGCCTCGGAGTTGCGCGGCATGATCACCGGGAAGTCGTCGTCGGGCAACCACAGTTCCTCGAGGCGCTTCGCGATGCCCACCAGGGCGATGTCGTGCACGCCGGCCTCGTCCATCGCCCGCTTGGCAGCCTGGACCTGGGGCTGGCCGCCGTCGACGATGAGCAGCTGCGGACGGTACGCGAACCGCTTCGTCGGCTTCGTGCCCTCGACGACGTCCTCGCTCGTGGCGTCCGGGACGTCCGGCACCGCGGCGTCCTCGTCGAGGCGCGCCAGCCGTCGCGACAGCACCTGGTACATGCTGTCGGTGTCGTCGGTCGTCTCGGCGATCGTGTAACGGCGGTACTGGTCCTTGCGCGGGAGCCCGTCCTCGAACACCACCATCGACGCCACCACGTTCGTGCCCTGCAGGTGGGAGATGTCGTAGCACTCCATCCGCAGGGGGGCCTCGGTCATGCCCAGGGCGTCCTGGATGTCGGCGAGGGCAGCCGACCGGGTCGTGTAGTCCGCGCTGCGCTTCGTCTTGTAGAGCATGAGCGCCTGCGCGGCGTTCTGGGCGGCCGTGCGCGCGAGGCCCGCCCGGTCGCCCCGCTGGGCCGTGCTGAGCTTCGTGCCGCGCCCGCCGCGCCGCTCGCTGAGCCACTGCTGCAGGGCCTCGGCGTCCTCGGGGAGTTCCGGCACGACGACCTCGCGCGGGACGTCGTCGCTCGTCGCGTACTGGCCCTGGACGATCTGTTCGACCAGGTCACCGGTGCTGATGTCGAGCTCCTTGTCGACCACCCACCCCCGGACACCGCGGATGCGCCCGCCGCGCACGGAGAACAGCTGCACGGCGGCGGCGAGCTCGTCCTCGGCCACACCGAACAGGTCGAGGTCGACCGAGTCACGGAGGACCACCGCCGACTTCTCGAGCACCGCTTCGAGGGCACCGACCTGGTCGCGGTACCGCGCCGCCTGCTCGTAGTCCATGGCGTCGGCGGCCGCGGCCATGCGCTGCCGCAGGGTCGTGATCACCCTGCGGTCGTAGCTGCCCATGAACCGGACGAACTCCTCGACGATCGCCCGGTGCTCGGCGATGGTGACCTTCTGCGAGCAGGGTCCACCGCACTTGCCGATCTGGCCCGGGAAGCACGGCTTGCCCGTCTGCATCGCCTTCTTGTAGGACGAGTCCGAGCAGGTGCGGATCGGGAACACCTTGATCATCAGGTCGATGGTGTCGTGCACCGCCCAGATCTTCGGGTAGGGCCCGAAGTACTTCGCGCCCTTGATCTTCCGGTTCCGCGTCACCATCACCCGCGGCGACTCCTCGCCCAGGGTGATCGCCATGTACGGGTACGACTTGTCGTCCCGGAACTTGACGTTGAACGGCGGGTCGAACTCCTTGATCCAGGTGTACTCGAGCTGCAGTGCCTCGATCTCGGAGCCGACGGTGGTCCACTCGACGCTCCGGGCCGTGAGCACCATGCGTCGGGTGCGCTCGTGGAGGGTCGGCAGCGGTGCGAAGTAGTTGCTCAGGCGGGCGCGGAGGTTCTTCGCCTTGCCGACGTAGAGCACCCGACCGGCCTCGTCACGCCACCGGTAGACGCCTGGGTCGGTCGGGATCTCCCCCGCCTTCGGCCGCCAGGAGACGGTGTCCGCCACCTACCGAGCACCCGCCTTCTGCTTGCTCTGCTGCCCGCCCTGGTGCTTCTGGGTGGCCTGACGCGCACCGACCGCCTGCTCCTTGCCGACACGGGCGTCCTGCGCATCGAAGATCTCGCGCAGGAACACACCGGTGTGGCTCTCGGGGACGTCGGCCACGTGTTCCGGGGTGCCGACGGCCAGTACCGTACCGCCACCGGCGCCGCCCTCGGGTCCCATGTCGACCAGCCAGTCGGCGGACTTGATCACGTCGAGGTTGTGCTCGATCGTGATCACGGTGTTGCCCTTGTCGACCAGGCTCTGCAGCACGAGCAGCAGCTTCCGGACGTCCTCGAAGTGCAGGCCGGTCGTCGGCTCGTCGAGCACGTAGACCGTACGGCCGTTCGAGCGGCGCTGAAGTTCCGTCGCGAGCTTGACGCGCTGGGCCTCGCCACCGGAGAGGGTCGTCGCGCTCTGCCCGAGGCGCACGTAGCCCAGGCCCACGTCGACGAGCGTCGCCATGTAGCGGTGGATCGCCGAGATCGGCTCGAAGAAGTCGGCCGCCTCGCTGATCGGCATGTCGAGGACCTCGGAGATGTCCTTGCCCTTGTAGTGCACCTGCAGCGTCTCGCGGTTGTACCGCGCACCGCCGCAGACCTCGCACGCCACGTAGACGTCGGGCAGGAAGTTCATCTCGATCTTGATCGTGCCGTCACCCGAGCAGTTCTCGCAGCGGCCGCCCTTGACGTTGAAGCTGAAGCGACCGGGCTGGTAGCCGCGCGCCTTCGCCTCGGGCGTCTCGGCGAAGAGCTGCCGGATGCGGTCGAACACGCCGGTGTAGGTCGCCGGGTTGGACCGCGGGGTGCGGCCGATCGGCGCCTGGTCGACGTGCACGACCTTGTCGAGCTGGTCGAGGCCCTTCACGCGGGTGTGCTTGCCGGCGATGTGCCGTGCGCCGTTGAGCTGGTTCGCGAGCACCTTGTACAGGATGTCGTTGACCAGGGTCGACTTGCCGGAGCCACTGACGCCGGTCACCGCGGTGAAGACACCGAGCGGGAAGTCGACGTCGACCTGCTTGAGGTTGTTCGCCCGGGCGCCCTGCACGCTGATGACGCGCTTCGGGTTGATCTTCCGTCGCTCGGCGGGCACCTCGATCGCGCGCCGACCTGCCAGGTAGTCACCGGTCACCGACTCGCGGTTCGCGATGATGCCCTCGTAGGAGCCGGAGTGCACGACCTTGCCGCCGTTCACGCCCGCGCCCGGTCCGATGTCGACGACCCAGTCCGCCGTGCGGATGGTGTCCTCGTCGTGCTCGACGACGATGAGGGTGTTGCCGAGGTCCTTGAGCTTGACGAGCGTGTCGATGAGCCGACGGTTGTCGCGCTGGTGCAGGCCGATGCTCGGCTCGTCGAGCACGTAGAGCACACCCGTCAGGCCCGATCCGATCTGCGTCGCGAGCCGGATGCGCTGTGCCTCGCCGCCGGAGAGCCCGCCGGCTCCGCGTGCGAGGGTCAGGTAGTTCAGGCCGACCTCGAGCAAGAACTCGAGCCGCGCGCGGATCTCGCGGAGGACCGCGGCCGCGATGTGCGCCTCACGCTCGGTGAGCGTCAGCTCCTCCATGAAGCCGTACGCCTGGTCGAGCGACATGTCGGTCACGTCGGCGATGCTGCGACCGTCGACCGTCACGGCGAGGACCTCGGGCTTCAGGCGCGTGCCGTCGCAGACCGGGCAGGGGACCTCGCGCAGGTAGCCCTGGAAGCGCTGCCGCTGCGAGTCCGACTCGGCCTCGGCGAACTTGCGCTCGATGTAGGGCATGACGCCCTCGAACCCGCTCGTGTACCGCATCTCGCGGCCGAAACGGTTCTTCCACGACACGGAGACCTGGAAGTCCTTGCCGGTCAGGATCGCGGCCTGCACCGACGGGTCGAGCTGGTTCCACGGGGTGTCGAGGCCGAACCCGAGGTCCTTGCCGAGACCCGCGAGGAGCTTCTCGAAGTACGAGTACAGCCCGCTCGTGCCCGTCCAGGGCAGCAGGACGCCGTCTCGCAGCGAGGCCTCGGGGTCGCCGAGCACCAGGTCGGGGTCGACCGACATGCGGGTACCGAGGCCCGAGCACTCGGGGCAGGCACCGAACGGTGCGTTGAACGAGAAGGTCCGCGGCTCGATCTCGGTGAGCGCGAGCGGGTGGTTGTTCGGGCAGGACAGGTTCTCGGAGTAGGTCCGGACCGCGCCGGGCCCCTCGTGGTCGACGAGGTCGATCGCCACGGTGCCGTTCGTCAACCGCAGGGCGGTCTCGAGCGAGTCGGTGAGGCGGCCGAGGATGTCGTCGCTCGCCACGAGACGGTCGACGATCACCGAGATGTCGTGCTTGACCTGCTTCTTGAGCTTGGGCGGGTCGCTCAGCTGGATGCGCTCACCGTCGACGATCGCACGGGCGTACCCCGAGGCCGCGAGCTCCTGGAAGAGGTCGACGAACTCGCCCTTCTTCTTGGAGACGACCGGCGCGAGGACCTGGAAGCGCGTGCCGGTCTCGAACTCCATGAGCTGGTCCGCGATCTGCTGCACGCTCTGCTTGCTGATCACCTCGCCGCAGACGGGGCAGTGCGGGACACCGATGCGCGCCCAGAGCAGACGCATGTAGTCGTAGACCTCGGTGATGGTGCCCACGGTCGACCGCGGGTTCCGGTTCGTCGACTTCTGGTCGATCGAGACCGCCGGCGACAGGCCCTCGATGAAGTCGACGTCGGGCCGGTCCACCTGGCCGAGGAACTGCCGGGCGTAGGCCGACAGCGACTCCACGTAGCGCCGTTGGCCCTCGGCGAAGATCGTGTCGAACGCGAGCGAGGACTTGCCCGACCCGGACAGCCCCGTGAACACGACGAGCGAGTCCCGAGGGATCTCGAGGTCGACGTCGCGGAGGTTGTGCACGCGAGCGCCCCGGACGCTGAGCGTCGAGGTGCTGTGCGGCGCCGTCCCGCCGGGGATGTGGAGGTCTGCAGGCTCGCCGAAGGCGTTCCGGCCCGGGGTCGCGGTTCCGCGGTCAGAGGTGATGGTCATCGCAGACGATTCTACGAAGCAGGACCGACATCCGTCCGGGCGTGGCGGTCTAGCCGAGTGCGTCGAGAGCGAACGCGACGCCGGTCGCCTGTTCGCTCGCCGTCCAGAGGCGCGCAGCGACGGTGCGGTCGTGGGCACGCGGGCGCGCCGGGACGAGGGCCGGACGACCGGCGAACTGGAGCGGGCCGGCCGGCCCCCAGTACTCACCCGAGCGCACGGCCTCACCGACGGCGGCGTGCACGAGCGGCCACGCCCCGGCGTCCTTGCCCTGCGCCACCCAGCCCGAGCCCGCTCGCATCCACGCCGGTTCGGACCGCGTCGGTGCGACGTCCGGTCGGGGCGGGGCGGCGGCGTCGAGTGCCAGCCCGGGGTGCGCGACGACGCTGCGCACCCGCGAGCCGGCGTCGCCGAGCCGCTGCGCGAGCTCGAAGCCGAACAGCATCACCGCGAGCTTGCTCCTGGCGTACTGGCGGTGGCCCTCGTAGCGGCCGACCGCGAGCGGATCCGTCCGGTCGAGCGTCGTGAAGCGGTGCGCGATGGAGCCGAGGTGCACCACACGCCCGGCGTCCTGGTCGAGGGCCGGCAGCGCCAGCGCCGTCCAGGCGAAGTGTCCGAGGTGGTTCGTGCCGACCTGCAGTTCGAAGCCCTGCGCGGTGCGCTGCGGGCGAGCCGATCCGACCACGCCGGCGTTGTTGAGCAGGGCGTGCACGGGGCCGAGCTCCCGGAGCCGCACGGCCGCGGCACGCACGCTGTCGAGGTCGGCCAGGTCGAGGTGCAGGTGCACGAGTGCGGCGTCGTCGACGTGCTTCCGGATGCTCCGCTCGGCGGCGGCGGCACGCTCGGGGTTCCGCGTGGCGAGCACCACCCGGTGGCCCTGTGCCGCGAGCTGCTCGGCTGCGTGGTAGCCCAGGCCGGCGCTGGCACCCGTGACGACGACCGTCCGCCGCGCGGTCCCGGAGGTGTCAGCGGACATGCCCGGCGGACTCCATCTGTCGCAGCGCCTTCTTCAGGTCCTGCACCTCGTCGCGGAGCCGTGCCGCCAGCTCGAACTTCAGCTCGGCCGCGGCCTGCAGCATCTGGTCGTTGAGGTCGGCGATCGTCGCCTCGAGCTGGGTCGCGCCCTCTCCCGCGATGCCCTCGCGACGCAGGTTCGGCGTGGGCGACCGGCGGCCGTCGGAACCCGGGCGACCCTCGAGCAGCGCCTTGGTGTCGTCGCTCTCGCGCTGCAGCACCTCGGTGATGTCGGCGATCTTCTTGCGGAGGGGCTGCGGGTCGATGCCGTGCTCGAGGTTGTAGGCGACCTGCTTCTCGCGGCGCCGATCGGTCTCGTCGATCGCCTGGCGCATGGAGTCGGTGATCTTGTCGGCGTACATGAGCACCTGGCCCGACACGTTGCGGGCGGCACGGCCGATCGTCTGGATGAGGGATGTCGACGACCGCAGGAACCCTTCCTTGTCGGCGTCGAGGATCGCCACGAGGGACACCTCGGGCAGGTCGAGGCCCTCGCGCAGCAGGTTGATGCCGACGAGCACGTCGTACACGCCCTGGCGCAGCTCCGTCAGCAGTTCGACACGCTTCAGGGTGTCGACGTCGGAGTGCAGGTACCGCACGCGGACGCCGGCGTTGCCGAGGAAGTCCGTGAGTTCCTCGGCCATCCGCTTGGTCAGGGTCGTGACGAGCACGCGCTCGTCACGCTCGACGCGCAGCTTGATCTCCTCGAGCAGGTCGTCGATCTGGCCGTCGCTCGGCTTCACGACGATCTCGGGGTCGACCAGACCCGTCGGACGGATGATCTGCTCGACGACGCTGTCGGTGACGCCGAGTTCGTACTTGCCCGGGGTCGCCGACAGGTAGACCTTCTGCCCGACGCGCTCGAGGAACTCCTCCCACGTCAACGGTCGGTTGTCGAGCGCGCTCGGCAGACGGAAGCCGTGCTCGACGAGCGTGCGCTTGCGGGAGGCGTCACCCTCGTACATCGCACCGATCTGCGGCACGGTCACGTGCGACTCGTCGATCACGATGAGGAAGTCGTCCGGGAAGTAGTCGATGAGGCAGTGCGGCGCCTCGCCCGCATCGCGCCCGTCCATGTGGCGCGAGTAGTTCTCGATGCCGGAGCAGAAGCCGATCTGCTCCATCATCTCGATGTCGAAGGTCGTGCGCATGCGGAGCCGCTGGGCCTCGAGCAGCTTGCCCTGGCCCTCGAGCTCGGCGAGTCGGTCGGCCAGCTCGTCCTTGATCCGCTCGATCGCCCGGTGCATGACGTCGGTGTCGGCGACGTAGTGCGACGCCGGGAAGATCGAGACACCGGGCAGGTCCGCGATGACGTTGCCGGTCAGCGGGTGCAGCGAGGTGAGCGCCTCGATCTCGTCACCGAACATCTCGATGCGGATCGCGTGCTCTTCGTACATCGGGATGATCTCGATGGTGTCGCCGCGGACGCGGAAGGTGCCGCGGGCGAAGTCGACGTCGTTGCGCTGGTACTGCATGCCGACGAACTTGCGCACGAGCTGGTCGCGGGAGATCGTCTGGCCGACGTGGAGCGCGATCGACGCGTTCATGTACTGCTCGGGCGTGCCGAGGCCGTAGATGCAGGACACGGTCGACACCACCACGACGTCGCGCCGGCTGAGCAGCGAGTTCGTCGTCGAGTGCCGGAGCCGCTCGACCTCCGCGTTGACCGACGAGTCCTTCTCGATGAAGGTGTCCGTCTGCGGGACGTACGCCTCGGGCTGGTAGTAGTCGTAGTACGAGACGAAGTACTCGACCGCGTTGTTCGGCAGGAGCCCGCGGAACTCGTTCGCCAGCTGCGCGGCCAGGGTCTTGTTGTGCGCGAGCACGAGCGTCGGCCGCTGGACCTGCTCGATCAGCCACGCGGTGGTCGCCGACTTGCCGGTACCGGTCGCGCCGAGCAGCACGACGTCGGTCTCACCCGCGTTGATCCGACCGGCGAGCTCGGCGATCGCCGCCGGCTGGTCACCGCTCGGCGAGTACTCGCTGATCACCTCGAAGGGACGGATCGCCCGGGTGGGCTGGATCGACACTGCCATGGGGACAACGGTAGTCGCGCCCCCTGACACCCGACGGCCCTGATCGCCCACAGCTGAGCGGGTACCAGGGCCTGCGGGGCCCGTTCAGGACGCGATGCGGTCCCACACCGCGTCGGCGGACCGCAGGGTGTCCTCGAGCGATCCGGTCGCGTCGACGACGTGGTCGGCGAGGGCGAGCCGCTCGGCGTCCGACGCCTGGGCCGCCACACGTCGCTCGGCCTCGTCACGCGGCATGCTCCGGTGCTCGACGAGTCGTCCGACCCGCTGCGCCGCAGAAGCGTCCACGACGACGACCGCGTGGAACCGGATCGGCCGACTCCCCCGGGCCTCGGCGAGGAGCGGGACGTCGTAGACGACGACGGCTTCCGGATCAGCGGCCTCGGCAGCGTCGAACGCTCCCCGTGCGAGCCGCCACACCTCCGGGTGGGTGATCCCCTCGAGGTCCTTCCGCGCCGAGGCGTCGGAGAAGACGATGCTGCCCAGGGCGGCCCGGTCGAGCGCGCCGTCGGGGGCGAGCACGCCCGTCCCGAACCGTTCCACGACACGGGCGAGCCCGGGGCTGCCCGGAGCGACCGCCTGCCGCGCGAGCCGGTCGGCGTCGACGACGACCGCGCCGTGCTCCGCCCAGCGACGGGAGACGGTGGACTTGCCCGCGGCGATGCCGCCTGTCAGACCGATGATGCGCACCGGTCCAGGTTACCGAGGACGTCGTGGAACGCCGGAAGCCCGGCACCCCCTCAGGGGTACCGGGCTTCCGGGACGTGCGACCCGCTCGATCAGTTGTTCGAGCTGAGCTTCTCGCGGAGCGCCGCGAGCGAGGCGTCGTCGGCCAGGGTGCCCTGACCGTTCGACTCGCTCGAGAAGGTCGACGAGGACGAGGACGAGCTCGAGGCCGAGGCGGGGAGGTCGAAGCCACCCTTCTCCTCGTCCGCGATGGTCTTCGCGACCTGCGCCTTGTGGGCCTCCCAGCGCGACTGGGCGGCCGCGTACTGGCCCTCCCACTCGGTGCGCTGGGTGTCGTAGCCCTCGAGCCACTCGTTGGTCTCCGGGTCGAAGCCCTCGGGGTACTTGTAGTTGCCCTGGTCGTCGTACTCGGTCGGCATGCCGTAGAGCGCCGGGTCGAACTCGGTGCCCTCCGGGTCCACGCCCTCGTTCGCCTGCTTGAGGCTGAGCGAGATGCGACGACGGTCGAGGTCGATGTCGATGATCTTGACGAAGACCTCGTCACCGACGGAGACGACCTGCTCGGCGAGCTCGACGTGCTTGTTCGAGAGCTCCGAGATGTGGACGAGACCCTCGATGCCGTCGGCGACGCGGACGAAGGCACCGAACGGCACGAGCTTCGTGACCTTGCCCGGTGCGATCTGACCGATCGCGTGGGTGCGGGCGAAGACCTGCCACGGGTCCTCCTGCGTGGCCTTGAGCGAGAGCGACACGCGCTCGCGGTCCAGGTCCACCTCGAGGATCTCGACGGTGACTTCCTGACCGACCTCGACGACCTCGCTGGCGTGCTCGATGTGCTTCCAGGAGAGCTCGGAGACGTGGACGAGACCGTCGACGCCGCCCAGGTCGACGAACGCACCGAAGTTGACGATCGACGACACGATGCCCTTGCGGACCTGGCCCTTGTGGAGGTTGTTGAGGAAGGTGGTGCGCGACTCGGACTGCGTCTGCTCGAGCAGGGCGCGGCGCGAGAGGACCACGTTGTTGCGGTTCTTGTCGAGCTCCAGGATCTTCGCCTCGAGCTCCTGGCCCAGGTACGGGGTCAGGTCGCGGACGCGACGCAGCTCGATGAGCGAGGCCGGGAGGAAGCCACGGAGGCCGATGTCGACGATGAGACCGCCCTTGACGACCTCGATGACCGTGCCGGTCACGACGCCGTCGGACTCCTTGATCTTCTCGACGTCGCCCCACGCACGCTCGTACTGCGCACGCTTCTTCGACAGGATCAGGCGGCCTTCCTTGTCCTCCTTCTGGAGGACCAGGGCCTCGACCTCGTCGCCGACCTCGACGACCTCGTTGGGGTCGACGTCGTGCTTGATCGAGAGCTCGCGCGAGGGGATGACACCCTCGGTCTTGTAGCCGACGTCGAGGAGGACCTCGTCGCGGTCGATCTTCACGACGGTTCCGGAGATCAGATCGCCGTCGTTGAAGAACTTGAGGGTCTTCTCGACCTCGGCCAGGAAGTCATCAGCCGAGCCGATGTCGTTGATGGCGACCTGCTTGGGAGCCTTGGTCGTGGTGGTTGTCATGTAGAGATTGCTCCGAACGGACATGAGTCGGGCCGTGACGGCGAGGGAGCGACCCCCTGGTCCGCTCCGAACGTCGGTGCGAGCCGTCATGGCAGTGGTTGGTTGGCGCGGATTGCGCCGATTGAGTCTAGCCGCAGGGCCGCGGGCCCCACAACCGGGCGTGTCGCGTGTCGCGGGGCGACCGGAGGACGGACGGGAGGCACGCGGCGACCCCGCCACGCGCCTCCCGTCCGTCGACCCGTCACGCCGTCAGTCGAGCAGCGCGCTCCGGAGCGTGTCCAGGCCGACCCCGCCGAGTGCGAGCGCCCGGTGGTGGAAGGCCTTCAGGTCGAACGCGGCGCCCTCGCGTGCGGCGAGCTCGTCGCGGATCGACTCCCAGACGCGCTGCCCGACCTTGTAGGACGGCGCCTGCCCCGGCCACCCGAAGTACCGGGCGACCTCGAACTGCACGAACTCCGGCGCCATGTTGACGTTCCGGCCCATGAAGTCGAGCGCGTACTCCCACGTCCAGCCACCGCCGTCGGGGTTGGTCTTCTGCAGGTGCACACCGATGTCGAGCACCACGCGGGCCGCCCGCATCCGCTGGCCGTCGAGCATGCCGAGGCGGTCCCCTTCGTCGTCGAGGAACCCGAGCTGCTCCATGAGCCGCTCGGCGTAGAGGGCCCAGCCCTCGACGTGCCCGGACGGTCCGGCCAGCTGCCGACGCCACGTGTTGAGCTCCCCGCGGTTGTAGACCGCCTGGCTGATCTGCAGGTGGTGACCGGGCACGCCCTCGTGGTAGACCGTCGTCTTCTCACGCCACGTGCCGAACTCCGTGACGCCCTGCGGCACCGACCACCACATCCTGCCCGCACGCGAGAAGTCGTCGGAGGGGCCGGTGTAGTAGATCCCACCCTCCTGCGTCGGGGCGATCCGGCACTCCAGGCGCTTGATCGGGTCGGCGATGTCGAAGTACTCCCCGTCCATCGCGCGGATCGACGCGTCACTGGTCTCCTGCATCCACCGCTGCAGGGCGTCGGTGCCGTGCAGGATGCGGGCGGGGTCGGCGTCGAGGACCTCGATCGCGCGCGCCACCGAGGCGCCGGACTCGATGCGGTCCGCGATGCGCTCCTGCTCGTCGCGCATCCGGGCGAGCTCCTCGATGCCCCACTCGTACGTCTCGTCGAGGTCGACGACGGCACCCAGGAAGCGTCGGGAGTGCAGCTCGTAGTCCTCGCGACCGACCGCGTCGACCGGGGTCGCCAGGGGCAGCAGCTCGTGCTCGAGGAAGCCGCCGAACGACCGGTACGCGGCCGCCGCGACCTCGGCGCCGCGTACCAGCTCGCCGCGGAGCGACTCGGGCAGCGGCGCGCCGCCCTCGAGCGCGGCGCCGTCGACGAGCTGGCGGAAGAACCCGTCCTCGGCACCGTTGCGCGCGGCCTGCTCGGCGATGAGTGCGACCTGGCGCGCAGCGGGCGTGACCTGCTCGCGCGTGCCCTGCAGCAGGGTCTCGCGGTAGCCCTCCAGGGCGTCCGGCAGCGCGTGCAGGCGCCCCGCGACGTCCTGCCAGTCGTCGGTGGTCGCGGTCGGCATCAGGTCGAGGACGTCGCGGAACTCCTGCGCGGGGCTCGCGATCACGTTGAGGTCCCGCAGGTGCAGCTTCCGCTCGTGCGACTCCACGACCAGGTCGAGCTCCGCTCCGAGGTCGGTCTTCGTCACCCGGTCGACGTCGTCCGTCGACTCGGCGGCGTCGAGGGCCCGGCGCGCGGAACGTGCGGCGTCGGCGAGGGCGTCGGCGCCGGCGGGCGAGGTGTCGCCGTAGCCGTCGGTGCGCCCGGGGACCCCGACGTACGTGGCGACGGTCGGGTCGAGGTCGACGAGGGTGGACACCCAGTCCTCGGCGACGCGGTCGACGGCGGACGGCTGGCGGACGGGTCGGTCTTCGCTCATGCCCCGACCCTACCGAGCGCCTCGGCAGGCGGAGCTGCGGACGGCGGGACGGGGGCGTCGACACGAGACGCCCTCCGGTGAGCGAGACGCCGCCGGATCTGGCGGCGTCTCGACGCAACCGCGGCGTCTCGACGCGACCGCGGCGCGCGAGCTGTCTGGACGACGGACTGGAGGCACGGTGCCAGCCGGCACCGCGCCTCCCGTCCGTGACGTGGCCGCGTCGCAACGCGACCCGCGCGCGTCAGTGCGCCGCGGACTCCCAGTTCGGGCCGACGCCGACCGACACGTCGAGCGGGACGCTCAGCTCGGCAGCCGCGCCCATCCGGGTGCGCAGGATCTCCTCGACGCGCTCCTGCTCGCCGGGAGCGACCTCGAGGATGAGCTCGTCGTGCACCTGGAGCAGCAGGTGCGACTCGAGCGATCCCTCGCGGAGGTCCTCGTCGACGCCGAGCATCGCGATCTTCATGATGTCGGCGGCCGACCCCTGGATCGGCGCGTTCAGCGCGGCGCGCTCGGCGTTCTCGCGGAGGACGCGGTTCGGGCTCTTCAGGTCCGGGAACGGACGCCGGCGACCGAAGATCGTCTCGGTGTAGCCGTCCTCACGGGCCTGCTCGACGACGCCCCGGAGGTAGTCGCGCACCGCACCGAAGCGGGCGAAGTACTCGTTCATGAGCGTGCGCGCCTCGGACTGCTCGATGCGGAGCTGCTTCGACAGGCCGAACGGGCTGAGGCCGTAGGCCAGGCCGTACGACATCGCCTTCACCTTCGTGCGCATCTCGGGGGTGACGTCCGCCGGCTCGACCGAGAACACCCGGGCACCGACGAAGCGGTGCAGGTCCTCGCCCTCGTTGAACGCCTGGATGAGCCCCGGGTCGCCGGACAGGTGCGCCATGATGCGCATCTCGATCTGCGAGTAGTCGGCGGTCACGAGCGTCGTGTACGGCTCGGCGACCGCGAAGGCCGACCGGATGCGGCGACCCACGGCGGTCTTGACCGGGATGTTCTGCAGGTTGGGGTCCGTCGACGAGACCCGGCCGGTGCTCGTGCCGGTCTGCTCGTAGCGGGTGTGGATGCGTCCGTCGACGACCGCGGCGTCGAGCGTGTCGACGATCTGCCGGAGCTTCGTGGCGTCGCGGTGCTGCAGCAGCAGTCCGAGGAACGGGTGCGGGTGCTGCTCCTGCAGGTCGGCCAGGCTCGCCGCGTCGGTCGAGAAGCCGGTCTTCGTCTTGCGGGTCTTCGGCATCGCGAGCTCGGTGAACAGGACCTCTTGCAGCTGCTTCGGCGAGCCGAGGTTCACCTCGTGGCCGATCTCGGCGAAGGCCTGCTGCGCGAGCTCGGCGGCGCGCTCCCCCAGGTCGTGCGACAGCCCGGTCAGGACCGGGCGGTCGATACCGACACCGATGGTCTCCATGCCCGCCAGCACCGGGACGAGCGGCAGCTCGATCGTGTCGAGCACCCGCAGCGAGGACTCGTCGACGCGGGAGCGCAGCGCGGTGTCGACCCGCAGGACGTACCAGGCGTGCACGCCGACGTTGACCGGTTCGGTCTCGGGGACGAGCTGGTTCGGGTCGGCGGTCGGCAGCTCCTCGCCGAGTTCCTGGTACACGAGGTCGGCGAGGGGCTGCCCCTGCTTGCCCGGCTGCGCGAGCCACCCGGTGATGCGGGCGTCCCCGGCGATGCCCCGCACCGTGATGCCGACCGTGCCGAGCGCCTTGATGGCGGCCTTGGCGTCGTGGAAGTGCTTCGGGGCGTCGGAGGCGAACCACGCGGCGAGCTGCTCGTAGTCCTTCGCGCCGCTGCCGCCGGGCACCAGGACGGCGTCGTCGTGGGTCGCGATGCCGATCGCGCTGAGCCGGCCGTCGATGACCTCGACCGCGACGCCGAACCCGTTCTCGGCGTCGTTCGCACCCTTGCGCTCGAGCCAGTACCCGAGCTCTTCGTCGATGACCGTGGTGACCTTCGGCGGGGTCGGCGCGCCGCTGTCGACCGAGCCGGGAGCATCGCTCGCCTCGCTCGGCTCACCGGTACCGGCGACCTTGAAGACCCGGTCGAGCAGCGTGCGGAACTGCAGCTTGGCGAAGAGGTCGCGGACGGCCTGCTCGTCCAGCGGGCGGAGGGCGACGTCGGCCGGTCCGACGGGCAGCTCGACGTCGTTCACGAGCCGGTTCAGCCTGCGGTTCCGGATCGCCCGGTCCTTCTGCTCGCGGAGGTTGTTCCCGACGACGCCCTTGATCTCGTCGGCGTGCTCGAGGACACCGTCGAGGGAGCCGTACGCGGTCACCCACTTGACCGCGGTCTTCTCGCCGACCTTGTCGATGCCGATCAGGTTGTCGCTGGTCTCCCCCACGAGCGCCGCGATGTCCGGGTACTGGTGCGGCTCGATGCCGTACCGCTCGTACACCTTGTCGCGGTCGTAGCGCGTGAGCTCGGAGACGCCGCGGACCGACGGGTACAGCAGCGTGACGTCGTCGTTGACGAGCTGGATCGAGTCGCGGTCACCCGAGACCACGTACACCTGGTACCCCTGCTCGGCACCCTGTCGCGCGAAGGTGGCGAGGATGTCGTCGGCCTCGTAGTCCTCCTTCGTCACCGTCGTGATGCCCATCGCCTCGAGCGCCTGCTGCAGGAGCGGGATCTGGCCCTTGAACTCGGGCGGGGTCTCCGAGCGGGTGCCCTTGTAGTCCTCGTACTCGCGGGTGCGGAAGGAGAAGCGGGAGATGTCGAACGCGACCGCCAGGTGGGTCGGCTTCTCGCGCTGCAGGAGCATGAGCAGCATCGAGATGAAGCCGTGGATGGCGTTCGTGTGCTGCCCCTCGCGGTTCACGAAGCTGTCGACCGGCAGTGCGTAGAAGGCCCGGAAGGCGAGCGAGTGGCCGTCGATGACCATGAGGGTAGGCTTTGCGGAGTCCGACACCCGGACAGCCTACCGACGCCATCCGACACGGGAGTCCGCGAGCGTGACCGACGACGTGACCCACGAACCGACCGCCTCCGGAGCCGTCGACGAGCGACTCTCCGACCGCGGCACGGGCGAGCTCGCCACGAAGATGGGCATGGAGATCACCGAGCTGAGCGCGGAGCGTGCCGTCGGGTCGATCCCCGTCGAGGGCAACCGCCAGCCGGTCGGGCTGCTGCACGGCGGAGCGTACGTCGTGCTCGCCGAGAGCCTCGGGTCGATGGCTGCGAACGTGCACGCCGGGCCCGGCCGCTACGCGGTCGGCATCGAGCTCAGTGCGTCGCACTCCCGCAGTGCGACGAGCGGCCGGGTCACGGGGACCTGCACGGCGATCCACCTCGGCGGCACGCTCACCACGCACGAGATCGTGCTCACCGACGACGAGGGCCGACGCTGCTCCACCGTGCGGATCACGAACATGATCCGCGAGCGGCGCTAGCGGTTCAGTCCTCGGGCGGTCGCTGCAGCAGCAGGCGGGCATCGCCGAACCCGAGCCGACGGTAGAGCGTCTCGCCGACGACGCTCGAGTGCACCACCACGCGCTCCGCGCCGGCCTCGTCCGCCACGTCGAGCAGCGCCGCGACGAGGTCCTTCGCCACGCCCCCTCCGCGGAGGTCCGGGTGCACGTAGACGCTCTGCAGTTCGGCAGCGACGCGGCCCCGAGGGCGGTGCGGCACCGGCGGACGGGCGTTCAGTGCGAGCCACGCCATCCCCAGCACGACCCCGTCGCGCTCCGCGACCACGCACCGGTGCGAGTCGGCGTGCTCGGCGGCGAAGGCCGACATTGCCTCGCGGTACTCGTCGGGCGTCACCGTGGGCACGGCGCCGTCTTCCTCGACGCTCCACCGCCAGCGCAGATCGGCCACCGTCGGCATGTCCTCCGGCCGGGAGGCACGGATCACCACGTCGTCCATGCCCCCACCCTGCCACGTGGCGCGGCTGCGGCGGGGCCGACCCGCGCCTCCCGTCCGGCGCTCTGCCGCGGCCCTGCCGCTGCACGCGGTCTCCGACACGGAACGCGTCGTTCGACAGGTGCGGTGTCGCACGATGCGCGCGCATCCGGTGGAGGCGCATCGTCCGACGTTGCACGTGACGATCGACCGGCGCGATGTCGGCCGGTACCCGTGCACCGACGTCCGCGGGGTCCGGAACGCGGAGAGCGCCGCCGGACGGTGTCCGGCGGCGCTCTCGGCGTGAGCGAGCGGGTGCTCGTTACTTCTTGGCGCTGAGCTGCTCGATGATCGCCTTCGCGACGTCGTGCATCGTCAGACGACGATCCATCGACGCCTTCTGGATCCAGCGGAACGCTTCGGGCTCGGTGAGGCCCATCTTCTCGTTGAGCAGGCCCTTGGCGCGGTCGACGAGCTTGCGGGTCTCGAACCGCTCGACGAGGTCGGCGACCTCGGCCTCGAGCGTGATGATCTGCTGGTGACGCGAGAGGGCGATCTCGATCGCGGGGAGCAGGTCGTTCGGGGTGAAGGGCTTCACGACGTAGGCCAGGGCACCGGCTTCGGTCGCGCGCTCGACGAGGTCCTTCTGGCTGAACGCCGTGAGGAGGACCACCGGAGCGATGTGGTTCTTGGAGAGCTTCTCGGCAGCGGAGATGCCGTCGAGCTGGGGCATCTTGACGTCCATGACGACGAGGTCCGGGCGCAGGTCGGTCGCGAGCTGGACGGCGGTCTCACCGTCGCCGGCTTCCCCGACCACGTCGAACCCGTTGTCGCGGAGGATCTCGACGATGTCGAGACGGATGAGCGACTCGTCCTCGGCGACGACGACGCGACGCGGTGCTGCGGGGGTTGCTTCTGTGTCACTCACGACCGAGAGCCTACTAGACGGAGCGCGTGGCTTCCGTCAGCTGTGGATGCGCGGTTCGACGAACTTCTGTACGAGTGGCGGGACGCTCGGTGCGCCCAGCCCCGCACGCCGTGAGCGACCTCGTACGAGTGGCGGGACGCTCGGTGCGCCCAGCCCCGCACGCCGTGAGCGACCTTGTACGAGTGGCGGGACGCTCGGTGCGCCCAGCCCCGCACGCCGTGAGCGACCTTGTACGAGTGGCGGGACTCGAACCCGCACGCCGTGAGGCAGAGCATTTTGAGTGCCCCGTGTCTACCGTTCCACCACACTCGCGAGGGCTCCAGGCTAGCAGGGCCCGGCCCCGCCCCCGGTCCTCACACCGGGGCGAGCGGTTGCAGCGCTCCCTCGGGCAGCTCGACCCGGACGGCGTCGCCCGCGCGGACGATGCCCCCCGTCACGACGACGCCCATCACGCCGCCCTTGCGCTCCACGGTGCCGTCCTCCGCTCGGCCGAGGACCGCGCGCAGCAGCCCCGGGTCGAAGTCGTTGATCTGCTGGCACGGGTTCCGGAGCCCGGTCACGCGCACACAGGCCGCGTCACCGAGGTGGA
This sequence comes from Curtobacterium sp. NPDC088465, assembly GCF_044753165.1. NCBI lineage: Bacteria > Bacillati > Actinomycetota > Actinomycetes > Micrococcales > Microbacteriaceae > Curtobacterium > Curtobacterium sp. NPDC088465. Next base: position 299,888 of record NZ_JBIVMR010000002.1, on the reverse strand, counting down.
GCAGGGCCCCGGTCGGCAGTCCGAGCAGGTCGACGCCGCGGGTCGTGACGTTCTCCCCCATGTCCCCCGGCACGACGGTGTGCCCGGAGGCGGCGACCTCGTCGAACACCTCGGCGTGGAGCAGGTGGACCTGCCGCAGGTTCGGCTGTGACGGGTCCCTGGCGACGCGGGAGCGGTGCTGCACGGTCGTCCCGGCGTGCGCGTCGCCGTCGACGCCCCACCCCGCGACGAGGGTGATCTCCTCGACGACGGGCTTGCTGAAGCGGTGCTCGGCGTCGCGGCTCACCGCGACGATCCGTCCGTTCTCCTGATGAGCGCTCACGTCCCCATCGTGGCAGACACCGGGGCCGGAGCGACACCCCGGTCCGCGCCCGACCCGGGGTCGACGGCGCTGGTCGCGCGGGGCAGGCGGAGCACGAACCGCGCGCCGCCGAGCGTCCCGTCGTCGTCGTGGACGAGCGTGCCACCGTGGGCGACCGCGATGCCGCGGGCGATCGGCAGGCCGAGTCCGGCACCACCCGACCGGACGTCCCGCGACTCCCCCAGTCGGACGAGCCGGTCGAACACGCGCTCCCGGTCGCCGACGGGGATGCCGGGCCCGTCGTCCTCGACCACGAGCGTCGCCTCGTCGGCGTCCGTGCCGAGGGTCAGCCGCACCGTCCCCGTCCCGCCCGTGGCCCGCGCCGCGTTGTCGACGAGGTTGCCGAGCACCTGCGCGAGTCGGTCGGCGTCGACCTCGACCGGGACGGGCTCGGTCGGGAGTCCGGGGTGCAGGGTGATCCCCGGCAGCCGGAGCTCGAGCCGGTCGACCTCGGCGCGCAGCCACGGGACGAGGTCGGTCGGCCGCCGGTCGAGCGCGATCCCCCGGTCGAGTCGCGCCATCGTGAGCATGTCGTCGACGAGGCGCGCCGCGCGGTCGGCCTGGCGGACGACGTGCACCGCGAGCACCTCGGTCGTCGCCGGGTCGTCGCCACCGCTCCGGACCAGCGTGTCCGCCGCCGCGCGGACGCCGGCGACGGGCGTGCGGAGCTCGTGTGCGGCGTCCGACAGGAAGCCCCGGACCCGTTCCTCAGCGGCCACGGCCTGCGCCTCGGCACCCTCGACGGCGTCGAGCATCTCGTCGAACGCGGCGGCGACGCGGCCGATCTCGGTGTCCGTCCTGGCAGGGCGCAACCGCCGACCACGGTCACCGTCGGCGATCGAACGGGCCGTCGCGGTGACCTCGTCGAGCGGACGCAGCGCGCGACGCACGACCAGGACCACTCCGACCACGGCGACACCCAGGAACACCGCGGACGCACCGCCCATCACCCAGCCGAGCTGCGTCAGGGTCTCCTGCACGTCGCGGGTGCCGGCGGTCAGCGTGATGCGTGTGCCGTCGTCGAGGACGGACCGGAGTGTGAGCACGCCGTCGTCCTCACTGGCACGCGATGACACCACCGTCACACCGGAGGACGCCGATGCACCGGAGGACGCCGTCGCACCGGACGACGCCGGTGCACCGGCGTCGGCAGCCCCGGTCGAGCCGCTGGAGGACGACCGGTCGCGCGGCGCCGGACCCGGGAGCTGCCCGGGGTCGGGCGGTCCGGCGCGCAGCTGGTCGGGTGTCGGCCCTGCCTCGACCGCGGCGCCGTCGGGCTGCACGATCCGCACCGAGAGGCCCTGCGCCGACAAGCGGTCGGCGAGGTCGTCCGCGTCGAGCACCCCCACGAGTGCGGCAGCGGCGGCAGCCCGGTCCCGCAGTCGGTCCTCGACCTGTGCACGCAGTCGCGCGCCGAGCACCGCCTCGACCGCGACGACGAGCCCGGCCAGCAGCACCGCGAGCAGCACGAGCACCGCGACCACGGTCCGCAGTCGCAGCGAGGACGTGCGCAGCCGTCGGTCGACCGCGGTCACGCCGCGCCCCGGTCGACGGAGAGCCGGTACCCGAGCCCGCGGACCGTGTGCACGAGCCGGGGACCGTGCACCTCCATCTTGCGGCGGAGTGCGCTGAGGTGGACCTCGACCAGGTTCGGCGCGATGTCCTCGTAGCCCCACACCTGCGTCGTGATCTGCCCCTTGGAGACGGTCCGGCCACGGCTCTCGGCGAGGAACCGCAGCAGCCGGAACTCGGTGGCCGTCAGGTCGAGCAGGACGCCGGCGCGTCGCACGGTCGCGCCCTCCGGGTCGAGCACGAGGTCGCCGACCTCGATCACCGACGGGACCCGACCGCGGCGGCGGAGCACGGCCGTGACGCGTGCCACGAGCTCGGCCATCGCGAACGGCTTCACCACGTAGTCGTCGGCCCCCTCGGCGAAGCCGCGCAGCCGGTCGTCGAGCTCGTCGCGGGCGGTCATCATCACGACGGCGGCGTCCGACCGCGTCCGGATCCGTGCCGCGAGCAGGATGCCGCTCGGTCCGGGCAGCATCCAGTCCAGCAGGACGAGGTCGGGAGCGGCGCGGTCGAGGTCCTCGGCGATCGCCCGGCCGTCGGTGGCCTCGGTCACGACGAACCCCTCGGCGCGCAGGGTCGCGGCCACGGCGGTGCGGAGGGAGTCGTCGTCCTCGACCACCAGGACACGTGCGGGTGCGTTCACGGCGGACACGGTAGGTGGGCACTGCCCGCAAGCAGCATGGAGGACGCTGGACGGAGCCTGTGCTTCAGTCCTGCTTCAGGTTCGAGCTCGACCGTCGTCCTCGTCGCCGGACCGCCCCGGTCCGCCGACACCGACACGGAAGGCACACCATGCAGGACGAACGACACGACCAGCCCGTCACCGCGCCCGACCGCCGTCGGCGCACCCTGCGTCGCGTGGGGATCGGTTCCGCGGCCGCCGCGGCGCTGCTCCTCGGCGGGCTCGGCGTCACCGCTGCCGTCGCGGACGGCTCCGGCGCACCGAGTGCCACGAGCGCACCGACGGGAGCGCCAAGCGGCGCACCGAGTGGTGCACCCTCCGGTGCTCCCACTCCGGGCACGAAGGGTGCCCCCGGTCCCGGCGCGAAGGGCGCGGAGGGCGCCGCTCCGGCTCCGGGCTGCGTGGCAGCTCCGCCCGCGGCCGGCGACGCCCCGAAGCCGAAGGACGGCGCCGTCCCCGCCCCGCCGGAGGGCGCGGACGCCCCGAAGCCGCCCACGGGCTCCGACGCGCCGAAGCCGAAGGACGGGAACGCGCCGAAGCCGGAGGAGAGCGACGCACCCACGCCGCCGAAGGGCACGGACGCCCCGGAGCCGCCGCAGCCGGACCGGGACGGCGGCACGGACGGCTCTGCCACCCCGGCACCGACCTCCGGGTCCTGAGCGGGACGACCCGGTGCGGGAGGCGCGCGTCGTCGGCCGGACGGTCGACGCTTGGCGCGCCTCCCGGCCGGGCCGGGTCGCCCGTCACGATCCGTCGAGCGCCTCGATCGCCGCCACCAGGGCCGACCGACGCGGCGACCGCGGCGGCAGGACCGCGAGCAGCGCGCGCAGCACCTGCGCGTCGGCGGCACCGTCCGCCGTCCGGGCCCACGCCTGGAGCGCCTCGACGCCACCGTCGGCGACGAGCGCCTCACGGAACCGCGTCCTGACCCGGTCGCGCAGGTCGTCGACGCCCGGCGAGACGGAACCGGGCAGGACCGGGCCGACGTACCGGTCGACGGCCTGGAGGCGCGCCCCGCGGTCGAGCGCGGACAGGACGGAGTCGACGTCCGTCCGCAGCCCCTGGAGTCGGTACGGTCGCGAGGTCACCGTCGCACCGGGGGCGTGCGCCGCGAGCACGCGACGCAGGCGCACCACCTCGGCACGGAGCGTGGTGACGGCACCGCGGTCGCCGTACACGGCGACCGCCAGGTCCGCCGCCGCGAGGCCGCCGGGCGTCGATGCGAGCACCGCGAGGATCTCCGAGTGCCGTTCCGACAGCCGGACCGTGCGCCGGTCGGAGGTCAGTGTCGCGGTGTCCGAACCGAGGAGGGCCAGTCCGACGGCCGGACACGGCGCACCGCGTCCGCGTCCACGGGGCACGTCCCCGGTCGGTCCGGGGGTGCGGAGGCCCTGCACCGCCCGGAGTGCCAGTTCCGCCTCGGCCACCGCGGCCGTGGCGACGAGGAGCGGCAGGGTGTGGCGTTCGACCGCGCGCGCGTCGCCGGTGATGTCGAGCGCCCCGACGACGGCGCCGGTCGGGTCGTGGAGCGGCACCGCCGTGCACGAGAAGGCCTTGACGGCGGTCGCCCAGTGCTCGTCCGCGTGGATCTGCACCGCCCGGTCGAGCCGCAGGGCCGTACCGGGCGCGCTCGTGCCCGCGCGCTCCTCCGCCCAGTCCGCACCCGGCAGGAAGCCCATGTCCTCGGCTGCGCTGCGGGCGGGACGCGCGCCGTCGACCCAGACGAGACGCCCGGCGGCGTCGGTGACGGCGACGACGCACCCCGCGGACCGCACGTCGTCGAGCAGCAGCCGCCGCACCACGGGCAGTGCCGTCCCGAGCGGCCCGTGGCGGCGGAGCGCGTCGAGCTCGTCGGGCCCCAGCGCAAGCGACGGCCGGTCGTCCGGGTCGACCCGGGCACAACGACGCCAGGACGCGGCGACGAGCGGACGCAGCCCCGCGGGTGCGCGCATCGGGCCTCCTCGTGACGAGACGTCCGCCGCGTCGTCGCGGTCGACGGGGTCAGCCTACGTCCGGTGGTCCGCGGGGACCAGACCGAGGTCGTCGAGCTCGTCGTCGGTGAGCATGCGCGACCGCGTGAGGAACCGCTTGCCCTCCGGCACCTCGAGCGAGAAGCCCGCGCCCCGACCGTCGACCACGTCGATCGTCAGGTGCGTGTACTTCCAGTACTCGAACTGCGCGCGTGACATCCAGACCTCGACGGGGCCGGCACCGTCGACGTCGAGCGCGCCGAGGAGCACGTCGGCCGGCCCCGTCCGGAACATCCCGACCGGGTAGCACATCGGGCTCGACCCGTCGCAGCAGCCGCCGGACTGGTGGAACATGAGCGGCCCGTGCCGGGCGGCGAGGGAGCGCAGGAGCTCCCCCGCCGCCGGCGTCACCGCGACGCGCGCCGCGGCCGGGCGGTCCGGGTCGGGCATCAGAAGAAGCCCATCGGACCGTCGGCGTACGACACGAGCAGGTTCTTCGTCTGCTGGTAGTGCTCGAGCATCATCTTGTGGTTCTCGCGCCCGATGCCGGACTGCTTGTACCCGCCGAAGGCCGCTCCGGCCGGGTACTGGTGGTAGGTGTTCGACCACACGCGACCGGCCTGGATGTCGCGCCCGGCGCGGTAGAGCGTCGTCGCCTCGCGGCTCCAGACCCCGGCACCCAGCCCGTAGAGGGAGTCGTTGGCGATCCGGATGGCGTCGTCGTAGCCGTCGAAGCTGGTGAGCGCGAGCACGGGGCCGAAGATCTCCTCCTGGAAGATGCGCATGGCGTTGTCGCCCTCGAAGACGGTGGGCTGCACGTAGTAGCCGCCGGACAGGTCACCGCCGAGGTCCGCCCGCTCGCCGCCCGTCAGCAGCTTCGCCCCCTCCTGCTTCCCGATGTCGATGTAGCTCAGGATCTTCTCGAGCTGGTCGTTCGACGCCTGCGCGCCGATCATCGTCGCCGGGTCCAGCGGGTGTCCCTGCTTGACCGCGCGCACCCGGTCGAGCCCGTCCGCGACGAACCCGTCGTAGATCTCGCGCGCCACCAACGCCCGGGACGGGCACGTGCAGACCTCGCCCTGGTTGAGGTTGAAGAACGCGAACCCCTCGAGGGCCTTGTCGTAGAAGGAGTCCCGCTCCTGCGCGACGTCGGCGAAGAACACGTTCGGGCTCTTCCCGCCGAGCTCGAGCGTCACCGGGATCAGGTTCTGCGAGGCGTACTGCATGATGAGCCGGCCGGTGGTGGTCTCCCCCGTGAAGGCGACCTTGCGGATGTCCGGGTGCTGGGCGAGCGGCGCGCCGACCTCGATGCCGAACCCGTTCACGACGTTGAGGACCCCGGCGGGCACGAGGTCGCGGATCAGTTCCACCAGCACGTGGATCGATGCCGGCGTCTGCTCCGCGGGCTTGAGCACGACGCAGTTGCCGGCGGCGAGGGCGGGCGCGAGCTTCCACACCGCCATGAGGATCGGGAAGTTCCACGGGATGATCTGCCCGACGACGCCGAGCGGTTCGTGGAAGTGGTAGGCGACGGTGTCGTGGTCGATCTCCCCCGTCGAGCCCTCCTGCGCGCGGATCGCCCCGGCGAAGTAGCGGAAGTGGTCGACGGCGAGCGGGATGTCCGCGCCGAGGGTCTCGCGGATCGGCTTGCCGTTCTCCCAGGTCTCGGCGACCGCGAGCTCCTCGAGGTGCGCCTCCATCCGGTCGGCGATCCGGTTGAGGATGCCGGCGCGCTCGGCGACGCTCGTGCGCGACCAGGCGGGGAAGGCCCTCCAGGCGGCCTCCACCGCCCGGTCGACGTCGGTCGAGTCCCCCCGGGCGACCTCGGTGAAGACCCTGCCCGTCACCGGCGTGGGGTTCTCGAAGTACCGGCCGCCGGCGGGCGGGACGTACTCGCCGCCGATGAAGTGGTCGTACCGGGAACGGTAGGAGACGAGCGCCCCGTCCTCGCCGGGTGCGGCGTAGGTCGATGGCGATGCTGCGATGGTCATGGTGGACACCTTTCGACGACGCTGTCGGTGGCGCTGGTCCAGCACCTGCGGCGACGGTACGACGCCGGGGGTTGCAAGCGGTTGCGCCGGGTGGCGACCCCGGGCGGCGGCGACCGCCCCGGGCGCCCGTGACCTCCCCAGAGCGCCCGCGGCCTCCCCCGGACACCGGCGACCGCCCCCGGGTACCGTCGGTGTCCTCGCGGACCGAGCGGAAGGGGCACCCGTGGACTCTCGCGCCGTGCGGTCCTTCCGTGCGTTCGTCGTCGCCACGGCCGTCGTCGCGATCGTGCTCGGCATCGTGGCCGTCGTCTGGCCCGCGCCGTCGATCGTGCTCGTCGCCCTCGTCTTCGGCGTCTACCTCGTGGTCGCCGGCACGATGCGCGTGGTCGCCGCGGTCCGCGGGCACGGGACGTCCGCGGTGTGGCGGTGGACGGCGGGTGCCGTCGGCGGGCTCGTCGGGGTGGCGGGACTCGTCGCGCTCCTCGCTCCCGCCGTCCCGCTCCTCGTCTACGCGGTGCTGGCCGGGGTGGGGTTCCTCGTGGAGGGCGTCGCCGCGCTCGTCGGTGCCGTCGTGGGCCACCCCGGTTCCTCGCGATCGCCGACCGTGGTGAGCGGCCTGCTGTCGTGCATCGGCGGCGTGGTCGTGCTCGTCGCGCCGGCGCTCGCGCTGTCGGTCTTCACGGTGTTCTCGGGCATCGCGCTGATCGGCGTCGGCGCGGCCGCGCTCCTCCTGCTGCCGCCGCGCGCTGCGGTCCGCCGTGAGGCGGTCGGCACCGGTCGCACCGACCGGCGGTGAGGGTCGCCAGCCCCGACGACCGGTGACCGCCGACCGGGTGCAGACTCCGCGCTGCCGGTCCCGAACAGCAGGCCCGGCCGGGTGACGGCTACGCGCTGCCCGTCCCGAACAGCAGGCCGAGGCCGTACGTCACGACGGCGGCGCCGAAGCCGATCGCGAGCTGGCGCAGCGCCCGCCGCAGCGGCGACGCGCCGCTGAGCACGCCGACGACCGCGCCGGTGCCGAGGAGCGCGATGCCGACCAGCACGGCCGCGAGCACGATCGCCGGCCAGCCCTCCATCCCGAACAGGTACGGCAGAACGGGGATGATCGCGCCCGAGGCGAAGAAGCAGAAGCTCGACACCGCCGCACTCGTGCCGCTCCCCACCGCCTCGTGGTCGTCGGTCGCGGCGGCTGCCGTGACCGTTCGACCGCCGAGGACCTCGGCCGCGTGCTCCTGCGCCGCGGCCTCGTCCATGCCCCGGGCCCGGTAGACCAACGCGAGCTCGTTCGCGTCGACGTCGAGGTCGGCCACCGCGCGCCCGGCCTCGGGGTGGGGTGCGGAGGCGTCGAGCAGCTCGCGTTGAGACCGCACCGAGACGTACTCCCCCGCCCCCATGGACAGTGCGCCGGCGAGCAGCCCGGCGATGCCGCTGAGCAGCACGAAGTGCCGATCGGCGCCCGAGGCACTGATGCCGATGATCAGCGCGAGGTTCGAGACGAGTCCGTCGTTGGCGCCGAACACCGCTGCGCGGAAGGTGCCGGACAACCGCATGCGCCCGCGGTTCGCGAGGCCGCGGACGACCTCGCCGTGGATCCGCTCGTCGGCCGCCATGCGCGCGGTCGCGTCGTCGTCGTCGGCGTAGGGCGAACGGTCCTCGGCACGCTGCATGAGCGCCAGGACGAACACAGAACCGAACCGCTTCGCGAGCGCGGCGAGGACGCGGGTGCGGAGGCTGCCGCGGAGCGGCCGCCCGACGTCGTCACCGAGCAGGTCGAGCCAGTGCTGCTCGTGCCGGCCCTCGGCGTCGGCGAGTGCGGCGAGGATCTCGCGTTCCTCTCCGGTCCTGCGGGTCGACAGGTTCCGGTAGACCGCGGCCTCCGCCCGCTCGTCCGCCAGGTAGCGGCGCCAGCGGCGGACGTCCGCTGCGGTGGGTGCGGTGGGGCGGTCGTCCTGGAGGCTCACAGCACCGATCCTGCCCGCTCGGCCCGACGCGCGGTCGCGCCGCACCGCGGGTGGCCGGTTCCTGCGTGTCGAGACCGCCGCGGACCGGGCGAGACGCCGCCGTCCCCACGAGACGCCGCCGTCCCGACGAGACGCCGCCGTCCCCACGAGACGCCGCCGTCCCGACGAGACGCCGCCGGATCCGACGGCGTCTCGCTCGCTCCGGTCCGTCTCACAGCGACGCCGGCGTGTCGGCACGCCGGTGACTCGACGCGACGCAGGGGCGGACCAACGCGACAGGGCGCGGACCGGAGGCCGTGCGCGATGTCGCGCCGTGCCTCCCGTCCGCGCCCTGTCGGCGTGGTGACCGGGTGCGGTGACCGGGGTCAGTCCCGCACGTAGGCGGGAGCCGCCTCGGCGTGCGCGTCGCCGACGCGGTGCACGCGCAGGTCGTTCGTCGAACCCTCGAGTCCGGGGGGCGAGCCGGCCGTCACGATGACCCGGTCGCCGGGGGCGGCGAGGCCGTTCGCGAGCAGCACGTCGTCGACCTGCGAGAACAGCTCGTCGGTGTGCGTCTTGCGCTCCACGAGGAACGAGCGGACGCCCCAGGTGAGCGCCATGCGGCGACGCGTGGCCTCGTTCGGGGTGAAGGCGATGATCGGCAGACCGTGGCGCAGTCGGGACATGCGTCGCGCCGAGTCGCCGGACTCGGTGAAGACGCAGAGGTACGACGCCTCGGTGAACTCGGCGATCTCGACCGCGGCGAGCGTGATCGCACCACCGAGCGTGCGTGGCTTCGTGCCGAGCGGCGCGATGCGCTCGAGGCCGTGGTCCTCGGTCGACTCGACGATGCGGGCCATGGTGCGGACCGTCTGCACCGGGTACTCGCCGACGCTGGTCTCGCCCGAGAGCATGACGGCATCCGCGCCGTCGAGGACGGCGTTCGCGACGTCGGAGGTCTCGGCGCGGGTCGGGATCGGCGACGAGATCATCGACTCGAGCATCTGCGTCGCGACGATGACCGGCTTCGCCATGCGACGGGACAGCTCGACGGCGCGCTTCTGCACGATCGGGACGGCCTCGAGCGGGAGCTCCACGCCGAGGTCACCACGGGCGACCATGATGCTGTCGAAGGCGTCGATGATCTCCTCGAGGGCGTCGACGGCCTGCGGCTTCTCGACCTTGGCGATGATCGGGAGGCGCTTGCCCTCCTCGTCCATGATCTCGTGGGCGCGGACGACGTCCGAGGCGTTGCGGACGAACGACAGCGCGATGAGGTCGGCGCCCTGACGGATCGCCCAGCGGAGGTCCGCCTCGTCCTTCTCGCTCAGCGCGGGGACGTTGACGGCGACGCCGGGCAGGTTGATGCCCTTGTTGTTCGAGACCGTACCGGCGACGACGACCTCGGTGCGCACACGCACGCCGTCGGTGTCGAGCACGCGCAGGCGCACACGGCCGTCGTCGATGAGCAGCGGGTCACCGGGCTTGACGTCCTGCGGCAGGCCCTTGAACGTCGTGCCGCAGATCTCCTTCGAGCCGGGGACGTCCTCGGTCGTGATCGTGAAGACGTCACCGACCGCGAGCTCGTGCGGACCGTCGGCGAACTTCGCCAGACGGATCTTCGGACCCTGCAGGTCGACGAGGATCGCGACCGGCTTGCCGAGGTCCTCCGCGGCGCGACGGACGTTCTCGTAGTTGGCCTCGTGGACGCTGTAGTCACCGTGGCTGAGGTTGAGGCGGGCGACGTCGACGCCCGCTTCGATGATCTCCTTGACGGTCTCGTAGTCCGACGTAGCCGGACCGAGCGTCGAAACGATCTTTGCGCGTCTCAATGGATTCCTTCGTGTGGTGGGTGGTGCCGGTTTCCGCGCTGTGGGGCCGCGCGGAACGAGAGCAGGCCACCAGCACCCTATCGAGTGCCGGTGGCCTGCTGCTCATCGGTGGACCGGTGTTCCGGGGGCGTTCACGGCGTCAGACCGTGAGCGCGCGGTCGGTGGCCTTGACGGGCGCCGGCAGGATCGTCGAGCCCTCGAGGTACTCGTCAACCTTGGACGCAGCCGCGCGTCCCTCGGCGATGGCCCAGACGATGAGCGACTGGCCACGGCCGGCGTCGCCCGCCACGAACACGCCCGGCTCGTTCGTCGAGTAGTCGGCCTGGCGCGCGACCGCGCCCGACACCGTGGCGGGGAGCCCGAGCTGCGGCTCGATCGTGTCGGTCTCCGGACCGGTGAAGCCCATCGCGATGAGCACCAGGTCGGCGGGGATCTCGCGCTCGGTGCCCGCCTTCGGCACGCGCCGGCCGTCGAGGTACTCGGTCTCCGCCACCCGGAGCGCGCGGACCTCGCCGGCGGCGTTGCCGAGGAACTCGACGGTCGACGCCAGGAAGTGCCGCTCGCCGCCCTCCTCGTGGGCGCTCGTGACCTCGAACACCGTCGGGAACATCGGCCACGGCTGCTCGGACGGACGTTCGAGCGGCGGCTGTTTGCCGATCGCCAGGTTCGTCACGCTCAGGGCGCCCTGACGGTGGGCCGTACCGATGCAGTCGGCGCCGGTGTCGCCACCGCCGATGACGACGACGTGCTTGCCCTCGGCGGTGAGCTGGTTGTCGACGGTGGTTCCCGCGTTCGCCTTGTTCTGCTGGACGAGGTAGTCCATCGCGTAGTGGACGCCCTCGAGGTCACGCCCCGGGATCGGCAGGTCGCGCGGCACCGTGGCGCCCGTCGCGACGACGACCGCGTCGTAGCGGGACTTCAGGTCGTCCCAGGTGATGTCGACGCCGATCTCCACACCGGCGCGGAAGCGGGTGCCCTCGGCCTGCATCTGGGCGAGGCGCGCGTCGATCTGGCGCTTCTCCATCTTGAAGTCCGGGATGCCGTAGCGCAGCAGGCCGCCGATGCGGTCGTCGCGCTCGTACACGGCGACCGTGTGCCCGGCGCGCGTGAGCTGCTGGGCGGCCGCGAGACCGGCGGGGCCGGACCCGACCACCGCGACGGTCTTGCCGGTCAGGCGCTCCGGCGGGTGCGGGGTGACCCAGCCGTTCTTGTACGCCTCGTCGATGATCGAGACCTCGACCTGCTTGATCGTGACCGGCGGCTGGTTGATGCCGAGCACGCAGGACGCCTCGCACGGGGCCGGGCAGAGCTTCCCGGTGAACTCCGGGAAGTTGTTGGTCGCGTGCAGACGCTCGATCGCCTGTCGACCCTCACCGCGCCAGGTCAGGTCGTTCCACTCCGGGATGAGGTTCCCGAGCGGGCAGCCCTGGTGGCAGAAGGGGACGCCGCAGTCCATGCAGCGACCGGCCTGTCGCTTCAGGGCACCGGACTCCTGCTGCTCGTAGACCTCCTTCCAGTCCATGAGGCGCACGGGCACGGGACGGCGGGGCGGGAGCTCGCGCTCCTGCACCTTGAGGAAGCCCTTCGGGTCAGCCATGGTTCGCCTCCTGCTCGGTCTGGGTCTGGACGGGGGTGTGGGTGTGGATGTCCGCGTCGGTCGGGATCGGGGTCCGCACGGCGGCCCGGGTCGTGTCAGCCACCGGTGACCTCCAGGATGCGGTTCCAGACGACGGTGCCGTCGGGGTCGAGGCCCTCGTCGACCGCCTGCTGGCGGGTTGCGAGCACGGCGGCGTAGTCCCGCGGGAGCACCTTGACGAAGTCGCCGAGGTCGCCGGAGTCGAGCAGGTCGCCGGCCACGGTCGACCCGGTCTCGGCGAGGTGCTGCCGGAGCAGGTCGGTGACGATCTCGACGTCGGCGCTGTCCAGTTCCTCGAGCCGCAGCTCACCGGTCGCCAGCGCGTCGGCGTTCACGTGTTCCCGACGGAGGCCGCGCACGTACGCGGTGCCGCCGGACATACCGGCGCCGAGGTTGCGTCCGGTCTCGCCCAGGATCAGTGCGAGCCCGCCGGTCATGTACTCGAGTGCGTGGTCGCCGACGCCCTCGACGACCGCGGTCGCGCCGGAGTTGCGGACGAGGAAGCGCTCGCCCACGATGCCGCGGATGAACATGCTGCCCTGGGTCGCGCCGTAGCCGATGACGTTGCCGGCGATGACGTTCTCCGACGGTTCGAACGCCGACTCGGTGTCCGGACGGACGACGATGGCGCCGCCGGACAGGCCCTTGCCGACGTAGTCGTTGCTGTCCCCGACCAGGCGGAGCGTGATGCCGGCCGGCAGGAACGCACCGAGGGACTGCCCGGCCGAGCCGCGCAGCGTGATGTCGATCGACCCGGCGGGCAGGCCGTGCTCGCCGTGCCGCAGCGTGACCTCGTGGCCGAGCATGGTGCCGACCGCGCGCTCCGTGTTGCGGATCGGCAGGTCGAGCGCGACGGAACCACCGTGCTCCAGCACGTCCGCCGTCTGCTGGACGAGCTGCACGTCGAAGTGCTCGTCGAGCTCGTGGTCCTGCTCACGCAGGTGGCGTCGGGGCTCGTCGCGGCCGAACTCCGGTCCGTGCAGCACCGGCGCGAGGTCGAGACCGGAGGCCTTCCAGTGCTCGACGGCACGGTCGGTGTCGAGCGCGTCGACCTGCCCGATCGCCTCGTCCAGCGTGCGGAAGCCGAGCTCGGCGAGGAGCTCGCGGACCTCCTGCGCGATGAACTCGAAGAAGTTGACGACGAACTCCGGCTTGCCCGTGAAGCGCTTCCGGAGCTCCGGGTTCTGCGTCGCGACGCCGACCGGGCACGTGTCCAGGTGGCAGACGCGCATGAGGATGCAGCCCTCGACGACGAGCGGAGCCGTCGCGAAGCCGTACTCCTCGGCGCCGAGCAGCGCCGCCACGACGACGTCACGGCCGGTCTTCATCTGCCCGTCCACCTGCACGACCACCCGGTCGCGCATGCCGTTCAGCATCAGGGTCTGCTGGGTCTCGGCGAGACCGATCTCCCACGGGGTGCCCGCGTGCTTCAGCGAGTTGAGCGGGGACGCGCCGGTGCCACCGTCGTGGCCCGACACGAGCACGACGTCGGCCAGCGCCTTCGTCACGCCCGCTGCGACCGCGCCGATGCCGGACTGGCTCACGAGCTTCACGTGGACGCGCGCGGCCGGGTTCGCCCGCTTCACGTCGAAGATCAGCTGCTTGAGGTCCTCGATCGAGTAGATGTCGTGGTGCGGCGGCGGCGAGATGAGTCCGACGCCGGCGGTCGCGTGCCGCGTTCGGGCGACCCACGGGTACACCTTCGTCGGCGGCAGCTGCCCGCCCTCGCCCGGCTTCGCGCCCTGCGCCATCTTCAGCTGGATGTCGGTCGCGTGCGTCAGGTACATGCTCGTGACGCCGAACCGACCGGAGGCGACCTGCTTGATCGCACTGCGACGCTCGGGGTCGAGCAGACGCTCGACGTCCTCGCCGCCCTCGCCCGTGTTCGAGCGCGCACCGAGGCGGTTCATCGCGATCGCGAGGGTCTCGTGGGCCTCTTGTGAGATCGACCCGTAGGACATCGCGCCGGTGTTGAACCGCTGCACGATCGACTCGATCGGCTCGACCTCGTCCAACGCGATCGGCTTCCGGACGCCGTGACGGAACCGGAACAGACCGCGGAGCGTCATGAGCTCCTCGGACTGGTCGTCGACCGCCTGCGAGTACTCGCGGAAGATGTCGTACCGGCGGGCACGGGTGGCGTGCTGGAGCCGGAACACCGTGTCCGGGTTGAATAGGTGCGGCGGACCCTCACGGCGCCACTGGTACTCGCCGCCGGTCTGCAGCCGCTCGTGCGACAGCACGGCGCCGTCCTGCGGGTACGCCTGGGCGTGCCGCTCGGCGTTCTCCTTGGCGATGACCTCGATCCCGACGCCACCGAGGATGGACGACGTCCCGGTGAAGTACCGGTCGACGAACTCCTGGCTGAGCCCGACCGCCTCGAACGCCTGGGCGCCGGCGTAGCTGGACACCGTCGAGATGCCCATCTTCGACATGATCTTGAGCACGCCCTTGCCGAGCGCCTTGATGACGTTCCGGACGGCCTGCTCCGGGGTGATCCCGGTGATCATCCCCGAGCGCACGAGGTTCTCGCAGGTCTCCATGGCCAGGTACGGGTTGATCGCCGAGGCGCCGTAGCCGATCAGGGTCGCGACGTGGTGGACCTCGCGCACGTCGCCGGCCTCGACGATGAGGCCGACCTTCATACGCTGCTCGGTGCGGATGAGGTGGTGGTGCACCGCAGCGAGCAGCAACAGGCTCGGCACGGGTGCCTGCTCGGCGTTGCCGTCACGGTCGGACAGCACGATGAACTGCTTGCCCGACTCGATCGCCTGGTCGACCTCGTCGCAGACCGCGGCGATGCGCTTCTGCATCGCCTTCTTGCCCGCGTCGACGCGGTACAGGCCCTTGATCGTCACCGTCAGGTGGCGACCGGACTCCGTCTCGAAGTGCTGGATCTTCGCGAGCTCGTCGTTGTCGATCACCGGGAAGTCGAGCACGATCTGCTTCGCGTGCTCGGGCCCGGCGCTCAGCAGGTTGCGCTCCGGCCCGAGGCCCATGCCCATCGAGGTGATGACCTGCTCGCGGATCGAGTCCAGCGGCGGGTTCGTCACCTGCGCGAACTGCTGCGTGAAGTAGTCGAACAGCAGGCGCGGGCGCTCGGAGAGCACGGCGATCGGCGTGTCCGAGCCCATCGCGCCGAGGGGCTCCGCACCCGTCTGCGCCATCGGGCGGAGGAGGATGCGGACCTCTTCCTCCGTGTAGCCGAACGCGCGCTGTCGCCGGGTCACCGACGCCGGGGTGTGGACGATGTGCTCGCGCTCCGGAAGGTCGCTCAGGTTGATGCGCCCCTCGTCGAGCCACTGCGCCCACGGCCCCGCGGTCGCCAGCTCGCGCTTGACCTCGTCGTCCTCGATGATCCGCCCGGCCTCGGTGTCCACGACGAACATCCGACCCGGACGCAGGCGGCCCTTGCGGACGACCTTGCCCGGCGGCACGTCGATGACGCCCGTCTCCGAGCCCATCACGATGAGGCCGTCGTCGGTCACCAGGAATCGCCCGGGACGCAGGCCGTTGCGGTCGAGCGTCGCGCCGACGACCGCGCCGTCGGTGAACGTGATGGCCGCCGGGCCGTCCCACGGCTCCATGAGCATCGAGTGGTACTCGTAGAACGCCCGCAGGTCGGGGTCCATCCCGACCTGGTTCTCCCAGGCCTCCGGCACCATCATCGACACCGCGTGCGGCAGGCTGCGGCCGGTCAGCGTGAGCAGTTCGAGGGTCTCGTCGAACGACGCCGAGTCGCTCGCGCCCGGGCTGACGATCGGCAGCAGCGGTGCGAGGTCGCCGAGCAGCTCGCTCTCGAGCTGCGACTGGCGCGCCCGCATCCAGTTCCGGTTGCCGCGGACGGTGTTGATCTCGCCGTTGTGGGCGAGCGTCCGGAACGGTTGCGCCAGCGGCCACGACGGGAAGGTGTTCGTCGAGTAGCGGGAGTGCACGATCGCGAGCTTCGAGGCGAAGCGCTCGTCGCTGAGGTCCGGGTAGAACGGCTCGAGCTGGAGCGTCGTGACCATGCCCTTGTAGACCATGGTGCGGCTCGACAGCGACATGAAGTAGACCTCGACACCGTGCTCCGCGCGCTTGCGCAGTCGGAAGGCCTGCCGGTCGAGGGCGATGCCGCTCCAGGCGGCGCCGTGCACGTCGTGACGGGTGGAGGCGACGAACAGCTGCTCGAACGCCGGCATCGCGGCGCGCGCGAGCGTCCCGAGGACCTCCGGCCGCACCGGGACCGCACGCCACCCGAGGACCTTCAGGCCCTCCTCGCGGGCCAGGCGCTCGACCGCACCCTTCACCGCGTGGCGCTCGTCCTCGTCGACGGGCAGGTAGGCCGTCCCGACGGCGTACTCCCCCGCGGCGGGCAGGTCGAACGGCACCTCGTCGCGCAGGAACGCGTCCGGCACCTGGCACAGGATGCCCGCGCCGTCACCGGTGCCCGCGTCGGAACCGACGGCACCGCGGTGCTCGAGGTTCCGGAGTGCACCCAGCGCGGCGTCGACGATGTCGTGCCCCGCGGTACCGCGGAGCGTCGCGACCATCGCGAGGCCGCAGGCGTCCTTCTCGTTCGCCGGGTCGTACGCACCGGTCGCCTCGGGCACGGCCGAGAATCGTCGGTGCGCCGGCTGCAGGGAGCGCGTCGAACGGGGGGCAGGGTCTGGCTGGAGCGCCATGGGGAACCGTCCTCACGAGGGAGTGGAACAGGGACGTCGGTGGCCCGGTGGTGCGTTCCGCCCGAGCGGGCGGACCTGGTGCCCGTGCGCGTCGCCGTGGAGGGTGCGCAGACGACGCGCGAGGTGGCGGGGCCGCTCGTGGCGACCCGACCGTTCGGATGGTGCTCCGCGGCCGGCGGGTGCCGTCCGAGGAGCCGGTGCTGCCGATCGCGGAGTTACCGCGCGCGGCCTGCTGCTGGGACCGGATCGGCGTCGTCGGCGACCGCCGGAGCGTCGACGTCGTGTTCCGACCAGGTGTCGTCCGAGTCTACATCGGAGGACCGACGCGGCTCGCGACCCGGCAGGTACGGGCTGGGCTCGTTGCCGGTGTGCCGACGGGTCTGCACGAGGAAGATCACGATGCCGAGCAGGATCGCGGCGAAGGACATCCAGACGTTCGTGCGGATCCCGGCGAAGGTCTCGCTCGTGTCGACGCGGATGGACTCGAGGACCGAGCGACCGGTGCCGTACCAGATCAGGTAGAGCGCCATGACCTTGCCCCACTGCAGCCGGAACCGCTTGTCGAGCAGCAGGATCACGACGACGCCCACGACGTTCCAGATGATCTCGTAGAGGAAGGTCGGGTGGAACAGGGTGCCCTCGGGCAGCCCCTTCGGGAACGCCGCGTTCGTCGACTCGATCGCGAGCCCCCACGGCAGGCTCGTCGGCATGCCGAAGAGCTCGTGGTTGAAGTAGTTGCCGAGGCGACCGAACGCCTGGGCGAGCAGGACGCCGGGAGCGATCGCGTCGATCAGGGTCGAGAAGCGCAGGCCCACCTGACGGCACCCGATGTACGCACCGACCGACCCGAGGATGAGCGCGCCGAAGATGGCCAGCCCGCCCTCCCAGATGTAGAGGAACGAGAGCGGGTCACGCCCCGGCCCGAAGTAGTCGCTGACGTGGCTGAACACATGGAACAACCGACCGCCGATGATGCCGGCGGGCACCGCCCAGATCGCGATGTCGATGATGATCCAGCGCTCGACCCCGCGGGCGTTGAGCCGCCGGTTCGCGAGCACGACGGCCGCGACGATGCCCAGCAGGATGCAGATCGCGTACGCGTGGATGCGGAAGTCGAGCGGCAGCGACCACCCGAAGACGTCGCGCAGCCAGGCGGTCAGGTCGAAGTACTGCCACGCGGTGCTCGGGCTCGGGATGCTCAGGAGGGGCATGGAGGTGCTGTCGCCTTTCGGTGCTGGACGGCCGCGGTGCCGCTGGAGGGTCGGCCCCGCTCACTGTAGCGCGGGAACCGCGCCGACCAGGAACGGGGTGGTTCGACCCGTGGGAACTGGGAGCACGGTGCACGGGAGGCGCGGGGCCGGTGCGCCGGTCGACCCACCGACACCGCGCCTCCCGTCCGGACCGGTGCTCGCCTCAGCTGCGCGCGGCGCCGCTGGTCAGGTCGGCCGCGCGGTCCGCGACCCCCTGCACGCCGAGGTGGGCGAGGGCGCGCACGAAGGCGGACCCGACGATCGCCCCGTCGGCGTACTCGAGGACCTCGCGCACCTGGTCTGCCGTCGAGATGCCGAGGCCGACGCACGTGCGCTGCACACCGGCGTCGCGCAGTCGCGACACGACGGTGCGGGCGGCGGTGTCGACGCCGACGCGGGCGCCGGTGACGCCCATCGTCGACACGGCGTAGACGAAGCCGCGGCTGGAGCGGACCGCCTGCTCCATGCGGGTGTCCGTCGAGGACGGCGCCGCGAGGAAGACCCGGTCGAGCCCGGTGCGCTCGGAGGCGTCGATCCAGGCGCGACCCTCGTCCGGGATGAGGTCCGGGGTGATGAGCCCGGACGCCCCGGCCGCGACGAGGTCGTCGGCGAACCGGTCGACCCCGTACCGGAGCACCGGGTTCCAGTAGGTCATGACGAGCACGGGCACGTCGACACGGCTCGTGATCTGGTCGACGGCGTCGAAGACCTGCGCGACACGGAAGCCGTTCGCCAGGCTCTCCTCCGCGGCGCGCTGGATCACCGGACCGTCCATCACCGGGTCGGAGTACGGCAGGCCGAGCTCGATGACGTCGACGCCGTTCTCGGCGAGGGCGACCGCCGCGTCCACGCTCGTCTGCAGGTCGGGGAAGCCGGCGGGCAGGTACCCGACGACGGCTCCGGCGCGCTCGGCGTTGGCGGTGTCGATCGTCGTCGCGACCGAGGTGGAGGGACCGGGGTTCGTCACAGCTGCACCGCGTTCTCGTCGAGGATGCCGAAGTAGCGACTGGCGGACGCGACGTCCTTGTCACCACGTCCGGACAGGGACACCAGCACGACGCCGTCGGGGCCGAGCTCCTTGCCCAGCTTGATCGCCCCTGCGAGCGCGTGCGCCGACTCGATGGCCGGCAGGATGCCCTCGGTCCGGCCGAGCAGGCGGAAGGCCTCCATCGCCTCGGCGTCGGTGATCGGCGAGTACTGCGCGCGGCCGATCGAGGCCAGGTAGGCGTGCTCGGGACCGACGCTCGGGTAGTCGAGGCCCGCCGAGATGCTGTGGCTCTCGATGGTCTGGCCGTCCTCGTCCTGCATGAGGTACGACATCGTGCCCTGGAGGACACCGGTGCGCCCGAGCGAGATGCTCGCGGCGTGCCGCCCCGTCTCGATGCCGTCGCCGCCGGCCTCGAAGCCGTGCAACCGGACCGACTCGTCGTCGAGGAAGGCCTCGAAGATGCCCATCGCGTTCGAGCCGCCGCCGACGCACGCGGCGACGGCGTCCGGCAGGCGACCGATGCGGTCGAGGACCTGCTGTCGGGCCTCTTCGCCGATCACCTTGTGGAACTCGCGGACCATCTCCGGGAACGGGTGCGGCCCCGCGACGGTGCCGAGCAGGTAGTGCGTCGAGTCGACGTTCGCCACCCAGTCGCGCAGCGCGTCGTTGATGGCGTCCTTCAGCGTGCGCGACCCCGTCTCGACCGGGATCACCTCGGCGCCGAGCAGCCGCATCCGCGCCACGTTCAGTGCCTGGCGCTCGGTGTCGACGGCGCCCATGTACACGACGCAGTCCATCCCGAAGAGCGCAGCGGCGGTGGCCGTCGCGACGCCGTGCTGCCCGGCTCCCGTCTCGGCGATGAGCCGGGTCTTGCCGAGCCGCTTCGCGACGAGGGCCTGACCGAGCACGTTGTTGATCTTGTGCGAACCGGTGTGGTTGAGGTCCTCGCGCTTGAGGATGATCCGGGCACCACCGGCGTGCTTCGCGAACCGCGGCGCCTCGGTGATGATCGACGGGCGGCCGGTGTACTCGCGCTGGAGCGTGTCGAGCTCCTCGCGGAACGCCGGGTCCGCCCAGGCCGCGCGGAAGGCGGTCTCGAGCTCGTCGAGCGCGAGCACGAGCGACTCGGGGACGAAGCGTCCGCCGAAGTCGCCGAAGTACGGGCCCTGCAGGTCACGGAGTGAGGTCACGGTGGGTCTCCCGGGGTGTTCGGACGCCCCGGTGTGCGGGGCGACCGGTGGGACGGTGTCGGTCAGGCGCGCGGGCGGCCGGAGCCGTCCGCCGCGGCGATGAACGACGCGAGGGTGGTGGCGGGGTCCGCGCCCGTGACGAGCGCCTCCCCCACCAGGACGACGTCGGCACCCGCTGCGCGGTAGTGGGCGACGTCGGCGGGCCCGGCGACGGCCGACTCGGCGACGCGCACGACCCCGTCGGGGATGCGGTCGGCGAGGGAGCCGAAGAGGTCGCGGTCCAGCGAGAAGTCGGTGAGGTCGCGGGCGTTGACGCCGAGGATCCGCGCGCCGGCGTCGAGGCCACGGGAGACCTCGTCACCGGAGTGGGCCTCGACGAGCACGCGCATGCCGAGCTGCTCGGCGAGCTCGTGCAGTTCGACGAGCTGTCGCTGCTCCAGCGCCGCCACGATCAGCAGCACCAGGTCGGCACCGGCCGCACGGGCCTCGAGCACCTGGTACGGGTCGGCGATGAAGTCCTTGCGGAGCACCGGCAGCGACACGCGCGCCTTCACCGCCTCGAGGTCGGCGAGGCTGCCGAGGAACTTCCGCCCCTCGGTGAGCACGCTGATCGTCGACGCTCCGCCACGCTCGTAGTCGGCGGCGAGGGCGGCCGGGTCCTCGATGGGCGCCATGGAGCCGCGCGACGGGCTCGCACGCTTGACCTCGGCGAGGATCTTCACGCGGTCGCCGGGCGACAGGAAGTCGAGGGCGTCGAGCGGCGACGCCACCCGGTCCAGGTCGCGCTCGACGTCCGAGAGCGGACGGTCGACACGACGGGCGGCGGCGTCCTCGAGCGCGCCCGCGACGAGGGTCTCGAGCACGTTCGGCACGGGACTACTCCGCGTGGTGCTTGGCGACGTACTTCGGACCGTTGACGCCGTAGCCGGCCTTCGCCATCACGGCGCCGACGACGAGGCCGATCACCACGACGACGGCGGACGCCCAGACGCCCCACGCCAGGTCGAACCAGAAGAACAGCGTGCCTGCCGCGAAGCCGATCAGCATGATCACGACGGCGGTCCAGGCGGCGGGCGAGTGGCCTTCGCCGAGTTCTGCGGGCTCAGTGTTGCTCACGGTGCTCCTCGTTCTGCTCCGGCGCCGTCGTCCGATCGGCGCCGATCCGATCCTACCGTGTCGGTCGTGGGCGGTTCCCCCACCGCACCGTCCCCGGCGGTCGGGTCGTCACCCGCGCTGAGGTCGTCCCAGTCGGTGATCGCGTCGCGTTGGGTCGGGGCGGCCGCACGGGCGTCGGCGGCGGCCCCGGCGGTCGCCGCGGCGTACTTCCGGGTCGGCCCGGGCCACTGCCGCTGCACCACGAACACGACGATCCCGAGCACCACGGCGAGCACGCCACCCGCGATGCCGACGGCGGGCCACGCGGTGACGTCGACCCGGTCGACGACCTGGCGCACCGCGCCGGTGTCGCTGACGCCCGCGACCTCGCCCACCGCGCCCTTCGACGCCGCGACGGGGTCCGCCAGGGCGCCGATGCCGGTCGCCACGACGGCGATGCCGAGCAGCACCTCGACGGCCGCGAGCACGACGCGCAGCACACGGCCGGCGATCGTCAGCGCGAGGAACAGCGCCAGGCTCGCGATCGCGAGCGCCGTGTACTGCGGGACGACCGCGGCACCGTCCGCCACCACGCGCGGCACCACCGCGGTGCCGGCGTGCAGGTGCACCGTGAACCACGTCTGGGTCCACGACAGCATCACGATGCCGGCGACCGCGAGGCCGGCGACGACGACGAGCGGGCGGGAGCGCCGGGCCGTCACGCGCGCACCTCGCGCATCCGGTTCGCGGTCGCGACCGCGCGCAGCGGGGCGGCCGCCTTGTTCACGGCCTCCTCGTGCTCGGTGCGCGGGTCGGAGTCGGCGACCAGGCCGGCACCGGCCTGCACGCGTGCGACCCCGTCCTTGATGAGCGCCGTACGGATGGCGATCGCCAGGTCGGCGTCGCCGGCGAAGTCGAAGTAGCCGACCACGCCCGCGTACGCTCCGCGCTTCGCCGGTTCCAGCTCGTCGATGATCTCGAGCGCACGCGGCTTCGGTGCCCCCGACAGGGTGCCGGCCGGGAAGGTCGCGCGGAAGACGTCGATCGCCGACGCCCCCGGTCGGACCGATCCCTCGACGCTCGACACCAGGTGCATGATGTGGCTGAAGCGCTCGACGGTCATGAACTCGGTCACCGCGACGGTCCCCGGCTCGCACACCTTCTGCAGGTCGTTCCGGGCGAGGTCGACCAGCATGAGGTGCTCGGCGCGCTCCTTCGGGTCGGCGAACAGCTCGTCACCCAGGCGGACGTCCTCGACCGGGCTCGCGCCGCGTGGGCGCGAGCCGGCGATCGGGTGGGTGATCGCCCGCCCGTCCTGCACCTTGACCAGGGCCTCGGGCGAGGCGCCGACGATCCAGAAGCGCTCGTCGGCGCTGTCCGCCAGCGCGAGGAAGTACATGTACGGGCTCGGGTTCAGTGTCCGGAGCACCCGGTAGACGTCGAGCGGGTCGGCGGTGACGTCGTGGTCGAACCGCTGCGAGACGACGACCTGGAAGACGTCACCGTCGCGGATGAAGTCCTTGGACCGCTCGACCGCGGCCATGTAGTCCTCCGGCGACGTCCGGTGGCGCGGGGTCGGCTCGGCGATCTCGAACGCCTCGGCGACCGTCGCCGCGCTCGGCTGCACCAGGTCCGCCTGCATCCGGTCGAGCCGGGACTGCGCGTCGGACCACATCGTGTCCGGGTCGTCGGTGCCGTCGTTGAGGACGCTCGCGACGAGGAGCACGAGGCCGGTGCGGTGGTCGAGCGCCGCGAGCTCGGACACGAAGGCGAGGGCCTGCCCGGGCACCTCGAAGTCGGCCGCGGGCACGTTCGGCAGGTGCTCGAGCTGCCGCACGGCCTCCCACCCGATGAACCCGACCGTGCCGCCGACCAGGGGCGGGGTGCCGGGAACGCGGGGCGTCGCCCACCGGTCGTGCAGGCGGGCGAGGACGTCGAGGGGGGCGCCGTCGAGCGAGCCGACGGCCCGCGACGCCGGGATGCCGGTGTCGATCCAGGACGCCCGGTCGCCGTCCTGGGTCAGGACGCCGAAGCTCCGGACGCCGACGAAGGACCAGCGCGACCACAGGCCGCCCTGGCCGGCGGACTCGAGCAGGAACGAACCGGGGCGACCGTCCGCCAGCTTGCGGTACACACCGACCGGCGTCTCGCTGTCGGCGTAGAGCGCGCGGACGACGGGGACGACGCGGTGGCCGTCGAGCAGGTCGTCGAAGGCCTGCCGGGAGGTCGTGCGCGGCTCCTCCGCGCGGCTCGCGCCGGTCATCGGATCGCCTCCGCGGTCGTGGTCGCCGACGTCGGGTCAGTCGCGTCCGTCCCGGCCTGCGCCGGCGCGGCCTGCACCGGCGCGGTCGCGGTCACGGGCTCGAGCGGGTCGACCTCGAAGCAGCTGTGCGCACCGGTGTGGCAGGCGGCCCCGACCTGCTGCACGGTGACGAGCAGCGTGTCGTCGTCGCAGTCGAGTGCGGCAGCCCGGACGTACTGCGCGTGCCCGGACGTGTCGCCCTTGCGCCAGTACTCCTGTCGGGAGCGCGACCAGAAGGTCACGCGGCCCTCGGTCAGGGTGCGGCGGAGGGCTTCGCGGTCCATCCAGCCGAGCATGAGGACGTCCTTCGAGGACTCCTCCTGCACGACTGCGGGGAGCAGGCCGTCCGCACCGAACCGTGCGCGGTCGAGGACCGCTTCCGTGCTGGTGCTGGTGCTGTCGGTCATGAGACTCCTAGCCTACGGCGGGGTGTCGGCGGACGGGGTGTCAGCGGACGGGCTGGCCGGCGGCGCGCAGCGCCGCCTTGACGTCCCCGATGGTCATCTCGCCCCGGTGGAAGACGCTGGCAGCGAGCACGGCGTCCGCGCCCGCCTCGACGGCCGGGGCGAAGTGCTCGAGGCGACCGGCGCCTCCCGAGCCGATGACCGGGACCGACGACACCGCACGCACCGCGGCGATGAGCTCGAGGTCGAAGCCGTGCTTCGTGCCGTCCGCGTCGATCGAGTTGACGAGCAGCTCGCCCGCGCCGCGCTCGACGCCCTCGCGTGCCCACGCGATCGCGTCGAGGTCGGACTCGGTCCGTCCGCCGTGGGTCGTGACGACGAAACCGGAGGGCATCCGGTCCGAGCGCTTGACGTCGAGCGACAGCACCACCGCCTGCGCGCCGAAGCGGTCGGCGATCTCGCTCACGAGCTCCGGCCGCGCGATCGCCGCGCTGTTGACGCCGATCTTGTCCGCGCCGCACTGCTGCAGGCGGGAGACGTCGTCGACGCTCCGGACGCCACCGCCGACGGTGAGCGGGATGAAGACCTGCTCCGCCGTGCGCGTCACCGTCTCGAACATGGTCGCGCGGTTCTCGACCGTGGCACCGACGTCGAGGAAGGTCAGCTCGTCGGCACCCTGCTCGTAGTAGCGGGCCGCGAGCTCGACCGGGTCCCCAGCGTCCTGCAGGTCGAGGAAGTTGACGCCCTTGACGACGCGACCGCCGGACACGTCGAGGCACGGGATGACCCGGACCGAGACGCCACCGGCGACACCGGCCGCGCCGCTGTCGGGTCCGGTCACGTCGGCTCGCACCGCGTCGTTCACAGGCGTGCGGCGTGGATCGGGCTGACCAGGATGGCGCGCGCACCGAGGTCGTACAGCGCGTCCATGATGAGGTTCGCGTCCTCGCGCGGGATCATCACGCGGACGGCCGACCAGTCGCGGTCGTGCAGCGGGGAGACCGTCGGCGACTCGATGCCCGACGCCACCGCGGTGGCCTGCTCCAGCAGGTCGGTCGGGATGTCGTAGTCGAGCATGACGTAGCCGCGGGCGACGAGCACGCCCTGCAGGCGGCGACGCAGGACGTCGATGCCCGGGATGCGCTCGTCGTTGGAGATGAGCAGCGCGGTCGACTCGAGGATCACCGGACCGAAGATCTCGAGCCCGGCGGCACGGAGCGTGCTGCCGGTCGAGACGACGTCGGCCACGGCGTCCGCGACACCGAGGCGCACGGCGCTCTCGACGGCGCCGTCGAGCTTCACGAGGGTCGCGGTCACCCCGTGCCGGGCGAGGAACTCGCCCACGAGTCCCGGGTAGCTCGTCGCGACGCGGACGCCGTCGAGGTCCTGCAGCTCGGTGAACCGGCCGGGCGTCCCGGCGAACCGGAAGGTCGAGTCGGCGAACCCGAGCGCGTCGACCTCGTGCGCCGCCGACCCGGAGTCGAGCAACAGGTCGCGGCCGGTGATGCCGACGTCGAGTGCGCCGGAGCCGACGTACGTCGCGATGTCGCGCGGACGGAGGAAGAAGAACTCGACACCGTTGCGCTCGTCGAGCAGGTGGAGCGCCTTCGGGTCGCGGCGACCGGCGTACCCGGCCTCCTTGAGCATCTCGGAGGCGGTCTCGGACAGCGAACCCTTGTTGGGCACGGCGATGCGGAGCATCAGGTGGTCTGCTTTCTGCTGGAGGTCGGGACGGCTGCGGGTCGCGGTGGCGCTCGGTGAGCGCGACACGCGTTCCTACAGATGTCGCCAGACGTCCGCCGGGGTGAGCCCCTTCGCGACCATGAGCACCTGGAGGTGGTAGATCAGCTGCGAGATCTCCTCCGAGGTGCGCTCGTCGCCCTCGTACTCAGCCGCCATCCAGACCTCGGCGGCCTCCTCCACGATCTTCTTGCCGATCTGGTGCACGCCGGCGTCCAGTTCGGCGACGGTGCCGGAGCCCTCGGGGCGCGTGCGCGCCTTCTCGGTCAGCTCCGCGAACAGGTCGTCGAACGTCTTCACGGGGACCAGGCTACCGTCCTGCGCGGCTGCACCGGACGCACCGTCCGGACGGGAGGCGCCGGTCGCCCCCGACGCGCCGCCCACCTGGGCGGTCACGCGCGTGCCGCCGCAGCCGCCTCGCGCAGGTCGGCGATGCGCTGCGCGGGCTCACCGCCGTAGACGGCGGATCCGGCGACGAGCGTGTCGGCGCCGCTGCGGACCGCCTCGGGCACGGTGTCGACCGCGATGCCGCCGTCGACCTCGAGCCAGACGTCGAGCCCCGAGGCGTCGACTGCGCCACGGGCGTCGGCGAGCTTCGGCATGACGGAGGGCATGAACGACTGCCCGCCGAACCCGGGCTCGACGGTCATGAGCAGGATCATGTCGTACGCGTCGAGGTGGTGGAGCACCTGCGTGATCGGGGTGCCGGGCTTCACGGCGACGGCGGCGCGGGCACCGTTCGACCGGATCGCCGCGGCGGTCGCCACCGGGTCGTCGGCGGCCTCGAGGTGGAACGTGACGCTCGAGGCACCGGTCTCGGCGTACTTCGGCGCCTGGGTGTCGGCGTCGGTGATCATGAGGTGCACGTCGAGCGGCACCGGCGAGACGTCCTGCAGGCGCTGCACGATCGGCAGGCCCAGGGTGAGGTTCGGCACGAAGTGGTTGTCCATCACGTCGACGTGCACCATGTCGGCGCTCTCGATGCGGTGCAGCTCCCGCTCGAGGTTGGCGAAGTCGGCGGACAGGATGCTCGGCGAGATGCGGATCGTCACCCGGCAACCCTACCGAGCGCCGCTGCCCGTCCAGACGGCGGTCTCCCACTCCAGCGGGGCTCCCGTGTCGGAGAACGGGACGAGCGGCACGGTCGGGAACTCGCGCAGGACACCGGTGAGCTGCGTCGCGGTCCCCAGTCCGCTCCGGACACGGAGGTACTGCACCAGGGTGAGCTGCCCGTACGTGCGGTTCATCGATGCGCGTGCGGTGTCCAACGAAGGGTCGGCGCCGACCGGGGGCAGCTTCGGTCGGATGGCGTACGCGCGGTTGAACAGGCGTCCGTGGTGGGCACATGCGTTGCGCACCACGTTGAGCGCGCGCAACCACGAGGTCAGCTGCGGTGCTCGGAGACCGAACCGTCCGCTCACCTCGGTCTGGACGCTCGGCGGCGCGAAGCCGAGCAGCCTCGAGACCGTCCCCCAGTCCATCACCTCGACCGCGGCCCACACCGGCAGGACTCCCCCGTACCCGGACCGGTGGTGCTCGACGAACTCCTCCCGGCTCCTGGCGACCTCACCGCGGTGCCGCTCCAGCCAGTTGCGGTGGCCGTCGCCGGCGCGTGCCAGCGGACCGAGCAGATCGGGACGCAGATGGGCGCTCGGGTGGAGCCGCCCGAGTGCGTGCCCCAGCGCGGCTCTCAGTGCGAGCTCGACCGGAGCGAGGGCGTCGAACACCGTCGTCCGCAGACGCTCGTCGAAACGGTGGAGCGCGAGGACGTCCTCGAGGTGGGTCCCCGGGCGGAAGCGATCACCCCGCGCACCGCCCGTGGTCTCGCGGAACGCGTACCAGTAGCCACTCAGCCGGTAGTAGTTGACGAGGCGCAGTTCGCGGACGGCGGCGTCCTCGTCGGGCACGTGCATCCCACGTCCTCGCAGGAGTGCCACCTGCTCTCGGTACGGCCGGAACGGCTTGGGTTCCACAGCGGGCCTCCCCCGGGCCGAGAACGAAGAGGACCGGCCCTGGACCTGCTCTCGCAGGCGGAACCGGTCGTGTTCCTCCAACATATCAGATCGTTCCTGGGCCGACAACCCGCGAGCAGACGCCGAGGTTGCGTGTTGCGGGAGGGGTCAGGGGCGACGACGGAAGAGTGCGACGAACATCGCGTCGGTGCCGGTCCGGTGCGGCCAGAGCTGCGCCGTCGGACCGTCGGCGACCTGCGGGTCCCGGGCCGCCACCGACCGGACCACGCCGGCGGTGTCGAGCTGTTCGAGCACGTCGCCGTGCCGCTCGAGCAGCGCGTCGACCTGCCCGCGCGTCTCGGCCAGGTGCGGCGAGCACGTCACGTACGCGAGCGTGCCACCCGGGGCGAGTGCACGGACCGCCGCATCGAGCAGCTCGGCCTGCAGCGCCGCGAGCTCGGGGACGTCCTCGGGCTGCTTGCGCCACCGCGCCTCGGGACGCCGACGGAGCGCGCCGAGGCCCGTGCACGGAGCATCGAGCAGGATCCGGTCGAACAGCTCGTCGCCCGGCTTGCCGAAGCGCCGTCCGTCGCCCTCGACGACCGTGACGGTGTCGTCACCCGCCACGGTGGACAGGGCCCTGCGCACGAGTCCGGCGCGGGCGGGCACGAGCTCGTTGGCGACCAGGGACGCTCCGCCCTGGGCGGCCTCGGCGGCGAGGAGCGCGGCCTTGCCCCCGGGCCCGGCGCACATGTCGAGCCACCGCTCCCCCGGACGGACGGCGGACGACCGCGTGAGGGCGAGGGCCGCGAGCTGCGACCCCTCGTCCTGCACCCGGAGCCGACCGGCGGCGACGCCGGGGACCCGTGCGGGGTCGCCGGTCGTCCCGCGGATGCCGACCGGGGACACCGGGCCGGCGTCGGCCCCGGCGACCCGGCCGGGAGGCGCGGTGCCGGTCTCGTCGTCGGCTCCGGCTCCGTCGTCGGTGCGGGGCTGCTCGTCGGCTCCGTCCCCGCCGTCGGCTCCGTCCCCGCCGTCGGCTTCGGCCCCGCCGTCCGCTCCGGATCCGTCCTCGGCAGCGGTCGCCGTCGCGGTGCGGACGTCCTCGTCGGTGGCGAGCCCGGGCAGCGCGACGAGCTGCACGCGGGGCGCGACGTTGTCGGCCGCGAGCAGGGCGGCGAGCTCGTCCCGCGACCGCTCGGCCGCCAGGGCGTCACGGAGTGCGGCGACCACCCACGACGGGTGCGACCAGCGGGTGGCCAGCAGCGCGTCGCCGCTCCGACCCTCGGTGACCAGGGCGTCCCACTCGTCGTCGGTCTTCGCGGCGACCTTGCGCAGGACCGCGTTGACGAAGCCGGTGGCCCGGCGGGCGCCGACCTCGCGTGCGAGCTCCACGGTCGCCGAGACCGCCGCGTGCGTTGGTGTGCGCATGCCGAGCAGCTGGTGCACGCCGAGGCGCATCACGTCGAGCACGTCGGACTCGATGTTGTCGACCCGGCGACCGGATGCGACCCCGACGATCGCGTCGTAGCGGCCGAGCATGCGGATCGACCCGTAGGTGAGCTCGGTGGCGAAGGCGGCGTCGCGGGCGGACAGACCGGCGCGACGGATGCGCGTGGGCAGGAGCAGGTTGGCGTAGGCGTCGTCGACCTGCACCGCGCGGAGCACGTCGAACGCGACCCGCCTGGCGCTGGTCGGACGGGGGCGTCGGTCGCCGCGCGACTGCCGGGAGGACTGCTGCGCCGCGCTCACGAGAGCACCACGCCCTCGAGCGAGCCGAGGCCGCGTGCCCACGCGGCGCCGTCCATCGCCTTCTTGCCGGCGGGCTGGACCTCGGTGAGCACGAGCGGGACGTCGGCCGTGCCGACGAGGAGTCGTCCGTCGACCAGTGCGAGCGCACCGGGCGCGAGGTGCGGGGCGGAGGAGGCCGCGCCTCCCGGCAGGAGCGCGCTGCGGAGCAGCTTCACCCGCGTCTCGCCGAGGTGGGCGAACGCGCCGGGCTCGGGCGTCACACCGCGGACGCGGGCACGGACGGCCACGGCCGGCTCCGTGAAGGCGACGTGCGCGTCGTCGGCGGTCGGCTTCGGGGCGAGGGTCACCGTCCCGGACTGCTCGGTGGCGACCGCGCTGCCGTCGGCCAGGGCGTCGACCACCCGCAGGACGGTGTCCGCTCCGGTCTCGGCCATCGCGGCGAGGACGTCGCCGCTGGTGGCGTCCGGGTCGATCGTGAACGGGTCGGCGGCGTACACGGGACCGGCGTCGAGCGCCTCGACGAGCTGGAAGACGGTCGCGGCGGTCCGGGTGTCGCCCGCCATCACGGCACGCTGGACGGGTGCGGCGCCGCGGTACGCCGGCAGCTCGGAGAAGTGCAGGTTGACCCAGCCGAGACGTGGAGCGTCCAGGGCGGGACGACGGAGGAGCGCACCGTACGCGACGATGACGCCGAGGTCGGCCTGCAGTTCGACCAGCTGCGCGGTGACGGCGTCGTCCACCCGGGTGGCCTCGATGACGGGCAGTCCGAGCTCCTCGGCGACCTGCGCCACCGGGGTCGGCGTGAGGACACGCTTCCGACCCTGGGGTGTCGGGGGTCGGGTGAGGACGGCCGCGATCTCGTGGTCGGAGGCGGCGAGACGTCGGAGGGTGGGGACGGCCGCAGCGGGGCTGCCGGCGACGACGAGACGCATGGGGTCCATCGTCCCACGGCCGACGGTGTCCGACGCGCGCGGGACGCTGCCGGCCGGGAACGGACTGCGAGCGGGCTGGGTAACGTCCGGACCATGAGTGACGTCACCACCTCCACCAACCGCTACGCCGGCTCGTCGATCCAGAAGGTCGCGCTCGTCGTCGGCATCGTGTTCCTGCTCGTCGGGATCGCCGGGTTCGTGCCGGGGCTGACCTCCGGCGACCTCGGCGGTGCCGGGCACCACTCGATGGCGATGCTGCTCGGGATCTTCCAGGTGTCGGTCCTGCACAACATCGTGCACCTGCTGTTCGGCGTCGTCGGCCTCCTCGCGGCGAACCGGGCGACGGGGTCGCGGATGTACCTCGTGATCGGCGGCGTCGTCTACTTCGTGCTGTGGGTCTACGGCCTGTTCACGGCGGGCACGATGTCCGGCGCGAACTTCGTCCCGCTCAACTGGGCGGACAACTGGCTGCACCTGGTGCTCGCGATCGGCATGGTCGCGCTCGGCGTCGTCTTCCCGCGGGAGCGCCGCCGTCCGGTCGGCGCCTGACCCGGGGCCGAACCCGCAACACGCAACGTCGGCGGCTCCTCGCAGCGGTACTCCCCTGCGAGCGGCCGCCGTCGTTGCGTTCCGCGGGAGGTCGTCAGGCGTCGACGGCGGCGCGGGCCCCGACGAAGGCGTCCACGCAGCGGCGCACCTGCTCCTCGGTGTGCGCCGCGGAGAGCTGCACCCGGATCCGGGCTCTCCCCTGCGGCACCACCGGGTAGCTGAACGCCGTCACGTAGACGCCCCGCGCCTGCATCTCGTCCGCGATCCGCGCGGTGCGGCCGGCCTCGTGGAACATCACGGGCACGATCGGGTGCTCCCCCGGCAGCAGCTCGAAGCCCGCGTCCGACATGAGCGTCCGGAACGTCCTGGCGTTGGCTGCGAGCCGGGCGCGGGCGTCGTCCGACCGTTCGACGAGGTCGAGCGCCGCGACGGTCCCCGCCGCGATCACCGGCGCGAGCGAGTTCGAGAACAGGTACGGGCGTGAGCGCTGCCGCAGCAGGTCGACGATCTCCCGGCGCGAGGCCACGTACCCGCCGGACGCCCCGCCGAGCGCCTTGCCGAACGTGCCGGTGTAGACGTCGACGCGGTCCGCGACGCCGCACAGCTCGGGGGTGCCCCGCCCGTGCTCGCCGACGAACCCGACGGCGTGCGAGTCGTCGACGATGACGAGTGCGTCGTACCGCTCGGCGAGGTCGCAGATCTCGGCGAGCGGCGCGATCGAGCCGTCCATGGAGAAGACGCCGTCGGTGACCACCGCGCGGAACCGGGCCGACGATGCGGCGGCGAGCTGCGCCTCCAGGTCGGCCGTGTCGCGGTTGCGGTACCGGAACCGCTGCGCCTTCGAGAGCCGGATGCCGTCGATGATCGACGCGTGGTTGAGTTCGTCGGAGATGATCGCGTCCTCCGGGCCGAGCAGCACCTCGAACAGCCCACCGTTCGCGTCGAAGCACGACGAGTACAGGATCGCGGCCTCGGTGCCGAGGAAGCCGGCGACCCGACGCTCGAGGTCGAGGTGCAGGTCCTGCGTGCCGCAGATGAACCGCACGCTCGCCACCCCGTAGCCCCAGCGGTCGAGGGCGTCCTTCGCCGCGTCGACGAGGTCGGTCGAGTCCCCGAGCCCGAGGTAGTTGTTCGCACAGAAGTTGAGCAGGTCGGTGCCGTCCGCCGCGATCGCCGCACGCTGCGGACCGGCGATGCCGCGCTCGCGCTTCGTCAGCCCCGCGGCCTCGATCCCGGCGAGCTCCGTCGCCAGGTGGTCCTTGATCGCGCCGTACATCAGGTCTCCGTCCAGTCGATGACGACCTTGCCGCCGTCCGCGCTCGCCGCCGCGGCGAACGCTGTCTCCCAGTCGCGCGCCGGGTGGCACGCCGACACGATCGAGCCGATGCGCTCGCGCAGGACCGCACTCGTGGCGAGCATCGAGCTCATCGCCTGCCACGTCTCGTACATCTCACGGCCGTAGATGCCCTTCACCGTGAGCATGTGCGTGACGACCTTGGCCCAGTCCACCGCGATCGGGCCGCTCGGCAGCCCGAGCATCGCGATCCGCCCCCCGTGGTTCATGTTCTCGACCATCGCGGGCAGTGCGGTCGGGGCGCCGGACATCTCGAAGCCGACGTCGAAGCCCTCGCGCATGCCGAGCCGCTCCTGAGCCGCACGGACCGTGGCCGCCCCGTCGTGACGCACGTCCACCCCGAGGTCGGCGCCCATGCCCTCCGCGAGGCGCAGCCGCTCCGTGCTGACGTCCGTCCCGACGACGAACCGCGCACCGGCGTGTCGGGCCACCGCGATCGCCATGAGGCCGATCGGTCCGCACCCGGTGACCAGCACGTCCTCGCCGACCAGGGGGAACGCGAGCGCGGTGTGCACCGCGTTGCCGAGCGGGTCGAAGAGTGCGCCCACCTCGGGTTCGACGGGACCGTGGTGGACCCACACGTTCGTGCCCGGCAGCGTCAGGTACTCCGCGAACGCGCCGTCGCGCTGCACGCCGAGGCCCTTCGTGCGGATGCACATCTGCCGACGCCCGGCGCGACAGTTCCGGCAGGTGCCGCAGACGACGTGCCCCTCGCCGGACACGAGGTCGCCGACGGCGACGTCGCGCACGGCGGCGCCGACCTCGACGACCTCGCCGGAGAACTCGTGGCCGGGCACGAGCGGTGCGGTCACGGCCGATGCGGCCCAGTCGTCCCACCGCTCGATGTGCAGGTCGGTCCCGCAGATCCCGGTCCGCAGCACGCGGACGAGGACCTCGTCCTCGGTCGGGACCGGCACCGGCCGGTCGGTCATGATCAGTCCCGGACCGGCGTCCGGCTTCCAGAGCGCCCGCATCGGCGTCACCTCGTCACTTCGTCGTGCGTGTGGTGTGGTCGGCGGCGGCTCGTGGCCACCACCGACCAGCCTGGCACACCGTCCGGACGGACGGGAGGCTCGGTGCGCGCCCGGCGCGTCGCGGCACCTCGACTCCGTGGGCGCGTCCGCGGCGGGTCAGACCTCGGTGAACGGCTCGGCGTCGTCGAGTCGCACGCGCAGGGTCGGCGCCGCGCGACGTCGGTTGCCGCCCGGGAGCACCCGGCGCGTCGACGAACGACGGATGACCTCGGCCTTGAGCGTCGCCGCGACCTCGGCCCCGTGCGCGTAGGCGAAGCGCACGATCGCACGGACCGTCCCGGGCACCGGGTCGTCGGGTACCGGAACCGGCCCGAGCACCGCCCCGACCACCGCGTCACCGAGGGCCTCGACCGCCTCGGTCACCGCCTCGTCCGTACCGGTGAGCGTCGCCACCCGGACGGCCGGCGGGAAGTGCAGGGCCCGTCGGTCGACGAGCTCGTCGTGCGCCGGCCCGTCGAGCCGCCAGAGGGCCATCGCCGTGGCGAGCTTGCCGCCGATGCCGACGAGGTACACCTCGGCGCCGGGTGCGCCCTTCGCGGCGGCGTTCGTCCAGAAGCGGAGCACGTCCTCCTGCACCCGGAGGCCCTCGCGGGCCAGGAGCCGTTCGCCGTCGAGCAGCAGTACGCACGCGTACCCGCCCGGCGCGCTCGGCTCCGCGCCGCGTGTGGCGACGACGACCGCGGGGCGGGCGGGGACCTCGTCGAGCGGTCGGGAACCGTCCGCCACCACGATCCGGGTGCCGGGGAACGCCCGGCCGAGCTCGTCGGCGGTCCGCTGGGCCCCCTGCCCGACGGGCTTGAGCCGCCCACCGCCGCACGTCGGGCACCGGAACCCCACGGCGAGGGCACCGCAGAACCGGCACTGCGGGGTCGCGTTCCGGTGCGGGCTCCCCAGGGGGCCGCCACACACGCGGCAGTGCGCGCGTTCCCCGCAGTCGGCGCAGACCAGCCCGGTGCCGAAGCCCGGGTTGGCGACCTGCACGAGGACGGGCCCGTGCTGGCTGGCCTCCCGCGCGGCGCGCCACGCCGTGCTGGGGATGCGGGCCTGGGCCGCGAAGCCCTCGGCCCCCGCCTGCTGCGCGGTCGGGATCACCTTCGGCGTCGGTACCCGGTACGGCGCGAGCTCCTGGAGCCAGTGCAGCTCGACGAGCCGCTGGACGTCGGTCGACCTGGCGTGCGCGACGAAGAGGAGTGCGGCGCCGGACTGCGCGGTCCGCACGAGGGCGACGTCGCGCGTGTGCACGTACGGGGCCCGCGGCTCGACGAAGGACGCGTCGCCGTCGTCCCACATCGCCACGAGCCCGAGCTCGGACGCCGGTGC
Organism: Curtobacterium sp. NPDC088465; assembly: GCF_044753165.1. NCBI lineage: Bacteria > Bacillati > Actinomycetota > Actinomycetes > Micrococcales > Microbacteriaceae > Curtobacterium > Curtobacterium sp. NPDC088465. Next base: position 265,378 of record NZ_JBIVMR010000002.1, on the reverse strand, counting down.
GAACGCCGCGGTCCGGTTGCCGATGGCCACGACGGCGTGCGTCCGCGCCTGCAGCAGCGCCTTCGCACGCTGCCCGTTCGTCTGCTTGGCGTCGAACCGGACGACGCGCTCCGGCGGGAGCACGGCGAGGAGCGCGCGTTCGAGGTCCGTGACGTCGCGGAAGTCCGGGACCGCGAGCACGGCCGACTGCTCGCGGGCGACGACGTGCGACGCCGCCTGTGCGAGCGTCGCGGCCCAACCGGGCACCCACACGGGGTCGTCGACGGTCCCGAGGTCGACCGGGTGGGGCACGGCGTCGACCGCAGCCCGTCCGTGGTCGGCGAGCAGGGCCTCCAGGACGCCCTCGGCGTAGCCCGTCACCGGGGTCGGCTCGACTATCGGCGGTGACCACGAGGTGTCGCGGGCGAGCCAGGCCTTCTCGGCACGGACCTGACGGGTCGGCACGGCGAGCCGGAGCACGTCGGAGGCGACACCGGCGGCGCGGTCGGCGACGGCACGCGCGAGCGTCCAGATCTCCGGGGCCAGCACGGGCACCGGTGACACGACCTGTTCGACGGGACTGAGCTCCCCCGGCCAGTCTCCCTCGGAGACGACCTCGACGACGTACGCGTCGGACATCCGGGCGCCGGTGCGCAGCGGCACCTTGACCCGGACCCCCGGCACGCAGTCGTCCTCGAGCTCGGCCGGCACCCGGTAGTCGAACAGACGGTCCAACTGCGGGAGCGGCGAGTCGAGGACGACGCGCGCGACGGTGGTCACACGGCGCCTAGACGGCGGCGGTGACGAGTCCTGCTGCGGCGCGGAGCTCCTCGACGCGGTCGAGCTGCTCCCAGGTGAAGCCCGGCAGCTCGCGGCCGAAGTGGCCGTACGCCGCGGTCTGGGCGTACCGGGGCTTGAGCAGGTCGAGGTCGCGGATGATCGCGGCGGGACGCAGGTCGAACACCTCGGTGATGGCGGCCTCGATCGTGGCGTCGTCGACGTGTCCGGTGCCGAACGACTCGACGTACAGACCGACGGGCTTCGCGCGGCCGATCGCGTAGGCGACCTGGACCTCGAGCCGGTCCGCGAGCCCCGCGGCGACGGCGTTCTTCGCGACCCAGCGGAGCGCGTAGGCGGCCGAGCGGTCGACCTTCGACGGGTCCTTGCCGCTGAACGCGCCGCCACCGTGGCGGGAGGCCCCGCCGTACGTGTCGACGATGACCTTGCGTCCGGTGAGTCCGGCGTCACCCTGCGGGCCGCCGATCTCGAAGCGACCGGTCGGGTTCACGATCACGTCGACGTGCGACGAGTCGAGGTCGACCAGGTCGAGCACCGGACGGATGACGTGCTCCGTGATCTGCGCGGTGAGCTCGTCGAGCGTGACCGCGGGCGAGTGCTGCGTGGAGAGGACCACCGTCTCGACGGTCTTCGGCACGACGCCGTCGTAGCCGACGGTGACCTGGGTCTTGCCGTCCGGGCGGAGGAAGTCGAGCTGCCCGCTCTTGCGGACCTCGGCCAGCCGCTCCGCCAGGCGGTGCGCGAGCCAGATCGCGACGGGCATGTACTCGGGCGTCTCGTTCGTCGCGAAGCCGAACATGATGCCCTGGTCGCCGGCGCCCTGGCGGTCGAGCTCGTCGATGCCCGCGCCGGACCGGCTGTCGAGCGACTCGTCGACGCCCTGGGCGATGTCCGGCGACTGCGCGCCGATCGACACCTCGACACCGCAGGTGCGGCCGTCGAAGGAGACCTCGGACGAGTTGTACCCGATGCCCGTGATGACGTCGCGGACCAGCTTCGGGATCTCGACGTAGCCGGACGTGGTGACCTCGCCCGCGACGTGCACGAGCCCGGTGGTGACCATCGTCTCCACGGCGACGCGCGCGTGCGGGTCGACCGCGAGCAGGGCGTCGAGGATCGTGTCCGAGATCTGGTCGCAGATCTTGTCGGGGTGCCCCTCCGTCACCGACTCGGACGTGAAGAGGCGCAGGTTGGTGCCGCTCACCGGGGTCAGTCGGTGGGCTGCTGCTGCTTGGTGACGGTCAGCTTGTCCTCGTTGATCTCGTGCAGAGCGACGGACAGCGGCTTGTCGTCGATCGTCGAGTCGACGAGCGGACCGACGTTGTCGAACAGCGACCCCTCGTGCAGGTCGGCGTAGTAGTCGTTGATCTGACGGGCGCGCTTCGAGGCGAAGATGACGAGCGCGTACTTCGACTCCACCTTGGCGAGCAGGTCGTCGATGGGCGGGTCGATGATGCCCTGGGGGTTGGCCATGGTGTCTCCTGTCGGCTGCGGGTGCGTGGGGCGCGGGTCCGACCGGATCGGACCGCCCGACCGCGGTCGGGCTGCGCGGGCGCGACGCCGAGGAGGCGCGCGCGGGTGCGCCGTGTCAGGGCGCAGAGAACAAGTCTACGACCTCGCGTGCCGCGGTGCCGACATCCGAGTTCACGATGCGCACGTCGAACTCGTCCTGCGCGGCCAGTTCGACCTTCGCGGTCTCGAGTCGGCGTGCCTGTTCCTCGGCGGACTCGGTCCCGCGTCCGATGAGCCGTCGGACGAGTTCCTCCCACGTCGGCGGCAGCAGGAACACGAGCACGGCCTCGGGCATGGCGTCGCGGACCTGCCGAGCACCCTGCAGGTCGATCTCGAGCAGCACCTTGTCGCCGGCGTCGAGCGCGCGGTCGATCGGCGGCCGTGGCGTGCCGTACCGGTAGGAGTTGTGCACCACGGCCCACTCGAGCAGCTCGCGGTCCCGGATCATCCGGTCGAACTCGGCGTCGTCCACGAAGTAGTAGTGCACGCCGTCGACCTCGCCCGGGCGGGGCTTCCGGGTCGTCGCCGACACGCTGAGGTCCACGTCGGGGAAGTGCTCGCGGATGTGCGCGCTCACGGTGCCCTTGCCGACGGCGGTCGGTCCGGCAAGCACGACGAGCTTCGACGCACCGCGCTTCCGGCCGCGGGCGGCGAGCCAGTCGGCCAGGGCGGAGCGCTGCCGGGTGCCGAGCCCGCCGAGCCGCTTCGACGGGGCGATGCGGAGCTCCCCCATCACGGCCTCGGCACGCGCCGGGCCGATCCCGGACATGCTCGTGAGCAGATCGCGCACGCGCAGCGACTTCTCGGCGGGCAGGTCCGCGTCGGACCACGCGGCGCGAGCGACCTCGAGGGCGCTGCGCTCCCCCGACGCCACCTGCGCCTTGACGGCAGCACGGGCGCGCCGAGCGGCGACTGCCGCGCGGGCGGCGGCGACGCGGTCGACCTCCGGCGGGTTGCGGTGCGCGGGCAGGTCGCTGCGGTCCGGGGTCCCGGAGCCGGGCGTCTGGTCCGTGGGCGTCTGGTCCGTCACGCGGCGGCCCCGAGTGCGGCGTGGATGCGGTCCACGCGGTCCTGCACCAGCGCGGCGACCCCGTCCGGGCCGTCGGTCAGCAACCCGCGCGACTCGTTCACCAGGACCTGCTCGGCCCGCGCACCGTACCGGGCGCGCAGGTCCTCGATCCGGGCACCCTGGGCACCGAAGCCCGGGGCGAGCACCGGCGCGTTGCCGATGGCGCCCGCGTCGATGCCGAAGTCGTCGAGGTCGAGGGTGGCGCCGAGCACGAGCCCGACGTCCCCGAGCGGCTGCTCGCCGCCGGTCCGGTTGTCGTCTGCCACAGCAAGGACGATACCGGCAGCGACGGACCGTCCGGCACGCGGCCCCTCGGCGAGCACGGCCGTCTGGAGCACGCGCGCCTCCGGATTGCTCGTCGCCGCGAGCACGAAGACGCCCGCACCGTTCCGTCGGGCGACGTCGACCGTGCCGGCGAGGGACCCGTACCCGAGGTACGGCGAGACCGTCATCGCGTCCGCCCGGAACGGCCCGTCGCGGTCGAGCCACGCGAGCGCGTAGTCGTCGCCGGTCGAGCCGATGTCGCCCCGCTTCACGTCGGCGACGACCAGGAGGCCCGCATCGCGTGCCCGACGCAGGGTCGCGTCGAGCGCGCGGTAGCCGGGGACCCCGGCCGCCTCGAAGAAGGCGATCTGCGGCTTCACGATCGCGGCGCGGCCGGCGGCCGCGTCGACCAGGGTCGCGCCGAAGGCGGTGAGGCCCTGCTCGTCGCGGCCGAGCCCCCACGCCGCCAGGGTGGCGGCGTGGGGGTCGATGCCGACGCACAGGGGAGAACGCTCCCCCACGGCGGCGGCGAGGCGGACACCGAAGGAGGCCGGGCCTCCCGTCCGTCCGTCGCTCACCAGGTCGCGCGCTCGAGCGCGTAGTCCTGCAGGCTGCGGGCGCTGAGCGGGGTGCCGATCGTCTCGATCGCGGCGACGGCCGCACCGAGCTGCGCGATCGTCGTGAAGAGCGGCTTGTCCGCGGCGACCGTGGCCGCACGGATCTCGTAGCCGTCCGCACGACCGGCGGCGCCGGAGGGCGTGTTGATGACGATGTCGACCGCGTCGCGGGCGAGCAGGTCGACCACGCTCTCACCGCCCTCGCTGTACTTGCCGACCAGGGTGACCTCGATGCCGTTGCGGCGCAGGACCTCGGCGGTCCCCTCGGTCGCGGTGATCGTGAAGCCGAGCTGCTGCAGGCGGTGCACGGGCAGGACGACCTGGCGCTTGTCGGTGTCCGCGACGCTCACGAAGACCGTGCCGCTCGTCGGCAGGCCGCCGTACGCGGCGTCCTGCGACTTGAGGAACGCCCGCGGGAAGTCGCGGTCGATGCCCATCACCTCGCCCGTGGAGCGCATCTCGGGGCTGAGCACCGAGTCGACGACCTGGCCGTCGTGGGTGCGGAAGCGGCGGAAGGGCAGCACGGCCTCCTTGACGGCGACCGGTGCCTGCGGCGGCACCGAGGAGCCGTCCCGCTCCGGCAGCATCCCCTCGGCGACGAGCGCGTCGATCGAGGTGCCGGTCATCACGCGGGAGGCCGCCTTGGCGAGCGGGATGCCGAGTGCCTTCGACACGAACGGGACCGTGCGGCTGGCGCGCGGGTTCGCCTCGAGGACGTAGAGCACGCCCGCACCGATCGCGAACTGCACGTTCAGCAGGCCCTGCACGCCGATGCCGCGGGCGATCTTCTCGGTGGCCTCGACCACGCCGCGGATCTCCGCCTTGCCGAGTCCGACCGGCGGCAGGGTGCAGGCCGAGTCGCCGGAGTGGATGCCGGCCTCCTCGATGTGCTCCATGATGCCGCCGACGTAGAGCCGCTCGCCGTCGAAGAGCGCGTCGACGTCGATCTCCACCGCGTCGTCGAGGAACCGGTCGACCAGCAGCGGCAGGTCCGGACCGATGATCGCCTGGTCGGCCATCCGGTCGAAGTAGTCCGCCAGGGCGGCCGGGTCGTAGACGATCTCCATGCCGCGTCCGCCGAGCACGAAGGACGGGCGGACGAGGACCGGGTAGCCGATCTCCTCGGCGACCGCGGTCGCGCTCGCGAGGTCGTGGGCCGTGCCGTTCCGCGGTGCGAGCAGCCCGGCCTGCTCGAGGATCGCGGCGAACTGGCCACGCTCCTCGGCGGAGTCGATCGCGCTCGGGGTCGTGCCGAGGATCGGGATGCCGACGGCCTCGAGGGGCTTCGCCAGGCCGAGGGCGGTCTGCCCGCCGAGCTGGACGACGACGCCGACGAGCTCACCGGAGGCCGCCTCGGCCTCGATGACCTCGAGGACGTCCTCGGTGGTGAGCGGCTCGAAGTAGAGCCGGTCCGAGGTGTCGTAGTCGGTGGAGACCGTCTCGGGGTTGCAGTTGATCATGATCGTCTCGTAGCCGGCGTCGCTCAGTGCGAACGAGGCGTGCACGCACGAGTAGTCGAACTCGACGCCCTGACCGATGCGGTTCGGGCCGGAGCCGAGGATGACGACCTTCTTCCGGTCGCTCGGGGCGACCTCGGTCTCGGCGTCGTACGACGAGTAGTGGTACGGCGTGAGGGCCGGGAACTCACCGGCGCAGGTGTCCACCGTCTTGAAGACCGGGCGGATGCCGAGCGCGTGACGGGCGTCGCGCGCCTCCTGCTCGGAGATGCCGCGCAGGGACGCGATCTGGGCGTCGCTGAAGCCGTGCTCCTTCGCCCACCGCAGGGTGTCCGCGTCGAGCGTCTCCGCAGCACGCACCTCGTCGGCGACCTCGTTGATGAGGACGATCTGGTCGATGAACCACGGGTCGATCTTCGTGGCCTCGAACACCTCGTCCGCGGTGGCGCCGGCGACCAGGGCCTGCTGCACGGTCACGATGCGGCCGTCGGTCGGCACCTGGGCCTTCGACAGCAGCGCGTCCTTGTCGAGCTCGGCCGCCGGGGTGTCCCAGTGGAAGCTCGACCCGCGCTTCTCGAGGCTCCGCAGGGACTTCTGCAGCGCCGTTGCGTAGTTGCGGCCGATGGCCATCGCCTCGCCGACGCTCTTCATGGTGGTGGTCAGGGTGGCGTCGGCCGCCGGGAACTTCTCGAACGCGAACCGCGGGGTCTTCACGACCACGTAGTCGAGCGTCGGCTCGAAGCTCGCCGGCGTCACACGGGTGATGTCGTTCTCGATCTCGTCGAGGCGGTACCCGATCGCGAGCTTCGCGGCGATCTTCGCGATCGGGAAGCCGGTCGCCTTCGACGCGAGCGCGGACGAGCGCGACACGCGGGGGTTCATCTCGATGACGATCAGGCGCCCGTTCGACGGGTCCACGGCGAACTGGATGTTGCAGCCGCCGGTGTCGACACCGACGCGACGGATGATGTCGATGCCGATGTTCCGCATGTTCTGGTACTCGCGGTCGGTCAGCGTCAGCGCCGGGGCGACGGTGATCGAGTCGCCCGTGTGCACGCCCACGGGGTCGACGTTCTCGATCGAGCAGATCACGACCGTGTTGTCGAAGTTGTCCCGCATGAGCTCGAGCTCGTACTCCTTCCAGCCGAGGATCGACTCCTCGAGGAGCACCTCGGTGGTCGGGCTCGACTGCAGGCCGTCGCCGACGAAGCGGACGAGCTCCTCCTCGTTGTACGCGAAGCCGGAGCCGAGACCACCCATGGTGAAGGACGGCCGGACGACGAGCGGGTAGCCGAGGTCCTGCGCGAACGCCTTCGCCTCGTCCAGCGTGTGCGCGATGTGGCTGCGGGCGACGTCGGCACCGGACTCGAGCACGAGCTCCTTGAAGAGCTGGCGGTCCTCGCCGCGCTGGATGGCGTCGACCTTGGCGCCGATGAGCTCGACGTCGTACTTGTCGAGGATGCCCTCGGAGTCGAGCTTGATCGCCGCGTTGAGCGCCGTCTGCCCGCCGAGCGTCGGCAGGACCGCGTCCGGGCGCTCGATCTTGATGATCTCCTCGAGCGAGGCGCTCGTGATCGGCTCGATGTACGTCGCGTCGGCGAAGTCGGGGTCGGTCATGATCGTCGCCGGGTTCGGGTTGACGAGGATGACCCGGACGCCCTCGGCGCGGAGGACGCGGCACGCCTGGGTGCCGGAGTAGTCGAACTCGGCGGCCTGACCGATGACGATCGGGCCCGAGCCGATGACGAGGACGGAGTTGATGTCTGCGCGCTTCGGCATCAGTTGCTGCTTTCGTTCTGCGCGGCCGACGCGCCGGCGTCGGTCGTCGGGTCGGCTGCGGGGGTCGTGGCGGTGGCGGTCGCCGCGTCGAGCGGCTCCCCGTCGCGTCGCGCACGGACCAGGTCCGCGAACCGGTCGAACAGGTACATGGAGTCGTGCGGGCCGGCCGCCGCCTCGGGGTGGTACTGCACGCTGAACGCGGGCACGTCGAGCGCGCGGAGGCCCTCGACCACGTCGTCGTTCAGGGAGTAGTGCGAGACCTCGACCCGCCCGAACCCGGCCGGCGACTCGAGCACCTCGCCCAGGGGCGCGTCGACCGCGAAGCCGTGGTTCTGGCTCGTGATCTCGACCTTGCCGGTGGCGGTGTCGAGCACGGGCTGGTTGATGCCGCGGTGGCCGAACGGCAGCTTGTACGTGCCGAAGCCGAGCGCGCGACCGAGGAGCTGGTTGCCGAAGCAGATGCCGAAGAACGGGCGGCCGGTCCGCAGGGACTCCTGCAGCAGGGACACCTGCGCGTCGCTCGCGGCGGGGTCACCCGGGCCGTTCGAGTAGAACAGCGCGTCCGGGTCGAGCTGCTGCAGCGCCTCGGACGTGATGTCCTGCGGCACGACGTGCACCTCGAACCCGCGCTCGGCGAGGTAGCGGGTGGTCGAGGCCTTGACACCGAGGTCGAGCACGGCGAGCCGGCCGATCTGCTCGCCGACGGCGGGGACCATGTAGGTCTCCGGGGTCGACACGATCGACGAGAAGCTCGCGCCGGTCATCGCGGCCTGCTCGCGCACGGCCCGGAGCTGCTCCTCGGCGGACAGGTCCGCGTCGGCGCCGCTGAACACGCCGCCCTTCATGGCGCCGGCGTCGCGGATCCGGCGGGTGAGCGCGCGCGTGTCGATCCCGGAGATGCCGACGATGCCGTCGCGCACCAGGTGGTCGTCCAGCGTCGCGTTCGCGCGGTGGTTCGACACGACGCGGCTGGGGTCGCGCACCACGTACCCGGCGACCCAGATGCGACGGGACTCGGGGTCCTCGTCGTTGACACCGGTGTTGCCGATGTGCGGCGCGGTCTGCACCACGATCTGTCCGGCGTAGGACGGGTCGGTCAGCGTCTCCTGGTAGCCGGTCATGCCGGTGGCGAAGACGACCTCTCCCAGGGATCGGCCTCGGGCGCCGTACGCCCGTCCGTCGTAGCGGGTGCCGTCCTCGAGGACCAGTACGGCCCGTTCGCGTGTCATCAGTTCGTCCCTTCGCCCGCGGTGTGCGGGTGTTCGTGCGTCGTCGTCAGTCCCTGCAGGGCGGCGAGTGCTGCTGCGCCGCCCTCCGGGAACCGGAAGTAGGTGTCGAGGTCCGTCGCTGCTGCGGCGCCGGTCGCCGTCCATCGCAGACGGACCAGTCCCCCGGGTTCGACCACGCGGTCGATGGCCGCGGTGGCCCGGTCGGCGCCGCGGACGGCGGTCGCGGCGATCCACCGGTCCTCGGCTCCGGCGTGGTGCAGGACCACGCCGGTGTCGTGCACGGTCACGCCGCCGCGGCCCCGGAACCCGAGACCGCCTGCCGTGATCCGCTCGAGCGGCGCGTCGGCGCGGGTCGTCGCGACCGTGAACCCGTCCCACGACCCGACCGCCGGTCCCAGCCCGGTCGGGACCGGGACCGGAGGCACGGCTGCCGTCTGCGCGCGGGTCCGGGTCCGCCAGGTGCGCGCCATCGCGACGAACAGCGCGGCCACCAGGAGCAGGATCGCCGCTCCGGTCAGCCAGCGCAGCGCGTCGCCGCTCACCGTGTCACCGCCCGGCTCACGCGGACGCCGCCTTCGTCGACCGCGCCGACGGGGTCGCGGCTGCGGCCGCGGCGACGGTCTCGGTGTCGACGAGCACGCCGTCGAGCAGCGTCGGGTAGCCGTGGTGGAAGGTCGCGACCACCCTGCCGGGCAGCCGCATGCCGAGGTACGGCGAGTTCTGCGACTGGCCGTGCAGGTCGTCGACCGAGAACTCCCGCACCGCCGCGGGGTCGTACAGCGTCAGCTCGGCGGGGGCACCCTCGGTGATGCGCTGACCGTGCCCCTCGACCTGGCCGATGCGCGCCGGTGCCTCGGACAGCACGCGGGCGACGTCGGCCCAGTCGAGCCGGCCGTCCTCGACCACGGCGGCGTGCACGACGCTCAGCGCGGACTCGAGCCCGACCATGCCGTTCGCCGCGGCCGGCCACTCGCAGCACTTCGCCTCGGCGGTGTGCGGCGCGTGGTCGGTCGCGACGATGTCGATCGTGCCGTCGGCCAGTGCTCCGCGCAGCGCGTCGACGTCCTCGCGGGAGCGCAACGGTGGGTTCACCTTGTACCGGGCGTCGTACCCGGGTGCGCCGTCGATCCCCGCGATGAGGTCCTCGGTCAGGGTCAGGTGGTGCGGTGTGACCTCGGCGGTGACGTCGATGCCGCGGGACTTCGCCCAGCGGATCACCTCGACGCTGCCGGCGGTCGAGACGTGGCAGACGTGCAGCCGTGCGCCCACGTGGTCGGCGAGCAGGACGTCGCGGGCGATGATCGCCTCCTCGGCGACGGCCGGCCACCCGGCGAGCCCGAGCTCCGACGAGAGCCGGCCCTCGTTCATCTGCGCGCCGATCGTCAGCCGGGGCTCCTGCGCGTGCTGCGCGAGCACACCGCCGAAGCCCTTGACGTACTCGAGCGCCCGGCGCATGAGGAGCGGGTCCGACACGCAGGAGCCGTCGTCCGAGAACACCCGGACCCGGGCGCGCGAGGTCGCCATCGCGCCGATCTCGGACAGGTGCGTGCCCTGCAGCCCCTGGGACACCGCGCCGATCGGGCGGACCGTCACGTACCCGGCGTCGTCGCCGAGCGCCTGCACCTGCTCGACCACACCAGCGGTGTCGGCGACCGGCGACGAGTTCGCCATCGCGTTCACCGCGGTGAAGCCGCCGGCTGCCGCGGCCCGCGAGCCGGTCAGGACGGTCTCCGACTCCTCGGAGCCGGGCTCACGGAGGTGCGTGTGGAGGTCCACGAGCCCGGGCAGGGCGAGCAGACCGTCCGCGTCCACGACCGTCGCGCCGACCGTGTCGAGACCGGAGCCGACCGCGGTGATGCGTCGTCCCTCCAGGCGGATGTCGGCACGCGAGCCGTCGACCAGCTGCGCGCCGCGGATGAGGTGGGCGGTCATGCGACGGGCTCCTTCGGTTCGTGCTCGCCGGTCAGGGCGAGGTACAGGACGGCCATGCGGACCGACACGCCGTTGGCGACCTGCTCGACGACGGTCGAGCGCGGGTCGTCGGCGGCGACGCCGGCGATCTCCAGGCCGCGGTTCATCGGGCCCGGGTGCATGATCAGCGTGCGCTCCGAGAGGGCCGCCGCCCGTGCCGCCGTCAGACCGAAGTGCCGCGTGTACTCGCGCGGGTTCGGGAAGAACGCGTCGTTCATCCGCTCCTGCTGGATGCGGAGCAGCATCACGACGTCCGGGTCCTCCCCGAGGGCGGCGTCCAGGTCGTGGTGCACGGCGGCGCCGAACGGACGGTCGACCGCGGGCAGCAGCGTGGGCGGCGCGGCGAAGGTCACCTCGGCACCGAGCGTGCGCAGCAGCCAGGCGTTGCTCCGGGCGACACGGCTGTGCAGGACGTCGCCGACGATCGCCACGCGGACACCGTCGAGCGCCCGGCCGCGGCTGTCGGTGCCGTGGATCCGTCGGCGCATCGTGAAGGCGTCGAGCAGGGCCTGCGTCGGGTGCTCGTGCGTCCCGTCACCGGCGTTCACGACCGGGACGTCGATCCAGTCGGCCTCGGCGAGGACCCGCGGGGCTCCCGACGCCGAGTGGCGCATGACGATGCCGTCGATGCCCATCGCACCGAGGGTCTGCACGGTGTCCTTCAGCGACTCGCCCTTCGAGACGCTGGAGCCCTTCGCCGCGAAGTTGATGACGTCGGCGGAGAGCCGCTTGGCGGCTGCCTCGAACGAGATGCGGGTCCGGGTCGAGTCCTCGAAGAACAGGTTCACGACGGTCTTGCCGCGGAGGGCCGGGAGCTTCCGGACCTCGCGGGTGTTGACCTCGGCCATCTCCTCGGCGACGTCGAGGATCCGGACGGCCTCGGCGCGCGACAGGTCGGCGGTGGAGAGCAGGTGCTTCACGGGGCGACCCCCTGCTCGTGCCGCGTCGTCTCGTGCTGCGTCGGCTCGTGCTGCTCGATGACGACCTCGTCGGTGCCGTCCGTCTCGGTCAGGCGCAGCGTGACCCGCTCGTCGGCGGCCGTCGGCAGGTTCTTGCCGACGTGGTCCGCCCGGATGGGCAGTTCGCGGTGGCCGCGGTCGACGAGCACCGCGAGCCGCACCGCCCGGGGCCGGCCGATGCCCTGCAGGGCGTCGAGCGCTGCCCGCACGGTGCGACCCGAGTAGAGCACGTCGTCGACCAGCACGACGACCTTGCCGTCGATGCCGCTCGTCGGGATCGTCGTGCGGTGCGGCGCACGACCGATGCCGTGGCCGAGGTCGTCCCGGTGCATCGTGACGTCGAGCGTGCCGAGCCGCTGGTCGCGGTCCGCTGCCCACTCGGGTTCGATGTCGGCCAGGACGCGGTCGAGCCGCTCGGCCAGGACGGCACCCCGTGTCGGGATGCCCAGGAGCACGAGGTCCGAGGCGCCGTGGTTGGCCTCGAGGATCTCGTGCGCGATGCGTGTCAGAGCACGCGTGATGTCGGGGTGTTGCAGGACCGTTCTGGTGCCCACGCCGACCTCCTTCCCCGCCTCACCGGACGGACTTAAAGGATGCTGACGTGGACAACCCTACTCGGACTCCTGGTCCCCCGCGACAGTCCGACCGGACGGTGCGGCAGCCTCGTCGGCGCTCCGACCGGACGGTGCACGGCCGCCCGCGACGGCGCCGAGGACGCCGTTCACGAAGCCGGCCGAGTCCTCCGTCGAGAGCGACTGCGCGAGCTCGACCGCCTCGGCGATCGCGACCGCGTCCGGGACCTCCGGGTTGTACCGGAGCTCCCAGACGCCCATCCGGAGGATGCAGCGGTCGAGGACGGGCATGCGGGCGACGGACCACCCCTGCGCGTGCTCGACGATCACCTTGTCGATCGCCGCGCGGTCGTCGTCGATGCCGGTGACGATCTGCCGGGCGTAGTCCCAGCTCGAGGCGCGCTCGGGCTGGTCGAGGTGCCGTACCGTCTCGGTCGCCAGGACGTCCGCGATCGGGAGCTCACGCACCTCGGCGACGTAGAGCATGTCGAGGGCGCGCTTGCGGGCCTTCGAACGAGCACTCATGTGGTCGGCGCCTAGTTGTTGACGCGGCCGAGGAAGCTGCCGTCGCGCGTGTCGATCTTCACGGTGGTGCCGTTCTCCAGGTACAGCGGCACCTGGATGCGGTGACCGGTCGCGATGATGGTCGCGTCCTTCGTGCCACCGGAGGAACGGTCGCCCTGCAGGCCCGGCTCGGTCTCGACCTCGGTGACGATCGACGTCGGGAGCTCGATGTACAGCGGGTTGCCCTCGTTCATCGCGATGGTGACCATGGCGGACTCGAGCAGGTAGTTCTTGGCGTCGCCGACGACGGTCTCCGACACGGGGACCTGGTCGTACGTGTCGGTGTCCATGAAGACGTAGGACTCGCCGTCCTGGTACAGGTACTGGTAGTCGCGGCGGTCCACGGTCGCGGTGTCGATCTTCGCGCCGGCGTTGAACGTGCGGTCGACGACCTTGCCCGAGACGACGTTCTTGAGCTTGGTGCGGACGAAGGCGCCGCCCTTGCCCGGCTTCACGTGCTGGAACTCGACGACCGACCAGAGCTGCCCGTCGATGATGAGAACGGCGCCGTTCTTGATGTCAGTGGTACTCGCCATGGGTCTTCCGTTCGATGGTGTTGTGAAGGTCTCCCGGACGTGCGTCCGGTCCCGGCGACGGCGGGGTGTGCCCGCGCCGACGCCCCGTCGAGTGTAGCGGACGGGCACGGACCGGCCGGGGCGGGGCGCAGTGCGGGCGGCGGCGCGACTGCCCGGCCGGCCACCCGTGGGTCACCGCCGGCGTCGAGCCCGCCACGCGTCGATCGCGGCCCACACCAGCAGCACCACGGCGGTACCGCCCAGGATCCCGCCAGCGGCACCGGTGGAGAGCACCGCGGTCGGCCGCGCCGGCGAGGCGAGGTACACGATCGCCAGAACGCCGGCACCCGCTCCGAGCAGGACGAGCAGGACGCGCCGGACCAGACCGGAGACCACCTCGCGGTCCCGCCGGTCCGAGAACAGCCGGATGTTCACCGCGAACCTGCCGGTCTCGAGCGCCTCGGTGATCCGGTCGACCCGCCGGGGCAGCTTGCGCGCGGCCGACACCACGCCGAAGAGCTCACGGACCGCGAGGTCCCGGACCGCTCGCGGTCGGAGCTGGTCGCGGATCTGCCGCCTGGCCAGGTCGCGGGACTCCTCGAGCAGGTCGAACGACGGCGCGAGGCTGCGCAGGGTGCCCTCGAAGATCGCCAGCGCGCGGGCCGCGGCGACGAAGTCCGGCGGCGGCTTGAGCCGGTAGCGCCCGAACACGGCGACGGCGTCGTCCACCGTCTCGACGCCGATCCGTGCACCGGGCCCGAGCTCGTCCGCGACGAACGCGGCGATGTCCCGGCGGAAGTCCGGCTCGTCCTCGACGTCGCGCACCGGGGCCATGCGCATCACCGCGTCCGCGATCCGCTCGGTGTCGTCCTGGATGTAGCCGGCGAGCAGGTCCTGCACGGTGCTCCGCAGGCCCGGGTCGAGCCGACCGACGGACCCGAAGTCGATCAGGGCCGGGCGGCCGTCGGGCAGCAGCACGACGTTGCCCGGGTGCAGGTCAGCGTGGTAGATCCCGTCGAAGACGATCTGCCGGAGGAAGGCGTCGAGGACGGCACGCATCGGGGCGTCGAGGTCCTGACCGCCCCCGGCGGCCCGGACCGCGCTGAGCGTCTCGCCCTCGAGGAACTCCATCACCATCACCCGACGCCCGGAGAGGTCGCGGTACGGCTCGGGGTAGGCGACCGCGTCCGGTCGGGCGCTCCGCGCCTGCGCCGCACGCAGTGCGGTGAGGTTCCGCATCTCCGACGTGAAGTCCACCTGCCGCACGAGGTCGTCGGCGTACTGCTGTGCGACGTCCGCGACGCCGACCTGTCGTGCCTCGGTGCTCGTCCGGGCCAGGAACCTGACGACCCGCAGCGCGATGTCGACGTCGCGCCGGACCGCGGCGTCGATCCCGGGTCGCTGGACCTTCACGGCGACGACGGTGCCGTCACGGAGGGTGGCCCGGTGCACCTGCGCGATGGACGCAGCGGCGACCGGTTCGGTGTCGAAGGACGCGAACACCTCGTCGACGGGCGCGCCCAGCTCCTCCTCGAGGAGCGCCGCGACCTCGACCGCGTCGGCGGGGCGGACGCTGCGCTGCAGGTGCGCGAGCCCCTCGGTCCACTCGTCCGGCAGCAGGTCGTCGCGCGTCGACAGGAGCTGTCCCATCTTCACGAACCCGCCGCCCGCCTCCTCGAGGGCGCGACGCAGGTGCTCGGCCTGCCGCCGCCGCAGGTCCGACGTCCCCGGATCGCGTGAGAAGTCGAGCCGTCGGATCGGCACCAGTTCGTGGCGCCGGGCGATCGACAGGAGTTCGGCGAAGCGTCGGGCACGGGTACGCAGGCTGCCGACGGCGGCGTCCTGCTGGCCGAGGTCGCTCAGGCGGGGCGGGGTGGGCACCGCCCCAGTCTGCTCCCCGGGCCTGCGGGCCTGCCCCGTCCCTGCACAGCCGGGAGGCACGGTTCACCGCCCACAGGTCGGCTGACCGGACGCGTCAGGTCAGGTCCACTGCACGACCCTCGTGGCATGGACACTGCACTCACCACCGCCGCGATCGCTGCGACGGCGTCGATCGCCGCAGCCGTCGTCAGCTGGTTCGGCGCGTTCCAGGCGCGACGGTCCGCGGACCGCGACCATGCCTGGACACGGTTCGTCTGGGCGCTCGCTCGTCGACGGGACAGCCCGGAGTACGACATCTCGAAACGTGTGCTCGTGGCACTCGAAGACGTAGCGTGGTGGTCCGAACCGGACCGGCGGCTCGCCACCCAGGCGCTGCGTCGCATCATCGCCGCCGAAGCCCAGCCCGACCCCACCACGACGACCATCGACGGAAGGACCGGATCAGATGCCGCTCCGGAGACCACTCCCTGACGCACCGGATCTCGACCTCGACGGGCGCGAGCAGTACTACGCGTGGGTGAACGGAGCCACCGTCGACGAGTTCCGCGAATGGAAGCGGACCGACGTCCTCACCGTGTCGCTCCGCGTCAAGTGGTGGTGGCGTCGCACACGCCGCAAGCTCCGCTGACCGGACCGGTCGCCGGTGGGCTAGACGCCGACCTCCTGGTACGCGGTGAACAGCAGGTGGTCCTCCGGACCCTCGAGGGTGGCGGGCTTGCCGACCCCGTCGAGGATGATGAAGCGCAGCATGCCCGCTCGTGCCTTCTTGTCGCGCCGCATCGTCGCGAGCAGGCCCTCCCAGCGACCGAGGCCGTAGGTCGTCGGCAGCTCCAGCGACTCGAGGATCGAGCGGTGCCGGTCGACGGTGGCGTCGTCCAGGTGGCCCGTCAACCGGGCGAGCTCCGCGGCGAACACCATGCCGACGGACACCGCCGCGCCGTGTCGCCACTGGTAGCGCTCGGCGTGCTCGATCGCGTGCCCGAGAGTGTGCCCGTAGTTGAGGATCTCCCGACGCCCCTGCTCGGTGAAGTCCTCCGACACCACCTCGGCCTTCAGCGCGATCGCGAGCTCGACCACGCGGCGGAACTCGGGCGTCGTCGGGTCGGTGACGCGGGCGACGTCGGCCTCGATGACGTCCAGGATCTCGGGGACGGCGATGAAGCCGGCCTTCACGATCTCGGCGAACCCGGTGAGCACGTCGTTCCTCGGCAGCGTCCGGACGAGGTCGAGGTCGGCGACCACCGCGCGCGGGTGGTGGAACGCCCCGACCAGGTTCTTGCCCTCGTTGGTGTTGATGCCGGTCTTGCCGCCGACGCTCGCGTCGACCAGCCCGAGCACGCTCGTCGGCATCGCCAGGAACGGCACCCCGCGGAGCCACGTCGCCGCGACGAACCCGGCGAGGTCGGTGACGGCTCCCCCGCCGAGCCCGATGACGGCGTCGGTCCGGGTGAAGTCCGCCTGCCCCATGACCTGCCAGCAGAACGCGGCGACCTCGACGCGCTTGGCGGCCTCGGCGTCCGGGACCTCGGCGATCAGTGCGTCGAGACCGGCCTCGACGAGGACGGCACGCAGCTCGTTCGCCCGCGCTCCCAGGGTCGGTGCGTGCACGATGAGCACCTTCGCAACGCGGGGTCCGAGCAGCGACGGGACCGAGCCGGACAGGTCGTTGCCGACCACGACGAGGGACCCGCCCTCGCCGCCGACCCGGATCTCGGTGGTGCCCTCGGGCAGGTTCGACGCGGTCACGGTGTCCCTCCGGTGGTGTGCTCCTGGTCGGAGCCGATGTGCTCCTCAGCGGAGTCGGTGCGCTCCTCGGCGGAGCCGGTGCGCTCCTCGCCGGAGCCGGTCTGCTGCTCGGTCACCCACGCGACGACGTCCCGGACGACGTGCGACATCGGGCGGCGCGACGTGTCGAACGTCGCGTGTGCGAGCTCGGCGTAGGTCGCCGCCCGCTCGTCGGCGATGGTCTGCCACGCGTCGATCCCGCCCTGCGCGAGGAGCGGCCGGTCGGTCCCCGCGATCCGGGCTGCGACGGCCTCGGGTGACACGGTGAGCAGCACGACCCGGGCGCCACGCAACGCAGCACGGGTGTCCGGGTGCGTCACGGCTCCCCCACCGACGGAGACCACACCGCCGGTCGCGACGGCTGCGCGCACGGCCTCGGCCTCGAGCGCGCGGAACGCCGGCTCACCGCGGTCGGCGAAGATCCCCGGGATCGGGCCGTGCTCCCGCGCGATCACGCGATCGGTGTCCGTGAACGGCACGCCCAGGGCCTTGGCGACGCGCTTGCCGACGCTCGACTTGCCGGCCCCCATCGGCCCGATCACGACGACCGGCGCACCGGTGCCCGCGAGACCGCCGGTGGTCGACGCGTCGGCGCCGCTCACCGGACGGTCGTGGGCTCGGCCGCGCGCGACTCAGCGCCGTCCGTCCGGCGGGTGCGCAGGGTCTCCGGCAGGGCCGCCAGGTACGCGTCGAGGTTGCGCTTCGTCTCGGTCAGGCTGTCGCCGCCGAACTTCTCGAGCACGGCATCGGCGAGCACGAGCGCGACCATGGCCTCGGCGACGACGCCCGATGCCGGTACCGCGCAGACGTCGCTCCGCTGGTGGTGGGCGGCCGCGTCTTCGCCGGTGGCGACGTCGATGGTGTGCAGGGCGTGCGGCACGGTCGCGATGGGCTTCATGCCCGCGCGGACACGGAGCACCGTCCCGGTGGACATGCCGCCCTCGGTCCCGCCGGCGCGGTCGCTCGTCCGGACGATCTCGCCGTCCTCGCGGTACAGCTCGTCGTGCGCCTCGGACCCACGGCGTCCCGCGGTGGCGAACCCGTCGCCGACCTCGACGCCCTTGATCGCCTGGATGCCCATGATCGCCGCGGCGAGTCGTGCGTCGAGACGACGGTCCCAGTGCACGTGGGAGCCGAGCCCCGGCGGGACGCCGTAGAACAGGACCTCGACGACCCCGCCGAGGGTGTCGCCGTCCTTCTTCGCCGCCTCGACCTCGGTGACCATCCGCGCGGAGGTCTCCGGGTCGGCACAGCGGAGCTGGTCCTCGTCCAGGCGGTCGACGTCGTCGGGCAGGGGCAGCGGCGTGCCGTCGGGCACGCGGACGGTGCCGACCTGCAGGGTGTGCGCGATCGAGCGGATGCCGAGCTCGGCCAGGAAGGACTTCGCGACCGCGCCGAGGGCGACCCGCGCCGCCGTCTCGCGAGCGGACGCGCGTTCGAGGATCGGTCGGGCCTCGTCGAACCCGTACTTCTGCATGCCGACCAGGTCGGCGTGTCCGGGACGCGGTCGGGTCAGGGGCGCGCTGCGACCACGGGACATCTCGGTCGACTCGACCGGCTCGGGGCTCATGACCTCGACCCACTTGGGCCACTCGGTGTTGCCGATGCGGATGGCGATCGGGCTGCCGAGCGAGTACCCGTGGCGGACCCCGCCCGAGACGTGGAGCTCGTCCTGCTCGAACTTCATCCGCGACCCGCGCCCGTAGCCGAGCTTCCGACGCGCGAGGTCGGCGCGGATGGACTCGAACGACACCGGGACGCCCGCGGGCAGGCCCTCGAGCATCGCGATGAGTTCGGGTCCGTGGGACTCACCAGCGGTCAACCAACGAAGCATGTCGACCATCCTCCCACAGGGTCCGGTCGTGCGACGCGACCGGACCGCCGCGGGCCTACTGGTACTCGGGGTGTGCGCGGAGCCAGGCCTGGAACTGCTTCACGGCCACCTGGTGCTCCGCGTACGTGTCCGAGAAGACGGTCTCACCCGTGTCGAGGTCGACCGTCACGAAGTAGAGCCACTTCCCGTCGGCCATGTTCGTGACGGCCTTGATGGCCAGGTCGCCGGGGTTCGAGATCGGTGCCGGGGGCAGACCCTTGTGCACGTAGGTGTTGTACGCGTTGCCCGCGTCCGCTCGCTCCTCGTCGGTCGTGGTCACCTTGTGCGTGTTGCCCGTCCCGTAGGCGACGGTCGCGTCCGACTGCAGCGCCATGTCGATGTCGAGCCGGTTCTGGAACACCCGCGCGACCTTCGGGTAGTCGGCAGCCAGGCCGGCCTCCTTCTGCACGAGCGAGGCGAAGACGACGACCCGCTCCTGGTCACCCTCGGCCACGCCGGCGGCGGCCAGGTGCTCCTTCATCGTGTCGACCATCGACTGGAAGTACTGCTTCGCGGTCCACCCGGGGTTGATCGGGTACGTCGCCGGGAAGAGCCATCCCTCGAGCGTCGTCACGCCGGACGGGAGCCCGTACGCCTGCACGTCCTTCGCCGCTGCACTGACCTCGGCCTCGGTCAGCCCCGCCTTCGAGACCATCCCCGCCTCGATGTCCTGCAGCGCGGTCCCCTCGGGGATCACGATCGAGGCCTGGACGCGGTTGTCGGAGTCCTTGAGCGCGTCGAGTGCGGCCTTCGAGCTCATCTCCTTCTTGAGCTCGTACGAGCCCGGCTGGAACGAGACGTCCGGTGAGGTCAACAGCAGCTTGTAGAACACCTTCGAGCTCTTCACGACACCGCTGCGCTGCAGGGTCTTCGCGACGTCCTCGCCGATGTCGCCCTGCTTGATGGTCACGGTGACCTTGCTCGTCCCGTCGCCGGTGTAGTCGTCGGGCTCGCTGGACCCGCCGATCGCACTGAGCACCTGCTGCACCTTGGGTGCGGCGAAGGCGTACGCGCCGACGCCGCCGCCCAGGACGAGGGCGACGATCACGATGCCCGCCACGAGCGGGCCACGTCGCCGCTTCGGCCGCGGTTCGCGTGGCGGCCGGGAGGCTCCCCCGCCTCCGGCACCACGCCCACGTCCGCCTCCGGTACCGCCGGTTCCCGGGTCGGCTCCGGCAGGCCCGCCCGCGGCGGCAGCGGAACCGTCGACGACGCCCGCGTCACGCGTGGCCCGGCCCGGGCCGGCCTCGGCCCGCGCCGCACGCACCGCCTGCGCATCGGGCGCCCGGAGCTCCCCGGTCAGGAGTGCTCGGACGTCCGGGTGGAGCTCGTCGTCCGACCGCGCGACCGGGGCGTCCGCCGGCGATGCCGGTCGCGTCGCCGCCGTCGAGGGCTGCGACGCCGGGTCCTGGTCCGCTGGACGACGACCGTCGGTGTCCTCCGCCGGCGCCCGCCGCGCCCGCTCGGACTCGGCTGCCTCGGCAGCACGCGCCTCACGACGGGACATCGGTCGGTCGGGCTCGGCGTCGGGGTCGGTGGGGCGACGTCGCCGCCCTGCGTCGTCACCGGGCGCGATGATCGCGTCCCAGTCCAGGTCGTCTGCCAAGGGATCCTCGGTCTCTCGGGTCGGGGGCTCCACCTGGGCCCCGTCGGTCCGGGAACGACGGTCTCCCGACCCGTCCCGGGGCCGGTCGGTCAGGGGAGCGTTGCGCCGGGAGCGGCGCTGGACGCACGCTCGTGGTCGAGCGCGTGTTGCAGGATGATAACAGCGGCCGCTTGGTCGATCACGGCGCGGGACTTCTTGGTGTTCTTCCCGGCCTGGTGCAGACCGCGCTGCGCCGTCACCGTCGAGAGCCGTTCGTCGACAAGCCGTACGGTCCGGTGCTCGGCCAGCCGCTCCGCGAAGCCCCTGGCATCGGCGGTCGACGGGGTGTCGTCACCCGACATCGAGAGCGGCAGCCCCACGACGATCTCGAGCACGTCGTACTCGTCGGCCAGTTCGACGATCCGGCGCACGTCGGTCGCCTGGGCCCGGGGCACCGTCTCGACCGGGGTGGCCAGCAGGCCGTCGCGGTCGCAGACCGCGACGCCGATGCGGGCCTTGCCGACGTCGACGCCGAGCCGGCGGCCCGGACGCACCGGCACGATCAGCCCGCCAGTCGTGCGGTCACGGCGCGCAGCGCCGCGGGCAGCGCCGCCGCATCGGTGCCACCGCCCTGGGCGAGGTCGGGCTTGCCGCCGCCACCGCCGCCGAGGACACCGGCTGCCTCCTTGGCGAGGGGACCCGCCTGCATGCCGGCCGACCGCGCCGCGTCGTTCGTCGCGACGATCACCACGGGCTTGCCGCTGATCACGGCACCGAGCACCACGACCGCGGCATCGTCCCCGAGCTGACCGCGCACGCCCGTCGCGAGGGCACGCAGGTCGTCCCCGGACTGCAGGCCGTCGACCGTCTCGGCGACCACGGTGACCGCGCCGACCGTCTCGGCCCGGCGTGCGATCGACGGCACCCGCTGCTGCAGGTTGGCGGACTCGAACTCGGCGATCCGCTTCTGGGCGGTGCGCAGGTCCTCCATCAGGCCCTGCACGCGGGTCGGCAGGTCCTCACGGGGAGCCTTCAGCGCACTCGAGAGCTGCGACACGATCGTCCGCTCGACGGCCAGGTCGCGGAAGCCCTCGAGTCCGACGAGAGCCTCGACGCGACGGTTGGTCGAGCCGACGCTCGACTCCCCGACCAGGTTGACGAGGCCGACCTGCGCGCTGGAGGCGACGTGGGTGCCACCGCAGAGCTCGCGCGACCACGGACCACCGATGTCGACCATGCGGACCTCGGCGCCGTACTTCTCGCCGAACAGCGCCTGCGCACCGAGCGCCTTGGCCTCGTCGAGCGGCAGCACGCGCGTCTGCACCGCGAGGTCCGAGCGGATCGCCGCGTTCACGACCTCCTCGATCTCCGAGCGGGTGGCACCGGAGACCGGCTGCGACCAGGAGAAGTCGAGGCGCATGTAGCCCGACTTGTTGTACGAGCCGGCCTGCAGGGCCTCCGGTCCGAGCACGTCGCGCAGCGCCGCGTTGACCAGGTGCGTCGCCGAGTGCGCCTGGGTCGCGCCGCGGCGGTACTCGCCGTCGACGACCGTCGTGGCGGCGTCACCGACGCCGACCTCGCCGGAGCGGACCTGCACGGTGTGGCTCCAGAGCCCGGCGACCGGGCGCTGCACGTCGAGCACCTCGAGGTCGAAGCCGTTGCCGACGATCGACCCCTGGTCGGCGTCCTGACCGCCGGACTCGGCGTACAGGGACGTCTCACCGAGGATCACCTCGGCGATGTCACCGGCGACGGCGCGGTCGACGCTGACGCCGCCCACGATGATGCCGAGCACGGCGGACTCGGCCTCGAGCGCGTCGTAGCCCAGGAAGACCGTCTCGCCCTTCGCGCGGAAGGCGCTGTAGACACTGAGGTCGGCGAGGGCGGTCTTCTTGCTCTTCGCGTCGGCCTTGGCGCGGGCACGCTGCTCCGACATCAGGGTCTCGAACGCCCCGCGGTCGACCCGGACGCCGGCCTCGTCCGCCATCTCCATCGTCAGGTCGATCGGGAAGCCGAACGTGTCGTGGAGGAGGAACGCGGTGTCGCCGCCGATCGAGGGGGCACCGTCCTGCTTCGCGCGCTCGACCGCGACGTCGAGGATCGTGGTGCCCTGCGCCAGCGTGCGGAGGAACGTCTCCTCCTCCGCGTAGGCGATCCGGGCGATCCGGTCGTAGTCACCGGCGACCTCCGGGTAGGCCTCGCGCATGGCGTCGCGCGACGCCGGGAAGAGCTGCGGGAAGGTCGCACCCTCGACGCCGAGCAGGCGCATGGCGCGCACCGTGCGGCGGAGCAGACGGCGGAGGATGTACCCGCGGCCCTCGTTCGACGGGGTGACGCCGTCCGCGATGAGCATGAGCGACGACCGGACGTGGTCGGCGATGACCCGCATCCGGACGTCGTCCTCGTGCACGGCGCCGTACTGACGGCCCGAGATCGCTGCGGCGCGGTCCAGCACCGGACGCACCTGGTCGATCTCGTACATGTTGTCGACGCCCTGCTTGATGAAGGCGACGCGCTCGAGCCCCATGCCCGTGTCGATGTTCTTGTTCGGCAGTTCGCCGGTGATCGTGAAGTCGTACTTCGACCGGACGTCGGCGATCTGGTACTGCATGAACACCAGGTTCCAGATCTCGACGTAGCGGTCGTCGTCGGTCGCCGGGCCGCCGTCGATGCCGTACTCCGGGCCGCGGTCGAAGAAGATCTCGGAGCACGGGCCGGCGGGTCCGGGCTGCCCGGTCGACCAGTAGTTGGTGTCCTTGCCGAGGCGCTGGATCCGGTCGTCCGGCAGCGACGAGTGCTGCTTCCAGAAGGCGATCGCCTCGTCGTCGTCCTCGTAGACCGTGACCCACAGGTCGTCGGCCGAGAACCCGAGGCCGCCGTCCGACTCCGGCGTCGTCAGGAACTGCCAGGCGTACTGGATCGCCTGCTCCTTGAAGTAGTCCCCGAAGGAGAAGTTGCCGTTCATCTGGAAGAACGTGCCGTGCCGAGGGGTCTTGCCGACCTCCTCGATGTCGTTGGTCCGGATGCACTTCTGCACGCTCGTCGCGCGCGGGTACGGTGCGGGGACCAACCCGGTCAGGTACGGGATGAACGGGACCATGCCGGCGACCGTGAAGAGCAGCGACGGGTCGTCCGAGACGAGCGACGCGGACGGGACGACGGTGTGTCCGCGGTCGCCGAAGAACTGGAGCCAACGGCGGCGGATCTCTGCGGTCTGCATGGTGCTTCCTGATTCAGGTCGGCGGAGGGTGCGTGGGAGCTGGGGCGCGGTGACGCTCAGGCGTCGGTGCGGAGTTCGGCCTCGCGGGAGCGGTACCCGTCGGCGACGGCGTCGGTGAACGCCTTCGTCCTGGCGTTCACGTCCGCGAAGAGGCGGGCGCCGCCGGGTGTGTTCGCGATCCGGTGCGCGGCGGCGAAGCCGATGACGACGCCGACGGCGACGAAGAACAGCTGCTTCACGGTGCCTCTCCCTCTCCCTCTCGCGCACGCGAGCGGTGCGTGCCCGAACGAGTGTAGTGGCGTGGGACGGCCGGGACGCCGAACGGCGGGCCGTCCTCCTGAGAGGACGACCCGCCGTTCGGGCGTGATCCGTGGATCAGCGAGCTGCGTAGTACTCGACGACGAGCTGCACTTCACAGGTCACGGGGACCTCGGCGCGCTTCGGGCGACGGACCAGGCGGGCCTGGAGCTTCTCGATCTCGACCTCGAGGTAGCCCGGGACCTTCGGCAGGACCTCGAGGTGACCACCGGCAGCGGCGACCTGGAGGGGCTCGAGGGACTCGGAGCGCTGCTTGACGTGGATCATCTGGCCCTCCTTCACACGGAAGGAGGGACGGTCGACGAGCTTGCCGTCGACCAGGATGTGACGGTGCACGATCAGCTGGCGCGCCTGCGCGGTGGTGCGGGCGAAGCCGGCACGCAGCACGAGGGCGTCGAGGCGCTGCTCGAGGAGCTCGACCAGGTTCTCACCGGTCAGGCCCTTCGTCTTGCGGGCCTCTTCGAAGACGATGCGGAGCTGCTTCTCGCGGATGCCGTACTGGGCGCGCAGACGCTGCTTCTCACGGAGGCGGACGGCGTAGTCGCTGTCCGCACGACGGCGGGTACGGCCGTGCTCACCGGGGCCGTAGGGGCGCTTCTCGAGGTAGCGGGCCGCCTTCGGCGTCAGCGGGATGCCGAGCGCGCGCGAGAGGCGGGTCTTGCTGCGGGTGCGTGACTTGGTAGACACAGGGTCCTTTTCTCTGTCTGAACTGAATGACTCGCCGGACACGGCACGCACTCGTGCGCGCGGTCCCGGCGACGGGATCCAGAGGGATGAGCCTGTGGGATCGGACGGCTACAGTCCGAACCTCTGTCCCCGTCCCGCCGGAGCGGGACTCTGTCCTCGGCGCAGCCGCACGCGAGGACCAGGACGTAGGCCCGTCAACGATAGCAGCATCGAGAGGCCCGGAGAAGCACCGGGCGTCACTCGCCGCGGGTGATCTTGCGGAGTCGCTCGAGCCGGGGCCCGACCTCACGCTCGTACCCGTTGCCGGTCGGCGTGTAGTACTCCGTGCCCTCGAGGGCGTCGGGCAGGTACTGCTGCCGGGCGACCCCGTGCTCGGCGTCGTGCGAGTAGACGTAGCCCTTGCCGTGCCCGAGCCGCTTCGCGCCGGGGTAGTGCGCGTCGCGCAGGTGCGCCGGGACGACGCCCATCCGCCCGGCCCTGACGTCCGCCACCGCCGCGTTCACGCCGTTGTAGGACGCGTTCGACTTCGGGGCCGTCGCCAGGTAGACCACGGCCTCGGCCAGCGGGATGCGCCCCTCGGGCATCCCGATGAGCTGCACCGCCTGCGCGGCCGCGACGGCGATCGGCAGGGCCTGCGGGTCCGCCATGCCGATGTCCTCGGACGCCGAGATGATGATGCGCCGTGCGATGAACCGCGGGTCCTCGCCGGCCTCGATCATCCGTGCGAGGTAGTGCAGCGCGGCGTCGACGTCGCTCCCCCGGACCGACTTGATGAAGGCGCTGATGACGTCGTAGTGCTCGTCGCCCTGTCGGTCGTACCGCAGCAGGGCACGGTCCACCGCGGCGGCCACCGTGTCGGCGTCGACCAGCGGCACCGTCTCGACGTCGTCGAGGGCGACGTCGAGGGCGAGGTCGTCGCGCGGTTCGTCCTCGTCGTCGTCCGCATCGCCGGTCCGCGCCGCGATCGCGGAGGACGCGGCGGCCTCGAGCGCGGTGAGGGCCCGACGCGCGTCGCCGGAGGACAGCCGGACGATCGCCGAACGAGCGTCGTCCCCGAGGACGACCGAGCCGCCCAGGCCCCTCGGGTCCTCGACCGCCCGGTCCACGAGCATGCCGAGGTCCTCGTCCGTGAGCGGCTTGAGGGTGAGCAACAGGGAACGGGAGAGCAGCGGGGAGATCACGGAGAACGAGGGGTTCTCGGTCGTCGCGGCGATGAGGATGACCCACCCGTTCTCGACACCGGGCAGCAGCGCGTCCTGCTGGGCCTTGCTGAAGCGGTGGATCTCGTCGAGGAACAGCACGGTGGTCGAGCCGTACAGGTCGCGGTGCGTGAGGGCCTTCTCCATGACCTCGCGCACGTCCTTCACGCCGGCCGTCACGGCCGAGAGCTCCACGAACTCGCGACCGGACTGCCGCGCGATCGCCTGTGCCAGGGTCGTCTTGCCGGTGCCGGGCGGACCCCAGAGGATCACCGACACCCCGCCGGGGTTCTCACGCGTCCCGGTGGCGAGCTGCACCAGCGGACTGCCCCGCCCGAGCAGGTGCTGCTGCCCCGCGACCTCGTCCAGGCTCGTCGGACGCATCCGCACCGCCAGCGGGACGGACCCCTGAGCCAACCCGGCGCGACCACCCGTCGTGGGCGCGCGCATGCCCGATCGATCCGCTGCCATGCTCCGATGGTAGGCCGGACCGCCGACGTGCTGCGTGCCTCCAGGTCGGGCGTCCCCCGCGGTCCGCTACGCTCGTCGGCACAGTCGACGAGAGGTCCGATCAGCACCGTGGCACCGAAGAACCAGGCGCGCGACAACCGCGAGGCGCGTGAGCGGCTCCGTCTGTACCAGGCCCGACAGGGCCTGCACGACCGGCAGCGACGCCGGAGGGTGCGGGACAACGTCGTCGGCGCGGGTGTGCTCGTGCTCGTGGCGGCGCTCGCCACCGGGTCGCAGCTCGCCTTCGCGGGATCGCGGGCCGGCGATGCACCGGACGCGAGCGCGAGTGCCACGTCCACCCCGACCCCGTCGGCGAGTGCGACGGCCGGCAACACCGGGAAGGTGCCGAGCAAGGGCATCGCGGACGGGGCGACCTGGACCGGCACGCTGACGCTGAACAAGGACGTCGAGCTCGGCATCGAGCTCGACGGCGCGGCCGCTCCGCAGGCGGCGAGCGTGGAGATCGACCTCATCCGGAAGCAGTTCTACGAGGGCACCACCTGCCACCGGTTGGCCGACAGCGCCGACTTCCGGTTCCTGCAGTGCGGCTCGGCGAACGGCGACGGCACGGGTGACGCCGGGTTCCAGTACGGCCCGCTCGAGAACGTCCCGAGCGACGGCCGCTACGCCGAGGGCACGCTGGCGATCGCGCGCGGCGCGTCGCCGTACTCGCAGTCCACGCAGTTCTTCATCGTCTACGGCGACACGACGCTCGACGCGTCGACGGGCGGCTACACCGTGGTCGGCAAGGTCACGAGCGGGCTCGGCGACCTGGAGCGCGAGATCACCTCGAAGGGCATCGCGTCGGCGGGGTCCGACGGCACCGGCGAGCCGGAGGTCGCCACGACGATCACCGGCGCGACCATCCGGAAGGACGGCTGACCGGACCGGGTCGCCACGGACCCGGGTCCGCGGTCGTCCACAGCCCGCACGTCCCACTGGCCCCCGCGCCCCTCCGGTGCAATAGGCTGACGACCTGACCGTGCCGACGGGGACGTCGGTGATGCACGACCACGATCGAGGCGAGACCTGTGGGACCTGACGAAGCAACGACCTGGGGCCGGGTCGACGAGAACGGGACGGTGTACGTCCGGTACGACGACAGCGAGAAGGCTGTCGGCGAGTACCCGGACGCCACCCCGGACGAGGCCCTCGCGTACTTCGCGCGCAAGTACGCCGACCTCGAGGGGCAGGTGAAGATCGCCGAGCAGCGCGTCCAGCGTGGCGCCTCGGCGAACGACGTCGCCCGGACCGTCGAGCACCTGCGCACGCAGGTCGCCGAGGCCCGGGTCGTCGGCGACCTGAAGTCGCTCGAGAACCGTGTCGCGAGCCTGTCGGAGCAGGTGGGGTCGCTCACCAAGGAGCAGCAGGCACAGGCGCAGCAGGCGCTCACGGACGCGCTCGCGTACCGCGCGTCCCTGGTGGAGGAGGCCGAGTCGCTCGCCGCCGTCGACCCGGCCCGCGCGCAGTGGAAGCAGATCACCGCGCAGCTCGACGACGTGTTCGCCCGCTGGCAGCAGCACCAGCACGACGGTCCGCGCCTGCCGAAGAACGACGCGAACGACCTCTGGAAGCGCTTCCGTGCCGCCCGCTCGACGGTCGACCAGCACCGCCGTGCCTTCTACTCGGAGCTCGACGCGCAGCACCGCGACGCGCGGAACCGCAAGCAGGAGCTCGTGCAGCAGGCCGAGGCGCTCGCGACCCGCGGGACGGACGGCATCCCGGCCTACCGCGAGCTGCTCGACGACTGGAAGCGGGCCGGGCGCGCCGGCAAGCGCCACGACGACGCACTCTGGGCACGGTTCAAGGCAGCCGGCGACGTGCTGTTCGAGCAGCGCCACGCCGAGGCCGCCGTCGAGAACGAGGAGTTCAGCGCGAACCTCGTCGCGAAGCAGGCCCTGCTGACCGAGGCCGAGCCGCTGCTGCAGCAGACCGACCGCGTCGCCGCACGCCGGACCCTGACGGACATCCAGCGCCGGTGGGACGAGATCGGCAAGGTCCCCCGCGGCGACGTCCGCCGGATCGAGGACCGCCTGCGCACGGTCGAGGACCACGTCCGGAGCCTCGAGGACGAGCACTGGAAGGCCTCGGACCCGGAGCGCAAGGCGCGACAGTCCGGCCTCGCCAGTCAGCTCGAGGACGCCATCGGCAAGCTCCAGGCCGAGCTCGAGGCCGCACAGGCCTCCGGTGACGCCCGCAAGATCACGGCGGCGCAAGAGGCCCTCGACGCCCGCAAGATCTGGCTCGACGCCCTCGGGAGCTGATCAGCACCGCGCAGGACGCCCCGTGACCGTTGATCGGTCGCGGGGCGTCCTGCGTCGCTGCGAGCTGCGAGCTGCGAGCTGCGAGCTGCGAGCTGCGAGCTGCGAGCCGAGTCTCGGGCTGAGCGACGGTGCTCGTGCTCGGACGCGCGAGACGTGTCGCTCAGGCCGAGACTCGCCCTCGGTTGGCCGAGACTCGCCCCTGGCCGGCCGAGACCCGCGCGGGGCTGGCCGAGACTCGCGCAGGGCGGGCCCGGCCCGGCGTCAGACCGGCGCGGGCAGTCCGAGCAACAGCCGGATGTCGAGGTCGTCCTGCCGCATCTGGGCCGCGAGCTCGTCCATCGACGAGAACGCGACCATGCCGCGGACGAACGACACGAACAGCACCGAGATGGTGTCCCCGTACAGGTCGATGTCGACGTCGAGCAGGTGCGCCTCGATCTGCTTCGCCGGGACGCCCTCGAACGTCGGGTTGTTGCCGACGGACACCGCCGCCGGGTACACCGTGCCCTCGTGCAGCACGCGAGCCGCGTAGACGCCGTCGGCCGGGACGAAGCCCTCGCACGCAGGGTCGAGGTTCGCCGTCGGGTACCCCATGGCCCGACCACGCTGGTTCCCGTGCACCACCGTGCTCCGGACCGCGTGCTCGCGCCCGAGCAGACGGGCAGCCTCGGCCACACGTCCGTCACCGAGCAGCTCGCGGATCCAGGTGGACGAGACGCGTCGCTCGTCAGCGGGGCGCACGTCGTCGCGCAGGTCGACGTCGTCGATGAGCTCGACGCGGAAGCCGTGCTGCTCCCCCAGTCGACGCAGGAGCGCGACGTCGCCGGCACCGCGGGCGCCGAACCGGAAGTCGCTGCCGACGAACACGAGCTCGGCGTGCAGGGTGCCGACGAGGATCTCGGAGACGAACGCCTCGGGGGCCTGCGACTGCAGGTCCTGGTCGAAGCGCAGCAGGAGCATGGCGTCGACCCCGATGCCCTCGAGGAGCTCGCGTCGCTGCGGGGTGCTCGTCAGCGCCGGCGGAACCCGTTCGGGGTCGATGACGCTGAGCGGGTGGCGGTCGAAGGTCACCACGGTGGACACCAGCCCGCGCTCACGGGCGGCGCGTTCGAGGTGCGCGATCACCGCCCGGTGTCCGACGTGGACGCCGTCGAACTTGCCGATGGTGACCGCACTCGGTCCGAAGCCCTGCGCCACGTCGGCGACGTCGTCGTAGTACTGCACGTCGATCCCTACT
This sequence comes from Curtobacterium sp. NPDC088465, assembly GCF_044753165.1. Classification (NCBI taxonomy): domain Bacteria; kingdom Bacillati; phylum Actinomycetota; class Actinomycetes; order Micrococcales; family Microbacteriaceae; genus Curtobacterium; species Curtobacterium sp. NPDC088465. The sequence continues at coordinate 235,534 of NZ_JBIVMR010000002.1, read as the reverse complement.
CGCCGACCGTCGCCGACGCGGCAGCGGGTCCGGCGACGGCGGTGCGGTGGTGCTTGCGGAGCCACCAGAGCCCGGCGATCGGGAGCACGAGCGGTGCGAAGAGGTAGCCGAGGCCGTAGTACGACCACACGGTGTCGTCCGGGAAGAGCTGACGGTCGAGGAGCGACAGGGTGCCGACGACCAGCACGCCGGCCATCTCGAACCCGATGGTCACGCAGGCGACGCGGTACCAGGCACGGCCGGGGGCGATGAGCGCGATCATCGCCACGATGTAGACGACGGCGGCGACGGCGCTCAGCGTGTAGGCGAACGGTGCGAAGGAGAACTTCTCGATGATCTGGACGACGCTGCGCCCGGTCGCCGCGAGGGCGAGGATGCCGTACACGGCGATGAGGACGCGGCCGATGCCGGTCGCGAGGGAGGATCTGTTCGCCACGGCGACGAGTCTACCGACGACGGGTGACGCGCGCGGACGAGCGGGCACCGGCGACGACGGCGGGCTCAGTTCAGCGCGAACCAGATCTGGTACATGCGGTAGACCATCACCGCGACGGTGAACGCTCCGGCACCGAGCACGACCGTGCTCCACTTCGTCCGGTCGATCAGGGCCCACAGGATCGCTGCCGGCGGCACGAGCAGCACCGACACGGCGTACACCCCGAACTCGAGCGCGTTGCCCTGCGGCGGACTGCCGACGGCGGGGAGGACGAGCGAGACCACGCCCTGCGCCAGGAGCAGCAGCTCGATGAGGGCGAGGGAGCCGACGGTGTAGTCGTTGGGCTTCCAGCCGAGGAACCCGACGACCACGGCGAACAGCCCGGCGACCACGGCCACCGCCAGCTGCACCCACATGAACCACTCGATCACGCGCGCGCTCCGTCCGTCGTCGTCCCGACGGTCGCCGGGGCCGGGAAGTTGGTGATGACCCGCAACCGACCGCGCCGCACCGAGACGAGGCCGACCAGCCGGTCGTCGTCCTGCGCGACCGCAGCGACCGGCCCGTCGTGGTCGGGGTGCTCGACCGCGACCCGCTTGCCGTCCGTGAGGTCCTTCGCCGCGACCGCGTCGAGCGTGACGACGTCGAACAGTCGACGCGCGACGTCCGCCGGGCGTGCCAGGGCCGCCGCGACGTCGACCGATTCGTCCTCGAGGTCCACCGCGTCCGCGACGGCGAAGGGGCCGACGGCGGTGCGGCGGAGCGCCGTGAGGTGGGCGCCGGTGCCGAGGACCGCCCCGACGTCACGCGCGAGCGCCCGGACGTAGGTGCCCGAGGAGCATTCGACCACGACGTCGAGGTCCACGACGGGGACCGCTGCACCGTCGACGGTGACGGTGTGGTCGTCGCGGCCGGTGACCTCGAAGCGGGACACCGTGACGGTGCGGGAGCGCAGCACGACCTCCTCGCCCTTCCGGGCGAGGTCGTAGGCCCGTCGCCCGTCGACCTTGATCGCACTGACCGTCGAGGGCACCTGGTCGATCACCCCGCGCTGCGCGGCGACCGCACGCTCGATGGCGTCGTCGGACACGTCGGCGTCCGCGACCCCGACGGCTGACGTCGGCGTGCCGTCCGCGTCGTCCGAGTCCGTCCCGACGCCCAGTCGGATCGTCGCCGTGTAGGTCTTCCCGAGTCCGACCAGGTGCGTGAGGAGCCGGGTGGACGGTCCGGCGCCGAGCAGCAGCAGACCGGTCGCCATCGGGTCGAGGGTGCCCGCGTGGCCGATCTTCTTCAGGCCGAGGCGCCGACGTGCGATCGACACCACCCGGTGACTGGAGATGCCCTGCGGCTTGTCGACGAGGAGGATACCGTCAGGCGGGGTAGCGAGCACCGGACGAGGGTACCAGCGACGTGCGTCAGCCCGACCGGCCCGGTGTGGTCAGCAGGCGTCGTTCCACTCGCGACGGGGGTGGTCCGGGTCCGTCACGTCGAGCACGGCCGAGGCGGCGATCTTGACGTCCGCGCGACGCTCGAGGCGGCCGTCCTCCTGCTCCACCCACAGCGACCAGCGCCAGAGCCCCCGCGGACCCGGTGCGAGCAGTCCCTGCCCGTGCACGACGAGCACGCCCTCCCCCGCCCCGGTCGTGCGGAACGGCGTCACGACGTCGGCGCGGAGGACGTCGAGGTCGGCGGACGGCGCAGCGGCAGCCATCGCGGACACCCCCTGCTGCTGGAAGGCCCCGACGAGCGCCGCGGCGACCCGTTCGAGGTCGGTGCCGTCCTGCCCGTCGATGCCGACGACGGTCCGGTTCGTCCCGACCTGCGCGATCACCTCGCTCGCGATCGCGGCCATCGTGTCGGTCTCCTGCGGTGCCCAGCGTGCCATGCACCCACCGTAGGCTGTCGTGGTGAACGCGAGCGGAGCCTCCCGACCGGCTGTGGAGAACCCGACGGACCGGAGCCGTCCCGACATGGCGTCCCCGCTGATGGCCTGGTTCCGCACCGAGGCCCGCGACCTGCCGTGGCGGCGGCCGGGGTTCCCCGCCTGGGGCACGCTGGTCAGCGAGATCATGCTGCAGCAGACGCAGGTCGCGCGGGTCGTCCCCCGTCTGGAGGCGTGGCTCACCCGGTGGCCGACGCCTGCGGACCTCGCGGCGTCACCCCCCGGCGACGCGGTCCGCGCGTGGGACCGGCTCGGCTACCCGAGACGGGCGCTCGCACTGCACGCGGCGGCGACCGTGATCGCCGAGCAGCACGACAACGTGGTCCCGCGCGACGTCGACGCGCTCCTCGCCCTGCCCGGCATCGGTGACTACACCGCCCGCGCCGTGGCGGTGTTCGCGTACGGCGACCGGCACCCCGTGGTCGACGTGAACGTCCGCCGTGTGCTCGCGCGTGCGGTCCTCGGCGAGGGCGAGCCCGGACCGGCGAACGCGAAGCGGGACCTGCCGCTCATGGACTCGGTGCTCCCCGAGGACCGCGACACCGCAGCGGCCACGAACGCCGCGGTGATGGAGCTCGGCGCGCTCGTCTGCACCGCCCGTTCCCCCGCGTGCGACGCGTGCCCGATCGCCGACCGGTGTGCCTGGCGGGCTGCCGGGTACCCGGAGCACGACGGGCCACGGGCGCCGAAGCAGGCGCGCTTCGCCGGCAGCGACCGCCAGGTGCGCGGTCTGGTGATGGCCGAGCTGCGGGCCAGCGACGTGCCCGTCACGCGCGACGAGGTCGACCTGGTGTGGCCGGACGCCGAGCAGCGAGCCCGGGCGCTCGCGTCCCTGCTGCGCGACGGACTCGTGACCGGCGACGACGCGTCCGGGTACCGACTGCCCGACGCTTGACGGCCGTCGGGCCCGCCGTCTGACGCCCCCGCCTGCCCCGTGGCCGATCGGCCGCCCGTCGCACGACGACGGCCGCCGGACGGGGTGTCCGGCGGCCGTCGTGGTGCTGCGGCAGGTCAGGCGCGCTCGTCGCGCTCCTCGTCCTCGTCCTCGTCCTCGTCGTGCTTGTACGGGTCGGCATCACCGGCGTACTGTGCGCCGGCCGACGCGGCGCGCACCTGCGCGTCCCGCTGCTGCGCCTGGACGAGCAGGTCCTCCATGTGCGCCGACGTCTCGGGCAGGGCGTCCGCGATGAACTCCAGCGACGGGGTGAGCCGCGCCGTGATGTTCTTGCCGACCTCGCTGCGGAGCATCCCGGTCGCGGCCTTGAGCGCGGCGGCCGAGTCGGCACGCTCCTCGTCGGTGCCGTAGACCGTGTAGAACACCGACGCGTGCTGCAGGTCGCCCGTCACGCGGACGTCGGTGATCGTGACGAATCCGAGGCGCGGGTCGCGCAGCCCCCTGTCGAGCCGCCGTGCGACGACTTCCTTGATGCGGTCCGCCATCTTGCGAGCGCGCTGCGGATCGGCCATGGGTGCCTCCTGGGGCAGGGAATCTACTGGTGGAACGGGACGGACCCCGCCCCTCCCGAGGGAGGAGCGGGGTCCAGGATAGCCAGGCGTCAGTCGCGCGGCTTCTCGACGAGCTCGGTGGTCTCGATCTCGTCGCCGATCTGGATGTCGTTGTACTTGCCCAGACCGATACCGGCCTCGAAGTCCGTGCGGACCTCGGTGACGTCGTCCTTGAAGCGACGCAGCGACTCGATGGCCAGGCCGTCGGCGAGCACCACACCGTCACGGATGACGCGCGCCTTGGCGTTGCGCGTGATCGTGCCGGAGCGGACGATGACACCGGCGATGTTGCCGAACTTCGAGGAGCGGAACACCTCGCGGATCTCGGCGACACCCGACTGGACCTCTTCGTACTCGGGCTTGAGCATGCCCTTGAGGGACTGCTCGATGTCCTCGAGTGCGTTGTAGATGACCGAGTAGAAGCGCACGTCGATGCCTTCGCGCGCCGCACGCTCGCGGGCCTTGACGTCCGGGCGGACGTTGAAGCCGACGACGATCGCGTTGTCGATCGTGGCCAGGTCGATGTCCGACTCCGTGATCGCACCCACACCGCGGTGCAGGATGCGGAGCTGGACGCTGTCGTCGACCTCGATGTCCAGGAGCGACTGCTCGAGTGCCTCGACGGCACCGGAGACGTCACCCTTGATGATGAGGTTGAGCGAGTCGACCTTGCCCTCCTCGAGAGCACGGGTGAAGTCCTCGAGCGAGATGCGCTTGCGGGCCTTGGCCAGCTGGGCGTTGCGCTCGGCCGCTTCACGCTTCTCGGCGATCTGGCGGGCCGTGCGGTCCTCCTCCGTGACCAGGAAGGTGTCACCGGCGCGCGGCACCGACGACAGACCCTGCACCTGGACCGGACGGCTCGGCGTCGCGGCCTTGACCGCCACACCGTTCTCGTCCGTCATGGCACGGACGCGACCGTAGGCCGTGCCCGCCACGATGGCGTCGCCGACGTGCAGCGTGCCGGACTGGATGAGCACCGTCGCGACGGAACCGCGACCCTTGTCGAGGCGGGCCTCGATCGCGACACCGCGAGCGTCCTTGTCGGGGTTCGCACGCAGGTCGAGACCGGCGTCCGCCGTGAGCAGCACCGCGTCGAGCAGGTCCTGGATGCCGACGTTGTTGCGCGCCGACACGTCGACGAACATGACGTCGCCGCCGTACTCCTCGGCCACCAGGTTGTACTCGGTGAGCTGCTGCCGGACCTTCGCCGGGTTCGCGCCCTCCTTGTCGATCTTGTTCACCGCGACCACGATCGGCACGTTGGCCGACTGTGCGTGGTTCAGCGCCTCGATCGTCTGGGGCATGATGCCGTCGTCCGCCGCGACCACGAGGATCGCGATGTCCGTCACCTGCGCACCACGGGCACGCATGGCGGTGAAGGCCTCGTGACCCGGGGTGTCGATGAACGTGATCGGACGCTCGATGCCCTCGTGCTCGGTGACGATCTGGTACGCACCGATGTGCTGCGTGATGCCGCCGGCCTCGCCCTCGACCACCTTCGAGTTGCGGATGGCGTCGAGGAGTCGGGTCTTGCCGTGGTCGACGTGACCCATGACGGTGACGACCGGGGGACGCTGCTGCAGGACGGAGTCGTCCTCGTCGGCGTACTCGGCGTCGATGTCGATGTCGAAGCCCTCGAGGAGCTCGCGGTCCTCGTCCTCCGGCGACACGATCTGGATCTTGTAGCCGAGCTCCTCGCCGAGGACCTCGAACGTGGCCTCGTCCAGCGACTCGGTCGCCGTGGCCATCTCACCGAGGTGGAACAGCACGGTCACCAGGTTGCCGGGCATGGCGTCGATCTTGTCCGCGAAGTCCGAGATGCTCGCACCGCGACGGAGTCGCACGACCGTGTTGCCGTCGCCACGAGGGACCTGCACACCGCCGAGCGACGGCGCCTGCCGCATCTCGTACTCGGCGCGCTTCGTCCGCTTCGACTTGCGGGCACGGCTCTTGCCGCCACCGCGACCGAACGCACCGGCGGTCCCACCACCGGGGCCACGACCGCGGCCACCGCCACCGGCGGGACGCGGACCGCTGAACGCCGGGCGCGGGAAGCCGCCACCGGCACCACCGGCACCACCCGGACGACCACCGGGGCCGCCACGACCGCCGCCCTGGCCCGGGCGCTGCCCGAAGCCGGGGGCACGGTTCGCCTGACCGGGGCCACCCGGTCGCGGTGCGCCCGGGCGGGGCACGCCGGGACGCGGCGGGGCCGGACGCGGGATGCCGTTGCCGCCACCGGCACCGCCGGCGGGACGCTGACCCATGCCCTGGTTGGACGAGTACGGGTTGTTGCCGGGACGCGGCGGGCGCGAGCCCATGCCCTGGCTGGACGCGTAGGGGTTGTTGCCCGGGCGTGCGCCGGGCTTCGGACCGCCGGGCTTGGGGCCGGCTGCGGAGCCGGGCTTCGGCGCGCCGCCCGGCTTGACGGCGTCGCTCTTCGGAGCGCTCGCGTCGTCGCCGGACTGCTCACCCGACGCTGCCTGCTCGGCAGCGGCGGCCTTCTCGGCAGCCGCGGCCTTCTGTGCAGCCTCGGCCTCGGCCTGGCGCTGCGCGACCGACTTCGGCGCGGCGGGCGTCGGGGTGTCGGCGACGGGCGCCTCGACCTCGGGCTCGGCCTTCGGCGCGGGAGCCGGACGCGCCGGACCCGGACGGGGACCGCCGGGCTTCGGGGCGCCGGACCGCGGGGCAGCGGCCTTCGCGGGAGCGCTCGGGCTCGCCGAGGCCGCGGGCTTCGACGCCGTCGAGGCGCCGTCCGCCTGCAGCGCAGCACGGAGCTTGCGCGCGACGGGGGGTTCCACACTGGAGCTCGGGCCCTTGACGAACTCGCCGAGTTCCTTGAGCTTCTCCATTGCGGTCTTGCTGTCGACACCGAGTTCGGATGCGATCTCGTGTACGCGTGGTTTTGCCACTGTTCTCCTTCACGGGTCCCACCCCGCGAAGGGGGCAGGACTCACTGGATGACGGGTCTCACTTCGAGCCGCTCATCAGTTGTCCATAAGCCGTTCAGCCTGTTCTGTCGTGTCCCGGTGACGCGCCTGCTCTTCGGCGCTGAGCGCCTCGAGGTAGTCACGTACCGCTGACGTGTCCGGTTCACGGTCGAGCCGGAGCGCGCGGCGGTAGGCCCTGCGCTTGACGGCCTGATCGTGTGCTTCGACGGTCGGGGTGAGCCAGGCTCCCCGCCCCGGCATGACTGCCTTCGGGTCCGCCACGACGCGACCGTCGCTCAGGGCGACGACACGGAGGAGGGAGGACCGGGGAGCACGACGACGACTGCCGATGCATGTTCTGACGGGAACCACCATACTCCTTGCCTCCGACCACCGCGATCCGGCGCGCCCGGACGGGCCACGCCACCAGCGAAACGGTGCCGGGCGACGAGCGTCGCCCGACACGGTCGTGTCCTACTCGTCGCCGTCCAGTATGGAGTCCGGCTGGATGTCGATGCGCGCACCGGTCAGCTTCGCGGCGAGACGGGCGTTCTGCCCTTCCTTCCCGATCGCGAGCGACAGCTGGTAGTCCGGCACCAGGGCACGGACCGCCTTCGTCGACGCGTCGAGCACGAACGCGCTCGTGACCTTCGCGGGCGACAGTGCACTCGCGACGAACGAGGCCAGGTCGGACGAGTAGTCGACGATGTCGATCTTCTCCGCACCGAGCTCGGTCGTCACGGCGCGGACGCGCGCACCGAGCTCGCCGATGCAGGCGCCCTTCGCGTTGACGCCCGGCTCGTTCGCCTTCACCGCGAGCTTGGTGCGGTGCCCGGACTCACGCGCGATCGACGTGATCTCGACCACGCCCGACGCGATCTCCGGGACCTCGAGCGCGAAGAGCTTCCGGACCAGGCCCGGGTGGGTGCGCGAGACCGTGATCTGCGGGCCCTTGGCACCGCGGCCGACGCTCGTGACGTAGACGCGGATGCGGTTGCCGTGCTTGTACTCCTCACCCGGCACCTGCTCCTCGGGCGGCAGGATCGCCTCGACCGTGCCGAGGTCGACGTGCACCATCTTCGGGTTCGGACCCTGCTGGATCACGCCCGCGACGATGTCGCCCTCCTTGCCACGGAACTGGCCGAGGATCTTGTCGTCGCCGATGTCGCGCAGACGCTGGTTGATGACCTGCTTCGCGGCGAAGGCGGCGATGCGGCCGAAGTCGCTCGGCTGGTCGACGGCCTCGCCGACGACGGTGCCGTCCTCGTCGCGCTCCGGCACGTAGACGGAGACCTCGCCGGACTTGCGGTCGAGCTCGACACGGGTCTGGGCGTCGACGGGCTCGTCGTTCTCCGCGCGGTGCTTCTGGTACGCCGTCAGGATGGCGGATTCGATGATGCGGACGAGTTCGTCGAACGGGATCTCCCGCTCGCGCTCCATGAGTCGCAGGACTGCGAGGTCGATCTTCACCGAGGTGCCTCCGTGTTCAGCTGAGTCGCTCCTGCGGGTGGAACTGCGCAGAAGTCGGCTACAAGCGTACCCCAGAACCACGAGACGGACCGGAGGCGCGGTGCCGGTCGACACCGCGCCTCCGGTCCGTGGAGGGGTTGCGATCAGATCGCGCGGACCGCCTCGAGCAGCTCGGCCACCGGGACGTCCCGACGCTCGCCCGAGCGGCGGTCCCAGAGCTCGACCACACCGTCGGCGGCGTTCCGCCCGGCGACGACGACGACCGGGACACCGAGCAGCTCGGCGTCGCGGAGCTTCACGCCCGGGGACACCTTCGGACGGTCGTCGTACACGACCTCGTACCGCTCGCCCTCGAGGCTGTCGATGAGCGACGCAGCGAGGTCGTACGCGACCTGGTCCTTGCCCGTCGCCACGACGTGGACGTCGAACGGCGCGACCTCCTTCGGCCAGGCCAGGCCCTTCTCGTCGTTGTGCGCCTCGGCCAGGATCGCCATGATGCGCGTCACGCCGATGCCGTACGACCCCATGGTGACCGTCGCGAGCTTGCCGTTCTCGTCCTGCACCTTGAGGTCGAGCGCCTCGGCGTACTTGCGGCCGAGCTGGAAGACGTGACCGATCTCCATGCCGCGGGCGGTCTCGAGCGGGCCGGAGCCGTCCGGAGCGGGGTCGCCCGCACGGACGTCGGACACCTCGGCGACGCCGTCCGCGGCGAAGTCGCGACCCATCACGAGGCCGGAGACGTGGACGCCGCGCTCGTTCGCGCCGGTGATCCAGCTCGTCCCCTCGACCACGCGCGGGTCGACGAGGTAGCGGATGCCCGACGGGCTCGCGGAGCCGAGCACCTGCGGGCCGATGTAGCCCTTCACGAAGACGCCCGGGTGCTTCCGGAAGTCGTCGTCGCCGGCGGCCTCGACCTCGGCCGGTGCGAAGGCGACCTCGGCGCGCTTCAGGTCGACCTCGCGGTCACCGGGCAGTCCGACCACGACGACCTCGCGGGTGCCGTCGAGGTGGGTCAGCGCCAGCACGACGTTCTTCAGCGTGTCAGCAGCGGTCCACGGTGCGCCGTCACGCGGGGCGACCTCGTTCGCGTGGGCGACGAGCGTGTCGATCGTCGGCGTGTCGGCAGCGGGCAGGAGCACGGGCTCGGGCTGCCCCGCGATCGGCAGGGCGTCGGGGACGGGCGTGTTGTACGCCTCGACGTTCGCCGCGTAGCCGCCGGCGCTGCGGACGAAGGTGTCCTCGCCGACGCCGATCGGGTGCAGGAACTCCTCGGACTTCGAGCCGCCCATCGCGCCGGCATCGGCCGCGACGATGACGTACTCGAGGCCCAGGCGGGCGAAGATCTTCTCGTAGGCGTCGCGCATCACCTGGTAGCTGCGGTCGAGCCCCTCGTCGGTGAGGTCGAACGAGTACGCGTCCTTCATCGTGAACTCGCGGCCGCGCAGCAGACCGGCGCGCGGGCGGGCCTCGTCGCGGTACTTGTCCTGGATCTGGAACAGCGTGACGGGCAGGTCCTTGTACGAGCCGTACAGGTCCTTCACGAGGAGCGCGAACATCTCCTCGTGCGTCGGCGCGAGCAGGTAGTCGGAGCCCTTGCGGTCCTGCAGGCGGAACATGCCGTCGCCGTACTCGGTCCAGCGGTCCGTCGCCTCGTAGGGCTCGCGGGGCAGCAGCGCCGGCAGCAGGACCTCCTGCGCACCGGCGGCCACCATCTCCTCGCGGATGATGTCCTCGATCTTGCGCCGCACCCGCAGGCCGAGCGGGAGCCACGCGAAGATGCCCGGGGACTGACGACGGACGTACCCGGCGCGGACGAGCAGCTTGTGGCTCGTCACCTCGGCGTCGGAGGGGTCGTCGCGGAGCGTGCGGAGGAAGAGATGGGAGAGCCGTGTGACCACGGACGCAAGCCTAGCGGCGCGCGTCCGACGACGGCGGCTCAGGTCGTCGTGACGACCTGCGGGGTCCCGGTGGCGGCGTCCGGACCCATCTCGTCGGCGATGCGGTTCGCCTCCGCGATCAGCGTCTGCACGATCTCCCGCTCCGGGACGGTCTTGACGACCTGCCCCTTCACGAAGATCTGTCCCTTGCCGTTGCCGGAGGCCACGCCGAGGTCCGCCTCGCGCGCCTCGCCCGGGCCGTTCACGACGCAGCCCATCACGGCGACGCGCAGGGGCACGGTCATGCCCTCGAGGCCCTTCGTCACGTCGTTGGCCAGCTGGTAGACGTCGACCTGTGCACGGCCGCAGCTCGGGCAGGAGACGATCTCGAGCTTGCGCTCACGCAGGTTGAGCGACTGCAGGATCTGCAGGCCGACCTTGACCTCCTGTGCAGGGGGCGCGGACAGCGAGACGCGGATGGTGTCGCCGATGCCCTCGGCGAGCAGGATGCCGAACGCGGTGGCGCTCTTGATCGTGCCCTGGAACTCCGGCCCGGCCTCGGTGACACCGAGGTGCAGCGGCCAGTCCCCCGCGGCGGCGAGCTGACGGTACGCCTTCACCATGACGATCGGGTCGTTGTGCTTGACCGAGATCTTGAAGTCGTGGAAGTCGTGCTCCTCGAAGAGCGATGCCTCCCACACGGCGGACTCGACGAGCGCCTCGGGCGTGGCCTTGCCGTACTTCTGCAGCAGGCTCGGTTCGAGCGACCCGGCGTTGACACCGATGCGCAGCGACACCCCGGCATCCTTCGCGGCCCGGGCGATCGCACCGACCTGGTCGTCGAACTTCCGGATGTTGCCCGGGTTCACGCGGACGGCGGCGCACCCGGCGTCGATGGCCTGGAAGACGTACTTCGGCTGGAAGTGGATGTCGGCGATGACCGGGATCTGCGACTTCTTGGCGATGATCGGCAGTGCGTCGGCGTCGTCCTGGCTCGGGACGGCGACGCGGACGATGTCGCAGCCGGACGCCGTGAGCTCGGCGATCTGCTGCAGCGTCGCGTTGATGTTCGTCGTCGGCGTCGTCGTCATCGACTGCACGGAGACCGGGGCGTCACCGCCCACGAGGACCTTCCCCACCCGGATCTGCCGCGACTTCCGACGCGGGCTCAGGGTTTCGGGGACTTTCGGCAGACCGAGGTTCACTGCTGGCACGGGTGTGACTCTACGCGCTCCCGGTGACGTCACACCTGGTCGGTGACCAGGTCCGCCCCGCGGTCCACGACCGTGATGAGCGGCCCGTACAGCCGCATGAGCGCGAGGGCACGCTCGTGGTCCTCGTCGCTCGCGCCGGCGCACGCGTCGGCGACGACCGTGACGGTCGCTCCCGCGTCCGCCGCAGCCAGCGCGGTGGACACGACGCAGCAGTCGGTGGACACCCCGGTGAGCACGAGGTGCGGGTGCTCGCCGACGACGGCCCGGAGGCCCGCTCCCCACTTGCCGAACGTCGGCTCGGTGACGACGGGGTCGCCGTGGGCCGTCGCCGCAGCCGAGAAGGGGGCGGTCAGGTCGTACAGGGGGTCGGTGTCGGGCACGAGCGCGAACGACCACTCGCGGTAGTAGGGCACCCACGCGCCCTGCGGGCGCTCGGGCGCGACGAACCGGGTGAACACGGTGCGCCCGGCGAACCGCGGGAGCAGCCGTCGCGTCCCGGCAGCGGCGTCGTCGTACCGCGGTGTCGCCCACGGGCTGTCGCCGGCGAAGACCTCCTGCAGGTCGATCGCGACGAGCCAGGCGTCGGTCGGGACCGTGACGCTCATGCGTCGTGCTCCTGGCGGCGGATCGTCCCCCGCGCCGTGAGCAGCGTGCCGGCGAAGCCGACGACCAGGGCGACGAGGACCCCGAGGTTCGCGTACGCCCAGGCGCCCTCGCGGCCGCCGAGGCCGAACGGTCCCAGCAGGTACCCCTGCCAGTTGAGCCACGCGGGCACACCGTACGTGTTCGTGACGAGTCCCCAGCCGAGCACCGTCCCGAGCACGACGAGGGCGATCGCGGCCCAGCGCACGTCCCCGTAGCGACCGCGCACGTCGTCGAGCTCGCCGTCGGCGTAGGCCCGACGCCGCAACACCACGTCGGCGACGAACACCCCGGCCCACGCGGCGATCGGGACGCCGAGCGTGACGAGGAACGCCTGGAACGGCGAGATGAAGTCCTTCGCGAAGAAGACGACGTACACGGCACCGGCGACCATGAACACGCCGTCGACGCCCGCCGCGACCGGCCGCGGGATCCGCACGCCGGCGCTGAGCAGCGCCAGGCCCGACGAGTAGATGTCGAGCACGGCACCGCCGACGAGTCCGAGGATCGCCACGAGGGCGAACGGCACGAGGAACCAGACCGGCAGGATCGTCGTCAGCGCGCCGATCGGGTCCGCGCCGATCGCGGCGTTCAGGTCCTCCGACGAGCCGGCGAGCAGGACGCCGACGACGACGAGGACCGCGGGTGCCAGGGCGCCGCCGAACGTCGTCCACCAGACCACGCCGCCCGTCGAGGACGTCCGCGGGAGGTACCGCGAGTAGTCCGCCGCCGCGTTGACCCAGCCGAGGCCGAAGCCCGTCATCACGAGCACCAGCGCGCCGATGACGTTCTGCGCGCTGCCCGCCGGCAGGGCGCCGAGGGTGCCGAGGTCGATCGAGGGCACCGCGAGGACGACGTACACGACGGTGAGCACGGCGGTCACGACGGTGATGACGGTCTGCAGGCGCATGATCACGTCGAAGCCCGCGATCCCGGCCCCGACCACCAGGGCCGCCACGACGACGAGGGCGACGAGCTTCGTCACCACACCGTCGTCCCAGCCGAGCTCGCGGAACACCGTCGAGGTGGCGAGCACCGCGAGCGACGCCAGTGCGGTCTCCCACCCGACCGTCAGGACCCAGCTGAGGAACGACGGCAGCCGGTTCCCGCGCACGCCGAAGGCCGCGCGGCTCAGCACCATCGTCGGAGCCGACCCCCGCTTGCCCGCGATCGCCACGATGCCGCACAGCAGGAACGAGAAGGCCACCCCGACGACGGACACGATCGTGGCCTGCGCCAGGGAGATGCCGAAGCCGAGGACGAACGAACCGTAGCTCAGCCCGAGCACCGACACGTTGGCGGCGAACCACGGCCAGAACAGCCCGCGCGGGCGCCCCTTCCGGTCGGACTCGGCGATGACGTCGATGCCCTGGCGCTCGACGGCGCGGACCTCTGGCGCGGTGCTCATGCGCCGAGCGTAGTGGGCAGCGCGACCCGCGTGCGCGAGTGGCCGCGCTACCCGAACAGGTTCACGGGACGGACGATGTCGGCGTAGATGAGCAGCGCGCTCATCCCGGCCAGCAGCACCACGACGACCATCGTCAGCGGCATCGACTTCGCCAGGTCGATCGCGCCCGGGTCCGGCTTGCCGACGAGCAGGTACGCACGGCGCTTCACGGCCTCCCACAGCGCACCGGCGATGTGCCCGCCGTCGAGCGGCAGGAGCGGCACCATGTTCAGCACGAACAGGCCGATGTTGAGCGAGGCGAGCAGCCCGAGGATCGTGTACGCCTTGTCGACCACCGGCACGCCGCTCATCGACGAGACCTCGCCGATCGCCCGACCGACGCCGACGACCGACACCGGGCTGTCCTGCGACCGCTCCTGCGCGCCGAAGGCCGCGTTCCAGACGGCGACCAGACGCTGCGGGAGGTCGATGATGAGGTGCGCCGACGCGGCGATCTGCGCCCCGGTCGCGGGCAGCACCGCCGCCGGCGACTGCCGGACCAGCGACTGCCCGATGCTGACACCGACCACGCCCACGCGCTGGGTCTTCGTCGAGCCGTCCGCGTTCTTCGCGACCGTGCCCTGCTCGGTGACGACGTCGCGGGTCGCGAGCTGCGGCGTGACCTCGAGCGTCCGCCGCTGGCCGTTACGCTCCACGACGACGCTGACGCTCTCCCCTGCCGACCGCTGGAACACACGGGACACCTCGGCGATCGTCGGGTCCTGCTGCCCGTCCACCGCGAGCACGACGTCGCCGTCGCGGATGCCCGCCTGCTTCGCGGGCGATTCGGCATCCCCGGCGGTGCAGGTCGTCGCGCTGCTCGTCGGCAGCACGCAGTCGACGCTCGACGTGAAGGTGGTGGTCGGCGCGCCGAACCCGCACAGCAGCACGCCGAACAGCACGATGCCGATCACCAGGTTCATGGCGGGCCCCGCGACCATGACGATGATCCGCTTCCACGGCGTCAGCCGGTAGAACGCGCGGGAGTCGTCGCCGCCGGAGTCGGCGATCTGCTCCGCGCTGGCCTGGCGGGCGTCCTGCACGAACGCGCCGTACATGCCGGTGTTCGTGATCGCGTTCGGCCGGCCCGATGCACGCGGCTTGAGCATGCCGACCATGGAGATGTACCCGCCGAGCAGGATCGGTCGGATGCCGTACTCGGTCTCCCCCCGTCGGAAGGACCAGATCGCCTTGCCGAAGCCGAGGGAGTACTGCGTGACCTTCACCCCGAAGAGCTTCGCGAACGACAGGTGTCCGAGTTCGTGGAGTCCGATCGAGACCAGCAGGCCGACGATGAAGACGACCACGCCGAGGACGAAGAGGAGCACGGATTCGACGGTCACCGTCAGAGGGTACGGGACCCTTCCCATGACGGAGCCGAACGCGCCCTGAGAGGTCTGCCGTGCCTCCCGGCCGGCCTGGAGGCACGGATCACCGTGGGCGCACCCGTCGCGCGACCGCGCGGCGGGCTCGCGACGCCCGGGTGCGTCAGCGGGCCAGCAGGCGGTCCGCCGTCACGCGCGCCCAGCGCTCCGCCGCCAGGACGCCGTCGAGGGAGGACTCCCCCGCGGTGTGCTCGTCGACGACGCGACGGACGGTGTCGACGATGTCGAGGAAGCCGATCGCACCCGCGTGGAACGCGGCGACCGCCTGCTCGTTCGCCGCGTTGAAGACCGCCGGGAAGGTCCCACCCAGCACGCCCACGTGCTTGGCCAGGTCGACGGCGCCGAACGCCTCGGCGTCGAGCGGTTCGAACGTCCAGGTGCTCGCGGTCGTCCAGTCCAGCGGGACCCCGACGCCGGGCACCCGGTCCGGCCAGGCGAGGCCGAGCGCGATGGGCAGCCGCATGTCCGGCGGTGAGGCCTGGGCGATCGTCGACCCGTCGACGAACTCGACCATCGAGTGCACGATCGACTGGGCGTGCACGGTGACGTCGATGCGGTCGTAGGGCACGCCGAACAGCAGGTGCGCCTCGATGACCTCGAGCCCCTTGTTCACCAGCGTGGCGGAGTTCGTCGTCACCACCAGGCCCATGTCCCACGTCGGATGCGCGAGGGCCTCGGCCGGGGTGACGTCGCGCAGGCTCTCCCGTGAGCGTCCGCGGAACGGTCCGCCGCTGGCCGTGAGCACCAGGCGGCGGACCTCCGCGTCGGAACCGGAGCGCAGCGCCTGCGCGATCGCGGAGTGCTCGCTGTCGACGGGCACGATCTGCCCGGGACGGGCGGCGGCCTGCACGAGCGCACCGCCGACGATCAGGCTCTCCTTGTTCGCCAGGGCGAGCGTCGCACCGGACTCCAGCGCGGCGAGCGTCGGACCCAGGCCGACGGAACCCGTGATGCCGTTGAGCACGACGTCCGCCTCGACGCTCCGGACGAGGCGTTCGGCGTCGGCCGCGCCGAAGGCGGTGTCACGGACGTGGAACCGCTCGGCCTGTTCGGCGACGAGGGCACGGTTCGTGCCGGCGGTCAGGCCGACGACCTCGAAGCGGTCGGGGTTCCGGGCGACGACGTCGAGGGCCTGGGTGCCGATCGAGCCCGTGCTGCCGAGGACGACGATGCGACGCCTGGTCGGCACGGGTCAGCCCTTGGCGAGGACGTCGACGACGAAGACGAGGGAAGCGTCCTTCGGGATGCCCGAGCCCTCGGGCGGGTTCGAGCCGTAGGCGTCCTCGGGCGTGGTCACGATGAGGACCTGGGACCCGACCTTCTGCCCGACGAGCCCGGTGACGAAGCCCTTGATGAGCGAGCCCTCGGAGACGGTGAAGGTGGTCGGAGCACCCTTCGACCACGAGGAGTCGAACTCCTTGCCGTCCGCCAGGGTCACGCCCTTGTACTGCACGAGCGCGGTGTCACCGTTCTCGATCGTCGCGCCGTCGCCCTGCTTGAGGACCTCGACCTCGGTCTTCGACGGGGCCGTCGCACCGGACGGGATCGTGATCTCCGGCTCGCCGCTCGCCTTGTCCTCGACCGTGGGCAGCGACGGGTCCTGCGTCTGCGGCGTGCCCGTCGCCTTCGTCGGGGTCTGCGCGACGACGTCCGCCACGACGACGATCTCGCCGCCGGTGTTGAAGCCGAGCGCCGACGACTCACCGACCACCGCGACGCGGTCCCCGACCTTCGTGCAGGCGAGCAGCGCGCCGAAGCCGGTCCCGCCGACGGAGAGCACCTGCGGGTTCCCCTGGTCGAACCCGACCGCGCCGAGCTTCGAGGCGTCCGAGGCCTTGTAGACGGCGTACGACACCTGGGCGAACTCGCCGCTCTTGAGCGCCTTGCCCGAGCCCTGCACCACCGTGGTGGCCTGCGGGGTCTCCGCGCTGAGGCCCTTGTCGAAGGTGACCTTCGGCGCCTCCGACCCGGCGACCGCGCCGGTGACCGCGATGCGCTTCGACGCCGAGCCCGACTCCGGGCACGACGAGATGGGCGTCGCCGTGGCGCTGGCGGACGCGCTGGGCGAGGCCGAGGCGTCACCCGAGCCGTTCCCGGAGCAGGCGGCGAGTCCGAGCACGACGGCTGGGACGATGGCGATCGGGAGCAGGCGGAGACGCTTCACGAGGCCCTATCCTGCCGCACGCACCTTGGTGGCGGGCGTGTGGTGGACGGGGAACGCCACCGAGCGCGCGATGAAGCACAGGCGGTTCGCCTCGGCGTGGGCTGCCTCGGCGTCCGCGACGCGGTCGGCCTCGAGCACGGTGACGACGGGGCGCAGGGTCACCTCGGTGACCTCGCCGGTGCCGTCGCGGTGCACGTCGAGCGAGGCCGTCGCCGTGTCCTCGTAGCCGACCACGGTGAAGCCCCGCTGCACGGCGACGTACAGGTAGCTCATCATGTGGCACTGGGCGAGGGCGCCGAGCAGCATCTCCTCGGGGTTCCACCGGTCGCGGTCGCCGCGGAACGCGGGGTCCGCCGAGCCGGCGATGGCGTGCTTGCCCGGCGCCGTGACGTCGTGGTCGCGGCCGTAGTCGCGGTAACCGCTCGTCCCGGTGCCGCGGTCACCCGTCCAGCGGACGGAGACCTCGTACGTGTGGTCGGTCACGGTGCGCTCCTTCGGGCGTGCTGCTGGGTGCTGGACGTGGCGCCTGCCGGCCCCTCGCTACGATGACGGCATGACGGTGAGCCACGACGTCCGCACAGACCGCCATCCTCTCACCGCCGAGGGCTCCGTCGAGCTCGCGGTGCTGGACCGGAACGGCTTCGACGAGAGCCGGCACGTCGGTGCCGGCGTCGTCGTCGCGGCCGACGGGACCGTGCTCGACGCCGTCGGCGACGTGACGGCGAGCGTGTACCCCCGCTCCACGATGAAGCCCTTCCAGGCCCTCGCCGTCCGTCGCGCCGGCGCGGTCTTCAGCGACGACGAGCTCGTGCTCACGACGGCGAGTCACGCCGGCACCGCTGCGCACCAGGCCCTCGCGCTGCACATGCTCGAGTCCTTCGACCACGTCGAGTCCGACCTGGGCTGCCCGCCCGACCTGCCGTTCGACCGGGCCACCGCCCGCACCATGGACGGCCCGCGGCGCCTGGCGATGAACTGCTCGGGCAAGCACGCCGGGATGCTCGCCGCGTGCCGGGTGAACGGCTGGGACGAGGCGACCTACCTCGACGTGGCGCACCCGCTGCAGCAGCGGGTCCGGGAGACCGTGGAGGCGTACACCGGCGAGACCGTCGACGTCGTCGGCACGGACGGCTGCGGCGCGCCCGTGTTCCCGCTCACCCTGCAGGGGCTCGCCCGTGGGTTCGCGGGTGTCGTCGCCCGTTCGGACTCGGACACCGCGGCACTCGTGGACGCCGTGCTCGACCACCCGTGGGCGATCGACGGTGTGGGTCGGGCGAACACGGTGACGATCGAACGACTCCGGGTGCTCGCGAAGTTCGGTGCCGAGGGCGTGATGGTGATGGGGCTCCCCGGTGGAGCGGCGGTCGCGGTCAAGACGCTCGACGGGTCGCAGCGTGCCGGGACGCTCGCGGCGCTCACGCTGCTCGAGCGGAACGGCATGGTGGACGCCGCGGGCGTCGCCGACGTGCTGGCCGCCACCGGCGAGCAGGTGCTCGGTGGCGGCGTGCCGGTCGGTGCCGTGCGCGCGGGGGCCGGACTGCGCTGACCGCCGGCTGCCCGACACGGCACGGTCACCCTGCGACGAGCTCGTCGACGGGATCCCCGGCCAGCAGCGGGAGCACGGGCTCGAAGGACGGCGCCACGCCGTCCCCGTCGCCGTCGCCGTCGTTCCACAGCCGGCACCCGTGCCGCGTGACCTCGATGACGCGGTCCCGTCGACGCGGGAGCAGGTGGACGCCGGGGACGAGCACCACGGTCGCCTGCACCCTGCCGAGACCGTCGTGGCGCACGGCGACCGCGGTCCCCGTCGGTGTCGGACGCACGCCGGGCGGCGCTCCGGACTGCGGACCCGCATCGGAGACGATCCGCACGCCGGCGTCCGCGCTCCCCGCCGCACCGGCTGTCCCGTCGATGGCGGACGCGGCGAGCTGGGCGCCGAGCGCATCGAACACCGCCCGCGCGAACGCCCCGGTGCCGACGACGACGACGTGGGACGGCGACCCGGGGTCGGCGCGGATCCGCTCGGCTCGACCGTCGGGTCCTCGTCCGAGCACCAGCCCCTCGACGACGGCGCCGCCGACGCCGACGCCGGAAGCGTGCGGGTCCGGGGTCCACGACGACGCCCCGACGGCGTCGCTCAGCGCGTCGTCTCCGCACACTGCTGGTGCGGCGACTGCTGGTCCGGCGACTGCTGGTCCGGAGACTGCTGGTCCGGCGACTGCTGGTCCGGAGACGGCATCCGTCGGCATGGTCACGACGACCGCGGGCGGAGGATCGGCACCGGTGCCCCGGACCGTCAGGGCGTCGAGCACCGCGCAACTCGCTGCGGCGACGAGCAGCACCGTCCTGGCGACCACCGGGAGGTCGCCGACGACCCCGACGAGCAGCAGCACCACGGCCGGACCGACCAGGCAGCAGCGGGCGACGAGCGGGGACACGGACCGAGACTGACAGCCCCGCGCGTCCGGGTTCGGGCGCACGGGGCTGCTGGTGGAGATCGGGTCGCGGTCGCTGCCCTGTGGAGGAACGGCCGGCTGGCGGTCAGGGCTACTGCACGAGGAAGAACTGCTCCCCGATGTCGACCCGTGCACCGCGCTCCACGCGGTAGCGACGCCCGGCTTCACAGCGGCGGATGCTCCCGTCGATGTGCCGGATCACCGTGCCGTTGCCCGAGTGCCGGTCGGACACCCAGAGGTCGTCGCCGTCACGCCCGAGCTCGAGGTGCGTCTTGGACACCGACTTGCCGGGGTCGTGCACCGTGAGCAGGTCGTCGAACCGCTCGCCCGGCTGCGGTCGAGGCAGCCGGCCCAGCAGGCCCGTACCGTGCACCGCCGTGCGCTCCCCGGTGCTGAAGTGCAGCACGAACGGCGCGTCCGAGGTGGTCTTGACGACGATCCGCGTCTCCTCGACGTCCTCGTCGGGGTCGAGGTCGCCGCTCGACGGCACCGTCGTGGACCCGACGGGCGGGAGGACCGGGCCGGTCGCCCCCGGGATCGGGGGCAGCGGCGCGGCACGCGGGACCGGCGGCAGGTCGGGACCGCCGGCGCCCTGCGCCGAGGACGGCAGGGTCGGCGAAGCGGGAGCAGGCGGGACCGGTCCTCCGTCGTGTGCGCTCCGGTGCCCGCCGGGCGCGGCCCCCTCGTCGTCGGCGAGGTGGCGGCCCGGCCCCGCAGCGGGCTCGTCCGACCGGTCCTCGTGCGCCTGGTCCGCGTCGGGCCGCTCGGCGTCGGGACGTCCAGCGTCGGGCTGTCCGGCGTCGGGCTGTCCGGCGTCGGGCTGTCCGGCATCGTGCTGTCCGGCGTCGGACGCCGCGCCGTCGCGGTGCTCGGTGCCGGAACCGGCGTCCTCGGGGACATCCGCTTGCGACGCGTGGTCCGTGGAGCCCCGCTCGGCGCCGCCGTCCGCGGAACCGGGGTCCGAGGGCTCGTGGTCCACACGGATCTCGTCGTCGGCCGCCCAGTCCGGCCGCGCCAGGGGCAGCGGCACGACGGGCCCGGTGAAGGCAGCCGTCACGGTCGGACGGACGGCGCCGCACTCCGCGCAGAAGATGTCATCGGGTTCGAGGGCGTGGCCGCACACCGGGCAGGTGGCCGGACCGTTCCCCGGAGCGATCAGGGGCGTCGGTGCCGGACGACGGTCGACCAGTGGCTCCACGACGGCGGTGTCGCCGGCACGGGGACGTTCGTCGGCGGACGGGTCCTCGACCTGGTCCTCGACCGGCGGCTCGGCTGCCGCGCCTCCGCGGCCCACCCACCACGACGGTCGCGACGGAGCTGCCGTCGGCTGCTGTGCGACGGGCGGCGCCCACACCGGGGCCGTCGGCGGCGCCTCGGGCGCAGCGGACGGTGCCTCGGGCACGGGGGACGGCGTCCCGGAGCCGGACTGGTCCCCCGGGGCCGGCGCGAGACGGGTTCGTTCGGTGTCGGCCTCGTCGTCGGCGGAGGACCCCGTCGGGGACGACGGGTACGCGTCGGGATCGAGGGGCGGCTCCGGCTCCGGCTCCGACGCCCCGGACCGCTCGTCCGTGCGGTGCTGCTCGTGCGTCCACCGGTCGTCCCCGACGCGGTCCGACCGACCCGGGTCGACGCCTTCGGGGCGCAGCCACGACGGATCGTCAGCCTGAGCTGCGGGAACGGCCGGGACCACAGGAGCGGACGGTGCGGTGGGGCGAGCGTCCCCGGTCGCGCCGGAGCGCTGCCGGTCCTCGCCGATGAGCCACGCACGGGTCGCGGGGTCGAGCGTCGCCTCGGGCAGCCAGGCCTCGGCGGCGGGATCGGGACGGCGGCCGTGCCGGTCGGGTTGCCGGAGTGGTGGCGGCGGGGTGTCGTCGACGGGCGCAGCCGGCGCGGGCCGACGGTTCGCCGAGACGTTCACCGACCGCCCGCACTCACCGCAGAAGATCGCCCCGTCGGGCAGCATCGAGCCGCAGTGTTCGCATCTGATCACGGTTCGCCTCTGTCCTCACTCGGCCGTCCACGACGCTCGCCGGCCTCCGGCCCATCGTAGTCACCGGCCCCGGGACGCCCCTGGTCGTGGCGATCGGTGCCGGACGGACGCACCGCACCGCTCGGCCTCCGCCGGGTCGCCGGACGGCGTCGACCCCACCACCCGGCGGAGCGGAGGGACCGCAGCGACACGGCCGCCCGCCAGCGCTGGCGCCGCGTGCGGTCATCGGCCAGGCTCGCGATGGCCTCGTCCGTCGCTGACCACATCCGGTCCGCGGTCGCCGCGTCGACCGCCCCGGGTCCGAACACGCTGCGGTCCGCCAGCGCGGCGAGTCCGGCCCCGCCGCGCCCGGGCGCGCCGGCGACCACCTCGCGCCGCGTCGCTGCGCCCGGCACCTCGTGCCCGCGGTCGACCAGCGCGTCCCGGTACTCCTCCCAGGCTCCGGTGACCCGGGCACGCGGTGTCGGGGCGCGGCGTCGTCGACGTCGGCGCAGCCGTTTGCGCAGCAGCACCACCGCGAAGGGCAGGAGGACGAGCGCGAGGAACCCGAGGGTCGCGAGCACCCACGGCAGGGCTGCGAGCAGCACCTGCAGCCACAGCGGCGGGACGGGCGGTGTCTCGCGGTCGCTCTGCGGCGGGGCCTGCTGGTCCTGGTCCTGCTGCTCGACGGGCGGCGGTGGGACGACGGTCTCCGGGCGCGTGACGGGTTGCGGCGTCTGGTCCTGCTCGTCCGGGATCTCGCGGAGGACGGGGTTCGGGTCGAGGGTGACCCACCCCCACTGCGCGGTGTCCACCTCGACCCGCGCGGTCACGTCCGACCCGCGCAGGGTCGTGGCCCCGCCCGACGGACCGGCTGCCGCCGAACCCGGTTCCGACGAGGACCTCCGGACGTCCCCGCCCGGGGTGAACCCCATCACCACCCGCGACGGGAACCCGATCTGCCGGGCCATCAGCGCGGCGGCGACCGCGTACTGCTCCTGGTCCCCGATCATGACCGGCGCGGTGAGGAGCTCCTGGATCCGGTCAGCGCCGTGCCCGGACCGGCTGGCCCGGTCGTCGCCGACGCCGTGGCTGACGTACCCGGTGCTGGTGAGCCACCGGACGGCCGCGACGAGCTCCTCGCCGGGCGTCCGTGCGTCCGCGGTCGTCGACTCGACCCGCTCCCGCACCGCGTCCGGCACCCCGGTCGGCGACGGCACGTCGGCGGTCCCGGGACGCGCCGACGCGAGCTGCTCGTCGTCCGGCTGGTCGGGCAGCACGGCCTCGAGGTCGTAGCGCGTGTCCGTCCCCACCCCGCCGACCACCGCACCGGTCGACGTCGCGCGGTCGTAGAAGAAGGACCGGCGATCCTGCTCGGCGTCGGCCCCGCGGAACGTCACCGACTCCAGGTCGCCCACGGTGGGCAACCACACGCCACGGTAGGCGGCGACGTCCACCCCGACGCGCACGTCGCTGCCGCGCAGGTCGCCCACGTCCACGGTCGTGGGGACCCGTTCGAAGGTGCCGGAGGCCGAGGACCCGTCGTCGCCACCCACACGGAAGACGACACCGTCGTACGTGTCGAGGGTCGCGATGCGCACGAACCCGCCCTGCGGCAGCCCGGTGACGCGCAGCTGCGGTGCGTCGGCAGCACCTGGTTCCTCGTACGACCGGAACGCGCTGAGCGGGCTCACCTCGTCCCGCGGGTCGAACGGTCGCACGACGTCGGTGCGCGCGACGCTCCGGCCGACCGTCGGCGGGGCGACCGACCCGAGACCGGTCGCGACGACCGCAGCGGCCAGGACCGTCCCGGTGCCGACGAGCGCCGGACGCGCGACGGACCGCCACACCGGCACACGGGCGCCGACGGTCGTCGCCACGGCGACGGCCCGGCGCGCGTGCCGGACCGTGAGCGCCCACACGAGCGCGATCCCGCCGAGGCCGACGGCGGTCGCGACCGACAGGTCCAGACGGCTCGGACCGACCACGACGCCCGCCGCGAAGAGGACGAGCGCCGGGATGCTCGCGGTCTCCGGCCGGGAGGCACGGACCGCCACGGTCACGGCCGTCACCGTGGCGACGAGGGTCGTCACGAAGTACGGGACGAGCAGCGACTCGTAGGACCCGACCGGCAGGCTGACGGTGACCAGCCGCTTCCAGTCGAGCGCGACGCCGGCGAAGAGGTCGACGAGTCCGGGTCCGGTCGGCAGCAGCCCCGCCGACTCCCCCGGGACCGCGGCGGGCACCCCGGTCACGGTGAAGACGCCCACGGTGAGGACACCGACGACCGCCGCCGGCAGCCGACCCAGTGCACCCGCCAGCGCGACCGCGGTGCCCGCGACCACGGCGGTGACGCCGGCGGTCACCATCGACCCGTCCCGGTGGACCGGCCACCAGGCGGTGCTCGCCACGGCGAGCAGGAGCCAGACGACCAGGGTGCCGCTGACCGAGCGGACCGGGGCGCGCCGGCGAGCCGCTCGGCGCGTGGCGCGGCGGCCCCTGGTCGGGCGGTCGAGCGGGGGTGCGGCACTCACGCGGCGGCCGCCGTCCGGTGCAACGCCTGGCGGAGGTCCTCGAGGTAGCCGATGGTCAGGACGGTGAGCCCTGCCACCCGGAGCACCCGGGGCTGGGCCTCCGGTTCGCAGGTGACGGCGACGACCTCGACCCCGACGGGGAGGCGCGTGGCGGCGAGCCGGAGCGCGGGGAGCCCGACCGTCGACCCGACGACCAGGAACGCGACGGAGATGCCGGCCGTGTCGTTCCCGACGATCCGGGCGACCTCCGCGACGGGCAGGCACGCGTCGGACAGCCCGACGGTCGCGAACTCGTCGAGCAGACGGGTCGGCGTGACGGTGGCGAGCCGGTGCACCGCGTAGGACGGCCGCTTCGCGTACTCCGACGTGCGCTCGGACACCACGACCGAGACGTCCCGTCCGTCGCGGACCGCACGAGCCCCGAGTGACGCGGCGGCGCTCACCGCCAGCTCGAACTCGTCGTCGTCCGCGAACTCGGCCCGACGGCTCGCGAGGGCGACGACCAGGTGCGAGCGTCGGGTGTCCTCGAACTGCCGCACCATGAGCGCGCCGGACTTCGCGGTCGACTTCCAGTGGACGGTGCGCGGGTCGTCGCCCGGGACGTACTCGCGGACGGCGTGGAAGGCGATGTCCGCCGGGGAGAGGTCGGTCGTGGCCTGCCCCTCGAGGTCGCGGACGAGTCCCGTGCTCGTCGACGGGATCGCGATCGTCCGCGGGTGGACGATGACCTGTTCGCGGGCGGTCCACACGACCTCGCGCCGCACCAGCCCCACCGGGTCAGCCCGGACGCCGGTGACCGGTCCGACGTCGAGCACCCCGCGTCGGACCGTCGGCACGGGTACCTGTTCCTCGAACACGCCACCCGGGGCGACGGTCGGCACGGCGACGTCCACGAGTCCGTCCCCGACCGGCAGCTCCACCGTGGTCGGGACCGACGGCAACCGGGCCGGGTTCTCCGCGGTGACCACGACGCCGGCGTCGTCGCCGACCGCCACACGGTGCTGCGGCAGGCGCATCCGGACCACGAGCCGGGTCCGCCCGACGAGGGCGACGGCGGCCACGACGGCGAGCAGCGCCCCGGCGAAGCCCACCACGACGACCTCGCGCAGACCGAAGCGGTACCCCACGGCGAAGGCGACGACCGTGACGACGGCGACCGTCCAGCCCAGGCCGGTGACCACCGCGGCGACCTCGCCCCACAGACGCCGCACGGTCCTCCAGGCCGTCGCCCACGCCTTCGCGATCCCGACGACGGCGTCGGCGGCGACGCCCTCGCGGTCACCGACGAGTCGGGTGCGCACGTTCGTGAGCCCGGCGACCGTCGTCGTCCGCTCGGCGGCGACGGAGCCGCGACGGGACCTCGTGCTGCCGCGTCGCGTCCTGGTGCTGCCGGGACGGCGGTCGGTCACGACGCCGCTCGGTCGGCGGGCGGCGGGGTCTCGACGAGGAGCTGCGCCACGACGCTGGTGGCGCTGACCCCGTCGAACTCCGCCTCGGCGTCGAGCACCAGGCGGTGTGCCAGCACCGGGACGGCCAGGGCCTTGACGTCGTCCGGCGTGACGTAGTGGCGGCCCTGCACGGCGGCGTACACGCGTGCGGCACGGATCAGCCCCATGGCACCGCGGACGCTGACGCCGAGTCGGACCTCGCTCGCGGCGCGGGTCGCGTCGACCAGGCGTGCCACGTAGTCGGCGATCGTCGGGTCGACGTGGACCGTACGGGCGAGTGCGGCCATCTCGGTCACGGTCGCTGCGGGGACGACGCTCGGCAGCGGCACCGAGGCGGACGGCGCCGACGACGTCTCGAGGATCCGCACGGTGGCGGCGTGGTCCGGGTAACCGATCGAGGTGCGCACGAGGAACCGGTCCAGCTGGGCCTCGGGCAGGCGGTACGTGCCGGCCTGCTCGATCGGGTTCTGCGTGGCGATGACCATGAACGGGGCAGCCAGGCGGTGGTTCGCACCGTCGACGGTCACCGTCGACTCCTCCATCGCCTCGAGCAGCGCGGACTGCGTCTTCGGGCTGGCCCGGTTGATCTCGTCGGCGAGGACGACGTTGGCGAACACCGGCCCGCGGTGGAAGTCGAACTCCTGCGTGCGCTGGTCGTAGACGCTGATGCCGGTGATGTCGCCGGGCAGCAGGTCCGGGGTGAACTGGATCCGGTTGGTCGACCCCTGCACGCTCTGCGCCATCGCACGGGCGAGGCTCGTCTTGCCGGTGCCGGGGACGTCCTCGAGGAGCAGGTGTCCCTCGCTGAGCATGGTCGTCACGGCGAGGCGGATGACGAACGTCTTCCCGAGGAGCACCTGCTCGACGTTGGTCACGATCCGTCCGGCGACGTCGGCGAACCAGGCGGCCTGCTCGGGGGTCATGCTCATGCGGTGGGGTCCTCGTTCTGGTGGTGGGATCGCTGCCGGGTCGTGACCCTAGCCTGCGGAGGAGGTACTCGGGTCGGTGCCGGACGGCGGGTCGGACGCGCCGGCGTCCGGAGTGGTGACGGCGCTGCGTGCACCGACCGGGTCCTGCTGGCCCTGCACCGTGGCCTTGACCCGGATCGAGGAGTACCCGTCGGGAACCGGGTCGCTCGTGGTCCACGGCGCGCCCGTGGCCGGGTTCGTGTCGGAGCAGACCACGGCAAGGGTGCAGTACGAGATCTCGTAGTCATCCGGCTTCGGCAGCAGACGGCCGTTGTTGTCCGGCGGGTTGATCACCGGCGCCTGCCCGACGACCGCGCTGACCACGGTCGCCCGCGTGGTGAACGCGGTGGCGGTCGCCGGGGCGCTCGACGCGCAGTACTGTCCGTCGGTCGCGCACGCGGTGAACACCACGCTCGTCTCGAGCCCGTAGCCCGCCCCCGCCCCGAGCGACGCCGACCCGCTGAAGCGCACGCGGGGACCGCCGCCCACCGAGTAGTAGAGGTAGGGCGTGGACGCCTGCGCGGTGGCGCGGAGGCCGACCGCCCCGTCGGCGTCGGGCCCACCGGCCGGTTCGACCGTGCCCGTCGGGGCGTCGGGCGTCTGGTAGCCCTGCACGCTGGCCGGCTGCGACGCCGTGCAGAAGAGCCCGTTGTCGGCGAGGGCGACGTAGCGGTACTGACTCGTGATGCGGTCGTTCGCGGACGAACCGTTCCAGACCTTCTCGGCTCCGGCGGTCGAGCACCCGGACGGGATCGGGGTGGACGCCGCGTACTTCGCGATGCGCCAACCGGGGGTCCCGCCGGCCCAGTCGGCCTCGGACGCGCTGAGGGCGACCGCGGTCGTCGATCCGTCCGGCTGTCCCGTGGCCGACAGCTCCGGCGTGCCGGGGGCACCGACGGCCGAGCCGGTGGCCGACGCGTCGTTCCACTGCACCGGGCTGCCGTCGCGGTCGGCGGCGTTCCGGGCGGAGACCCGCACCGTGTACTCGGCGCCGCTCTGCGCGCCCGGGAAGGAGGTGCTCGTCGCGGTCCCGACGTTCTTCGTCGCCGACAGTCCCGGCCCCTGGACGGACACGACGTAGTTCGAGACGGACGATCCGCCGTTCGGCGTCGCGACACGGTCCCACTCGACGTCGAGCTGGTCCGGCGTCGCGCTGCTCGGCGTGACGCGCACGCCCTTCGGCGCTGCCGGGACGAAGTCGGCGCTCATCGGCGCGGACTGCGGCGAGGGCTCCGAGTCGCCGACGGCGTTCCGAGCGACGACGGAGAAACGGTACGACGCGGACGGGTCGATGCCCGTCAGGGTGCAGACCGTCGCGGTGCCGCAGTCGTTCGCGACGCCGTTCGTCCCCTGGACCCGGTAGCCGGTGATCGGTGCGTTGTTCGCCTGCGGGGTGGCCCACGTCAGCGTCAGCTGGCCACCCTGGAACGTGCCGGTCCGGGTGGGCGCGCCCGGCGCGTCGGGAGTGTCCTGGACGGCGATGGTCACGTCGCCCCAGACGTACCGGGACGGGTCGTCCGTCGCGTCGGCGACCTGGTACTGCAGGTGCGCGTCGACGGGTTGGGCACGGTCGCCGACGGTGACCTGGAGTCGGGACCGGTCGTCACTGGGCGTCACGCTCACGCCGGCGGGGAGACCGCCCGAGAGTCCGCGGATGGCGACGACCCGCAGCCGCTGGTCGGGGAACGGGTTCGTCGCCTGGTCGTTCGACAGGACGTCGATGGTCGCGGTCGTGCCACGCTCGACGACCGCCCGGTCCGCCCCGGGCTGCACGAGCGGTCTGGTCGAACCGACGATGCCGACCCGAACCACCCCGGCGCGACCGGCGTTCGCGTCGTCCGACACCCCGATGCCGATCGAGGCCGTCGTGTCCTTCCGGGCGTCCTCCGCCACCGAGATCCGGAGCTGCTGGCCCTGCACGGTCGCGGTGGTGCCGGCGCCCGGGCGGCTGACCACCGAGTACCGGAGCTCCCGGAGGTCGTCCGGGTACGGGTAGTCCGTCAGCTTCGTCAGGTCGAGGGTGCGGGAGTCACCGGGCTGCAGGTCGATCGACGACCCGGTGAACGCCGGCGGCTGGTTCGACCGGGGTGTCACCTTGATCGGGAGCACGAGCGTCGCGACGCGGCCCTTGCCGCCGTTCGCGCTCGACCCGTCGGTGACCTCGAACGAGATCGACGCGTTGCCGTAGTACAGCTTCGAGGACGTGAACTGCAGCGTGGACCGGTCGACGACGAGGTCCTGCCCGTTCGCGTGCGTCGCCTTGACGGTCCCGCGATCGGTGATCTGCGCGGTCCGTCCGTTGGCCGTGACCACGTAGCGGTCGAGCGGGATGCGCACGGTGGCCTCGCTCTTCACGGTCACCGCGCCCACGCTGCGGTCCACCTGCGGCAGGGCGTCGTCGAACCCGGGCACGTGGACGAACCCGTAGGCGACGACGTCGGGGTGGTCGCTCCGGGTGACGGAGAACGGCACGACCTGTGACGCGTCCGTCAACCGGATCTCGATCCGACGGTCGCTCGTGACCCGGGCGGTGTCGCCGTACCCGTCGACCACCCCGACCTCGAGGCGGGAGGTCGACCCCTCGGCGAAGAAGACGTTCTGCAGGACGTCGACGGTGACGCTCTCGCGACGCAGGATGTCCTGCAGGTCGAGCGTGGTGTCCTCGACCTCGGGACGGAGCGGCGGGGCGTCGCGGTCGACCGTCACCGTCAGGAACGCGGTGCTGGAACCGCCGCTCTCGTTCGTGACGGTGTAGAGCACCGCGAAGTCGCCCTCGGTCGCCGAACGCGGTGGCGTGACCCGGACCTGGCTGCGGTGGAGCACCTCGGCGGTGACCCCCGGGGCGGTCGGCTCGGCCGCGGTGACGGACAGCTGCCCGCCCTCCGGGTCGGAGTCGTTCTGCAGCACGCGCACGGTCACGGACCCACCGGGGCGGATGGTGACGTGGTCGGCCTGGGCGACCGGGTTCGATGCCTGCTCCGCACGGGGGCTGATGCCGACCCGGATCGTGCCGGTCGCGCGGGCACCCAGCGCGTCGACCACCGTGTAGGTGAACTCGTCGGTCCCGGCGGAGTAGTCCCCGGCGTCGTAGGTCAGCGCATCGGCGGTGACGTCGCTGACCGAGCCCTTCTCGGGGTTGTCGCCGACCCCCACGAGCTGCACCGAGTCGCCGTCCGGATCGGTGCCGTTCAACGGCACGGTGATGCGCACCGCCTGCCCCGCGACCGCGCGCGCCGTCACGGTCTTCGGCACCGGCGGGTTGTTCGTCGCGGCGTCACGCTCGCGCACCGAGATCGAGACGGACGCGTCCGCGTACTGCCCGTCCGGACCGTGGACGCGGTAGACCGCGGTGTGGTTGCCGGGTGTGTCCGGGGCGAGGTACCGGAGCCGGTCGCCGGACACGAAGAGCAGCCCGCCGCCACCGGGCACGTTCTGCACGAGCTGCGGGTCGAGCGTCAGCGGCTCGCCCTCCGGCTGGGTGTCGTTCGCCAGCACGTCGATCTCGGCGACGTCGCCGACCCGCACCGTGGCGGAGTCGGACTGCGCGACCGGCGGCTGGATGCGGTCCGGTCGCGGGATCTCGACGACGGTGATCGTCCCGGTGGCGCTGGCCAGACCGTTCGACTCCGTGTACGCGAAGGTCACCGGTGCGTCGAGCGGCGCGGTCAGGGTGACCCGTACGACGTGCTGGTCGAGGATGCTCGCCTCGACCCCGCTGCCGCGGCCGGGGCCGTCGAGCGCCGTGACCATGAGCACACCGCCGGCCGGGTCGGTGTCCGTCGCGGTGACGTCGGTGTCCTTCGTCGAGAGGGTGGTCACGAACACCGTCTTCGGCGTCGTGATCGGTGGCGTCGAGGCGTCGGGCGGAGCGAGCACGGAGACGCGCACGACGCCGCTCGCGGTCTTCGTGCCGTCCGTGACGGTGTACTCGAGCTGGTGGTCCCCCGCTCCGGCCCCCTGGACGCGGAACGTGCCCGCGTCGTAGGACGGGGTGACCGTCAGGCCGCTCGAAGAGGAGACGCTGGTGAGCGTGACGGCCCCGTTGCCCCCGCGGACGTGGTCGAGCGGCGTCACCGTGAACGCCTTGCCCGCGTAGCCCTGCACGGCGAACGCGTCGGCGCGCAGGGGCACGCTCCCCTGGGCGGCGACACGCACGGTCATCGATCCGCGGCCGGGGTCGCGGCCGTCGCTCACGACGAGCTGGACGCTGCGGTCACCGGTGCGACCGCTCGCGTTGCGGAAGTCGAGCAGCCCGTCCGGTGTCGTGGAGACGCGGTCGCCGTCCGCCGAGGCGGACTCCAGGTAGACCGGGTCGCCGTCGGGATCGACCCAGTCCGACAGCACGTCGGTGACGACGTGCCCGTTCTGCACGACGTCCGCCGAGGTGCTCCGGACCTGCCGCGGTGGCTCGTTCTCGGACTCGGGGCGGACGGTCACCCGGACGGTCGCGCTGGCCGACCCGCCGTTGCCGTCGGTGATCGTGTACGGGAACGAGAGCGTGCCGCTGGCCTCCGCCGTGAGCGAGACCTGGAGCCGCTGGCCGTCACCGACGACGGCGACGCTGCCCTGGCCGTCGGGGACGTCGCCGACCTCGCTGATGACGAGTGGGTCGCCGTTGGGGTCGTAGTCGTTGAGGAGCACCGGCAGGCTGGTCGTGCGACCCGGTCGTGCGCCGAGGTCGTCGTCCACCGCCACGGGCGGCTTCTGCTCCTTGTCCACCTGCGGGTCGTCGTCCGACACCCGTTCCTGCTGCCGCTCGTCGTCCTGGTCGACCAGGTCCGCCCAGTTGTCGATGAGCTGTCCACTGCGGCCGATGGCCCACGACCGCCCACTGCGCGGGTCGTTCGCCACGACGGTGTCGCCGTTGTGCACGATCTGCAGGTCGTCGGCGTCGGCGGTCTGCGCGAGCCGCTGGAGGCCGGTGCCCCGACACGAGTCCATCGCCTGTCCGCCCGCCCACGCGGCGTAGGTGCAGGAGCCGACGACGGTCGGTCGTGCCGCTCGACCCGACACCCGGAGCGCGGTCCGGTCCACCTGACCGGAGGCGGAGACGCGCACCAGCCCGGCCGTACCGGCGACGAGGACCGTGGACGAGGAGTCCGAGGACCGCTGCAGCGCGGGCGATCCACCGACGCGGTCGCCGAGGTCGACGCTGTCCCCGTCGACCGAGAGCTGCCCCGAGGTGCGGTCGAGCACGGCGACGTGGTCCCCGAAGGACGCCACCTGGAACTCGTGGCTGCGGTCGAACCGGACCTCCCACCGCCGCTCGACGGTCAGCTCGGTGCCGACGTCGACGAGGGAGGCGCGGCCGGTGCGCGGCGAGTACACCGCGACCCGCTCGTCGGAGGCGTCGAGGACGGCGTCGGCGCCGAGGCTCAGGTCGGCCTTCGTGGACGCGTCGAAGTCGGACAGCTCGGCCGCCGGGGTCGCCCAGAGCTCGCCCGTGTCGCCGTTCCCGACCACCGCGGTGTCCCCCGCGAAGAAGACCTGCGGCGAGCCCGCCGGCAGCGTCACGGCATCGCCCACGGTGGCGTCGGCGACGTCGACCTTCGCGACGGTGCCCTTCGTGCCGTCCACGCTGTACACCTCGGAGCCGCGCTGCACGACCGAGAGGTCGTCGCTCGGGGTGTCGACGGCGGTGTTGAGCTCGAGCACGCCGGTGTTCGCGCGCCCGACGGCGCCGTACTCCGCCGACGGCACCCAGACGGTGCCGTCCCCCAGGTCGACCCGTTGGGTGTGGTACCCCGTGGACACCACCGCGGCGGTCGCGACGACGGCGCCGACGAGGATCGACGCGCAGGCCGTCACCGCCGCGGAACGGTGCTCGGCGAGGAACGCCCGGATCACCCGGCGCTCCCGATCGTGCCGCACTGTTCGGGACTCGCGGCCCCCGTCCTGCCGTCCCGGTTCACCGCGACCGTGATGCACTGCTCGGTACCGGGGTCCCCGGACACGACGAAGGTGGTGCCGGTCTGCTGGCTCGTCGCGCCGGCCGACGTGATGACGTAGGTGTCCCCGGCACGGAGCCCGGGATCGTCCCAGCTGAAGGACACCGAGTCGCCTCCCCCGCGTGCGGTCACGTCGCGCACCGTCGGGACGGACCCCGTGCCGGCGCGCGTCACGAGCAGGACGCTCACCACGGCGAGGGCCGCGACCACGACGACACCGGCCGCCCCGGCGACCACGAGGGTCGAGCGCTTCCGGCGACGCGCGATCGTCGCCGACCCGGTGCGGTGCACGGTGCCGACGCTCTGGACGCCGACCGACGTCCCGCCCTGCACCGCCCGCCGTGTCCGTCGGCGGGCCGCCACACGCGAGGGTGCCTGCAGTTCCCGCACGACGGTCCGGTCGCCCTCCGACGACGGGGTGGCCACCGCCCACGACTCGACCGCCACGTCGGCCGGGGTCTGCGGGATCCCGAGCTCCGCCTCGACCTGTTGGAGCCCGCGGACGAACTCCATCACGGTGGCGGGACGAGCAGCCGCACGACGGGCCATCGCCGTCGCGAGCAGCCGTTCGAGCGACGGGGGCACGTCGGTCCGGCCGGTCGACCCCACGCCGCCCTTGTCGATCCGGTCCATCAGGTCTGCCGCCGAGTTCCTGCCGCCCGGGACCTCGAACGGAGAGCGCCCCGCGAGCAGCGAGTACACGGTCGCTGCGAGCGAGTAGACCTCGGACTGGACGGTGCCGCGGGACTCGTCCCCCAGCACCTCGGGCGCGGACCACGGGATGGACATGCCCACCGGCTCGTCGGGGTCGGCGCTGCCGATGGTCGCGGCGATGCCGAAGTCGGAGAGGACGGGGCTGCCGTACGCGGTGCGCAGGATGTTCGAGGGCTTCACGTCTCGGTGCAGCACGCCCTCGCGGTGGGCCGTCTCGAGCGCGGAGCCGATGCGGACACCGACGGCCAGGACCTCGGACACGGGGAGCGGCTCGCGTCGGTAGCGCTGGCTGAGCGACGACGAGCACAGCTCCATGACGAGGTAGGGACGGCCGTCGGCCGCGATGCTCGCCTGGAACACCGTGAGGATCGCGGGGTGCGTGCTGAGCCGCGCCATCAGGTTCGCCTCGGCCTGGAACATCTGCCGCACGCGCTCGTCCACGACCTCGTCGAGGAGCACCTTCACCGCCACCTGCCGGCGTGGCATGTCCTGCTCGTAGAGGAAGACGTCGGCGAAGCCCCCGGAGCCGAGGACGTGGACGGGGGTGAACCCGGCGATCACCGGCGGGTCGGACGGCAGGCGTCGAGCCATCAGCGTCGTTCCCTTCCCCGGCCCGCGGCCGGCCCTTCCGTTCGTCGCGGCCAGGCCATTCTACGAAGGGCGATCCGACAGCCGGCGGCCGCGGGCGTCCCTGTGGAGGACGGCCATCCCCCACTTCGGGGGTGGTCGTACGGGTGCGACGCTCAGTGGCGCGGCAGGGTGTCCTCGACGTCGGAGTCCTCCGGTGCGGTGTCGACCTGCACGACCACCACGGTGACGTTGTCACGACCGCCGGCGACCACCGCGTCCCCGACAAGACGTTCCGCCAGTGCCTGTGCCGCGGGCACCCGGGCCGCGATCCGGGCGATGCCGACGTCGCCGAGCTCCTTGGTGAGGCCGTCGGAGCAGACGATGTAACGGTCCCCCGCGCGGAGCGGCAGCGTCCACCAGTCGGGCTCCGGGGGCTCGCCGAAGCCGACTGCCCGCGTGATGACGTTGCTGTCGGGGTGCTGCTCGGCGTCCTCGGCCCGGAGCAGCCCGGCGTCGACCATCTCCTGCACGACCGAGTGGTCGATCGTCACCCGACGGAGCGCGCCGGACTCGATCCGGTACGTGCGGGAGTCGCCGACGTTGAAGACCAGCGCTGCCGGCTGCCCGTGGGACGCGACGAGTGCGACCCCGGTCACGGTCGTGCCGGCGCCGAGGGCGTTGCCACCGGCGGCGCGCTCGATGTCGGCGGTCGCGAGCAGCAGCGCGCGCTGGATGTCCTGGCGGCTGGTGAAGGCACCGGTGGTGACCTGGTCGAGCCGTCGGACGACCGCGTCGCTCGCCCGGTCACCCGCGAGGTGTCCGCCCATGCCGTCGGCGACCACGAAGAAGGGTGCGCCGACGAGGTAGCTGTCCTCGTTGTGGTCGCGACGGCGACCGACGTCGGTCGCCGCTCCCCACGAGAGCGTCAGGGGTGTGCCGGCAGCGCCGGGGACGTCGATGGCGTGCTCGGTGGCAGCTCGGCCGAGTTCGGTCACGGTTTCAGGGTCGCTCTCTGGGAGTGGAGGGGCGTGCCGGACGGTGGGTCCGTCACGGGGCCGGCGGGAACGGTGGGAGGCCGTCGTCCGGTCCGGCCCGGAGGTGCGGCGACAGGACCTCGATGACGTTGCCGTCACCGATCTCGACGAGCGTACCCGTCAGGACGACGATCGATGCACCCGCCGTCATCCGGAACGGCGCGGCGCCGGGAGGGCGGACGACGGTCCCGTTCGTCGACCGCAGGTCCGCGACGACGGCGGCCTCGCCCTCGGCGTGCAGCAGCACGTGCGACGACGACACCTGGCCGCTCGGCGACGGGACGGTCACCAGGACCGGCCCGCCGTCGACGACGACGCGCGGCGCGGCGGGCCGACGACCCACCACCAGGGGCCGGTCGAGGCGGACCACCCGGCCGCCGACGCGGACCGACGGGGTCCTACGGACGAGCGGCCCGTCCTCGGCACGTGGTGCTGCCGCTCCGGGCGGCACCACCGGCGGTGGACCACCGGAACGAGCACGCAGGACCGTGTCCTCGTCGGACGGTCCGGCCCCCGGTCGCGCACCGCGCCCGGGCCGGACGACCGTGTCGCCGTAGGGGTCGCCGTACGGATCGTCGTCGAGGTCACCGTCGGCGGCCGCAGCGGCGGCGCCGAGGGCACGGAGGTCGGCGCTCCCCGTGCGGGACGGGTCACGACCTGCGTCGGTCGGCGACGGTCGGGCACCGGGGCGCGCACGGATGACCGTGTCGTCGTCCTCGCGC
Source organism: Curtobacterium sp. NPDC088465 (assembly GCF_044753165.1). Classification (NCBI taxonomy): domain Bacteria; kingdom Bacillati; phylum Actinomycetota; class Actinomycetes; order Micrococcales; family Microbacteriaceae; genus Curtobacterium; species Curtobacterium sp. NPDC088465. The sequence continues at coordinate 200,158 of NZ_JBIVMR010000002.1, read as the reverse complement.
ACCGGTTCCCGCACCATGGTCATCCCACCGTAGACGATCCGGTCGACCCCGTGGGGGTGCCCCACGCCGGTCCGTGGCCGGACCGGACCGCGCGCAGGACCAACCACCCGAACGGGTCGTCCGGTCGGGAGTCGAGGGCGTGCCGGGCGCGGACCTCCGCACGGGCGGACGACCCGAGCGCCCAGGCACACCAGGCGCCCAGCGCCAGCGCACCGGCCGCCCCCACCGCGACGTCGCCGCCCGGGGCTCCGTCCGCACGCCAGGTCCGCCATGCCGAGGCACATCGGTCGCCGGCCAGCCGGAGTCGCGCGCGGTCCGGCTCCGGACCCGAGCCACCGAGCGCGGGCGGCGTCGGATCGTGGAACGGGTCGAACGGCACGACCGTCCGGGGGTCCGGCCGGTCACGCGCGGCCAGGAAGCCGACCAGCGCGAAGCGGGTCGCGAGGGCGCCGCACGCCGTCGCGACCGCGACCGCCTGCGGTCGGGCGAGCGCTTCCGCGCCGGTGCCTCCACCGGTCGCCGCCGGCGGCGCCACGAGGGCGACGCAGGCGGCACGCAGCGTGACCGCGGCGGCGATCTCGCGCGGGTAGCGCACCAGGGTGGGTGGGAGTCCGTGTCTCGTCGAGGTCATGCACGAGATCGTGACGGGAGGAGCGCCTCCAGACCGGCGCGCCCCGACCCGTCTGTGGACGGCCGCGGCCGTCCGGGCGGTTGTGCAGGAGCGAGCGCTGCTCCGCCGTCAGACCCGCGCGGGCTCGAGGCTCTCCGCGACCAGGTCCCAGCCGTCGTCGGTCCGCTCCACCACGACGCCGTGCTCGCCCGCCCACCGCAGGAGAGATGCCGGGTCGCCGACGTCCGCACCGGTCCGTGCGAGCAGCGCGGTCAGTCGACCCTTCGCCGTCTTGTTCCAGTGGTTGAGCGCCCGACGTCGTCCGCCGCCGCCGTCGACACTGACCACCCGCAGGACGACCGCGTCGTCCAGGGGTCCGAGCGACCGGTAGCCCTCGGAGCGCAGGTCGAGCACGAGACCGCCGGTCCGAGCGCCGAGCACGTCGCTGGACGGTCCCGGCCAGTGCTTCGCGAGCCGGAGCGCACCGAGCCTCGAGTCGTGCGAGAGCCGGTACGCCGGGATGTGGTCGCCGGCACCGATCGGTCCGAACATCGCGGACTGGACCAGCACGTGGTCCGTCCACCAGCGACGTGTGTCGTCGTCCGCGCCCGTGGCGTCGAGCGGGTCGTAGAGCACGCCCGTGTAGCGCTCGACCGCCGGCAGTGTCGGCGCGGTGTCGAGCTCGAGGTTGCGGAGGCGCTCGGCCACCGACTTCGGTCCGAGCTTGAGGGCCGTCCGTGCCGTGGACTCCTCGGAACTGACGGAGCGGGCCGCGGTGATCACCGCGGCCCGCTCGTCGGCCAGTTCCGGGAAGGACAGCGCACCCAGGTCGAGGGTGCGTGCCGTGTCCCCGCCCTCCCGCTTCGTCTCGGACGGCGGGAGGAGGACGGTCAGTCCGGTCAGGACGCCAGCGCGGCCTGCCGCGCCACGATCGTGACCGTGTCGTGCTCGACCGACAGGAAGCCGTCCTCGGCGTCCGCCGTCACCGTCGAGCCGTCGGCCCGGGTGATGCGGACCTGGCCCTGCGCGAGGGTGGCGAGCAGCGGCTCGTGCCCCGCGAGGATGCCGATCTGGCCCTCCGTCGTGCGTGCCACGACCATGGTGGCGTCGCCCGTCCAGACCTCACGGTCCGCCGAGACGACGCTCACGGTGAGTGCCGCCATGTCAGCGGTTCTCCTTCTGGATCTGCGCCCACTTCTCTTCGACGTCGTTGATGCCACCGACGTTGAAGAAGGCCTGCGTCGCCACGTGGTCGAACTCGCCGTCGGCGATCGCGCGGAAGGACTCGATCGTGTCCTTGAGCGGGACCGTCGAACCCTCGACACCCGTGAACTTCTTGGCCATGTAGGTGTTCTGCGAGAGGAACTGCTGGATGCGACGAGCGCGCTCCACCGTGATCTTGTCCTCTTCGGAGAGCTCGTCGACACCGAGGATCGCGATGATCTCCTGCAGCTCCTTGTTCTTCTGCAGGATCTGCTTGACGCGCGTCGCCGTCTCGTAGTGGTCGGCACCCAGGTACCGGGGGTCCATGATCCGCGACGTGGAGGTCAGCGGGTCGATGGCCGGGTACAGACCCTGCGACGCGATCTCACGCGAGAGCTCGGTCGTGGCGTCGAGGTGCGCGAACGTGGTCGCCGGAGCCGGGTCGGTGTAGTCGTCGGCCGGCACGTAGATCGCCTGCAGCGAGGTGATCGAGTGACCACGCGTCGAGGTGATGCGCTCCTGGAGCACACCCATCTCGTCGGCGAGGTTCGGCTGGTAGCCCACCGCGGACGGCATGCGACCGAGCAGCGTCGAGACCTCGGAGCCGGCCTGCGTGAAGCGGAAGATGTTGTCGATGAAGAGGAGCACGTCCTGCTTCTGGACGTCGCGGAAGTACTCCGCCATCGTCAGCGCCGACAGGGCCACGCGCAGACGCGTTCCCGGCGGCTCGTCCATCTGGCCGAACACGAGGGCGGTCTTGTCGAAGACACCCGCCTCTTCCATCTCGCCGATGAGGTCGTTGCCCTCACGGGTGCGCTCGCCGACACCGGCGAACACCGACACACCACCGTGGTCCTGCGCGACGCGCTGGATCATCTCCTGGATGAGGACCGTCTTGCCGACGCCCGCACCACCGAAGAGGCCGATCTTGCCACCCTGCACGTACGGCGTGAGGAGGTCGATCGACTTGATGCCGGTCTCGAACATGGTGGTCTTCGACTCGAGCTGGTCGAAGGCCGGCGCCTTGCGGTGGATCGGCCAACGCTCGGTGATCTCGAGCTTCTCGTCGGTGTTGAGCACGTTGCCCAGCACGTCGAAGACCTTGCCCTTGGTGACGTCGCCGACGGGGACCGAGATCGGGGCGCCCGAGTCACGGACCTCCTGACCACGGACCAGGCCGTCGGTCGGCTTCAGCGAGATGGCGCGGATCAGGTCGTCGCCGAGGTGCTGCGCGACCTCGAGGCCGATCTCCTGCGACGAGTCACCGATGGTGATGGTCGTGTACAGGAGGTTGTACATCTCCGGGATGGCGTCGTGCGGGAACTCGATGTCGACGACGGGACCCGTGACACGGGCGATCCGGCCGACACCGGGCGCCGACGACGTCTCGACCGCGGTGGTGGCGGTGTCGGTCATGGCTGGTGCCTTCCTGAGGGGTTCTGTCCGCGAGCTTCGCGGACCACTACTTCTTCTTCGACGAGAGGGCGTCGGCGCCGCCGACGATCTCGGAGATCTGCTGGGTGATCTCGGCCTGACGCGCGTTGTTCGCGAGACGGGTGAACTCGCTGATGAGCGAGTCGGCGTTGTCACTGGCGGACTTCATGGCCTTCTGCCGGGCGGCGTGCTCGGAAGCAGCCGACTGCAGCATGGCGTTGAAGATGCGGCTCTCGATGTAGACCGGGAGCAGCGCGTCGAGGACGGCGTCCGCATCGGGCTCGAACTCGTAGAGCGGCAGGGGCTCACCGTTCGACGGCTCCTCCACACCCTCGACGACCTCGAGCGGGAGCAGGCGCACGACCTGCGGCTCCTGGGTCGCGAGGCTGATGAACCGGTTGAAGACGATGTGGATCTCGTCCACGCCGCCCTCCGCCGTGTCCTGGAGGAACTTCGACACGACCGCGTCGCCGATCTCCTTCGCCGTCGAGAACTCCGGCTGGTCCGTCCCGCCGATCCACTGCCGCTCGGACGGGCGCTCGCGGAACGCGAAGTACCCGACCGACTTGCGACCGACGAGGTAGAACACGACGTCCTTGCCCTCGCTGCGGAGCAGGGAGGCGAGCTCCTCGCCCTGCTTGAGGACGTTCGAGCTGAACGCGCCGTTCAGGCCGCGGTCCGAGGTGAACAGCACCACGGCTGCGCGGGTCGACGACTCGGGCTCGGTGGTCAGCACGTGGTCGACGTTCGAGAACGTCGCCACGGCCGACACGGCCCGCGTCACGGCCCGCGAGTACGGACCGGACGCGGCCATGCGCGCCTGTGCCTTCTGGATCCGCGACGCCGAGATCAGCTCCATCGCGCGGGTGACCTTCTTCGTGGTCTTCGCCGACTTGATGCGCTGGCGGTAGACCCGGACCTGTGCCGCCATCTAGCGACGACCCTTGACGATCTGCTCCTGGTCGACGTCCTCGGCCTGGGCCGCGTCGAACGACTCCGAGCCGAGCGTCTTGCCGTCGCTCGTCTGGAAGCCCTTCGTGAAGGCGTCGATCTCGCGGTCCATCGCGGCGACGGTCTCGTCGCTGAGCTGGTTCGTCTCACGCAGGGTGGTCAGGACGTCGGAGTTGCGACGCAGGTGCTCGAGCAGCTCGGCCTCGAAGCGGAGCACGTCGGGGACGGGCACCTCGTCGAGCTTGCCGTTCGTGCCGGCCCAGATCGAGACGACCTGCTCCTCGACCGGGTACGGCGAGTACTGCGGCTGCTTGAGGAGCTCCGTCAGGCGCGCACCACGGTCCAGCTGGCGACGCGACGCCTGGTCGAGGTCGGACGCGAACATCGCGAACGCCTCGAGCGAGCGGTACTGCGCGAGCTCGAGCTTGAGCGTGCCGGAGACCTTCTTGATCGACTTGACCTGGGCGTCACCACCCACGCGGGACACCGAGATGCCCACGTCGACGGCCGGACGCTGGTTCGCGTTGAACAGGTCCGACTGCAGGAAGATCTGGCCGTCGGTGATCGAGATCACGTTGGTCGGGATGTAGGCCGAGACGTCGTTCGCCTTGGTCTCGATGATCGGGAGACCCGTCATCGAACCGGCACCGAGGTCGTCGGACAGCTTCGCGCAACGCTCCAGCAGGCGGGAGTGCAGGTAGAAGACGTCACCCGGGTAGGCCTCACGGCCCGGCGGACGACGCAGGAGGAGCGACACCGCACGGTAGGCCTCGGCCTGCTTCGACAGGTCGTCGAAGATGATCAGGACGTGCTTGCCGCCGTACATCCAGTGCTGGCCGATGGCCGAACCGGTGTAGGGGGCGAGGTACTTGAAGCCGGCCGGGTCGGAGGCCGGGGCGGCGACGATGGTGGTGTACTCCATCGCACCGGCGTCCTCGAGCGCACCCTTGACGGAGGCGATCGTGGAGCCCTTCTGGCCGATGGCGACGTAGATGCAGCGGACCTGCTTGTCCTCGTCGCCCGACTCCCAGTTGGCCTTCTGGTTGATGATCGTGTCGATCGCGATGGCCGTCTTGCCGGTCTGGCGGTCGCCGATGATCAGCTGACGCTGGCCGCGGCCGACGGGGATCATCGCGTCGATGGCCTTGATGCCGGTCTGCAGCGGCTCGTGGACGGACTTGCGGGACATGACGCCCGGGGCCTGGAGCTCGAGGGCACGGCGACCCTCGGCCTGGATCTCGCCGAGACCGTCGATCGGGTTGCCGAGCGGGTCGACCACGCGACCGAGGAAGCCGTCGCCGACGGGAGCCGAGAGGACCTCGCCGGTGCGGGTGACCTCCTGGCCCTCCTCGATGCCGCCGAACTCGCCGAGCACGATGGCGCCGATCTCGTCCTCGTCGAGGTTCTGCGCGAGACCGAGGGTCCCGTCCTCGAAGCGGATGAGCTCGTTCGCCATGACGCCGGGCAGGCCCTCGACGTGCGCGATGCCGTCGCCCGCGTCGGTGACGTGCCCGACCTCGGCCGTGGAGGCCTTCGTCGGCTCGTAGTTCGAGACGAAGTCCTTCAGGGCATCACGGATCTCATCGGGGCTGATGGTGATGTCTGCCATGGGATTTTCCTTGTTGGTTTCCGGGGCCCTGCGGCTCCGAGAGGGTGATGCTGCCCGGTGAGGGACAGTTCCCGTTGTGGACTTGGAGGGGTCGGCTTCGACGGTACGCTCAGCCGGCCAGCTGGAGCCGGAGCTCCGACAGGCGCGTGGACACCGTGCCGTCGATGACGTCGCCACCGACCTGCACGCGCATCCCGCCGACGACCGCGGGGTCGACGACCTGGTTGACGCTGATGTCCTTGCCGTACCGCTCGCTGATGCCGCGGGCGACGCGAGCCGCCTGACCGTCCGAGAGCGGGGCCGCGGTGGTCACCGTGGCGACGAGCTTGCCGGCCTGGTCGGCCACGATGCGCGAGGCATCGCGGACGATCTCACCGATGCGGCGGCCGCGCGGCTGCTGCACGAGGTGCTCCAGGATCGCGGTGGTCTGCGCCGAGACCTTCGAACCGACGAGCCGCTGGACGAGCGCAGCCTTCTCCGACGGGCTGCCGAGCTTCGTGCCCAGTGCCAGCTCGAGCGCCGCGTCCGAGCGGACGGCGGTCTCGAAGGAGAACAGCTCGGCCTCGATCGACGTCTCCGACGATGCGGTTCCGGCGACGGCGCGGATGCCCGCGTCTTCGACACCCGCGAGCAGGTCCGACGGCGAGGACCAGCGCGAGCCGGCCACCGCGGTCAGCACCGCACGCGTCGCCTCGGACTGACCGGCGAAGACGCGGTCGATGAGGACCTTCTTGCCGACGACGTCCGCGGTCGGGTCCGCCAGCAGTCCGAGCAGCTGGGACGAACCGGCGATCGCACGCCCGGTGGAGAGGATCTCGATGCCCGTGGCGAGGTCGACCGACCCGCCGAGGTCAGCGAGGACCGCCCGCGTGGACGAGAGTGCGGACCGCGTGGCGCTCCGCATGCTCAGCGCTCCCCGGCCGGCTGGCCCTGGGACGCCTCGAGGTCGGCGATGAAGCGGTCGACGACCGCAGCCGACTTCGCGTCGTCCCGGAGGGACTCACCGATCACACCGGAGGCGAGGTCGAGGGCGAGGGTGCCCACCTCGCTCCGCAGCGACTGGAGCGCGCTCTGCCGCTCGGCCTCGATCTGCGCCTGGGCGTTGGCGGTGATGCGTGCTGCATCTGCCTGCGCCTGCTCGCGGACCTCGTTGCCGATCGCGGTCGCGTCGGCACGGGCCTGCTCACGGATGCGCGAGGCCTCGGCACGCGCGTCGGCGAGCTGCTTGTTGTACTCGTCGAGTGCAGCGGCGGCCTGCTCCTGAGCGGCCTCCGCCTTCTTGATGCCACCCTCGATGGCCTCGGTGCGCTCATCGAGCATCTTCGTGATGCGCGGCGTCACGACGCGCCACATCACGAGGAAGATGATGACGAAGGCCACCGCGGACCACACGATGTCGTACACCGGTGGGATCAGCGGATTGTGGGTCTCCTCCGCCGCGATGATGAGTGCAGTCTGCATCGAGAAGCCTTAGTTGGTGAAGATGAAGTACGTCGCGATACCGATGAAGGCCAGGGCCTCCGTGAAGGCGATACCGATGTACATGAGGGTCGTCAGACGGCCCTGGAGCTCGGGCTGGCGAGCGACGGACTCGATCGTCTTGCCGACGACGATGCCGACGCCGATGGCCGGACCGATCGCAGCGAGGCCGTAGCCAACCGTCGCGATGTTGCCGTTGATCTCCGCGAGAACGGTCGTTGCGTCCACGTGTTTTCCTTTCGAGTGCGGCCCGACGGATGTCGTGCCGTATGGGGGTCAGAAGGGGTCGGTCAGTGCTCGTCAGCCAGCGCGAGCTGGATGTACACAGCGGTCAGCAGCATGAAGACGTACGCCTGCAGCAGCGCGACGAGGATCTCGAAGAAGCTGAACGCGATGCCGAACGCCAGGGTCCCGATGCCGAAGAGCTTGAAGAGGCTCTCGGCGTCGAAGAAGAAGAACCAGGTGGCCGAGAAGAAGAGCACCAGGAGGAGGTGACCCACGACCATGTTCATGAGCAGTCGCAGCGTCAGCGTCACCGGACGGAGCACGAAGGTCGAGACGAGCTCGATCGGCGTCACGATGATGTAGAGCGGCCACGGGACACCGGGCGGGAAGAGCGCGTTGCGGAGGAACGTGCCCGGGTGCTTGCGGAGGCCCGCGTAGATGAACGCGACGTACGCGACGATCGCCAGGATCATCGGCATCGCGATGCGGCTCGTACCGGCGATGTTCATGAACGGGATGAGACCCGTCAGGTTCATGAACAGGACACCGAAGAACACCGTGGCCAGGAGCGGCAGGAAGCGCTTGCCGTCCTTCTCACCGAGGTTGTCGAAGGTGTTGCGGCGGACGACGTCGAACGCGTACTCGATGAAGGCCTGTCCGCGGTTCGGGACGAGCTTCAGGGCACGGGTCCCGACGAACGCGAAGACGAGCAGCACGGCCACCGCGAACAAGCGGATGAGGACGATGCGGTCCATCTCGATCGGGGTCCCGGCGAAGAAGATCGGGTCCGGGAAGAACTCGTTGATCGACGGACCATGGAATTCGGCGGCCTTGCTGCTCCCCGCCGCCACGGTGTTGGCCGCGGCGGTGAGGGACAGGGGAAGAGCGTGGGATAGCAGCGCTGTCTCCTGTGTCGGCGCGCGCACACACGGCACGCGATGGTGGACTTTGTGGAGGCTCGTCCGCTCCGAGCGAGGCTCCGGACGCGGACTTCGAGAAGCCTATCAGGTGCGAGAGGCTTCTCGGGCTCTCAGGGCCGTGGGGTGTCGTTCCCAGGATCGACCGCGTCGCCGGGCAGGTGCACCCCGATCGGGATGCGGGCCTTGGCGACCGCCACCACGTCGATCACGAGCGACCCGACGACGCCCGCGATGATCACCACGGCAAGCACCGGGAAGTCCACCCAGGCGCGGTCGCGCAGTGCGAGCAGGACCACCAGGAAGAGCACGAACTTCAGGATCCACGTCCCCATCACGATCCCGAAGAAGGCGCCCGAGATCATCTGCCCCTTCGACACCCGGAGGGCGACGAGCACCGAGACCGCGGTGAGCCCGAGGAACACCACGCTCAGCACCGCGCCGAGCAGGCCACCGGCGAGTCCCGGCGTCCCGGCGACGACGAGCCCGACGACTCCCCCGACGACGGCCAGGCCGACGGCGAGGAGGGCCGCCCAGAGGAGGATCCGGCGGAACACCGGCCGGACGTGGTCGAGGGCGTTCGGTGCGGTCACGAGGGGTCTCCAGGGATCGTTCGGTCGTTGGCGGCGCGGTCGAGCGGGTCGAGGCTGGCGTCGACGACGGTGTTCGAGCGGGTGGCGGCCTGCGCGGCGAACTCAGCGCGCTTCCGGCCGAGCGGGGCGAAGGTGGCGATCGCGCACACGGTGAAGCCGATCGCGACGACGGTGACCACCCAGTACCACTCGACGAAGAGGAACAGCAGGCACCCGACGGCGACGGTGGCCGTCCACGCGTAGAAGATCAGCACGGCGTGGAAGTGGGAGTGCCCCATGTCGAGCAGACGGTGGTGCAGGTGCTTCCGGTCGGCCGAGAACGGCGACTTGCCCGCGCTGAGCCGACGGGTGACGGCGAGCCCGAAGTCGAGGATCGGCACGATCAGGATCGCGAAGGGCAGCAGGATCGGGATGAACGCCGGCAGCAGGGCCTGGCGTGTCGAGATGACCGCGGGGTCGATGTTGCCCGTCACGGACACGGCGCTCGTGGCCATCAGGAACCCGACGAGCAGCGCGCCGGCGTCGCCCATGAAGAGCTTCGCCGGGTGCCAGTTGAGGACGAGGAACCCCGTGCAGGCACCGACGAGCACCGCCGTGAGCAACGAGGGCAGGTTGAAGAAGAACTCCGTCTGCACGACCACGCGGTTGATGAAGAACGTGTAGAGGAAGAACACGCCGCCGGCGATGATCGCGACCCCGGCGACGAGGCCGTCCAGACCGTCGATGAAGTTGACGGCGTTCATCACGAGCACGACGGCGAGCACGGTGAAGATCAGGCTCATGTAGGACGACCCGACCCCGAGCGTGTTGCCGATCGGCAGCGACACGATCGCCACGCCCTGCCAGGCCAGGATCCCCGCGGCGATGATCTGCCCGGCGAGCTTCGTCATCCAGTCGAGGTCCCAGATGTCGTCGGCGACACCGAGCACCACGATGATCGTCGCACCCGCGAGCACCGCGATCACGCGCCCGGGTTCCGAGAACACGAGCCGGAAGTAGTCGGTCCCCGCGATGGAGGGGAAGAGGAACCAGGCCGCCAGCAGCGACACGATCACGCCGAGGTACATCGCGATCCCGCCGAGCCGCGGTGTGGGCGTGCGGTGCACGTCGCGCTCGCGGACCTTCGGGTACCAGCCGTAGCGCAGGCCGAGCTTCCACACGGCCCAGCTGCAGACGAAGCTCACCACGGCCGCGATGGCCCCGGCGAGCAGGTAGTACTTCACGTGACGAGGTCGGCTCCGACGACCCGGACGATGTCCTCGTCGGCGATCACCCCGTGTCGGACGATCGTCAGCTTCCCGCCGGTCGAGAGGCCGGTCGCGTCGACGATGGTCGACCCGGTCGAGGCGGCGAAGCCGTCGTGCACCGCGAGCGGTCCCCCGTCGAGGTAGACCGACACGCTGTCGCCGAGCATCGACTCGGCCCGGTCCACGTCCATCGCGGCAGGGTCTCCGGTCGAGTTCGCGGAGGAGACCGCGAGCGGTCCGACCTCCTGCAGCAGCTCGAGGGCGATGCGCGAGTCCGGCATGCGGAGCGCGACGGTCCCCCGGGTCTCCCCCAGGTCCCAGTCCAGCGACGGTTGCGCGCGCAGGATGACGGTGAGCCCGCCGGGCCAGAACTCGTCGACGAGGTCGCGGACCTGCTGCGGGATCTCGGTCGCCAACGCCTCGAGCGTCGGCGGTCCGGGGATCAGCACCGGGGGCGGCGACTGGCGGGTGCGGCCCTTGGCGTCGAGCAGGCGCTGGACGGCGGTCGCGCTGAAGGCGTCCGCCGCGACGCCGTAGACGGTGTCGGTCGGGACGACGACGAGTTCTCCCCGGCCGAGGGCGGCACGTGCGAGCCGCATCCCGGTCAGGAGCCCGTCGGGGTCGGTGCAGTCGTATCGGGAGGCCATGACTCGACGATGATAGTGCGACACAATGGACGGCATCGTGAACGAGACGCCCGCGCCCCGACTCCTGTTCCTCTTCGACATGGACGACGTGCTCGTCCGGTACGACTGGCGGGTCCGGATGGCGGCCCTCGGTGAGTACACCGGACACTCCTTCGAGGAGCTCCGCCGACGCTGGTGGGACTGCGGCCACGAGTCCCGTGCCGAGGCCGGGCACTTCCCCGACGGGGACGCCTACCTCGCCGCCTTCGCCGAGGCGATGGGGTGTGCGGTGCCCGAGGCGGACTGGGCGCGCATCCGCGGCGCGGCGATGACCGAGCTGCCCGAGCGCATCGAGGCCGTCCGGATCGCGTCCGAGCACGGTCGTGTCGGCCTGCTCACGAACAACGGTCCGCTCGCGGGCCGGTGGATCGGGACGTGGGCACCCTCGTTGCCGCCGCTCTTCGGCGAGCACCTGGACACGACGAGCAACTTCGGCGCGCGCAAGCCCGAGCCCGAGGTCTTCGAGCGGGCGCTCGCGCACCACGGCGTACCCGCCGAGCGCGCGTTCTTCGCCGACGACATGCCGGTCAACGTCGAGGCGGCCCGCGACGTCGGCATCCACGCGGTCCTGGTCGAGGAGCACACCGACCTGCGCAGAGCGGTCCGCGCCTTCGTCGCAGCGCAGCAGCGGGTCGCCACCGCCTGACCCGTCACGTCCGCGACACGCAACGAGCGCGGTTCCTCGCAGCGCTGTGCCGCTGCGCAGCTCCGCCGAGGTCGCGTCGTGCGGGCACCGGGACGACGGCCGGGAGGCCCGGAGCGACCACGCCTAGCGGGTGGCGGTGGTCGTGCGGTCGCGCCCCGTCAGGTCGACGTGCGTCTCCGGGGACCGGAATCCCCGCCGTGCGAGCACGTCGCGCACGCCGGCGCCCTGCTGCTCGGCGTGCTCGATGACGAGGAGCCCTCCCGGGACGAGGAGCCGCCAGGCGGTGTCGGTGAGAGCCCGGACGGCGTCGAGCCCGTCGGGTCCCCCGTACAGCGCGAGCGCCGGGTCGTGGTCGCGGACCTCGGGGTCGACGGGCACCATGTCGTCGGGGACGTACGGCGGGTTCGAGACGACGACCGAGACCGTGCCGTCGAGCTCCGGGAGCGCGTCGGCGAGGTCGCCCTCGACCAGTCGGACGGTGCCGCCGTGCGCGTCGATGTTGCGCCGGGTCCAGGGCAGCGCCTCGGGTGACCGCTCGACCGCGTAGACGAGGGCGTTCGGCACCTCGGTGTCCATCGCGACGGCGATCGCCCCGCTGCCGGAGCCGAGGTCCACCGCCACCGGCTCGGCCACCGCGGTCGCACGCAGTGCGTCGATGCCGAACTGCACGACGCCCTCGGTCTCCGGCCGGGGCACGAAGACGCCCGGCCCGACGGACAGCGTCAGCGCCCGGAAGTGCGCCTCGCCCGTGATGTGCTGCAGCGGCTCGCGGGTGGTGCGACGGGCGACGGCGTACCGGAAGCGCTCGACGTGCTCCGCCGCGATGGCGCCGCCCGTCAGGGCACGGGCCTGCACGGCACCCCGCGACGTGTCGGTCGCCCAGGCGAGCAGGAGTTCGGCGTCGACGCGCGGGGTCGGGACACCGCGCGCGACGAGCGCAGCGGTCGCCTCGTCGAGGAGGCGATCCGCTGCGGACGTGGGACGACTGTCGGAGGTGATCCGTGCCTCCAGACCGGGCCTAGGCGTCCTGGTCGCCGATGGCGGCCAGGCGTGCCTCTTCGTCCGCCTGGATGGCGGACCGGACGACGGGCTCGAGCGCACCGTTCATCACGCGGTCCAGGTCGTACGCCTTGTACCCGGTGCGGTGGTCCGCGATGCGGTTCTCCGGGAAGTTGTACGTGCGGATGCGCTCCGAACGGTCCATGCCGCGGATCTGCGACTTGCGCGCGTCCGAGGCGATGGCGTCGAGCTCCTCCTGCTGTCGCGCGAGGATGCGGGCGCGCAGGACGCGCATGCCGGCCTCACGGTTCTGCAGCTGGGACTTCTCGTTCTGCATCGCCACCGTGATGCCCGTGGGCAGGTGGGTGATGCGGACTGCGGAGTCGGTCGTGTTGACCGACTGCCCGCCGGGGCCGGACGACCGGTAGACGTCGATCTTGAGGTCGTTCTGGTTGATCTGGACCTCCTCGGGCTCGTCCACCTCGGGGAACACCAGCACGCCGGTGGTCGAGGTGTGGATGCGTCCCTGCGACTCGGTCGCCGGCACGCGCTGCACCCGGTGCACACCGCCCTCGTACTTCAGGTGCGCCCAGACGCCCTGGGACGGGTCGGTCGCGTTCGACTTGATCGCGACCTGCACGTCCTTGTAGCCGCCGAGGTCGCTCTCGGTCCGCTCGAGGAGCTCGACCTTCCAGCCCTTCGTCTCGGCGTAGTGCGAGTACATGCGGAGGAGGTCGGCCGCGAAGAGCGCCGACTCCTCACCGCCCTCACCGCCCTTGATCTCCATGATGACGTCGCGGCCGTCGTCCGGGTCCCGCGGGATGAGCAGCCGGCGGAGTCGCTCCTGGCGCTCCGACAGCTGCTCCTGGAGCGCCGGGACCTCGTCCGCGAACGCCTCGTCCTCGCGGGCGAGCTCCTGGGCGGCGGCGAGGTCGTCCCCCGCCGCCTGCCAGGCCTCGTACGCGGCCTTGATCTGGTTGAGCTCGGCGTACCGCCGGTTCACCTTCTTCGCGCGGGCCGCATCGGCGTGGAGCGCGGGGTCCGACAGCTGCTGCGTCAGGTCCTCGTGTTCCGCCAGCAGCCCGGCCACCGACTCGAACACGCGTTACTCCTGGTGGCCGTCGTGGCGACCGCCGGTCGTGGGGACCGACTTCTGCACCTGGACCAGGAACTCGACGTTCGACTGCGTCTCCTTGAGGTTGCGGAGGACGACGTCGAGCGCCTGCTGCGGGTCGAGCCCGGCGAGGGCACGGCGCAGGCGCCACGTGATCTTGACCTCGTCGGCGGAGAGGAGCTGCTCCTCGCGCCGGGTGCCGGAGGCGTTGATGTCGACGGCCGGGAAGATCCGCTTGTCTGCGAGGTGCCGGTTGAGGCGGAGCTCCATGTTGCCGGTGCCCTTGAACTCCTCGAAGATGACCTCGTCCATCTTGGAGCCGGTCTCGACGAGCGCGGTGGCGAGGATGGTCAGCGAGCCGCCGTCCTCGATGTTGCGCGCAGCGCCGAAGAACCGCTTCGGCGGGTACAGGGCCGCCGAGTCGACACCACCGGAGAGCACGCGGCCGGAGGCCGGCGTCGCCAGGTTGTAGGCGCGGCCGAGACGGGTGATCGAGTCGAGGAGCACGACGACGTCGTGGCCCAGCTCGACCAGGCGCTTCGCACGCTCGATGGCGAGCTCGGCGACCGTGGTGTGGTCCTCCGCCGGACGGTCGAAGGTCGAGGCGATGACCTCGCCCTTCACCGAGCGCTGCATGTCGGTGACCTCTTCGGGCCGCTCGTCCACGAGCACGACCATGAGGTGCGCCTCGGGGTTGTTCTTGGCGATCGCGTTGGCGATGGCCTGCAGCACGACGGTCTTGCCGGCCTTGGGCGGCGAGACGATGAGGCCGCGCTGACCCTTGCCGATCGGTGCGACCAGGTCGATGATGCGCGTGCTGAGCTTCGCCGGCTCGGTCTCGAGGCGGAGACGCTCGTTCGGGTACAGCGGGGTCAGGTCGTGGAACTCGACACGGGCCGCTGCCTCGTCCGCGGTCTGGCCGTTGACCGAGTCCACCTTGACGAGCGCGTTGTACTTCTGGCGCGCCTGCTGCTCGTTGTCGCGCGGCTGCTTGATCGCACCGACGATCGCGTCGCCCTTGCGCAGGTGGTACTTCTTCACCTGGCCGAGGGACACGTAGACGTCGCTCGGTCCCGGCAGGTAGCCGGTCGTGCGGACGAACGCGTAGTTGTCGAGGACGTCGAGGATGCCCGCGATCGGGATGAGGACGTCGTCCTCGGTGATCTCCGGCTCGAACTCGTCGTTCTGACCGCCGCGGCCGCGCTTGCGGTCACGCTGACGACGACCGCGGCCGGCCTCGGCCTCGTCGGCGTGCTGCTGCTGCTGGGCGTTCTGCTGCTGGCCGTTCTGCTTCTGCTGGCCGTTCTGCTTCGGCTGACGGTCGTCCTGCTTCGCGTCGCCGGACTTCTGCTCGTCCTGCTTGCCGTTCTGCTTCTGCTGCTGACCGTTCTGCGGGCCGGCGTTCGCCTGGCCGCCGTTCTGCTGGCCGCCGTTCTGCTGGCCGCCCTGCTGGTCACCGCTCTGCTGTTCGGTGCCCTCGGCGTTCTGCCCGCGGCCACGACCGCGACCACGGCTGCGACGTCCGCGGCGCGAACCGCCCTCGCCCTGCTGGTCGGCCTGGTCGCCCTGGTCCGTCGCCGAGGTCGGCTGCGCGCCGGTCGCCTCGTCGGTCTCGGGGGCAGCGGCCTGCTCGGCGCCGTCCCGCTGCTGGCCGCCGTCCTGCTGGCCGGCGTCCTGGTTCCCGCGGCGGCCGCGGCGGCGACCGGACTGCGCGGCCTCCTCCGCGTCCTTCTCGGCACGGACCTGGTCGAGCCCCGCGAGCAGGTCCTCGGTGCCGGTGTGCCCGTGGTTCGTGTGCTCCGCGGCCGAGGTCTGCGCGGTGTTCACCGTGCCGGCCGAGGAGGCGCGGCGCGAGCGGCGACCGCGGGGCTCCGGAGCCGACTCCGTCTGGTCGGCTGCGGCGTCGTCGGCGGCCGGCGAGGTCGCCGGTGCGGCCAGCGTCGGCTGCTCGGCGGGGGTCTCCTGCGCCGCGGGTGCGGCCTCCGCGGCGGCGGGTGCCTCGTCGGCCGGCGTCTCGGCAGCGGGGGCGGCGTCGTCGGTCGCGGGGCGCTTGTCCTCGATCGACGCGATGAGGTCGCCCTTGCGGAGCTTCGAGAGCCCCGTGATGCCGAGCGAGGAGGCGATGCGCTGGAGCTCCGGGAGGCGGAGCGCGCGCAGGTCGCTGGGGATCTCCACCGGGGTGGAGTCGTTGACGTTCGTCAAGGTCGGTGTTTCCTTTCGAACCGCAGAACGCGGAGAGTTTCCACCGTCCCGGCGCATGGGTGCGCTGCGACCGCCGTTCAGACGACGGACCGGGATTCGGTGATCTGAAAGAGAGTGCCCCCGCGCACCGGACCCTGCGCCAGCGCCGACGGATCCGGTTCGGATCGGTCTGTGCGCCTACGCTGGATCGGCTTCGAGCGCCGAGTGCGGCACCACTGTAGCACCACCGAGGTCCACGGCCAGCATGAGCGCCCGCCAGTCGGACTGCGCGTGTCGCGCCACCAGGTCGGCCGCGGTGAGGCGCTGTGCCGGGTCGCTGCCCAGCACGAGCAGGCTCGGCCCGGCGCCGGAGACCACCGCGGCGAGCCCGTGCTGCCGCAGCAGACCGATCAGTGCATCGGTCTCCGGCATGGCGCTCGCACGGTACGACTGGTGCAGCCGGTCCTCGGTCGCGGCGAGCAGCAGCTCCGGGCTCTGGATGAGGGCGGCGACGAGCAGCGCCGAGCGCGACACGTTGAACGCGGCGTCCTCGTGCGGCACGCTCGCGGGCTGCAGGGACCGCGCGAGCTTCGTCGAGAGCGTCGACGTCGGCACGAAGACCACCGGCGAGACGCCTCGGTGCACCAGCAGGCGCTTGACCGCGGGACCCTCGGCGGTCATCCACGCGATCGTCAGACCACCGAAGAGCGCCGGAGCGACGTTGTCGGGGTGGCCCTCCATCTCGGTGGCCAGGGTGAGCAGGGTCGACGCGTCGAGGTCGACGACCCCTTCGAGCAGGCCGCGGGCCGCCATCAGCCCGGCGACGATGGCGGCGGCCGACGAGCCCATGCCGCGGCCGTGCGCGATCGCGTTCACGGCGTGCAGCTCGAGTCCGGGCTGCTCCACGCCGGCGTGCTCGAGGCCACGACGAACGGCCTGCACCACCAGGTTCGACTCGTCGGTGGCGACCTCACCGGCACCGACGCCCTCGACGATCACGGTCGCGCCGGGCTCCGGGCGGACGCGGACGACCACCTCGTCGTAGACCGACAGCGCCAGCCCGAGCGAGTCGAAGCCCGGGCCGAGGTTCGCGGAGGTCGCCGGGACCCGCACACGGACCGCCCGTCCGGCCGGTACAGCGCTGCGGGCGGTCACGCCCTCCCCCGGTCCGGACGAGCGGTCGACGCTCACGCGGAGCCGACCAGTCCGAGCACCTCGGCGACCGACTTCGTGTCGACCGGGACGCTCGTCGGTGCGACCTCGCCGCCGTCCTCCGTGCGGAGGGCCCACTGCGGGTCCTTCAGGCCGTGGCCGGTCACCGTGATGACGACCTTCGCGCCCTGCGGCACGACACCGGCGTCCGCACGCTCGAGCAGCCCGGCGACGCCGATGGCCGACGCGGGCTCGACGAAGACCCCGACCTCGGCGGACAGGATGCGGTGCGCGGCGAGGATGCCCTCGTCGGTGATGGCACCGAAGTAGCCGTCGGTCTCGTCACGCGCCTCGAGCGCGTACTGCCACGACGCCGGGTTGCCGATTCGGATGGCGGAGGCGATGGTGTCCGGGTGGCGGACGACCTCGCCGGAGACGATCGGGGCGGAGCCGGCGGCCTGGAAGCCGAACATGCGCGGCATCCGCGTCGAGCGGCCCGCGGCGACGTCCTCGCGGTAGCCGCGGGAGTACGCGGTGTAGTTGCCCGCGTTGCCGACCGGCA
This sequence comes from Curtobacterium sp. NPDC088465, assembly GCF_044753165.1. Taxonomy (NCBI): domain Bacteria; kingdom Bacillati; phylum Actinomycetota; class Actinomycetes; order Micrococcales; family Microbacteriaceae; genus Curtobacterium; species Curtobacterium sp. NPDC088465. The sequence continues at coordinate 182,550 of NZ_JBIVMR010000002.1, read as the reverse complement.
GGAAGTGGAAGTCCGGGGCGTCGCCCAGCACGTCGACGACCTCGAACGCGGCGGTCTTCTGCCCCTCGATGCGGTCGTTGTTCACCGAGTTGACCAGGTGCACCGGGTAGTTGGCGGCGAGGTCGCGCGCGATGTCGAGGCAGTCGTCGAAGTTGCCCTGCACCTGCAGCAGCTGGGCGTCGTGCGCGACGGCCTGGCTGAGCTTGCCCATCGCGATCTTGCCCTCGGGCACGAGCACCGCGGCGGTGATGCCCGCGTGCGTGGCGTAGGCGGCCGCCGAGGCGCTGGTGTTGCCGGTCGACGCGCAGATGACGGCCTTCGCGCCGTGCTCGACGGCCTTCGAGATCGCCATCGTCATGCCGCGGTCCTTGAACGACCCGGTCGGGTTCATGCCCTCGAACTTGACGTACACGTCCGCGCCGGTGCGCTCCGACAGGCGTCGGGCCGGGATGAGCGGCGTGCCGCCCTCGCCGAGGGTGACGACGGGCGTCGCCTCGGTGACGTCGAGACGGTCGGCGTACTCGCGCAGGACTCCCTGCCACTGGTGGGCCATCAGGCTCTCCTTGTTCGGTGTTGTGCAGTCGGGTTGCTGACGGTGCGGGGCTAGGCCCCGACCACCCGCAGGACGCTGGTGATCTCGACGACGACGTCCTCGCCCCGGAGCGCGACGACCGTGGCGGCCAGGTCGGACTCGCGGGCGAGGTGCGTGCCGATGACGAGGTTCGCGGTGCCGGCCGTGCCGTCGCCCGGGTCGGTCGCGGCGGACTGCTCGACGGTCTCGACGCTCACGCCGTGCTTCGCCAGGACGCCGGCGACCGTGGACAGCACGCCGGGGGCGTCGGCCACGTGCAGCGTGATCTGGTAGCGGGTGCGGACCGTGCCGATCGGGAAGACCGGCAGGGCCGACTGGGTCGACTCCGCGATGCCGGGGCCGCCGATGACGTGACGACGGGCGGCGGACACCAGGTCGCCGAGCACGGCCGACGCGGTCTCGACGCCACCGGCACCGGCGCCGTAGAACATCAGGTCGCCGGCGGCCTCGGCCTCGACGAACACGGCGTTCTTCGCCCCGTGCACACTGGCGAGCGGGTGCGACTCCGGCACGAGCGCCGGGTAGACACGGGCGCTGACGCCCTCGACGCCGTCCTCGTCGGTCAGGCGCTCGGCGGTCGCCAGGATCTTCACGACGTAGCCGGCCTTCCGCGCGGCGCGGACCTGCTCGATCGTGACGGCGGTGATGCCCTCGCGGTGCACGGCGGCCAGGGGCACGGAGGTGTGGAACGCGAGCGAGGCCAGGATGGCGGCCTTCTGCGCGGCGTCGTAGCCCTCGACGTCGGCGGTCGGGTCGGCCTCGGCGTACCCGAGCTCCGTGGCGGTCGCGAGGGCCGCCTCGAAGGTCGAGCCCTCGCGGTCCATCAGGTCGAGGATGAAGTTCGTCGTGCCGTTGACGATGCCCATGATCCGCTCGATGCGGTCGCCCGCGAGCGAGTCGTGCAGCGGCCGGATGATCGGGATCGCGCCGGCGACCGCGGCCTCGTAGTAGAGCTGTGCGCCGACCTGCTCCGCCGCGGCGAAGAGCTCGGGGCCGTGCGTGGCGAGGAGCGCCTTGTTGCCGGTGACGACGTCCGCACCGGACTGCAGCGCCTGGAGCACCAGCGTGCGCGCGGGCTCGATGCCGCCGATCAGCTCGACGACGATGTCCGCGCCGAGGATGAGCGACTGCGCGTCCGTCGTGAAGAGCTCCTTCGGCAGGTCCACGTCGCGCGGAGCGTCGAGGTCCCGCACCGCGATGCCGACGAGCTCGAGGCCGGCACCCGCGCGCGAGGCCAGCTCGTCGCCGTGCTCGAGGAGCAGGCGCGCCACCTGGGAACCGACGGAGCCGGCTCCGAGCAGCGCGACGCGGACGTTGCGGTATTCGATCATGTGGTGCGCATTCCTGTGGGGCGGGCGGCAGCCCGGTCGGGTCGGGGTCAGCGGCGTCAGCCGGCGACGACCCCCGTGTCGCGGGCGAGCAGGTCGTCGATCGACTCGCCACGGACGAGGATACGGGCTGCGCCGTCCGCGACCGCGACGACCGGCGGACGGCCCACGTGGTTGTAGTTGCTGGCGAGGGACCAGCAGTAGGCACCGGTCGCCGCGACGGCGAGCAGGTCACCGCGGTGCACGTCGCCCGGCAGGTACTCGTCGTTCACGACGATGTCGCCCGACTCGCAGTGCTTGCCGACGACCCGGGTCAGCACCGCCGGGGCGTCCGAGCTGCGGGCGAGCCGGGCCGTGTAGTCGGCGCCGTACAGCGCCGGACGGGCGTTGTCGCTCATGCCGCCGTCGACCGACACGTAGGTGCGGGTCGCCGAGGAGCCGTCCTCGGTCTCCAGCGAGACGGGCTTGACGGTGCCGACGCGGTACAGCGTGGTGCCGGCCGGGCCGACGATGTAGCGACCGGGCTCGACGGCGATCTCCGGGACGGGGATGCCCCGCTCGGTGCAGGCGTCGGCGACGATCGTGGCGAGGGCCTCGGCGACGTCCTCGGGCGCGAACGCCTCGTCGGCCTCGGTGTAGTCGATGCCCCACCCGCCGCCGAGGTTCAGCTCCGGGACCGGACCCGTCGCCACGAGTTCGGCGTGCACGTCCATCAGTCGCCGAGCTGCCTCACGGAACCCGGACTCGTCGAAGATCTGGGACCCGATGTGCGAGTGGAGCCCGACGAAGGCGAGCGATGGCTCTGCCCGGACCGCCGCCGCGGCGGCGGCGGCCTCGCTCAGGGGGATGCCGAACTTCTGGTCCTCACGCGCCGTGGCGAGGTACTCGTGCGTCGAGGCGTGCACGCCGCTGTTGATCCGGATGCGCACGCGCTGGACCGTGCCGGCGTCGGCGGCGGCACGCGCGACGCGGCCGATCTCCTCGTGGCTGTCGAGGACGATCGTGCCGAGGCCGACCTCGACCGCGCGGGCGATCTCGGCGTCCGACTTGTCGTTGCCGTGGAAGCCGAGCAGCGCGGGGTCCGCTCCCCCGGCCAGCGCGACGGCGAGCTCACCGGCGGTGCACACGTCCAACCGCAGTCCGGCCTCGGTCATCCACGCGGCGACCTGGGTCGTGAAGAACGCCTTGGCGGCGTAGTACACGTGGGCCCGCGTGCCGATGCGGGCGAACGCCTCGGTGAAGGCCGTGCGGACCCTCGACGCGCGTGCCTGGACGTCCCGCTCGTCGACGACGTAGAGCGGGGAACCGAACCGGGCGACCAGGTCCGACGCCGTGATGCCGCCGACGGCGAGCTCACCGTCGTCCGTCCGCGTAGCCGAGGCCGGCCAGATCCGCGCGGTCAGCGCGGAGGCGTCGGCGGGGAACCGCAGCCGCGGCGGGGCAAGGGGGTTGGCGCTCACGGGACCCGATCCTACCGAGCCACCACGGGCCTCCAGGCCGGTGTTACGCCCGTCGACCGCGGTGGTGACGCGCCGGGATCGACGGTGTCAGCCGCAGGCGCCGACCGTGCGCAGGCCCTGCTCGGTCAGCGGCAGCGAGTCGGCGGTGACCCGGACGGTGGCCTCGGCGGAGGTCACGTCGACGGACCGGACCCGGAGCTGCTCGGGCAGGAACTGCGCCGTGCAGACCTGCACCGGGACGCCCGTGACGCCGGGGATGCGGTCGACCTTCAGGCCGAGGTCCGAGTTCGTGATGCGGACGCTCTGCGGGGTGATCGTGACGCCACGGCCGTCCTGCTGCGCCACCACGTCGCCGGTGGCCGCGTAGCCGATGTCGTACCCGAGCACCGCGGTCGAACCGGACAGCTCGACGCCGCCGTCGACGAGCCGGAGCCGCTCGAACAGCGGGCTGTACTTGGCCAGGTCCTGCACGCTCGTCGCGGCGAGGGTGACGTGGCCGTCGACGTCGTGCACGTCGCCCTTGCCGTCCACCGGGACGTCGCGAGCGGTGACGTCGGCGGCCAGCGGGACCCCGTCGACGGTCAGCCGGTCCGAGGTGATGTCGACCCGGTCGAGCGTGCCGGCGAGCAGCTGCGGGACGACGATGCCCTCGGCGTGCGCGGTGACCTCGCCGGTGGCGCCCTCCGGGAGGGACTGCTCGACCTGGTCGGCGATGATCCGGTCGACGACGCCCCGGAGCACGAACTCCGCGACGACGACGAGCGCGGCGAGCACGAGCACCAGGACGACGAGGACGACGGGCCAGCGACGGCGCTTCCGGGAGGGCTCGGTGGCGACGGACATGCGTCCCACCCTGCCAGGTGCTCCCCGCAGCCGGCCTGGAGGCGCGATGTGCGCCCGGTGTGCGCGCTGCGGCGGGCGGGGCGGCGGGGCGCGGCGGCCGGCGGGGCGAGGCGCGGCGGGGCGAGGCGGGGCGCGGCGGGGCGAGGCGCGCCGAGGCGGGGCGGGGCGGGGCGGGGCGGGGCGCGGCGCGGCGGGGCGAGGCGCGGCGCGGCGGGGCGGGGCGCGGCGGGGCGCGAGGCGGGGCGCGGCGCGACGCGGCGCACGGCCCGACGCGGCGCGACGTGCTCGCGCACAAGCGGAAGCACGTCGCGCCACGAGATCACCTGGCGCGACGTGCTTCCGGTTGTGCGGATGCGTGCTGGGCGCGCCGGCGACGAACCATTGAAACGACATCGAACCAGGCGGATCGCCTGGTTCGATGTCGAGAACGTGGTTCGACGCGACGCGACGCGACGCGACGCGACGCCGCGCGCCGCGCTACATGCGCTCGGGCGCACTCACCCCGAGGAGGCCGAGGCCGTTGCGGACGACCTGCCCGGTCGCGTCGTTCAGCCACAGGCGCGTGCGGTGCAGGTCCGACACGGCCTCGTCGCCGAGCGGCGTCACCCGGCAGGAGTCGTACCAGCGGTGGTAGAGCCCGGCGAGCTGCTCGATGTACCGCGCGATGCGGTGCGGCTCGCGGAGCTCCGCGGCCTGGCGCACCACGCGCGGGTACTCGGCGAGGGCTCCGAGGAGGGCGCTCTCCGTCTCGTGCGTGAGCAGGGACGCGTCGAACGCGGAGCGGTCCACGCCCGAGGCCGCAGCGTTGCGGGCGACCGACTGCGTGCGGGCGTGGGCGTACTGCACGTAGAAGACCGGGTTGTCGTTGGTGCGCTTGGTGAGCAGGTCGAGGTCGATGTCGATCGAGGTGTCGCTCGCGAACCGCACGAGGGCGTAGCGACCGGCGTCGACACCCACGGCGTCGACGAGGTCCTCCATCGACACGATCGTGCCGTTGCGCTTCGACATGCGGAAGGGCTGGCCGTCCTTGAGCAGGTTCACCATCTGGCCGATGAGGATCTCGAGGTTCTTGCCGGGCTCGTCACCGAACGCCGCGCACATCGCCATCATGCGACCGACGTAGCCGTGGTGGTCCGCGCCGAGCATGATGAGGTTGCGCTCGAACCCGCGCTCGCGCTTGTCGAGGTAGTACGCCAGGTCGCCCGCGATGTACGCCGGCTGCCCGTCGGACTTGATCACGACGCGGTCGCGGTCGTCGCCGAAGTCGGTCGTGCGGAGCCAGAGCGCACCCTCGGCCTCGTACATCTTGCCGAGGGACTGCAGCCGCTCGATGGCCCGCTCGACGGCCTTCGACTCGTGCAGCGAGTTCTCGTGGAAGTAGACGTCGAAGTCCACGCCGAAGTCGTGCAGCGACGACTTGATGTCGGCGAACATGAACTCGACGCCCTCGCGACGGAAGAGCTCCTGCGCCTCGTCGCGCGGCAGGTCACGCACGTCGGTGCCGGCGGGCAGCGTCGCGATGACCCGCGCGGCGATCTCGCCGATGTAGGCACCGCCGTAGCCGTCCTCCGGCGTGGGCTCCCCCAGCGCCGAGGCGACGAGCGACCGGGCGAAGCGGTCGATCTGTGCGCCGTGGTCGTTGAAGTAGTACTCACGGGTGACGAGGCCGCCCTGCGCCTCGAACACGCGGGCGAGCGAGTCACCGACGGCGGCCCAGCGCACACCGCCCATGTGGATCGGACCGGTCGGGTTCGCGGACACGAACTCGAGGTCGATGGACACGCCCTCGTACAGGTCGCCGTGTCCGAACGCGTCGGCCTGGTCGACGATCGTGCGGGCGATCTCACCGGCGGCGGCGGCCTCGAGCGTGATGTTGATGAAGCCGGGGCCGGCGACGTCGACGGACGCGACACCGTCGAGCTCGGTCAGCTCGCCGGCGATCTCGGTCGCGAGCTCGCGCGGGTTCGTACCGAGGCGCTTCGCGAGCTGCATCGCCGCGTTCGAGGCCCAGTCGCCGTGCGCACGGTTCTTCGGCCGCTCGAGGGCCACGTGGGACTCCCCGATCGTCACGGTGTCGGACGCGCCTCGTCGCTCGACGATCCCGGTCAGGATCGACAGGTACGCGGCGGAGAGTTCGGCAGGAGTCACGAGGGTCGAGTCTACCGGGACGCCCAGGTGCCTCGCGGGCCGGTGCCGGACGGCGTGCAGCATCATGGCTGGATGACCTCCCGCAGCCGTGTCCGGGCGATCACCGTCGCCCTGCTCTCCGTGTCCGCCGCCGTCGCCCTGTCCGGCTGCACGGGCGGGTCCGACGACGCGGCCCCGAGCGCGAGCGCCACCCCGATCGGCACCGCCGTGCGGCAGACGTGCGCCGAGCTGCTGCCCACGAGCGTCCTCGCCGTCTACGGCAAGACCTTCGAGCAGGACACGACCTGGACGCCCGCGAAGGGCACGCCGGCCGCGACGATCGCCCGCCAGCGCGGCCGGGTCTGCCACCTCGTCGCCACCGACGACCCGTCGACGACGATCACGCTCGCCGTGGCGCACCTGCCTGAGAAGTCGCTCACGACGCTCAAGGACGCCCTCTACGAGCGCGGTGGGTCCGTCCCGACCTACCGCGTCGAGGGCTACTACGCGCTGGACGACGGCGTCGGCCGCGCGGACGCCTTCCCGGATCCGTACTGGGTCACCACCGAGTCGACGCTGTACACCGAGCCCGGCGGGGCGCAGCCCGTCGTGGACGCGGTGCGCTCCGTGCTGCTGCCGTCCGCGTCGGCCAGCCCGGCGGGCTGACGGCACCGCAGCCGGACGGGAGGCACGGTGCGGGCCCGTGCCGCGCCTCCCGTCCGACGGTGGCCGCGACACGGACGCGACACGCGCTGTCGGGACCGGCTCGCGTTACCTGCTACGGTTGATCTCACCCACGAGCCCCCATAGCTCAGGGGATAGAGCACTGCCCTCCGGAGGCAGGGGCGGAGGTTCGAATCCTCCTGGGGGCACATCGAGCCCCCGGCGTCATCGCCGGGGGCTCTCCTCGTGCACGGGGTGCGTCGCCCGGTCCGGGGCCACCCGTTCCGCCTCGGGGTGCACCTCGTCCCAGAGCGCGTCGAGCGACAGTCGGACGACGCTCGCGACCGCGGCGATCGTGGCGAACGACGGCGTCGCGATGCGACCGGTCTCGATCTTCCGCAGGGTCTCGGGCGACACGCCCGCATCGAGGGCGACGTCGAGGATCGAGCGCTCACCCCGAGCACGACGGAGCAGTGCGCCGAGCCGGCGACCGCGTTCCAGCTCGGCGGGGCTCAGCGGGAGTCGGACCATGGCGCCGATACTAGTACCGGCCAGACAATACCGGTACGATCATCGGCATGATCGAGATCCTCTCCCCCGCCGAGGTCGACCGGGCCCGTCGCACCGGCGCCCTCGTCGGCACGATCCTGCAGACCCTCCGGGAGCGGACGACGGTCCGCACGAACCTGCTCGAGGTGGACGGGTGGACCCGGACGATGATCGAGGAGGCCGGCGCGATCTCCTGCTACGTCGACTACGCCCCCTCGTTCGGTCGTGGCCCCTTCGGCCACCACGTCTGCACCGCGGTGAACGACGCGGTGCTGCACGGCCTGCCGCACGACCGCGAGCTCGCCGACGGCGACCTGCTCACCCTGGACCTCGCGGTGACCCTGGACGGGATCGCCGCCGACGCGGCGATCAGCTTCGTCGTCGGGCGCGCCGACCCGGCGGACACCGCCCTGATCGACGCCACCGAACGGGCGCTGGCCGCCGGCATCGCCGCCGCGGGCCCCGGCGTCCGGACCGGGGACGTGTCGCACGCCATCGGCGAGGTCCTCACCGCCGCGGGCTACCCCGTGAACACCGAGTTCGGCGGGCACGGCATCGGCTCGACGATGCACCAGGACCCGCACGTGGCGAACACGGGTCGGCCTGGGCGCGGCTACACCCTGCGACCGGGGCTGCTCCTCGCGCTCGAGCCCTGGGTGATGGCGGACACGGACGAGCTCGTCACCGATCCCGACGGGTGGACGCTGCGGAGCGCGACGGGGGCGAGGACCGCGCACACCGAGCACACCGTCGCGATCACCGAGGACGGCGTCGAGGTGCTCACCCGTCCCGGCAGCTGACGCGGTCGAGGCCGGCCACTACGCCTCCGCGTCAGCGTCTCGGCGCCTCCATGTCAGCGCGAGGCTGGAGCGGTCGCCGCGGACCCGGCGCGGGCTCAGGCGTGCGTGAGCGCGATGAGCGCGACGTTCATGGTGCTGTAGGCGCCCTCGGAGCGCGTGGCCTGTCGGACCCGGCCCCGGAGGACCTCGTAGCGGCCGTCCTGCTCACGGACGAAGCCGATGACACCGCTCGCCGGTGTCGAGACGCGGTGGTAGCCGTCCTCCAGTGGGACGACCTCGGTGCTCGTCGTACGCTCCATCGCTTTCCCCTTCCGCTCGTCGTCGAACGATGGCCTCCACCATACCCCGGTCCGGGGTACAAGTCCTCCAGATGACGGACGTCGCCGGGGGTCGTCCGAGGATCCACCCGCTGTGTGCGTGCCCTGGATAGCATCGGGGCGACGGCGCCCGTGCGGGGGCCGTCGGGGGCGCAACGTGGGCTCCCGGACGACGGATGGAGGACGGATGCGAGCGGCTCACCACGGATCGCGCACCGACGATGGATCGGCCCCTCGGGCGCTCGGTCGGCATCGCGAAGGCCCCCACGCGGCCGTCCGCGGCGCCCGCTCGGCGATCACACGCGCCGTGGGTCGGATCGGTGCCGTGCTCCTCGCCGCCGGACTCGTGATCACGCCCGCCGCAGCAGCCCACGCGACGGACCCGGTCGACCTCGGCGGTGCCTACGTGGTCGACGAGGCCGGTGCCCTCAGCAGCGGTCAGCGGACCCAGGTCGAACGGGCGGTCCAGGACCTCTACGACCGGACGCAGACGCAGCTCTACGTGGTCTACGTGCCGACCTTCACGAACCCGACCGACCACGCCGCCTGGGGTGACGCCCTGATGGAGCGCAACCAGATCGACTCCGACGCGATCGTGCTCTCCGTGGCGGTCGACGACCGGATCGCCGACATCCAGCAGACGAACGCGACCGCACTGTCGAGCAGCGACGTCGAGTCCGCCTACCAGCAGGACGCCGTCCCGCAGCTGCGGGACGGCGACTGGGCGGGCGCCGCCGTCGCCCTCGCGGACGGACTCGTCTCCTCGCAGGCCCCGCCGGACCTCACCTGGCTGTGGGTCCTGCTGCTCGTGGTCGTCGTCGGTGCGGTCGTCGCCGTCCTGGTGATCCGCACCCGCAACAAGCGACGCAACGCCGAGGCCGCACGAGCGCAGGAGGCGTCCCTCGCCGGGCTCGAGCGCAAGGCGGGCGCGGCGCTGGTCACCATCGACGACGAGCTCCGGACGGCCGAGCAGGAGGTCGGCTTCGCCACGGCACAGTTCGGCGAGGACGCGGCGAAGCCCTTCGCCGAGGCCGTCGCGACCGCGAAGCGGAACGTGCGGCAGGCGTTCTCCTACCAGCAGCAGCTCGACGACGAGGTACCGGACTCCCCGCAGCAGCGCGCGCAGTGGGCGAACCAGATCGTCGCCATCTGCGAGCAGGCCCACGCGTCCATCGACGAGCAGACCGAGGCCTTCGACCACCTGCGGTCCCTCGAGGACGGGGTCGAGGACGCCGCGACCGCCCTCGCCTCCGCGGTCGCGGCAGCCCCGGTCGAGCTCGACGCCGCCCGCCGCGCGCTCGACCGGGTGCGCGGGTCGTACGGCGGCCGGACCCTGGCGACGGTCTCCGACAACGTCGACCAGGCCGAGCAGGTCCTCGGCTACGCGACGAAGCGGTCGCAGGCGGCGACCGCGGCCATCGCGTCCGGGGACAAGGGCGAGGCGGTCATCGCCGTGCGCGACGCCCAGCACGCGCTCGCACAGGTGCAGCAGCTGACCGCGAGTGCGACCGGCGCCGAGCGCACCTTCGCCGAGGCGACCGCCCGGGTCCAGGCGATGCGCGCGGACATCGAGGGAGACGTCGCCGCAGCCCGTTCGATGCGGTCCGGCGACCCGGCCCTCGCGGCCGCGGTGACCCGTGCCGACACCGTCCTCCGCCAGGGCTCCGACCCGCGCGACCCGATCGCCGCCGTCGACGCGCTGACGAAGGCGAACACCGAGATCGACGCCGCACTGGCCGCCGCGCGCGGTGCACAGGAACAGCAGCAGCGCGCACGCCGCGCCCTCGACGACGCCCTGCGCGACGCCAGGGCCCGGATCAGCCAGGCGCGCGACTTCATCTCGCTCCGCCGGGGAGCCGTCGGCACGACGGCCCGGACGCGCCTGTCCGAGGCCGAGCGCGCGCTCGACGACGCGGTCGACCTCGCCACGAGCGACCCCGCCCGTGCCCTCGGGGCTGCACGCGCCGCCGAGCAGTACGCCGCCGCGGCGATGGACGCGGCGAACGACGACATGGGCGGATGGCCCGGGCAGGGCGGCGGCGGCAACGGCGCACAGCTCGGGGGCCTCGTGACCGGGATCGTGCTCGGCGGCCTCCTCGGCGGACGCGGCGGCAGCTACGGGGGCGGCTCCTTCGGTGGTGGGGGCTTCGGCGGCGGCGGGGGCTTCAGCGGCGGCGGGGGCTTCGGCGGAGGCGGCGGCGGGGGCGGCGGGGGCTTCTCCGGCGGCGGCCGCTTCTGACAGCCGACACCACCCCCTCGGGACACACGACCACCAGGACCAGCAGCACCACGAGAGACCTTCCACGAAAGGGAACACAATGGCAAAGCAGACGATTCTCGGCCGGATCTCCTCGCTCATCCGGGCGAACGTGAACCAGCTCATCGACGACGCCGAGGACCCGCAGAAGATGCTGGACCAGCTCGTCCGCGACTACACGAACAACATCGCCGACGCGAAGACGGCGATCGCGCAGACGATCGGCAACCTCCGCCTGCTCGAGCAGGACCACGAGGAGGACAAGCGCGCGGCGACCGAGTGGGGTCAGAAGGCCGCCAACGCCTCGGCCGCCGCCGACAAGTACCGCGCCGAGGGCAAGACCGCGGACGCCGACAAGTTCGACAACCTCGCGAAGATCGCGATCGGCAAGCAGATCGCGGCCGAGCAGGAGGTCAAGGACAACGAGGGCCCGCTCGCCACGCAGAACGAGCAGGTCGAGAAGCTCAAGTCCGGGCTGGCCGGCATGGAGCAGAAGCTCGAACAGCTCAAGGCCAAGCGCGATTCGCTCGTCGCCCGTCAGAAGACCGCCGAGGCGCAGTCCAAGGTCAACGACGCCATCGGCAACATCGACATCACCGATCCGACGAGCGACCTCAACCGCTTCGAGGAGAAGGTCCGCCGCGAGGAGGCGAAGGTCCTCGGGCAGCAGGAACTGCAGTCATCGAGCCTGGACGCGCAGTTCGAGAGCCTGGAGGACGTGGGTCGCGACGCCGAGGTCGAGGCACGTCTCGCCGCGCTGAAGAACGGCGGGTCCGCGGGTATCTGACGCGGAACTGCGGACGGCGCCGGACCCTGCTGCCAGACTGAGACGATGCAGTTCCTCGTCGTCGGTCAGTGGCAGGGTTCGGCGTCGTCGCGCGCGATGCGCCTCGGCGACGGAGCACAGGCCATCGCAGCCGATCTCCCCCGTGCCGCCACGACCGTCGTCGACGTGCCGGCCGGCGCGGGCGACCGGCTCGAGACCGCCGTCGCCCGCTACACGTCGGTCCGTGCCGTGGCCGACCGCGTCGCCGAGGAGACCGGCGTCGCGAGCGAACCCGTCCTGGTGGTCGGTGGTGACGGGTCGAGCGTGCTCGGCGCCTCCGTGCTCGTGCGTCCGGACACCGCGTTCGTGCGCATCGCCGGATCGAGCGGCTACCGGTCGCTGAACCGCGCACAACCCGTCGCAGCCGAGACCGCCGTCCTGCGCCTGCTCGTCGACCGCCCGGAGGACCTCTTCCCCGACCTGCCGGTCCTGGACCCGGGCAGGGTCGTGCTCGCCGGGGTCCGCGGAGTCGAGGACGCCGAGATCGCCGCCCTCGACCGGGTCGGGATCACCCACCTCGACGTGGACGCGGCGACGCCGGACGCGATCGCGGCCGCGGTCGGGTCCACCGGTGCCGAGCGCGTCTTCGTCCACGTCGACCTCGACGTGCTCGACCCGGCCGAGGTGGACGGACTGCTCGAGCCGGTGCCCTTCGGGCTCGACGCCTCCGGTCTGGTCGAGCGCATCCAGGCCGCGACGCGGGGACGGCGACTCGTCGGGGCCGCGCTGACCGGCTTCGCACCGGTGGATCCCGACCGAGCGGTCGACGACCTGGGCGTGATCCTGCGTGCGGTCGGTGCCCTGACGACCGCGTCCCGCACCGCCTGACCAAGGCTGACCGGTCCTCCGGATCCGCGCCGCGCCGCACACGGCCGACGCCCCGCCGCTCCGCGTAGGTTCGGGAGCATGACGGACTACGACCTCATCGTGATCGGCGCCGGCGCAGTCGGCGAGAACGTGGCGGACTACGCCCACAAGCGCGGCCTGTCGGTCGCCGTGGTCGAGGCCGAACTGGTCGGCGGTGAGTGCTCCTACTGGGCGTGCATGCCGTCGAAGGCGCTCCTCCGCAGCGGCCACGCGGTCGCGGCTGCGAAGCGCGTCGACGGTGCCGCGCAGGCGGTCACCGGGCACGTGGACGCCGCGAAGGTGCTCGCGCGCCGCAACTCCTTCACCTCCGACTACCAGGACGACAGCCAGGTGGCCTGGCTCGAGTCCTCGGACATCGCCCTGATCCGCGGCCACGCCCGCATCACCGGCGAGAAGACCATCGAGGTCGGCGGCGAGACGCACACCGCACGCGCGGCCGTCGCCGTCGTGACCGGTTCGCTGCACCAGCTGCCGGACGTCCCCGGTCTCGCGGATGCGCAGCCGTGGGGCACCCGCGAGGGCACCAGCGCCCAGCAGGTCCCGGAGAGCCTGCTCGTCATCGGCGGCGGCGTCGCCGGCTCCGAGCTCGCGACCGCGTGGGCCTCCCTCGGGTCGAAGGTCACCCTGGTCGCCCGGCACGGGCTGCTCGGCGGCATGGAGCCGTTCGCCGGTGAGCTCGTCGCCGACGCGATGCGGGAACTCGGCATCGACGTCCGCACCGGTGTCAGCCCGACGCGGGTCGACCGCGACGAGCACGGCCTGGTCACCACGACGCTCGACGACGGCACCACGGTCGTGACGAGCGAGGTCCTCGCGGCGACGGGTCGGAAGGCGCACACCGCCGACCTCGGCCTCGAGTCCGTGGGGCTCACCCCGGGCGACTGGCTGCAGGTCGACGACACGATGCTCGTGCAGGGCACCGACTGGCTCTACGCCGTCGGCGACGTCAACCACCGCGCACTCCTCACCCACCAGGGCAAGTACCAGGCACGCGCCGCCGGCGAGGCCATCGCCGCACGGGCGCAGGGCCGCCCGGTGCACGCCGAGCCCTGGGGCGCCCACGTCGCGACCGCTGACCACGCAGCCGTCCCGCAGGTCACCTTCACCGACCCCGAGGTGGCGAGCATCGGCCTGACCGAGGCCGCGGCACGCGAGCAGGGCATCGACGTCCGCGCGGTCGAGTACGACCTCGGTGCGATCGCCGGCTCGGCGCTGCAGGCCGACGGCTACACCGGCCGGGCGAAGATGGTCGTCGACGAGTCCCGCGGCGTCGTCGTCGGCGTGACCTTCGTCGGACAGGACGTCGCCGAGATGCTCCACGCGGCGACGGTCGCGGTCGTCGGCGAGGTCCCCGTCGACCGGCTCTGGCACGCGGTCCCGGCGTACCCGACGATGAACGAGGTCTGGCTCCGCCTGCTCGAGACCTACGGCCGACCGGAGTAGGGGTGCGCAACCCGCTCCTCGACTCCCCAGTCTCGCGCGCCGGTTGGGTGTTCGCCACCGCGGTCGGACTGGCCGTCGGGGTGCCCTTCTCGACCGGGCGGATCCGGGTCGAGGACGGGTTGATCGTGTGCACGGGGCTGCCGCGCTGGGCGTTCCGGCGCGGCGGCACGTGCGTCGGGTCGGTGTACCTGACGCGGGACAACGACGGCCCGCGTGTGCTGCGGCACGAGCGGGTGCACGTGACGCAGTGGCGTCGCTACGGCATGCTCATGCCGCTGCTCTACGCCTTCGCGGGGCGCGACGCCGCCCGCAACCGCTTCGAGGTGGAGGCCGGTCTCGAGGACGGCGGCTACCGCTGACCCGGTGACCCACGACCGGACGGGAGGCGCACGGCGGGTCCGCCCCGTGCCTCCCGTCCGTCAGGCGGCCCGTTCCGAGCCACCGAGCGGGCCGGATCCGTCACCCTCGCCACCCCGGACCGACGGATCGCACCCGCTCGACGAACGCGAGCGGCATGTCCTGCCCGCTCGGGGCAGGCAGCACCCGCGCCGAGCCGTCGGCGGTCAGGCGACACGCCGGCGTGGCACCACCAGGGGTGTCCCGGTCTCCGGGTCGGGCACGACCACGCAGGGCAGTCCGAAGACGTCCTCCACCAGCTCCGAGGTCAGCACCGCGGCCGGCGTGCCCTGTGCCACGATCGCCCCGTCGCGCATCGCCACGAGGTGCGTCGCGTACCGGGCGGCCTGGTTCAGGTCGTGGAGCACCGCCACGACGGTGCGGCCCGCAGCGTGCAGTGCCGAGGCGAGCTCGAGCACGTCGTACTGGTGCGCGATGTCGAGGAACGTCGTCGGCTCGTCGAGCAGGACGATGTCGGTCTCCTGCGCCAGCACCATCGCGATCCACACGCGCTGCCGCTGCCCACCCGAGAGCTCACCGACGCTCCGGTCGGCGAGCGACACGGTGTCGGTCTGCTCCAGCGCGGCCTGCACGGCGGTGCGGTCGGAGCCGGACGACGGGTGCAGCAGGTCCTGGTGCGGGAAGCGGCCGCGGGACACGAGGTCCCGGACGGTGATGCCCTCGGGTGCGACGGGCGTCTGGGGCAGCATGCCGACCCGACGGGCGACGGCCTTCGGGCGGAGCGAGTCGATCGGGGTGCCGTCGAGGAACACCGTGCCGGCGCTCGGCCGGAGGGTGCGGGCGAACGCCTTCAACAGGGTCGACTTGCCGCAGGCGTTCGGACCGACGATCACGGTGAGTTCCCCGTCGGGCACGTCGACGTCGAGCGACGACACCACGGTCCGGTCGTCGTACGCCAGGGTCAGTCCGCGCGCACCCAGGGCCGTCGTCGGGACGGGACCACCGGCTCGCCCGGACGGCGCCGGGACGGACGCTGCCGTGTTCAGTGCTCGGCCTTGCCGTGCCGCCAGTACCCCATGAACGCGACCTGCCGACGGTCGAGCCCGACGCCGCGCACGAGGTGTCGGCGGAGCTCCTTCACGCAACCGGCCTCGCCCGCGATCCAGGCGTACACCGGTCGCTCGTCGAGCGCGGCCGGCACGTCCCAGAGCACCTGCTCGTCGACGTCCACGTCGGCCAGGTCCACGGCGCCGCGCACCGGCTCCGCCACCGAGGCGGCCCCGGTCGTGACCTCGGCGGCCCAGGCGTGCACCTGGTCCGTCATCCGGACCCCGTGCGAGGCGCCGTTGCGGGCGATCCACCGCACCTCGACACCGGCGGGCGCGGTGACCGGCAGTCGGTCGGCGTCGGTCGGGACCTCGATGAAGACGTGTCCGACGGTCGCCACGTCGAGTGCCTCGAGGATGGCGCAGATCGCGGGAGCGGCGGTCTCGTCCCCGGCGAGCAGGATCCGGGTCGCGCTCCCTGGCGCGAACTCGGCGGCGCCGCTCGGCAGCTCGGCGGGCGAGGACGGCACGGCCGGACCGACGATGCGGAGCTCGTCCCCGACCCGGCACGACGACACCCACCGCGAGGCCGGTCCGGTGTCCCCGTGCGCCACGAAGTCGATGTCGAGCTCGCGGGCGTCCGGGCGGAAGGACCGGACGGTGTAGGTGCGCAGCGGGTTCCGCTCGGCGTCGGGCAGTGCGCGCCACGCGCCGTACCAGTCGTCACCGTCGGGCAGGTCGGTGAACCCGTGTCCGGGGATCGGCAGGACGACCTTGATCCGCTGGTCGAGCCCGACCGCGGAGAAGTCCGCGAGCGCGTCACCGGTGAGCGTCACCCGGACGAACGACGGGGTGAGCGCCGACACGGCCGCGACGCGGACGGAGAAGACTCGGTACCGGGCTGCCACGAGGTACGAGTATGGCATGCCTTACCTAAGGCTTCCAGGGTGCAACGGGGTACCCGACGGGGTGCGAGGATCGGACCCGTGCACGAACCCGACGACGAATTCTCGGACCTGGCCGCGCTGGCGGCTGCGAGCGGCGTGACGGAGCCGCTCCGCGCCTCCCGGCAGGTGGTCCGGACCGACGACGGACGCGAGACCGCGGCGATCCGCTGGGACACGGCGGACGGCCGGGAGGCACGGATCACCTACCTGCACGGGCTCGGCATCGACGCGCACAGCTTCGACCAGACCGCGATCGCGGTCGGGCAACCGGCGGTCGCCCTCGACCTGCCCGGGCACGGCCGGTCGTCCTGGCGGGACGACGCCGACTACGGCGCGAGCGCGACGGCTCCGCAGGTGCTGGCCGCGCTCGACGCCCTCGGGGTCCCGCCGGGCGTGGTCGTCGGCCACTCGCTCGGTGCCATCCTCGCCGCCCGCCTGGCCGCGACCTCACCCGAGCGTGTCACCGGCCTGGTGCTCGTGGACATGTCCCCGGACTTCGCGCAGCGCGCCGTCGACCGCATCGCCCGGGCGTTGGAGGACGAGACGCCGTTCGCATCGCTCGACGAGGTCGTCGACCGCGCCGTCGAGGCCCGCGTCGGGGACGACCGCGCGGTGCTCCTCCGCGAGGCCCGGCACACCACCCGGCTCGGCGAGGACGGCCGGCTCGTCCGCCGGCACCACTTCCCCCACCTGCCCTCGGGCCGGACGGCGTCGGTGGGGCGGTTCGCCGACGCGTGGCCCGACCTCGAGGCCCTCGCCGTGCCGGTGCTGCTCGTCCGGGGTGACCGCGGGTACGTCTCGCCGAAGCTGCACGCCGGCTTCACCGAGCGGCTCCCGGACGCCGAGGTCGTGACGGTGACGGCACGGCACGCGGTGCAGAACCAGGCCCCCCTCGAACTGGCGTCGGCGATCCGGGCATGGGGAGCACGACACCGGTTGTTGCACGAGGTCCAACAACCGTCATCCGGCCCCGAACGCCGGTAACCTCGTGCGAGCGCGCCGCGACGACCGTCGCCCCACGCGCCCGGAAGGAACCCACAACCCATGAGTCCGCTCCTCCCCCGCCGCGGTGGCCGTGCAGCACGCGTCGCCCTGGCCGCCACCGCGGTCGCCGTCGCCTCGGCCCTGACGCTCACCGCCTGCTCGGGCTCCGACAGCAGCAGCGGTGGCGACGACGCCACCGTGCGCGTCGGCCTCGTGCTCGAGCCCACGAGCCTCGACATCCGCACGCAGTCCGGTGCCGCGCTCGACCAGGTGCTCATCGACAACGTGTACCAGGGCCTGGTGGGCCGGACGGCGGACGGGGAGATCCGCGACGTGCTGGCGTCGAAGCACGAGGTCTCGTCGGACGGGAAGACGTACACGTTCACCCTCCGCGACGGCACGACCTTCCAGGACGGCAAGCCCGTCACCGCCGCCGACGTGGTCTGGTCGCTGCAGCAGGCGAAGGACAACTCGTCGTACGTGGACTCCGCCAAGCTGGCGGGCGTCTCGTCGATCAGCTCCCCGTCGGACGGGGTCGTCGAGCTGCAACTCGAGGCGCCGGACTCCGATCTGCTCTTCAACCTGACCGGCCGCGCCGGACTCGTGCTCGAGCAGGCCGCGACGAACGACCTCTCCGACAGCGCCAACGGCACCGGACCGTACGAGGTGTCGGCGTGGAAGCAGGGCGACTCGCTCACCTTCAGCCGGAACGACGACTACTGGGGCACCGAGCCGAAGGTCGCGAAGATCGTGTTCCGGTACATCACCGACCCGTCGACCGCCGTCAACGCGATGGCCAACGGCGACCTCGACGTGCTGAACCCCGTCGACGGCACCCTGCAGGGCCAGCTGCAGGGCAACCCGGACATCGAGCTGCACCGCGGGAAGACGACCGACAAGTACACGCTCGCCTTCAACGACGCCCAGGTGCCCTTCACCGACGAGCGGGTGCGCCGGGCGATCCGGCAGGCGATCGACCCGAAGGCGCTCATCAAGGCCATCGGCGGCACGGGCGTCGAGCAGGGCGGACCGATCCCCGAGCTCGACCCCGGGTACGAGGACCTGACCGACATCGACGCGTACGACCCCGACAACGCGAAGAAGCTGCTGGCCGAGGCGGGGAAGACCGACCTGGACCTGACCCTCACCTACGCCAACGTCTACCCGGCGACGATCGGTGACGTGCTGAAGTCGCAGCTCGCCGACGTGGGCATCACCCTGAAGGTGGAGCGGGTCGACTTCGCGACGTGGCTCGACCAGGTCTTCACGAAGAAGGACTTCCAGCTCTCGGTGGTCGACCACGTCGAGGCCCGCGACTTCGGCAACTGGGCGAACCCGGACTACTACTTCGGGTACGACAACCGCGAGGTGCAGCGGCTCTACGCGGAGTCGATCGCCGCGACCTCGCAGACCGAGAAGGAACAGGCACTCCGCAAGGCTGCGCGCATCGTCAGCGAGGACGCCGCCGGCGAGTGGCTGTACACCGCGACGGAGATCACGGCCGTGCGCAAGGGCGTGACCGGGTTCCCGGTCGACGGCGGCAACTCGCGGCTCGACCTGGCCGGACTGGCCGTCCGGTGACCACTGCCCTGCCGGTCGCCGGGCGCGGGTCCGGCGACACGGTCCGGCCGGTCGCCGGGCGCTCGTCCGGCGCTGCGCTCCGGGCTCGCGCCGCCGCCCCCGTAGCATCGGACGCGTGACCCGGTTCCTCGTCGGGCGACTGCTGCTGCTCGTCGTCGGCCTGCTCGTGGCGAGCATCATCGTGTTCGCCACGCTGCGCGTGCTGCCCGGCGACGTCGCGCAGATCGTCGCCGGCACCCAGTCGACGCCGGCCCAGGTCGAGCAGCTCCGGCAGCAGCTCGGCCTCGACCGGCCGGTCGTCGTGCAGTACCTCGACTGGATCGGCGGTGTGCTCCGCGGTGACCTCGGCCGGTCGCTCGTGACGAACGGCGCCGTCGGTCCGGAGATCGCGCAGAAGCTCGCCGTCACGCTGCCGCTCGCGGGGATGTCGCTCGTGGCCGCCCTCGTGCTCGGCGTCCCGCTCGGGGTGCTCGCCGCGGTGCTGCGCCGTCGGGCCGGCGGTGCGGTGATCGGCTTCGTCGCACAGGCGGTCGCGGCGGTCCCCGTGGTCTGGGCCGGCATGCTCCTCATCGCGCTGTTCGCCGTCACGCTGCACTGGCTGCCGACGCAGGGCTTCCCGCTCGACGGGTGGGACGAACCCGGTCGCGCGTTCTCGTCGCTCGTGCTCCCCGCGCTCACCATCGGCGCCGTCGAGGGTGCCGTGATCCTGCGCTTCACCCGCTCCGCCACGCTCACCGTGCTCGACGCCGACCACGTCCGGACCGCGGCGGCGATCGGCCTGACGCGGACGCGGGCGCTCCTGCGGCACGGCCTGCCGTCGGTGGCGCTCACCGTGCTGGCCGTCCTCGGCGTGCAGATCGCCGGCCTGCTGGTGGGGGCCGTCGTCGTCGAGCAGCTCTTCTCGCTCCCGGGGGTCGGACGGATGCTCGTGACCGACGTCGGGCGACGCGACGTCACGAAGGTGCAGTCGGAGCTCCTCGTGCTCACGAGCCTGGTGCTGGTCGTCGGCTTCGCGGTCGACGTCGTGCACCGTGCGCTCGACCCCCGGCAGCGGGAGGTGGGCGAGTGATCCGCCGTCTCCTCGCCCGACCCACGGGGTGCTTCGCCGTCGTCGTGCTGACGCTCCTCGTCGTGCTCGCCGCGGTGTCCCTCGTGTGGACGCCCCAGGACCCGTTCCGCGCCGACCCCTTCCAGCAGTGGGCAGCACCGAGCCCCGCGCACTGGTTCGGCACCGACGCCGCAGGGCGGGACATCGCGAGCTACCTGCTCGCCGGTACCCGGACGACCGTGCTCGTCGCGATCGGCTCCGGCGTCGTCGCGAGCCTGGTCGGCATCGTCCTGACGGCGATCGGCTCGCTGACCACGAGGTGGGTCCGCGAGGGCACCGCCGTCCTCCTCGACATCCTCGTCGCGTTCCCCACGCTGCTGACCGCCATGCTCCTGACGGCGGTGTTCGGCGGGTCGCTCGGCGTCGTGGTGGTGAGCGTCGGGCTGTCGTTCGGCGTGACGATCGCCCGCGTCGCGCGTGGTGAGATCCGCCGCATCGCCCGGAGCGACTACGTCGTCGCCGCACGGGCCTCCGGCGTCGGGCCCCTCGGCGTGCTCACCCGCCACCTGGTGCCGAACGCAGCGCCGCTGTTCACCGTGCAGCTCTCGCTCGCGATGGCGACGGCGGTCCTCGCCGAGGCCGGCCTCTCCTACCTCGGCTACGGCGCGGGGTCGGACACGGCGTCGTGGGGCAACCTGCTCGCCGACCTGCAGACGTACATCGGCGTGCACCCGTGGAGCGCGACCTGGCCGGGCGCCGCGATCGCCCTCGTCGTCGCCGCGCTCTCGCTGCTCGGTGACGCGGTGCGCGACGCGACCGACCCGCGCCTGACCACCGGCGACCGAGCGGTCACGGGCTCGCCGACTGCAACGGGCACCCCGGCCGGCGACGACCCGGCCCCCGGCGAGCCGACCGACGACGACCCGGCCACCGGCGCCCCGGGCGCAGACCGACGCGCACCGGGCGGCACCACGACGACCCCGGGGGTGACGGCGTGAGCGACCACCCGACCGGACGCGACGGTCTCGAGGTGACCGGACTGACGGTCCGCATCGCGGGGCGGACGGTGCTCGACGACGTGACGTTCACCGTGCCTCCCGGCCGACGCGTCGGCGTGATCGGCGCGTCCGGATCCGGCAAGTCGATGACCTCGCTCGCCCTGATGGGCCTCCAACCGACGGGGGCCGAGGTGACCGGGAGCATCCGCCTCGACGGCACCGAGCTCGTGGGGATGCGTGATCGGGACCGTGCGCGCCACCGCGGATCCGGCATCGGCATGGTGTTCCAGGAGCCCGCGACCGCCCTGGACCCGCTCCGCCGGGTCGGTGCGCAGGTGGCGGAACCGCTCCGACTGCACCGCGGGCTGGACCGCCGTGCGGCCGCCACCGCCGCGGTCGCACTCGCCGACGCCGTCGGACTGCCCGACCCCGCCGCGCTGCTCCGCCAGTACCCGCACCAGCTGTCCGGTGGGCAGCGGCAGCGCATCTGCATCGCGATGGCGATGGCCGGCTCCCCCGCCTACCTCGTCGCCGACGAGCCGACGACCGCGCTCGACGTCACCACCGAGGCCCGGATCCTCGAGCTCTTCGAGCGGCTCTCGACCGAGCGTGGGACCGGCATGCTCTTCGTGACGCACGACCTCGCGGTGCTCGCCCGCATCGCCGACACCGCCGTCGTCCTCGATCACGGCCGCGTGGTCGAGCAGGCATCGGTGCGGTCGCTGCTCGACGCCCCGCAGCACCCGGCGACGGCGGCCCTCGTCGACGCCGCCCGCGCCACCGCCCGCCGCACCGGAGGCCCCGCATGACCGACGCGCTGCACGCCAGCGGCCTCCACCGCACGTACCGCCTGCCACGCCGTGGCCCCTTCGAACCCGGGCCGGTGCGGACCGCCGTCGACGGGGTCGACCTGACGGTCGCCTCCGGGGCGCGGCTCGGCATCGTCGGTGAGTCCGGTTCCGGCAAGTCGACGCTGGTGCGGCTGCTCGCCGGCCTGGAGGCACCCACCGCGGGCTCCGTGACGGCCGGCGGTCGTCCCGTGGTCGCGTCGGCCTCCGCGGCCGCGATGCGCTGGTTCCGTCGCGAGACCGGGGTGGTGTTCCAGGACCCGTACGCGTCCCTCGACCCGCGGATGCGCGTCGGCGCGATCGTCGCCGAGCCGCTCCGTGCGCTGCAGCTACCGGGTGACCACCGCGCGCTCGTGGCCTCGGTCCTGGAGCGCGTCGACCTGCCCGCCGACGCCGCCGACCGGTACCCGCACGAGTTCTCCGGCGGGCAGCGGCAGCGCATCGCGATCGCCCGTGCGGTGGTGCACTCCCCGCGGATCCTGTTCGGGGACGAGCCGATGAGCGCCCTCGACGTGGTCGTCCGCGCGCGGGTGATCGACCTGTTCCGCTCGCTCGCCGACGACCTCGGGCTGACGCTCGTGCTCGTGTCGCACGACATCGGCGTGGTGCAGCGGCTGTGCGACACCGTGGCGGTGCTCTCCGAGGGGCGGATCGTGGAGCAGGGGCCGGTGTCGCTGCTCGACGACCCGCGGCACCCGGTGACGCGGGCACTGGTGGCCGCGGCGCCGACGCTGCCGTAGGGGCGCGGCGGTGGTCGGGGGTCGGCGTCGTCGGCGTCGTCGGCGGTCATCGTCGGCGGTCGGCGTCGGTGGGGGTCGGTCGGCGGGCGTCGCGCGGGCGGAGTGGGCGATGCGACACTTCCGCTGTCGTACGACGACCACGGTGTCGCTCGGCCCGACAGCCGCGACCGGGCTCCGGTCAGGACGACAGATGCGCTGTCGTACGACGACCACGATGTCGCGCCATCCTCCCGAGCCACGACATCGCACGCGTCGATCGACGTGCGCATCGTCGCAGTCGCGACGCGCCGACGCCGGTGCCCGGCCTGCGTCAGCCCGGCGTCACCACGTCGCCGGGTGCCGCCGCTGCCACCGCAGCCGCCGCTCGAGCTGCGCCCCGATCGCGAGCAGCACGCGCTCCCCGCCCGGGCGTCCGATGAGCTGCACACCCATCGGCAGGCCCGCCCCGTCCGGGTGGTCGTCGTCCGTCACCCCGACCGGCAGCGTGATCGCGGGCAGCCCCGACACGTTCGCCATCGAGGTCCAGGGCGAGTAGGCGCACTGCCGCCGGAAGTCCTCCTCGGGGTCGTCCCCGTACCAGCCGATCGGCCGCGGGGCCAGCGCCAGCGTCGGGGTGAGCACGGCGTCGTACGGCGCGAACGTCCGGATCAGCCCGGCCGAGAACGCGTCGAGCGTCGTCATCGCGTCGAGCACCTGCGTCGCGGTCAGCGCACGTCCGCGCTCCACCAGCCACGACACCAGCGGGGTGAGCGCGGACAGATTGATGCCGGGCACGCGGGGCAGCCCCGCAGCGCCGGACTCCCACGCCACCCGGAACGCCTCGGCGTACGGCAGCCGGGGCATCGCGACGTCCTCGACCCCGTGCCCGACCTCGCCGAGCACCCGCACGGCGGTGTCGACCGCTGCCCGGGCGGCAGGGTCGACCACGACGTCGACGGTGTCGTCCCACGGCGAACCGTCGAGCACGCCGACCACGAACCGCCCCTCGCCGCGCACCGCAGCGGCGGTGAAGGGCCCGTCCCCGACGTCGGGCGTGACCAGCGCGTACGGCGAGGGCTCGGGCAGCCCGGTCGGTGCGACCAGGGCGTCGAGGAGCATCCCGGCGTCGGCGACGTTCCGCGTGATCGGCCCGGCGACGCTCAGCCCGCCGAGGCCGGACCGACCGGGCATCGACGGGACCCGGCCGCGGCTCGGCTTCAGTCCGACGAGACCGGTCGCTGCGGCGGGGATGCGCACCGATCCCCCGCCGTCCGTCCCCACGGCCGCGGGCACGAGTCCGGCGGCGACGGCCACGGCGGTGCCGCTCGACGATCCTCCGGGCGCCCGCGCGGTGTCGTACGGGTTCCGGGTGGTACCGATCCGGGTCTCCGACGACGACGACATGCCGAACTCCGGTGAGGTCGTCTTGCCGAGGCTCACCGTCCCCGCTGCGGCGAGCGCCGCCACCAGGGGGTGGTCGGCGGTCGCGGGTGTCACCGGCAGCGCGGCGGAGCCGTGCCGGGTGGGCACACCGGCGCGGTCGTACAGGTCCTTGTCGGCGGTGGGCAGGCCCCAGAGCGGCCGGGAGGTCGGGAGGAGCGTCCCCAGTCGCGCCGCGTGCTCGCGTGCGGTGTCGGCGGTGACGGCGACGAACGCCCCGAGGGACGGGTCGAGCCGCTCGATGCGGGCGAGGTAGTGCTCGGTCACCTCGAGCGCGGTCGCGTCCCCCCGACGGATCCAGTCCCAGAGTTCCTGCGCCGAGAGGTGGTGGAGTTCGAACACGGTCCCCGAGCCTAGGCCTGCAGGTGCACGGCGAGCACGTCCCGCACCGTCGTCCAGTCGTGCGGCCCGTAGCGGTCGTTCGCGACGTGGTGGAGCTCGGCCTCGCCGCTGAACATGCTGACGAAGTACTGCATCCCCTGCCAGGCGGGGAACGGCTCCGCGTCGTCGGCCCGCGAGAGCCGTCGTCCGACGCGTGCCATCGCGGAGAGCGTCCCGGAGGTCCCGGCCCACTGCGTGCGGAACCGGGTGCCGGTGAGCCGCGAGAGGGTGTCGGCGACGCGCCGGGCGGTGACCCGGTCGCCGGCGACCTCGACGACCCGCGGTGCGTCGGGGTCGAGGGCGACGCGCGCGGTGACCCAGGCGGTGTCGTCCTTCGTGGTGAAGTCGAGCACCTGGTCCGGGGACGACCAGTACAGGACCGTGCGACGGTCGAACAGGATCATCGGGGCCTGTCCGGTGAGCATGTCGGTGAACGCGCCGTTCAGCACGGAGGTCGCCCGGATCGGTGCGGCGTCCAGTGTCGCGGCGAACTCGCGACGCAGCTCGAAGTTCCGGTTCGTCCCGGGGGTGATCGCGCGGTAGTCGGCCGAGTAGTCCGACGGGACGAACCGCGGGACGCCGGCGTCGACCGCCGCGGCGAGCAGCGCGGTCTGTGCGTCGACGACCACGGAGCGGGTGCCGCTCACCGCCGAGACGACGACGTCGACCCCGGCGAGCGCCGTCACGAGTCTGTCGTGGTCGTCGTAGGCGGCGCTGACGACGGAGACACGGTCGGACCGTGCGGTGAGCCGGTCGGCCGCGGGCCCGGTGGCCGAGCGGCTCAGTGCTCGGATCCGGACGTCGGGGTCGGCCGCGAGGAGCGCGTCGACGATGCGGGAACCGAGGTCCCCGGTGGCGCCGGCGACGAGGACGGTGGTGCTGGTCATGCACCCGACGCTACGCACGGGCGTCCCGCCCCGTCCGTCACCTGCATCCTTCGGTGGAACTCCCGGTGGTGCATCCCTCCGCCGGTCGTCCCGACGAACGGTCCTCCCTAGCGTCGGTGTCATGACGAACACGACCGAAGTCCGGCCCGGAGCCGGCACCGCTGCACCCCGCGCAACGGGGGTCCGGGGCGTGGTGTCCCGGCACCCGCTCGCCTCCTTCGCCACCCTGGCGCTCGGCCTCAGCTGGCTCGCGTGGGTGCCCTACATCCTGAGTCCGCACGGCCTGGGCGTGTGGGACCTGCACTTCCCGGAGTTCCTCGGCACGGCCCAGTTCACCGGGATCCTGCCCGGCGCGCTCCTCGGCCCGCTCGGCGGTGCGTTCGTGGTGACCGCCCTCGCCGACGGCCGTCCGGGGCTGCGGCGCTGGGTCGGTCGGCTCTGGCGGTGGCGGGTCTCCTGGTACTGGTACGCACTGGCACTGGTCGGCGTCCCCGCGCTCATCGTCCTGACGGGTCTGCCGTTCTCCGGCGGGAACGTCCAGGCGCCGACCGCCCTCGCCCTGCTCGCCCTCGTGCCGGGTCTCGTGGTGCAGCTGTTCACCACCGGCCTGTCGGAGGAGCCCGGCTGGCGCGACTTCGCTCTCCCCCGACTGCAGGACCGCTTCGGCCCGCTCGGTGCCGCCGCGGTGCTCGGTCCGCTGTGGGCGCTGTGGCACATGCCGCTGTACCTGTCGGACTGGGGCGGGTGGCCGGACGCGCACTGGTCGGAGCCGGTCGTCTTCGCGCTCTTCACGATCACGTTCAACGTCGTGATGACGTGGGTGTTCAACCGCACCGGTGAGAGCCTGCCGATCGCACTGCTGCTGCACGTCGGCGTGAACAACACCATCTCCACCCTGTGGGCGGACATGTACCCGGGGATGACCGCGGGCACGATGATGCACGGGCTCACGATCGTCTCGACGGTGGCCGCCGCCGTCCTGCTGGTCGCCACCCGGGGCCGGCTCGGGTACGACCGCCGGCCGGGAGGCACGGACCACCTCTCCGCGTCGGCCTCCGCCCGCCTCGTAGGATCGAACGATGGCACCCGCTGAAGCGAGTGCGGCTCGCGTCGCCGCCGACCCCCGCACCGCGCGGGAGGTCGACGGCGGCCGCCGCCTGCGCCGCGCCGACGTCCTGGTCGCGGTCGCCACCGCGGTCGTCTCGCTCGCGCTGCTGCTCGGGCTGCCGTACCTCGACACCGTCGACCCGGACACGATCGGACACCCGCTCTCGGCTCCCGAGGTCGGCAGCGCCGACTGGACCGCGGTCGCACTCGGGCTCCTGGTCCAGTCCGCGGTCCTGTTGGCTGCTCGTCGACTCCCCCGGGCGGTCCTCCTCGCGGTCGCCGCCGTCCCCGTCCTCGTGGTCGCCGTCACCTCCGGCGGGGACCTGTTCGGGCTCACCGCGCTCCCCGTCGTCGTGGCGGTGGTGCTCGCTGCCCTCCGGGTGCCACTCACCAGGCTCTGGCCGTCGGTCGTCGGGGCGGCGGCACTCGTGTCCGCCGGCACCGCGGGCAACTGGATCGAGCTGAACGGAGCGCTGTCCGGCCGTTCCCTCGCCGACGCGCTCGGTGACGCGCTCCCCCAGGGCGTCACGCAGGCCATCGGGGCCGTCGGGCTCCCGCTCGTCGTGGCGCTCGTGGTGCGGTCCCGGCGCGAGGTCCGGGCCGCGAGGGACGCCGAGGTCGCCGCCCGGACCGCGGAGGCCTCCGCCGCGGTCCGCGAGCAGGACGCCCGGGTCGACGCAGCCGTGTCCCGCGAACGCGCGGCCATGGCGCGGGAGCTGCACGACATCGCGGCCCACCACCTGTCCGGGATCGCCCTCATGTCGGCCGTCATCGACCGGCAGATCGACACCGACCCGACCGCGGCGCACGAGGGCGTCCGTCAGGTGCGGGAGCAGAGCACCGCGGTGCTCGAGGACCTCCGTCGCCTGGTCGGCCTGCTGCGGGACGACGCCCCCGCGGAACGTGCCGTCGAGACCGTCGCTGGCATCGTGGACCTGGTCGAGCGTGCCCGGTACCGGTCGGACGTGCGGCTCGAGGTCCTCCGCGGTGCGCACGAGGTCGCCGAGGGCGTCGGGCCCCTGGCGCAGCTCGCTGCCTACCGCACCGCGCAGGAGGCACTGGCGAACGCCGCCCTGCACGCACCCGGCGCCGTCGTCACGGTCACGCTCGACGACCGTGCAGTCGACCACCTGGAGCTGACCGTCGAGAACGCCGCACCCGCGGTGTCCGCGCCGAGCGCGGACGCTCCCGCTGGACCGGGCGAGCCGACCCCGGAGGGTCCGGGAGCAGGCGGCAACGGACTGCGCGGGATGCGTGAGCGGGCGGACCTGGTGGGGGCGCGCCTCCAGACCGGGACCACACCGAACGGCGGCTGGGTCGTGACGCTGCGACTCGGACGCGAGACGCCCGAGGTGACCCGGTGATCCGGGTCCTGGTGGCGGACGACCAGCCGCTCGTCCGGGCGGGGGTGTCGGCGCTCCTGGCGGCCGAACCGGACGTCGAGGTGGTCGGCGTGGCGGCGGACGGCGGCGAGGCCCTCACGCTCGCACGGAGCACGCGGCCGGACGTGGCGGTGCTCGACATCCGGATGCCGGTCCGGAACGGCATCGAGGTGGCGCGGGAGCTCTGCGCTCCTGACGCGGACCCGGCGGTGCCGGTGCTGATGCTGACGACCTTCGACCTCGACGACCTGGTGTTCGGGGCGCTCGAGGCGGGGGCGTCCGGGTTCCTGCTCAAGGACGCGGAGCCGGACGTCATCGTCGGTGCGGTGCGGCAGGTCGCCGCCGGGAACGGCACGATCGACCAGAGCCTGACGCGGCGGGTGCTGCGGGAGTTCGTGTCGCGGCGGAGCCTGCAGCCGGTGACGGGCGACCGGGCCTCGGAGCTGCTGACCGCGCGGGAGCGGGACGTGCTGCTGCTCCTCGCACAGGGGATGTCGAACGAGGAGATCGCCGAGGCACTCGTCGTCGAGGTCTCCACGGTGAAGTCGCACCTGGCGCGGATGCTGCCGAAGCTCGGGGTGCGCTCGCGCCTGCAGGCGGTGGTCTGGGCGTACCAGAACCGCGTCGTGGCCGTCCCCGAGGGCTAGGGGGCGGTCACCGCCGTCCGGTGCCCGACGCCCCGTGCAGGGCCGACAGCACGGAGGACCGGACCGCGGCACCGCCGTCGCGGGCCGGGTCGACCAGGACCGCGCGCATCCCCGCAGCACGTGCCCCGGCGACGTCACGCTGCGGGTCGTCGCCGACGAACAGGCACGCGGCGGCCGGCACGCCGAGCTCGTCGGCGACCTGCTCGAACGCGCGTCGGTCCGGCTTGGCCACCCCGATCCGCTCCGACGTGCACACGACGTCGACGAGGTCCGACAGCCCCGTGGCGGCGAGCTTGTCGCGCTGCTGCTCCTCGGTCCCGTTCGTCAGGACACCGACGGGCCGGTCGGCGTCGCGGACCGCGCGCAGGAGCGGAGCACTCCCGGGGAACGGACGCCAGGCGCCCCGGTACGCGGCGAGGTAGCGGCCGAACAGGAGGTCGAGCTCGTGCGGGTCGTGCGGTGGCCGGAGCCCGGCGAGGGGCAGGACCTCGACGAGCCGGGCTCGACGCTGCTCGGCGAAGTCGACCTCCCCGCGTCGCCACCGCTCGAAGTGCCGTTCCTCCGCCTCGGCCCACGCGGCCCGCAGGCGGTCGGTCGCGGCGACACCGAGCGCGCCGAGGAGGTCGTCGACGGCTCGCGCCGCTGCTCCCGCGTGGTCGAACAGGGTGCCGTCGAGGTCGAACACCACGGCACGGACGTCGAGGGTCATCCCCGCACCGCGTCGACGACCCGTCCGACCGCGGCCGCGACGGCCCGCTCGCGCACGGTGGTGTCCTCGTGCTCGGACTCGTGGACGAACGCCGTCGCCCCGCGGGCCGCGCCGCAGAAGTCCACGAGGCCGTGCTCGAGCTGCGTCCGCAGTGCCTGCTCGTACCCGTGCCGCTCGTAGACCCCGGCGTCGTCCCCGGCGATCGGCAGCAGGTGCACCGTCAGTCGGCCGAGCCGACGGTCGATGCGCCCGTCCTCGCCGACGCCGAAGGCCCACCCGTTCACGAACACCCGGTCGAGCCAGCCCTTGAGCAGCGCGGGCACCGACCACCACCACACCGGGAACACGAGCACGAGGTGGTCGATCCCGTCGAGGCGCGCCTGTTCGGCCGCGACGTCGGGCGCCGGGTCGGTCCCCGTCCGGTAGGTGTGCCGGTCGGCGGCGGTGAACCGGGGGTCGAAGCCCTCGGCGGCGAGGTCGGCGACCGTGACGGGGCCCGCGCCGGCGGCGTCGAGCGCCGCCTCGAGGCGGTGGGCGACGGCGAGCGTCAGCGAGTCGGGGTCCGGGTGGGCGGTCACGATGAGCGTCGACACGGCTCGATCCTGCCAGCAGCGGGTGCACGGACGCCCCACCGGACGGGAGGCGCGGTGCGGGCCGGCACCGCGCCTCCCGTCCCGGCGGGTGGGGACGACGTCAGTCGTCGTAGCGGTAGAAGCCCTGTCCGGTCTTCACGCCGAGACGGCCGGCGTCGACGTGCTCGCGCAGCAGGCGACGCGGACCCTCCGGCAGGCGCGGGTCCTCGGCCGCGTAGTGCTCCTCGATGTCGAGGACCACGTCGAGGCCGACCTGGTCCATCATCCGGAAGGGCCCGGCCGGTGCGCCGCTGTTCACCTGCCACATGGCGTCGACGTCCTCGGGCGTGGAGACGCCGTCGGCGACGACCGCGAGCGCCTCGCGCTTGATGGCCGCCCAGATGCGGTTGAAGATGAAGCCGGTCGACTCGCGGCGGGCCAGGAACGGGTGGACGCCGTAGCGGGGCAGCGCCTCGAGCAGCAGGTCGATCACGGCGGGGTCGGTCTGGCCGTCGCTCATCAGGTCGACGGCGTTCTGCTGCGGCGGCATGTAGAAGTGCACGTTGAGGACGCGCTCGGGGTGCGCGACCTCGTCGATCACCAGGCGGCTGGCGTACGAGGACGAGTTCGTCGCGAGGATCGTGTCCGCGGCGACCAGTGCGTCGAGCCGTCCGAACAGCGGGGTCTTCAGGTCCAGGCGCTCGGGCACGGCCTCGACGACGAGCCAGGCGTCGACCACCGCGGCCTCGAGGTCCGCCTCGCCACGGACCGTCCCCGCGGTCGCGCCGTCGCGCGCGGCCACGATCCCGGGCAGGGTCTCCTCGACGTACGCGACGGCGGCGGCACGGACCTCCTCGGACAGGTCGTGGATCCGGACCTCGGCACCGCCGCTGGCGAACATCAGGGCGATCCGGCGTCCGAGGGTGCCACCGCCGATCACGGTCACGGGGCGGTCGGCGGTGTCGCGGGGCGGCTGGTAGGGCACGGGTTCCTGCTCTCGGTCGAGTTCGGTACAGTTCGTATTCGATACAGATCGTATCCAAGTTCCGAAGGAGATGCGCATGCGCGCCGACGACGTCCTCCAGCACCTGACCACCCCGCTCGCCGCGCCGGTCTACCCACTCCGGCCGACCCGGTTCACCGGCCGCGAGTACTTCAACGTCGTCTACCGCACCGACCCCGACGCGCTGCGCGCCGTGGTCCCGGAGCCGCTCGAGGTCACCGAACCGCTCGTCCGGTTCGAGGTAATGAAGATGGGCGAGGTCGACGGGTACGGCCCGTACGTCGAGTCCGGGCAGGCGATCCAGGTCGAGCACGAGGGCGAACGCGGCGAGTACCTGCACGCGATGTACCTCGACAATGCGGCCGCGACCCTCGCCGGCCGTGAGCTGAGCGCCTACCCGAAGGTCCTCGGCACGCCGGCGCTCCGCGTCGACCAGGGCGCGCTCGTCGGCACCCTCGACCGCGGGACCGAGCGGGTGGCCACCGCGACCATGGCGTACGAGTGGGAGCCGCTCGCCCACGACGCCGCCCTGGCGGAGATCACCGTGCCGACCTTCATGGTGAAGCTGGTCCCGGACCTTCGGACCCAGCGCCACCTGGTGGCCGACCTCGTCCGCACCGAGATCACCGACGTGACCGTCGAGCAGGCCTGGACCGGACCCGCCCGACTCCAGCTGTTCGCACACGCCCTCGCACCGATGGCGGACCTGCCGGTGCTCGAGGTCGTCCGCGCCTCGCACATCCTGACGGACCTGACCCTCGCCCCGGTGCGCACCGTGCACGACTACCTGGCCGACCGGCACTCGGCCTAGCCTGGAGCCGTGACCGAACCAGCCGCGCCGCGCGCCGTCCGCCGGCGGAGCAGCACCCGGGCGACGCTCATCGCGGCCGCGGAGGCGATCTTCCAGGAGACCGGGTCGACCTCGGTCAGCGTCGAGGCGGTCGTCGCCCGCGCCGGGTTCACGCGCGGGGCGTTCTACTCGAACTTCCGGACGGTCGACGAGCTGTTCTTCGCGGTCTACGAGCAGCAGGCCGAAGCCGTCTTCGCCGTGCTCGAACACGAGCTCGGCGCCGCACTCGACGGGCACCCGACGGTCGACGGGGTCGTGCAGGGTGTCGTGCACGGCCTGCCGCCCGAGGACCGCTGGTACGCGATCCGCTCGGTGCTCACCACGCGCGCCCGGCACGACCCCGAGGTGAACGCCCTGCTCCGCGCGCACACCGACCGGTTCCACGCGACGCTCCAGCCACTCCTCGTCGCAGCGTTGGAACGAGCCGGCCGGGTCCCCACCGTCGACCCGGCGCTCTACACGCGTGCGGTGGTGGCAGCCCACGTCGGGGCGGTCAGCCAGAGCGTGCTGTTCGACGGGACGGACGCGGTGCGGGTCGCGGCGGTCGAGGGGTGCATCCTCGGGCTCACGCGCCCGGCCTGAGCGCCGTCCCGGCCGTGGGACGATTGCCGGATGACCGCCACGCTCGTCGCCAAGGACCTCGCCGGCGGGTACGCCGCCCGCACGCTCTTCGAGGGCCTCGACCTCACCGTCGCCCCGGGTGACGTGATCGGCCTGGTCGGTGTGAACGGGGCGGGCAAGTCCACGCTCCTCCGCCTCCTCGCCGGCGTCGACGAGCCCCTCGCCGGGACGGTGTCGACGAACCCGCCGGACGCCTTCGTCGGCTGGCTCCCCCAGGAGCACGAGCGCATCGCCGGGGAGTCGGTCGCGGCGTACGTCGCCCGGCGCACGGGCTGCGCCGACGCCACGACGGACATGGACCGTGCTGCCGAGGCCCTGGGCGACCTGGACGGCGGCGACGCAGCGGCCGACCGGTACTCCACCGCGCTGGAACGCTGGCTGGCGTCCGGTGCCGCCGACCTCGAGGAGCGGCTGCCCGTCGTGCTCGCCGAGCTCGGGCTGGAGGCGACCCCGGACGGCTCCGGCGTCGGCCCGGACTCGCTGATGACCGCGCTGTCCGGCGGACAGGCCGCCCGGGTCGGCCTGGCCGCCCTGCTGCTCTCCCGCTTCGACGTCGTGCTGCTCGACGAGCCGACGAACGACCTCGACCTGGACGGGCTCGACCGACTCGAGCAGTTCGTCCGGGGGCTGCGCGGCGGTGCCGTCATGGTCAGCCACGACCGCGAGTTCCTCGCCCGATCGGTGACCGCCGTGCTCGAGCTCGACCTGGCGCAGTCGTCGCACCGGCTGTTCGGCGGCGGCTACGAGGCGTACCTCGAGGAACGCGAGATCGCCCGGCAGCACAAGCGCGACGCGTACGACGAGTACGCCGCGACGAAGGCCGACCTGGTCTCACGCGCACGGACACAGCGCGAGTGGTCGAGCCAGGGCGTGCGGAACGCGATGAAGAAGAACCCCGACAACGACAAGATCCGCCGCCGGGCGGCGAGCGAGTCGAGCGAGAAGCAGGCGCAGAAGGTCCGGCAGATGGAGTCGCGCATCGCCCGGCTCGACGAGGTCGAGGAGCCCCGCAAGGAGTGGCAGCTCGCCTTCACCATCGGCAGTGCCCCGCGGTCCTCGGCCGTCGTCGCCACGCTGTCCGACGCCGTCTACGAGCAGGGCGACTTCGCCCTCGGGCCGGTGTCGCTGCAGGTCTCCGGTGGCGACCGGATCGGCATCACCGGCCCGAACGGCGCCGGCAAGTCGACCCTGCTCCGCGCCCTGCTCGGCCGGACGGCGCCGACGAGCGGGTCGGCGTCGCTGGGCTCCAGCGTCGCGATCGGCGAGGTCGACCAGGCCCGCGCGGCGTTCACGGGCGAGCAGCCCCTCGCCGCGGCGTTCGAGGAGCTCGTCCCCGAGATGACCACCGCCGACGTCCGGACCCTGCTCGCCAAGTTCGGGCTGAAGGCGGAGCACGTCGGTCGCCCGTCCGCTGCGCTCTCACCCGGTGAGCGGACTCGTGCCGGCCTCGCGCTGCTGCAGGCCCGCGGCGTCAACGTGCTCGTGCTCGACGAGCCGACGAACCACCTCGACCTGGCTGCGATCGAACAGCTCGAGCAGGCCCTGGAGTCCTACGACGGCACCCTGCTGCTCGTCACGCACGACCGGCGGATGCTCGACACCGTCCGACTGGACCGGCGCTGGCGGGTCGAGGCGGGTCGCGTCACCGAGGTGTGACGGGACGGCGGGGAGGCCCGTGGTGGACCCGTCGAGCGTCTCCTGAGACACGCTCACGGCCGCGATCTGGTGAACTGGGTGCGGGAGGGGACACATGCGACGCAGGACCTGGGGCATCACGATCGCCGCGGTGGCGGCAGCGACGCTGGCCGCGGTGGGGATCGGCGCGGCCGTGCAGCAGCCGGGACCGGCGGCCACGACCGCCGCGCGGCCGACGTCGGTGCCGACCCGGACGGCCACCCCGACGCCGACACCGAGGCCGACGCTGCCCGCGATCCCGGCAGCCGCGTCCGACGCCGAGCTCGCGGCACTCCCCCTGGCGTTCCACGACGCGGTCGTCCCGGAACTCCTCGACGGCAGCACCGTCCGACCCGACAACCAGTGGCAGATCGCCACCCCGAAGCAGCGCCTCGTCGCGCTCTACGCCGCCCCCTCGGCGGACGCGCGCCCGGTCGCCACACTCGCCTCGACGGTCTCCACGATCGAGACGCCCGCAGCGACCGCCGTCTGGGGCCGGTCGGACGGGGAGGACGGCGGCATGGTCCTCGTGTCGACCCCCGCCCGGAACCGCACGCCCGGCGACGGCGGCGACCCGACCGCGCCGAGCGCCACCTTCGCGTGGGCGCGTGCGTCGGACTTCTCGATCGCGTCGGTCGACCGGATGGTCCGCGTGGACGTCGCCGCGTCGACGGTGTCCGTCGTGCACCAGGACGACTCGGTGTCGGCGTCGGAGCCCGCCCGCCTGGGGACCCCGGACGACCCCACACCCACCGCGACCGCGACGTACGTCGAAGCCGCCTACGTCGATGCGCGCGTGACGTACACGCAGGGCAACCCGATCATCCTGACCGGGGCGCACTCGTCACGCATCCCGCAGTACGGCGGCAACGCGGCCCTCACCGCCCTGCACTACTACCCGGACCCGAACGGCAGCTCGCACGGGTGCGTCCGGATCTCCGCGGCGATGACGAAGACGCTGGCAGAGCTGCCGGTCGGGACCGCGATCTGGTTCACCTGACGTCGGTCACCGGTCGGTGGCGAGCCCCAGGCGCTCCACGACGTCGGCGCTCTCCTCGTCGGGCGAGCGCTCGGCCGACACCGTCAGGTGCGCCTCGTCCGGCTGCGGCGGCTCGAGCGTCGCGAGCTGCGAGGCGAACAACGACGTCGGCATGAAGTGCCCGGCCCGTGCGGACATCCGCTGCTCGACGAGGGCGGGGTCGCCGGCGACGTGCACGAACACCACGCCGGGCGCCCGGAGCACGTCGCGGTAGGAGCGCTTCAGCGCCGAGCAGGTGACGACCCCGGGAGCGTCGTCGGCCAGGTGCGACCGGATCCACTCCGCGATCGTCCCGAGCCACGGCCAGCGGTCCTCGTCCGTGAGCGGGGTGCCCGACTCCATCTTCGCGACGTTGGCGGGCGGGTGCATGTCGTCGCCCTCCGCGAACTCCCACCCGAGCCGCGCTGCGACCGTCGCGGCGAGCGTCGACTTGCCGGAGCCGGAGACCCCCATCACCACGAGGACGCGCGGCTCGGTGCCGTCGGTGCCGACCGGAGCGTCGACGGTCGCGGCCATCAGAAGAACACCCCCGCGATGAGCACGCCGACCAGACCGATGACGGAGATGAGGCACTCGAGCACCGTCCACGTCTTGAACGTCTGTCCGACCGTGGTGCCGAGGTAGCCCTTGACGAGCCAGAAGCCCGCGTCGTTGACGTGCGACAGGAACACCGACCCGGCACCGATCGCCAGCACGAGCAACGAGGTCTCCGGCGTGGACAGGTCGGCTGCGATCGGCGCCATGATGCCGGCGGCGGTGACGGTCGCGACGGTGGCGGAACCGGTGGCGACGCGGACGAGGGCGGACACCACCCAGGCGACGAGCAGGACCGAGATGCCGGACTCCTGCACCGCGTCGGCGATCACCCCGCCGATGCCGGTGTCGATGAGCACCTGCTTGAAGCCACCGCCCGCGCCGACGATGAGCAGCACGCCGGCGACCGGGGGCAGCGCGTCCTCGAGGGACTTCGCCACGGCGCTCCGGTCCATGCCGCCGCCGATCGCGAAGAAGACCATGGCGAAGACGGTGGCGATCCCGATGGCGATCATCGGGGTACCGAGGAAGTCGAGCAGCGACACCCAGCCACCCGCGGCGTCGGGGGCGACCGCCTCGCGGACCGCCTGGGCGAGCATGAGCACGACCGGCAGCAGGATGCCGACGAGCGCGACGGCGAACGACGGGCTGCGCGGTTCGCTGATGACGCGGGTGAAGTCGCTCTTGCCGTTCGGCAGGGACGCGGTGTCCTGCGTGGCGGGGCCGCGACGCGCCTCCCGGCCGGCGTGCGCGGGGTCCGACGGCCCCGAGCCACCGCTGCCGGACGTGCCGGAACCGCGCGAGCCGAACATGTCCGGTGCGGGGATGTCGACCCAGCGGGCCGCGAAGCGCGCGAAGACGGGACCGGCCAGCACGATCACCGGGATCGCCAGGACGATGCCGAACGCGAGCGTCGTGCCGAGGTTCGCGCCGACCGTCGAGACCGCGACGAGCGGGCCGGGGTGCGGCGGCACGAAGGCGTGCATGGTGGAGAGGCCGACCAGGGCGGGCACCGCGATCTTCATGATCGGGACACCGCTGCGCTTCGCGACCAGCACGATGATCGGGATGAGGAGCACCAGGCCGACCTCGAAGAACATCGGGAGGCCGATCAGCGCGCCGATGAGCGCCATCGTCCACGGCAGCGCGGCCTTCGACGAGCGACGGACGAGGGTGTCGACCACGCGGTCGGCGGCCCCGGAGTCGACGAGCATCCGACCGAACATCGACCCGAGGCCGACCAGGATGCCGACGCTCGTCATCGTCGACCCGAAGCCGGTGCCGAAGCTCGTGACCGTCTTGTCGGGCGCCAGACCCGCACCGATCCCGACCCCGAGCGCGCCGATCGTCAGCGCGACGAACGGGTGCACCTTGAGCCAGGTGATCAGCACGATGATGACGACGATGCCGAGCAGCGCCGCGACGATGAGCTGACCGATCGGGCCGGACGGGTCGACGGTCTGCGTGCCGCCGCCCTCGGCGGCCAGGACCGTGAGGCCGTGCAGCGCGTCGGCCGCCGCGGTTCCTCCGGTGGGTGCGTGAGGCATCTGTGCCCCTTCCTGGAGCCGCTGCCTCGCGGCTCCGTCGCCTTCGTGTGCGTGTGCGTGTCGTACGCTCCGGACGGCCGCTCGGCGCGGCCGCCTCCGGGTGTCCGATCGGGCACCCCAATAATCTGATAAATCAGACTGTACAACGATCTGCCGCGCGGCACCCGCCGTCCGGCGCATTCTGCCGCTTCGATGGAGTCCGCGTCACAGGGACGGGACCGTCACGCGCCGTCCGTCCCGCAGAGCACGACCGGAGGAACGATGACCACCGCCCGCGGCCTCCATGCCCACGTGCTCGAGACCCTCGGCCAGCGCATCGTCGACGGGGTGCTGCCCGCCGGCACCGTCGTCCGGCCGGAGCTCGTCGCATCCGAGTCCGGCGTCTCCCGCTCCGTCGTGCGCGAGGCCCTGCGCGTCCTGCAGTCCCTCGGCCTGGTCGAGCCCCGGCAGCGGGTCGGCACGCAGGTGCTCCCCGTGTCGTCGTGGGAGCTCCTGGCGCCGACCGTCATCCGGTGGCGCGGCGCCTCGCCCGCGTACTTCGTGCAGCAGCGGGAGCTGCTCGAGCTCCGTCTCGGGGTCGAACCCGTCGCAGCGGCCCTCGTCGCGGGGAACGCCGGAGCGTCCGACGACACCGGCTCGCCCGGTCAGGCGCTCCTGCTCGCCGCGCGGGACATGCTCGACGCCTGGGGCCGGGAGGACAGTCGCGCCTACCTCGAGGCCGACGTCCGCTTCCACCGCGCACTCCTGACCGGGTCGGGCAACGCCGTGTTCACGCACTTCGCCGGCACCGTCGAGGCACTCCTGCGGACGCGGACGTCGGAGTCGCGGGACACCATCTCCCGCTGGACCCGCGACGCCGCGGTCCGTCATGAGGCGGTGGCGCTCGCCGTGGTCGCCGGGGACGCCGCCGCTGCCGGCGAGGCGGCCACGGCGCTGCTGCGCGTGACCCGTGACGAGTTCATCGCCGAGGCGCCGGGCGCCTGACGGAACCGGGCGAGCCCGGCGCAATCGGGCGGACCTGACGGAACCGGGCGTACCTGACGGAACCGGGCGTACCTGACGTTCCCAGAGCACCAGGGACGCCCGGAACGACCAGCCATCGCACACGTCATGGGAAGGATCGGGCAGCCGGGAGGCTCGCGGCGACCCCGCCACGCGCCTCCCGCCCGGCGCCGCCCGACACCGACGGACCCGCACCCGTGCAGGAGGCCGCAGGATGCTCGAGACGCCGCACGGATGGCGAGACGCCGCGATCCGGGCGGCGTCTCGCGCACGTCGAGGGCGCTCCGCGCCGACGCCGGCGTCTCGCGCACGTCGGACACCGCTTCGACGGCGCAGCCTCGGACCGCTCGCGTCAGCGCCCGGCGCGCGCGAACAACCGCGGGCCGCGCAGGCGCAGCCGCATCGTGACGGTGCCGAGCCAGCGGTCGTACTTGTAGCCGACCTTGCCCATGCGGCCGACCTCCTCGAAGCCGAGTCGCTCGTGCAGCCGGATCGAGGCCTCGGCCTGCCGGTCGGCGATCACGGCGATGACCTCGCGGACGCCGGCGGCACGGCACTCCGCGAGCAGCGCCTCCATGAGGGCCCGTCCGAGACCCTTCCCGCCCGACGCGGCACCGAGGTAGATCGAGTCCTCGACCACGTGGTTCGACCGGTCGCGGGGGTTCCAGGGGTCGACCAGGGCGTAGCCGAGGATCTGCCCCGAGGGGTTCTCGGCGACGAGGAACGGCAGCCCGCGCCGGCGCACCTCGTCGTAGCGCTGCTTCCAGCGGGCGAAGGTGAACGCCGACGGGTCGAAGGTCACCGACGAGTTCCGGACGTAGTGCGTGTGGATCTCGCGCACGTCCGGCAGGTCCCGCGGGTCGGCGGCCCGGATCGTGTACGAGAACGTCGCCTCGGCGGGCACGGGCGCACGCAGGTGTCGCGGCAGGACACGACGGCGCTGGTATTCCTCCTCGAGCACGGTCCGAGCCTACGGGCTGCGATGCGCCCGGGGCCATCGCACCACGAGGGGTGTCAGGCGGGGAGCGTCCAGTCGACCGGGTCGGCACCCTGCTCGCGGAGGAGCGCGTCGACCTGCGAGAACGGCCGGCTGCCGAAGAACCCGCGGGAGGCGCTGAGCGGGGACGGGTGCGCCGACGCCACGACCGGGGTGTCGCCGAGCAACGGGCGGACCGACGCGGCCTGGGCGCCCCACAGGACGGCGACGAGGGGCTTCCCCCGCGCGACGAGCGCACGGACGGCCTGGTCGGTGACGGCCTCCCAGCCCTTGCCGCGGTGGCTGCCGGCGGCACCGGCCTCGACGGTCAGCACCCGGTTGAGCAGGAGCACGCCCTGCTCCGACCACGCCCGCAGGTCGCCGTGCGGCGGAGGCGTCACCCCGAGGTCGTCGTGCAGTTCGCGGTAGATGTTCGCCAGGCTGCGCGGGACCGGTCGCACGTGCGGGTCGACGGCGAAGGACAGCCCGATCGGGTGTCCGGGTGTCGGGTAGGGGTCCTGGCCGACGACGAGCACCTTCACGTCGTCGAACGGCTGCGTGAAGGCACGCAGCACGACGTCACCGGCCGGCAGGTAGTGCCGACCCGCGGCGACCTCGTCGCGGAGCCAGTCGCCCATCCGGTGCACGTCGGCCTCGACCGGTGCGAGGGCCTCGGCCCACCCGGGGTCGACGAGGTCGCGCAGCGGGTGCGGGCGCACGGAGGTCAGGCGCCCATGGTCGCGACGGAGACGGACTCGTCGCCGGCGACCACGCGCCAGACGCTGCCCGTCCCGCGGACCTCGAGCGCACCCTCGCCGACGACCAGCGCGGTGTCCTCGTCGATCGCGAGCCCGGCCGTGACGAACTCCGCCTCGGCCGCCGCGACGAGCCGGGCCAGCGTGCCGGCCTGCACGGCGTGCACGTCGATCGTCAGGTCGACCAGCCCGAGCCCCTCGCGGAGCTCGACCTCGTCGAGGCCCTCGGACGACCCCTGCGGGCAGACCTCGACGCCGCCGATGCGCCACCCGCCCACGAGCGCCCGGTCTGCGGCGACCATCGCGCCGGCGGAGTAGCCGAGGTACGGCAACCCGTCGGAGACGAGGAGCCGGATCTGGTCGACGAGGGGCTGGATCGCGTCGAGGTACGCCGGGGTGACCCCGCCGCCGATCACGAGCGCGTCCACGTCGCTCAGCACCGTCGTGGCGAAGACCTCGCCCGCGCCGACCTCGGTCACCAGGACCTCGGCCTGTCGGGCGCCACCGAGGACCTCGGCGATGTCGGCGGTCGACGACGGGGCGGCACCGGACGGGCCGGCCACGGAGAGCAGGGCGATCCGGGGCACGCTCCGGCCGACCGCGGCGGAACGCGCGGCGGCCTCGGCCAGGAACGGGGCGGCGACGTCGGCCGCGACGAGGGGACCCCCGCCGACGAGGTGGATGCTCACGACTCGGCCGTCACCGGGGCGAGGGCGCTCCACGGGAAGGTGATCCACCCGTCGACACGACGCCACACGTGGTCGGGCTCGAGCACGGTGCCGGGCTTCGAGTACAGGCAGGCGCTCCGCACGTCGGCGCCGGCGTTCCGGATGATGTCGACCACCAGGCGCAGGGTGCGGCCGGAGTCGGAGACGTCGTCGACCACCAGGACGCGCTTGCCCGCCAGGCTCGGCGCGTCGAGGGCGGGCGAGAGGATGACCGGCTCGTCGAGACGCTGCTCGACGTCCGTGTAGAACTCGACGTTGATCGAGCCGCACTCCTTGGTGCCGAGCGCGTACGCCACAGCGCCCGCGATGATGAGCCCGCCGCGCGCGACCGCCACGACGACCTCGGGCTCGAAGCCGGACGACAGGACGTCCTTGGCGAGCAGCCGCGCCGCGTCACCGAACTCCAGCCAACCGAGCACCTCGGGCCCGCTCGTCACGGTCACGGTCGAGGGAGCCTGCGCGGCTTGCCCGGGTTCGCTGCTGATCGGCATCCGCCCACGGTACCGGCAGGGAGCCACCCGCCGCGACCCGCGCCCGGACACCGCGCGCGCCGGGACCGGCACACGGCCCGCCAGCGCGCGTGATCGAACCGGCCCGCGCGCCCGGTGTCAGCTCCGGGGCGTCAGCGGCCCGCGGGCGAGCTTGTGCTGTGCCGACTGCGCGACCGGTCGCACCGTCACCAGGTCGAGGTTGACGTGCGCCGGCAGCTCGACCGCGTGCACGACGGCCTCGGCGACGTCCTCGGCGACGAGCGGCCCCGGCACATCGGTGTACACCGCCTCGGCCTTCTCGCGGTCGCCCCGGAAGCGCGTCAGGGCGAACTCGTCGGTCTTGACGAGCCCGGGCGCGATCTCGACCACGCGCAGCGGCTCGCCGTTCAGCTCGAGCCGCAGGGCGCCGACCAGGGCGTGCTCGGCGAACTTGGCGGCGTTGTACCCGCCGCCGTTCTCGTAGGCCACGTGTCCCGCGGTGCTCGTCACGGTCACGATGTCCGCGACCCCGGCCGTGGCCGCACGGCGCCGGAGCTGCGGCAGCAGGGCGGCGGTGACCCGCTTCGTGCCGATGACGTTCACCTCGAACATGGCGCGCCAGTCCTCCACGTCGGACTCCTCGACGCTCGCCGACCCGAGTGCTCCGCCGGCGTTGTTCACGAGCACGTCCGCGCCGCCGGCCTCGTCCACCCGGGCGGCGAGCGCCGCGACGGCGTCGGCGTCGGTGACGTCCGCGACCAGGAACGATGCCCCGGTCTCCGCGGCGAGCGCCTCGAGCCGGTCCTGACGACGGGCGACGGCGAGCACCTGCCAGCCGCGCTCGCGGAACAGCCGGACGGTGGCGGCACCGATGCCGGAGCTCGCCCCCGTGACGACGGCGAGCCGCTCGGTGGTGTCGGGTCGACCGGTGTCGGGACGTGCTGCCATGGCTTCCTCCAGTGGGTGTCGGCACCACCGTACCGACCCGTCGAGGTCACGATCCGGTAACGTGACCGGCCATGACGACGGACGCCGCTCCCCCCGCGCCCTCGGCTCCGGCGACGCCGCTCGAGCCGGGCCGGTCGCCGCGACGCATCCCGATGTGGGACACGGCTCGGTTCGTCGCCGTCACGCTCGTCGTGATCGGTCACGCGATCCAGCGGCAGACGGCCGGCAGCGAGCACGCCCTCGCGCTCTACACCTTCATCTACGCGTTCCACATGCCCGCGTTCGGCGTCA
Source organism: Curtobacterium sp. NPDC088465 (assembly GCF_044753165.1). Lineage (NCBI taxonomy): Bacteria > Bacillati > Actinomycetota > Actinomycetes > Micrococcales > Microbacteriaceae > Curtobacterium > Curtobacterium sp. NPDC088465. Next base: position 140,387 of record NZ_JBIVMR010000002.1, on the reverse strand, counting down.
TCAGCGGGTACTTCTCGTCGGCGGCGACCCCGACCGCAGAGCGGATGCGGCGGACCTTCACGGACATCGTGGTGCCGTACATCGTCATGCAGACGATCTGGACGGTGGTGCAGGCGATCGTCGAGGGCGGCAAGGAGTTCAACCCGACGAAGCCGACCTGGACGCTGTGGTTCCTGCTCGCGCTGGGGATCTTCCGGCTGATCCTGCCCTACCTGGCGATCCTGCGGTGGCCGCTCGTCTGGGCCGTGGTGCTCAGTGTCGGCGTCGGGTACCTCGACAACGTCGACTCGACGTTCTCCCTGGGACGCGCGATCAGCCTGCTGCCGTTCTTCCTGCTCGGGTGGCAGGTCAAGCAGTGGGGGGTGTTCGACCGCTGGTACGAGGCCCCCCGCCGGGTCGTGGTCCGTCTCCGCGCGGCCGCGGTCGTCGTCTTCGCGGTGTGGGCGGCCGCGTGCGTGCTGTTCATCCCGCAGTTCAAGGGCTTCGACCTGCACCACTGGTTCTTCTACGACGACTCGTACTCCGGGCTCGGCGAGGACGCCTGGTGGGCCGGCGGTGTCCGCCTCGGCCTGGTGCTGCTCGCCACCGTGCTGACGGCGTCGTTCCTGCTGCTCGTGCCCCGCAGGACGGTCTGGCTCACCCGGTTCGGCGCCGCGACCATGTACGTCTACCTGCTGCACACGTTCGTGCTCTACCCGATCCGCGAGTCCGGCGTCCTGGCCGGGGAGCACTCGGCGTGGCCGTACGTGCTGCTCATGGTCGCCGTGGCGTGCGCGGTGAGCCTGTTCCTCGCGCAACCGTTCGTGCGGCGCGGCATGCGCTGGCTGCTCGAGCCGAACGTCGACTGGCTGTTCCGCCGGGAGCCCGTCGAGCGCTGACCGCTCAGCGGGCGAGTGCCCGGAGCGCGACCACGACCTCGACGAGGAAGTCGTCGACCTCGTCGCAGTCGTACCCGGACTTCATCCGGGTCCGACGGAAGCGCGACGACGCGACGTCCTCCGGGGTCACCGTCCGTGCGCCGGCCAGCCGTCCCGTCGCCGGACGGCCGCCCTGCTCGGCGGCGGCGAACGTCGCCTGCACCCGGTCGAGCAGGTCGTCCACGTCGTCCTGCGAGTACCCGTTCCGGAACACCGTCGGCTGGAACTTCTTGTCCGCCACGTCCTGAGCGCGCACGACGCCCCCTCTCGTCCCGTCCGATCCTGCCAGGCGGGGGCCGACGCGTCCGGCCGGGAGGCACGGCGCACCGCACCGCGCCGCTCCCGTCCCTCGGCTGGTCGCGTCGACTCCACGGACGCGCGCCGCGCACGCGCGTTACGTCGCGAGGCGGCCCCGCTGGTGCCCGCCCCGCCACCTGCGTAGCGTGACGGACGTCGCGACGACGCCCCGGGCCTCCCGGTCGTCCGCGGCGACGCCATGACGGACCGGACCCGACAGGAGCCCCGATGAGCACGAACGACGCAGCCGCCTGGCGGTTCGAGACGACGCAGGTCCACGCCGGCGCGCAGCCGGACCCGACCACCGGCGCACGGGCCACGCCGATCTACAGGACGACGTCGTACGTGTTCGAGAACTCGGACCACGCCCGCGACCTGTTCGCGCTGGCGCAACCGGGCAACATCTACTCGCGGATCATGAACCCGACGAACGACGTCGTCGAGCAGCGCATCGCCGCGCTCGAGGGCGGTACGGGCGCGCTGCTGGTGTCGAGCGGTCAGGCGGCCGAGACGTACGCCGTGCTGAACATCGCGGGGGCCGGTGACCACATCGTCTCGTCGTCGTCGATCTACGGCGGCACGTACAACCTGTTCAAGTACACGCTGGCGAAGCTCGGCATCGAGACGACGTTCGTCGAGGACCAGGACGACCTCGAGGAGTGGCGTCGTGCCGTCCGCCCCAACACGAAGCTCTTCTTCGCCGAGACGATCGGCAACCCGCGGATCAACGTGCTCGACATCGCAGGCGTCAGCAGCGTCGCGCACGAGTCCGGCCTGCCGCTCATCGTCGACAACACGATCGCGACGCCGTTCCTCATCCGGCCGTTCGAGCACGGTGCCGACATCGTGGTGCACTCGGCGACCAAGTTCCTCGGCGGCCACGGCACCGTCATCGGCGGCGTGATCGTCGACGGCGGACGGTTCGCCTGGTCGGAGCACGCCGACCGCTTCCCGGAGTTCAACTCCCCCGATCCCTCGTACCACGGCGCGGTGTTCGCGCAGGCGGTCGGCAACGAGCTCGCCTACGTCGTGAAGGCCCGGGTGCAGCTGCTCCGCGACCTCGGCGCGTCGAACTCGGCGGACACGGCGTTCGCGCTGCTCCAGGGCATCGAGACGCTGTCGCTGCGCATGGAGCGGCACGTGGCGAACGCCCAGGAGATCGCGGAGTGGCTCGACCGGCACCCGGAGGTGGCCTCCGTGTCGTACGCCGGGCTGCCGACGTCGCCCTGGTACGCGGCGGCGAACCGGTACGCGCCGCGCGGTGTCGGTGCCGTGCTGTCGTTCGAGCTCAAGGGCGGGGTGCCGGCCGGCAAGGCGTTCGTCGACGAGCTGCGGCTGTTCTCGCACCTGGCGAACATCGGCGACGTGCGCTCCCTCGTCATCCACCCGGCGTCGACGACGCACTCGCAGCTCACGCCCGAGCAGCAGCTCACCACCGGGGTCACCCCGGGCCTGGTGCGGCTCTCGGTCGGCATCGAGAACGTCGAGGACCTCCGTGCGGACCTCGAGGCGGGGCTCGCGGCGGCGCGGGCCGTCTCGCAGGAGGGCCAGCGGGCGTAGCGCCCCGGCCCGGCCCGTCCCGCTCGCGGAGCACGCGCCGGTGACGCGCCGGGCGTGACGTAACACGGCGGAGGTGGGGCGTGCCTCCCGGCAGACTGGACACGATGGACTGGCAGACGATCCCCGAGGACTCGGTCCCGTCCACCCTCGTGCCCGGGACCGAGCTCGGGACGCTCGGCAAGCCGCCCGTGACCGGCGCCTGGCGCCCGGGCGACCACCCCGGCTCCCGGCGGTTCGCCGCGCTCGGCGAGCAGTGGGTGCGCGGCGGACGGATCCCGTCGGTGCGGGTGGCCTACGAGACGTGGGGCGAGCTGGACGCCGCGCGCAGCAACGCGGTGCTGCTCCTGCACGCCATGACCGGCGACTCGCACGTCACCGGTCCGGCCGGACCCGGGCACCGCACGGCGGGCTGGTGGGGCGACGTCGTCGGACCGGGCCTGGCGATCGACACCGACCGGTGGTTCGTCGTCGCCCCGAACATGCTGGGCGGGTGCCAGGGCACGACCGGCCCGTCCTCGGTGGCGCCGGACGGCGTCGAGTGGGGGTCGCGCTTCCCGTTCGTGACCGTGCGCGACCAGGTCGCGGTCCAGGTGCAGCTCGCCGACGCGCTCGGCATCGACGTCTTCGCCGCCGTCGTCGGCGGCTCGATGGGCGGCATGCACGCGCTCGAGTTCGCGGTGGCGCACCCCTCCCGGGTCGCCCGGCTCGCGGTCCTGGCGTCGACCGCCCAGACCACGGCGGACCAGATCGCCGCGAACTCGCTGCAGCGTGCCGCGATCCAGACCGACCCCGCGTACGCCGGTGGTGACTACTTCGAGGCGGCGGTCGGCGAGGGACCGCACCGCGGGCTGTCGCTCGCGCGGCGGATGGCGCTGATGACCTACCGCGCGCCGGACGAGCTCAACGGGCGGTTCGCGCGGTCGTGGCAGAGCGACGTCTCCCCGCTCGGCGACGACGGCCGGTTCTCGGTCGAGAGCTACCTCGACTTCCACGGCAACCGGTTCACCCGGCGGTTCGACGCCTCGTCGTACGTCGCGCTCACGCACGCGATGGACTCGCACGACGTCGGGGCCGGGCGCGGCGGGGTGACGGCGGCGCTCGCGGCGGTGACCGCCAGGACGCTGGTCGTCGGGGTGTCGAGCGACCGCCTGTTCCCGCTCGAGGACCAGCACCGGATCGCGGCGGGGATCCCCGACACACTGGACGGGGGCCGGGCCGCGGTGCTCGACAGCGAGTTCGGACACGACGGCTTCCTCATCGAGCACGAGGCGGTCGGGGCGCACCTGCGACGGCTGCTCGACTGAACGGCCCGGTACGGGCGCGGTACGGGCGCGGCGCGCCCGGCGCACCCGCGGACCGATCTGTCCACGTCCGCGTGCCGAACACCCCACAACGGGTGGGCCGCGTGGAATGATGGCGACGGGTACCCCGCCCGCGGGGTCCGGCGAACCACCGGACCCGACCGAACCGACGTCACCACCAGGACACCGATGGACTTCATCGCACAGGAACGCGACCGCTTGCTGCGGTCGACGACCCGTGTCGTCGGCATCACCTGCGCCCTGGTCTCCGTCGTCGGCATCGTCAGCTCACTCGCGGTCCCGCTGGTGCCCCTGCTCGGCGCGCTCGCCTGCATCGCGGTGCTCATCGCGGCGCTGCTCGTCTTCGGCACGAACGGGTCGGTGTGGTGGACCGCCCTCGCACTCGCCTCGGGCCTCGGTGCCCTCGCGCTCCTGCTGCTCGGTGCCGACCCCGACGTGCGGCCCGTCGTCGCCAGCGCCGTCGTGCCGCTGGCGGCCGGGTCGTTGTCCGCCCCGCTGATGGCGCAGCGCGGCGCGCCGGTCGGGCTCGCGATGACGATCGTCACCGGAGTCGCGGCCGTGGGCGCCGTCGTCTGGGCATCGGGCGGTCCGCTCTCCGGCCCGACCGCCGGTGTGGTGCTCGGCTGGGTGCTCGTCGCCGTGGTCTCGGTGTGGATCGCGCGCAGCATCCCCCGCGTCGCCCGGCGCATCCAGAGCATCGGCACGGCGCACCGCGCGGAACGGCAGGCGAGCGAGACCGAGGCGCAGCGACGCCAGGGCGCCCGACTGCTGCACGACACCGTGCTCGCCACCCTCACGCTCCTGGCCCACTCCGGGGTCGGCGTGTCCGAGCAGGCGATGCGCGAGCAGGCCGCCGAGGACGCCAGGCTCCTCCGGCACCTGCGACTCGGCGCGACCCCGCAGCCCCAGCAGTCCGGCGACTACTCGCTCACCCGCGTCGAGGAGTCGCCGCTCGGCCAGACCCTCGAGTCCGTCAAGCAGCGCTTCGGCCGGATGGGGCTCGAGGTCAGCTGGCACGGCACCGGTCAGGTCCTGCTGCCGTCGAACGTGCTCGACGCGTTCCTGCTGGCCCTCGGCGAGTGCCTCGAGAACGTCCGGCGCCACGCCGGCGTCGGCGAGGCGCACGTCACGATCGTCCACGACCAGGAGACCGTCCGCGCGATGGTGACCGACGCCGGTGTCGGCTTCGACCTCGACGCGGTGAGCGCGGAGCGCCTCGGCTACAAGGAGAGCGTCGTCAACCGCCTCCGCGAGGTCGGTGGCGACGCCAAGCTCTTCTCCGCCCCGGGATCGGGCACCACCGTCGTCCTGGAGGCTCCCCGATGACCCGCGTCCCCGAGGACACCATCAACCGCGGGCTCCCGGGCGAGACCGTGCAGCCGGCACCGCGCACCCGTCGCGAAGCGCGCGAGCGCTACCGGGGCAGCGAGCGACGGCAGGCCCGCGGGCTCCCCTCGACCTCGACGGGTGCCCGTTCGCTCCGGCAGGCCGCCAAGCCCGGTGCGTCGCTCGGAGCCGGCTACCTCGGCCTCGGCGCCGCGGTCCTCACCGCGATCGAGGCCGTCGCCGGCATCGTCTTCTTCCTGGTCCGGCTGCCGGACTACGCGAACCCGTGGCTGCCCGCCGGCGCCTGGGCGCTGTACCTGGTCGCGGCGATCGGCGTCGGCCTCAGCCTGATGACCTACGGCGAGCGGCTCACCGGCACCGCGTTCGCGCTGATCTGCGCCGTCCTGGCGTGCGTCGTGACACTCGACTTCGTCGGGATCCTCCCCGAGCACGACATCGCGCACACCGCCAGCGCCTCGGTCGCCGCCGGCTTCGCCCTGCTCCCGGTGGCGACGCTCCGGCCCGCGCGCGAGGTCGCCGCCGCCATCGCGGTGCTCGGTCTCGGGTTCGCCGTGATGGCGGCCGTGTCGACGCCGATCACCCCGGCGACCCTGCCGGGCATCGTCTCGCTGCTGGCGCTCGTGGTGGTCCCGCCGTCGATCGCACTGTTCGTGGTGCACCGCTTCCGCCAGCTCGTGCAGCGCGAGCTGGACCGGGTGCTCGTGCAGAGCAACGTCCAGGCGCCGCAGTTCGCCGTCGGGATGCTCGCGTCGGACGAGCTCGCCCGGCTCGACCTGGCCGCCGAGAAGCTCCTCGACGCCGTCGCGAACGGCTCGGACCCGCTGCCGCTCTCGGACGCCTCGGCCTCCGTCGCCGCGTCGCTGGCGACGGAGCTGCGCCTGCACCTCATCGAGGGACGCCGCGAGACGTGGCTGTACCACGCGATCACGGAGTCCGACCACCTCGGGCGCGCCGTCAGCGTGGCCGATCCGCAGTCCCTCGCCGGGCACCTCGGCCCCGCCCAGCGGGACGGCCTGCTGCAGGCCCTGTGGCAGATGGTCGGCGACGGTCGCCCCGCACAGCCGGGTGCCCCCGTCGTCTCGGTCACGCTCGGTCCGATCGGCTCCGACGGGCACCCGGTGTCCGACGAGCGCATGGACGTCCCGATCGTGTTCGAGTCGCGCGGGACCCCGCGCCGACGCCTCGGTCCGACCGCGTGGAGTGCCCTGCAGCGCATCGGCCCGTACACCGAGTCGTTCCGCGACGGCGTGCTCCGCGTCGTCTCGCACTGCGTCGTCGACCGACACCCGTCGATGTAGACGGGCGCGAACTGCCGGACACCCGGCCGACATCCCCAGCCCGGACGGTCCCGACACCTAGGATCGGCGTGCACCGCCTTCGAGAAAGGACGCCTGATGGCGACTCCAGAGCAACCGATCCGACTCGCACTGGTCGACGACCACCGGATGCTGCTCGGCGCGCTCACGGAGTGGATCCGCAGCGCCGCCGACGACATCACGCTCGTCGCCGCCGTCACGACCTGGCCGGAGCTCCTGACGAGCCCGGCGTTCCCGGTCGACGTGGTGCTGCTCGACCTCGACCTCAAGGACTCGATCCCGGTCTCGCTGAAGATCTCGACGCTCAAGACCGCCGGCGTGAAGACCGTTGTGATGAGCACGTACTCGGAGCCGAACGTCGTCCGCGAGGCCCTCGGCTCCGGCGCTCTCGGCTACCTCGTGAAGAGCGAGGACGCCGACATGATCGTCGAGGCGATCCGTGCCGCGCAGCGCGGCGAGCAGTACGTCTCCGCCGAGCTCGACCTGGCGATCAACAGCGGCGACGTCGGCGGCGTGCCGAAGCTCAGCGCGCAGGAGCGCCGCGTGATGGCGCTGTACGGCGGTGGCGAGCCCGTCAAGAGCGTCGCCTACCAGCTCGGCATCTCCGAGGAGACCGCGAAGAGCTACCTCAAGCGCATCCGCGAGAAGTACCGCGTCGCGGGCTTCGACGTCGGCACGAAGGTCGCGCTGCGGAAGCGCGCGATCACCGACGGCATCATCGTGCAGGACGGCAGCCCGGTCGGGCTGTAGTCGCTCCACACGACGGACGGGAGGCCCGTGGCTGTGTCGCCACGGGCCTCCCGTCCGTCGTGTGGGTGCGTCGACTCCGGTCAGACCGTCGGCACCGGCGCGGTGATCGGCCCGGTCGACGGCGACGACGACCGCAGGGCGGAGCGGCGGTCCGTCCGCCGTTCGACGCCGTAGCTGACCATCGTCACGAGCAGACCGAGCAGCGCGAGGACGATACCGAGCCACGCGGGGGCCAGGAACCCGAACCCGGCTGCGATGACCGCTCCACCGAGCGCCGCGCCGAGCGAGTTGCCGATGTTGAACGCCGAGTGGTTCAGCGCCGCCGCGATGGTCCGCGCGTCGCCGGCGACGTCCATCAGGCGAGACTGCACCGCCGGCGGGATCGCCGACGAGGTCGCTCCGAGCAGGAACGCGCCGAGGAACACCCCCCAGACCCACTGGGCGGTGAAGACGGTCACGAGCAGGGCGCCGATGAGCGCGAGCATCCCGATGTAGATCGTCCGCTTGACGCTGTGGTCCGCCAGGTGCCCACCGAGGACCCCGCCGACGACCATGCCGAGGCCGACCACGACGAGCACGAGCGGGACCGCGGACTCGGGCAGTCCGGTGACGTTCTGCACGAGCGGCGAGATGTACGAGTAGACGGCGAAGAACCCGCCGAAGCCCACCGCACCGAGCCCCATCACGATCCAGAGCTGCGGCGACCGGAAGGCCCGGAGCTCCCGTCCGACGGTCGCGTGCTCGTCGGCGGCGCTCCGCGGGACGAAGGCCGCGACGGCGAGGAACGTCAGGGCGAAGAGCAGCGAGACGACGCCGTACGCGATGCGCCAGCCGGCGTTCTGCCCGATCCAGGTGATGGCGGGCACGCCGACGACGTTGGCGATCGACAGGCCGAGCATCACCATCGCGATGCCCTTGCCGCGCTTGCCCGGCCCCATGATCTCGCCCGCGACGATCGACGCGATGCCGAAGTACGCACCGTGCGGCAGACCGGCGACGAAGCGTGCGACGAGCACGAGCCCGAAGTTCGGCAGGACCGCACTCGCGACCGTGGCGACCACGAAGCCGACGAGGAGCACGAGGATCAGGCCCTTGCGCGGGAACGTGGCGGAGATCGCCGCGATCGTCGGCGCACCCACCACGACCCCCAGCGCGTAGGCGCTGACGAGCCAGCCGGCGTGCGCAACCCCGGCGGCGGGGTCGGCCGCGTACTGCGCGGGGAGCAGGGCTTCGGCGATGTTCGGCAGCAGGCCCATCGCGACGAACTCGGTCGACCCGATGGCGAAGCCACCGAGGGCGAGGGCGATGAGGGCGAACGCGCGCTGCGTCGGCGTGGTGAGCGTCATGCGACCTGTCTGGATCGGGAGGAACGGGGGCGGGAGGACGGAGCCGCGTCCCGGCTCGCGCGCCGGGACACCGGCCGGACCGCCGCGTCGCGCAGGGTGCACGAGGTTCCCTCGCTCCCGGACCCGCACGGCGCCAGGGCGGCGGCCGGAGGGCGGCGGAGTGGACAGCGGGGTCGGTCCGTGTTCGGCGTCGAACGGCCCGAGCACGCGTACTGCGGCCCGGTCCCAGCAGTGTAGACCGCTCCAAACAGCCGACGGAAGACGACGGGCCGAATCGATTCGACAGCGGCCGGGACCCAGCGGCCGGAACACGGCCGCCGGATCACACCGGCGGGGACACCACGAGCGGCGACCGCAGCCAGGGCCTCCGCCGCGTCGTCGCTGCTCGACGGGCCTCAGGCCGCGCGGCGCTCCTCGCGCGACGACCCCGCGGAGGCCGGCTCGGGCAGCTCGTCGCGGTGGACCCACCCGGACCCGCACTCCGTGCAGCTCGCCCAGGCGTCGCCGCCCTGCTCGTCACCGTCGATGACGACCGTCTGCAGGTCGCAGTCAGGGCACCAGCCGTCGTGCATCATCACGCGCTCCTCGTCGTCGTCCGGGTCGTCCCGAGCCACCGGTGCGGCTCGATGCGCACCATGAGACACCCGACCACCGACATCCCGGGGCAGGCGCCTGGCGTGTCCCGCACCTCCCAGCCGGCGTACGATCAGGCCATGGGGTGGTGGATCGTGACCGGCGTCGTCGTGCTCGCTGCAGTCGGGCTGTGGCTGTGGATGCACCACCTCACGGACCTCGGCTCACGCTCGCGGCAGTACGACGGCAGTGATCCCGAGATCGCCGAGGCACTCCGCCAGGCGGAGCGGGACCGCAACAACGGCCGCATGTACCCCTGAGGGCGATCACCCCTGTCTGCCACCAGCACCCCGAGATCGCCGCAACATTTCACCATTGCAAACAGGGATTTTGTGCAGCACCCCCTCCTGATCGCGCTCTTCCATGATCGTGAAGCGGTTCAGACTTCGCGCTGGGACCCAGCCGAGAGGAGCTATAGCGCTCTGGCTACGGGACGACTGGATTTCAATGATGAAAGGTCGGAAGCACTTGCCTCGCCGTGCACTGAACGGTAGAAAATGATGAGATCTGACCAGAGGCGAGACGACAGTACATGGCGCGCACCCCACTTCATGCATACCTAACGAGACCAGGCGAAGCCCTGAGCTCCGCCGTGAGACTCGCGAGTCTTAAACTGACCGCGTCTGCGAACGACAAATTCAAGCTGCCGCTCTACACCTATTCACGCGAGCCCCAGCAGCAGTGGTGGCTACCTTACCTCGGACTGTCCAACACATCGCCACACCCCGAACGCGACGACGAAGCCAAGGCAGGAAGCGTAGTCGACCGCTGCACCGCGCCTGACCTTCATGCGGACACCGGGGGTCGCTCTGTTCTAGGCGCGATCGCCATCGCAGAAGTTGCAAAGCCCGGCGCAAATGGCCGCAGAAGGCAATACGTCATATTCTGCTTCGGGACAGTAACGCATTTGATCAACAAAAGCACGATTGTCCCGGATTTTGGCCTGCTACTGGTCGAGCACTTCGGCTCGCCTGCGGGTATCGTTTCCGCCGATACTCTCGACCCGACCAACATTCGACGGCAGCGAAACCTCCTGCCAACCGAAAGCACTCTCGCTTACGTCGATCCAGAAGTGCAGGAGAGAATCCTGCGAAGGTTGACCAGCCGTGTCTCTGACCAATTTCCCGGGCTGCCGATCCGCGCGACCGGCGCTGCGAGCGTACAGTTCAGCTCGACAGCCCCCGCCACAAAGCTCGAATCCATCGCGGAACACTTGTTCAGGAGCTATCAGAGTGCGGCAAAAGAACCGCGTCCTGACAATGGCGTTCAAATAGTACGCGACCTCAAGCTGGAGCGAGCAGCCGATCGAGCCCTCCTCGCGGAAGTTCGACAAAGCACTCGCTTCTCCGTTCAAGTTCCGGCCATCGGAGGAAGCACCGACGGGAATAGCGTCGCCGACACCAGCGGAGAGTGGCACTCCACCTCGGATCCACTGGACTTCACCTCCTTTGTCGATGAGGCTGAATTGCGATCGAGGAGCAACAGGGCCGTAGAAGTGCTGAAAAGTGTTGAATTGCCGATTCGCACCTCCTCTGGTTATCGGACGCGTAGGCGCCTTTATGACTGCCTGAACGGCACTCTTCAAGTTGAAGGCGAGACGCTAGCGCTAGCGGATGGGTCTTGGTATCGAATCCAAAAGGATCTTTTGAACGACGCCGGCCGCGAATCCAGAGATCGTCAGCTCATCGATAATCGCTACCCTTTGCGATCGGCGCGCGACTATCAGGAAGCCGATTACAACATGAACATGGCGACTCGGGTTGGCGGAATTTGCCTTGACCGCAAATCGATCGCCTCTGGCTCATCTGGAATCGAGCCCTGTGATGTCATTTGGATGGATCGGGACGAGCTCGTACTCACTCATGTGAAAAAAGGGTTCGATTCGAGTGAATTGAGCCATCTCTTCTATCAAGGCCAAGTGGCTGCACTCGCCCTGACACGGGACGCGGGGGCGAGAGCGAAGCTTCAACTTCTCATCGAGAAAGTAGTAGCTTCTAAAACGCTTGGCCTCCCGAAGGTGAAGGCTTCGGACGCATTCGAGCGAGACAACACTTTGCGCCCCGAAGAGAGCCGACGGCGAAAGTTAGTAGGTGCGGACCTTTCGAGCAAGATTGAGCGCCGTATTACGGATCGTCGAATTCGAGTCGATTACTTGATCCTCTCGCGCAGAGACCGTACGCGACAAGAATTGAGTCAACTACCCCTCTTCAGCCAAATCAGCTTCGCGAGAACCTCGCGGCTGTTCTCATTGATGGGTGTGCCGACAACCCTCCGCATCGTGGGGGATCGGAGGGAGTGACGGCGGCACAGTCACTCGCCGAGCGCCGCCTCGAGCCGCTCGAGCTTGCCGTCGATCTCCCCCGTGTGCCCGGGGCGGACGTCGGCCTTGAGCACGAGGGACACCCGGGTGCCGTACGCACCGACGGCCTCGGTGGCGCGCTTGACGACGTCCATGACCTCGTCCCACTCCCCCTCGACCTCGGTGAACATCGACGAGGTGCGGTTCGGCAGACCGGACTCGCGGACGACGCGCACCGCTGCGGCGACCGCGTCGTGCACGGACCCGTCCGACGATGCCGAGGGACCACCGGACGGAGCAACGGAGAACGCGACGATCATGCGTCCATCCTGCCCCGGTCGACTCCCCCGCGCACCGGCGGCTCGGACACCCGCACCGACGAAGGCTCCGGCGAGCGCCGCGCGAGCCGCACCAGCACGACGACCGCCCACACCAGCACGGCGACCTCGAGGACGTTCCGCACGGTGAGCACGAACACCATCCAGGTGTGCACCGCGAGGAGCTCGTCGTAGAACCCCGGGTAGATCACCTGCGTCAGCAGCGCCAGGGGCAGCACCCCGATCGCGACCGGCAGGAAGCGCCGCGCGCTCGGGTACCCGGCGACGAGCCCCCAGACGACGGGCACGGCGTACCACCCGACGTACTGCGGCGACCCGACCTTGTTCACCGCGATCAGCACCGCGACGAACAGCAGCGCGAGGACCGGTGCCACCTCGGTGCGACGGGCGCCCCGCCGGACCGCGAGCAGCGCGAGGACCACGCCGCCGATGACGAGCACGGCCATCAGCGGCGTCGACAGCGCGGCCGCTGCGTGGGTGCCAGCTCCGGACACCTCGAACGTCAGGATCTCGCGGTCGTAGTAGACGGCCGCTCCGGGGGCCCCGAGCGCTGCCGCCCACATGAAGGGTGTCGCGAGCGGGGCCTCGATCTGCAGCGCCCGGTCGCTCTGCTCGGTCACGAAGGACAACAGGTACGGCGCTCCGCCGTAGAGCACGTCGACGAGCACGATCAGCCCGGTCACGACGAGTGCCCCGGTCACGACGGCACTCCGGTGTCCCCGACGCAGCAGCACCAGCACGCCCACCAACGCAGCCGGCCACACCTTCGTCCAGGCCGCTGCGGTGAAGAGCGCCGACGCGACCACCGGACGGGTCACGACGAAGGCGACGCCGACGAGGGCGATCGCGGTGGCCACGGTGTCGATCCGGCCGAGTGCGATGGGTCCGAGCGCGAGCAGGAACACGAGCCACCACCAGACGACCCGCACGCCGAACGCACGGAACCGCCAGAGGAAGGCACAGGCGACGGCGTCGAGCAGCACCATGAGCGCGAGCCAGCCGGTCGCGATCGCCGCGGTGCCGCCGAGGGCCGCAGCGGCCATCGGCACGAGCGCGAAGACCGGGTACACCCAGTCGGAGTCGACCCCGACCCACGAGTGGTCGATCCGCCCGACCTCGATCCACCGTCGGTAGGTGATGGTGACGTCACCCAGCGGCAGGTTCGGCGCGGTCGTGGCGAGCCACCAGAGCACAGCGTGCACCACGACGACGACCACGGCGAGCGAGACGCCCTCGACCCACCGGAACCGCTGCTGCACCGTGCGAGCGTAGCGGGCCGCTCCACAGGCTCTCCTGAGGAGGACGTGTCACCGTTCCCGGGTGAGCACCGACCCGCGCCAGCGTCCCACCACCCGCAAGCCCCTCGTCTGGGCGGGGATCGTCCTGCTCGTCGCGGTGCTCGCCGTCGTCGGCGTCGCCGTCGGCACGAACGTGTACACGTCGAGCGAGAACGCGAAGGCGTCGGCGGCGCCCTCGGTCGCCGCGAGCCGCGCCCCGTCCACGCTCGACACGGCCGACCTGTCCGGCAGCTGGACCGTGGGCGGCGACTCCGAGGCCGGGTACCGCGTGCACGAGGTCCTCAACGGCTCCGACGTCACCGTGACCGGGCGCACGGACAGCGTCACCGGTTCGGCGCGGGTCGACGGCACGACGATCACCGAGGCGACCGTCACGGTGCAGGTCGCCGACATCACCACGGACTCCGCGCAGCGCGACTCGTACTTCCGCGACTCCGCCCTCGACGTCTCGGCCTTCCCGCAGGCGACCTTCACGCTCACCGGACCGATCACCGACGCCGTCCCGAGCGGCTCGGGCACGACCGAGGTCCGGGCCGACGGGGAACTCACGCTGCACGGCGTGACGAAGCCGGTCCGCGCCGACCTGCAGATCGGGCTCGACGGCGACGGTGTCGCGGTGTCCGGCACGGTCCCGATCACCTTCTCGGACTTCGGCGTGCAGGCCCCCGACCTCGGCTTCGTGAAGGTCGACGACGCGGGCGCCGTCGAGTTCCTCGTGCACGCCACGCCCGCGTCCTGACGCGTCGGTCGAACGCGACCCCGCCCGGTCACGCGACCCCACGTCCCGACGCGCCCCGCCACCGGCCGGGAGGCACGCCGCCAGCCCGCCCCGCGCCTCCCGTCCGGCAGTGGGTCACGTCGCCGACACCGCACGCGTCGATCGACGCGCGTCACGTCGGACCGTGCGCCCGCATCGGATGCGAACGCATCCTGCGACACCGCACGCGTCGATCGACGAGCGCGATGTCGCACGCCGGCCCGCCCGCGCCCGGCACCCGCGCCCACGCCCGGCGCCCGCGCCCGCGCCCGCGCCTGCCCGGCCGCGCGCCCTACCCCCGCGCGTCGCCGTCGACGACCAGGTCCCGGACCACGCCGCTCAGCTGCTCGATCAGCGCCGTCATCGTGAACGGACCACCCCGGGACGCACGACGGGCGGCGATCCCGTGCACGACCGCGGCGGTCGCGGCCAGGTGCGCGAGGTCCGACGGGGACAGCGACGCACCGGACGCCTCCGCAGCGCCCTGCCGTGCGGCGACGAGCGCCCCGAGCACCCCGCCGAGCACGTCCCCCGCGCCGGCCGCCGCGAGCCACGGCGTGGCCGACGACGCCACGAGCCGGACCGACCCGTCCGGTGTCGCCACGTGTGTGTCCGAGCCCTTGAGGAGGACGACGCTGCCGGTCCGTTCCGCCGCGCGCACCGCAGCCGTCGCCGGATCACGCTCGACGGCCTCGCGTGAGGTCTCGAGCACCGGGGCGAGCTCCCCCGCGTGCGGCGTCAGCACCGCCAGCGGTCCGAGGTCGACCAGCGGGATCGCCCCGGCGTCGACGACCACCGGCACGCCGTCGTCCGAGGCGTGCCGGAACGCGTCAGCGGTGGACGGGTCGAGCTCGTCGAGCGAGTCCGCGGAGATCCCGGAGCCGACGAGCCACGCCTGCACGCGACCGACACCCGAGACGACCTCCGGACGGCGGGCGAGCACGTGGTCGGTGGCACGGTCCGGTCCGACGTAGCGGACCATCCCGACGCCGGTGTGCACCGCTGCGTCGACGCCCATCACCGCCGCCCCCGGGTACCGGTCGGAGCCGGTCGCGACGCCGAGCACACCCCGGCGGTACTTGGTCGACTCGCCGTGCGGAGCGGTGGTCCAGGCAGCGGCGTCGGTCGGGGCGAAGGGGGCGAAGTCGTTCACGACCGCCACGTTACGGTGGAGCGCATGAGCCTGTTCCTGCCCGGTCGCGTGGTGGTCTTCGACTACGGCGAGGTGATCAGCCGGACACCGCACGGCGCGTGGGACGCTCTCGTCGCGATGACCGGCGTACCCGCGGACGAGCTGCTGCCGGTGTACCAGGAGCTGCGACACGACCTCGACCGGGGCGACCTCACGGTGCTCGAGTACTGGCGCGCGATCGCGGCGCGGACCGGCCGACGGTGGAGCCTCACCGAGATCCACCGCTTCTGGGCGGTCGACTTCACGGGCTGGTTCGAGGTGGACCCCGAGGCGCTGGCGATCGTCGAGGAGCTGCACGCCGCCGGGACCCGGCTCGCCCTGCTGTCCAACGCCGGGCGCGACTTCGGCGACCCGTACCGCTGGTCGCCGATGGGCTCGGTGTTCGAGACGGTCGTGGTCAGTGCCGAGGAGCACGTCCTCAAGCCGGACGCATCCGTCTACCGCACGACGTGCGAGCGCCTGGGAATCACGCCCGAGCAGATGGTGTTCGTCGACAACAGGGCCGAGAACGCCGCCGGTGCAGACGCGATCGGGGCGGTCGGCCACCACTTCACGTCGCCGGCCGGACTGCGGACCTTCCTGCAGGACCTGGCGGCACGGACCGACGAAGGAGCACCCGCGTGACGCACGCCCTGTTCGAACCGATCACCATCCGCGACCTGACCGTCCGCAACCGGCTCTGGGTCTCCCCGATGTGCCAGTACTCGGTCGAGCAGCAGGACGGCGTCCCGACCCCGTGGCACCTCGTGCACCTCGGCGGGTTCGCCAAGGGCGGCGCGGGCGCCGTCGTCGTCGAGGCCGCCGGCGTCGTGCCCGAGGGTCGGATCAGCCCGCAGGACGTCGGCCTGTGGAACGACGAGCAGCGCGACGCCTTCCGGCCGATCGTCGACTTCCTGCACGCGCAGGGCGCCGCCGCCGGCATCCAGCTCGCACACGCCGGGCGCAAGGCATCGACCCACCGCCCCTGGTCCGGGGCCTCGGGCAGCGTGCCGGAGGCCGAGGGCGGCTGGGCGACGGTCGCCCCGTCGGCCGTGGCCTTCGACGGTTACGCGGTGCCGCGCGAGCTCGAGACCGAGGACATCCGCGTCGTGGCGCTCGCGTTCGCCGCGGCCGCACGCCGCGCGGTCGAGGCCGGCTTCGACCTGGTCGAGCTGCACGCGGCGCACGGGTACCTCCTCCACCAGTTCCTCTCGCCGCTGAGCAACCACCGCACCGACGCCTACGGCGGCTCGCTCGAGAACCGCGCCCGCGCCCTGCTCGAGACGATCGACGCCGTCCGCGCCGAGGTCGGCGAGGGCTTCCCCGTGGTCGTCCGCTTCTCGGCCACCGACTGGGTCGACGGCGGACTCACGGTGGAGGACACCGTGCAGGTCGCCCGCTGGGCTGCCGAGCACGGCGCCGACCTGGCCGACGTCTCCACCGGCGGCAACGTCGCGAAGGCTCCGATCCCGGTCGGGCCCGGCTACCAGGTGCCCTTCGCGGAAACGGTCAAGCGCGAGGCCGGCATCGGCACCATCGCCGTCGGCATGATCTCCACCGCCTTCCAGGCCGAGCAGGTCGTCGCCACCGGCCAGGCCGACGTCGTCATGGTCGGCCGCGAGTTCCTCCGCGACCCGTCCTTCGCCCTGCGCGCCGCCGCCGAGCTCGGCGTGGCGATCGACTACGAGCCGCAGCAGTACCACCGCGCGCGCGTCACGGCGTAGGCCGGCGCACCCAGCGCACCGCGCGCCTCGCGACCGGTCACCGACACCGGCCGGGGGCGCGCGGCGTGCGGGCCGGGAGGCACGGCGCGCTCCCTGTACGTGTTCTCGGCTCCGACGCAGCGCACCCACTACGATGTTGCTCACTGTGGACGATCCTCCGAATTCCGTTTCGCCTTCCCACTCATCCGGCGCTCACTCGGTGAGCAGCCCCGCTTCCCGTGCGTCGGGAGGTGGAGAATGAGTCCCCTCGACATCGTCATGCTGGTCGGCGGCATCCTGCTGACCCTCGGTACCGGTGTCTTCGTCGCCTCGGAGTTCGCGCTCGTGAACCTCGACCGCGCCGAGGTCGAGGCCCGGCGCGACCGCGGCGAGTCCGGCCTGGCGCCGGTGATCGCAGCGCTGAAGGTCACGTCGACGCACCTGTCGAGCGCGCAGCTCGGCATCACGCTGACGACCCTGCTGACCGGCTACCTGCTCGAACCGTCGATCGCGACGCTGCTCGAGGCGCCGTTCCTCGCGATGCAGCTGCCCCAGGCACTCGTCGAGACCGTCGGCTCGATCGTGGCGCTCGTCATCGCGACGCTGCTGTCGATGATCCTCGGCGAGCTCGTGCCGAAGAACTTCGCGCTCGCGCTGCCGCTCCAGACCGCGCGGCTCGTCGTGCCGCTGCAGGTCGCCTTCACCACCGTGTTCAAGCCCGCGGTCGCCCTGCTCAACGGCACCGCGAACGCCGTCCTCCGGTCGATGGGCATCGAGCCCCAGGAGGAACTGTCCGGTGCCCGCAGCGCCGAGGAGCTCAGCTCGCTCCTCCGCCGCTCGGCGTCGGAGGGCTCGCTCGAGCAGGACACCGCGACGCTGCTCCAGCGCACCATCGCGTTCTCCGAGCTCGACGCGAGCGACGTGATGACCCCGCGCCCGCGACTGTCGACCATCCGGGTCTCGGAGTCGGCGGACGACGTCATCGCGCTCGCGCGCCGCACCGGCTTCAGCCGCTTCCCCGTGATCGAGGAGGACGCGGACGACGTCGTCGGCATCGTGCACGTGAAGCAGGCCGTCGCGGTCCCGCGCGAGAAGCGCCCCGAGGTGCCGGTCGGCGCCCTGATGACCGAGGCCGAGCGCGTCCCCGAGACCATGCCCGGCGACACCCTGCTCGCCGAGGTCCGGAGCCGCGGCTACCAGATGGTGATCGTCGTCGACGAGTACGGCGGCACCGCCGGTGTCGTCACGCTCGAGGACCTCGTCGAGGAGATCGTCGGCGAGGTGTCCGACGAGCACGACCGCGCACGCATCGACGTCGTGCGCTCCCGGAACTGGTTGACCTTCCCCGGACTCCTGCGTCCCGACGAGCTCGAGGACCGTGCCGGCGTGACGGTCCCCGAGGACGGTCCGTACGAGACCGTGGGCGGGTTCATCATGTCCTCCCTCGGACGCCTGCCCGCCGTCGGTGACGAGGTCGCGCTCGACGACGGCGTCTTCCGC
Organism: Curtobacterium sp. NPDC088465; assembly: GCF_044753165.1. Classification (NCBI taxonomy): domain Bacteria; kingdom Bacillati; phylum Actinomycetota; class Actinomycetes; order Micrococcales; family Microbacteriaceae; genus Curtobacterium; species Curtobacterium sp. NPDC088465. The sequence goes on along the minus strand of NZ_JBIVMR010000002.1, from coordinate 121,833 downwards.
GTCGAGCGGTTGGACGGTCGCCGTGTCGACCGCGTCCGCTGGACCCCGACGCACCCCGATCCCGTCCCGACCACCGGCAGCACCGCGACCGCGCAGCGCCCGGCCACCGGGATCATCATCCCCGCCACGAAGGAGGGCTCCCGATGAGCGCCGCGTCCGTCCACGACGGCATGGTCGTCCTCGCCGCCGGTGAGTCCGCGTCGAGCGGCTCCGACTGGTGGGGCATCTTCTGGCTCGTCGTCCTGCTGCTCGGCAACGCGTACTTCGTCGCCGCCGAGTTCGCCGTGATCTCCGCCCGCCGCTCGCAGATCGAGCCGCGCGCCGAGGCCGGGTCGAAGGCCGCCCAGACGACGCTCGCCGCGATGGAGCACGCCACGCGCATGCTCGCCACCACGCAGCTCGGCATCACGGTCTGCTCGCTCCTCATCCTCAACGTGTCCGAGCCGGCCATCCACCACCTGCTCGAGGTCCCGCTCGGACTGACCGGCTGGAGCGTCGAGGTGATCGGCACCGTGGCGTTCGTCTTCACGCTGCTGCTCGTGTCCTTCCTGCACGTCGTGTTCGGCGAGATGGTGCCGAAGAACATCTCGTTCTCGATGCCCGACCGGGCCGCACTGCTGCTCGTCCCGACGCTCTGGTACATCGGCCACGCCCTGCACTGGGTGATCGTCGGCCTGAACGAGACCGCGAACGCCGTGCTCCGTCTGTTCAAGGTCGAGCCGAAGGACGAGGCCGTCAGCGCGTTCACCGTGGAGGAGGTCCAGACGATCGTCGAGCAGTCCCGCCGCGAGGGCACCCTGACGGACGACGGCAAGCTCGCGATGGCGTTCGAGTTCACGGAGAAGAAGGTCAAGGACGTCGCGGTGCCGATGTCCGACCTGGTCACCCTCCCCGAGGACGCCACCCCCGAGGACGTCGAGCGCGCGGTCGCCCAGCGCGGCTTCTCGCGGTACGTGCTCGTCGGCGACGACGGCGACCCGACGGGCTACGTGCACGTCAAGGACGTCATCGACCTGCGTCCGGACGAGTTCGACGTGCCGGTGCCCCCGAAGCGGATCCGGCAGCTCATCTCCCTGTACACGGACATGGACCTCGAGGACGCCCTCGCGACCATGCGTGCGGCGGGCCGTCACGTGGCGCGGGCGTTCGACGCCGAGGGGCGCACGATCGGTGTGCTGTTCCTCGAGGACATCCTCGAGGAACTGGTGGGCACCGTCGAGGACGCGACCCGGCGACGCTGACCGCGACCGGACGACGGACGGGAGGCGCGGTGCCAGCTAGCACCGCGCCTCCCGTCCGTCTGTCGGTCCTGGTCGAGACTCGGCCAGGCGGACACGTTCGGGGCGGTGGGACCGCGAAACTGTCCGTGGAACCGAGTCTCGCGCCGACGGCGGCCCGCCGACGGCCGCGCCCCGCGCCGCTACCAGCTCACGGGGAGCGGCTTGCCCTCCTCGTAGCCGGCGGCCGACTGGATGCCGACGAGCGCCCGCTCGGCGAACTCGGTCAGCGAGGACGCCCCCGCGTAGGTCGCCGAGCTGCGGATGCCGGTGGTGATCATGTCGAGCAGGTCCTCGACGCTCGGTCGCTCCGGGTCGAGGTAGATCGTCGACGACGAGATGCCCTCGGCGAAGAGCGCCTTGCGGGCCCGCTCGTACGGGTCGAGGCGCTCGAAGCGCTCCCGCACGGCCTTCGCCGACGCCATGCCCCAGCTCTCCTTGTAGGCCTTGCCCGCGGCGTCGCGACGGAGCACGCCCGGCGCCTCGAGCGTGCCGGCGAACCACGAACCGATCATGACGGCGGAGGCTCCGGCGGCCAGGGCGAGTGCCACGTCGCGCGGGTAGCGGACGCCGCCGTCGGCCCAGACGTGTGCGCCGAGCGACCGGGCGGCCGCGGCGGTCTCGAGCACGGCGGAGAACTGCGGGCGACCGACGGCCGTCATCATGCGCGTCGTGCACATCGCGCCCGGTCCGACGCCGACCTTGATGATCGTCGCACCGGCGTCGACGAGGTGCGCGACGGCGTCGGCGGTGACGACGTTGCCGGCGACGATCGGCAGGCCGAGACCCAGCGCCGAGACCGTGCGGAGCGCGCGGAGCATGCCCTCCTGGTGGCCGTGCGCGGTGTCGAGCACGAGCACGTCGACCCCGGCGGCGGCGAGGGCCTTCGCCTTCGCGGCGACGTCGCCGTTGATGCCGACCGCGGCGGCGACCCGCAGGCGACCGTCCCCGTCGACGGCGGGCGTGTAGATGTCGGAGCGGATCGCGCTGGTCTGGCTCGTGGTGCCGACGACCCTGCCGTGCCGGACCACGGGCGCGAAGTCGACCTCGGCGGCGGAGAGCACGTCGTACACGTGCCGCGGGGTACCGGCGTCGTCGGCGTCGATTGCCGTCGAGGGTCCGTGCAGCAGGTCACCGATCGTCGCGTCCGCACCCGCGGTGCCGAGCCGCACGGCGGGCACGCAGCCGAGGTACTCCCCCGCCCCGTCGCGGACCACGACCCCGCGACCTGCCACCGGCAGCAGCTGCTCGAGCGCCTCGGCGACGGTGGTGTCGGCGCGCATGTCGTAGGCGGTGTCGAAGTCGACCGGCTGCTCCTTGACCCAGCGGATCGCGGCGTCGAGGTCCTGCAGGTGCATGTCCTGCGGCAGCACACCGAGCCCACCGCGGCGGGCGAGGGTCGCGGCGAGCCGCGGGCCGGTCACCGAGTTCATGTTCGCGCTGACGATCGGGATCGTGGCGCCCGTGCCGTCGTTCGTGGCGAGGTCCACGTCGAAGCGGCTCGTCACCCCGGACCGACTCGGCACGAGGAAGACGTCGGAGTAGGTCAGGTCGTGCGTCGGCCGCGTCTCGTAGAACCTCATGGGTGCCACTGTACGGCTCCGCAGCCGCGCGGACACGCGTGCGGGAGGTCTCCCCGGCGCACCGTCGACGCCGGAGCAGGACCCCTGCTGCGCGACACCCGTCGTCGGGTCCACCGGTCCGGCAGGCGGCCCCCGTCCCGACACGCGCGAGCACGGCCCGGAGGCGCGGCGCGCGTCCGACGGTCACCGAACGGTCGGCGCGGAACGGCTAGGCTGGCGGCCAGTGCGGAGCAGGGTTGCCCCGCACGACACACACGAGCATCTATCGACGGAGAGTGGGCGATCGGCTGTGTCGAGCCATCTGACGGGTACGGACGAGACCGCGGGCGAATTCGGGGCGAACGAGTGGCTGGTCGACGAGCTCTACGAGCAGTTCGTCGCCGACAAGGAGTCCGTCGACAAGTCGTGGTGGCCCGTGCTCGAGAGCTACCACCGCTCGCAGACCGGGGGCGACTCCGCCGCCGGCTCGACGCCCAGCGCACCCGCCCCCGCGCAGTCCTCGTCGCAGTCGACCACGCAGCAGCCCGCCACGGGTGACGCCCCGGGCGAGGCGAAGCCCGCCGGTCCGATCCAGGCGAAGACGACCTCGCGCCAGCCCACCCCGCAGCCGATCCCGGCCGAGGCCAACGACGAGGCCGACGACCACGAGGAGACCCACGAGGACGTGGCGACCCCGCTCCGGGGCATGGCGAAGACGCTGGCCTCGAACATGGACGCCTCGCTCACGGTCCCGACCGCGACCAGCGTCCGGACGATCCCGGCGAAGCTGATGATCGACAACCGCATCGTCGTCAACAACCACCTCCGCCGGGCCCGGGGCGGCAAGATCTCCTTCACCCACCTGATCGGGTGGGCGATGGTGCAGGCGCTCAAGGACTTCCCGAGCCAGAACGTGTTCTACGAGGAGCGCGACGGCAAGCCCTTCGTGGTGGAGCCCGCGCACGTGAACCTCGGCATCGCGATCGACGTCCCGAAGAAGGACGGCACCCGCTCGCTCCTCGTCCCGAGCATCAAGCGCGCCGAGACCCTCACCTTCGGCCAGTTCCTCGCCGCGTACGAGGACCTCGTCAAGCGCGCCCGCGACAACAAGCTCACGCCGGCCGACTTCCAGGGCACGACGATCTCGCTCACCAACCCGGGCGGCATCGGCACCGTGCACTCGGTCCCGCGCCTGACGAAGGGCCAGGGCTCGATCATCGGCGCCGGTGCGCTCGAGTACCCGGCGCAGTTCCAGGGCTCCGCGACGAAGACCCTGGTCGAGCTCGGCGTCGGCAAGACGATCACGCTGACGAGCACCTACGACCACCGGGTCATCCAGGGCGCCGGCTCGGGCGAGTACCTCAAGAAGGTGCACGAGCGACTCATCGGCGAGCACGGGTTCTACGAGGGCATCTTCTCGGCGCTGCGCATCCCCTACAAGCCCATCCAGTGGGCGAACGACATCAACGTCGACCTGGCCCACCGCGTCAACAAGACGTCGCGCGTGCAGGAGCTCATCAACAGCTTCCGCGTGCGCGGGCACCTGATGGCCGACATCGACCCGCTCGAGTACCGGCAGCGCACCCACCCCGACCTCGAGCTCGAGAACCACGGGCTCACGTTCTGGGACCTCGACCGCGAGTTCGTCACGGGCGGCCTCGCCGGCACCACGACGGCACCCCTGCGCGACGTGCTCGGCATCCTGCGCGACGCCTACTGCCGCACCGTCGGTGTCGAGTACATGCACATCCAGGACCCGGAACAGCGCCGCTGGGTGCAGGGCCACATCGAAGTGCCGTACTCGAAGCCGTCGAAGGACGAGCAGCTCCGCGTCCTCGGCAAGCTCAACGAGGCCGAGGCGTTCGAGACCTTCCTGCAGACGAAGTACGTCGGCCAGAAGCGCTTCTCGCTCGAGGGCGGCGAGTCGACCATCGCGTTCCTCGACACCCTCATCCAGCACGCGGCGGGCGCCGGCCTCGACGAGGTCGCCATCGGCATGGCCCACCGCGGCCGCCTCAACGTGCTGACGAACATCGCCGGCAAGACCTACGGGCAGATCTTCCGCGAGTTCGAGGGGTCGTCGCTCCCGGGTTCCGTGTCCGGTCAGGGCTCCGGTGACGTGAAGTACCACGTCGGCACCGAGGGCGTCTTCCGCGCGTCGGACGGCTCGAGCATCCCCGTCACGATCGCCGCGAACCCGTCACACCTCGAGGCCGTCGACGGCGTGCTCGAGGGCATCGTGCGCGCCAAGCAGGACCGCACCCCGCCCGGCACCTTCGGCGTGCTGCCGGTGCTCGTGCACGGCGACGCGGCCATGGCCGGCCAGGGCGTCGTCGTCGAGACCCTGCAGATGTCGCAGCTCCGGGGCTACCGCACGGGTGGCACGGTGCACCTCGTCATCAACAACCAGGTCGGGTTCACCACGCCCCCGGAGTCCGCGCGCAGCTCGGTGTACTCCACCGACGTGGCGAAGACGATCCAGGCGCCGATCTTCCACGTCAACGGGGACGACCCCGAGGCCGTGGCCCGCGTCGCCGAGCTCGCCTTCGCGTACCGCGAGGAGTTCCACCGCGACGTCGTGATCGACCTCGTCTGCTACCGCCGCCGCGGCCACAACGAGGGCGACGACCCCTCGATGACCCAGCCGCTCATGTACAACCTCATCGAGGCGAAGCGCTCCGTCCGCACCCTGTACACCGAGGCCCTCGTCGGTCGCGGCGACATCACGCAGGAGGAGTACGACGAGGCGCACCGCGACTTCCAGGACCGCCTCGAGCGCGCCTTCGCCGAGACCCACGAGGCGCAGACCGGCACGATGCCCGTCATCACGACGGACGACGACGGCGCCGTGGACGGTCTCGAGCGTCCGACGGCCCAGCGTGACGACGCCGAGATCGAGGTGCACGAGACGGCGATCTCCGAGGAACTCGTCCGGGCCATCGGCGACGCGCACAGCAACCCGCCCGCCGGCTTCTCGATCCACCCGAAGCTGCAGCAGCTCCTCACCAAGCGCACCGAGATGACCCGCTCCGGCGGCATCGACTGGGCGATGGCGGAGCTCATGGCGATCGGCTCGGTGCTGGTCGAGGGCAAGCCCGTCCGGCTCGCCGGCCAGGACGCCCGACGCGGCACCTTCGTGCAGCGCCAGGCGGTCTTCCACGACCGGGTGAACGGGCAGGAGTGGCTGCCGCTCGCCAACGTCGCCGAGGACCAGGCCCGCCTGTACATCTACGACTCGCTGCTCAGCGAGTACGCGGCGATGGCGTTCGAGTACGGCTACTCGGTCGAACGTCCCGAGGCCCTCGTGCTGTGGGAGGCGCAGTTCGGCGACTTCGCGAACGGCGCGCAGACCGTCATCGACGAGTTCATCTCGTCCGCCGAGCAGAAGTGGGGACAGCGCTCCGGGCTGGTGCTCCTGCTCCCCCACGGCTACGAGGGTCAGGGGCCGGACCACTCCTCGGCGCGCATCGAGCGGTACCTGCAGCTCTGCGCCGAGGACAACATGATCGTCGCGCGTCCCTCGACGCCGGCGTCGTGGTTCCACCTGCTCCGTCGCCAGGCGTGGGAGCGCCCGCAGAAGCCGCTCGTCGTCTTCACGCCGAAGGCCATGCTCCGCCTCCGCCAGGCGACGAGCCCGGTCGAGGCCTTCACGAACGGCTCCTTCCACGAGGTGCTCGACGACGACCGCGTGACCGACAAGGCCGGGGTGCGCCGCGTCGTGCTGCACTCGGGCAAGGTGCACCACGACCTCCGCGCCGAGCTCGACAAGTCCGGCGCAACCGACGTCGCCCTCGTCCGGTTGGAGCAGCTCGCGCCGCTCCCCCTCGACGAGCTGCTCCGGGTGCTCGCGGGCTACCCGCAGGCCGAGGTCGTCTGGGCCCAGGAGGAGCCGGAGAACCAGGGCGCCTGGCCGTTCGTGTGCATGAACCTGTCCCCGCACCTCGACGGCCGTCCGCTCTCCGTGGCCTCGCGCCCGGCGAGTGCCGCACCGGCGACGGGCTCGTCGAAGCGTTCCGCGGGTGAGGCCGCCGACGTCGTCCGCAAGGCACTCGGCTGATCCGCCGCGCCCCCTGACGAACGATGCGCCCCGTGGAGACGGGGCGCATCGTTCGTCAGGGCGCGCATCTCCCGGGCACGCAGACGCACCGACGGCGGCGGCAGCAGCGGCGGCCGCACGCGGCACGCAGCAGCACCGACGTGCAGCGCCAGGGGCTGCCCGACGCTACTTCAGCTTCGTGTAGCGGACCCCGGCCTCGTGGTACCCGCGCTTCTGGTAGAACCGGTGCGCGCTGTCCGTCGCGGCGGCCGACACGGCGCTCAGCCGGTGCGCCCCCTGCTCACTCGCCCACGTCTCGAACGTGTCGATGAGCGCGGAACCGGTCCCGAGCCTCCGGGCCGACGGGTCGACCACCAGCAGCAGGAGCTGCGCGGTGGGCTCGTCGCTCGCGTACGACCACGTGACCTGCGCACCCGCCACGGCGACCGCTCGGCCGTCGTCGCCACGGACCAGCCACGTGCGGTGTCCGGCCTCGGGCACGAGCCGTTCCAGCCGTGCGCGCATCGCGGACTCGTCGACGACGTGCCCGAGCAGACGGACGAGGGCGGTGACGTCGGCGACGTCCGTGTCGGACCAGGTGGTGATCGACTCGGCGGTGAGGGTCATGGGGCGACCCTACCCAGCGCCGGCGACGTGTGACGACGAGCACACGCTTGTGCAAACACTTGATATTTCGTATCCTTCATGGGACTCGTCCACTCGAAGGAGACTCCATGCACCTCTCTACCCGTTCCAGCCGCCGCAGCGCTCTCGTCGCCGTCCCGCTGGCCCTCGTCGCCAGCGCCGCCGTGATCTCCGGCGCGTCCTACGCCGCGTTCTCCGCGTCGACCGACAACTCCGGCAACAACTGGCGCACCGGCACCGTCGCGCTCGACGACGACCACCAGGGCACCGCCCTGTTCGACGTCAGTGACCTCGTCCCCGGTGACACCGGCGAGCAGTGCATCACCGTCACCGCGACGACCACCAAGCCGGCGCTGGTCCGCTTCTACGGCGCGGACGTGGTCAACGACGGGGCCGCGGACCACCTCGACCTCATCGTCGAGCGAGGGACCGCGACCGGGGCCGACTGCCAGGGCTTCAACGCGCAGGACGGCGTCTTCGCCGACACGCTGAGCGCGCTCGAGGCATCCACCTCGTTCGCCGACGGCTACGGCTCCTGGACGCCGACCACCGGCACGGAGGCCACGGTCTACCGCATCACGTACACCCTCGGCGAGGACACCCCGAACTCGGCGCAGGACACCTCCGCGTCGGCCACGTTCGTGTGGGAGGCGCAGTCGAAGTAGCGGCCGCTCCGGAGCAACACCACCACCAGCTGAGAGAGGACGACGGATGCCCCGCGACACGACCCGGACGCGACGGCGCTGCACGAGCGACGCGGTCGCGCTCGGGATCGCCACCGCCGCCAGGACCCTGCTCCTCACGGCTGTGGCCCTCCTCCTCTGGGCGCTGGTGCCCGTCTGCCTCGGCTGGCCGACGACGACGGTGGTGAGCGGCTCCATGGCCCCGGCGGTCCAGGTCGGCGACGTCGTCGCCGCAGCCCCGCTGCCGGACTCCGCCCGGACGCCGGGGCGGGTCCTGCTGGTCGACGATCCCGACCATCCGGGCCGCCTCCGCCTGCACCGTCTCGACCGGGTGCGGGACGACGGGATGCTCGTCCTCCGCGGCGACGCCAACCCGCGACCCGACCGGAGTGCCGTGGCGCCGTCAGCGGTCCGCGGCGTCGCCCTGCTGCGGTTCCCCGCGGTCGGTCTCCCGGCGACGTGGCTCCGCGAAGGCGACGTCGCGCACCTCGCCGCAACCCTCGCGCTCGCGATCGCGCTCGTGCTCCTCGCCGGGAGCGATCGCGGGATGCGCAACGGCACGCCGTGTGGCGGGTGCGGCACGCCGCGTGTGGACCTCGCGACCCCGCCGCCCGTCGTGGAGCGGACGGTCTCGACGGTCCCCGCGACGCTCCTCGCCGTCCTCGCCGCCGTGACCGCCGCCGCGGTCGGCACCGGCTCCGGGGCGGGCGCGGTCTTCTCGGCGGACACCGGGGCAGCGGCGGCGGCAGCGACGGCGAAGACCTTCCCGTGCTTCCGCGGGATGCTGGACAGGCCGTCGCTGGCGTGGGACTTCGACGAGAAGTCGGGTCCGGACATCGTCGACCACGTCGGGCGGCAGCCCGCGGTGATGACGGGGCACGCACAGCGTCACGACGCCTCGTGCGCGGACAACCCGTCCCTCCGCTTCGAAGACGCCTCCGACTCGCCGCGCGCCACCAGCTCGACGCAGATCGAGGCGCCCTCGACCTTCAGCATCGAGATCTGGTTCCGAACAGACCGTGCCCAGGGCAGCATCATGTCCTTCGGCTCCGGGCAGACGGCCGCGTCCGGCTTCAAGGACCGCCGTCTGTACATCACCTCGGAAGGAACCCTCGCGTTCGGCGTGCAGGACAGTGGGAACGCCACCCGACGCTCGGTCACCTCGACCGCGCGTGTCGACGACGGCCGGTGGCACATGGCCGTGGGCACGTCCACGCCCGGGCACATGGCGCTCTGGCTCGACGGTGTCCAAGTGGCCGACCGCTCCGACAACACCAAGCCGTTCACCTACGAGGGCTACTGGCGCGTCGGACGCGAGTCCACCGCCGACTGGCCGGGTGCGGACAAGGCCAAGCCGAACTTCGTCGGCGAGGTCGACACGGCTCGCGTGTACAACCGAGAACTGCCGTGGACGTCGGTCGCCACGCACTTCGCGGTCGGGAGATGACCGCTAGTGCGTCGCCTGCTCCACGCGGATGCGCGCGAGGATCTCGGTCCGGAGCTGGTCCGGCGCGGTCTCGGCGCACGCGCGCTTCACCGTCTCCATCAGCACCACACCGACCCGGTGCTCGCTCGTGCAGTCCTCGCAGGACTCCATGTGCTCGCGGATGTCCGCGGCGTCCTCGCGGCAGAGCTCGTCGTGCAGGAACTCCTCGAGCTCGGCCTTGGCCTTCGAGCAGTCGCAGCCGCTCATCGTGCGTCCTTCCCGTCGGTGCGACCAGCGGCCGCAGTCGTCTTCCGGCCCCGCCCGCGCATCGTCGCCGTCGACGCTGCGTCCGGGACGATGCCGGTCTCGCGTGCGTGGTCCGCCAGGAGCCCGCGGAGGAGCCGGCGTCCACGGTGGAGACGGCTCATGACCGTCCCCACGGGGGTCTTCATGATGTCGGCGATCTCCTGGTAGGAGAAGCCCTCGACGTCCGCGAAGTACACGGCCATCCGGAAGTCCTCGGGGATCGACTGGAGCGCGTCCTTCACGGCCGAGGACGGCAGGTGGTCGATCGCGTCGGCCTCGGCGGAACGCGCCGAGACGGACTGCGTGACGCTCTCGGCGCCGCCGAGCTGCCAGTCCTCGAGCTCGTCGATCGTGCCCTGGTACGGGTTCCGCTGGTTCTTGCGGTACGTGTTGATGAACGTGTTCGTGAGGATCCGGTAGAGCCACGCCTTGAGGTTCGTGCCCTGACGGAACTGCCGGAACGCCGCGTACGCCTTGACGAAGGTCTCCTGCACCAGGTCCGACGCGTCGGCCGGGTTGCGGGTCATCCGCATCGCGGCGCCGTAGAGCTGGTCCATGAACGGGAGCGCCTGGTCCTCGAACAGGGATCGCAGTTCGGCCTCGGACACGGTCTTCTCGTCCGCCGGTTCGGCCTCGGGCTCGAGGGCGTCCGCTTCCTCGGACACCGCGTCGACCTGCGCCTCGGTCTCCTCGACCAGGTCGTGCGGTGCTGCCTGCGGTTCGTCGGTCGTCATCACGGACGAGTCTAGGCCGAGCCCGCCGAGCGAGCCGTCGATCGTCGTCCGCACGGTCGGCAGTGCCGTCCGTGACCGTTCGAGTGTCGCTGTCGCCAATGGTCCTCCCGCGGTGTTCAGTACCCTGGTGAACCGATGGCCCAGTCGACGCATTCCCAGCAGCCCGATCCCTGGATCGCACCCCTCGCCCGCGGACCCCTGCGCGGCGACGTCGCCCTGCCCGGCTCGAAGTCGCTGACGAACCGGGAGCTGGTCCTCGCGGCGCTGGCCGACGGCCCCTCGACCATCCGGCTCCCCCTGCACTCGCGCGACTCCGCCCTGATGGTCGCCGCGCTCCGGCAGCTCGGCGTCGGGATCGACGAGGTCGTCCCCGCGGACGGCACGGCTCCGAACCCGTACGGGCCGGACCTCCGGATCACACCCGCGCCGATGCACGGCGACGTCGCCGTCGACTGCGGGCTGGCCGGCACCGTGATGCGCTTCCTGCCGCCGCTCGCCGCGCTGGCGACCGGCCCCGTGACGGTCGACGGCGACCCGTACGCGCGGAGGCGACCGATGGGCGCGATCATCAGCGCCCTCGCCGACCTCGGGGTCGACGTGACGGACGACGGCGACGGCGCGATGCCGTTCTCGTTCACCGGCACCGGAGCGGTCCGAGGCGGCCGTCTCGAGATCGACGCGTCGGCATCGTCGCAGTTCGTGTCCGGGCTGCTGCTCTCGGCGCCCCGCTTCGACGAGGGCCTGCACCTCACCCACGTCGGCGAGCGGCTGCCGAGCCTGCCGCACATCGACATGACCGTCGCGGCGCTCCGTGCCCGCGGTGTCCGCGTGGACCAGCCGACCGTCGGCGAGTGGGTGGTGCACCCGGGCCCGATCGCGGCGCGCGACGTCGTCATCGAGCCCGACCTGTCGAACGCCGCGCCGTTCGCGGCGGCTGCGCTCGTCGCGGGCGGCACGGTCCGGATCCGCACCTGGCCGACCGACACGACGCAGGTCGGTGCCGACCTCGAGACGCTCCTGCCCCTGTGGGGCGCGACCGTCACGCGGGACGGCGACGACCTCGTCTTCGACGGCGGTGTCGGGGTGGCGGGTGGAGCCTCCCTGCCGGGTGTGACGCTCGACCTGTCCCGCGGCGGCGAACTCGCACCGGCGCTCGTCGCGCTGTCGGCCCTGGCCGACGGGCCGAGCGAGATCACCGGGATCGGCCACCTGCGTGGCCACGAGACGGACCGCCTCGCCGCGCTCGCGGCGGACGTGAACCGGTCGGGAGGCTCGGTGCAGGAACTCGACGACGGCCTGCGGATCACGCCCGCCCGCCTCCACGGCGGTGGCTGGGCCGCGTACGACGACCACCGGATGGCGACCGCGGGCGCCCTCGTCGGTCTCGTCGTCGACGGCGTCGCCGTCGACGACGTCGGCTGCACGGCGAAGACGCTGCCGCAGTTCCCCGAGCTCTGGGCGGACCTGGTGGCGACCGGTGCGGACCAGGCTGCGGGCCACCGGGACGGGAGCGTGACGCCGTGAGCTGGTGGGACGACGTCGACGGGGACGACACCGACGAGGACGAGCCGTACGGACAGTACGAGTCGAAGGTGCGGATCCGGCCGAACCCGAAGGGCAACCGGCCCCGCACGAAGACCCGTCCGAACTACGACGACGCCCCGACCGGCTGGGTGACGAACGTCGACCGCGGGCGCTTCGGCGTGCTGGTGTCGGCCGGCCAGGACGACGAGCGGGTGATCACGGCGACGAAGGCCCGGGAGCTCGGCAAGAAGTCGGTCGTGACCGGCGACCGCGTGTCGCTCGCCGGGGACGTCTCGGGCGACGCCGGTTCGCTCGCGCGGATCGTCAAGGTCGCCGAGCGGTCGACCCTGCTCCGACGGAGCGCGGACGACAGCGACGAGGTCGAGCGCGTGATCGTCGCGAACGCCGACCAGATGCTGATCGTCGTCGCGGCGGCAGACCCCGAGCCGCGGCCGCGACTCATCGACCGGTACCTCGTCGCGGCGTTCGACGCCGGCCTGGACCCGGTGCTCTGCATCACGAAGACCGACCTGGCCGACCCGGCACCGTTCCTGGCGCACTTCGCCTGCCTGGACCTCCGGATCGTCACGAGCCGGTCGGACGACGTGCCGTTCGACGCCCTGCACGAGGTGCTCGACGACACGGTGACCGTCACGGTCGGGCACTCCGGCGTCGGCAAGTCGACGCTCGTGAACGCCATCACCGGCTCGACCCGCGCGACCGGCGTGGTCAACGCGGTCACCGGTCGCGGGCGGCACACCTCGTCGTCCTCGATCGCGCTGCGCGTCCGTGACGGTGGGTGGATCATCGACACCCCCGGCGTGCGGTCGTTCGGGCTCGGGCACGTGCAGCCCGAGAACGTCTTCCGTGCCTTCGCGGCGCACGCCGTCCCGGTGCGCGAGCCCGCCGACGGCATCCCGCTCGCGCAGGCGCACGACTGGGAGATCGTCGACCGCGTGCACGACGGGGAGCTCGGGGCGACCGGCGTCGAGCGGCTCGACTCCTTCCGCGCCCTGCTCACCGGCATGGGTGCGGACGACCCCGGCGCGGACTGACCCGAGGCGGGGGTCGTCCCGCGCGTGGGGACCGTCGCGTGCGTGGGGACCGTCGCGTGCGGCGCGGGTGTACCGTTGCCCCTCGTGCCCGAAGTTGCAGAGAACAACACAGCCAGACCCGAACCGGTCCACCACGGTGACCACGCGGCGGAGCACCCGGCGCGAGCCGACCGCCCCACGGCGGCGATCGCGGCGGTCCTGCGCCCCGAGCACCTCGGACGGTCGCTGCGGTCCTTCGGGTCGCACATCCTCGTGCCGCTGTTCCTGGCGGTCGGGATGAGCCTCGCCTACCTCGGCGCGTTCCACGCTCCGACCCCGCACGAGCTCCCGGTCGGCATCGTCGGACAGGGCCCGGAGGCCCAGGTGTTCGCCCAGACCGTCACCGACGGCTCCGACGGCCGGCTGGTCGCGCACGTCGTCGGCTCGACAGCCGAGGCCGAACGGCAGGTCCGGGACCGCGACCTCGCCGCCGTGTACGCCCCGGGGACGGACGGCGCCGTGCTCTACGTCTCCACGGCCGCGAGCGAGACCACCGCGACCGCAGCCCAGAAGGTCTTCCTGCCGATCGCGTACGAGCAGCACCTGCCGTTCACCGTGCACGACGTCGTGCCCACCGGTGACGAGGACCCGACCGGCCAGGGACTCTTCTTCCTGCTCGTCGGCCTGAGCGTCGGCGGGTACGCCTCCGCGATCGCCGTCGCCGCGGCGGCCGCGAAGCTCCGCGCGCTCTGGACGGTCGTCGTCGGCGCCGTCACCGCCGGGGTCGTCGCCGGCATCGGTGTCCTGGTCGCCGGACCGCTGTACGGCGTCATCCCGGACCACCGCTGGCAGGTCTTCCTGTTCGCGTGGCTCTACGACGCCGTCATCGTCGCCCTCGGCGTCGGGCTGCACCCGCTGCTCGGGCGGTGGACCACGCCGATCCTGACGATGCTCTTCGTGATGCTCAACTTCACGAGCTCCGGCGGGATCTTCCAGCCGTCGTTCCAGCCCGGCTTCTTCGCGGCGCTCAACACGTTCTGGAGCGGCGCGGCCTGGCTCGGCGCCGCGCAGGACCTCGTGTACTTCCCCGGAGCGTCGCTGACCCGGTCGGTGGTCGTGCTCGTGCTGTGGCTGGTCGTCGCGGTGCTGCTCGGTGTCCTCGTGCACGGGCTCGCCGCACGTCGGACCCGCATCGCCCGCGAGCGCGCGGTGTCGCGCTACGAGGAGGAGCAGGTCGTCGCGGCCTAGGGCGCTAGCCTGACATCCGTGGACCTCAGCGCCGACCTGGACTTCGCCCGCTCCCTCGCCGACACCGCCGACGCGATCAGCCTCGAGCGGTTCCGCGCCGCCGACCTGCACGTCACGACGAAGGCCGACAGCACGCACGTCACGGACGCTGACCAGGCGGTCGAGCGTGCCCTGCGCGAGCGCCTGGCCGCCGAGCGCCCGGACGACGCGTTCCTGGGCGAGGAGACGACGGCGGACACCGGTGCCGACGCCCTGAGCGAGGGGCACCGGCAGTGGGTGGTCGACCCGATCGACGGCACCGCGAACTACCTGCGGGGCGTGCCGGTCTGGGCGACCCTCATCGCACTCGCCGTCGACGGCCGCCCGGTGCTCGGCGTCGTCAGCGCCCCGGCGCTCGGCAAGCGCTGGTGGGCCGCGGAGGGGCTCGGCGCACACTCGACCGACGGGCCCCTGCGGGTCTCCGGCGTCACGGCGCTGTCCGAGGCGAGCCTCAGCTACAACAGCATCCAGCAGTGGGACGAGGACGACCGGCTCGACGCCCTCGTCACCCTGTCCCGCAAGGTCTGGCGCACCCGGGCGTACGGCGACATGTGGTCGTACATGCTCGTCGCCGAGGGGGTCCTCGACGTCGCGGGCGAGCCCGACCTCAAGCCGTGGGACATCGCGGCCCTCGTGCCGATCGTCGAGGAGGCGGGCGGCCGCTTCACCTCGCTCGACGGCGACCCGGGCCCGTGGCACGGCAGCGCCCTCGCCACGAACGGGCACGTGCACGACGCCGTCGTGGACGTCATCCGGCGTCCGTAGCCCCTGGTCGTCCCGACACGGGCGACACCGGGGCAGGGCGGACACTGCGCCGCGGTGTACCCCGCTTGTCCCCTGCGCGCGGCCCGGCCGACGGTGCCGGACCCCCGGACGGGGGCAGGGACCCCCCGGACTGGGGCCAGGCGAGTCGGACACTCTGCTGACGAGCACTTCGGTGGCGTCCGATGGGCGGGTTATCGTGCTCACGGCTGATCGGACGCACCGGGTTCCCTAGACCCGGACCGTGTCGGGTCCGTCGTCCATTACTCGTCCGAAAACCCTGACCCGAGGGGTGGTCCAGACGATGACTTCATCGTTCCCAGGCGGAACCGAGTGCACCCTCACTCGTCGTCCGCGTCATCTCACCGACAGCCCTGGTGTGCGCTCCGTCGCCGCCTCGCGTCCGTCCGTCGCCACGGTCCCTGCCCGTGCCGCCGACCGGATCCCGTCCGTCGCCGTGGTCTCCCGCCGCGCTGCCGACCGGACGCCCACCGCAGTCTCCGTCCCCGGACCCGGAGGCCGGTGAGTCATGGCACTCACCGGTCGCCGTCTCGAGGTCGACCGGATCGCGACCCTCGCTGTACTCCCTCGTGAGTCCGCGATGGTCGTCGTCGGCGACCCTGGTTCCGGGCGCAGCAGCGTCCTCGACGCGGTCGCTGACCGCGTCTCCCTCCCCGTCGTGCGGGTCGGTGTCAACGGGAGCGAGTCCCGCTGGCCCCTGGCCGGCGTGACCTCCCTGTTCACCGCACTCGACGATCCCCGGGCGACCGCCCACATCGCGCACCTGCTGCAGGCCGGTGGCGCGACGAGCGGGCTCGCCGCCGCGCACGACTTCCTCGAGGCCGTGCAGACCCTGACCCTGCCGCCGACGGTCGTCCTGATCGACGACCTCGACCGGATGGACCGCGAGAGCCAGGAGCTCATCGCGTTCCTGGCGGGTCGGCTCGCCGGCACGGCACTGCGTCTGGTCGCAACGGTCCGGACCGTGCCGTCGGACGGTCCGCTCACGGCCCTCCCCGTGCTGCGGCTCGAACCGCTGGCCGCCGACGTGTCCCTCGCGCTGGCCCGGTCGATGGCACCGGAGGGCGCGAACGACGGCGTCCTCGCGATCCTCGCCGATGCGACGGGCGGCAACCCCGGCGCGCTCCGCGAGCAGTTCGACATGCTCTCGACCGCCCAGCTGACCGGCACCGAGCCGCTCGTGCTGCCGTTGCGCCCGACCGCCACGACCGAGGCCATCGCGGCGCTGACCCTCGACGTGGTCGAGGGTGCCGCCGACACGGACACCGACGACGCGGGACGTGGTCTGGACGTCCTCGCCCGGCTGTCCCTCGTGCCGGTCGCCAGGACGACCGGATGGGACCGCGACGCCGTCGACGACCTCGCCGACGCCGGGCTCGTCGTCGTGCGCGGCCAGACCGTCACGGTCCGCGACCCGCTGCTGCGGTCAACCCTGTACTGGCGGATGTCCGCACGCACCCGGCGCACGCTGCACCGCGAGCTCGCCGCGGCGAGCGCCGAGGCGGACCCGCGCGCCGCCGCGTGGCACCGGAGCTTCGTCGACGACGTCCCCGACGTGGTCGCGCTGCTCGACGCCGCCGCGGGCTACGTCGCCGACGGGGCACCGCACGCCGCGGTCGCCCTGGCCGAGCGTGCCCTGCACGTCGGCTCGGGCGGTGAGGACGAGCGGACGGCACTGCTCGCCGTCACCGAGGCGCTGTTCGCACAGCGTCAGCTCGGGCTCGCCGCGCGCTACCTCACCGCGATGCGCCCGTTCCGGCGCGGGTCGGACGAGGTCCGGCGCCTGCGGGTCCTGTACTCCGTGCAGTACCTGCGCGGCGAGACCGTGCACGCGGACGAGCTCCTCGTGCCCGTGGACGCGGAGGCACCCGAAGCCCCCGCGACCGCCGGGCTCCTGGCGATGGTCGCCAGCTTCCGGGCGGAGACGTGGGACCTCGAGCAGGCCCGCGACCTGCTCGCCCGGGTCGAGCAGCTCGGTTCGGTGGTCACCCCGCACACCGCGGAGATCGCCGGCGCCGTGCAGTGCCTCGTCGCCGCGCTCGACGGTTCGCTGCCCGCCGACACGGAGCTCTACGACGGGCTCTCGACGGCGCGGCTGATGGCGATGTCCGACCCGGCACTCCTGCTCGTGGCACACGCGCTGAGCCTCGCCGAGCGGTACCGGAGCGCACGTCGCGTCTTCGCGCTCGTCGTCGCCCGCGGGCAGGACACCGAGGCCGTGTGGGTCGAGGGAGCCCGCTACCTGTCCGCCGAGAACGAGCTGCGCTCCGGCAACTTCCGGCAGGCCCTCCGCGCGATCGACGCCTGGGAGGCCGGGAGCGCCCTGTCCGCGCAGCGGCTCCGCGAGCCGTCGCGGGCGGTCGCGGTCGCGTGGCGCCACTTCGCCGAGGGCCGTTCGCTCGAGGCGCTCGAGGTGGTGGACCGGTGCCTGGCGCTCCGCTCCACGGTGCTGCTCTGGGGCACCACGGCCCGGCTGCACGCACTCCGCGGGCGTGTGCTGCTGCTCGACGGTCGTGTCGACGAGGCGGTGACCGCCCTCGAGGCGGCGGACGCCGTCGGCCGGTCGCTGCGCAACCCGACCGTGCTGCGGCACCTCGGCGACCTGGTCGAGGGCTACGTGCGCCTCGGCCGGATCGACGACGCCCGGAACGCGACGGCCCGGCTCGCGGCCGACCACCACGCCAGGCCGTCCCGCTGGGGCGCGCTCGTGCTGGCCCGCAGCCTGGCGCTCGTCGCCGACGACGCCACCCGTGAGACGGCGCGTCGTCGAGCCCTCGAGCTGTTCCAGCCGCACGACTCGCAGTACGAGCGCGCTCGCACCTTCGCCGCCCTGACGGCGGTGGGCACGGACGCCGAGCGGCCCCGCCTCGGCGCCGCCGCCGCGGCCGCGTACGAGGCGGCCGGTCTGCGACGACCGCTGGCGACGCCCGCGCCGACGGCGGTCATGCCGGCCTTCGGCGTGCCGACGTCGCTGCGGTCCGGACCGGTGCTGTCCGCCCCGGTCCCCGGGTCACCGCGGAGCGCCCCGGACGCGTCGGTGGTGCTCACCCAGCTGACCGCGGAGGAGCGCGCCGTGGTGCAGAAGGTGACCGAGGGCTACCGCAACCGCGAGATCGCGTCGTCGCTGTTCATGTCCCAGCGCACCGTGGAGCTGCGCCTGACGCAGATCTACCGGAAGGTCGGTGCGCGCTCGCGCTCGCACCTCGTCGCGCTGCTCACCTGATCGCGCGACCCGCGGACGCAGGGCGACCGCTCGACGGACGGGAGGCCCGGTACCAGCTGGTACCGGGCCTCCCGTCCGTCACGCCCGACGTCGGACCGCGAGCCGGCTTGCGGGAGTCCGCACCGACGACACGTCGGGTCGCACCGCTCGCGCGGTGAACCGCAAGAGCCGCTGCGCGGTGTTGTCCCGGCGGACCCGCCGGGCGAGGCTCGTGGTGCACCGACCGTCGTGCCCTTCCCGGAAGGGCCCGTCCGCGGATCACGACCGTCCGGTACCCGAACCGCCGACCCTCCCGGTCCGCCCCCGCCTGATCCGCGGGTGGACCGGCCGGGCGACGGACCCGGACCCGCGGCAGACCCGGCGGCGGTCGGTGCCGCTCCCCGGCACCGGGCCGGTCCACCACCCGAACGGACACCGTATGTGCGGCATCATCGCGGCGCGCGTCAGCGACGACGTGACCCCCTTCCTGCTCGACGGTCTCGAACGGCTGGAGTACCGGGGGTACGACTCCGTCGGCGTCGCGGTGCGGACCGCCGCCGGTCGGATCGCCACGGTCCGGTCGGTGTCCCGCGTCGCGGACCTGCGGGCGGACCTCGCTGCACGGGCGGCCGCAGTACCGGCCGAGGACGCCTCGACCGGGCTCGGGATCGGGCACACCCGCTGGGCGACCTGCGGGACGGTGCGCGAGGAGAACGCGCACCCGCACGCCGACTGCTCCGGCCGGATCAGCGTCGTGCACAACGGGACCGTCGAGAACGCGGGACGGTTGCGGGCGACGCTCGAGCAGCAGGGGCACGTGTTCCGGTCCGAGGTCGACTCCGAGGTCATCGGGCACCTGGTCGAGCGTGCACTCCGCGTCGATCCCGACCTCGTGCTCGCGGTGCAGATCGCGACCGCGCAACTGCGGGGCTCCTGGGCGATCGTCGTGCTCGACGCCCGGGACGGCCGCATGGTCGCCGCCGCGAACCGGTCGCCCCTCGTCGTCGCACGCTCGGCACGGGGTGACTTCGTCGCGAGCGACGTCGGCACCATCGCCCGGTGGTGCGAGACCTTCGTGCCGCTCCGGGACGGCGACGTCGTCGAGCTCGGCGAGGCGTGGAGCTGGTCGTCGGAGGGCATCGCCGTGCCCGTGCCCTTCCCCACCCCGTCCCCGTTCGCCACGACCGCGCTCGACGTCGACCTCGGCGACCACCCGGACCACACGGCCAAGGAGATCGCCGAACAGCCCCGGGTCGTCGCCGACCTGCTCGAGCGCGTCCGGCAGCGCACGGCGGACGGCAGCACCTGGACGGGGCTCGGGCTGCCGGCGTTCGAGCGGCTCGCCGTGGTGGCCTGCGGGACGTCGCTGCACGCCGGCCAGGTCGTCGCCGGCACCGCGCGCACCCTCGGCGGCGTGCCCACCGACATCGTCGTCGCGAGCGAGGTGGACCACGCCGTCCTCGGTCGCGGCACCCTCGTCGTCGCCATCAGCCAGTCCGGGGAGACCGCGGACGTCCTCCGGGCGCTCGACCGGCTCGACGACCGGTACCCGGTCCTGGCGCTGACGGACGACGTGCACTCGTCCCTCGCCCGCCGAGCCGACGCGGTGCTCGCCTGCCACACCGGCCACGAGGTCGGGCTCGCCGCGACGAAGACCTTCACGGCGCAGGTGGTCGTCGGCGTGACCGCGGTCCTGTCGGCACTGGTCGCCTCGGGCCGGCTCGAGCCGACCCGCGCCGCAGCCCTGGTCGACGAGCTCTCCGGACTGCCCGAGCGGATGGCGGCCGCCGCCGCGGTCGCAGCCGAGCGCATCCCGCTCCTGGCCGCGACGGTCCGGGACGCGCCCGGGTTCCTGTTCGTCGGCCGCGGGCCCGGGCTGCCCTACGCAGCCGAGGGTGCGCTGAAGGTGGAGGAGCTCGCCTACCGGTGGGCACGGTCCTGCCCCGTCGGTGAGCTCAAGCACGGTCCGCTCGCGCTCGTCGACGACGGCACCCCGGTCGTGGTGGTCGACCACGGGGACCCGCGCATCGCCTCCGCCGTCGCCGAGGTCCGGGCCCGCGGCGGCCTCGTCGTCACGATCGGCGGTGCGGGCTCCGACGTACCGGCGATCGCCGACCGCGCGGAGGCCACCGACCTGGCCTGGGGACGGTCGCTCGCACCCTGGGGTCCGGTCGAGGCGGTCGTGCCCCTGCAGATGCTGGCGCGTGAACTCGCGCTGCAGCTCGGTTGCGCGGTGGACAAGCCCCGCGCCGCCGCGAGGTCGGTGACGGTCGAGTAGCCAGGCACGTGCAGCGCAACCGGGTGACGGTGTTCCTCGTCGTCCTGACCGGCCTCGCGGTCGTCGCGACGGTCGTCGTGGTGGTGCTCGTCGTCGTGGACGCCGTCCACTGACCCGACGGCCCGCGCGGTCAGCGTCCTCTTGGTGGGTGCTGCCATCCTGGCGTCTTGACCGCAGCAGCCCCGCCCCTCGTGTTCGTCGCCGTCCTGGTCGGCGCCGTCCTGCCCGTCGTGCCCCTGGTCGGCCGGGTCGCCCGGATCGCGGCCACCATCGTGCACGAGGTCGGCCACTGCGTCGTCGTGGTGCCGTTCGGCGGACGCATCGACCGGATCGACCTGCACGCCGACGGCTCCGGCGAGGCCTGGGTCCGACTCGGGCGCGTGCCGGCGGCGATCCGCTGGCTGGTCCGGGTCCTCAACCTCTTCGCCGGGTACAGCGCGCCGCTCTGGGCCGGGGTGCTGCTCGTCTCCGGGGTGCTCCAGGGGTCGCGGTGGCTCCCCGTGGTGGTGCTCGCCGTCGTCGGCCTGGTGGCCCTGGCGTTCGTGCGGAACTGGTTCGGCCTGCTCGTCGTGCTCGGCTTCGACGCGCTCGCGCTGTGGGTGGCGGTCCGGCCGTCGGAGGCCACCGTGCTCGTCGTCGCGGCGGTCGGCACCGCGTTCGTGGTGGACGGTCTGCGGTCCCTCGTGCACGTCGCCCGCTGGCTGCTGACCGGCGCCCGGGTGCAGACGGACTTCCACATCGCCGCCGCCGAGATGCGGGTGCCGGCCGTGCTGTGGTTCGTGCTCTTCGTGGCGGTGAACGGGGTGGCGGTGTGGCTCGCCCGGGAGCCGCTCCTCGCCACGTGGGACACCGTCGCCGCCGGGGTGCGCACACTGTTCTGACCCGGGGCCGAGGCGTCGGCGGACCGGCGTCGGCAGCCCGGCCGCGCTCCTGCGACATCGCACGCGTCGATCGACCGGTGCGGTGTCGAACGATGCACACGCACACGATGCCGGCGCACGAACCGTCCCACGCGTCGATCGACACGCGTCTCGTCGCGTGCACGTACCCGTCCGCCGTGCCACGATCGTCGGATGCGCCCCGCCGATGCCCTCGCCGCGCTCACCGACGCGCCGTCGCCCGACCGCGAGCGGTTCGTCGGGTTCGTCCGCAGCACCGGGGACGCTGCACTCGACCGTTCCCTCGGCACGGAGCACCTGACGGCGTCGTGCTTCGTGTTCTCGCCCGATCGGTCCCGCGTCCTGCTCTGCCTGCACCGCAAGGGCCGGTTCTGGGTGCAGTTCGGCGGGCACCTCGAGCCTCGGGACGCCGACCTGGCCGGGGCGGCTCGGCGCGAGGCCCGCGAGGAGTCCGGCATCGTCGGTCTCGAGCTCGACGACGGCGTCGTGGCCGACCTGGACCGCCACGACCTGCACGGCGGCTTCTCCTGCGCGGCGCACTGGGACGTCGGCTTCGTCGCCACGGCGGACCCATCCACCCGGACGACGGTGAGCCACGAGAGCGAGGACGTCCGGTGGTTCCCGGTCGACGCGCTCCCGGAGCCGATCGCCCCGGGACTCCCCCGACGCCTCGCCGCACTGCTCGCCGGAGCAGACGCAGACACAGACACAGACCCAGACGCAGACGTGAGCACGGCCGCTCCCGCTCGGGGTGGCACCGCCGGCCCGTAACCCGACGCCGCAATGCCCCACCGGCCCGTCCGGCCTGCGAGAGTACCCGCACGACGGACACGCCAGGAGGACCCCATGTCGAACGACGGCCACGGCTTCGCCACCGAGCAGGTGCACGGCGGCTTCCTGCCCGACACCGCACACGGAGCGCGGGTCCCCGCGATCCACATGACCTCGGGCTTCCTCTTCGACGACTTCGAGCAGGCCCGCGAGCGCTTCGCCGGTGTCGACGACGGGTACACCTACACACGGCTGGGCAACCCGACGAACGCCGACGTCGAGCGCCGCGTCGCACTGCTCGAACGGAGCGCCGAGGCGATCCTCGTCGGCAGCGGCCAGGCGGCGGTGACGGTGGCGCTCCTCGGGCTCCTGCAGGCGGGCGACCACGTCGTGAGCGCCCGGAGCATCTACGAGGGCACGAAGGGCCTGCTCCTGCAGAACCTGGCGCGCCTCGGCATCGAGGTCGACTTCGTCGCGGACCAGCGCGACCTCGACGCGTGGGCCCGCGCGGTCCGACCGAACACGAAGCTCTTCTTCGCCGAGACGATCCCCAACCCGAAGAACGACGTCCTCGACATCGCCGGGGTCGCCGACACCGCGCACCGGGCGGGCGTGCCGCTCGTCGTGGACAACACCCTGGCGACGCCGTACCTGGTGCGGCCGGTCGAGCACGGCGCCGACGTCGTGGTGCACTCCGCGTCGAAGTTCCTCTCCGGGCACGGTGCCGGCCTCGGCGGGCTCGTCGTCGACGGCGGGACCTTCGACTGGGGCCGTACGCCGGAACGCTTCGCCCACCTCACGACGCCGGACCGCGCCCTCGGCGGGCAGAGCTACGTCGAGCGCCACGGCAGCCGGGCCTTCGCGGTGTACGCGCGTGACGTCGTCGCGTCGCGGATCGGTCCGACGCCGTCGCCCTTCAACGCCTTCCTGCTGCGTCAGGGCATCGAGACGCTGTCGCTCCGCGTCGAGCGCCACGTCGCGAACGCGCTGGCCGTCGCGTCCTTCCTGGAGCGCCAGCCGGAGGTGACGAGCGTCGACCACGCGGGGCTCGCCTCCAGTCCGTACCACGACCTCGCCCAGCGCTACCTGCCCCGTGGGGCCGGCTCGGTCTTCGCCTTCACGCTCGCCGGTGGCGAGCCGGCCGCCCGCGCCTTCATCGACGCGGTGCAGCTCATCAGTCGGATGACCCACCTGGGTGACGTGCGCTCGCTCGTGCTGCACCCCGCGACCACCACGCACGCCGGCCGCACCGCGGCCGAGCGGGCCGAGCTCGGCATCGGCGACGGCCTGGTCCGGCTGTCCGTCGGCATCGAGGACGTCACCGACCTGCTCGCCGACGTGGAGCGCGGCCTCGCGGCGGTGCGTGCGGCCACCGGACGGGACGGCGCCGGCCTGGAGGCCCGCCCCGCCCCCGCCACGGAGGTCGCGGCCCTCGCACGCGCCGTCCCGCAGGGCCACCTCGTCGGGCAGGAGGTCTGACGGTGGGCGACCTGCAGCACTTCGGGTACTTCTTCTCGCGGGGGTTCGGCCCGCAGGCCTGGGGACGGTCCGACTGGGACTGGGGCCACGACTGGACGAAGCCCGACCTGTACCAGCAGTCCGTCCGGGCGCTCGAGCAGGCGGGGATGGACCTCGTGATCGCCGAGGACGCGATCTCCCTCGGCAGTCCGGCGACCCTCGACCTGCGGATCCGGCAGGCGTACGGCGGTCCGAAGCACGACCCGCTGCTGCTCGCGCCGTACCTGTTCGCGGTGACGCAGCACATCGGCATCGCACCGACGGTGAACGCCGGCATCACACCGCCGTACCTCGCCGCGCGGCAGGCCGCGACACTCGCGCACCTGTCCTCGGACCGCTTCGGGCTGAACGTCGTGACCGACACCGGCAGCGCCCGGCACGTCGGTGCGGCACCGCTCCCGCACGACGCCGCGTACGACCGCGCCGAGGAGTGGATCACGCTGCTCCGACGGCTCTGGCACTCGTGGAGCGACGGCTACGTCGGGGACCCGACGGACTGGCACTTCGCCGACGGCGACGCACTCGACGCGTTCCACCACGAGGGCGCGTACTTCACCGCCGACGGCCCGCTCAATGCGCTCCCGCTCGACGCTGACCCGATCGTGGTCTCCCCCGGCGGATCCGGACGCGGGCTCGGGTTCGCCGGGACGCACTCGGACGTGCAGCTCGCACTCGCACCGTTGACGGCCGAGGCGGTCCGTGCGTACCGGTCCCGGGTGCTGACCGCCGCGGCCGACGCCGGGCGCAGCGCGGACGACCTGCGGGTGCTGTTCGTGCTCAAGCCGGTCCTGGTGCCCTCGGTCGAGGAGGCCGAGCGGGTCGTCGCCGCGTCACGACACCCGTCGGATGCCGATCTCCGAGCCGCCGCCGTCGCGTGGTCGAGCGACTCCGAGACGGACCTGCTCGCCCTCGACCTGGACGCACCGATCCCGGACGGGACCTTCGGCGACCACGTGTCCGCGGGCACGGTCCGTGGGCTGGTCGGGGACACGCCGGACGCGCCCCTCCGGGAACTCCTGACCCGGAAGGCCCGGCTCGGGCGGATCAGCGCGCGCGAGGGGTTCGTCGGGACGGCCGAGGAGTTCGCGGACTTCGTGGAGGAGCTCGGGGCGGACGCGGACAACGACGGGTTCATCCTGTCCGGCGACCTGCACCCGGCGCAGGTGTACCGGCTGACGGGCGACCTCGTGCCCGCACTGCGCCGCCGGGGGCTGCTGCGCCGGGAGTACGGCGACGGCGGCCTGCGGGCGAACCTGTTCGACTTCTGACCCGGCCCTACCGCGTGGTCCTACTGCTTCTTGTCGGACTGCTTCTTGTCGGACTGCTTCTTGTCGGACTGCTTCTTGTCGGACTTCTTCTTCTTGTCCTTCTTCTTCTTGTCCTTCTTCTTCTTGTCCTTCTTCTTCTTGTCGGACTGCTTCTCGTCCTCGTCCTCGTCCTCGGGCTTCGTGCCCTCGTCCTGCTCGCCGGGCTGTTCCGCCGGGAAGTCGTCGTCGACCACCGTGCGCGAGGCGCGGACACCGGAGGGCGCGATCCCGTCGACCGGCTCGACCACGACGGACGTGCCGGTGTCCGAGAGCACGTCGACCTGCTGCTCCTCGACCACGGGTGCCCGGGCGTCCTCGACCCGCTCCACCACGAGCTCCGCCCCGTCCTCGGCGAGCCGCAGGAGCGCCTGGGCAGCACGGACCCGCGTGGTGGTCCTCCGTGCGAGCACGTCGGCCCGGGCTCCCTCGAGGAACCCACGCAGCGCCAGCTCCACCGCCGAGCGACCACGCGGCGCCGACCGATCGAGGCGGTCGAACTCGCCGGCGATGCCCGCGTCGTCGTCCTCGACGTGCTCGTCGCGCACCGACGTCACCAGCGCGGCCACCGCCGACGCTGCCCGTTCCACCGCGGCCGAGCGCTGGTCGAGCACGACGAGCATCTCGAACACGGTGCCGTACGACACCGTCTCGAGGCGCACCGGCTCGGCACCACGACCGCGGACGACGAGCCGTGACCCGGGCGTCGGCAGCCAGGCGACGACGGCGGCGACGGTCGCGACGGACCCCACGATCCGCTCGTACTCCGCCAGTCCCAGACGGTCCTGCTCGCGCAGACGGACTCGGATCGCGATCTCCTGCACCACGTGCTGCCCTCCCGGTCGGGTCGACGCAGGACCAGCCCCGCGCTCGCTCCGGACAGTAGTCCGGGACCCCGGGGGAACGACGAACGCCCCGGCGCCGTCCTGGGGGACGACGACGGGGCGTTCGGGTGGCGATCTCGGTTCGATCAGCGCGACAGCGGCTCGACGGTACGGCGTTGGTGGAGATGGGGGGAATCGAACCCCCGTCCATCGCTGCGGTTCGACGTCTTCTACGGGCGTATCCGGATGAGTCGTTCTGCTCGGCCCCGTCCTTTGCTACCGGCTTCTAGGACGACGGGCCCAGTCTCAGTGCAAGTCCCGCACGGCCCTGAGGCGCAACCGTGCAGCAAGTCCTCTGGATGACGCCGGAACTCAGGTTAGAAGACGATCACCTGGCCGACGGACTTCATGTGCTGGGCTGCTTACGCAGCGAGAGCGAAGTCAGTGCGCTTGGAATTGGCACTTGTTGTTTTCCACGGATCGTTCACGAGATGACCGTGGGTCCTCGGCCCGCTTCCCGTCGGCACACAGGCAATGTCGAAACCGATCATCCCCGTACGGGCCGTGACGTGCGAGCCGCTGTCACGCTGTTGAGTTGCCAATGCTCCCCGTGAGGAGCGGACCCCAGCCTAGCGGGGTGTGCTGGACGACGCCACCGACGTTCGCCGAGGGCTCACCCCGCCGCGCTCACTCGCCGAGGCGGTTGCGCGAGCGCATGGCGCGCTCGGCCTCGCGCTTGTCGGTCTTCTCGCGCAGGGCCTGACGCTTGTCGAACTCGCGCTTGCCCTTGGCGACCGCGATCTCGACCTTCGCCCGGCCGTCGTGGAAGTAGATCTTCATCGGCACGAGCGTGTACCCGCCCTGCGCGGTCTTGTGCGAGATCTTCACGATCTGCTGCTTGTGCAGGAGGAGCTTGCGCTTCCGCCGCGGCGCGTGGTTGTTCCACGTCCCCTCGGTGTACTCGGGGATGTGCACGGAGTCGAGCCAGGCCTCGCCACCGTCGATGAACGCGTAGCCGTCGACGAGTGAGGCCCGCCCCTCGCGGAGGGACTTCACCTCGGTACCCGAGAGCACCATGCCCGCCTCGTACGTGTCCTCGATCAGGTAGTCGTGGCGCGCGCGACGGTTGGTCGCCACGATCTTCTCGCCGCGTTCCTTCGCCATGGTGACTCCCTTCGTGACCGGGCACGGGCCCCGGTGCTGCTGCGCAGCCCTACAGCCTAGTGAACACGACGACCGCGGCGCACCTTCCCGGCGCGCCGCGGTGCGCCGGCAACCCCAGGCTCGCGCAGGCGGACACGTTCATGGCAGGACCACCGCGAAGATGTCCGCCACGGCGAGCCTCGCGCCGGACGATCGACCGCCGCCCGGGCCGGGTCAGACGCGCAGGTACCGGCGGATCGCGATGAGCGCCGAGACCCCGGCCAGGAGCACGCCGATCACGATCACCGCGGGCACGACCACGGCCGCGTCGCTCATGCCGATGAAGGCGGTGCCGGAGAACCGCTGCGCCAGGTAGTTCCGGACGAAGAACCAGACCACCGCGGTGATCGCGCCACCGGCGAGCACCGCTCCGATCGCGGCGGCGATCACCCCCTCGAGCACGAAGGGTGTCTGGATGAACCGGTTCGACGCCCCGACCAGGCGCATGATGCCGAGCTCGCGTCGCCTGCTGAACGCCGAGAGTCGGATGGTGGTCGCGATGAGCAGCACGGCCGCCACGAGCATCAGCGACGCGATGCCGATCGCCGTGTACGACGATGCGTTGAGCAGGTTGAAGATCGGCTGCAGGTACCCGCGCTGGTCGACGACGCTCTGCACGCCGGCGACCTTCGACAGGCTCTCGACGAGCACGTCCGCCTGCGACGGGTTCTTCAGGTTCACCCAGAAGGTCTCGTTGAGGTACTCCGGCTTCACGAACTCGGTCGCGGGCGAGTCCTTGAACTGCTCCTTGAACCGCGTGAACGCCTGGTCCTGGTCCTCGTAGTACGTCTTCTCGATGTACGGCTTCAGGGTGGACGAGTCGAGCTGCGCCTGGACCTGCTCGCGCTGGTCCTCGGTCGCCTTGGCACCGGTGCAGTTGCCGGTGGTGTCGGTGTCGGTGCACAGGTACACCGCGACCTGCGCCCGGTCGTACCAGTACCCCTTCATCTGGTTGATCTGCATCTGCAGCAGGATCGCCGTGCCCACGAAGGTGAGCGAGATGAAGGTCACCAGGACGACCGAGACCACCATCGACGCGTTGCGCCGCAGGCCCGAGCCGACCTCGGACATGACGAGCCCGAGCCTCATCGGATGAGCCCCGGGATCGTCTGGATGCCGGTCGTGTTCGAGACGCCGGAGCCGCGCTGGATCGGCAGCGCCTGCGTCTGGTACCCGCCGGACTGCTCGTCGCGCAGGACGGTGCCGTTCGAGAGCTCGATGACCCGGCGCTGCATCTGGTTCACGATGCTGGCGTCGTGCGTCGCCATGAGCACGGTGGTGCCTCCCTGGTTGATGCGTTCGAGGAGCGCCATGATGCCCGCCGAGGTGGTCGGGTCGAGGTTGCCGGTGGGCTCGTCGGCCAGCAGGATCGCCGGCTTGTTGACGACCGCACGGGCGATCGCGACGCGCTGCTGCTCACCGCCGGAGAGCTCGTGCGGCATCCGGGTGGCCTTGCCGGCCAGGCCGACGAGCTTGAGCACGTC
The DNA here is from genome assembly GCF_044753165.1 of Curtobacterium sp. NPDC088465. Taxonomy (NCBI): domain Bacteria; kingdom Bacillati; phylum Actinomycetota; class Actinomycetes; order Micrococcales; family Microbacteriaceae; genus Curtobacterium; species Curtobacterium sp. NPDC088465. The sequence continues at coordinate 93,053 of NZ_JBIVMR010000002.1, read as the reverse complement.
GGTGACGGCCTCGCTGATGAAGCCCTTGCTCTTGCCGATCACCTGGAGCGAGAACGCGACGTTGTCGAAGACGTTCTTGTTCGGCAGGAGCCGGAAGTCCTGGAAGACCACACCGAGGTTGCGGCGGAAGTACGGGACCTTGCGCGACGACAGCGCGCCGAGGCGCTGGCCGAGCACGTGGATCTGCCCGCGGGTCGGCTTCTCCTCCTTGAGCACGAGACGGAGGAAGCTCGACTTGCCGGAGCCGGACGCGCCGACGAGGAAGACGAACTCACCCTTGAGGATCTCGAGGGAGAGGTCGTCGAGCGCGGGACTCGGGTTGCCCGAGTAGACCTTGGTGACCTGGTCGAATTTGATCATGACCGGATCAGGCTAGGTCGGGTGGGCCGGAAGTCAACCGAGGCGCGCGGCTCGACTCCCCCGCGAGCTCGCTCAGGAATCGTCGCCCTGCTTGCGCCAGCGGATGCCCGCGTTGATGAAGCCGTCCAGGTCCCCGTCGAACACCGACGACGGGTTGTTGACCTCGTGCTCGCTCCGGAGGTCCTTGACCATCTGGTACGGCGCGAGGACGTACGAGCGGATCTGGTCGCCCCAGCTCGCCGTGATGTTGCCGGCGAGCTCCTTCTTCTTCGCGTTCTCCTCCTCCTTCTTCAGGAGCAGCAGGCGCGACTGCAGCACGCGCATGGCGGCTGCGCGGTTCTGGATCTGCGACTTCTCGTTCTGCATGGACACGACGGTGCCGGTCGGCAGGTGGGTCAGGCGGACGGCGGAGTCGGTGGTGTTGACCGACTGGCCACCGGGGCCGGAGGACCGGAACACGTCGACCCGGATGTCGTTCTCCGGGATGTCGATGACCGCGGTCTCCGGCATGAGCGGGATGACCTCGACCGCGGCGAACGAGGTCTGGCGCTTGCCCGCGGCACCGAACGGCGACATGCGGACGAGGCGGTGCGTGCCGGCCTCGACCGAGAGCGTGCCGAAGGCGTACGGCGCGTCGACCTCGAACGTCGCGGACTTGATGCCCGCTTCCTCCGCGTAGGAGGTGTCCATGACGGTGGTCTTGAAGCCGTGCTGCTCGGCGTAGCGCAGGTACATGCGGAGGAGCATCTCGGCGAAGTCCGCCGCATCGACACCGCCGGCACCGGCGCGGATCGTGATCACCGCGGGGCGCTCGTCGTACTCGCCGTCGAGGAGGGTCTGCACCTCGAGGTCGCCCATGGTCTTCTGGATGGCCTTGAGCTCGTCCTGCGCCTCGGCCGCGGAGTCGGCGTCGTCGGCCTCGTTCGCCATCTCGACGAGGACCTCGAGGTCGTCGATGCGCTGCTCGGTGTCGGTCATCTTCCGGAGCTCGGCCTGCTTGTGCGAGAGCGCGCTCGTCACCTGCTGCGCGTGCTCGACGTCGTCCCACAGGTCCTGGGCACCCGCCTGCTCGCTCAGTTCGGCGATCTCGCGCTGGAGCCGGTCGACGTCGACGACCGAGCGGATGTTGCCGAAGGTCTCGCGGAGGGCGGACAGCTGCTCGGTGAAGTCAAGTTCGACCATGGTCACCGATCCTACCGGTGCCCACCGGCCGGGAGGCTCGCCGCACTGCGCCGTGTGGGCTCGCGTCCGGCAGGTGGCCGCTGTGGAGAGCCGTGGGGACCTGGTCGCTCAGCGTCCGAGCAGAGGCGTCCGGGACGCCAGGCCGGCTGCGCCGGCCCGGGCGACCGCGTCGGGCAGCGCGGCGAGGAAGGCGTCGACGTCGGCCTCGGTCGAGGTGTGCCCGAGCGTGATGCGCAGGGCGCCGCGGGCCTCGTCCTCGGACAGGCCCATGCCGAGCAGCACGTGCGACGCCTCGGGAATGCCGGCCTGGCAGGCGGACCCGGTCGACACGGCGACCCCGGCCGCGTCGAGCAGGAACAGCAGCGAGTCGCCCTCGCACCCGGGGAAGGTGAAGTGGGCGTTGCCGGGGAGCCGGTCGACCGGGTCGCCCATGAGCACGGCGGTCGGGACGCGTTCCAGGACCCCCGCGACGAGCCGGTCGCGCAGGGCCGACGCGTCGTGCAGCCCGGCGTCGGCGGCGACCCCGAAGGCCGCCGCCGCCGGGGCGTCCTGCGTCCCGCTGCGGACCTGTCGCTGCTGGCCACCGCCGTGGATGAGCGGCTCGACCGTCGCACGGCGCCCGAGGACCAGCGCGCCGATCCCGACCGGCCCACCGATCTTGTGCGCCGACACGCTGAGCGCGTCGAGGCCGGAGGCCGCGAACGACACCGGGACCTGCCCGTACGCCGCGACGGCGTCGCTGTGCACCGGCACACCGGCGGCGTGCGCCAGCTCGACGATGCGGTCGACCGGCTGCAGGGTCCCGACCTCGTTGTTCGCCCACAGGAACGTGACCAGGGCGACGTCCGAGGCGTCGGCGAGCCGTGCCTCCAGGCCGACGAGGTCGACGCGACCCTGCGCGTCCAGCGGGACCACGTCGACGACGGCGCCCTCGTGGCGCTCGAGCCACTCGACCGTGTCGACGGTGGCGTGGTGCTCGCCCGCCGGCACGACGATGCGCGGCCGCGGACGGTCCTGCTGCCGCGCCCAGTACAGCCCCTTGACCGCGAGGTTGATGCTCTCGGTGCCGCCGGAGGTGAAGACGACCTCGACCGGCTCCGCGTCGAGCGACCGGGCGACCGCGGCGCGACCGTCCTCGAGCAGCATCTTCGCGCGCTGGCCGGCGCTGTGGATCGACGACGGGTTGCCCACCGTGGCCAGGGCCCGGGTGAACGCGGCGAGCGCCGCGGGCAGGATGGGCGTCGTCGCCGCGTGGTCGAGGTAGACCGGCATGACTGCGCCCCTTCCGTGTGCGTTCACAGGATACCTCCGGCCCCTCGTACCCTGGTCGTCATGCACCGCACCGCGATCGACGAGACCCCCGGCTTCCGCCTCGGTGACGGCGTGCCCCGCTTCTCGGTGCGTTCCGCCTCCGCGACCGCGGTGACCCTCGTGGTCGTCGACGCCGACGGTGTCGAGACCCGCCACGTCCTGTCGCGGACCGACGGCACCGACCGGTGGGCGGCGGAGACGCCGGACGTGCGGCCGGGCGATCGGTACCACCTGCTCGTCGACGGTCCGGACGGACCCCGCCACGCGTTCGACCCCGCGCGACCGCTGCTCGACCCGTACGCGCGTGGCATCGTCCCCGCGGCGACGGTCGCTGGGAGCGGCGGCCCACGGTGGACGAGCGTCGTGGTCGACGATGCCTTCGACTGGGGCGGTGTGCCGAAGCCCGACGTCCCCCTGGACCGGACCGTCGTGTACGAGGCGAACGTCCGCACGCTCACCGCTGCGAACCCCGACGTCCCCGAGCACCTGCGCGGGACGTACGCCGGCGTCGCGCACCCGAGCACCATCGCCCACCTGCGCCGCATCGGCGTGACGACCCTCGAGCTGCTGCCCGTGCACGCGTTCGACACCGAGGCGTGGCTCCGGGACGCCGGTCGCGAGAACGCGTGGGGCTACAACACCCTCGGGTTCTTCGCACCGCACGCGGCCCACGCCTCGTCGGACGCCCGTGCCGCGGGTGCCTCCGCGGTGCTCCGCGAGTTCAAGGGCATGGTGCGACTCCTGCACGAGGCGGGCATCCAGGTGCTGCTCGACGTCGTCTACAACCACACCGCCGAGGAGGGCACCGGCGGACCCACCACCTCGCTGCGCGGCATCGACGGGGCGGGGCGGTACCGCTGGACCGAGGACGGTGCGTCGTACTACGACACCACCGGCTGCGGGAACACGCTCGACACCTCGGTCGAGGCCACCGCGGACATGGTCGTCGAGAGCCTGCGCTACTGGGCGCGCGAGGTGCAGGTCGACGGGTTCCGGTTCGACCTGATGGCGGCGCTCGCCCGCGACGAGCACCACGTGTTCGACCCGGCGCACCCGTTGCTCGAGCGCATCCGGCAGCACCCGGACCTGCAGGACGTGCTCGTCGTCGCCGAGCCGTGGGACGTCGGTCCCGACGGGTGGCGCACGGGGGCGTTCGGCCCCGGCACGAGCGAGTGGAACGACGGGTTCCGGAACACCGTCCGCCAGTTCTGGCTGACCGACGTCGCCGAGGAACGCCGGAACGGCACCCCGCAGGCGGGCATCGGTCGGCTCGCCGAGGCGCTCACCGGGTCCCGCGGCACCTTCGGCCAGGAGCGCGGCCCCCTCGCGAGCGTCAACTTCGTCACGGCCCACGACGGCTTCACGCTGCTCGACCTCGTCTCGCACGACCGCAAGCACAACGAGGCGAACGGCGAGGACGGGCGGGACGGGTCCGACGACAACCGCTCGTTCAACCACGGGATCGAGGGCGACACGGCCGACCGCGGGGTGCGTGCCGCCCGGGGCCGGTCGATGCGGAACCTCGTCGGCACCCTGATGCTCTCGGCGGGCATCCCGATGCTGACCGCCGGCGACGAGCGCAGCAGGACGCAGCACGGCAACAACAACGCCTACGTCGTGTCCGACGACCTGACCGCCGTCGACTGGTCGGACGACGAGGACGCCGAGGCGATGACCGAGGCGGTCGCGGCGCTCACGCGGCTGCGCGCAGCGCACCCGGCGCTCCGGCCGACGCGCTTCGGGGTCGAGGGGCGGGAGACGCCCGGAGCGTCGCGCATGGCGTGGTACGGACCGGACGGGCAGCCGATGACCCCCGAGGGGTGGGACCAACCCATCCACCGGGTCGTGCAGTACTTCGCCGAGTCGACCCCGGAGCACGAGCCGTTCGACCGGGTGCTCGTGGTCGTGCACGGCAGCGGGCGGACGCGGGACCTGACGCTGCCGGCGCGCCAGGACGTGCTCGGGTACCGGTTGGCCTGGTCGAGCGAGAAGCACCGCGACCACGAGCGGCTCCGGCCGGGCGGGCAGGTCTTCACCGCGTACGGCCCCGGCATCCACGTCTTCGAGGTGGCGTAGGGCGGTCGTGGCCCTCCGCGCGCCCGTCCGGGGAAGGAACGGGCGACGGAGCCCGCACGTGCGCGTCCTGCACAGGCCGTGTGACGCGCCCGACACTGCACAGGGAACGCGTTCCGGGGAACGCGAGCGCTCCGGCCGGGTAGCGTCGCCTCCGTGGCCACCGCAGATCGACCCCGCCGACCGAAGATCGGACGCATCCCGATCACCCAGCTCGCGCCGACGACCCCGAACGGGTTCCCGGGCAAGGCGTTCGACGGCGAGGTGATCACGTTCGGCGCGACCGTCTTCCGCGAGGGCCACGGGATCATCGGCGCCGACCTCGTGCTCGAACGCCCGGACGGCGGCACACGCACCGTGCCGATGCTGCTCGGCGCCCCCGGCACGGACCGCTACGAGGCCACCGTGCAGGTCGACCACGTCGGCGTCTGGACGTGGCACGTCGAGTCGTTCTCCGACGACTGGGCGACGTGGCTGCACGCCGCCCGGCTCAAGATCGCCGCCGGTGTCGACACCGAGGCGACGCTCCTCGACGGCGCCGTCCTGCTCGACCGACTCGCCGCCGAGACCGACTCCAGCGCCGCCGTCCGCGCGGCCGAGCAGCTGCGGGACACCGACCTCGAGCCGACCGAGCGCCTCACGGCCGTCGACGACCCGCGCATCACGGGTGAGGTCGAGGACTCCCCGCTGACCTCGCTCCGGACGCACTCCCCCACGCAGCTCCTCGACGTCGAGCGGCAGCGCGCGGGCGTCGGCGCCTGGTACGAGTTCTTCCCCCGCAGCGAAGGGGCGAAGAAGAACGCCGACGGCTCGTGGAGGAGCGGCGACTTCCGCACCGCGGCCCGCCGGCTCCCGGCCGTCGCGCGCATGGGCTTCGACGTGGTCTACCTCCCGCCGATCCACCCGATCGGCACCACGGCGCGCAAGGGCCCGAACAACACGCTCACCCCGGGACCGCACGACCCGGGCAGCCCGTGGGCGATCGGTGGTCCCGAGGGCGGGCACGACGCGATCCACCCCGACCTCGGCACCGAGGACGACTTCCGCGTCTTCGTCGAGACGGCGAAGAACAGCGGGATGGAGGTCGCGCTCGACTTCGCACTCCAGTGCTCCCCCGACCACCCGTGGGTGGACCAGCACCCCGAGTGGTTCACGGTCCGGGCGGACGGGTCGATCGCCACGGCCGAGAACCCGCCGAAGCGGTACCAGGACATCTACCCGATCCAGTTCGACAGCGACCCCGAGGGCATCGTCACCGAGGTCCTGCGGGTCCTCGAGCACTGGATCGCGTTCGGGATCCGCATCTTCCGCGTCGACAACCCGCACACCAAGCCGCTCTGGTTCTGGGAACGCGTCATCCGCGAGGTCCGCGACCAGCACCCGGACACGGTGTTCCTCGCCGAGGCCTTCACCCGCCCGGCGATGATGCGCGCCCTGGCCGAGGCCGGGTTCCAGCAGTCGTACACGTACTTCACGTGGCGGAACACGAAGGAGGAGATCGAGGACTACTTCTCCGAGCTCAGCCACGAGACGAGCGCCTACCTGCGCCCGAACCTCTTCGTGAACACCCCCGACATCCTCACCGAGTACCTGCAGTTCGGCGGTCGCGCCGGTTACAAGGTGCGCGCCGCGCTCGCCGCGACCGGGGCGCCGACCTGGGGCATGTACGCCGGGTACGAGCTCTTCGAGGACGTCGCACGCCCGGGGTCCGAGGAGAACATCGACAACGAGAAGTACGAGTACAAGCCGCGCGACTTCGCCCTGGCCGAGGCCGAGGGCGCGAGCCTCGCGCCGTACGTCACGATGCTCAACCGCTTCCGTCAGGCCCACCCCGCGCTGCGTCAGCTCCGGAACCTGCACGTCCACGACGCCGAGGACCCGGCGATCGTCGTCTACTCGAAGCACCTGCCCGCCGAGTTCATCCGGTCGGGCCGCGCGGACACGGTGATCGTCGTCGCGAACGTCGACCCGCACTCGGCGCGCGAGACCACCGTGCACCTCGACCTCGCCGCGCTCGGGCTGCCGAACGAGCAGCCGTTCGTCGTCCGCGACGTCGTCACCGGGCAGCGCTGGGAGTGGGGTTCGTCCAACTACGTCCGCCTCGACGCCTTCCAGGAGCCCGTGCACCTGCTCGTCGTGGAGGGACCCGTCCGATGACCGACAGCGACCCGAAGGGGACCCCGCCGATGGGCTCCGACCGTCCCACCCCCGCCACCCCGGACCGAGGCCAGGGGCCGAGCGTCCCGCCGGTGCCGCCCCCGCCGCCGCCCGTGACCCGCTCCCGTGCCCCAGGCGTGGTCCGGCCGGCCGACCAACCGGCCCCCCGGTACGAGCCTCGGGTCTCGGCACCGCACGAGGACCTCCCCGGCGCCGCGCCCGTGGCGAAGGAGACGCCGGACCGCGGGGTCCCGGAGTCGGCGACCCTCGCCGGCGCAGCTCGTGACGGCTCCCCGGCACCGACCGGTCCGGAGCACACGGACCCGACCGGTCTGTCGGCGGACGGCGCGGACGCACCGCTCTCCGAGGGCGGACGCTCGGCGGCACCGGGAGCGACGGCGACCGCGGCGGACCTCGTCCCAGCACCCGAGTCCGCAGCACCACAGCCCGCGGCACCGCAGCACGCAGCACCGCAGCACGTAGCGCCCGCCGGCGGCTCCGACGTCGCCCCGACCTCGGGAGCGGCTCCCCGGCCGGCGCCGGTCGAGGACTGGCTCCGCCAGCAGGTGGCCGAGGGCCGTTGGTCCCAGCCGCACGACGTGCTCGGTCCGCACCCGGTGGACGGGGGCACGAGCGTGCGCGTCGTCCGGCACCTCGCGACGGCCGTCCGCATCGTGCGCCCCGACGGCGACGACGTCGAACTGACCCACGAGGGCGACGGTCTCTGGGCGGGCGCCACGACCGGCACGCTCGGTCGGTACCGCGTCGAGGCCGACTACGACCTCGACGAGTCCACCGACGCCGACGACGCGACGTGGACCACCGACGACGCCTACCGCTTCGCGCCGACCATCGGCGAGCTCGACCTCCACCTGCTCGGCGAGGGCCGTGACGAGCAGCTCTGGCAGCACCTCGGCGCGCACGTCCGCACCGTCGACGGCGTCGACGGCGTCGCGTTCACCGTGTGGGCACCCCGCGCCACCGCCGTCCGCGTGATCGGGGACTTCGAGGGGTGGGAGGGCCGCACCACCGCGATGCGTCGCCTGAACGACCTCGGCGTGTGGGAGCTCTTCTGGCCCGGCGCCCTCGTCGGGCAGCGGTACAAGTTCCAGATCCTCACCGACTCCGGCTGGGTCGAGCGAGCGGACCCGTTCGCCCGACGCACCGAGGTCCCGCCGCTGACCGCCTCGGTCGTCACCGCCTCCGACCACACGTGGTCCGACGGCGACACCGCCTGGATGGCGCGTCGAGCGCAGACGACGACCCACGATGCGCCGATGAGCGTCTACGAGGTGCACCTCGGATCGTGGCGCCCCGGGCTCTCCTACCGCGAGGCCGCCGATGCGCTCATCGGCCACGTGCAGCACCTCGGGTTCACCCACGTCGAGTTCCTGCCGCTCGCCGAGCACCCGTTCGGTGGCTCGTGGGGCTACCAGGTCACCGGGTACTACGCTCCGACCGCGCGCTTCGGCACGCCGGACGACCTGCGCTACCTGATCGACCGCCTGCACAGCGCCGGCATCGGCGTGATCATGGACTGGGTACCGGGACACTTCCCGAAGGACGAGTGGGCACTCGCGAAGTTCGACGGCTACGCGCTGTTCGAGCACCCGGATCCGCGTCGCGGTGAGCAGCTCGACTGGGGCACCTTCGTGTTCGACTTCGGGCACCCGCAGGTCCGCAACTTCCTGGTGGCGAACGCGCTCTACTGGTTCGAGGAGTTCCACATCGACGGCCTGCGGGTCGACGCCGTGGCCTCGATGCTGTACCTCGACTACTCCCGCACCGAGTGGCTGCCGAACATCCACGGCGGTCGCGAGAACCTCGAGGCGATCTCGTTCCTGCAGGAGACGAACGCCACGGCCTACAAGCGCTACCCCGGCATCGTGATGATCGCCGAGGAGAGCACCTCGTGGCCCGGGGTCACCCAGCCGACGAGCGCCGGCGGGCTCGGCTTCGGCCAGAAGTGGAACATGGGCTGGATGCACGATTCGCTGCAGTACATCGAGCGTGACCCGGCGTACCGCGCGTACCACCACGACGAGATCACGTTCTCGCTGGTCTACGCCTTCAGTGAGCAGTTCACCCTGCCGATCAGCCACGACGAGGTCGTGCACGGGAAGGGCTCGCTCTACGGGAAGATGCCCGGCGACGAGTGGCAGAAGCTCGCGAACGTCCGGGCCTACCTCGCGTTCATGTGGGCGCACCCCGGCAAGCAACTGCTCTTCATGGGCCAGGAGTTCGCCCAGCCGTCGGAGTGGTCCGAGGCCCGGGGGCTGGACTGGTGGCTCCTCGACGATCCGGGACACCTCGGCGTGCAGGACCTCGTGGCGTCGCTGAACCGCGTCTACAAGGAGACCCCGGCGCTGTGGACGCACGACTCCTCCCCCGAGGGCTTCGAGTGGATCGAGGGCGGCGACGCGCCGCACTCGACGCTCGGGTTCCTCCGGAAGGACGGCGACGACCGCCTCGCGGTCTTCGTGAACTTCTCCGGGGTACCCGTCGAGCGCCGGTTCGGGCTGCCCGCTGCGGGCACCTGGCACGAGGTGCTCAACACCGACGCCACGGAGTACGGCGGGTCCGGTGTCGGCAACATGGGTTCGGTCACGGCCGACGAGACGCCGTGGGCCGGCCGCCCGGCCTCGGCCCACCTGGTGGTCCCGCCGCTGGGTGCGGTCTGGCTGCGACTGGCCGACTGACCCCGCCGCCGCGCGGACGCGACCACGGGACGGACGGGAGGCCCGGTGCCAGCTGGCACCGGGCCTCCCGTCCGTCGTCCGCCCGTGTCGTCCGCGGTGCACGCCGCGCGAGACGCCCCCGAACACAGGAGACGCCCCCGTTCCCGGGGGCGTCTCGTGGTTCCTGCGGCGTCTCGCACTGACGCCGGCGTCTCGTACCGGCCGACGGTGGCGCGTTGGTCAGTACAGTGCGCTCGCCAGACGGCGCCGTGCCGCGGCCACACGCGGGTCGTCCACCCCGATCAGCTCGAAGTACTCGACGAGCCGGACGCGCAGCGTCTCACGGTCCGCACCGAACACCGTCGGGACCAGGTCGAGCAGCCGCCCGAAGGCGTCCTCGACGTGCCCTCCGCTGACGTCCAGGTCGGCGACGGCCATCTGCGCCTCGACGTCCTGCGGCGCCGCGGCCGCGGCACTGCGGAGCTCGTCGGCCGTGCGACCGTTCAACCGGTCGAGCAACGAGACCTGCGCGAGCCCGGCGACGGCCATCTGGTCGTTCGGGTCCTGCGCGATCGCGGTCTTGTACTCCTGCACGGCGGCGGCGTAGTCGCCCCGCTCGATGGCGTCGTACGCTGCCTGGTGGTGCGGCGGCAGCGGCTCGGGAGCGGGCTCGCCCTGGGGCTCCGTCTCGGCAGCGCCGTCGACGGTGACCCGACCGGTCACGCCGTTCTGCTCGGCAGCGGCGACGACCTGCTCGAAGACGTCGCGCACCTGCGCCTCGGGCAGCGCGCCGACGAAGAGTCCGAGCGGCCGACCACCGATCACGGCGGCCACGGTCGGGATCGACTGCGCCTGGAACGCCTGCACGAGCTGCGGGTTGGTGTCCGCGTCGACCTTGGCGAGCACCACGCGACCGTCGTACTCCGCGGTCAGCTGCTCGAGGATCGGCGAGAGCTGCTTGCACGGCCCGCACCACTCCGCCCAGATGTCGACGATCACCGGGACGACGGACGAGAGCTGCAGGACGTCCTGGAAGCTCTGGTCGGTGACGTCGATGACGAGCGACGGGACGGTCAGGTCGGCATCGGGACCGGCACCGGTCGCCGGGACGCCGCCCGGCACGGCAGCGGCGCCGGCGCCGCCGGTGCCCGCGGCTGCGCCCGGGCCTCCGGCGGGAGCACCCGCTTGCTGCGTCGGCCGCTGAGCGCGGTCGACGAGGGACGACAGGTCGACGGCTCCGCGGAGACCGGACGGGGTCGGGGGGACGTTGGTCATTGCACCTCACTCGCTGCGGTCAGGCCCTGCGTGAACCCGAGCAGGACCACCTTCTCATCACTGCCGACCGGCGGCACGGAGAACAGCAGCTGGACGCTGTACGTCGCGCTGATCCCCTTCGTGCTCGAGTCGACGCCGGAGAGGGCCTTGACCGCCCCCTCGGTGTTGACCTCGGCGCCGGCCGCGGTCGGGGTCACCTTCTCGACCTCGTCGAGCGAGGCCGACACGAGCGCACCCGCACCGTCCGTGGCGATCGCCACGGCGCCGTCGTCGGGCACCTCGGACGAGTACTCGATCTTCGCGGTGTCCGGCAGCGACTCGGCCTTCTTGTCCTTGTACGCCTTGCCGATCGTCGAGCGCAGACCGTCGCCGTCGGAGGCGAAGAGCGAGGCGGAGTCGCTGTCGGAGTCCTTCGCCAGCACGTCGCCGTACGCGGCCGCGATGTCGTCGGGTGCCATGCGCAGGAGCTTCGTGTCCCCGGCGAGCCGTGCCGCACCGATCGACGTCGGCGCCAGGCTCGGGATCTCCGCAGCGGCCTCGAGCGACACGTCGTAGGCGACCTTGTAGTCGTCGCGCGCGCTGTCCTGCACCAGGGTGAGGGCCTGCGGAGCGGTCTTCGCGGAGCAGTCCTCGGCGACGACCGTGAAGATCGTGCGCGGCCAGCTGTCGGTCTGCTGCGGGAGTGCCACGCAGACCTGACCGGCCGAGATCGCGGGCGGCGTCTCGACGTCGGTGTCCTTCTCGCGGATCGCGTAGTTCGCCTTGCGGAAGTCGAGGGCGGCCCCGGTGAAGCGGGTCTCGAGCAGCGTCGCGTCACGGTCGGCATCGGCCTTCGACGCGACCTCGGCGACCCGCTCGACGATCCGGCGGATCTGCTGCTCGGTCGCAGCGGTCGGTTCGGTCGAGTCCGCGGCGCCGGTGGCCGAGGCGGTCGGCGTCGGGGTGGCGCCGGAGCCACCGCCCTGCGGCCAGTAGTCCGACGAGCAGCCCGCGAGACCGAGCGCCCCAACGAGCACGATCGGCACGGCCACCAGGGAACGACGGCCACGACGACCGCGGACCGGCACCTGTGCCCCCGCGGCGGCTGCACGACGCGACGCCCGCACGCGCGGCGGACGCGACCCACCGCTGCGGCGACGCGGACCACGACCACGACGCTGGTGCAGGAACGCCCAGACCAGCAGCGCGACGCCACCGACCAGGAAGAGTCCGCCCGCGACGAGGAGCGGACCGACGGAGGGCGTCGCGGTGTCCCGCGGCCAGGTCACCGACACGTCGGTCGGCGCGGCGTCGGACCCGTCGGCGAGCACCACGACCGAGACGTCGGCGGGCAACCGGACGGTGAACCGCCCCGCACCGTCCCACTCCTGGTACCAGAGGTCGCTGCCCTTCGGGTCCGGCACGGAGTCGGCCGATCCCGTCGTGCGGCCGACCAGGCGGTCCTGCTCGGCGTCGAAGCGCAGGGTGGTGTGCTTCGCGTCACCGATCCACGCGTCGACGTCGGCGGTCCTGCCGTAGGCCGCGAACACCGTCCCGGAACCCGAGACATCGATGCGCTGGTACCCGGGGTTCGCGTTGAGCGTCGACCCCGGGATCACGGTCACCGGGGCCGAGGCCGCGCTCGACGACTCCGCGACGAGCGACGAGGGTGGCGCGAACACGGTGCGCTGCCCGACCGCGAGACCGACGAGCAGCAGACCGATGACGAAACTGACGATCGCCAGGACGAATCGCACGGATCTTCTCCCTACCGCGCCGGGGGTGGGGGGATCGGCGCGCGAATCAGCGCTCCAGGATAGCGAGGCACCCTGGACATCGCATCCCCCACCGCTGTCCACGGGCTCAGTCGGCACCGGTGGGCCGCCACTAGACTCGTCCGCGGGCCAAGGGCTGGCCCTCCGCCGACCCCCAGGAGCAACACGTGGCGAACGACGAGGCCGAGTTCGGGACCGAGCTGCGCGGGTACCGCCGCGACGAGGTGGACCGCTCGGTGAACGAGCTCCGCCGCGAACTCATCAAGTCGAACACCGACCGCGCCGAGGCCGCCAAGGAGATCCGTCTCCTGCAGGCGCGTGTCGCGGACCTGCAGGGCGAGCTCGACGAGGCCGGCACCCCGACCTACAGCGGGCTCGGCACCCGCCTCGAGTCCACCCTGCGCGTGGCCGAGGAGCAGTCGACCCGACTCATCAGCCAGGCGGACATCGACGCCCAGCGGCTCCGCGCATCGAGTCGGCACGAGGCCGAGCGTCTGCTCCGCGAAGCCCGGCAGGAGGCGTCGGAGACCCTCGAGGACGCCCGCTCCCGTGCGACCGACGAGCTCACCCGCGCCCGGGCCGAGTCGTCCGACACGATCGAGCGTGCCCGTGCCGAGGCCGGCCTGCTGACCCAGGACGCCCGCAACGAGGCCGCCGCCGTCCGGGGTGCAGCCGTCACCGAGGCCGCCGAGGTCCGCTCGGTCGCCATCCGCGAGACCGATGCCCTGCGTGCCCGTGTCGAGCGCGAGGTCGCCGAGCTGCGCGAGGACGCGCAGCGCGCGGCCGAGGACGCCCGTCGCGCCGCTGCCGACCTCGACCGTGAGACCGAGCACCGACGCAGTGTGTTCGAGGCCGACCACGCCCGGCGCACCGCGGACCTCGACCGCGAGGAGACCACGCGGCGCGCCGCCCTCGAGCGGGAGGTCGCCGAGGGCCGCGCTGCCTGGCAGCGCGAGCGCGACGAGCAGCGCCGAGCGCACGAGCTCGCGCTCGAGACCGGCCGGGCCGAGCTCGAGTCCGAGGTCGAGCGCGGCCGGGCCGCACTCGAGGCGGAGACCAGCGACCGTCGTCGTGAGCTCGACGCCGAACTCGGTGCCGCCCGCGCACGCTGGGAGCGCGAGGCAGCCGAGGCCCGCACCGCCCTCGACCAGGAGCTCGAGGCCGCCCGTGCGCAGCTCCGTGTCGACGAGGAGCAGACCCGGGCCGAGAACGCACGCCTGGTGGAGGAGACCGCTGCCCGCATCGCCGCGGAACTCGAGGAGCACCGCGCCCGCCTCGAACGCGAGCGCGCCGAGGCCGACGCCGCCGCCGAGCGCGCCGCTCGCGAGCACGCCGACGAGCTCGCTGCGCGCCGCGAGCGGGAGCACGCCGAGGTCGACACCGAGATCGCCGACCGCCGCACGGCCGAGCTCTCCGACCTCGAGGCCGAGCGCACGGCGCTGCAGCAGGAGGTCGACACGGTGCGCGCCGACCTGCAGCAGGAACGCGATGAGGTCCGCACGGCGATCGCCCGAGAACGCGACGAGGCCCGCGCGGCGCTCGAGTCCGAGCTCGCCGCCCGCCGTGACGACGCCGAGCAGGACTACCTGCAGAAGCACCAGGAGACGGTGGCCGAGACGCAGAAGTACCTCGACGAGGCCAACCTGCAGCTCGCCGAGGCGACCCGCCGCGCGTCCGAGGCGCGGGAGCGCGCCGAGCGGCTGCAGCAGGAGGCCGACGACCTCGAGCGCACGAGCACCGCGCAGGCACAGGAACGTGCACGCACCATCGTCAGCGACGCCCAGGAGCGAGTCCACCGGATGATCGCGGAGGCCGAGGAACGGTCGGCCGCGGCGATCGCCGAGTCCGAGGACCGGCTCGCCGCCATCCGCACCGAGCGCGACGCCGTCGCCGGGTACCTGGAGAACCTGCGCGGCGTGCTCACGCACGCCACCGGGCTCCTCGACGAGTCCCCCGTGGCGGCCGGCCGGCCGGCGGACGACGAGGCCCTCGACGAGGACGCCACCGCCCGCTGAGGACGACATCCGCGACCCGGCCCGGAGGCGCACCGCGCGCCTCCGGGCCGGGTCGCGTCCCCCCGCGCCAGCCGTGGCGCTCCCCGCTCACCCGGGACGGTCGGCTCGCGGGGCACGGTCGCCGTCCGGCCCTGACCGGTCGGTGGCGTCAGCCCGGTCGCGACGCCGACCGTGTGGTCAGTCGTCGAGGTGCGTCGGCAGCGGCGCACTGCCCGGGACCACGAGGTCCGCGACGGCGTCGAGGACCGTGCGGACGTACCGTTCCCCGACCCACAGGTGCTTCGCGCCCGCGACGGGGACGACCCGCACGTTCGGCGCGACGGCGAAGCGGCGGACCGCGTCCTCCGGCTGCAGGAAGTCGTCGTGCTCCGGGACCAGCGCGACGACCGGGACGTCCACGTCCGCCCAGCGTCGGAGCTCGTCGTCCGAGGTCCGGTGCAGCGGGGGCGACAGCAGCACCACGCCGGCGACGTTCCCCGCGGCGACGTGTTCGATGCCGTGCTTGAGGACGACCTCGGTGCCGAACGACCAGCCGAGGAGCCACGGGGTCGGCAGTCCGCGTCCGACGGTCTCGTGCACGGCGGCGCGGAGGTCGAAGCCCTCGGACTCACCGTCACCGAAGACGCCCTCGGACGTGCCCCGTGGCGAGGTCACCGACCGGAAGTTGAACCGCAGCACCGCGATGTCGGCCAGCGCGGGCAGGCGCGAGGCCGCCTTCTTCAGCACGTGACTGTCCATGAACCCGTGCGCGGTCGGCAGCGGGTGGAGCGTCACGAGCGTGCCCCGCGCAGGCCGGTCGAGCGGCTCGGCGAGCTCGCCGACGAGGGTGAGGTGGTCGTCCGTCACCAGTTCGATGTCGGTACGTCGGGCGGGGAGCTCGGTGTTCGAGCGGATCTCGGTGCTCATGCGATGCTCCAGCAGTGGTTGTGCCAGTGTCGGCGGGACGCCAGGTCGGCGTCGTCCCCGAGCACACCGTCCGCGCGCCAGACCACCACGTGCGCGACACCCGGCAGCACGGCCAGGCCGCAGCCCGGACAGACGTACTCCTTCTGTGCGGACGCCGCGGACACCGGTTGCACGGTGAAGGTACGACCGCGACGGACCTCGGTCCGCCTCCACGAACTCATGAGGCGGTCGAGACCGGTCTCGTCCTCGGTCGGCTCGGGACCACGACCACGGGGTCGCCGCGGTCGGTTGCTGCGCGGCACCCCGGAACTGCCGATCAGTACCAGTTGTAGGACTGGCTGTGGCCCCACGCGCCGCAGGGGGTGCCGTAGACGCCGGAGATGTAGTTGAGACCCCAGGTGATCTGCGTCGCGGGGTTCGTCTGCCAGTCCGCACCGGCCGTGGCCATCTTGCTGCCGGGCAGCGCCTGCGGGATGCCGTAGGCACCGCTCGGGTTGTACGCGTTGACGCGCCAACCCGACTCCTTGTTCCACAGCGACACGAGGCAGTTGAACTGCTCGCTCCCCCACCCGCGTGCGGCGACCATCTGCTGGGCGATCTCCTGCGCGCTGCCCGGGTTCGGCGTCGCGGCCGTCGCCGCGAGCGTGTTCGACGGCGTGACGGCCGTGCTCTTCGCTGCCGGGTCGGCCTGGTCGTTGGTGGCTTCGGCCGGCTTCTCCTCGACCTTGGGCTTCGGCAGCGTGACGCCGTAGCCGTCCCGCGTCACGTCGAACGCGGCGTACGTGCCGTGTGCCGTGAACTGCTGCGGCTCCACGGGCGCCTTGACGAGCACCGGGGCGACGACGGCGGCCTGGGCGACGTCGGGCTGCATCGGGTTGAACAGCGAGCCGCCGACGAAGCCGAAGACGGCGAAGAACGACAGCGTCGGGATCGTCGCGCGTCCGCGCATGAACGAGTTGAGGGTCCGGGCGGCCTTCGGCTTCGCCGGTACGGCGACCGCGCGCCGCTGCTGGACGATGCGCGGGTTGGCAGCACCGGTCGGCGCGATCGGTCCGCGGACGAGGACCGGAGCGGTCGCCGGTGCGGCGGACGTCGCGACCGGGGTCGGCGCCGTCACCGGTGGGCCCAGCGGTGTCGACGGCAGCGCTGCCGTCTCGACCCGCGGGGTCGCGTGGAGGACCGAGTGCCCCGTCGTGCGGAGTCGGTCGCGTGCCGCGCGGCGCTCACCGACGACCGGACGGTCGAGGTGCTCGCGGGTACCGCGGTCGGAGCTGAGGTCTGCCGTGTGCCTGCCCATGAGTGGGTCCAGGATAACGGAACGGTCACGGGAAGAGAAGCACCGGTGTCCCGCGCGTCGTCAGCGGACGGCGAGCATGACCTCGACGACCGCGTCGAGCAGCGCGTCCACCTGCGCCTCGCGGTAGCCGCCGTGCTTCGGGCGGAACACCACCGACCGGACCTCGGTCAGGCTGAGCGGCTTGCCGTCGCGGAAGTAGCCCGCCAGCCGCTCCGCGAAGACGTCGACGTCCTTCGGGTGGTAGCCGGTGCCGAGCGGGCTGGTGCGTGCGAACCGCTGCCCGGTGGGACGCTCGAGTCGCGCGACGACGTCCGACGCCTTGGCGCGGGCCTCGGCGTACCAGGCCTTCTGACCCGTCTCGGCGATCTCGCGCTCCCGCTCGCGAGCGGCGAAGGCGTCCTCGAGGCGCTCGAGCGCGGCGTCGACGTGTGCCGTGGAGTAGCCGCCCTTGCGCATGGAGAAGGCGGTCCTGCGGATCTTCACCGCCTCGATGCCGGGAGCGGTGTCGCCCGCGGTGTACGCACGACGGGCGTCCTCGAGGAACCGCTCGACCTCGTCGACGTCGTACCCGAGGGACTTGCGGTCTGCGGAGGGGAAGGTCGTGGCCACGGCGACATTCTGCCAGCACCGGACCATGGCGCCACCTGGACGCGCGGTCCGACAGGGCGTCGGGCGCTCAGGTCAGTGGACGACCACCAGGAACAACACGTAGGCCACGGCCGCCGACGGCAGGATGCTGTCGATGCGGTCGAGCAGCCCACCGTGCCCGGGCAGGAACGACGAGATGTCCTTGATGCCGAGGTCGCGCTTGATCATCGACTCGGTCAGGTCGCCGAGCGTGGCGGAGCCCGAGATGAGGACACCGAGGACGATGCCGGTCCACCAGGGCAGACCGAGCATGAGCCAGGTCACCACGATGCCGACCAGGATGCTCGCGGCGACCGATCCCGCGAAGCCCTCCCAGGTCTTCTTCGGGCTGATCCGCGGCGCCATCGGGTGCTTGCCGAGGTTGAGCCCGGTGGCGTACGCACCCGTGTCGACGGCGACGACCACCAGGATGAAGGCGATCACCCACAGCTCACCGCGGGGCTGGGCCGAGAGCAGCACGATGCACGCACCGAGCAGGGTGATGTAGGCCTGCACGAACAGACCGTTCGTCAGGTCGCGGGCGACGTGACCGGCCGGCGGCTTCTCCCGCGCGATCGCGACCTCGACGAGCCGCCAGACCGCGATGAGGACGATGCCGCCGAGGATCGCGAACAGCGCCGCGACCTGCCCTCCGAGGAACGCTGCCGGGACCATGACGACGGCCGCCGCCACGCTCGGGATGCGCGGCACGTCGCGCCCGGCGAACCGCATCGCACTCGCGAGCTCGTAGACGGCCACCCCGAGCAGGAAGGCCGCGACGACCATGAACGCCGGCTTCCAGATGAGGAGCGACCCCAGCATGACGACCGCGAACGCCAGGGCGATGGCGATCGCGGCCGGCAGGTTGCGGCCGGTGCGGGCGGTCAGTGCCTCGTTGCGCGCGCCGAAGTCCGCCTTGCGCTGCTTGAGCTGCGCCTCGAAGTCGGCGCGCGCCGCACGGGCACGGGCATCGAAGTCCTGTCGCAGCCCCTTCTTCGTGGTCGGGGCTGCTCCGGTCGGGCGCGGTTCTGTGGGGCGGTCGCCGCCCGGCTCGGGGAGACGCATCAGACCTCGAGGAGTTCGGCTTCCTTCTTCTTCAGCGCGTCGTCGATCTGGTCGACGTGCTTCTTCGTCAGGGCCTCGAGGTCCTTGTCGCCGCGACCGATCTCGTCGTCGGAGATCTCACCCTTCAGCGCGTCGAGGTCGTCCTTCGCGCGGCGACGGATGTTCCGGATGACGACCTTGTGGTCCTCACCCTTGCCACGCACGAGCTTCACGAACTCCTTGCGGCGGTCCTGCGTGAGCTCCGGGATCGTCACGCGGACGATCTCGCCGTCGTTCGACGGGCTGGCGCCGAGGTTCGGGAACGTCGCGATCGCGCGTTCGATCTCCTTGAGGGCCGACTTGTCGTACGGCGTGACGATGAGCGTGCGTGCCTCGGGCGTCTGGAGCGACGCGAGCTGCGCGAGCGGCGTCGGGGTGCCGTAGTAGTCGACCGGGATCTTCTGGAAGAGGGCGGCGTTGATGCGTCCGGTACGGACGGTCGCGAAGTCGTCCTTGGCGACGTCGACGGCCTTCGCCATCTTCTCGGTGGCTTCGGTCAGGACATCACTGATCACGGTGGTTCTCCTTCGGTACTGCGTCGAGTCTAGTCAGCGTGCGGGTCAGTTGCTGACGACCGTGCCGATGCGCTCCCCGCGGATGGCGGCCGCGACGTTGCCCTCGCCCTCCATGCCGAAGACGTGCATCGGCATGCCGTTGTCCATGCAGAGCGAGAACGCCGTCGCGTCGACGACCTTCAGGCCCTGCAGCAGGGCGTCCTGGTACGTGACGTGGTGCAGCTTCTCGGCCGTGGCGTCCTTCTTCGGGTCGGCGGTGTACACACCGTCCACGCCGTTCTTGGCCACGAGGACCTCGTGCGCGTCGATCTCGAGCGCACGCTGGGCGGCGACCGTGTCGGTCGAGAAGTACGGCAGGCCCGCACCGGCGCCGAAGATCACGATGCGCCCCTTCTCGAGGTGCCGCTCGGCGCGCCGCGGGATGTACGGCTCGGCGACCTGGGTCATGCTGATCGCGGACTGCACCCGGGTCGCCGCTCCGGCCTGCTCCAGGAAGTCCTGGAGCGCGAGCGCGTTCATCACGGTGCCGAGCATGCCCATGTAGTCGGCACGACCGCGGTCCATGCCGCGCTGCGAGAGCTCGGCACCACGGAAGAAGTTGCCGCCGCCGACCACGATGGCCACCTCGACGTCCTGCGCGGCCTGCGCGATCTCCTTGGCGATGGTGCTGATGACGTCCGGGTTCACCCCGAGGGACCCGGCCCCGAACGCCTCCCCCGACAGCTTCAGCAGGACCCGGCGGCGTCCGGTCTTCTCGTTCGTCATGTGGCGCACCCTTCGTCGAATGTCTCGTGGGAATCTACCCGGCCGCAGCCGGTCCGGCGGAGGAGGTCGTGCCTCCCGGCCGGCTCCGCGCGTGTCGCAGCGCGCAGAAAACGGGGCCCGGAACCGATGTGGTTCCGAGCCCCGTCACGGGTTCGTTACGCGCCGACCTTGACGCGGGCGAAGCCCTGGATCGTCAGACCGGCGTTCTCGGCGGCCTTCGCGACGGACAGCTTGTTGTCCTTCGCGTAGTCCTGCTCGAGGAGCGCGACCTGCTTGCGGTACGCGTTGAGGCGACCCTCGACGATCTTCGGCAGGGCGGCCTCCGGCTTGCCCTCCTCGCGCGTGATCGCCTCGACGGTCGCGCGCTCCTTCTCGATGGCCTCGGCCGGGATCTCGTCGCGGGTCAGGTACGTCGGGTTCGCGAACGCGACGTGCTGGGCGATCGACCGCGCCTCGGCGGCGTCGGAGCCCGCGTAGGCGATGACGACGGCGATCTGGGGCGGCAGGTCCTGGCTGGTCTTGTGCAGGTAGACCTCGAAGGCGTCGCCCTCGACACGGACGACGGTGCGCAGCGCGAGCTTCTCACCCAGCGCGGCGGCGGCCTCGTCGATCGTCTCGGCGACGGTCTTGCCGTCGAGCGGCGCGGCGTTGCCGGCCTCGACGTCGGACGCACCGGCGGCGGCGACCGCGGCCACGACCTTGTCGGCGAGGGTGGTGAACTTCTCGTTCTTCGCGACGAAGTCGGTCTCGCTCGCGAGCTCGACGACGGTGGCGGCGCCACCCTCGGTCGTCGCGACGACGACACCCTCGGAGGTCGCACGGTCGTCGCGCTTGGCGACGGCCTTCGCGCCCTTGATGCGGAGCAGCTCGACGGCCTTGTCGTAGTCGCCGTCGGCCTCGACGAGCGCGTTCTTCGCGTCCATCATGCCGGCCCCGAGGTCCTCACGGAGCTTCTTCACGTCAGCAAGGCTGTAGTTGGCCATTGACTGGAGTCCTTTCTGGACTGGTGTTGTGGAGAGAGAGGGAAGGGGCGCCGAGCCGACCGGCCCGGCGCCCCCGGTGACTACTCGGCCGAGGTGGCTTCGGCGTTCTTGGCCTCGTCGGCGATCGGCTCGCCGATCTCCTTCGCGGCGACCTGCGCGTCGGCGTCGTTCTCCTCGACGGGAGCCTCGGCTGCGGGGGCGGCCTCGGCTGCCGGAGCGGCCTGCGCACCACCCTGCTCACCGGAGAGGAGCTCCTGCTCCCACTCGGCCAGCGGCTCGGCCGTCTCCTCGTCGCCGCCGTTGTGGCGGGTCTTCAGGCCCTCGGCCGCGGCGTCGGCGACGATGCGGGTGAGGAGACCGACGGAGCGGATCGCGTCGTCGTTGCCCGGGATCGGGTAGGTGATCTCGTCGGGGTCGCAGTTGGTGTCGAGGATGCCGATGACCGGGATCCCGAGCTTCTGCGCCTCGTCGATGGCGAGGTGCTCCTTCTTGGTGTCGACGACCCAGAGCGCGCTCGGGGTCCGCGTGAGGTTGCGGATACCACCGAGGGTCTTGTGGAGCTTGTCCAGCTCGCGCTTCTTGATGAGGAGCTCCTTCTTGGTGAAGCCCTTCGTCGTGTCGTCGAAGTCGATCTCCTCGAGCTCCTTCATGCGCGCGAGGCGCTTGGAGACCGTCTGGAAGTTCGTGAGCAGACCGCCGAGCCAACGCTGGTTGACGTACGGCTGGCCGACGCGGGTCGCCTGCTCGGCGATGGAGCCCTGCGCCTGCTTCTTGGTGCCCACGAAGAGGATCGTGCCACCGTGCGCGACCGTCTCCTTGACGAAGTCGTACGCGCGGTCGATGTAGGCCAGCGACTGCTGCAGGTCGATGATGTGGATGCCCGAGCGCTCCGCGAGGATGAAGCGCTTCACCTTCGGGTTCCACCGACGGGTCTGGTGTCCGAAGTGGACGCCGCTGTCGAGCAGCTGGCGGATGGTGACGACGGCCATGCCGTCCCTCCTTGTTCTCGGCACACGACTGTTCGGCCGTGCGCACGGTTGCGGTTGTGTCGGTCGCGACCGGTGGCCGTGACCCCTGGCGCCCTGTCCGCGCGGCCGCCCGCTCGTGAGAGCAGGACCGGTGGCCGCGGAACGTGTCGTGGCGAGAGCACTGCTGTTGGACGAGCACTGCTGTTGCACGAGCACTGTGGACGCGCGAAGTCAGCGCGCCGGAGCGCGCTGCGGTCGTAATGCTAGCAGGTCCGGACGCCCAGGCCGTCGCCGGACACGACGGAGCCCGGACACGACCGCGCCCGGTACGACGGCGCCCGGACACGACCGTGCCCGGGACACGACCGTGCCCGGGACACGACGGAGCCGGGACGCACGGGAGGCGCGGTGCGGGTCCGACCCGCACCGCGCCTCCCGTCAGGTGGTGACGCCGGTGGACGCTACTTCGCCGACACCGTGTCGCCCTCTGCCGTGATGCCCATCTCCTCGAGGGAGCGGCCCTTCGTCTCCGGGATCTTCGCGATGACGAAGAACAGCGAGAGCAGGGCGAACAGGGCGTAGATGCCGTAGGTCACCGTCAGGTTGAAGCCGGAGAGCACCGGGAACGAGATCGTGACCACGAAGTTCGCGATCCAGTTGGCGGCCGAGCCGACGCCGAGCGCGGTCGCACGGATGCGGTTCGGGAACATCTCGCCGAGCAGGACCCACATGAGCGGACCCCAGGTGGCGCCGAAGGAGACCACGAACAGGTTGGCGAAGATCAGCGCGATGATGCCCCAGGAGCCGGGCAGGCTCGGCGCGCCGTCCACGATCGTGGCCTGCGAGAACGCGATCGCGACCATCGTGAGCGAGACGAACATGCCCGACGAGCCCGCCACGAGCAGCGGCTTCCGGCCGAGCTTGTCCACGGTGAAGATCGCGATGAACGTGACGGCGACGTTGACGATCGACGTGATCGTCGAGATGAGGAACGAGTCGCTCTCCTTGAACCCGACCGCCTGCCAGAGCGTCGTCGAGTAGTAGAAGATCACGTTGATGCCGACGAACTGCTGCAGCACGGCGAGGATGATGCCGACCCAGACGATGGGCTGCAGGCCGAAGCGGTTGCCCCGGATGGAGCCCTTCTTCTCGTTGGCCTCCTTCTTGATGCCGTCCTGGATCTCCTCCAGGCTCGTGTTCACGGTGTCACGCGGGACGATCTTGCCCATGACCTCACGGGCGTCGTCGGCACGGCCCTTCGAGAGCAGGAAGCGCGGGGACTCCGGCAGGGTGATCGCGAGCACGCCGTAGACGACGGACGGCACGACACCGACGAGGAACATCCATCGCCAGGCGGCGAGGCCGAGGACCTGTTCCGAGGCGCCACCGGCGGTCACCGCGAAGAGCTGGTCGGAGAGCAGGGCGGCGAAGATGCCGAGCGTGATGGCGAGCTGCTGGAAGGACGCCAGTCGACCGCGGATCGCCTTCGGGGAGACCTCGGAGATGTACGCGGGGGCGATCACCGACGCGGTACCGATGCCGAGGCCACCGACGAGACGCCAGATGACGAGGTCCCAGGTCGCGAACGCGAAGGCGGAGCCGATCGAGCTGACGAAGAACAGCACCGCTGCCCAGAACATGACGCGCGTCCGGCCCCAGCGGTCGGCCAGGCGACCGGCGAAGTAGGCACCGAAGGCACAGCCGATGAGCGCGGAGGCGACCGCGAAGCCGCTGGCGGCCTCGGACAGGCCGAACTCGCCCTTGATCGCGTCGACGGCTCCGTTGATGACGGAGGAGTCGAATCCGAAGAGGAAGCCGCCGACTGCCGCCGCGATGGCGAACAGGGTGACCTTCCCCTTGAACGCACGGTCCTCGCCGTGCTGGGTGGACGTGTTCGACACGGTGCTCCAGGTTCTTGCCGCCGTGCTGGGTGGCGCACGGTGCCCCGGCGGTCGGCTGGTTCGCCGTCCGAGCGGCGTTGCGTGTTCCGGAGCGGCCCCGACTGTACTCGCTGGCGGCTCGCGGGGCACATCGGGGCGCGGCGGCGCGGCGGCGCGGCGGGGCATGCGGGGTTGGACGCGTTCTGGGGTCGCCGTGGATCGCACGGGTTCGCCGACGTTGCACGCGTCGATCGACGCGTGTCGTGTCGCAGCCGGCACCGCGAGAGGACGTGGTGTGGCGCGGCGCCGTCCGACAGCCGTCCCTGCACAGCCCTGGAGGCAGCGGGCACCGTCCCCAGATCGGCCCGCCGCCGCCCGTGCCCGGGCGCGTCTCGACGACCCTCGTCACATGAGACGGTCACCGCTCCTCCCTCGGCCCGGGCGGCCGGGTGGGCTCCTCGTCCTCGCGGTCGCACTCCTGGTCGCACTCGCGGGTCCGCTCGTGGTCGCGCTCGCGAGTGCGCTCCTGTCGGGGCACCCGGCGACGTCCGACGAGGCTGGCCGCTCGGCCGGAACGATCGTGGCGAGCGAGGACGTCGCTCCGGCGCCGTGGGTCTGGCCGACGGGCACGCGCGAGGTGGTCCGACCGTTCGAGGCACCCGCGGACGACTACGCGCCCGGTCACCGCGGCATCGACCTGGCTACGTCCGTCGGTACCCCTGCGGTCGCGGTGGCGGACGGCACGGTGTCGTTCGCCGGGCAGGTCGCCGGCAGGGGCATCGTGACCATCGACCACGGGGAGGGCCTCGTGAGCACGCTGGACTCCGTCGAACCCTCGGTGGCGACGGGCGACGCCGTCCAGCAGGGGATGGTGGTCGGTGTCGTCACGGTCGGACACTGTCCCGCCGCCGGTTCGTGCCTGCACCTCGGCGCACGGGTCGAGGGTCGCTACGTCGATCCGCTGCGGTTCCTGTCGCCGGCTGCCTGGCCGGTCCTGCTCCCGGAGTCGGCGTGGCCGGGGTGACGTGCCGGAGGCCGCGAGGCCGTGCGGCGGAACGGCGTCGGGACTCCCGCCCGGCCGTTCGCCGTCAAGCGCGGGGGTGCGCCGTTCGGTAGACCTCCCGGAGCCGGGCGGACGAGACGTGCGTGTAGATCTGCGTCGTCCCGAGGCTCGCGTGCCCGAGGAGCTCCTGCACGGCCCGGAGGTCCGCTCCCCCGTCGAGCAGGTGCGTCGCCGCGGTGTGCCGGAAGGTGTGCGGCCCGCTCGGACCCGCGCCCGGCAGGTCTCCGAGCGCTCGAGCGACCACCCGGTACACGCTGCGGACCCCGAGTCGGCCACCCCGGTCACCGAGGAAGAGCGCGGGCCCACCGGAGCGCTGCACCTGCTGCTCGGAGGGGTCCGCCTGCGGGGAGGTGTCCGACTGCCGGGCGGGGGCCGGTGACCGCTCGGCAGCGCGCGCAGCGAGGACCGGGCGACCCCGTCCGAGCCAGGCTTCGAGCGCGTCCCTTGCGGGCACGCCGAACGGCACCACCCGTTCCTTGCCGCCCTTGCCGAGCACTCGCACGGTCAGGCGGTCTCGGTCGACGTCCTCGACGTCGATGCCGACGAGCTCGCTCACCCGGATCGCCGCGGCGTAGAGCAGTTCGACGACCGCCAGGTCGCGGAGCGCAGCAGGGTCGTCCGTGTCCGCCCGAGCCGCGAGTCCGTCGAGCACCGTCCGGACCTGGTCGGTCGACACGACGCGCGGCAGGTGTCCCGCCCCCTTGGGCGCGCGCAGCCGGGCGCCGGGGTCGGTGTCGAGCAGACCGGTCTCGCTGGCCCAGCGGGTGAACGCCCGCACCGACGACGACCGGCGCGCGATCGTGGACCGGGCGAGCCCGCGTCGGTCCGCTTCCCACAGCCAGTCGCGGAGCACCTCGAGACCGAGGTCCGCGGTGGCGGCGATCCGCCGCTCGTCGGCGAACTGCACCAGCTGGTCGAGGTCGTTCGCGTAGGCACGGACGGTCTGGTCGCTCAGACCGCGCGCGCCACGGACGTGGTCGAGGAACGACTCCACCGCCGCCACGAGTCGCCCGTCCGTCTGCTCCGCCACGGGCCCCAGGGTAAGCGTCCGGCGCCGTCACGACCTGGTCCACCCGCCGACGGTGTGCGTGACGAGCCCCTGCAGTTCGGCCAGCGCGAGCGCGTCCGCCACCGCACCCGCCGACATGCCCGAGCGCACGGCGATCTCCTGCTCGCCGAGCGCCCGCCGTCCCAATGCGTCCAGGACCCGGACCACCTCGGGGTCCTGCCGACCACCGATCGGCTCGTCGGCGTGCGTCGGCCCAGCGTCCCTCGACGGGTGTCCTCGCCCGGATCCGCGTCGTCCGACGACGGCCTCGACGGGGTCGCCCGGACCCACGACGATCTGAGCACGCCCCTGCGCCACGAGACGGTGGCACCCGACCGACGCCGACGACGAGAACGCCCCCGGGACGGCGAACACGGGTCGGCCGAGCTGCGCAGCGTGGTGCGCCGTGTTCAACGCGCCCGAGCGGGCCCCGGCCTCGACCACGACGGTCGCCGCACCCAGCGCCGCGATCAGTCGGTTCCGTGCGAGGAACCGCCACCGTGTCGGCCGGGTACCCGGCGGGGACTCGGCCAGCAGGCTGCCCTGCCGTGCGACGTTCCGCAGCAGTTCGACGTTGCCCGTCGGGTAGAGCTGGTCGATCCCGCCGGCCAGGACCGCCACCGTCGGCGTGCCCGCCGCGACCGCGACCCGGTGCGCGGTCGCGTCGATGCCGTAGGCCCCACCGCTCACCACCGCGCACCCGGCGTCGGCGGCGGCCGAGGCGATCTCCGCGGTCGCCTCGGCGCCTGCGACGGTGTTCGCCCGCGAACCGACGACGGCCAGGGCAGGACCGGAGGCCCGACGCCCCGACCGCGTCCAGAGCACGACGGGCGCGTGCGGCCCGAGGTCGTCGACGCCGGTGGGCCACCCGGCCGTGCCCGGCACGACGAGCCGCGCACCGACCGCGCGCGCGGCCTCGAGCGTCGTCAGCACGTCGACCCGGGCGAGCCGTGGGCGCCAGCGCTCGAGGGCGACCCGCAGCGTGCGGGCGAAGGGTGCCGGGGACTCAGCCCCCGGGACACCCCGGTCGATGCAGGAGTCGAGCAGGCCCACGGGTCCGTCGTCGCACGCCGACCGGACGAGCGCGAACGAGCGCTCGGCCCCGAGTCCCTGGACGAGCATCCCCGCCACCGCGTCCCCCGGCTCCACGACGGCCGACCACGCCACGCGCGCCGCTGCCTCCACCGGGTCCACCGCGTCGGCCACAGCCCGACCGAGGAGCACCGCGACCGTCTCGAGCAGGTCGGGCGCCCCGGTCACAGCGCACTCCGGAGGGCGAGGGCCTCGCGCACGTGCCGTTCGCCCGGCCGGTCGTCCCCCTGCAGGTCCGCGAGCGTCCAGGCGAGGCGCATCGTCCGGTCCCAGCCGCGCATCGTCAGCGTGCCGAGGTCGAGCGCCTGGTCGAGCGCCGTCGTCGCCCGCCGGTCCACCCGCCCGGGGCCGCGGAGCCACGCCCCCGACACCTCGGCGTTCCGGGTCCACCCCGTACCGACGAGCCTGGTGCGCATCGCGTGGCGTGCCGCCTCGACGGTCGCTCGAGCCTGCGCCGTGCTGGGCGTCGTGCCGTCCTCACCGCGGATCAGGCCGGTGGTCACCCGCGGCACGCGCACCCGGATGTCGATGCGGTCGAGCAACGGCCCGGACATGCGGCCGAGGTACCGGCGGACGGTGGCCGGCGCGCACTCGCACGGTTGCCGCATCGAGCCGGCGTTGCCGCACGGACACGGGTTCGCCGCGAGCACGACCTGACAGCGTGCGGGGAACTCGGCGGCCCCGGCGGCCCGGTGCACCGTGATCCGTCCGGACTCCAGGGGCTGTCGCAGCGCGTCGAGCACCGCGCGCGGGAACTCCGGGGCCTCGTCGAGGAACAGCACGCCCTGAGTCGCGCGCGAGACGGCGCCCGGTCGGACCGTGCCGGAGCCGCCACCGATGAGGGACACCGCGGACGCCGAGTGGTGCGGGGCCTCCCACGGAGGTCTCGTGGTCCACGATGCGACCCCGTGCCCGGCGACCGACCGCACCGCCGCGACCTCGAGCGCCGCGTCGTCGTCGAGGTCCGGCAGCAGGCCCGGCAGCCGTTCCGCGAGCATCGTCTTGCCGGCGCCCGGCGGTCCCACGAGCAGGGCGTGGTGTCCGCCGGCGGCCGCCGCGACGAGGGCACGGACGCCGGTGGGGTTGCCCACGACCTCGGCCAGCTCGGCGACGGGTGATCGCTCGGGGAGGACCGGCGGCGCGGCGACCGGGTCGACCTCGACCGGCGGGAGGAGCGCCCCGGCGTCGATCGCGGCGGCACGGAGCGAGTCCACGGCGCGGACGTCCACACCGCGCACGAACCGGGCCTCCTCGGCGTTCCCCGTGGGGAGCACCACCCGCTCGGCTCCGGCGTCCCGTGCCGCGAGCAGCATCGGCACGACCCCGGGTACGGGCCGGAGTCGCCCGTCGAGCCCGAGCTCCCCGATGTACACGACCCGTTCGCTCACGCAGGGCGCGACGTCCGCACCGGCGAGCACCGCCATGGCGATCGCCAGGTCGAAGCCCGATCCGCGCTTCGGGATCGCCGCCGGCGTCAGGTTGACCGTGATCCGCCGGGCCGGCAGGGGCGCCCCCGCGTTCGCCGCTGCGGCCCGGACCCGCTCTCGGGCCTCGCCCAACGAGGTGTCCGGCAGCCCGATGATGCTGAAGGCGGGCAGCTGGCTCGTCAGGTGCGCCTCGACCTCGATCCGCCGTCCGGTCACGCCGAGCAGGGCGACCGCGGCGGACCGACCGATGCCGGTCACAGGATCCCCGTCAGGTGCTCGATGCCGTGCCGGTCACCGGCCACGTGCACCGCCAGCGCATCGAGACGGACCGCCGGGGCGTGCGTGTCGGGATGCGCCGCGAACCACATCGGCACCAGCCGTCGGAGGCGCGCGGTCTTCGCCGTGGTGATCGCCTCGAACGGGTGCCCGGTCGACGTGCCCGCTCGCGTCTTGACCTCGATGAACACGAGTGTCCGCCCGTGCCAGGCGACCACGTCGACCTCGCCGCGTGCGCACCGCCAGTTCCGTTCCACCAATCGGTACCCGCGCGCCGTGAGCCATTCCACCGCGCGGTCCTCGCCGTACTGCCCGAGTGTTCGTCGTTCCATGTCGTCGCCTCCACCGACGACGATGCGGCAATGCAACCGGCGCCGTCGGTCGGATGGCGGAACTGTGGATGAGCACTCTTGATGGAAATGTTGTGCAGGAATGACGAGACCCCGGATGTCGTCAGGACATCCGGGGTCTCGTGAGGTCGTGCGTCAGTGCGCGGCTGCGTACGCTTCCTGCACCTGGGTCGAGATACGGCCGCGGCTCGAGACCTCGTAACCGTTCTCCTTCGCCCAGTCGCGGATCTTCGCGAGTTCCTCGGAGTTCCCGCGCTTGGGTGCGGACTTCGGCGCGGAACCACTGCTGCCACCGGAACGACGACCGGAGACCTTCCGTGCCGCTGCGACGTAGTCCGAGATCGCTTCGCGGAACTTGTCCACGTTGTCGTCGGACAGGTCGATCTCGTAGTTCGAACCGTCGAACGCGAATTCCACGGTGCGGCCTTCGCCGGCGGCGATGGGCGAATCGTCGAGGTCGTCGACGAGCTGGACGGTGACCTTCTGTGCCATGTCGTGCTCCTGGGTCGAGGGGTGGTGATCCCCGTGACGGTGGGTCACGGGAAAAGCTTCACCGCCACCGTAGCGCGACAATTGCGGAAATGTCGTCGGAAGAAGCCCGAGTCGCAATTCCAGTAAAGCTGTGGATCACTCGTCGAGTGCGAGTTCCTTGGGCAGTTCGAGTTCCCGCGACGTGAGTTCCTCGACGTTCACGTCCTTGAACGTGAGGACACGCACGGACTTCACGAACCGGTCGGAACGGTAGACGTCCCACACCCACACGTCGTTCATCGTGAGCTCGAAGTAGAAGTCGTGCTCGGTGTCACGGCGGACGAGGTCGACCTCGTTCGCCAGGTAGAACCGCCGCTCGGTCTCGACCACGTACCGGAACTGCGACACGACGTCGCGGTACTCGCGGTACAGGGCAAGTTCGACCTCGCGGTCGTAGTCGTCGAATTCGTCGTCATCCATCGCCCGCACAGTCTACGGCGAGCCGACCGACGATGGACGACGAGGTGGGTCAGCCGGTGACGGCCAGCTCGTCGAACCCGTCCAGGGCGACGCTCGACGCCTGGTGCAGCCAGCTCTTCCGGTGCAGCGCGTGCGCCCCGACGGACCGGATCCCGTCGTAGTGCGCCGTGGACCCGTACCCCTTGTTCGACGCCCACCCGTAGTGCGGAGCCCCCTCGTGCGCAGCGACCATCAGGGCGTCGCGCTCGACCTTCGCCACCACGGACGCTGCGGCGACGGAGGCGCAGTCGCGGTCCGCCTTCACGCGCACCACGACGTCGAGCGGCCGGGCGGACGGGACCAGTGCTGTGGGGACGGCACGGGACAACCAGTCGAACGAGCCGTCCAGCACCACGACGGCGTCGTCGAGGCACAGCCCGTCGTCGACGAGCGCGCCGAGCGCCGCCGCACCGGCCTGGCCGAGCGCGGGGACGATCCCCTGCTGGTCGACCACGTCCGCCGTCGCCATGCCCACGGCGGTCCGTGCCCACCGTCGGACGACGGGCTCGAGCTCGGTGCGCCGAGCGGCTGACAGCAGTTTCGAGTCGGCGAGCCCCTGGGGCACGCGTCCGATGTCGATCGTCACCGCCGCGACCCCGACGGCCACCGGACCGGCGATCGCCCCACGGCCGACCTCGTCCATGCCGATCACGGTCACGCGACCGGAGCCGAGCAGCTTCTTCTCGACCCGGAGCGATGGCCGGACCGGGGTCACCGGTCCTTCTCCTCCACACCCGCGAACACGTCGGGGTAGTCGTCGAGCCACGTCCAGCGGCTCGTGGGCCACGAGATCACGAACGCCCTGCCGGTGACGTCCGACAGCGGCACGAAGCCCTTCGACGGGGTGTCGCGGTTGTAGCGCGAGTCCTTCGAGTCGTTGCGGTTGTCGCCCATCACCCAGATCGTGCCCTCGGGGACGGTCACCGAGAACGGGTCGGCCGACGCCGGGGCGCCGCTCGGCAGCAGCGTGTACGGCTCCTTGATGGGCACGCCGTTCACGGACATCTGCCCGAGGTCGTTGCAGCACGTGACCTTGTCCCCCGGCAGGCCGATGACCCGCTTGATGAGGTGGTCGTCGCTGTCGCCGGTCCCGAGACCGACCTGGGTGAGGAGCCAGTCGATCGCCTTCGCCGGCTGCGTGGTCGGCGCGACGCCCGGCACGTTCGTGCCGGTCAACCAACCGCCCGGGTCCTTGAAGACCACGACGTCACCGCGCTTGAGCGACACCACGTCCGGCACGAGCTCGTTGACGATCACCCGGTCGTTCACCTGCAGGGTGTTCTCCATCGACTCCGACGGGATGTAGAACGACCGGATCAGGAACGTCTTGACGAGGAACGAGACGAGCAGTGCCGCGAGGAAGATGATGACGAGGTCCCGCAGGAACGTCAGGACGCCGTTGCCCTTGTGCTCAGCCCGTGGGCGGCGTCCCGATCCTTCGGTGGTGTCCGTCATGTCCGCTCTCGTTCACATGCACGCTCGACCAGCGTGCCGACCCACACCCGCACTCGTCGGACGTGGAAGACCCTGCGCTCCGTGGAGCGCGCACAACGGGAAAGCCCCCCGTCGATGCACAACCGTACATCGGCGGGGGGCGTCCAGTGGAACCCGGCTCGCGGGCCCTCACTGTGAAGGCGATCAGGCGTCGCGCTTCTCCTTGATCTTGCGGCGGGCCGCCTTGCCGCGGAGCTCGCGCAGGTAGTAGAGCTTCGCGCGACGGACGTCACCGCGGGTGACGACCTCGATGTGGTCGATGATCGGCGAGTGCACCGGGAACCAGCGCTCGACGCCGACCTGGAAGCTCACCTTGCGGACCTTGAAGGTCTCGCCGAGGCCGTGGCCCTGGCGGGCGATGACGACACCCTGGAACACCTGGACACGCGAGCGCGTGCCTTCGATGATGTTGACGTGCACCTTGATGGTGTCGCCGGGGCGGAAGTCCGGGACGTCGGTGCGCAGGGACGCTGCGTCGACGTGGTCGAGGAGCTGCATGTTCGTTCACTCTCTGCGGACGCGCACGGGTCGCCGCGGATCGGTGTGTGGAAAGAAGTGTGCGTGCCCGGAATCGGCGACTCCCCCGTGGCAGAGTCCAGCCAGGGCACAGCGGTCCATCATGCCACAGGGAAGCCCGCTCGCAAAACGACCAGGATGGACGCATGATCGAACTCCGCACCCCCGCCGAGCTGGAGGGCCTGCGCGCCGCCGGACGGTTCGTCGCCGACGTCCTCGACGAGCTGCTCGAGACCGTCGACGTGGGCGTGAACCTGCTCGACCTCGACCGCGTGGCCGCTCGGATGATCGCCGACCGTGGCGCCGTGAGCTGCTACGTCGACTACCACCCCTCGTTCGGCAACTCCCCCTTCGGCCGGAACCTGTGCACGTCGGTGAACGACGCGGCCCTGCACGGCCTGCCGTACGACCGCGTGCTCGTCGACGGCGACCT
This sequence comes from Curtobacterium sp. NPDC088465, assembly GCF_044753165.1. NCBI lineage: Bacteria > Bacillati > Actinomycetota > Actinomycetes > Micrococcales > Microbacteriaceae > Curtobacterium > Curtobacterium sp. NPDC088465. The sequence goes on along the minus strand of NZ_JBIVMR010000002.1, from coordinate 60,514 downwards.
CGTCAGCCTGGACTTCGCCGCGAGCGTCGACGGCTGGGTGGCGGACTCCGCCGTCACGGTGCAGGTGGGCACGGCCCGCGACGAGGACCAGCGACTCGTCGGGACGGTCGAGCGCGCGCTGCTGGCCGGCATCGAGCAGTTCCGACCGGGCAACAAGCTCGGCGACGTCTCCTACGCCATCGGCAGGGTGGCGAAGGACGCCGGCTACAGCGTCAACACGCAGTTCGGTGGGCACGGCGTCGGCCGCACGATGCACGGTGACCCGCACGTGCCGAACGACGGCCGCCCCGGCCGCGGTCTGAAGCTCCGCACGGGCCTCGTGGTCGCGATCGAGCCGTGGCTCATGCAGGGCACCGACGAACTCGTGCAGGACGAGGACGGCTGGACGCTGAAGAGCGTCGACGGATCCCGTGCCGCGCACGTCGAGCACACCGTGGCGGTCACCGACGACGGTCCCGAGGTGCTCACCCTGCGACGCGCCCAGCGCACCGAGGCGACCGCCTGACGGCCGGGAGGCGCGGCGCGACCCCGCCCCGCGCCTCCCGTCCGTTCGTCCATCCATCCGTCGGGACGCGGGCGCCCTCGTCGCGCGACCTGCCGCTCACGATCCAGCCCGGCGGCACGTCGCGCGACCGGAACGTGCGGAGGTGGCACGTCATGCGACCGGAACGGCGCGGAGCACCACTGCCGGACCAGCCGGCGCAGCGCGCGCGGCGATGCGGCCGGCGCTACGCGTCGGGCAGCAGGTCCGGGCGGACGCGACGGGTCCGCTCCACCTGCTGCTCGTGCCGCCAGGCGGCGACGCGCGCGTGGTGCCCGCTGAGCAGGACGTCCGGCACCTCGAGGTCACGCCAGAGTGCCGGCTTCGTGTACGACGGGTACTCGAGCAGGCCGTCCTCGTGGGACTCCTCGACGAGCGACTCCGGGTTGCCGACGACCCCGGGGACGAGACGACCGACCGCCTCGATCATCGCCATGGCCGCGACCTCGCCGCCGTTCAGCACGTAGTCACCGAGCGAGAGCTCGACGACCGAGCACCGCTCGGCAGCCCACGCGAACACGCGGGCATCGATGCCCTCGTACCGCCCGCAGGCGAACACGAGGTGGTCGTGCTCGGACGCGAGCGACCGGGCGATCGACTGACGGAAGGGGGTGCCGGCCGGCGTGGGGACGACGAGCGTCGACGAACCGTCCTCGCGCAGGATCGACGACAGCGCCTGCGCCCACGGCTCGGGCTTCATCACCATGCCCGCGCCACCGCCGTACGGGGTGTCGTCGACCGTGCGGTGCCGGTCGGTCGTCCAGTGCCGCAGGTCGTGCACGTGCACGTCGAGCAGCCCGTCCGAGCGGGCCTTGCCGAGCAGCGAGACGTCGAGGACGGAGAAGAACTCCGGGAAGATCGTGACGATGTCGATGCGCACGATCAGCCCTCGCGGTCGGTCGGCGTGACCGTCTCGGGCCGCGAGGTGTCCTCGGGGTCCTCGAACAGTCCCGTCGGGGGCGTCACCGTGACGGTCCCGGCCGTGATGTCGACCGTCGGCACGATCGCCGAGACGAACGGCACCAGGACCTCGCCGCGCGACGGGGTGTCGATCGCGAGCAGGTCCTGCGCGGGCAGGTGGTCGACGCGGGCGACCGTACCGACCTCGACGCCGTCGCGGAGCACGCGCAAGCCGACCAGCTGGTGGTCGTACCAGGCGTCGTCCTCACCGGTCTCGGCGTCGGCGTCCTGCTCGACCCAGAGGATCGCCCGCGCGAGGGACTCAGCGGCGGTGCGGTCCGCGACGCCCTCGAAGAAGGCGACCGGGTGGCCGTTGTACCAGCGGAGCTCGTCGATGGTCAGGGTCTTGCCCGACCACGGCGAGTCCGAGGGGACCTGGAGCGTGAACTCCGCCCCCGGCGTGAACCGACGATCCGGGTCGTCGGTGTAGAGCTCGAGCTTGATGCCGCCCTTGAGCCCGTGCGCCTTCGTGATGCGACCCACCCGGAGTTGGGTCGTCTCCCTAGGAATCGGTGTCGACCACGTCGACCCGCACCCGCTTGCCGTCGGCGAGAGCCGAGACGAGGGTGCGGAGCGCCTTTGCGGTCCGTCCGGCGCGACCGATCACGCGACCGAGGTCCTCGGGGTGCACACGCACCTCGAGGACCTCGCCACGCGCAGAGGTGGAACTGGCGACGCGGACGTCGTCCGGGTGATCGACGATCCCCTTGACGAGGTGCGTCAGCGCAGAGTCGAGCAAGGAATCAGGCCTCGGTCGTCTCTGCGGCGTCGTCGGCCGACTCGGCCGGAGCGGCGGCGGGGGCCGTCTTCTCCGACTTCGGCTTCAGGACGGCCTTCTTGGCAGTGTCCGCGACGAAGGCCTGCTTCGGCTCGGCGACCTTGACGGTGGACTCGGTGTTGCCCTCGCCCTTGAACTTGCCCCAGTCGCCGGTGAGCTTGAGGAGCGCCGCGACCTGCTCGGTCGGCTGCGCGCCGACGCCGAGCCAGTAGAGCGCACGCTCGGACTCGATCTTGATGACCGAGGGCTCCTCGGTCGGGTGGTACTGACCGATCTCCTCGATCACACGACCGTCGCGCTTGGTGCGCGAGTCGGCGACGACGATGCGGTAGTAGGGCGCACGGATCTTGCCGAGACGCTTGAGACGGATCTTGACAGCCACAATTACTCCTGTTGCGTGTTGTTGTGGTTGAACCGGAACCGCGGGCGTGGGGGCACGCGCGGTGGAAGCTCGAAGGAAGTCGCGACCTGCTGGATAGAGGGTCGAGCAGACGCGATTCGACCGTTCATTCTTGCAGGTTTCCGCCGGAGAAGCGAGCCGGGACGCGCCGTGGCCGCCGTGTCGTCACGGTGCGAGGGCGCGCACGGCCTCGATCGCCTCGCTCGTGGCACGGACCGCGTCGACGCTCCTGGCGTCCCGGGCACCGCCGACGACGGCGTACGGCACCCCCGCGGCAGCCAGGCCCGGTGCGAGCCCTCCCCCTGCGACGGCGACCCCCGACGCGTCCTCGGCCTCGTCGCCCTCGACCGCGGGTGCACGTTCCTGCCCGGCGCACACGACGACGTGGTCGGCCGGTACCGCGGTCTCCCGACCGTCCTCGTCCCGGATCCACAGCGTCCCGGGCTCGATGCGCAGGTACTCCTGCACCCCGCCGACCATCCGCACCCCGGCGTCGCGCAGTCGTCCGACCGCCACCCAGCGCGAGGTGATGCCGATCCCCTGGCCGAACTTCCCGGACCGACGGAGCACCGTGACGTCGGCGCCGGGGCGGAGCGTCCGTGCCACCGCGGGAAGCCGTTGCGGGACGTCGCCGACCAGGTCGTCGGCGACGGTGACGTCCCACCGCGCCGCGAACTCCGCCGCGCGCACCGCCTCGTCGGGCGACTCGACCAGGAAGGCCGCCGTGTCGACCCCGATGCCGCCGCCGCCGACCACCGCGACGGTGCCGGGCGGGACCCCGTCGCGCAGGGCGTCCTCGTAGGACACCACGTGGGGCAGCTCGGCGCCCGGGACGTCCAGCACGCGGGGCACGACCCCTGCCGCGAGCACCACGGCGTCGCTGTCGAGCAGGTCGGCGACGGTGGCGGCACGGCCGGTGTGCACGGTCGCCCCGCGGTCGTCGAGCTCGGCCCGCGCCGCCCGGACGGTCGCGGCGTAGTCCTCCTTGCCGGGGATCGCCGCGGCCAGGGCGAACTGCCCGCCGAGGGCGTCGGTCGCCTCCCACAGCGTCACGGCGTGCCCGCGCCGCGCGGCGTCCACCGCGGCAGCCAGCCCGGCCGGGCCACCGCCGACCACGTCGACGCGCTTCGGCTCGACGGTCGGCCGGAGCGGCATGGTCAGCTCGCGGCCGGCGCGGGGGTTCACGAGGCAGGACACGGGCCGTCCGACGATGGAGTGGTCGAGGCACGCCTGGTTGCAGCCGATGCAGGTGTTCACCAGGTCGAAGCGACCGTCGAGCGACCGGCGGACGATGTCCGGGTCCGCGAGGAACGGACGGGCGAGGGCCACGGCGTCGACCTGCCCGCCGCGGAGCACCGCCTCGCCGTCGCGCAGGTCGGTCATCCGGTTCGACGCGATCACCTGCACCTCGGGGTGCGCGGACTCGCGGACCACGCCCGCGACCCGCTCGGCGTACGCCAGCCACGCGCCGTGCGGCACCGCGGCCTGCACGGTCGGCGTGCGCGACTCGTGCCAACCGATGCCGACCGAGATCCCGTCGAGGCCCAGCGGCAGCAGGTCGTGCACGAGCGCGTCGACCTCGGCGTCCGTCGTCGACCCGGGCATGAGGTCGGCACCGGACAGCCGGATCGTGACGGCCAGGTCGGGCACGGCGGTGCGGACGGCCCGGACGACCTCGATCGCGAAGCGGCGGCGTCGCTCGGCGTCCCCACCCCAGTCGTCGTCGCGGAGGTTCGTCAGCGGCGACTGGAACTGGTTGACCAGGTAGCCCTCGGACGCCATGATCTCGACGCCGTCGAAGCCGATCGCCGCGGCAGACCGGGCGGCGGCGGCGAAGTCGTCGATCGTCCGGCGGACCTCGGCGTCGGTGAGCGCGATCGGCTGGACCCCGCGCGCCGCCGCCCACGGCAGCGCCGACGGAGCCACCACGCGCTGGGGTCGGCCGTACCGGTCGACCAGGCCGTTCGCGAGGGCGTACCGGCCGGCGTGGAAGAGCTGGGCGAGCACGGCTCCGCCCTCGTCGTGCACGGCCGCGACGGCGACCCGGAACCGGTCGTCCGCGCCCCCGCTGCCGAACACCGCGAAGTCCGGACCACCACGGGCCTCGTCGCTGATCGCGATCCCGCCGGTGACGATGCAGCCGACGCCGCCCGCCGCGCGCTCGCGGTAGAACGCGGCCATCGCGGCACCGCCGTCGTCGAGGACCTCGAGCCCGGTGTGCATCGACCCCATCACCACCCGGTTCCGCAGGTGGAGCGGTCCGAGGTTCCAGGACGAGGAGAGGACTGCGAGGTCGGGCACGGCAACGCTGCTCATGGCGACCACTCTGCCGGACGACGTGCCCGGGACCGAACTCCTTGTGCCGACCCTCCAAGCCGACGGGCAGGATGGCCCCATGGACATCCGCTTCACCGAGTCCCGCCCGTCGACCCTCGGCGTCGAGTGGGAGCTCCCGCTGGTCGACCGCGGCACCGGCGACCTCGCGCCCCGTGCCCCCGCCGTGCTCTCCGCCGTGCAGGAGCGCCTCGGCGATCCCGACCGGGTGACCGAGGAACTCCTCACGAACACCGTCGAGGTGGTCACGGGGGTGCACGACACCGTCGGTGGGGCGACGAGCGAGCTCGCGGGCATCATCGGCGAGGTGATCGACGCCGCCGAACCGCTCGACGCGCAGGTGATGTGCTCCGGCACCCACCCGTTCGCGCAGTGGGACCAGCAGGAGATCACGGCGGACAGCGAGCACTACACCACGCTGATCGACCGCACGCGCTGGTGGGGTCGGCAGATGCTCATCTGGGGCGTGCACGTGCACGTGGGGATCGACGACCGCGACAAGGCGGTCCCGATCATGAACGCGATGCTCGCGTACGTCCCGCACCTGCAGGCGTTCACCGCGTCGAGCCCGTTCTGGGGCGGGACCGACACCGGGTACGCCTCGAACCGTGCCCTCATGTTCCAGCAGCTCCCCACCGGCGGCCTGCCGCCGGGCATCGACGACTGGACCGGCTTCGAGACCGTCGTCGACGACCTGACGAAGACCGGTGTGATCGACGGGTTCAAGGACCTGCGCTGGGACATCCGCCCGTCGCCGGGGTGGGGGACGCTCGAGAACCGCGTGTCCGACGGCATCTCGACCCTCCACGAGGTCGGTGCCGTGACCGCGTTCGTCCAGTGCCTCGTCACCGCACTCTCGGACCGCCTCGACCGCGGCGAGACGCTGCCGTCGATGCAGCCGTGGTTCATCCGCGAGAACAAGTGGCGCGCGGCCCGATACGGCATGGAGGCCGAGATCATCACCGACGCCGCCGGCCACGAGCGCCTGGTCACCGACGAGGTCCACGACCTGGTTCAGCGGCTCGACCCGATCGCCGGCCGGCTGGGCTGCCAGCAGGAGCTGCACCACCTGGACACGATGATCGCCGACGGCGCGTCGTACCAGCGGCAGCTGCGGGTGGCGCAGGAGAACGGCGGGGACCTCCGCGCGGTGGTCCGCCACCTGGTGACGGAGCTGCGGGAGTCGCTCTAGACGACACCACGGAACGGACGGGAGGCCCGGTACCAGCTGGTACCGGGCCTCCCGTCCGTCATGGGTCGCGTCTAGCGGCCGAGGAACTTCTGCAGGCTGGCCAGCTCTTCCTCGGTGGGCGCCTTGCCGCCCTTCGGACCGCCGAGTCCGAGACTGGACCCGGTGGGTGCCTGCTGCTGCGGCTGGGCCGCCGCACCCGACGCGAGCGCCGCGCGCTTGGCGGGGTTGCCGACCTTCTTCTTCTTGGCGCCGCCCTGCTGCTGCTTCTTCTTGCCGCCGTGCATGCCCGGGATCGGCCCCATGCCCGGCATCTGCGGCACGCCACCACGGGCGACGGTGCGCATCATCTTCGCTGCCTGCTCGAAGCGGTTGACGAGCGCGTTGACCTCGGTCACCGTGGTGCCGGAACCCTTCGCGATGCGGAGTCGACGCGAGCCGTTGAGGAGCTTCGGGAGCTCGCGCTCCTGCTTCGTCATCGACTGGATGATCGCCTCGGTCCGGACGATCTCGCTCTCGTCGAAGTTGTCGAGCGCCTCGCGCATGCCCTTGGCGCCCGGGAGCATGCCGAGCATGCCCTTGATCGAGCCGGCCTTGCGGAGCTGCTGCATCTGCGCGAGGAAGTCGTTCAGCGTGAACGAGTCGGTCGCGATCTTCTCGGCGACCTTGCGCGCCTCGTCCTCGTCGAACGCGGACTGCGCCTGCTCGATGAGCGACAGGATGTCGCCGAGGTCGAGGATGCGGCTCGCCATGCGGTCCGGGTGGAACGGCTCGAAGTCGTCGAGCCCCTCGCCCGTGGACGCGAACATGATCGGGCGGCCCGTGACGCTGGCGACCGACAGGGCCGCACCACCGCGGGCGTCGCCGTCGAGCTTGGACAGGACGACACCGGTGAAGTCGACGCCCTCCTGGAAGGCGCGAGCGGTCGCGACGGCGTCCTGACCGATCATCGCGTCGATGACGAACAGGACCTCGTCCGGGTCGACGGCCTTGCGGATGTTCGCCGCCTGCTTCATGAGCTCGGCGTCGACACCGAGTCGACCGGCGGTGTCCACGATGACGGTGTCGTACTGCTGGTCGACCGCGGCCTTGATCGCGTTCTTCGCGACCTTGACCGGGTCGCCGACGCCGTTGCCGGGCTCGGGAGCGAACACGTGCACGCCGGCCTGCTCGCCCACGACCTGGAGCTGCTGCACGGCGTTGGGACGCTGGAGGTCCGCTGCGACGAGCATCGGCGTGTGGCCGTCCTTCTTGAGCCACTTGCCGAGCTTGCCCGCGAGCGTCGTCTTGCCGGCGCCCTGGAGGCCCGCGAGCATGATCACGGTCGGCGGTCGCTTCGCGAACTCGAGTCGGCGCTGCTGGCCGCCGAGGATGCCGACGAGTTCCTCGTTGACGATCTGGACGACCTGCTGCGCGGGGTTGAGCGCCTTGTTGACCTCGTCCGAGAGCGCACGTTCCCGCACCGAGGCGGTGAAGGCCTTGACGACCTCGAGCGCAACGTCCGCGTCGAGCAGGGCCCGGCGGATCTCGCGGACGGTGCCGTCGACGTCGGACGGGGACAGACGACCCTTGCTCCGCAGGTTGCGGAAGGTCTCGGTCAGCCGATCGGAGAGTGAGCCGAATTGTGCCATGGTCCGACGATTCTACAGGGCCACCTCCGACCGCCCCGGACCGCCCACCGCCCGGTTGTTGGACTGCGTCCAGGAACCGGGGTAGCGTGCTCGACGTGCCCCAGCTCGAGATCATCCGCTGGCCCGGGCTCCTCGACTACGAGGAGGGCCTCGCCGTCCAGCGGTCGTTCCACGCCGACGTCGTCGCCGGCCGCTCCCCCGGCGTCGTCGTGCCCTGCGAGCACCCGAGCGTCTACACGGCCGGGCGCCGCACCGAAGCCGCTGACCTGCCGACCGACGGGTCCCCGGTCGTCGACGTCGACCGGGGCGGACGCATCACGTGGCACGGGCCGGGGCAGCTCGTGGCCTACCCGATCGTCCGGCTCGCCGACCCGCTCGACGTCGTCGCGTGGGTCCGCGACCTCGAGCAGGTCGTCCTCGACGCGGCGGCCTCGGTCGGGGTCACCGCCGAACGGGTCGACGGGCGCAGCGGTGTCTGGGTGCGCCGACCGGGCGGCGGCCCGCACGACAAGGTGGGCGCGATCGGCCTGCACGTCGCCGAGCACGTCTCGAGCCACGGCATCGCGGTCAACTGCGACAACGACCTCGCCCCCTACGGCGCGATCGTCCCGTGCGGCATCGCCGACGCGGGCGTCACAACCCTCAGCCGCGCGACCGGCCGCCACGTCACGGTCGACGAGGTCGCCGCCCTCGTCGGGCCGCGGATCCAGCAGGCGGTCGACGGCATGCACGCCGGTCACCGCATCAGCAGCACCACGCGACAGGAGGTCGCCGCATGACCCTCGCCCCCGACGGCCGCCGCATGCTCCGGGTCGAGGCCCGCAACGCCGCGACACCCATCGAGACGAAGCCCGCCTGGATCAAGACCCGCGCGACGCAGGGCCCGGAGTTCCGGGACCTCTCCGCACTGGTCCGGGACAAGCAGCTGCACACCGTCTGCCAGGAGGCCGGCTGCCCGAACATCTTCGAGTGCTGGGAGGACCGGGAGGCCACCTTCCTGATCGGCGGCTCGCAGTGCACCCGGCGCTGCGACTTCTGCCAGATCGACACCGGCAAGCCGAGCCCGCTCGACCGGGGCGAACCCCGGCGTGTGGCGGACTCGGTCGTGTCGATGGGCCTCAAGTACGCGACCGTGACCGGGGTCGCCCGGGACGACCTCGACGACGGCGGCGCCTGGCTCTACGCGGAGACCATCCGACAGGTCCACGAGCACTCCCCCGGCACCGGCGTCGAGATCCTCGTGCCGGACTTCAACGGCCGCCCCGACCAGCTCGGGCAGGTGTTCGACGCCCGCCCGGAGGTCTTCGCGCACAACGTCGAGACGGTCCCCCGGATCTTCAAGCGCATCCGGCCCGCGTTCCGCTTCGAGCGCTCGCTCGACGTCCTCACGCAGGGCCGCGACGCGGGCCTGGTGACGAAGTCGAACCTCATCCTCGGCATGGGCGAGGAACGGCACGAGGTCGTCGACGCACTCGAGCAGCTGCACGAGGCGGGTACCGACATCATCACGCTGACGCAGTACCTCCGTCCGTCGCCGCGGCACCTGCCCGTCGCGCGGTGGGTGACGCCGGAGGAGTTCGTCGACCTGCGCGAGATCGCCGAGGACATCGGCTTCGCGGGTGTGCTCGCCGGTCCGCTCGTGCGCTCGTCCTACCGAGCCGGACGGCTGTGGGCACGCGCCACCGTTGCGCGCGGCGGCACGGTGCCGCCGCACCTCGCCCACCTGCTCGAGGCGACCCCGGGTCGCCAGGCCGTGTAGCGCCGATCCGGCGACCGACGGACGGACGGGAGGCCCGGTACCAGCTGGTACCGGGCCTCCCGTCCGTCCGTGGTCACGTCCGACGTGACCGGCCGACGCTACGCGCGACCGCGGATGCTCCGGAGGAGCCAGCCGATGACCGCCAGCAGGATGAGCACGATGCCCACCCAGAGCAGGAACTTCAGCGCACCGACGAAGATGCCGCTGAAGAGCAGGACGAGGCCGACGATGATCGCGATGATCAGCAGTGCGGGCATGAGGGTCTCCAATCCCTGGAACGAGACCGAGCGGACGCCCGGGCCGAAGCGGACGCTACTCGCGAGCCGGCGACGCCGTTCCCCGAGCACGGAGCCCGGCAGCTGCCCCCGGTCGGGGATCCGGCCCCGGGAGGTCCGCGTCGCGGTCCACCGCACGGCTCCGCAGGAACACCACCGCCAGGATCGGCAGCAGGACGATCTGCCCCCAGATCCCGATGGTCTGCGCCTCGTCCGCCCAGGTCCGGGCGGAGACGCCCACGGCCTTCAGCGCGAACGAGTGGAACCACCCGACGAAGAGCAGCAGGTTCGCGGTCACGTAGGCCACCACCCACCCGAGGCGGATCCGCACGACGGCGAAGAACGGCGTCAACCAGAGCACGTACTGCAGCGAGTCGACCTTGTTCGTGACGAGGTACGCACACAGCAGCGCCGCGCTCGTCTCGATCCAGGGCATGCGGCCGCGCCGGAGCCCGATGACCAGACCGACGGCGAGCACGGCCAGCACGGCCACGGCGGTCGCCGCCGTCGAGAGTAGGTTGAGTCGGAGCTGGACCTCCGGGCTGCTCTGCGCGGACCACGGCTGCAGCGCCCAGTACCAGACCGACAGGGTGCTCGGGTCGATGTCCCGGGTGCCCTGGAAGCGGATCACGGAGAACCACGACGTGGCGTTGACGAGCACGAACGGCAGGTTCGCGGCGAGGACCACGCCGAGCGCGCCGGCCACCGCCCCGGCGGCACGACGGACCCGGTCCGGCCGGGACGGCCCGGCGTCCACGAGGAGTGCGAGGACGAACGGTGCCACGAACGCGAGCGGGTACAGCTTGAACGCTCCGCCGAGGCCGAACAGCGCGCCCACCACGACGGCACGCCACACCGGCGCACGTCCGGCCGGCCACCGCACCGCGGCGAAGACGCCCGCGGTCGTGCACACCACGGTGAGCAGGTCCCAGTTGTAGAGCGCGTAGAGGAACAGCGGCGGTGTCGCGGCGAAGATCCACGCGCGCCGGCCGGCCATCCGGGCGAGGAGGACGGTCACGACCACCACCACCGGCACGAACGTGAGCGCCGTCACCACGAGGAACCCGCGGCTGGACCCGACCGGCAGGGCGCTGAGCCAGGCCCACAGGCCGGTGAGGGTCGGGTACTCGAGCGTGCCGGGCGGCAGGCCGCGGGTGGTCAGCGGCCCGACGTAGGGGAACACGTGCGATGCGAGGTCGCGGATGCCCCAGAGGCTCAGGGTGTCGCCGAGGCAGGCGTGCCGTGTCACGTACGCCAGGTCGAGACCCTCGCCCGCGCACTGCAGCTTCTGGAACAGGCTCCCGACGGTCAGGCCGACGGCGACCACGCACATCACGACGAGCTCGACGGCGGCGACCCCGCCGGCCGGACGGACGCTGCTGCTGCCGGCGATCGCGCGCGCGTTCACGCGCTCGGCGTGGGCGTCCGCTGCGGCTCCGGCGCTCCGTGCACCGCCGACACCTCGTCGTCGCGGTCCACCGCCCGGCTGCGCAGGAACACGACCGCCAGGATCGGGAGCAGGACGATCTGCGCCCAGACACCGATCGACATCGCCTCGTCCGCGTAGGTCCGCACGGTGGTCCCGATCGCCTGCAGGTAGATGTGCCGGAACCACCCGGCGAAGAGCAGCGTGTTCGCGGCCAGGTAGGCGATCACCCAACCGCTGCGGATCCGGACGAACACGAAGAACGGCGCGAGCCAGAGCGCGTACTGCAGCGAGTCCACCTTGTTCGCGACCAGGTAGGCGCAGAGGAGCGCCGCGCTGGTCTCGATCCAGGGCATGCGACCGCGACGGACCCCGAGGACGAACCCGGTGACCAGCACCGCGAGCAGTGCCACCGCCGTCGCTCCGGTCGCCAGCAGGTTCAGCGTGTGCTGGAACGCGGGCGAGTCCTCGGCCGACCACGGCTGGAAGGCGTAGTACCAGACCGAGAGCGTCGCCCCGTCGATGTTCCGGATGCCCTGGTAGCGGATCACGGAGAACCACGACTCGGCGTTGATGAGCACGAACGGCAGGTTCGCCACGAGGACCACGCCCACCGAGCCCGCCACCGCGCCGAGGGCACGGCGCACGCGATCGCCCCACGACGCGGTCGCGTCGACGAGCAGGGCGAGGACGAACGGCGCGACGAAGACGAGCGGGTACAGCTTGAAGGCACCGCCGAGACCGAACAGCGCACCGACGACGACGGCCCGCCACACCAGCGACCGCCCGGCCGGCCACCAGACCGCCACCGCGATCGCGACGACCGTGCACATCACCGGGAGCAGGTCCCAGTTGTAGAGCGCGTAGAGGAAGAGCGGCGGCGTGGCCGCGAAGAACCACGCCCGGCGTCCGGCGACGCGGGCCAGCGCCACGACGGTGACGACGACCACGGGCACGAAGGTCAGCGCGGTGACCACGAGGAACCCGTGCAGCGAGCTCACCGGCAGCGCGCTCAGCCACGCCCAGATCCCGCTGAGCGTCGGGTACTCGAGGCTCCCCGGCGGCAGCCCGTTCTCGCCGAGCGGCTGCACGTACGGGAACACGTGCGACGCGAGCTCGCGACTGGAGAACAGGCTCACGGTGTCCGCGAAGCAGGCCTTGCGGGTGGCGGTCACGAAGTCGACCCCGGGGGCGGCGCACTGCAGCTTGTGCACCAGGCTGCCGATCGTCAGCCCGACCGCGACCACGCACATCACGACGACCTCGAGCACCGAGACGGTGGCCGGCGGTCGGGTCCCTCGCCCGCCGGTCGTGGACGGCGCGGTCGCGGACGACACCACGGCGCTCAACCGACCAGGTTCTGGACGAAGACGTGCGGGGTGAAGCCGGTGAGGTCGTTGATGCCCTCACCCTGCCCGATGAGCTTGATGGGGATGCCGGTCTTCTCCTGCACGCTGAGCACGAAGCCGGCCTTGGCCGATCCGTCGAGCTTGGTGATGACGAGTCCGGTGACGCCGGCACCCTCGATGAAGGCCTGCGCCTGGGCGAGACCGTTCTGCCCGGTGGTGGCGTCCAGGACGAGCAGCACCTCGGCGATCTCGGTCTGCTTCTCGACGACGCGCTTGATCTTGCCGAGCTCGTCCATCAGGCCGGCCTTGGTGTGCAGTCGGCCGGCGGTGTCGATCACGACGATCTCGGTGCCGTCGCGCATGGCCTTCTCGACCGTCTGGTACGCCACCGAGGCCGGGTCCTGGCCGGGCTGCGCCGGTCGGACGACCTCGACCCCGGCGCGCTGCGCCCACGTCGCGACCTGCTGGACCGCCGCCGCGCGGAACGTGTCCGCCGCGCCGACCACGACCGTGCGGTCGTAGGTCTTGAGGAACTTCGCGAACTTGCCGATCGTCGTGGTCTTGCCGACGCCGTTGACGCCGACGACGAGCACGACCGCCGGGCGGTTGCTGAGCTTGAGGGTCGTGTCGAGCTTCGACAGGCGCTCCTCGAGCACCTCGCGGAGCATGCGCTGCAGGTCGGCGGGGTCCGTCGTGCCGTACCGGTCGACGCGGGCGTGGAGGTCCTCGATGACCTCGTCCGCGATGTCGGGGCCGAAATCCGCACCGATCAACGCGGTCTCGAGATCGTCCCACGTGGTCTCGTCGATGGTCTTCCGCTGGAACAGGCCGCGCAGACGGGTGGACAGTGACCAGGAACTCGCCATGCTCCCAGCTTAGGGCGCGACCAGTGGGCGCTGCGCCCGGTATCCTCGGTTCCTGAAGGGGAGTACTCCCGCGCGGCGCACCCGTCAGTACGGTCTGGGACGATCCAGACCCGGGACGCCGGTCGTGTCCGACCAGTCGGTCGACACGGCGGAGGAGACCTTCAGGCATCGGCGTACCCGCTCCGCGGGACGCCCCGAACCTGAAGGACATCCATTGGACGTTCCCCTCTTCGTCTGGCTCCTCACCATCGCGGGCATCCTCGCGCTGCTGGTGTTCGACTTCTACTCGCACGTGCGGACGCCGCACGTCCCGCACATCAAGGAGTCCGCGTTCTGGTCGGCGTTCTACGTCGGGCTCGCGATCCTGTTCGGTGTCGGGATCCTGGTCTTCGGCGGCGGTCAGGCCGGTGGCGAGTACTTCGCCGGCTGGTTGACCGAGAAGGCCCTGTCGGTCGACAACCTGTTCGTCTTCCTCATCATCATGTCGAGCTTCGCGGTGCCGAAGGAGTTCCAGCAGAAGGTCCTGCTGGTCGGCGTCGCGATCGCCCTCGTCGCCCGAGGCGTCTTCATCGCCCTCGGCGTCACGATCATCGAGAACTTCTCGTGGGTCTTCTACCTGTTCGGCGCGCTGCTGTTCTGGCTCGCCTGGTCGCAGGCGAAGGGCGGCGGGCACGACGAGACCGAGGGCGACTCGAAGCTCATCCGTGTCCTGCGTCGCATCATCCCGACCACGGACGACTACCACGGTGACAAGCTCACGGCCCGTGTCGACGGCAAGCGCATGTTCACCCCGATGCTGCTCGTCATGGTCGCGATCGGCCTCACCGACGTGCTGTTCGCCCTGGACTCGATCCCCGCGATCTTCGGTCTGACGCAGGACGCGTTCATCGTGTTCACCGCCAACGCGTTCTCCCTGCTGGGTCTGCGTCAGCTGTACTTCCTCATCGCGGGGCTGCTCGAGCGCCTCATCTACCTCGGTCAGGGCCTGGCGGTCATCCTCGCCTTCATCGGCGTCAAGCTCGTCTTCCACGCCATGCACGTCAACGAGCTGCCCTTCATCAACGGCGGCGAGCACATCGAGTGGGCCCCGGAGATCCCGATCTGGTTCTCGCTGAGCTTCATCGCGCTGACGATCGCGGTGGCCACGGCCGCCTCGCTCATCGTCTCGAAGAAGCGCCAGGAGCGCGGCCTGACCCCGACGGGCGAGCCGAAGGAGGCCGTGGAGGCCGACGCGAAGTAGTCGCGACCACGTGGCGGACGGGCGCGCCCCGCTCAGCGGCAACGCGAAGCGTTGCGCGGGGCGCGCCGACCGAGCCTGCGAGGGAGGACGGTGCCGGCTGGCACCGCGCCTCCCGTCCGTCTCCGCACCCCGAGACTCGCTCCAGCGGACGGTTTCGCGGTGTCCCCGTCACGAACGTGCCCGCCGAGCCGAGTCTCGCCGTGCGGCCGCCAGCGCGCCAGCGCGGCGCGGGCGCGCTACGCGACGGCCGCGGCCGCGGGCTCGCGCCGCTGCACGCGCTGGCCGACCACGGCGGACACGCCGTCCTGCCGCATCGAGACGCCGTACAGCGCGTCGGCGATCTCCATCGTGCGCTTCTGGTGCGTGATCACGATGAGCTGCGACGACTCCCGCAGTCGCTCGAACACGGTGAGCAGCCGCCCGAGGTTGGCGTCGTCGAGCGCCGCCTCGACCTCGTCCATGATGTAGAACGGCGACGGCCTGGCGGTGAAGATCGCCACGAGCAGGGCCACCGCCGCGAGCGAGCGTTCACCGCCCGACAGGAGCGTCAACCGGTCGATCTTCTTGCCCGCGGGCTTCACCTGGACGTCGAGCCCCGTCGCGAGCATGTCGTCGGGGTCCGTCAGCGTGATCGATCCCGTGCCGCCCGGGAACAGGATCGGGAAGATCACGTCGAACGCGGCCTTCGTGTCGTTGTACGCCGCCTCGAAGATCGTCTGCATCTTCGTGTCGAGCTCCTCGATGATGGTGAGGAGGTCGGTCCGGGTCTTCTGCAGGTCGTCGAGCTGCTCCGCGAGGAAGGCGTGCCGCTGCTCGAGCGCCTGGAACTCCTCGAGCGCGAGGGGGTTCACCTTGCCGAGCCGGCCGAGGTCCCGCTCCGCCGCTGCGAGCCGCTGCTCCTGCTCCGCGCGGACGTACGGCACCGTCTCGACGTCGGCGGGGTCGACCTCGTCGGTGGTGTCGAGCTCGGGCAGCGCCGGACCGCCCGGCAGTGTCGACTCGGCGTCGACGAGCCCGGGCAGGTCGGCGTCGACATCGACATCGGCGTCGACATCGGCGACGGCGGTCGTGGCGGCGTCGCCATCGGGAGCGTCCGCGTCGGGCGCCGCTGCGGCCTCCGCCGCCGCCCGTGCCCGGTCGGCCTCGCGGTGCCGACGCGCGAGCACCCGTGGGTCGACCAGGACGTCCACCGGCACCGGCACGTCCGGCCCGTACTCCGCGACGAGCACGGCCTCGTTCAGCCCGAGGTCGCTCTGCGCGCGGTCGAGCACGCCGGACACGTGCAGCTTCTTCTCGTAGATCTCCATCTCGAGCGAGTGCACGCCGTCGGTGATGGTCTGCAGCCGCTCGCGGAGCTCGCGCTCCTCGTTGCGGACGACCTGCAGCTCGGTGTTCCGCTTCGTGCGCTCGGCCTCCTCGGTCGCGAGCTGCACCCGGGCCTCGGCGAGCGACCGGTCGACCGCGCCGAGCACGCCCGGCAGGTCGGCGAGCACCCCCTCGGCGACGGCGATCTGTCCGCGCCGGATCACCGCGAGCCGCGCTGCCTCCTCCGCAGCCGCACGCTCCGCCTCGAGCTGCCGCTGCAGACCGGCCGCACGGTTCCGCTCCGACCGGGCCCGCTCCCGCACGGTCTCCACCTGGATGCGCTGCTCGATCTCCGCGGCCCGCGCGGACTCGACGGCGTCCTGCAGCGCCGGGCGCCCGGACGCGTCGACGACGGGTCGCGGTCGCTCCTCGAACCCCCGCAGCGCGTCCTCGGCCCCGGCCAGCGCGGCGTCGACCGCCTCGACCGCACCGTCCGTCTCGCCCAGGGCGGCGCGCAGACGTTCCACCTCGGCCGCGGCGTTCTCCGCCCCGGCGCGGACCGCGGCACTGGAGCGGTCGTAGTCGGCGACCGCCGCGGTGTGCGCGCGCAGCGCGCGATCGGCCTCGTCGGCACGGCGGCGCACGTCCTCGACCTCCTGGCGAGCGGCCTGGAGGCCCGTGGCCGCGTCCGCCGCGTCCGCCGCGACCGCGTCACGGCGGGCCTGCGCGTCGTCGCGTTCCGCCACGAGCTCGATGCGGGAGACCGTGCGCGCGCCACCGCCGGTCACCCGGACGGTGCGGACGAGGTCACCCGACCGCGTGACGACCGTCGCGTGCGGGGCGGCGGCGAGCACGGCCTCCAGGTCGACGTCGTCCGCCACCGCGACCAGCGTCGCACGGAGCACCGCGGTGATCGCGGTCGGCCCCTGCACCACGTCGAGGGCCGGACGCACGCCCGGCGGCAGCGACGCGGGGAGCCCCGGCCCGTCGAGCTCCGCGTCCGCGACGACGACGTCCACGCGGCCGAGGTCGGCGCCGCGCGCGTGGGCGACCGTGGCGAGGGCGGTGCCGCGGTCGGTGGCGAGGACCGCGTCGGCGAGCCCGTCCAGCGCTGTGGCGATCGAGGCCTCGAACCCGGGCTCGACCGTCAGCGCGTCGGCGAGGCGACCGAGCACGCCGTCGCGCCGGGCGTCGATCACCGCCTGCGACCCGTCCCGGACGTCGATCGACATGCCGAGGGCCGCGACCCGGGCGTCGAGTGCGTCGCGCTCGCGTTCCAGGGCGTGGAGCCGGTCGCGCAGGGTCTCGCGCGCCGTCTGCGCTGCCTCGAGCCGCTGCCGCGCCGTGTCGTGCGCGGCGGCGAGTGCGTCCGCGTCCACCCCGGCGGAGGGGTCGTCCCCGATGTCGTGCAGGGCCGCGGCGGCACGCGCCGCTCGGTCCTCGGCCTCGGCCAGTGCCCGGGCCCGCCGTTCGCGGTCCGCGACGACGGAGGCGCGGCGCGACCGCTGCACGTCCACGGCGTTGCGGAGGCGCTGGGCCTCGAGGTCGTGCTGCGAGACGAGCGCGGCCTGCGCGGCGATCTGCTCGTCGAGGGCGTCCAGGCGGGCCCGCGCCTGCTCGACGGCCGCCGCCGCTGCCCCGGACCCGGCTGCCATCTCGGCAGCACGGGCCTCGAGCCGGTCCGCCTCGGCACGGACGCCCTGCACCCGCTCCGGCGTGATCGTGGGGCCCTGCTGCGGCGCGTCGGCCTGCTGGGCGAGGAACATCAAGCGCTGGTTCGCCAGGCTCGACAGCCCGCGGAGCCGCTCCTGCACGCTCTCCAGCCGGTGCACGACGGTCCGGGCGCGGTCGACGGCGTCACCGACCATGCTCTGCTCGACCTGCTGCTGCCGGGCACGGGTCTGGTCGAGGCGCTCCTGCAGGACGATGCGCTCGGACTTCCGGCCCGTCTCGACCTCCTGGTGCTCGTGGAGCTCACGGCGCAGCCGGACGACCTCGTCGGCCAGGAGGCGGGCCTTGGCGTCGCGGGCCACCGCGGCGACGGACTGCGCCTTGCGCGCGACCTCGGCCTGCCGACCGAGCGGCTTCAGCTGCCGACGGATCTCCCCCGCGAGGTCGGACAACCGCGTCAGGTTCGTCTGCATGGCGTCGAGCTTGCGGAGCGTCTTCTCCTTGCGACGCCGGTGCTTGAGGATCCCGGCGGCCTCCTCGATGAAGCCGCGGCGGTCCTCCGGGGTGGCGTGCAGCACCTTGTCGAGCTGGCCCTGCCCGACGATCACGTGCATCTCGCGACCGAGCCCGGTGTCGCTCAGGAGTTCCTGCACGTCGAGCAGCCGACAGTTCTCGCCGTTGATGGCGTACTCGCTGCCACCGTTCCGGAAGAGCGTGCGGGCGATCGTCACCTCGGAGTACTCGATCGGCAGCAGGCCGTCGGTGTTGTCGATGGTCAGGAGCACCTGCGCGCGACCGAGCGGACCGCGCGTCGAGGTGCCTGCGAAGATGACGTCCTCCATCTTGCCGCCGCGGAGGGTCTTCGCGCCCTGCTCCCCCATCACCCAGGCGAGGGCGTCCACCACGTTCGACTTGCCCGAGCCGTTCGGGCCGACGATGCAGGTGACGCCGGGCTCGAACGCGAACGTCGTCGGCTGCGCGAAGGACTTGAACCCCTTGATGGTCAGGCTCTTCAAGTACATGCGGGTCTCCGGGTGCTCGGTTGCGCGTCAGGCTAACGCCTGCGTCGGCGCGGAGCGGGTTGGCACACGGGGCACCGGTGGCTCGACCGGTTCATGAAGGCCTCGCGCACGATGGTCGTGCCGCAGCGCGGGCACGGCTTCCCCTGCTGCCCGTACACCGCGAGACGCTGCGAGAAGTACCCGGACTGCCCGTTGACGTTCACGTACTGCGCGTCGAAGCTCGTGCCGCCGTCCTCGAGGGCACGCGCGAGCACGCTGCGGACCTCGGCCAGGAGCCGGTGCAGGTCGGCCCGCGGCAGACGGTCGGCCGGACGGTCGAAGTGCAGCTGCGCGGCCCAGAGCGACTCGTCGGCGTAGATGTTGCCGATGCCGCTCACCACGCCCTGGTCGAGCAGGACACGCTTGATGCCGCTCGAGCGCTTCCGCGCCATCGCGACGAAGCGGTCGTCGTCGAACGCCGGGTCGAGCGGGTCCCGCGCGATGTGCGACACCTGGGTCGGGATGCTCCTCCGCCACGGCGCGTCGGGGTCGTGGGCGTCGACCGCACCGGCGGACCCGGCCGGGGCGCCGTCGACGGTCGGCACCATGGCATCGATCGCCATTGAGCCGAAGGTCCGCTGATCGACGAACTCCAGCGCGACCGGCTGCTCGGGACGGCCGTCGCGGTCGGTCCCCGTCGGCTGCACGTCGATCAGGATGCGGCGGTGCCTCGCGGCCGGTCGGTCGCGGCCGAGCAGGACCTGACCGGACATCCCCAGGTGGGTGACGAGTGCCTCGGGTCGGTCGCCGTCGCGCTCGGGAACGAGGGGGAACCACATGAACTTGCCACGGCGCACGGCCGCGGCGATCGTGCGGTCGGTCAGGCGTTCGGCGAAGTCCTCGGCCGGGCCGTCGTGCCGGGTGAGTGCGCGGTCGTCGACCACGTCGACGTGCAGCACGCGGGCACCGCTGACGGCGGGTTCGAGGCCGGCGCGGACGACCTCGACCTCGGGGAGTTCGGGCACGCGGTCAGGCCGCCCGGCCGGAGAGCCGCGTCCACGCCTCGAGCGCGGCGGCCATCTCGGCGGTCTTCTTGCTGGTGCCGGACCCCGTCGACACGTCCTCGCCCTGCAGCACGACCGTCGCGTGGAAGGTCTTGTCGTGGTCGGGGCCCTCTTCGGTCACCCGGTAGGCCGGGTTGCCGAGGGACAGGCTCGCGGCGAGCTCCTGCAGGCTCGTCTTCGGGTCCATGGCGGCGCCGAAGCGGTCCGGGTCGACGAGCAGCGGCTCGACCAGTCGCAGCACCAGGTCCGTCGCGGCGTCGGGGCCCGCGGACAGGAACGTCGCACCGATGACGGCCTCGACCGTGTCGGCCAGGATCGACGCCTTGCCCCGGCCGCCGGTCTGCTCCTCGCCCTTGCCGAGGCGCAGGTAGGAGCCGAGCCCGATCATGCGGGCGATCTCGGCCAGGGCGACCGTCGAGACGAGGCTGGCGCGCCGCTTGGCGAGCTCACCTTCGTCGAGGTCGGGGAACGACCGGAAGAGCTTCACGGTCACGGCCTGGCCGAGGATGGAGTCCCCGAGGAACTCGAGGCGCTCGTTGTGCTTGATGCCCCCGTGCTCGTAGGCGTACGAGCGGTGCGTGAGGGCGAGCTGGAGCAGCTCGGCGTCGATCTGGACGTCGAGGATGCCCTGCAGACGAACGACGTCCGGCCCCACGGGGCGGGACCCCGTGGCGCCGGACGTCGCTGTCATGTGGTCCGGTCCGATCAGACGTCGGCGACCTTGCGGCCCTTGTACTCCATGTACAGGGCGGTGCCGGCCGAGTCCTCGACGACCTTCGCGCGGTGCGGGAGGCTGTAGGTGACCTTGCCGTTCTCGATCGTCTTCACGAGCTGGACCGGCGCGGCCTTCCACTGCGAACGACGGGCGTGCGTGTTGGCACGGGACTGCTTGCGCTTGGGAACGGCCATGGTGGTTCTCTTTCGGTTGGTCGGTGGTCAGGGTCGAGGTGCGTCAGGCCGTGCGGCCGTCGCCCTCGGGGCTCTGGGTGGGGGTGCTGTCGTCGGCGTCGGTGCTGTCGGCGTCGGTGCTGTCCGCGTCGGCGCCCCGGAAGCCGCTCAGCGCGGCCCAACGCGGGTCGACGACCTCGCGCGGGGTGACCTCGCCGAGGTCGGCCAGCCGCTCACCCGTGTCGGGGTCGAGGCCGGGGCAGTCCGGCCGGCAGACCGGCTGGAACGGCAGCGCCAGCACTACCGCATCTCGAACGACCGGTTCACAATCCACGTGGTCATCGTGAACGAAGAAGTCGAAATCCTCCGAGACATCGTACGCGAACAGCTCGGCGAAGTCGACTTCGACCGGTTCGCTGATGTCGATGAGGCAGCGCGAGCACTCCCCCGTGGCCTCGGCCGAGGCGTGTCCGGAGACCAGGACACCCTCGTGCAGGCCCTCGAGCTTCACGTCGAGCTGCAGCGTGGCGCCCTCGCGCACGGCGATGACGCCGGCGCCCATCGCGTCCGGCACCTCGACGTCGAGCGAGTGCTCGCGCATCTCGCCCGGCCGGTGCGCGAGGTCGCGCACGCGCAGGGCGAAGGGGCTGTTCACGGGGGAAGACACGATCGACGAGTCTACCGCGATCTCCTGCGGACGTCGAGGACGCCCGGGACGCGGCGTGTCAGCGCCCGAGGTGCTCGGCCAGCGCGTCCGCGACGACGACGGGCACGTAGGGCGTCACGTCGCCCCCGAGCGTCGCGACCTGGCGGATGAGGGAGCTCGACACGTGCGCCCGCGACGCCTCGGGCAGCAGGAAGACCGTCTCGACGTCGGCCAGGTGCCGGTTCATGATGGCCATCGGGGTCTCGTACGCGACGTCCTCGCCCGAGCGCACACCCTTCACGAGCACACCCGCACCCACCTGTCGGCAGTAGTCGACGAGCAGGCCGGAGGTCCACTCCCCGACCCGGACGCTGTCCGGCGCCCCGGTCTCGACGAGGGACTGCTCGATCAACCGCACCCGGTCGGCGGCGGCGAACATCGCGGGCTGCTTGTCCGGGTTGTGGACGACGAGCACGTGCACCTCGTCGAACAGCCGAGCAGCACGCCCGATGACGTCGAGGTGCCCGAGGGTCACGGGGTCGAAGGATCCGGGGACGACGGCGATCTGGGCCATGTCCGTCACGCTACCGGCCGCCGGCGTCAGTTCTTCCCGAGGAACGCGGCGTCGGACTCGTCGAGCCGCCGTGCCAGGGCTTCGCGCAGGGCGGGGTGGTCCCGCAGCTCGGGGTCGGGCTCGAGCACGCGCTCCGCCTCTCCCCGGGCGTCGACGATGAGGTCGGCGTGCTCGACGACGCGGAGCAGGTTCAGCGACGACCGGCCGCCGGACTGCCGCTCGCCGAGCACGTCGCCCTCGCGCCGGAG
Source organism: Curtobacterium sp. NPDC088465 (assembly GCF_044753165.1). NCBI lineage: Bacteria > Bacillati > Actinomycetota > Actinomycetes > Micrococcales > Microbacteriaceae > Curtobacterium > Curtobacterium sp. NPDC088465. The sequence goes on along the minus strand of NZ_JBIVMR010000002.1, from coordinate 38,369 downwards.
CTCCAGGTCGACGCGGGCGAGCTCGAAGCCGTCGTCGGACGCCGCCACCGCGTCGACGCGCTCGCGTGCGGTCGTCTCGGCCTCGGCCGTCGTCACGAGCAGGCACACCCCGGCGTACTGCCCACGACCGATGCGACCGCGCAGCTGGTGGAGCTGGGAGACCCCGAAGCGGTCGGCGTCGAGCACCGCCATCATCGACGCGTTCGGCACGTCCACGCCGACCTCGATCACGGTCGTCGCGACGAGCACGTCGACGTCGCCGGCCGCGAAGGACGTCATGACGCGGTCCTTCTCGTCCGCGGTCATCCGCCCGTGCAGGACCTCGATCCGTCGGTCCTGCAGGACCGGCATGGCCCGCATCCGCTCGGCCGTCGCGAGCACCGTCGCCGGCGCGCGCTTCGGCGCGTCGTCCTCTGCGGGCTCGGGGCCGCCGTCGTCCTCGGCGTGGGCGTCGTCGATCGCCGGGCAGACCACGAAGGCCTGCCGCCCGTCGGCGAGCTCCTCGGCCATCCGGGTCCAGATGCGCCCTTCCCACCCGGGGTGCTCGGCCAGCCCGACGGCGAAGGTCTCGACCCCGGCACGGCCCGACGGCAGCCCGGTGATGGTGGACACGTCGAGGTCGCCGAACACCGTCATCGCGACGGTGCGCGGGATCGGCGTCGCGGTGAGGACGAGCACGTGGGGTGGGGTCGCGCCCTTCGTCCGCAGGGCCTCTCGCTGCTCGACGCCGAACCGGTGCTGCTCGTCGACCACGACCAGACCGAGCTCCGCGAAGTCGACCCGGTCGCCCAGCAGCGCGTGCGTGCCGACGACGAGCCGTGAGCTGCCGGATGCCGCCGCGAGCAGTGCCCGGCGCCGTTCGTCGGTCGACTGCGAGCCCGTCAGGATGACCGGCCGGAGCTCGGCCGCCAGGTCGGGGCCGAGGAACTTGACGATCGACCGGAGGTGCTGCGCCGCGAGCACCTCGGTCGGGGCGATGAGGGCCGACTGCCCACCGGACTCGGCGACCGTCAGCATCGCCCGGATCGCGACCAGGGTCTTGCCGGAGCCCACCTCGCCCTGCACCAGCCGGTGCATCGGCCAGTCCCCCGCCAGGTCGTGCGCGATCTCGGCCCCCACCGCCTGCTGGTCGTCGGTCAGGGTGAACGGCAGCGAGGCGTCGAAACGCTCGAGGGTCCCGCCGGGCGCCGCCCGACGCGGGGTGGCAGCGGTCGCCCGGGCAGCGATGCGCCGCTGCACGAGGGCGGTCTGCAGCACGAACGCCTCGCGGTAGCGCAGCGCGTCCTGCGCGCGCTTGAAGTCGGCGACCTTCTCCGGACGGTGCAGGAGCTCGAGTGCTCGGCGGAACGGCACCAGGCCGAGTCGCGTTCGCGCGGGTGCCGGGATCGGGTCGGGCACGTCGGGCAGGGTGTCGAGGACGACGGCGATCGCCTTCGCGATCTGCCACGAGGTCAGCGACGCCGTCGCCGGGTAGATCGGGATGGGCTGCCGTGACCAGCGGATCGCCTCTTCGTCCTCGGGGTCCGCCGTCGCGCGGGGGTCGTCGCGGTCGAACAGCTCGTAGTCCGGGTGGGCGAGCTGCCGCGCACCCCGGTAGTCGCCGACCTTGCCGGCGAAGATCCCACGGGCACCGGGCACGAGGTCCTTCGTGCGCCACCCCTGGTTGAAGAAGGTGAGCGTGAGCAGGCCCTTGCCGTCACCGATCTTCGCCTCGAGGATCGAGCCGCGTCGAGCGCGCATGGTCCGTTCGCGCACGTCGATGACCTCGGCCACGATCGTGACCGACTCGCCGATCGCGAGCGAGTCGAGCGCGGTCAGGGCGCCGCGCTCCGCGTACCGCCGGGGTGCGTGCTCGAGGAACTCACCGACGGTGCGGTACCCGAAGGCCTTCTCGATCGCCTTCGCCGTCCGTCCGCCGAGGACCCCGCCCAGCCGGGCGTCGAGGGGCGCGGGGCCGAGGTCGGGCCGCACCGGCGGCGCCTCGGTGTCGGGGGTGTCGGAGGTGACCACGCGACCACGGTACCGGGCCGGTCCGACGCACCGCGCGCCTCCCGTCCGGCCTGTGGAAGCCGTGCACGCCGCTACGGTGGCTGCATGACCCGCATCATCGCCGGCGCCGCCGGTTCCACGACGCTCCGGGTGCCGAAGTCCGGCACCCGGCCGACGAGCGACCGCGTGCGCGAGGCCCTGTTCTCGTCGCTCGGCGCGCGCGGGCTCGTGGAGGGCACCTCGGTCGCGGACCTCTACGCCGGGACGGGCGCGCTCGGGCTCGAGGCGGCGTCCCGCGGGGCGGCGGAGGTCGTGCTCGTCGACCGCGCGTCCGCTGCCGCGCAGGCGTGCCGGGCGAACGCGAAGGCCGTGCAGCAGCGGGTGCCGGGGGTGCGGATCGACGTGCAGCCGCAGCCGGCGCTCGGCTACCTGCGGAGCACGGTGCGGACCTTCGACCTCGTCTTCGTCGACCCGCCGTACGAGGTCGCCGAGCAGGAGATCGCGGACGTGCTCGAAGCACTCGTGCCGCGCCTGACGGCGGGCGCGGTGGTCGTCGTCGAGCGGAGCAAGCGGTCGCCGGAGCCGACGTGGCCGGCCGGGTTGGAGCCCTTCAGCAAGCGCAGCTACGGCGAGACCGTGGCGTGGGAGGCCGTCACCCCGGCCTGACGCAGGCGGTCGGACGCGCGCGGTCGCGCGATCGGGCGGCCGGGAGGCCCGGCGCGGCCCCGACGGTCAGCCCGCGGCGCCGTCCCAGTCGGCGTACGGGTCCCACCCGGTCGTCGGGACCGGCTCGCCTCCGCGCACCAGGTCCGCGTCGCCGCGGGCGACGACCGCGCCGATGCGCCGGAAGCCGCCGGGCAGCGCCACGCCGGGCGGGAAGGTCGCGAGCAGCCCGTGGTCCTCGCCGCCGTGCAGTGCGAGGTCGTCGGCGCCCGCGACACCGTCGGCATCGAGGTCGAGCGTCACCCGGCTGGCCCGGGCGAGCCGCCCGGCGTCGATCGCCAGCCCGTCGGACAGGTCGAGCATCGCGGTCGCCCCGGCCGTGGCCGCGAGCGGACCGTCGGCGATCGGCGGGACCGGGCGTCGCTGCCGGTCCACGTCGGGGTCGGTGTCCGCGCCGCTCGCGACGGTCACCGACCGCGAGGGCTCTCCGTGCGCGTCGACGCCGTCGCGGAACAGCCGTGCGAGGCCACGAGCGGCGCGGCCGAGCTCCCCCGAGACCGCGAGGACGTCGCCGGGACGAGCACTCGAGCGGAGCACCGGCGCTCGCCCACCGAGGTCGCCGAACGCCGTCACCGAGACCGTGAACACGGCCGAGGTCGACAGGTCCCCGCCGACCACGCCGCAGCCCGGGGAGAGCGCGTCCACGGCAGCCCGCACCCCGTCCGCGAAGGACTCGAGCACCGCGACGGGGGTCTCCTGCGGCGCGGCCAGGGCGATCACGAGTCCGCTCGGCGTCGCGCCCATCGCTGCGACGTCGGACAGGTTCGTCGCTGCCGCCTTCCACCCGACGTCCGCCGGCGACGACCACGCCCACCGGAAGTCGGGCCCGTGCACCATCATGTCCGTCGTGACGACGAACCGGCCGTCCGGGGCCGCGACGACGGCGCAGTCGTCACCGGGACCGACGTCCGGTGCACCCGCCGGCAGTCGACGGACGATCCGGTCCAGCACGGCGAGCTCCCCCAGCTGTCCCACGGTCGGTCCGGTCCAGGCGTCGTCCATCTCGTCCACGTCCGCAACGGTAGCCTGGACGTCGATGGACACCGTGCGCCGACCCCTCCGCTGGACCGCGATCGCGGGCGTCGCCGTGGCACTCGCCGCCGGGCTGACCGGGTGCACGAACGCCGTGTCGATGGCACCCGCTCCGTCCGCCGACACCGCCGCGTGCGCAGCCGTGCAGGTCCGCCTCCCCACGACCGTCGGGAACGACCTGCCGTTGCGGAACACGAACGCGCAGTCGACCGCCGCGTGGGGCGACCCGGCCGCAGCGCTCTACCACTGCGGCGTCGCGGTGCCGACGGTCTCCGACCTGCCGTGCTTCAGCCAGGGCGGCGTCGACTGGATCCGCGACGACCGCGGCGAGCAGGTCGTCTACACGACGTTCGGTCGCTCCCCCGCGGTGCAGGTCGTCATCGACTCGACGAAGACCACGAACCAGGTGGTGCAGGACCTGTCGGACGTCGTGTCGACGCTGCCGGAGGACGGACACCGCTGCCTCGACCCCTCGGACGTGCAGGGCTGACGACGCGTGCGGCGCGCACGGCCTGCCGCACGCGACGCCGGACGTCAGCGGACGGCGACCCGTCCCAGCTCGATGAGTTCGGCGACGAGTTCGCCGTAGGACATCCCGGACGCCGCCCAGCAGCGCGGGTACATCGACAGCGGCGTGAACCCCGGCATGGTGTTGACCTCGTTCACGACGAAGCCGTCGTCGGTCAGGAAGCAGTCCACGCGCGCGAGACCCGCACCGCCGATCGCCTCGAACGCCCGTGCACCGATCGACCGGATCGCGTCGGTCTCGTCGGCGGTCAGGGGCGCGGGGCAGAGGAGCGCCTCGTCGCCGCCCAGGTACTTCGACGCGAAGTCGTAGAAACCGTCCTCCGCCACGACGATCTCGCCCGGCAGGCTCGTGCGCGGGACACCGTCGCGGCCCTCGAGCACCGCGACCTCGACCTCGCGCCCGACGACGCGCGGTTCGACGATCACCTTCGCGTCGTGTTCGAACGCCAGGTCCATCGCGGCCGCGAGCTGCGACGGCTCGTCGACCCGGGACACGCCCATGCTCGACCCGGCGCGGGCGGGCTTCACGAAGAGCGGCCACCCGTGCACCGCGACGGCCTCGGCGACGCCGTCGGGGTCGGCCGACCACTGCCGGCGGAGCACGGTCGTCCAGGGCGCGACCCGCAGCCCGGCGTGCTCGAGCACGGCCTTCGCGGTGTGCTTGTCCATCGCCAGGGCGCTCGCGAGGACGCCGTCGCCGACGTACGGCAGCCCGGCGACCTCGAGGAGCCCCTGGACCGTGCCGTCCTCACCGAACGGACCGTGCAGGATCGGGAACGCCACGTCGACCGCGATCGTCGTGACCGAGCCGTCCGGGTGCGACACGACCAGCTCGTTCGTGGCCGGCGACGTGGGGAACGCCACACGGGTGCCGTTGTCCGGCACGACGGGGAGCGCGCCGTCCCGGAGCGCCCACTGCGCCGGGTCGTCGGACTGCAGGGTGAAGGCGCCCTCCTTCGTGATGCCGATCGGCACGACCGCGTAGACCGAGCGATCGACGACGTCCATGATCCCGCCGGCGGTCACGCAGCTGATCTCGTGCTCGCTGGACCGGCCGCCGAACAGCACGGCGACGGTCGTGGGAGCGGGAGCGATCGTGGGCATGGCAGTCCCCTTGGTGGTCGGGACCGGACCGGTCACTCGCCCTGCGGCTCGTCGGTCTCGGTGAGGTGCGGCGCGATGTTGCGCGGGTCGAGCCTACCGGCGAGGACCTCGGCCACCTGCCCGACGATGGGCATGTCGACGCCGTTCGCCGCCGCCAGTTCGAGGATCGGGGCGACCGATGCCAGGCCCTCCGCGGTCTGGTTCATCTGGCGCACGACCTCGTCGAAGCGGTACCCCTGACCGAGCAGGCGGCCGGCCGTGTTGTTCCGCGACAGCGGGGACTGGCAGGTCGCGATCAGGTCGCCGAGGCCGGCGAGCCCGGACAGCGTCGACGGCTGCGCACCGAGCGACACCGCGAAGTCGGTCATCTCGGCGAGCCCGCGGGTGATGATCGACGCCTTGGTGTTCTCGCCGTAGCCGACGCCGTCGACGATGCCGATCGCGACCGCGATGAGGTTCTTCAGCACGCCGCCGAACTCCGTGCCGATGACGTCGGTGTTCGTGAACGAGCGGAAGTACGGGTTCGTGGCGACCGCGGCCACCGCGGTCGCCGTCTCGAGCGACGTCGACGACACGACCGCGGCGGTCGGCTGCCGACGGGCGATCTCGAGCGCCAGGTTCGGTCCGCTCGCGACCGCGATCCGGTCGCGATCGATGCCGAGACCCTCGTGCAGGACCTCGCTCATCCGCAGGCCCGTGGCCTTCTCGACGCCCTTCATCAGGCTCACGACGGGGACGCCCTCGGGCAGCAGCGGCGCGATCGCGGACAGGTTCGACCGGAGCGTCTGCGACGGCACCGACACGTACACCTGCTCGGCGCCGTCGAGCACCGCGGACAGCGACGTCGACGCGGTCAGCGTGCGCGGCAGGTTGATGCCCGGCAGGTAGTCGGAGTTCCGCTTCGTCTCGGTGATCTCCCGTGCGACCTCGGGCCGACGTGCCCAGACGACGGTGTCGGCACCGCCCTCGGCCAGCACCTTCGCGAAGGTGGTCCCCCAGCTGCCCGCACCGATGACGGCGACGCGCGGCTTGTCGGTGGACTGCATGACCACGCGGATGGCTGCGGTGTCGACGGCGCCTGGGGCTGCCACGGCGGGGTCCGGGTGGTCGTCGTGCGGGCGCAGGCCCGAGCGGTCGTCAGTCAAACTTCCCGGTCTCCTTCTGGTCGTTGGCGGCCGGGTCCCACCGGGTCGCCGGTGCCTGCTCGCCACGGAGCTCCTCGAGCAGCTCGGTGATCCGGCGCATGAGCAGGTCGGTCGCCGCCAGCAGGGTCTTCTGGTCGAGCGGCTTCCCGCGGTACGCCGACAGGTCGACCGGGTCGCCGACGATCACGTCGACGCGCGACGGCGGGAACAGCCGGAGCTTCTTCGCGTACCGGCCCATGATCCGCTGCGTGCCCCAGTGGGCCATCGGGATGAGCGGGACGTCGTTCTCGAGCGCGATCCGCACCGCGCCGGTCTTGCCGCGCATGGGCCACAGGTCGGGGTCACGGGTGAGCGTGCCCTCGGGGTAGACGATGATCGCTCCACCCTGCTCGATGACGGACCTGCCGCCGCCGAGCGGGTCGTTCAGGCGCGTGCGGCCGGAACGCTCGACCGGGATCTGCCCCATGCCGGCCATGAGCTTGCCGACGACCGGCACCCGGAAGATCGACGCCTTCGCGAGGAACCGCGGCGCACGGCGGGACAGCCAGACGGCGGTGCCGACCACGAGCGGGTCGATGTTCGTGAAGTGGTTCGGGGCCAGCACGAAGGCGCCGCCCTCCGGCAGGCGCTTCGGTCCGTGCCAGTGGTAGCGGGCGGTGAACCGGAAGACCGGGATCACCACGGACGCCGTGATGCGGAAGGCGGTGTTCAGCTCGCCGCGCCGCCACCGGCGCCCCGGGTTCGGGAGGCCCGTGGTGACGTCGGAGGCGGACGCACGCCGTGCCTCCAGGCCGTCACCCGCGCCGCTCGCCGTGCCGTCGCCGCCCGTCGTGCCGTCCACGCGCCTAGCCCGCGAAGTCGAAGTCGGCGCCGAGCTTGCGCAGCTTCGGGATGAAGTGCTCGTACCCGCGGCTGATGATGCCGACGTTCGTGATGTGCGACTCGCCCTCGGCCGTCAGGGCGGCGATGAGGTGGCTGAAGCCGCCGCGCAGGTCGGGGACGCGGACGTTCGCGGCGTGCAGCGTCGTCGGGCCGGTGATGACCGCGGCCTGCTCGAACGGGCGGCGGGCGACACGGCGGTCGTGCCCGGGCAGCCCCTCCTTGTGCACGACGATGTCGGCACCCATCTCGTTCAGGGCGTCGGTGAAGCCGAAGCGGTTCTCGTACACGGTCTCGTGCACGATGCTCGTGCCCTCGGCCTGGGTCAGCGCGACGACGAGCGGCTGCTGCCAGTCCGTCATGAAGCCGGGGTGGACGTCGGTCTCGACGACGACCGGGCGCAGGGTCTCGCGCTCGCGGTAGAAGCGGATGCCGTCCTCCTGGATGTCGAACCCGCCACCCACCTTGCGGAAGACGTTGAGGAACGTCATGAGGTCCTGCTGGTCGGCACCCTCGACGAAGATGTCGCCGTTGGTGGCGAGCGCGGCGGAGGCCCAGCTCGCGGCCTCGTTGCGGTCGTTGATCGCGCGGTGCGTGTACCCGCGCAGCGACTCGACGCCCTCGATGAAGATCGTGCGGCTCGGCTCGACCGTGACGATCGCGCCCATCTTCTGCAGGATCGCGATGAGGTCCATGATCTCGGGCTCGATCGCCGCGTTGCGGAGCTCGGTGACGCCCTCGGCCAGGACCGACGAGAGCAGGACCTGCTCGGTCGCCCCGACGCTCGGGTACGGCAGTTCGATCTTCGCACCCTTGAGACCGTCCGGGGCGGTGAGGTGGATGCCGTTGAGCTGCTTGTCGACCACGGCACCCATCGCGCGCAGGGCGTCGAGGTGGAAGTCGATCGGACGGTCGCCGATGCGGCAGCCGCCGAGGTCGGGGATGAAGGCCTCGCCGAGCTTGTGCAGCAGCGGACCGCAGAACAGGATCGGGATGCGGCTCGAGCCGGCGTGGGCGTCGATCTCGGCGAAGTGCGCCGACTCGACGTTCGCCGGGTCGAGGATGAGCTCGCCTCGTGCAGGGTCCGTGATCCGCACACCGTGCACCTCGAGCAGGCCGCGGACGACCTTCACGTCGGAGATGTCCGGCACGTCCTTGAGGATCGACGGGGTGTCGCCGAGCAGCGAGGCGACCATCGCCTTGGTCGCGAGGTTCTTCGCGCCGCGGACCTCGATGCGCCCCACGAGCGGCTTGCCGCCCCGGATGACGATCTCGTCCGACTTGAGGCCGACGCGGGCCCCTGCTGCTGCTGCGTCCTGTACGAGGGAGTTCACTACTTCACCGGCAATGTCTTCGGCCGCCATCGGGAGCGGCGGGATTCGAACTCCGTGATCGAGGACTCGTCACGGAGGGTGAGCCCGATGTCATCGAGCCCTTCCATCAACCGCCAACGAGTGTAGGCGTCGATCTCGAAGGGCACGTCCACCGCGCCGAGCGACACGCGCTGCGCGACCAGGTCGACGGTCGCCTCGATGCCCGGGTTCGCCGCGATCTCGGCCCAGAGTGCCTCGACTTCCGGTTCGGTCACGATCGCGGTGACCAGGCCCTGCTTGCCCGCGTTGCCCTTGAAGATGTCCGCGAAACGACTCGACACCACCACGCGGAAGCCGAAGTCGCGGAGCGCCCAGACCGCGTGCTCGCGGCTCGACCCGGTCCCGAAGTCCGGGCCGGCGACCAGCACCTGCGCCCCCTGGTAGACGGGCTGGTTGAGCACGAAGTCGGGGTCCTGGCGCCACCCGGCGAACAGGGCGTCCTCGAAGCCGGTCTTCGTGACGCGCTTGAGGTAGACCGCGGGGATGATCTGGTCGGTGTCGACGTTCGAGCGCTGCAGCGGCGCGGCGATCCCGGTGACGGTGGTGATCTTGTCCATCAGTTGGCTCCTTCAGCGGTCGCTGCCGTCGCGGCGGTGTCGTCGGTGACCGTCGCGATCGCGTCGTCGGTCTCCAGGTCCCACGGGCTCGACAGCGTGCCCCGGACCGCGGTGGCGGCGGCGACGAGCGGCGACACCAGGTGCGTGCGGCCGCCCTTGCCCTGCCGCCCCTCGAAGTTGCGGTTCGAGGTGCTCGCGCACCGCTCCCCCGGTGCGAGCTGGTCGGGGTTCATGCCGAGGCACATCGAGCAGCCGGCGAACCGCCACTCCGCGCCGAAGTCGGTGAAGACCCTGTCCAGCCCCTCGGCCTCGGCCTCGAGCCGGACCCGGGCGGACCCCGGCACGACCATGACCCGCACGCCGTCCGCCTTCTTCCGTCCCCGGATGACCGACGCGAAGGCCCGGAGGTCCTCGATGCGCGAGTTCGTGCAGGACCCCATGAAGACCGCGTCGACCGCGATGTCCTTCATCGGTGTGCCGGCCTCGAGGTCCATGTACTCGAGGGCACGCTGCGCGGCGGCCTGGTCGTTCGGGTCGCTGTAGCCCGCGGGGTCCGGGACCGTCTCGGACAGCGACACGCCCTGGCCGGGGTTCGTGCCCCACGTGACGAAGGGCTCGAGCTCGTCCGCGTCGATGAAGACCTCGGCGTCGAAGACGGCGTCGTCGTCGGTCGCCAGCGTGTCCCAGTACGCGACGGCGTCGTCCCAGTCCTGACCGGTCGGCGCGTGGTCGCGGCCCTGCACGTAGTCGTAGGTGGTCTGGTCGGGGGCGACCATGCCGGCGCGGGCACCGGCCTCGATCGACATGTTGCAGATCGTCATGCGCCCCTCCATCGAGAGGGAACGGATCGCCGACCCGCGGTACTCCAGCACGTAGCCCTGCCCGCCGCCGGTCCCGATCTTCGCGATCACGGCGAGGATGATGTCCTTCGCGGTGACGCCCGGGCGCAGCGTGCCCTCGACCGTGATCGCCATCGTCCTGAACGGCTTCAGCGGCAGGGTCTGGGTGGCGAGGACGTGCTCGACCTCGCTCGTGCCGATGCCGAACGCCATCGCACCGAACGCACCGTGGGTCGACGTGTGCGAGTCGCCGCACACGACGGTGATGCCGGGCATCGTCAGGCCGAGCTGCGGGCCGACCACGTGGACGATGCCCTGTTCCTTGTCGCCGAGCGAGTGCAGACGGACGCCGAACTCCTCGCAGTTGCGACGTAGGGTCTCGATCTGCGTGCGGCTCGTCGGGTCGGCGATGGGCCGGTCGATCGCGAGGGTCGGGGTGTTGTGGTCCTCGGTCGCGATGGTCAGGTCGAGGCGACGCACCGGGCGGCCGGCCTGGCGGAGGCCGTCGAAGGCCTGCGGGCTCGTGACCTCGTGCACGAGGTGGAGGTCGATGTAGAGGAGGTCCGGGCTCCCGTCCTCGCCCTTGACCACGACGTGGTCGTCCCACACCTTCTCGGCGAGCGTCTTTCCCATCGGCCCGGCCCTTCCTCATCGACGTTGCGGTACCGCTCTCGCGGCTCGGTCCGGCGAGTCTAGCAGGTTGGTATACCAACGCGGGCCGGGACGGACGGGAGGCGCGGTGCGGCGCCGCCACGCGCCTCCCGTCCGGCCGTGGTGCGGTCCGGACGAGGCGACCCGCGTCGGCGACACCCGTCGCGGTGGGAAGATGGTGACGACATGACGACGCCTGCGCACTCGACCCGGACCACCAACCTCGAGGGCGCAGCCCGCGCCGCGATCGCCGGCGGCGCACCGCTCGCGCTGCTGATCGCCCTGGGGATGCCGGGCTACGCAGCGTTCGCGATGTTCGCCGGGTTCACGGCGATCTTCGGCGCGACCGAGCCGTACCGCCAGCGTGCCGTCACGACCGGCGTCGCCGGTGCGCTCCAGGCGGCGTGCATGCTCGCGGGCATCGGCGTCGCGTTGCTCGGGCACCCGCTGTGGCTGCAGGCGGTCGGGCTCGTGGTGGTGCTCGTCCTCGCCGTGTGCACGCTCACGGCGCTGCAGACGATCCCCGCGCAGCCGATCTTCCCGGTCTTCGCGTTCGTCGTCTCCTCGCTCGTCCCGCTGCGGCCCGCCGACCTGCCGACGGTCCTGCTGATCATCGTCGGCTCGGTCGCGTGGGCGTGGCTCGTGGCGATGTCGGGCGCGGTGCTCCGTCGACTCCTGCACCCGCGGGCACCGCACCGCTTCCGGCCGCTGGCGGCACGCAAGCACCGCACGCTCGACGTCCTGCGCACGCCGGCGCTGCGGGAGACCGTCGCCCTCAACGTCGTCGGCTCCGTCGTGGCCGGAGCGGTCGCCGTCACGATCCCCGGGCTCGGACACCCGTACTGGGCGGTGATCGCGGTGGTGTCGACGCTGCCCGCGCTCCGGCAGCGGCACACGCTGCGTCGCGCCTGGCAGCGGGTGGTCGGCACCGTCGGGGGCACGGTCGTGGCCGTGGGGATCCTGCTGCTCGAGCCGAGCGTCTGGTGGATCGTCGTGATCGCCGTCGTCGGGCAGTTCTTCGCGGAGATCTTCGTCGCGCGGCACTACGCCGTGACCCTGCTGTTCCTCACGCCGCTCGCGCTCGCCGTGTCGTGGCTGAGCCTGCCCGAGGCGCCGGAGCTCCTCGCGCTCGACCGCATCGCGCAGACGCTGCTCGGTGCGCTCGTGAGCGTCGCGCTCCTGGTGGTCGGGCGGTTCGTCGAGCGTCGACGAGGCCGGCCGCTCGGCGCGACGAGCGCGATCCGCACCGTCTGACGCGGCGTCGGCGCGGCGCCGACGCGGCGCGGCGCCGACGCGGCGCGCCGGTGCCGGCGCCGCTGCCGCGCGCCCTGTCGCGCGCACAGCCGCGAGCACGTCGCGCCGCGGGAACACGTGGCGCGACGTGCCCCGGGTCGTGCGGGAGCAGGACGCACCAGCGAGCCCGCGCCGGACGGGAGGCGCGTGGGCAGCCCGCACCGCGCCTCCCGACCGCAACCGGGTCGCCTGTCGCGCGCACGACCGCGAGCACGTCGCGCCGCGGGAACACGTGGCGCGACGTGCTCCGGGTCGTGCGGGAGCAGGACGCACCAGCGAGCCCGCGCCGGACGGGAGGCGCGTGGTCAGCCCGCACCGCGCCTCCCGACCGCAACCGGGTCGCCTGTCACGCGCACAGCCGCCAGCACGTCGCGCCGCGGGAACACGGGGCGCGACGTGCCCAGGGTCGTGCGGGAGCAGGACGCACCAGCGAGCGCGCGTCAGTCGCGCGGGGCGACGTTCCAGGAGTCGATGACGGGGCGGCCGTGCTCGTAGCCGAGCGAGCTCACGGTGGCGGTGCCGAGCTTGAGCACGGCTCCGTCCTGCGGCGCGAGGCGGATCCAGGCGGCACCGAGCGCGCGGAGCACGTGTCCGTGCGCGACCACGATCGCGTCGTCGCCCTCGGCGAGGACCGGACGGACGCGGTTCAGGACCCGCTCGACGCGGACCCGGACCTCGGCGGCGTTCTCACCCGGGGTGTCGCCGGCAGGGACCCCGTCGGTCCAGAGGTCCCACGGGCCGTGCCGCTTGACCTTGATCTGCGGGGTGGTCAGGCCCTCGTACGCGCCGTAGTCCCACTCGTACAGGTCCTCGTCGAGCTCGGGGTCGACGCCGACGAGCGCAGCGGTGTCCCGCGCGCGCTGCAGCGGGCTCGAGAGCGCGAGCGCGAAGGTGCGGTCGGCGAGGTACCGGCCGGCGCGCTTCGCCTGCTCGATGCCCTCGTCGGTGAGCGGGATGTCGGTGCGGCCGGTGTGCTGACCGCTCTTCGACCACTCCGTCTCTCCGTGGCGGACGAGGACGAGTTCGCCGGGGCGTTCCGAGGTCATGTGTTCCTTCCGATGAGCAGGCCGAGCGCGGCTGCGCCGACCGAGACGACGAGCATCCCGAGGCCGTTCAGGACGGCGGTCCGGGTCTTGCCGGATCGGAGGAGCTGCACGGTCTCGACGCTCGCCGTCGAGAACGTCGTGTACCCGCCCATCATGCCCGTCCCGAGCACGGCGACCACCGAGGGGCCGAGGGCGCCGGTCTCCCCGAGCCCGGTGACGAGCCCGAGCACGAGCGATCCCGTGACGTTGATGACGAGCGTGCCGAGCGGGAAGCATCCGAGCGCGGTGCCGTCCACCCGGGCCTTGACGGTGCCGTCGAGCCAGCAGCGCAGCGCAGCGCCGACCCCGCCGCCGAGGGAGACCAGCAGGAGTCCGAGCAGGGTCACCGGGCACCCCCGCTCCGAGCGCCCCGGGAGCGCCGAGCGCCGGCGACCCACGCTCCCGCTGCCGCGGCGGCCAGCCCGAGCACCACCGACAGCAGCGCGTACCCGGTGCCGGCGCCCCACCGCCCGACGTCGAGCAGCCGGGCGGTGTCGTCGGCGAGGGTCGAGTAGGTCGTGAAACCACCGAGGACGCCCGTGCCGACGAACAGCCGGAGCGCCCGACGTCGGCCGAGGTCCGGACCCGCGTGCGCGAGTGCCTCCAGGAGCACCCCGAGGCAGAACGCTCCGACGACGTTGATGCCGAGGATCGTCCAGCTGATGCCGTCCACCGCGGGGAACGCTGCGGCGAGCGCAGCCCGCACCCCGGTGCCGATCGCACCGCCGAGCGCGACGAGTCCGAGGTACCGCCAGCGCAGGTGCGGGGGCCGGTCGGTCGTGCGGGTGTCCACGGACGTCAGTCCACCAGGGCGGCCACGCCCTCGACCTCGACGAGCTGGTCGTCGTAGCCGAGGACGGTCACGCCCGTCAGCGTGCTGGGCACGTCGTGGTCCCCCATCGCGGCCCGGACGACCTCCCACGCGGCGACGAGGTCGGCCTGGTCGGACGATGCCACGAGCACGCGGGTGTGCAGGAGGTCACCGAGTCCGGCGCCGGCCGCGGCGAGCGCCGTCTCGAGGTTGGCCATGCACCGAGCGGCCTGGGCACGGTGGTCCCCCACGGCGACGGTGCGACCCTGCTCGTCGAGCGGGCAGGCCCCGGCGAGGAACACCAGTCGGGCACCGGCAGGCGCGGTGGCGGCGTACGCGTACTCCGCCACGGAGCTGAGTCGGTCGGAGCGGATGAGCTGCACGGCGCTGGTCACCCTGCCAGCCTGCCACGACCGGACCCGCGGGAGCGTGCCCGCCGCCCGCGGGACCGGCCCGGAGCCGCCCGTGTGAGCGGATCCTCAGCGTGCGACGGGGTTCGCCGTGCGGCCGGCGCGGATGAGCGAGTCGGTCTGCGCCGACAGGTCGACCATCTGCAGGGTGTTCCGCAGCTGCAGCCGGTTGAGGCACGAGTGCTCGAAGTCCGGCACGCGGAGGTCGATCGGCCGCGCCCGTCCCGCCGCGGTGTCGTCCACGCAGGAGCCGACGAGCCGCCAGAAGACCCTGCTCGGCAGGACTCCGTCGTCGTCGAGGATCGCCGCGAGGTACCGGAGCACCCCGTCGAACACGTCGGTGAAGACGCCGAGCGCCGCCTCGTCGTCGTCCACGGGGTGCACGATCCGCTCGATCCCGGCGGGCACCGGGACGTCCCCGACGACCACGACCTCCTCCCCGATGTCCTTCATGAACACGCGGGACACCGCACCGTCGCGCAGCACGAGCACGAGGTTCTCGCCGTGCGGCATGAACAGCAGCTGGTGCTCGGTGAGGCAGTGCACGACGGGGCGGAGGTACGCGTGAAGGTACCGCTCGACCCACGACGCGGCGTCGAGCCCCGACTCCGCGACGAGCGCAGCAGCCACCGACCGCCCCCTCGCGTCCCGGTGGAGCAGCGCCGCCATGGTGATCGGCCGCTCCCCCGGCAGCAGGCGCGGCACCGGGCTCTCCCGCCAGAGCGCCGCGAGCATCTTCCGCTGCGGTGCACCCTGCTGCGCGGACACGGCCCCGATCCGGTGCCAGACGTCCCCCGTGTACCCGATCGCCGCGTGCTCGCGGAGCACCCCGAAGCCGGCGTCGGCCAGGACCGGATCGGACCCCACGAGGTCGGCCACCCAGTCGTTCACCGCGGGCGCGGTCCGCATGTACGCCGGTGACATTCCCCGCAGGAAGCCCATGTTCTGCACGGCGAGCGCCGTCTTCACGTACGACCGCTCCGGCCGGGAACGGTTGAACGCGGTGCGGATCGACTGCTGCGGCTGGTGGTCGTCCGGCCCCTCGCCGAGGTCGACGAGGTCCTGCCGCCCGAGGTCCGGGGCGAACGTCACCGCGATCCGGTGCTGCCACTGCCAGGGGTGCACCGGGAACCACGTGTACTCCGCGGGGTCGAGCCCGCGTCGGTCGAGCACCTCGTGGAAGCGCGCGACCGTCGACGCGTCGAGCTCGGCGTCCCAGTGATGGTGCTCGGACCGGTCCGCGGCGAGCGCCAGGTGCGTGTGCTCACGACGGGCTGCGAGCCACCGGTACCGGAAGCGCCCGCCGGACTCGGGGGCGAACGCGCGGTACTCGTCGAGCCCGAACCCGATCCGCCCGTTCGCGGCGACGAACGCCGGGTGCCCCTCGGTCATCGCGGCCTCGGCGTCCTGGAACCCCGCGACCACGTCGCCGTCCGACCGGCCGCGGGCGAGCTGCGCGGCGGAGGGGCCGCCGCGCCGGTGCTTCGCCGCGGCGCTGGCGAGCGTCGAGGCGATCTCCTCCAGGTACGTCCCGAGGAGGGCGTCGGGGATCCCGAGCTGCTCGTGCAGCGCGAGCACGAGGTCCTGTGCATCGAGCGGCGCCGGGACGCCCGCGCGGCTGCGGGTGAGCGAGGCCTCGTCGACGACCCAGTGCTCGAGCGTGTGCACCCGCGCGCGGAAGCGGTAGGTCGAGTCCCCGGCGTCGAGCACCCAGCCCGCACCGTCGGGCCGTGGGGCGACCAACCGTTCGTGCGTGAACTCCGCGATCGCCTTGGCGACGAGGTGCCGCTCGGCCGGCTCGAGGTGCTCCGGCCGCAGGTGCGCGGCGGGTCCGTCGTCGTCGGGCGTGCCGATCCGGCCGGTGTCCAGGACCGACAGCAGCGCGCGCTTGCCGTCGACGTCGACCTCGCGCAGGACACGGAACCCGACCTCGGCGTTCTTCCGCTGCACCGCCGTGTTGCGCACGTCCGGCTCGACGACGACCCGCTGCGCGCCGAGGGCGTCGCGGCAGTGCTCGACCACCGCTCGCATCACGGCACGTGTCAGCCCGTGGACACGTCCCTCGTCGGGCGGCGGAGCGACGAGCAGGTGCATGCCGACGTCGCCCGGTTCCGCGTCCCACACGTCGGTGAGCAGCACGGCCGCCGGGTCGTAGGTCTCCGCGTACGCGACGGGCTCGCCCTCCCACCGGAGCACCCACCCCGCCTGCGCCGGGTCCTCCTGCACCGAACGGAGGTACGTGCGGACCGCGTCGGTGTCGTGGTCGGACATCGCCCACCACGAGGACGCCGGGGCGGCGAGCCACGCCTGCACGACGGCGGCGTCGCGGTCCGGGACCACCGGGTGGACGGACGGGAGGCCCGTGGTCGCGTCCGCCCGTGCGGCGACGGTCGCCAGGGCGCTCACGACGCGGCCCCGGCGGTCGCGGTCCGACGGGCTGCCGCGGCTGCGGCGCTCGCCGGGGCGTCGGCGACGGGACCGGCCGCAGCGTCCGGCCCGGTGCCGGCCGCAGCGGCCGCTCCGGTGTCGGCAGCAGCGTCCGGAACCGGCCGTCCACCGGGCAGGCCGAACTCCTGGAAGGCGATCCGCTCCTCCAGGCCGTACACGGACCGCCCCGTGACGGAGCGGATGATCGAGGCGTTCCGCCACGCCCCCATCCCGAGGTCGGGGGCGGTCAGACCGTGCGTGTGCTCCTCGGCGTTCTGCACCCAGATCCGTCCGCCGAGGGTGTCGACGTGCAGGTCGCGTGCGACGGCGAACCGACCGCGGTCGTCACGGCGGACGAGGTGCTCGACCGGGGCGAGGAAGTCCGGGTCCCGCGGTCGGTACCCGGTCGCGAGGACGAGCCGGGCTACCTCGTGCACCGCCTCGGTGCCGAGCTGCGCGTGTCGGAGGGTCAGTCGGAAGCGGTCCCGCTCGGGCAGCCACGCAGCCGCGACGACGCTGGTGTCGGTCCGGAGCGTCGTCGGGACCGGCCCGCGGGCGCTGATCCGGTAGAGCGTGTCGTAGACCTCGTCCACCAGGTCGGCGCTGATGCCCTTGTACAGCCCCCGCTGCTCGCGACCGAGCCGGTCTCGCACCTCGTCGGGCAGGGCGTGGAAGTGGTCGGTGTACTCCGGGCTCGTCATCTCGAGCGTGAGCTTGGTGTCCTCCATCGGGAAGAACCGGGGCGATCGGGTGATCCAGTCGAGGCGGTAGCCGCCGTCGCGGATGCCCTCGAGCAGGTCGCGGTAGACCTCGGCCGCGGACTGCCCGCTCCCCACCACGGCGATCGAGTCGGCGCTCCGGAGCGCGTCACGCGCCGGCAGGTACCCCGCGGAGTGCACGACCGGTCCGTCGAGGTCGCGGAGCGCCTCGGGCACCGCGGGTTCCGTGCCGATGCCGAGCACGACGTGCCGGGCGACGTACCGCTCGGGCCCGCTCGGGGTCTCGGCGTGCACGGTGAACAGGTCGGTGTCCTCGTCGTGCTCGACGGCGACGACCCGACGGCCCCAGCGCAGCGTGTCGAGCCGTTCGGCGGCCCAGCGGCAGTAGGCGTCGTACTCCACGCGCAGGGGGTGGAAGTCCTCGCGGATGAAGAAGGGGTAGAGCCGCCCGGTCTCCTTGAGCCAGGCGAGGAACGAGAACGGCGACGTCGGGTCCGCCATGGTCACGAGGTCGGCCAGGAACGGGACCTGGATGGTGGCGTCGTCGAGCATCATGCCGTGGTGCCAGGCGAAGCCGTCGGCCTGGTCGAGGAACACGGCGTCGAGGTCGTCGATCGGGTCGGTCAGGCAGGCGAGCCCGAGGTTGAACGGGCCGATCCCGATCCCGACCAGGTCGAGGACGCGGCCGGCACCGTCGCCGGTGTCGCTGGTCCTGGTGGCGCTGGTGCTGGTGGTGCTGGTGCTGGTGGTGCTGGTGCTGGTGGTCACCGGGTCGCTCCCGTCGTCGTGCCGGCCGTGCTGGGGACGCCGCTGGCGTGCAGGCGCGCCGCGGTGTCGACCACGTGGTCGAGCGCCGCGACGACCTGCGTCGTGCTCGTGGTGGGGTTGAGCAGGGTGAGCTTGCTGCACGGACGGCCGTCGATCACGGTCTTCGCGACGAGCACCCGACCCTCGGCGAGCAGGGCCGCGCGCAGCGGCGCGACGAGTGCGTCGGCCTCGGCGTCCGACACCCCGTCCGGCTGCCAGCGGAAGAGCACCGTGCTCAGCTGCGTCGGCGCGACGAGCACCAGGTCCGGGTGTGCCGCGACGTGCTCGTGCACCCGCTCCGTGACGTCGAGCACCGCGTCGAAGGCCCGTCCGATCGCCTCGGCGCCGCTCGCCCGGAGGGTCGCCCAGAGCTTGAGCGCGTCGAACCGCCGGGTGGTCTGCAGGGACTTGTCGACCTGGTTCGGCTCGTCGGCGTCCTCGGGGTTGAGGTAGTCCGCGTGCCACGAGGCCCGGCGGAGGTCCTCCGGGTCCCGCACGAGCAGCGCGCTCGACGACACCGGCTGGAAGAACGACTTGTGGAAGTCCGCGGTGACGCTCCGCGCTCGTCCGATGCCGGCGAGCAGGTGTCGGCGGGTCGGGGACACGAGCAGACCACAGCCGTACGCGGCGTCGACGTGCAACCAGACGTCCTCGAGGTCGCAGACGTCGGCGATCGCCTCGAGCGGGTCGATGCAGCCGCGGTCGGTCGTGCCCGCGGTCGCGACGACGGCCGCGGGCGTCCGGCCCTCGCGCCGGGCGTCGGCGATCGCGTGGGCGAGGGCGTCCGGTCGCATCCGGCCCGCTGCGTCGACGGTGACGTCGACCACGGCACGTTCCGGCAGGCCGAGCAGCATCGCGGACTTCCGGACGCTGAAGTGGCTCGACGCGGTGGCGAACACGACGAGGTCGTCGAGTGCCGGCGAGCGGTGCGCACGGTCTCCCGCGCGGAGCGGTGCGGTCGCGGCCTGGCGCGCCAGGAGCAGGGCGTGCAGGTTCGACTGCGTCCCACCCGAGGTGAAGACCCCGTCCCCCGTCGGGAAGCCGATCGCGTCCGTGACCCACCGGACCGTCCGACGTTCGATCTCGGTGCCGATCCGCGACTGGTCCCAGGTGTCGACCGACGGGTTGACCGCCGCGAGGACCGCCTCGGCAGCGACCGCGGGCACCGCCACCGGACAGTTGAGGTGCGCGAGGTACCCGGGGTCGTGGAACCAGACGGCCTTCGCGGTGAAGAGGTCGTCGACCTCGGCGACGGCAGCCTCCGCCGACCCGAGCGGTCGGTCGAGGTCGACCGCCGCGATCCGCTGTCGGAGGACGGCGGCGGGCGTGTCGGTGGTCGGCGCGGTGACGGCCGCGAGTCGGTCGGCGGTCCGGTCGACCGCGCCCCGGACGACCCTGCGGTACCGGTCGGAGCGGTCGGACGTGAGGAGTTCGAGCAATGGCGTGGAGCTGTTCACGTTAGGTAAGGCTAACCTCACTCCTCCGCGAAACGGAAGCCACACCCGGGGGAAGACCGGTCGTTCTGTCGCGCTCGGCCCGCCCCGGCCTGCCCCGGTACGCTCGCCGGGTGACCAGCCCTCCGTCCGCCGCCGACGCCGACGCGGACGCGACCGCCGACGCAGTCGCGACGGTCGACGCAGTCGCGACCGTCGCCGTCATCGGCGCGGGGCAGGCCGGGCTGTCGGTCGCGCACCACCTGCGCCGACGCGGGTTCCGCGCCGTGTCCGGCGCCGGGGACCGCGGCGGGCCGGCCGGCAGGACCGTCGTCGTGCTCGACGCGAACCAGCGGCCAGGAGGCGCGTGGCAGCACCGGTGGGCGTCGCTGCGGATGGCCACGGTGAACGGCATCCACGACCTGCCCGGCACGCCGCTCCCACCCGTCGACCCTGCGGAGGAGGCCCGCACCGCGGTCCCCCGCTACTTCGCCGACCACGAGGCGCGCGAGGCCCTCCCGGTGCTGCGGCCCGTCCGCGTGCGGTCGGTGACCCCGGTCGACGACCGCCCCGACGGGGCACTCCGTCTCGACACGGACCACGGCTCGTGGCTGGTGCGCGCCGTGGTGAACGCCACCGGCACGTGGGACACCCCGGTGGTCCCGGACGTGCCGGGTGCCGCGTCCTTCCTCGGCGAGCAGCTGCACAGTCGCGACTTCGTCGACGCCGAGCACTTCCGCGGCAGGCGCGTGGCCGTCGTCGGCGGCGGGATCTCCGCGGTGCAGCTGCTCGGGGAGATCAGCCTCGTCACCTCGACCGTCTGGTACACCCGGCGCGAACCGGTGTTCCTGCCGGGCGGCTTCGTCCACGAGGTCGACGGCGTCGACGTGGAACGACGCGTGGCCGCCGACGTCCGGGCCGGTCGACCGCCGGCGAGCATCGTGTCGTACACCGGACTGATCTGGACCGGCGCGCTGTGTGACGCCGCTCGGCGCGGTGTGCTCGAGCGGCGGCCGATGTTCACGCGGGTCCGACCGCACGGCGTCGTGGAGGCCGACGGCACCGACACCTCGGTGGACGTCCTGCTCTGGGCGACCGGGTACCGCGCGGACCTCGACCACCTGGCACCGATGCACCTGCGCGGCCCGCTCGGCGGCGTCCCGGTCGCCGGTACGCAGGTGACCGACGAGCCGCGCGTGCACCTCGTAGGGTACGGCCCGTCGCAGTCGACCGTCGGGGCGAACCGCGCGGGCCGGGCCGCCGCCCGCGACCTGGACCGCTGGCTCGACACCCACGAGGGCACCCGCGGGGACGGTCGACCGCCGAGTGCTGACGTCGAGCGCTGACCGCCGCACCCCGGACCCGGTCAGCGTCTCGCCGAGCGGTGCCGCCGAGCAGCCTCAGGCCACCGGGACCGGTGGGAGCTCGCGGTCGGTCTCGGCGACGCGGGTGGCCTTCGCCGCGAGGCCCTGCAGCGGCCCCTCGAGCAGCACCCTGTCGGCGACGTGGCGGAGCGCGAGCCCGAGCCGGGTCCGGGGGTAGGCGAACCGGACGATCCCGCGCGGGATGCCCTGCACGTCGTCCACGAGCGGTCGCATCCAGTCGTCGAACGCCGCGAGCGCACGGTCGAGGTCCGCACGGTCCGAGGAGCGACCCGTGACCGATGCGGCGAGCACGTACCCGCTGGTGAGGGCGAGCGACGCGCCTCCTCCGCCCATGGGCGTGACGCACCACGCTGCGTCGCCGACGAGGGCCACGCGGCCCCGCCGCCAGACGGGCATCCGCACCTGGGTGAGCCGGTCGACGTAGACGTCGTCCGACGTCGCGAAGCCGTCGAGCACACGGCGCGACTGCCACCCGGCGTCGGCGAACCGTTCCTCGAGCCCCGCCTGCACCCCCGTGCGCTCGGCGCCGGTCACCCCGTCGTCGTCGCCGGCCCAGGCCAGGATCGCGCGGGTCGTGTCGTACGGGTCGGGGCGCAGGTGCACCTGGCGTCCACCGACGGCGTTGTACCAGCGCCACCGTCGATCGTCGGAGTCCGTCCGAGGGATCGTCCCGAACGCCATCGTGACGCCCAGGTCCCGCTCGGCGACGTCGCCCGGGTGGTCGAACACCAGCGCCCGGGTGGTCGACCGGACACCCTCGGCGACCACGAGCAGGTCCGCCCGGAGCGTCCGACCGGAGGTCGTCGTGACGGCGACGTGTCCGGGCGCGGTGTCGTCGACGTCGGTGATCCGCTCACCGAAGACGAAGGGCACCTCGTCGGGCAGCGCGTCGCGGACCGTGCGGGCCAGGTCGCCCCGGAGCACCTCGAGCTCGGCGGTCGCGCCGTCCGGCCCCTCGGGCAGGGTCGCGGTCACCCGTCCCTCGGTGTCGACCAGGACGGTCCCGGTCTCGGTGGTGTTCGCGGCACGGACCGCATCCGTCAGCCCCATCCGCTCGAGCACCTGCTTCGCGACGCCGCGGACGTCGACGTTCTGCCCGCCGTCACGGAAGGCCGGAGCGCGTTCGACGACGGTGACGTCCCAACCGGTGTGCCGGAGCCACCAGGCGGCGGACAGACCTGCGATGCTCGCTCCCGAGATCACTGCGTGTGGTGCGGACATGTCCTGCTCCTCGTGTGCTGCGCGGTCGGCTGGGACCGACCGCTCGTGCTTTACAGTGAAGCGACTTGACTGTGGAGGAACCTGGATGCCCGACATCGACCCGCTCACGACGGACTGGCAGGACGACGAGGTCGCCGTCATGCACCACCTCCGGGACTGGGCCGTGGCGTTCGAGGAGCTCGACCGGCACCTCGGCGTGTGGATGGGGATGTCGACGACGGATGCGAACGCCCTCGGTCAGGTGCTGTGGGCCGAGCAGGCGGGCGAGCCGCTCTCCCCCGCGCAGCTCGCCCGGCAGATCGGCATGACGTCCGGTGCGACCTCGGTGCTCGTCGACCGGCTCGAGACGGCAGGGCACGTGACCCGCCACCGCGAGAGCACGGACCGCCGGCGGGTGACCCTGCGCGCGACCGCCGCGGCGCGGGCTGCGAACGAGGCGTTCCTCGCGCTCGCCGGGCGCGAGATCGCCGGCGCCCTGCGCGAGAGCGACCCCGCCGAGCTCCGGGCCGCACTGCGGTTCCTCGCGCGGATGACGACGGCGGCGACCGCGGCGAACACGCGCCTCGCGGCGCGTCGGAACGGTGGCTCGACCACCGCGACCGCCCACTGATGAACGGGCGGCGCCTCGCCGGGAGCGACGGGCTCCGCATCCCCGAGAGCACTGCATCGCCGCGAACGACGAGAACCCCTCCGGGCCGGAGCTCGGAGGGGTTCTCGGGTGTGGTGACCCCAGCGGGATTCGAACCCGCGTTACCGCCGTGAGAGGGCGACGTACTAGGCCGCTATACGATGGGGCCGCACGCCCCGCTCGGGAGCGGGACACACTCGTTGTCGGACTCGGAGGCTAGCCACCTGTGGTGACCCCAGCGGGATTCGAACCCGCGTTACCGCCGTGAGAGGGCGACGTACTAGGCCGCTATACGATGGGGCCGTTCCGACAACCCGATAAGTATGGCACAACGCGCGCACGCTGCCAAAACGGGGCGTGTCGCCCGGGTGTGCCGCGCCTCCGGGCGGATCCGCAGCGTCTCAGATCGTGAGCGACTCGCCGGGCCGGAGCACGACGAGTTCCCCGTCCCCGAGCGCCTCGCGCTGCCGGTCGGTGTGCATGGCGAAGCCGATCTCGGACAGCGTCGCCTCGTGCACCGGGTAGGCGCGCCGCGGACCGACCGCGGCGATCCAGTCCATCATCTCCTCGACCTTGAGCCACGGTGCGCCGACCGGAGCAGCGAGGACCTCGACGGGGACGCCGGGCACCGTGTACGCGTCCCCGGGGTGGAAGAGACGACCGTCCACCAGCACCCCGGTGTTGTCGACGAGGGGCACCGAGGAGTGGATGCGCTGGTGCCGGGCGCCGTGCAGGTCGAGCGTGAAGGGGCCGACCTCGCGGTGGTCACCGTCGCCGACCACCTCGACCGTGATGCCCGCGTCGGCGAGCGCCGCGGCCACGCCCGACGGCCCGAGGACCACCGCGTCCGGGTTCCGCTCGAGGATCCCGTGCAGCTGCTCGGGGGTGCCGTGGTCCGGGTGCTCGTGCGTCACGACGACGGCCACGACCCCGGTCACGTCGACCGGGCGGGTGAACCCGCCGGGGTCCAGGACGAGCCGTGCCCCGTCCTTCGTGACGACCTGGCACGCGTGCTCGAGCTTGGTGACCTCCATGCGGGCGACCCTACGCGCGTGGCTGCGGGGTTCCGCACCGGTCCCGCCACGGTCCTGGCACGCCGTTGTCGGACGTCGATGCGTGCCCGTAGCGTCCGGGACATGGCCACCACCACCGCCGTCGCCCTGCCCGGACCCCGGCGCGTCGTGCATGTCGACCTCGATGCCGCGCTGCCGGAGCTCGTCGCCGACGGGACCGGCACTGAGGCCCTCGTCGTCGGACGCCGCGACGGGTACCCCGTCTGCACGGCCGGGCTGACGCTGACGGCCGACCCGTCCGACGCCGCGCGGGTGCTGCGGGCGCTCGCCGCATCGTCGTCCGGGACCACCCCGACCGCGCCGGCCCCCGTGCACGACGACGACCTTCCGTCGGTCTCCGTCGTCGTGTCCACCGTGGTCGACCGCGTCGAGGGCCTCGGTCGGTTGCTCGACGCCCTCGAGCGCCACGACCACCCGGAGCACGAGGTCATCGTGGTCGACAACCGTGTCCGGGTCCCGGAGGACGACCCGCTGCCGGCCCTGCTCGCGGGACGCCGTGTCCGACTCGTCGAGGAACGGCGCCCCGGGCTGTCCGCCGGGCGGAACGCGGGGGTCGCTGCGGCACGTGGCGAGGTCGTGGCGTTCACCGACGACGACGTGCAGGTCGACCCGCGCTGGCTCCGTGCCCTCGGCGAGCGCTTCGTCCGGGAGCCGGAGCTCGACGCCGTCGTCGGCGTGGTCCTGCCGACCGAGCTCGCGACGCCCGCGCAGGTCTGGTACGAGGCGTACTACGGCGGCTTCAGCGGCGAGCGCTCCTTCGAGCCGGTGACCATCGTCCCCGAGGACGTGCCCGGCGCGATGCGCTTCGCCCGCGTGGCCGCGGTGCGACCGGACGGCTCGGTCCGGCGACGGTTCCCGGTGTACGGCATCGGTGCGTACGGCGCCGGCGCGAACATGGCGTTCCGCCGGACACTGCTCGAGTCGGTCGGTGGGTTCGACCCGACCCTCGGCGCCGGGTCCCCCGCACGCGGCGGCGAGGACCTGGCGATGTTCGTCGAGACCCTCTGGCGCGGCGGACGCATCGGCTTCGAACCCCGCGCCGTCGTGCACCACCGGCACCGCCGGACCGTCGCGGAGCTGCACGCGCAGCTGCACGGCAACGGCGTCGGGTTCGCCGCCCTGCTCTGCGCACTCGTGGCCCGGGACCGACGACACGTCGCCGTCCTCGCTCGGCTCGTCCCCCTCGCAGCGACGGCGAAGGCCCGGGTCGCGGCAGCGGCCCTGTTCCGCGGCCGTGGCGCCGACCACCGACCGGCCGCGGACCCGACCCTCCCGGCTCCGGCGAGCACACCGGTGCCACGGTCGCTGGCGTACCACGAGCTCCGGGGATTCCCCGCGGGACCGTCCGCATGGCTCCGCAGTCGTCGACGCTGGCGCGCCGTCGGGGCGGGACGTCCCCTCGCCGGGTGACCGGAGGCGCGGCGCCACGCGTGACCGTAGGATCGGTCACGTCCCGACGACTGCGTCGGGCGCGAGGAGGGCGCATGCTGCTGGGTACCGACACCGAGCGCCGTGACGTCCCGGCGGACGACGCCACGGGTCCAGCGCCGGTGCTGCACCTCGTCGCACCGAGCGCGACGGACACCGCCACGTGCGCGTGCGGCCACCAGCGGGAGGCGCACGAGCACTACCGACGCGGCTCGGACTGCGCGCTCTGCGACTGCCCGCGCTTCCGTCGCCGGGGCTGACCGCCGCGCTCGAGCGGTAGCGCGTGCGGGAAACCGCTGCATCCCCGCAGCCGCCCCGGCGGTTCCTTGTCGGGCTCCGGGGCCGGAGTTAGCGTCGCTCGCATGCCCACCCCCACCGCGGAGCTCGCCTGCGTCGTCCTCGCACACGAGGACGCGACCCAGGTCCGCCGACTCCTCGAGGCGCTGGACCCCTGCCCCGTCTTCCTGCACTGCGACGTCCGCACTCCGGCCGCCGTGCACGACGCGATGACCGACGGGCTCCCGTCGCGCGTCCACCTGCTCGACCGCCGGCGCACCGGATGGGCGCGGTGGGAGAACGCAGCAGCGGAGCTCGCCGGGTACCGCGCCGCGCTCGCCGGGACGGATGCGAGCCACATCGCCGTCCTGACGGGCAGCGACTACCCGCTCGCCACCGCCGACGAGGTGCGCGCGGTGCTCGGGCGCCACCCCGGTCGTTCGTTCCTCGTCACCCACCCGCTCCCGCACCCGGACTGGCGCGGCGGGGGCTGGTCGCGGTTCCGCTACCGCCACTGGGCGTGGCGCAAGCACATGCTGCGGCTGCCGGTGCCGCGTCGGCTGCCGCGTGGGGTCGTCCTGACCGGTGGGTCCCAGGTGAAGCTGATCAGTCGCGAGCACGCGCAGGCCGTGGTCGACGTCGTGGACGCCCGCCCGGACCTCGTGCGCTTCTGGCGCCGCGTGTGGATCGCCGACGAGTCGCTCGTGGCCTCGATCCTGAACTCCCCCGCACTCGTCCCGGGGTTCGCCGACGAGCACCTCGAGCACCCGCTCTGGTACATCGGGTGGGACGGTACCCGGATGAAGAGCCCGCCGTGGCTCGGGACGCCGGACGCCGGACGCCTGCTGGAGCACTGGACCGGTCCGGACGACCAGCCGCCGTACCTGTTCGCGCGGAAGTTCTCCACGAGCCGCAGCGCCGACCTGCTCGACCTCGTCGACGCGGCCGTCGGCCTGCGGGCGCACCGTCCCGCCGGGGCCACCGCGCCGTGAGCGTCCCGTCCGACACCGGGAGTGCGACGCGGACGACGACGGTGCGGCGCGCCGGGCGGCACGTCGCCCGTACCCGCGACACCACGAGCAGCCCCGGCAGCACCGCCGGCACGGACACCGGCAGCACCGACACCGGCAGCACCGCCGTCCGCACGGGTGCCTCGGCGCTCTTCGGCCGGGGCATGCTCTACGTGGTCGTCTGGTCCATGCAGCTGGTCGTCAGCTCGCTCGTCTCCCCCGTCCTCGCGCACCTGCTTCCGCCGTCGGAGTTCGGCGTGCTCGCGTCCGCCATCGCGCTCTTCCAGGCGCTCGGCGTCCTCGCCGTGGCCGGACTCGACCAGGCGGCGGTGCTGCAACGCGCCGAGGACGGCGACGACCGTCGGGCCCGCGGGCTCGTCCCGGTCGGTGCGGTCCTCGCGAGCCTCGTCACGCTCGCGGCGCTGGGGTCGCTGCCGGCGTGGGGTGACGCGGCCGGCTTCGTCGGCGAGCACCCGCTCCTCCTGGTCGCGGTGCTCTGGACGCTGCCCGCGGCGGTCGTGCAGACGTCGCTGGCGCTCCTCGTGGCGCAGGACCGGATCCGCGTCTTCGCGGTCACCAGCCTGCTGTCGTCGGTGGGCGGCTCGGTCATCGGCCTCGGCCTCCTCGTGCTCGTGCACGCCGACG
Source organism: Curtobacterium sp. NPDC088465 (assembly GCF_044753165.1). Lineage (NCBI taxonomy): Bacteria > Bacillati > Actinomycetota > Actinomycetes > Micrococcales > Microbacteriaceae > Curtobacterium > Curtobacterium sp. NPDC088465. Next base: position 10,898 of record NZ_JBIVMR010000002.1, on the reverse strand, counting down.
CGACCACCTACGCCTGGGGCGGCGTGGTCGCGCAGGGCGTGGCGATGGTGATCGGCGTCGTCGCCGTCCGCCCGCGCCTGCGGGGGCTGGTCGACCACGCGACGACGGCACGCGCCTTCCGGCTCGGCGTGCCGATCGCGCTGGGCAACCTGTCCTACTTCGTCCTGAACGCCGGGGACCGCATCGTCGTGCAACGCCTCCTCGGACCCGACGAGGTGGCCCGGTACCAGATCGCCTACGTCGTCGGTTCGGCGGTCGTCCTGCTCCTGACCTTCACGAACAGCGCGTGGGCGCCGCACTTCGCCGCGCTCCGCGACGCCGCCGCACGACGGCGCCTCGCGATGCACGCGCGTGACGAGCTGTACCTGCTCCTCGCGCCGGTGCTCCTCGCCGTGACCCTCGTGTCGCCGGTCGCGCTCCCGGTGCTGGCACCGCCCTCGTACCGGGTCGAGGAGCTGTCGGTCGTGGTGTTCGTCGTCGCCCTGACGGCCTTCCCGGTCGTCGCGAGCGGCGCCACCGGACGACTGCTCGTCGTGGAGCGCCGCGGTGTCGCCGTCGGGGTGATCGCCGCCACCGCCGCCGCCGTGAACGTCGGCGCGAACCTGCTGCTCGTCCCACCGCTCGGCATCGCCGGCGCCGCGCTGTCCACGGTGCTGTCGTACGCGCTGCTCGCCGTGCTGCAGCAGGCCGCGCTGCGGGACCGGAGGCTGTGGCGTGGACCCGCCCGCCGGGTCCCCCTCGTCGTGGTGCCGGCCGTGCTCCTGGCTGCGGCCTCCCTGCTCGCCCCGCAGGACACCGTCTGGGACGTCGTGCGCATCGTCGGCGTCGTCGCCTGCCTGCCCTGGTTCCTGCAGCGGCTCCGGGCGGCCCGCGGCGGCTCGCGCTGACCTGCACCCGCGCGCACCGACGCCCGCCCGGGCAGCACGCGCGAGGCCCCCGGTACCCACTCGGGGTACCGGGGGCCTTGCATCTGCCGGGGTCAGACCGCGACGGGCTCCGGAGCCGGCGCCGTCGCCCGCACCACGACGGCGCCGAACGTCCGCCCGACCGCGTACCCGGTCACCGTGGCGACGACGCTCGTCACGATCGCGAGCGCACGGACACCACCACCACGGCCGACCGTCCCGAGCTCGCGCAGGAGCGCCCCCGGCAGCACCCGGGTCAGGTAGGTGCCCTCGCTCGAGAGCGAGTCCCGCGCACCGACCCGTCGGCTCAGGACGGCCTTCGAGATCCCCTCGTAGTAACTGCGACGACGGACGTACCGCATCGACACCCGGTCGGCCGACACGCGGTGCGAGACGTTCGACCGCGGCTCGTAGCGGATCCGGGCCGTCGGGCGCATCTGGGCGATCCGGATGCAGAGCTCGGTCTCCTCGCAGCCCAGCGGCTGGTTGCCGACCCGACCGATGCCGGACCGGAACCCGCCCGCGGCGAGCAGGACGTCCCGCCGGAACGCCATGCTCGACCCGATCACGTTCCGGACGTCGCCGGCCTCGGTCGGCAGCCCGGTGTAGCTGCAGCCGACGATCCAGAGCAGCTCGTCCGGGAACGGTCCGGCGCCGGTGGTGTCCGGCCACGACGGGGTCGCGCGGCCGCCGACCCCGACGACGTCGGGCAGCTCGAGGGACTCGACGAGGTGCATCAGCCAGTCCGGGTCCGCCGCGGCGTCGTCGTCGAGGAAGGCCACGACGTCGGACGCGGCGAGTGCCACGCCCGTGTTCCGGGCGCCGGACAGGCCGCGCTCCTCGGCGTTCGGGACGACCCGCAGCTCGGGCCACCTGGCCGCGGCGCGGAGCAGCAGCTCGGGCTCGTGGTCGATCACGACGACGACCTCGGTGGCCTCGGGCTGCCGCTTCGCCGACTCCACGGCTGCCTGCAGGTCGCCCCAGCGCTGCTGGGTGTAGGCGCAGATGACGACCGCGACCGTGGGCAGGCTCACGCGGCTTCCTCGTCGAGGACGGCCACCGGCTCCGCAACGGCGCGGGCGCGCACCGGCGTCGGCGCGAGACGGGCGCGGGCGGCGACCTCGCCGGCGCGACGACGCTCGTGCATGATCGAGGTGAGGACGCGGATGCCGTCGCTCACGGCGTTGAGGTTGCTCGTGCCGTGCACGCGGAGCTTCTCGTGGCTCGGGACCTCGGTGATCGCGAAGCCGGCGGCGGACCACCGGCAGGTCAGGATCGTCTCGATCTCGAAGCCGTCACCCCACCGCATCGATCCGTCGGCGGGCTGCGGGAGCGTCGAGGACAGCAGACCGACCGTCGGCAGCGTGTCCGCCCAGAACGCGTTGTAGCCGTAGCAGAGGTCCGTGTACCGCGCACCGAGCAGCAGGTTCGAGATGATGTTGAGCCCCTTGTTGCCGAGGCCCCGGATCACCGTGATGTCGTCGCTGCCGCCGCCGGGCGCGTACCGGGACCCCTTGGCGACGTCGGCACCGGCGACGAGGGCGTCGACGAAGCGCGGGATCTCGGCGGCGTCCGCGGAGCAGTCCGCGTCGAACATGACGACGACGTCGCCGGTGACCGCCTCGAAGCCGCAGGCCAGTGCGTTGCCCTTGCCCTTCCGGGTCTGCTGCACGACCGTGATCGACGGCATCAGGCGCCGCGCGGTCGCGACGGTGTCGTCGACCGAGTTCCCGTCGACGAGGATCACCTCGTGCACGGGCGGCAGCATCGGCAGGATGATCTCGAGGTTGCGCGCCTCGTTGCGTGCGGGGATGACGACCGAGACACGGGGGTCTCGGGGTCGGACGGTGGTGCTCATGGTGCTCCTGTCGGGTTCAGGCTGCGTGGGTCGTGTCCCGTCGGTCCGGCGCTGGGTGGGCGCCGGTGGGACGTGTGGGGATGGTCCGTGGGGCGGGTGGGGTGCTCTCACCGCGGGGACGGGGGTACGCCGTTCCCGCGGCGGTCCCACCTTCGTCCGCGCCGTGGTCACCGGTCAACGCGGCGCGGGGTGCGTTGCGGCAGCCGCGACCGCGCGTACGGAATCCCGCAAGCGGGCGCGGATCGTGCGGGCACGGCGGCCGGGAGGCACGTGCTGACGCTCCGACGCACCGCCCGACGCGCCACGTGGCGACCGGGAGGGGCGGGACGGGTGGACCGTTCGTCCGACGTCCCGCACGTCGTCGCGTCGCGGCGCGGGGTGCGGCCGCGCGACGGTCGCTGCGGTCCGGTACCGGGCCGGGCCGCAGACCGCGGTGCGGGCGCACGGCGCGCCTCCCGGTCGGCACGCGGTCGGACCGCGTGCCGGATCAGGAGGTCCGGCGGGCGGCAGCCGAGCGGGCGCGCACCGTGTGACGGGACCGCGCGTAGCGACCGACACCCCGCAGCACGGCGCGGAGCTCGACGCCGCGCACCGCGGCGACCTCGCGGTCGAAGGCGCTGTCACCCGCTGCGGGGACGGGGTCGGAGCGCGCCGGCCCACCGGCGACGTCCGCTGCGGGGACTGCCGCCCCGGCGAGCAGGTGCCGGACCGCGCCGGGCGCGCGGACCAGCGCCATCCCGAGCGTCCGTGGCCGGAGGGCGGTCTTCGTCAGCCACGCCCCGAGCCCGGTGCCGTACCCGACCGCCTGGGTGCGGAGTGCGGCGACGTCGGCGCGGTGCCGGTGCCAGACCAGGGCGGAGGGCTCGACCGCGAGGGCCGCGCCGGAGAGCACCACGCGGGCGAAGACGTCGATGTCCTCGCCGCCGCCCGTGGCGGTGCCGACGCCGAGCGCCTCGTCGAAGCCCCCGAGCGCGAGCACCGCGTCACGGCGCATCGCGAAGTTCGCCCCGGTGCCGTAGTCGCCCACCGAGAACGGGAAGAGCGGCCGGTCCGCCGGCGGGGCGGTGAGCCGAAACACCCGCGGGGTGAGGTTCCGCGACCAGGTCACCCGTTCGTCGAACCAGCGCTGGGCCGGCGTGCGGAGCTCGCCGCTCGCCACGAGCCCGCTGACGCACACGACGTCCTCCCCGCGGGCGAAGCCGGACGCGAGGGCACGGAGCCACCCGCGGTCGACCACCACGTCGTCGTCGGTGAACGCGACGACCTCGCCGCGGGCGGCGCGGACACCGGCGTTCCGGGCGCTGGACAGCCCGGGCGTCGGCTCGAGCACGTACCGGATGCGCGGGTCGGTGCCGGGCGCGGTGACGAGTCGACGGGTGGCGTCGTCGGACGGCGCGTTGTCGACCACGACGACCTCCAGGTCGGGGTGGTCGAGCGCGAGGACCGACCGCAGGGCGTCGGCGAGCTGGTCGGCGCGGTCGCGGGTGCAGAGCACGACGGTCGTGCTCGGGAGCCGCACCGGCACGGGCGGGTGCTCGGCCGGGGGCAGCGCGTCGACGGCCGCGCGGAGCTCGGAGGCGTCGACCGCCCCGTCGGTGACGGGCAGGTCGACGAAGCCCCGGGGCGACGTGCCCGCACGGACGAGGAGCCGCGCCGTCCGGTGGCCGGCGGCGTCCGCCAGCGGGATCGCGACGTCGCCGTCGGGGACCTCGTGCGCGTCGACGGCGCCGACCCAGACCGCACCCGGCCAGGTGGGCGGCTCGGGGCTCGCCATCGTGCGCTCGAGCACGAGGCGGGACGACGACGGTCGCGGCGGCGTGGAGGTCATGGGACCACCGTCGTCGGCCCCGGCGGTGGCGTCAACGCGGCCGCGGGGAGCCTGCGGTTCCCCCGCAGGAGCGAACGCGACCGTGCGTGATGCCGCAATGCCGCAGGGCACCCGCACAACACCGTCGGCACCCTCGTCGGTGGCGGTCGACGATGGTCGACTTGCCTCGACAGCCGGCACCCGACCCGAAGGAACGCCCGATGCCCCTCACCACCGCGGTGGTCACCCCGTGACCGCGACGGCGCCCACGCGGGTGGAACTCCGCCGGGCGCACCGGGTGCACCGGTCCCCGCTGCCGGCGGTCGCTGCCGCGGTGCTGGCGTTCGCGGCGACGGCGGTGCTGCTCACCGGGACGACCGGTCCGGTGCAGACCGCCGTGGTCCTGACGGCGCTCCTCGTCGTGCCCGGGACGGCCGTCGTCCGGCCCCTCCGCCTGACCGAGCCGGTGAGCCGGGCGGCGCTCGTCCTCGTCGCCGGTGCCGCGGTCGACACCGTCGTCGCCCTCGCCATGGTCTGGACCCAGCGCTGGGCCCCCGTCCCGGCGGCGGGCCTCGTCCTCGTCGTCAGCGGCTGGGCGGCGCTGGCGCACGGGGTCGTCACGGCCCGGTCGTCCGACCGGGCGTCGGTGCAGCACGCCGTCCGCTCCGCCTGGGCAGCACGCCGCGACGGTACGGTCGTCCGGCTCGCGGTCGGCGGCGGCGTGCTCGTCACGGGGGTCGCGCTCTGGGTCGTCGGCACGGCGCAGACCACCAGAGGGGCGCTCGGCGAGTGGGGCCTGCTCACCGCCGTCCCCCCGGTGTGGTGGGTCGGTGCCGGTACGGTCCTCGCGGTGACCGTCGTCGCGCTGGTCGACCGTCGGTTCCCGGCCGCGCTCGGCACCGCCACCGCCGCCGTGCTCGTCGTGGTCGTGTACGGCACGGCGAACCTCGCGGCTGCCGAGCCCCGACCGCCCTGGGTCTTCAAGCACATCGCCGTCACCGCGTACATCCAGCAGCACGGCTCGGTCGACCCGGCGATCGACATCTACAACCGCTGGCCGGGCTTCTTCGCGGTGAGCGCCTTCCTCGGTTCCGTCACGGGGACCACGGACGCCGCCGCGCCGGTCCGCTTCGTGGAGGTCGCGTTCGCCCTGCTCGACGGTGCCCTCGTCCTCGGCATCGCCCGGGCGCTCGGGCTCCGGGGCCGCTGGGCGGTCACGGCCGCCGTGGTCTTCAGCGCCGCGAACTGGGTCGGTCAGGACTACTACTCACCGCAGGCGTTCGCCTTCGCGCTCTTCCTCGCCGTCGTGCTCGTCGTGCTCACCACGCTGCGCAGCACCCCGAACGCGCTCGGGCGCGGGATCGTCGGTGTCGTCTCCCGGCTGCTCCGGGCCCGCCGGGCACCGATCGTGCCGACCTGTGGGACCGCCGCGGCCGTCGACCCCGGTACCGCCGCCACCCGCACCGCGACCGTCACCGCGGTGGTCCTGGTCGTGCTCCTCCAGGCGGTGATCACGGCGTCGCACCAGCTCACGCCCTACGTGCTCGTCGCCGCGTTCGTCCCGCTCGTCGTGATCGGGGTCGTCCGACCCTGGTGGACCGCGCTGCCCGTCGTCGCCGCACCGCTGCTGTACCTCCTGCCGAACCTCGACTACGTGCAGGAGAAGTTCGGCCTGACCACCGGGTTCGACCCGGTGAGCAACGCCACGGCCGCCTCGACGTCGATCGCGATCCCGTCGCTCGCGACCACCCTGCAGAGCCGCGGGGTGCTCGCCCTCACCGCCCTGGTCGCGGTCGTCGCCCTGGTCGGCATCGTGCGGACGGTGCGTGCCGGTCACGGCCACCGGGCACTGCTCGTGCTCTGGCTCGCCGCGTGCCCGGTCGTGCTCGTCCTCGGGCAGAGCTACGGGGGTGAGGGCAGGTTCCGCGTCGTGCTCTTCTCGGCGCCCTTCCTGGCGATCGCCGCCGTCCACGCGCTGCACGGGCGTCGGCTCCGTCTCCTGCTCACCGGCGCACTGGTCGGCGTCACGACGCTGCTCTTCGTCGCGACGACGTTCCAGGCCGAGCAGGCGAACCGGACGCCAGCCGGCGAGGTCCTGGCGGCGCGGTGGCTGGACGGCCGCTTCACGGCGGACGACACCCTGACGACCGTCGGCGGCTTCCCTGCCGTCATCGGCGCCGGGTACCCCGCGTACCTGCAGCGCTGGGGCCAGGTGCAGTCGCTGGGCGACCTCACGCAGTGGTACCCGGACGGCATCACGCCGGCCGACCTCGACGAGTCGCTCGCGGACCGGGCGCACGGCGGGGACGCGTGGCTGGTGTTCTCCGACGCCGAGCGCGCGGACGTGGTCGCCCGCGGCACCGCGACGGGCGCGGAGGTCGACGCCCTCGAACGTTCGGCAGCGGATCGCGGGACGCTGCGCTACGACCGCGACGGTGTCCGGATCTACGAGGTCGCCCGTGCGGCGTGAGCCCGCGACGCCCGAACCGGGCCCCACACGGCGCGACGTGCTGCGCCGCGGTGCGGTCGTCGCGGGACTCGTCGGCGCCGCGGCGCTGACCGGCACCGTGGCCGTCGTCCTGCCGACGGCGATCCGCCGGGCCGACCGTGCCGTGCCCGCGGAGATGCCCTCGGGGACGGTCGAGTCGGGCGGGGTCCGCTGGGTCCCGTACCTCGCCGAGGACTTCGACCGCGACGCCGCCCACGGCGACCTGCTCGCGGTCTACCCGGCGATGGCCGAGTACCGCGGGTTCCGCGACACCTCGGGCAAGGGGATCTACCACCCGGACGAGGTCGTCTCGGTCCACGACTCGACGCTCGACTTCCACCTGCGGACCGAGGACGGTCAGCCACTCGTCGCGGCCGTGCTGCCCGCGGGCTACCGGTCGTACACGCACCAGCGCGTCTCGATCCGCTACCGGGCCGGTGACGCCCCCGGCTACAAGTTCGTGATGCTCCTCTGGCCGCTGTCGGGCGACTGGAACGAGGGCGAGATCGACTGGCCGGAGGGCGACCTGGGCGGCGACGTCCGCCCGGTGTCGGCGGTGCCGGGCAGCTTCGACGCTGCGGACCGCACCATGCGGTTCCTGCCGGAGGACGCTCCGACGGTGCCGGGCGGCCAGCAGGACTGGCACGTCGCCACCGTCGAGTGGACCGCCGACGTCGTGCGCTTCTGGTGGGACGGTGCACTCGTCGCCTCGACGGCGGGCGCCGTGCCGAGAGTGCCGATGCGCGTCACCCTGCAGGCCGAGACCGCGATCGGCGACGCCCGCGTGCCGGCGGGGTCCGACGGGCACGTGCTCGTCGACTGGGTCGTGGCGTACCGCGCGGCCGACTGACGCCGAGCGGGCTCCTGCCCGGACGCCGACCACGACGGACCGACCGTCGACACCTCCGGGACACCGGCGCTCCTCGGTGCCGGCGTCCGGTGTCGTTCCGGGCGTTCCGCGTCCGTTCGCGCGCCGGGTGTTGATTCGGGCGTTCCGCGTCCGTTCGCGCGCCGGGTGTTGATTCGGGCGTTCCGTGTCGATCCGGGCGTGTCTCCTCGTACGAGGCGCCCGGGAACGGGAAAAGCCCCCGGGATCTCCCGGGGGCTTTTCCTTCGAGCTGGGGTACCTGGACTCGAACCAAGAACGACGGTACCAGAAACCGCTGTGTTGCCAATTACACCATACCCCAAAAGGCCTGCTGGCCTTCCGTTCCCCGTTGTCCGGGGCACGATCAACTACTGTACAGCATCCCGGAGGTCCTCGAGACCACCCACCAGGTCCCGGTGCACCGCGGCTGCCGTCGACGCCCCGTGACCGGCTGCCACGACGAGCTGCTCGGGACCCGGCGGGGTGACGTCCCCGACGGCGTACAGCCCGGGCACCCGGGTCCGACCGACGCGGTCCGCGCGGAGGAGCCCTTCGGCGTCCCGGTCCGCCGGCGCGTCGAGCCAGTCGAGGTCGGCGTGCCACAGGGGTCGCACGAACGCTCCGGTGTGCGGCCGCACGTCGCCGTCCGCCAGGCGGACACCGGTGAGGCCGTCCCGACCGCCCTCGAGGTCGGCCACGGGCCGTTCGTCGACCGTCACGCCCGCCGCCGACAGTCGCGCACGGCCGGCATCGTCCAGCACCGCGGCACCGTTCGTGTAGACCACCAGGTCGTCGGTCCACGAACCGACGAGCAACGCGCGGTCCACCACGTCGGGCGTCTCGCACAGGAACGCGAGGGGCTGCCCTGCGTGCTCGTACCCGTCGCACTCGACGCAGCTGTGCACCGACGTGCCGTAGAGGGCTCGCAGGGACGGCAGTGCCGGGAACTCCTCCCGGAGCCCCGTCGCGACCACGACGGCCCGCGCGCGGGCCTGCAGCTCGGCCCCGCGGGAGGAACCGTGCACCGACCAGCCGTCACCGTCGCGGGCCACGCGGTCGACGACCGACTGCACGACGGTCGCCTCCGGGTAGGACTCGACCTCGACCCGGCCGAGCTTCCGGAGCTCGAGCGGCGAGATCCCGTCGCGCGTGACGAAGCCGTGCGAGCGCAGTGTGGCGGCGTTGCGCGGTCGGTTCGCGTCGACGAGCAGCACCGTGCGCCGGGCGCGGACCAGGTTGAGCGCGGCGCTCAGCCCGGCCGGACCGGCACCGATGACCGCTACGTCGACGGACAGGACGTCGCCGTCCCGCGCACCCGGAGTCGTCACCACGACGGTGTCAGCGGTCCGCGAGTCGGCGGAGACGGGTGAGTGTGGACTCCTTGCCGAGGATCTCCATGGACTCGAACAGCGGCGGGCTGATCCGGCGCCCGGACACGGCGACGCGGAGCGGTCCGAACGCCACGCGCGGCTTGAGGCCCATGCCGTCGATGAGGGAGGACCGCAGGGCTGCCTCGATCGACCCGGTCGTCCAGTCCTCGACGCCCTCGAGCGCGGTGACCCCGGCGTGGAGCACGTCCCCGGCGTCGTCCTTCAGCGTGGCGCGGGCGTCGTCCTCGACCACGAGCTCGTCGTCGGTCGTGAACAGGAAGCCGAGCATCGCCGGAGCCTCGCCGAGGAGCTGCATGCGCTCCTGGACCAGCGGGGCCGCCGCCGCGAGCACCCGCTCCTGCTCGGCGGTCGGCGGCACCGACACGAAGTCCGTCAGGTACGGCAGCAGGCGTCCGCGGAAGTCGTCGGCGTCGAGCAGACGGATGTGGTCACCGTTGATCGCCTCGGCCTTCTTGTGGTCGAAGCGGGCGGGGTTCGGGTTCACGTCGACGACGTCGAACGCGGCGACCATCTCGTCCGACGAGAAGACGTCGCGGTCCGGGCCGATCGACCAGCCGAGCAGCGCGAGGTAGTTGAGGAGCCCCTCCGGCACCATGCCGGCGGCACGGTGGTGGAACAGGTTCGACTCGGGGTCGCGCTTCGAGAGCTTCTTGTTGCCCTCCCCCATGACGTACGGGAGGTGTCCGAAGCGGGGGACGACGTCGGTGATGCCGACCTCGACGAGCGCCTCGTACAGCGCGATCTGCCGCGGGGTCGACGACAGCAGGTCCTCACCGCGCAGCACGTGGGTGATCCCCATCAGGGCGTCGTCGACCGGGTTCGTGAACGTGTACAGCGGCTTGCCGTTGGGGCGGACCACCACGAAGTCCGGGAAGGTGCCCTGCTTGAAGGTGATCTCGCCGCGCACCAGGTCGTCGAAGCTGAGGTCGCGGTCGGGCACACGCAGCCGCAGCGCCGGCTGCCGCCCCTCGTCGCGGAATGCCTGGCGCTCGGCCTCGGTCAGGTCGCGCTCGTGGTTGTCGTACCCCTGCTTCGGGTCGCGACCGGCGGCCGTGTTCCGGGCCTCCATCTCCTCCGGTGTCACGTACGACTCGTAGACGTGGCCGGACGCACGCAGCTTCGCGATGACGTCCTCGTACACGTCCGAGCGTTCGGACTGGCGGTACGGACCGTGCGGACCGCCCACCTCGACGCCCTCGTCCCAGTCGAGCCGGAGCCACCGGAGCGCGTCGAGGATCTGCTCGTAGGACTCCTCGCTGTCCCGAGCGGCGTCGGTGTCCTCGATGCGGAACACGAGCTTGCCGCCGGTGTGGCGCGCGTAGGCCCAGTTGAACAGGGCCGTCCGGATGAGCCCCACGTGCGGGGTCCCGGTCGGGCTCGGGCAGAAACGGACTCGGACGTCGGAGCCGGTGGCAGTGGTGAACGGTGCAGTCATGACCACACGATCCTACCGGCGCGCCAGGCTACCCGACCTGCGGTGGCGGTGTGCGGGTCGGCCCGTTAACGCAGGAAACCCCTGACCGATCACGGTCAGGGGTTTCCTGGTGTTGCTGAAGTTGAGTCCGGCGGCGTCCTACTCTC
>NZ_JBIVMR010000001.1:783511-1549389 GCF_044753165.1 Curtobacterium sp. NPDC088465 | reverse complement strand
CCCGGCCCCCCCCCCCCCGCCCCCCCCCCCCCCCCCGCCCGCGCCCCCCCCCCCCCCCCCCCCCCCCCCCCCCCCCCCCCCCCCCCCCCCCCCCCCCCGCTTCCGGTTGTTCGCGAGCAGGTCGCGCCGCGGAACGACAGAGGCGGCACGGCGGCCTCGCCCACCGCTCGCGTCAGATCTTGCGGAGCAGCACCGAGTTGACCTTGTGGTTCGCGCCCTTCTTGAGCACGAGCGTCGCCCGGGAGCGCGTGGGCAGCACGTTCTCGAGCAGGTTCGGCTCGTTGATCGCCCGCCAGACCTCGGTCGCGGTCCGGACCGCGTCCTCGCGCGACAGCGAGGCGAAGCGGTGGAAGAACGAGTCCGGGCTCGAGAACGCCTCCTCCTGCAGGGCGAGGAACCGGTCGACGTACCAGGACTCGATGTCCTTGGTCTTCGCGTCGACGTAGATCGTGAAGTCGAACAGGTCGGACAGCGCGAGCCGCCCGTGCACCGGCGGCGCGAGCACGTTGAGGCCCTCGACGATGAGGACGTCCGGCTGCCGCACGACGATCTCGGCGTCGGGGACGATGTCGTAGACGAGGTGCGAGTAGAACGGCGCACGCACCTCGGCCGCTCCGCTCTTCACCTGGCTGACGAACCGCAGCAGCGCACGACGGTCGTACGACTCCGGGAAGCCCTTGCGGTCCATGATCCCGCGGCGCTCGAGCTCGGCGTTCGGGTACAGGAAGCCGTCGGTGGTCACGAGTTCGACCCGCGGGGTGTCCGGCCAGCGCTTCGTGAGCTCGCGGAGCAGGCGCGCGACGGTCGACTTGCCGACCGCCACCGACCCGGCGACACCGATCACGAAGGGCGTCCGGCCAGCCCGCTCACCGAGGAAGCGGCTCGTCTCGGCGTGCAGGTCCCTGGCGCCGGCCGCGTACAGCGTCAGCAGGCGGGAGAGCGGCAGGTAGACCTCCTGGACCTCCTGCATGTCGAGCCGGTCGCCGAGGCCGCGCAGCTGCACGATCTCGGTCTCGGTGAGCGACAGGTGCTCCTTCGGTGCGAGCTGGGACCACTCGTCGCGCGGGATCTCCACGAACGGGGTCGGGTGCGCGACGGTGGCTTCCGTGATCGGCATGGGCACGAGCGTACAGACGGGAGGCGCGGCGGACGTGCGTGGACCGGCTGCGGTGATCCGCGCCTCCCGTCCGGTGCCCGGTGCGTGTCCGCAGGACGCGACCCGTCGTGCGGACGGTGACCGTCAGGCCGGCAGGGCCGCCTCGATGGCGGCGACGACCTCGGGGGCGTCCGGCTTCGTGGTCGGACGGAAGCGCGTGACGGAGCCATCGGGGGCGACGAGGAACTTCTCGAAGTTCCAGCTCACCCGGCCGGCCTTGCCGGAGGCGTCGGGCGTCTCCTTGAGTGCCTGGTAGAGCGGGTGGGCGCCCCTGCCGTTCACCTTCACCTTCTCGGACATCGGGAAGGTCACACCCCAGGTGGTGGAGCAGTACTCGTCGATCGCCTCGGACGAGCCGAGTTCCTGCAGGAACTGGTTGCTCGGGAAACCGAGGACCGTGAAGCCGCGGTCGCCGTAGGTCTTCTGCAGGGCCTCGAGCTGCTCGTACTGCGGCGCGAGTCCGCAGCGCGAGGCGACGTTCACGACGAGGACGGCCCGGTCCGAGAACTGCGCGAAGGTGGTGTGCTCCCCGTGCAGCGTGGTGATGTCGATGTCGTCGAAGCGTCCCATGTCCCGAACGGTATCCCCACTCCTGCGGACTTGCAGGGTTGATCTCCAGCCAGACCGTAGGATCGTGCGCATGTGTGGAATCGTGGGCTACGTCGGCAGCAAGAGCAGCCAGGAGGTCCTCCTCGGTGGTCTCCGTCGTCTCGAGTACCGCGGCTACGACTCGGCGGGCATCGCCGTCGTCGACCGGCCGGGTGACCTCGTCTCGGCGAAGAAGGCCGGCAAGCTGCAGGCCCTGGTCGAGGAGCTCGAGTCGCACCCGATCGCCGACGGCGCCACCGGCATCGGGCACACCCGCTGGGCGACCCACGGCGGCCCGACCGACGGCAACGCCCACCCGCACCTGGCGGACGGCGGCAAGCTCGCGCTCATCCACAACGGCATCATCGAGAACTTCTCCGAGCTGAAGCAGGAGCTCGTCGCCGAGGGCGTCGAGTTCACCAGCGAGACCGACTCCGAGGTCGCCGCGCACCTCGTCGGTCGTGCGTTCCGCGAGACCGGGGACCTGACCGCTGCCATGCAGCAGGTCGTGCAGCGGCTCGAGGGTGCCTTCACGCTCCTCGTCGTGCACGCCGACCAGCCGGGCGTCGTCGTCGGTGCGCGCCGCAACTCGCCGCTCGTCGTGGGCCTCGGTGACGGCGAGAACTTCATGGGCTCCGACGTCGCGGCCTTCGTCGCCTACACGCAGCGCGCCCTCGCGATCGGCCAGGACGAGATCGCGACGATCCGTCCCGACGGCGTCGAGGTCGTGCACTTCGACGGCTCGCCGGCGACCCCCGAGGAGTTCGAGGTCAGCTGGGACGCCTCCGCCGCGGACAAGGGCGGCTGGAGCTCCTTCATGGCCAAGGAGATCAGCGAGGAGCCCGAGGCCGTCGCCAAGACGATCCTCGGTCGCGTGCACGACGGTGCCGTGACGCTGACCGACCTCGACCCGATCGCCGACCGGCTGCAGCAGGTCGACCGTGTCATCGTGATCGCGTGCGGCACGGCGGCGTACGCCGGCATCCTCGGCAAGTACGCCATCGAGCAGTGGGCACGCGTCCCCGTCGAGGTCGAGCTCGCCCACGAGTTCCGCTACCGCGACCCGGTGCTGAGCGACCGCACCCTCGTCGTCTCGATCAGCCAGTCGGGCGAGACCATGGACACGCTCATGGCCGTCAAGTACGCCCGCGAGCAGGGTGCGCAGGTGCTCTCGATCTGCAACACGCAGGGCGCCACCATCCCGCGCGAGTCCGACGCGGTGATCTACACGCACGCCGGCCCCGAGGTCGCCGTTGCGTCGACCAAGGCCTTCATCGCCCAGGGCGTCGCGCTGTACCTGCTCGGGCTGCACCTCGCCACGCTCAAGGGCACGCTCACGGCCGAGCAGATCGCCGAGCAGGTCAGCGAGCTCGAGGGCCTCGCACCGAAGCTCCAGCAGACCATCGACGACGCGTCCGGTGTCGCCGAGCTGGCGAAGTGGATGGCGGACACCCGGAGCGTGCTGTTCCTCGGCCGCCACGTCGGGTACCCGATCGCGCTCGAGGGCGCCCTCAAGCTCAAGGAGCTCGCGTACATCCACGCCGAGGGCTTCGCCGCCGGCGAGCTCAAGCACGGCCCGATCGCGCTCATCGAGCCGGGGCAGATCGTCTTCGTGATCGTGCCGTCGCCGCGCGACCCGCGCTCGCTGCACCCGAAGGTGGTCTCGAACATCCAGGAGATCCGCGCCCGCGGTGCCCGGGTGATCGCCATCGCCGAAGAAGGAGACGCCGCCGTGCTGCCCTTCGCGGACGAGGTCCTGCGGATCCCGCTCGCCACGCCGCTGTTCGAGCCGCTGCTGGCCGTCGCGCCGCTGCACATGTTCGGCATGGAGCTCGCCGCCGCCAAGGGGCTCGACGTCGACCAGCCGCGCAACCTGGCGAAGTCGGTCACCGTCGAGTAGGCCCGCGTCGTGATCATCGGCATCGGGGTCGACGTCGTCGACACGGAGCGGTTCCGGGGTGTGCTCGAACGCACCCCGGCGCTCCGGACGCGGCTGTTCACCCCGGCCGAGCAGCTGCGCGACGGGGAGCCCCGACCGGTGTCGTCGCTCGCGGCCCGGTTCGCGGCGAAGGAAGCCCTCATCAAGGCGTTCGGGTCCAGTGCCGGGCTCAGCTGGCAGGACCTCGAGGTCGTGTCGGACGACCAGCGGAACCCGTCGCTCACGCTGCACGAGGGCGCTCGTCGGGTGGCGGCGGACCGGGGTGTGACGGACGTCCACCTGTCGCTGTCGCACGACGGCGGGATCGCGACGGCGTTCGTCGTCATCGAAGGAGGGGGCGCATGAGCGCGTTCACGGGGATCACGGTCGACCGCGAGGCCCTCATCGCGAACTACGCCACGGTGTCCGAGCAGGTGGCGCCGGCGGGTGTCATCGCGGTCGTCAAGGCGAACGCGTACGGGCACGGTGCGGTCGACGCCGCACGGGCGTTCGTCGACGCCGGTGCCGAGTGGCTCGGGGTCGCCGACGTCGAGGAGGGCATCGCGCTCCGCCGCGCCGGCATCGACGAGGGCGTCCGGATCCTGGCGTGGCTGCACGCCCCGGACGAGGACTTCCGCCGCGCCGCGCAGTACGACGTCACCCCGGCGGTGTCGAGCGTGTCCCAGCTCGCGGCCGCGGCCGACTCCGAGGTGCCCGCGGTGCACGTCTGCGTCGACACCGGGCTGAGCCGGAACGGCGCGGTCGAGTCCGAGTGGGCCGAGCTCTTCGACACCGCCGGGCGGATCGCCCGGGCCGGCGGGCGCACCCGCGTCGAGGGGCTCATGTCGCACCTGTCGAACGCGTCGCGTGCCGACGACCTCGACCAGGACGCCGCACTCCAGCGGGCGCTCGACGGCCTGGCGGCGAACGGCATCGTGCCGGAGATCGTGCACCTCGCCGCGAGCGCCGCGGGCATCGCGGTGCCGGAGACGCGCCACGACGCCGCACGGGTCGGGCTCGCGCTCTACGGGCTCAGCCCCTTCGCCGACCGCACCTCGGCCGACCTCGGGCTCCGGCCGGCGATGCGCGTGACCGCCGCGGTGCTGCGGACCGTCCCGGTGGCCGCGGGCGACGGCGTCAGCTACGGCTACACCTGGCGTGCAGCGACGGACACCCGGCTCGCGGTGATCGGCCTCGGGTACGCCGACGGCTTCGACCGCGACCTCGGCAACCGGGTGTCGGTGCGCATCGGCGACCGGGAGTTCCCCGTCGTCGGCCGCGTCGCGATGAACGCCATGCACATCGACATCGGCGACGCCGACGTCCGGGTGGGCGACGAGGTCGTGCTCTGGGGCGACCCGGCGGACGGCGACCCCGCGGTCGAGGACTGGGCGGCGGCGATCGACACCATCAACTACGAGGTGGTCGCCAGGGTCGGCCGCAGCGTGGAACGGAGGACGACGTGAACGCCCCCCTTCGTCGGGCCCGGATCGACCTCGACGCCTACCGGTCGAACCTCGACCTCGTGCGCGAGTGGATGCACCCGGTCGAGGTCATGGCGATCATGAAGGCCGACGCCTACGGGCACGGTCTCGAGCCGATCGCGCTCGCGGCCGTCGACGCCGGCATCCACTGGATCGGCGTGC
The DNA here is from genome assembly GCF_044753165.1 of Curtobacterium sp. NPDC088465. Classification (NCBI taxonomy): domain Bacteria; kingdom Bacillati; phylum Actinomycetota; class Actinomycetes; order Micrococcales; family Microbacteriaceae; genus Curtobacterium; species Curtobacterium sp. NPDC088465. Next base: position 1,544,081 of record NZ_JBIVMR010000001.1, on the reverse strand, counting down.
TGACCGTGCCGGCCGCGCTGCGCCTCCGGGCGATCGGCGTCGGCGAGGACGTGCACCTGTTCACCTGGCAGCACGACCCGGCGCTCGACTTCCGCGACGCCGTCGACTCGGCGATCGACCTCGGCGTCTCGAACGTCGCCGAGCTGCAGCGCGTCGTCGACGCCGTCGACCAGCGCCCGGCACGGGTCCACCTCGGCGTCGACTCCGGCCTGCACCGCGACGGCGCGACCGCGGACGCCTGGCCGGAGCTGGTGGCACTCGCGGTCGACGCGCAGCGCGCCGGCCGGATCGAGGTCGTCGCGGCGTACACGCACCTCGCGGAGTCGTCGGACGAGGACGACAGCGCCGCGGTCGCCGTGTTCGACCGGGCCGTCGAGACCGCGGAGGACCTCGGGCTCGACCTGCCGATGGAGCACGTCGCGGCCTCGCTCGCCGGGCTCGAGCGGAAGGAGTTCCGCAAGGACATGGTGCGGATGGGCGCGAACCTGCTCGGCATCCCGGGTGCCGAGGGCGTGTCCGCCGCCGACCTCGGGCTCGAGCCGGTGATGACGCTCACGGCCTCGGTCGCGAAGACGAAACGTGTCCCGGTCGACACCGGCGTCTCCTACGACTACACGTACCGCACCACGTCGGAGACCACCCTGGCGCTCGTGCCCGTGGGCTACGCGGACGGGGTGCCGCGTCGCGCGCAGGGCCGCGTCGAGGTGACGATCGGCGGGAAGCGGTACCCGGTCGCCGGTCGCGTCGCGATGGACCAGTTCCTGGTCGACGTCGGCGACGACGAGGTCCGCGTCGGCGACGAGGTCGTGCTGTTCGGCACGGGGGAGCACGGCGAGATGACCGTCCTCGAGTGGGGCGAGGCGCTCGGCACCATCGGGGAAGAGGTGACCTGCCGGATCGGGGCCCGTGTCCCGCGCGAGGTCGTCGGGCACCAGGTCGAGGGCCGGGTCGGCGACTACCTCCGGGAGCAGCCGTGACGGACGCCCGGGTGCTGCTCGACACGACGGTGTCGACGACCGACGAGATGGGTGTGCTCGGTGCGCGGCTCGCACGTGTCCTGCGTGCCGGCGACCTCGTCGTGCTGACCGGGCCGCTCGGTGCGGGCAAGACGACGCTCACGCGTGGCCTCGGGGCCGCGCTCGGCGCGCGGGGGCAGGTGTCGAGCCCCACCTTCGTCCTCGCCCGGACCCACCCGACGACGACCGGCCCGGACCTGGTCCACGTCGACGCCTACCGGTTGAGCGACCCCGTGGAGCTCGACGACCTCGACCTCGACTGGGACGCCTCGATCGTGGTGGTCGAGTGGGGCCGGGGCTTCGTCGACGGCATCGCGGACAGCATCCTCGACGTGGAGATCGTCCGAGCGACGGGAGCGGACGCGCCCGACGGCGACGCCGACGACCTCGACCCCGACGACGTTCCCGACGAGCCCCGACGGGTGATCGTCACCGCGACCGGGCCGCGCTGGGCGGACGTCACGCTCTGACGGATCGCCGGTTCAGCCCGACCGCACCGAGGTGGTCGGGTCGATGAAGAAGTCGGCGTAGGCCGGGTCGTCGACCGGCAACCACCCGAGTCGGGCGTGCACGAGCGCGTCGACGTCCGCGGGCGGCAGCAGGCCCCGACGGCGCCACTGCTCGGGATCGCGGTGCGCTGCCGTGCGCGGTGTCCAGGGCATCGGTGACCTCCCTCGTGCTGGTGGAACATCACCGGACACTACGCCACCGTCCGCCGTCCCGATCGCGCCTACGATGGACGCGTGCTCCTCGCCATCGACACGTCCGCCGGCACCTCGGTCGCCGTCGTCGACCCGGCCAGCGGTCGTGTGCTCGCCGAGCGCAGCACCGACGACTCCCGCCGGCACGCCGAGGTGATCGGCCCGTTCCTCGCCGAGGTGCTCGCCGAGGCCGGCGTCACCGGTGCCGACGTCACCGGGGTGGTCGCCGGCACGGGCCCCGGCCCCTTCACCGGCCTGCGCGTCGGGATCGCCGCCGCGCGCACCTTCGCCGCCGCCCGCGGCGTCCCCCTCCTCCCGCTCGTCAGCCACGACGCGATCGCGGCCGACCGGCAGCGGCACCCCGTCGTCGTCCTGACGGACGCGCGCCGCCGCGAGGTCTACTGGAGCGCCCACGACGAGACCGGCACGCGGGTCGCCGGTCCCGGACTCGCGAAGCCGGCGGACCTGGACGAGGCGATCCGCGCCTCCCGTCCGGAGGCCGTCGACTGGCCCCGCGAGACCGTCACGACCGTCCCGGCCGGGAGGCTCGGGTCGCTGGCAGCAGACCGGCTCGCCTCCGGCGCGCCTTTCGCCGACGACACCCCCCTCTACCTGCGTGACCCCGACGTCACCGTGCCGGGGGCCCCGAAGCGGGTCGTCCGGTGACCGGACTGCCCGCCGGCCTGCGGCTGCGCCGCGCGGTCCCGCAGGACCTCGACGACGTCATGTTCCTCGAGCACACGTCGTTCCCGACGGACGCCTGGACCTCGTCGCAGATGGCGGGGGAGCTGTGGTCCCCGCACGGGTACTACGTCGTGGTCGAGACGACCGAGGACGGCGCCCCGACGGTCGTCGGCTACGCCGGGCTGTCCTCGCTCGCGGGCAACCCCGTCGCCGACGTGCAGACCATCGCGGTCGCTGCCGAGCAGCGGGGCCGGGGCATCGGGAAGGTGCTCTTCACGGAGCTCCTCGACGAGGCCCGACGGCGTGAGGTGCACGAGGTGTTCCTCGAGGTGCGCGCCGACAACCCCGTGGCGCAGGCGATGTACACCGCTGCCGGGTTCGAGCGCATCGCCGTGCGGCCCCGCTACTACCAGCCCGACGGTGTCGACGCGTGGGTGATGCGGGCGGAGCTCCCCGTCACCCCCGGTGCGTCCACCGGTGTCGGACCGATCGGACAGGAGACCCTCGGTGAGCGCGACTGAACCCCTGGTGCTCGGCATCGAGACGAGCTGTGACGAGACCGGCGTGGGCATCGTCCGCGGGACCACCCTGCTCGCCAACGTCATCGCGTCGAGCATGGACGAGCACGCCCGCTACGGCGGCGTCGTGCCCGAGGTGGCCGCACGGGCGCACCTCGAGGCCATGACCCCGACCCTGCACGAGGCCCTCGACCGCGCGGGTGTCACGCTCGACGAGCTCGACGCCGTCGCCGTGACCGCCGGCCCGGGGCTCGCCGGTGCCCTGATGGTCGGGGTGGGCGCAGCCAAGGCACTGGCGGTCGCGACGGGCAAGCCGCTGTACGGCGTGAACCACCTGGTCGGGCACGTCGGTGCGGACGTCCTGCGTGCGGACGGCAGCGCGATCGAGCTGCCGACCGTGGCGCTGCTCGTGTCCGGCGGCCACACGTCGCTGCTGCTCGTGCGGGACCTGGTCGGCGACGTCGAACTGCTCGGCGAGACGATCGACGACGCGGCCGGCGAGGCGTTCGACAAGGTCGCACGCCTGCTCGGGCTGCCCTACCCGGGCGGGCCGCAGATCGACCGGGCGGCAGCGGAGGGCGACCCGACCGCGATCCGGTTCCCGCGCGGCCTGACGCTGCCGAAGGACATGGCGCAGCACCGGTACGACTTCTCGTTCTCCGGGCTGAAGACCGCCGTCGCGCGGTGGGTCGAGAAGTGCCGGGACGAGGGCCGCGAGGTCCCCGTCGCCGACGTCGCGGCGTCGTTCCGCGAGGCCGTCGTCGACGTGCTCCTCACGAAGGCGCTCGCCGCGTGCCGGGACACCGGTGTCGACCGCCTGCTGCTCGGGGGTGGGGTCGTCGCGAACGCACGGTTGCGCGCCGTCGCCGAGGAACGCTGCGCTGCCGCCGGGGTCGCGCTGCGGATCCCACCGTTCGACCTCTGCACCGACAACGGGGCCATGATCGCCGCGGTCGGTGCGCGCCTGGTGGCAGAGGGGCGCGCGCCGAGCGACCTCGGCATCGCGGCGGACTCCACGCTGCCGGTGACGACCGTCCAGGTCTGAGTCGCGCGGCCGGGTGGCGCACGCCGACGCCTGAACCGGCTCCCGGCCCGTGTGGGAGGATGCTCAGCAGGCACCGACCGACCGGGTGCCGGGAGGGGTGGACGGTGTCCGATCAGAACCAGTGGCCGAAGCCGGGCGAGTCGAGCGGGGGAGACGACGGCCGGCAGCAGCAGGACGGGCAGTCGGGCAGCCAGCAGCCCGCGAACCCCTCCGCGCAGCCGTCGCAGGGCACCCCGTACGGCCAGGGCCAGCAGGCGTCGGGCGCCCCGTACGGTCAGGGCCAGCAGCCGTCGGGCAACCCGTACGCGCAGCAGTCCCAGCAGGGCAACCCGCACGCGGCCTCGGGGCCCCAGCACAACCCGTACGCACCGCAGTCGCAGCAGGGCAACCCGTACGCGCAGCAGTCGCAACAGGGCAACCCGTACGCGCAGCAGTCGCACCAGGGCAACCCGTACGCGCAGCAGTCGCACCAGGGCAACCCGTACGCGGCCTCGAGCCCCCAGCAGAACCCCTACGCGCCGCAGCAGGGCGGGAACCCCTACGCGTCGCCGTACGCCACGAGCGGGTACCAGCCGTACGCCCAGCGCCCGAAGACGAACACCCTGGCGATCCTGTCGATCGTGTTCGCGTTCGCCGGCGTCGTCATCTGGCCGATCGTGATCCTCACGAGCCCCGCCGGCGCGATCATGGGGCACATCGCCCTCGGGAAGATCAAGCAGACGGGTGAGGGTGGCCGTGGACTGGCCCTCGCCGGGGTCATCGGCGGGTGGGTGCTGACCGGGCTCTACGTGCTCTTCGCGGTGATCTTCATCATCGCGATCGCGTCGAGCCACTCGTCCTCCGACCCGTACGGCTACGACTCGGGCGCCTTCATCCGCTGACCCGCGCCGAGCTGCACGGCTCCGTTCCGCGAGATCGACAGACCCCCGCCGATGTTCGGCGGGGGTCTGTCGCTGCCGCGGACGTGATCATGACAGCGACAGCGACAGCGACAGCGAGAGCGCCTCGCGCCGACCGCCCGCGCAGCCTCGTGCCCCGCTACCGCCCCGCGGCCGAGCCGGCCACGTCGGTGAGGCGCTCGCACAGGAGCGCGGTGTGCCGTCCCTCCAGACGGGTGAGCACCAGCGTCACCGACCGCCGCCCCCGCAGCCGCAACCGCTTCCGGAACTGCGCCGGGTCGACGTCGACGCCGCGCTTCTTGATCTCGACGGTGCCGACGTCCTCCGCCGCCAGGCGTGCCGACAGCTGCTTCACGTCGAGGGGCATCGTGTCGAGCACCCGGAACCCCTGCGCGAACGGCGTCGTCACGGCACGGTCCGACGTGACGTACGCGATGCCCTCGGAGAGCATCCGGCCTCCGATCGACCGCGCCAGGTCACCGATCAACCGCGCACGGATGACGGCGCCGTCCGGCTCGTACAGGTAGGCGCCGACGGGACCGACCTCGACGTCCTCGGCGTCCGCCGGGCCGGTGAGCTCGGCGATGCCGTGACCGCCGATGACGGTGGCCGCGCGCCGGACGCCGTCACGGGCGAGGGGCCCGGACCACAGGACGAGCTCGACGACCTCGCGGTCGACGGACACCCACTGCGCCTCGAGCGTGTCCGGGATCAGGTCGCGGTCGATGCCCGGGCCGAGCTTCACGCCCGTCGGGGTCGTCGTCGCGGCGGCGAACACGGTGTCGAGCGACGGCGACCAGTCGTCCGGGTCGGCCAGGCGCCTCGTGTTCGCGTGCCCGGCCGTGCGTCGCGCGGGGTCCATCCAGACGCCGTCGACCCGGGACAGGTCGAAGGCGGCCGCGTCGCCGAGCTCGACCCGGGCGTTCGGCCAGAGCGCGAGGTTGTGCGTCGCGACCGCCGCGGTCACCTCGTCGCGGTCGACGGCGGTGACGTCGAGGTCGAGCGCGGCCATCGCCATGGCGTCGCCACCGATCCCGCAGCCGAGGTCCGCGACCCGGGTCAGTCCGGCGGCGGCGAAGCGACCGGCGTGCTGCGCGGCGACCTGCAGTCGGGTGGCCTGTTCGAGGCCGGCCTCGGTGAAGAGCATCCGCGCGGCGAAGTCCCCGAACTTCGCGCGGGCCTTCTGGCGGAGCTTCGCCTGGGTCAGCACGGCTGCCACGAGCCCCGGGTCGTGTCCCTCGCCACGGAGCCGGGAGACCACCCGGACGATCTCGCCCCCGTCCGAGACGCCGGGCGTACGGTCGAGCAGGGCCATCCCCTCGGGGGTCAGCAGCTGGGCGAGGTCGGCGGCTTCCACCCGTCGATCCTCCCAGGTCGCCGGGGAGGCCCGACACGTGCTGGCACTCGGATTGACCGAGTGCCAGACTGTCCCTAGAGTTGTGGTTGGCACTCTCCTGTGCGTAGTGCCAACCGGTTCCCATCTGTACCGAGTCAGTACCGAGAAAGAAGAGGTCACCGTGGCCGTCACCATCAAGCCGCTCGAGGATCGCATCGTCATCCGCCAGGTCGAGGCGGAGCAGACCACCGCTTCCGGTCTCGTCATCCCGGACACCGCGAAGGAGAAGCCCCAGGAGGGCGAGGTCGTCGCAGTGGGTCCGGGTCGCATCGACGACAACGGCAACCGCGTGCCGCTCGACGTCGCCGTCGGCGACAAGGTCATCTACTCGAAGTACGGCGGCACCGAGGTCAAGTACTCCGGCGAGGACCTGCTCGTCCTCTCGGCGCGCGACGTCCTCGCGGTCATCGAGCACTGAGACCAGCAGCTCTCGTCACGAACGCCCCGTCCGGCTCGCAGCCGGCGGGGCGTTCGTGCGTCCGGGCCCGTCCCGGTGGTCGGCCTGGAGGCGCGCTGTCCGCCCGCAGCGTCCGCGCCCCTTCCTAGGATGGTTCCGTGAGTGAAGCGACCCCGGCGCGTCCGGCACGCAGCGAGGCATCCGTCGGCGTCGTGCAGGCGATCGTCGCGTACGGACTCTGGGGGCTGATGCCCCTGCTCTTCGCCGCGATGGCCCCCGCCGGCGCGTTCGAGATCGTCGCCTGGCGGATCGTCTTCGGCCTGGTCTTCTGCGCGGTGGCGATCGCCGTCACCCGGTCGTGGCTCCGCACCCGCTCCCTGCTCGCCCAGCGCCGGGTGATGCTCGTGATGGGACTCGCGGCCGTGCTCATCCTGGTGAACTGGACCGTGTACGTCGCCGCGACGACGACGGGCCACACGGTCGAGGCGGCGCTCGGGTACTTCATCAACCCGCTCGTCACGATCGCCCTCGGCGTGGTCGTGCTCCGCGAGCGCCTGCGTGCGGCGCAGTGGGCGGCCGTCGGCATCAGCGTCGTCGCGGTCGTCGTCATCGCGGTCGGCTACGGGCAGGTGCCGTGGATCTCGCTCGCGCTGGCGTTCTCGTTCGGGTGCTACGGCCTGGTGAAGAAGCGGGTCGGGGGCACCGTCGACGCGCTGAGCGGCCTGACGATCGAGACCGTCTGGCTGGTCCCGATCGCCGTGGGGGCGCTCGTCGTGCTCGGCGTCACGGGTCTCGGCGGCGGGGTGACCTTCACGAGCGAGGGGTGGCCGCACGTCCTCGTCACGGTGCTCACCGGGCCCGCGACCGCGGTGCCGCTGCTGCTCTTCGCGTCGTCCGCCCGGCGGGTGTCCCTGTCGACGCTCGGCCTGACGCAGTACCTCGCGCCGGTGATGCAGCTCCTGGTCGGGGTGGTCGTGCAGCACGAGGCGATGCCGCCCGCGCGGTGGATCGGCTTCGGGATCGTCTGGGTCGCGCTCGTGGTCCTGACGGTCGACAGCTTCGTGGCGGCCCGGGCCGCGCGGCGGCGGACGCTCGCCCCTGCGGCGGCCGAGCCGGCCTGACGGGCGCGAGCCGCGCCTCCCGTCCGGGTCGCATCATCTGCGGACCGGTGCGCTGACACGAGACTCGGCCAACCGGACAGTTCCGCAGGCCAGCGCCCGCGGAACTGTCCGCGGACGCGAGTCTCGCGGGGACGACGTCGGCCCCGGACCTGCATGAGGTCCGGGGCCGACGTCGCGTGCTGCGTGTTACTTCGAGACCGAGCCCTGGATGGCGCTCTGGTACACGGGCTTGTTGTCGCCGTCGAACTTGTAGATGCCGATGTAGGCGCTCGACGGGTCGTTCTTGCTGTCGAACGGACCGATGCCGGACGGGCCGGTGTACTGGATGTCCTCACCCTTGTCGAGCAGGTCCTTGCACGCCTTGAACGTCTCGCACTTCGTGCCGCCGTCCGCACCGGACACCGCGGCCATGTTGGCCTGGATGGTGCCCGAGTCGGTGCCCTTGCCCTTCACCGCGGCCAGCGCAGCGAGGGTCGTGGCGTCGTAGGACTCGGCAGCGTACGAGTAGTCAGCCAGCTCCTTGCCCGAGGACTGCTTGTAGAAGTCCGACAGGCGCTGCTTCAGCTCGTCCTTCGGGCTGGCGCCGGGGATGGTGCCCTGCGCGCCCTCGAGGGTGCCCGGGTCGAAGTCCTTCGAGTAGTCCGCGGTGTTGCCGTCGGACATGTAGATCTTCGACATGTCGGCGTTCTGCGACTTGAGCTCCGGGATGATCGACTTCGTCTCGTCGAAGGCGAGCACCACGATGGCGTCCGGCTTCGCGGCGAGCGCAGCGGTGACCTCGGACGAGAACGTCGTCTGTCCGGGCGGGAACTCCTGACCCTTGCCCTTGCCGCCGTAGACGACCTGGCCGCCCGAGTCCTCGATCGCCTGCTGCACGGTGTCGCGGAGACCCGTGCCGTAGGTGTCGTTGAAGACCAGGAACGCGACCTTGGCGTTGCCGTCACCCGTGACGAGCTGGCCGAGGGCCGAGCCCTGCACCGAGTCCGGCGGCGCGGTCCGGTAGTAGTGCGACGAGTACCCGGACAGGTCGGTCGCGGTGTTCGCCGGCGAGATCTGCACGATGCAGTTGCTCGTCAGCTGGTCGATGACGTTGAGCGTGACGCTCGACGACTCGGCGCCGATGACGACCGGCACCTTGGCGTTGACGAGCTTCGTCGCGGCCGAGCTCGACACGGTCATGTCGTTGCTGTCGCCCGAGTCGGTCGCGGGGTCGATGCTGACGTCCTTGTCGAGCACGCCTCCGGCCGAGTTGATGTCCTCGACCGCGAGGCCGACGCCGGACTCGGCGGGCGGGTTGAGGTACGACAGGGTGCCCGTCAGCGGGAGGATCGTGCCGATCTTCAGCGCGTCGGTACCGGGGGTGTCGGGGGCCTTGCAGCTCGCCGCCGGGTCCTTCTTCGCACCGCCGGCGGAGGCGGAGGAAGTGGTCTCGGCGCTGCCGCTGGTGGAACACGCGGCGAGGAGGAGCGCTGCCGCTCCCGCCACTGCCAGTGCCGTGGTGGCACGGGTGGTTCTGGTCATCCGTGGAGCCCTTTCTCTGCGCGGAGGCCCAACCGCATCGGGTCGAGCGCGGTCTCCTCCACGTGGGTTGCCGAGAAAACTAGGGCCGAAGTGTTTCGCGTGTGTGTCCGAGATCATCACCTGGACGTTTCGTTACACACCCGTGACGAAACTGAGGAGGTGCACGGGAACCCCTGATGAGGAGTCCGTCCGGACGGTCCTCGCGCTCGCCGAGGCCCGTGCGGACCGTTCGGGATCGGCTGGAGCGCTCCCGCGCGGGCTCGTCCGCGTCGTTCTGTGCAGGGGGCGCGGACCCGGGGGAGCACTGCGGCGGTCGCGCGTACGGTCCGGCCCATGAGCGACGCAGCTTCCACCACCACCTTCCGTCCCACGCGCGCGATCGTCACCGGCGCCGAGTCCGGCATCGGCAAGGCCACCGCGGTGGCGCTCGCTGCCGCCGGTATGGACGTCGGCATCACCTACCTGTCTGAGCCCGAGCGCGCCGAGGAGACCGCCGCCGAGGTCCGACAGGCCGGACGGCAGGCCTTCGTCGAGCAGATCGACGTGACGCAGCTCGACCAGGCGGGCGCCGTGATCGATCGCCTCGTGGCGCAGCTCGGCGGCGTGGACGTGATCGTCGCCGATGCGGGCACGGGCGACAACGCGCCGTTCCTGGACATCACGCTCGAGCAGTGGCGGCACACCGTCGCCACCGACCTCGACGGGGCGTTCGTCACGATCCAGGCAGCAGCGCGGCACATGGTCGGACAGGGCACCGGCGGGCGGATCATCGGCATCACGAGCGTCCACGAGCACCAGCCCCGGTACGGGTCGAGCGCGTACGACGCAGCGAAGCACGGGCTCGGTGGGCTCCTGAAGACGATCGCGATCGAGCTCGCTCCGTCCGGGATCACGGCCAACGCCGTCGCGCCGGGCGAGATCGCGACCCGGATGACCGGTGCCGAGGACGAGGACCCGCACACGATCTCCCGGCCGGGGGTCCCGCTCGGCCGGCCGGGCAACGCGTGGGAGATCGCAGCCGCGGTGGCGTTCCTGGCGTCGCCGGCATCGTCGTACATCACGGGGGTGTCCCTGCCCGTCGACGGCGGCATGCTCCAGATGGGCCCCCACGGCGGCAGCCACATCACCTCCGACGACTGGCGGAGCGCGTAGGCGGCGGGGGCGGCTCCCCGTCGCGGCCCGGGACGCCGTCGTTGGCTCGAGACGCCCTGAACACGCTGAGACGCCCTGAACACGCTGAGACGCCCGCGAATCCGACGGTGTCTCGGCAGTTCGGCGGCGTCTCGGGTGGACACCGGCGTCTCGAGGAGCCACAACGCCCTCCAGACGGTGGCGTCTCGGCGACGGAGCGCCGAGGGACTCGATCACCGCGACCGCTCGGCCCAGCCGCGCCCGAGCGGGAGGCCCGCCGCGAGCAGCACGGGCGCCAGGAGCCCCGGGTCGAGCGCTTCGCGCATGCCCCACCGTGCGAAGCCCCTCACCTCGGGTAGTCGTCGCAGTGCGTCCTCGCGGCGCTTCTCCGTCCACAAGGCCTCACGGTCGTCGTACTTGACCCGGCCGTCGAACTCGCCGACGACGCCGGCGTCAGGCCACCAGAAGTCCACCCGGAAGCGTCCGGCGTCGGTGTCGAACTCCCGCTGCAGTACCGGTGGAGCGACTCGGAGTTCCCGCATCGCCACCCTGCTGACCGATTCGCCCGGGGACTCGGTGGCGCCGTCCGCGAACTCGAGCGCCGTCCGGGCCACACGCGAACCACGTGTCCCCGCACGGGCCGCGAGAGCACGCTCGAGGTCCGGGAGCGACGCGGCCCCGTCGTGCAGCACGTGGTCGAGCACGAGGACCGCGTGTGCCAGGGGTGCGACGTGCACGATGTCGACCACCGTCCGGAGCAGGCACGTGACCGGGACCCCGGCTGCATCGGCGACGTCGCCCTCCGACAGGTCACCGGTGTGCCGCACGACGCCTCGGCCGACGTGCGTCTTCCGGAGCGCAGGGTCGATCACGTGCAGGCGCCAGTCCCAGCGCCCGAGTTCGGGGAAGCCCCACAGCGCCCCGGCGGACCGGTGCGAGACGACCGCTGGACGGTGCAGCGCCGCGGCCCGGGTGCGCACCACGAGTCGCCGGCGTCCACGTTCGTCCAGACCGTCCCACGCCTCGCGCTCGACCGCCGCGCCGTGGAACAGGCGCACCGGGTCGCGGAGGTCCGCCGGACGACCGGCGAGGACGGGAGACGGCGTGACTGACATGCGCGGCAGTCTCGCGTGACCACGTGGCGGAAGAGCGGCGACAGCGTGCGTTGTGGAGGGCCTCCCGGCCGTCACCCTCGGTGCAGGAGCGAGCGAGACGCCACCGTCAACGTGAAACGCCCCCGGATCGCCGAGACGCCGCCGGATTCGGCGGCGTCTCGACGCAACGGGGGCGTCTCGCGCAGAAGCGCGGGAGGGGAGGAGTCCGGGGTCAGCCGCGGTAGTTCGGGGCCTCGACGACCATCTTGATGTCGTGCGGGTGGGACTCCTTGAGCCCGGCCGCGGTGATGCGGACGAACTTGCCGCGGGCCTTGAGCTCCGGCACCGTGCGGCCACCGACGTAGAACATCGACTGCCGCAGTCCGCCGACGAGCTGGTAGACGGCGTTCGCCACCGAGCCGCGGTAGGGGACCTGGCCCTCGATGCCCTCGGGGATGAGCTTCTCGTCCGAGGGGACGTCGGCCTGGAAGTAGCGGTCCTTCGAGTACGAGGTCTTCTCGCCGCGGGTCTGCAGTGCGCCGAGGGAGCCCATCCCGCGGTACGCCTTGTACTGCTTGCCGCCGACGAAGACGAGCTCGCCCGGGCTCTCGTCGGTGCCCGCGAGGAGCGACCCGAGCATGACGGTGTCAGCGCCGGCGACCAGGGCCTTCGCGATGTCGCCCGAGTACTGCAGACCGCCGTCGGCGATGACCGGCACGCCGGCCTCACGCGCGGCGAGCGACGCCTCGTACACGGCGGTGACCTGCGGGACGCCGACGCCGGCGACCACGCGGGTGGTGCAGATCGAGCCCGGCCCGACGCCGACCTTGACGGCGTCCACGCCGGCGTCGATGAGCGCCTGCGCGCCCTGTCGGGTCGCCACGTTGCCGCCGATGACGTCGATGCCGGCGAACGACGGGTCGGCCTTCAGGCGGCGGACCATGTCGAGCACGCCCTCGCTCTCGCCGTTGGCGGTGTCGACGACGAGCACGTCCACGCCCGCGTCGCGCAGGGCCTCGGCGCGCTGCCAGGCGTCGCCGAAGAAGCCGATCGCGGCGCCGACGCGCAGGCGGCCCTCGTCGTCCTTCGTGGCGTCCGGGTACTTCTCGCTCTTGTCGAAGTCCTTGACGGTGATGAGGCCGCGGAGCTTGCCGTCGGCGTCGACGAGCGGGAGCTTCTCGATCTTGTGCTGCGCGAAGATCGCGACCGCGTCCTCGGGGTCGATGCCCTCCGGCGCGGTGATGAGGGGCGCCTTGGTCATGACGTCGCGGACGAGGGTGGTCGCCGTCTCGAACGGTGCGACGAAGCGCATGTCACGGTTCGTGATGATGCCGACGAGGGTGCCGTCCGACTCGACGACCGGCAGCCCGGAGACGCGGAACTGCCCGCAGACGGCGTCGACCTCGGCCACGGTCGCGTCCGGGGTCGTCGTCACGGGGTTGGTGATCATGCCGGACTCGGACCGCTTGACCTTGTCGACGTACGCGGCCTGGTCCGCGATGGACATGTTGCGGTGGAGGATGCCGATGCCGCCCTGACGGGCCATCGCGATCGCCATGCGCGCCTCGGTCACGGTGTCCATCGCCGCCGACAGCAGCGGGACGTGCACGTCGATGCGCTTCGTGAGCCGGGACGTCGTGGACGCCTCGCTCGGGATGACGTCGGTGTGCCCGGGCAGGAGCATGACGTCGTCGTACGTGAGTCCGATGAATCCGAACGGATCCGGCTGGTCCATGGTTCCCCTTCGTGGGCGAGGTGAAGTGGTGGCACCGGGGCGCGTCGTCGGGTTCCCGATGGGCCATGGTAACGCGCGGGACACTCCCGCCATTCCGTCGTCCCCCGACCGTCCGGGCACGGCGGGCGCCGCGCGCGGACCGACAGCGGTCCGACGACCCGTTCCTGAGAGTCCTGTACCGGCTGGACGGGCGGATTTCCGCGGATCGACGGGGTCTCGGTCACGAATGCAGCACGATTTGTGCAGGAGACGTGCTGGAAACACGGGGGACACAAAAAATCCCTATGGTCCTCGACTATCCGAACGAGAGGCTCATCCGTGGGTTCCATCACTCCGCCGGGGTCAGCGCTCATGCGCCGATTCCGCCGTGGGGCACCAGGTCGCAACCGCCTGGTCCTCGCCGCAGTACTCTTCCTCGCTTTCCTCGCCACCTTCGCGGTCGACTGGGCAGTGTCGCCCGCAGCCGACGCGGCGACGAGCAGTCCCTCCGCCAGCAGCAGCCCGAGCACCGGCGCACCGGCGAGCTCCGGCCCCTGCACGGTCAGCCCCACGAACGGCTGCATCCGGGGCACCATCCTCGACTCCGAGCGGAAGCCCGCGACCGGGATCGACGTGAACGTCGCCGGGGCCGGCGGGTTCGCGCAGACGGCGACCACCGACGACACCGGTCGCTGGTCGGTGTCCGTGACCACGGCGGGGCAGTACACCGTCAGCGTCGACCAGGACTCGCTGCCGAAGGGGCAGTACCTGACGAACGCCGCCGACGCCGAGCGCAAGGTGAACGCCACGCTCAACGCCAACGTCGGCCAGATCTTCCAGCTGTCCGACCAGCAGGGCGCCACCACCAGCGACGACACGAGCAGCGTCAGCGCCGCACGCGCCTGGCAGCAGCTCGCGTCGGGCATCCGGCTCGGGCTCCTCATCGCCCTCGCGTCGGTCGGCCTGTCGCTCATCTACGGCACCACCGGCCTGTCGAGCTTCTCGCACGGTGAGCAGGTGACCCTCGGCGGTCTCCTCGCCTACGTCTTCGCGAACCAGCTCGGCTGGAACATCTGGGTGACCGGCATCGTCGTCACGCTGCTCTGTGCGGCGACCGGGTACCTGCAGGACGCCGCGATCTGGAGGCCACTGCGCCGCCGTCGGATCAGCCTCACCCAGCTCATGATCGTCACGATCGGTCTGTCGATCGCCGCGCAGTACGCCTTCCAGTACTTCTTCGGCGCCTCGACCGTCCGCATCCAGCAGGGCAACCCCGAGACGGTGACCTTCGCCGGCCTCACGCTGACCGTGCAGTCCTACGTCGCGATGGGCATCGCGCTCGTCGTCCTCGTCGGCACCGGCCTGTTCCTGGCCAAGACCCGCTTCGGCCGTGCCACCCGCGCCGTGTCGGACAACCCGGCACTCGCCGCGGCGTCCGGCATCGACGTCGACCGCGTCATCCGCTTCGTGTGGACGCTCGCCGCCGGCCTCGCGGGCCTGTCCGGCGTGATGCTCGGCCTGGTGCTCAACGGCGTGAACTGGCAGACCGGCCTCCAGCTGCTGCTGCTCATGTTCGCGTCCGTCACGCTCGGCGGTCTCGGCACCGCGTACGGCGCCCTCGTCGGCTCGATGATCATCGGCATCGTCGTCGAGCTCACGAACCTCGTGCTGCCGGGTGACTTCAAGTACGCCACGGCCCTCGTGATCCTCATCCTCATCCTGCTGTTCCGGCCGCAGGGCATCTTCGGTCGCGCCGAGCGCATCGGCTAAGGGAGCACCGACATGGACTACATCCTGAACCTGCTGTCCTCGCTGACGCAGGAGGCCCTCGCCCCCACCACGGCGGCGTTCGCCCTGGCCGCGATCGGCCTCAACGTGCACTTCGGTCTGACCGGACTGATCAACATGGGCCAGGCGGCGTTCCTGCTGCTCGGCGCCTACGGCTTCGCGATCTCGATCACGAACGGCCTGCCCTTCGTCATGGCGGTGCTCGTCGCCCTGGCGGTCGCGATCGTGTTCGCGGTCATCCTCGGCATCCCGACCCTGCGGTTGCGCGGCGACTACCTGGCGATCGTGACGATCTCCGGCGCCGAGATCATCCGCATGGTCGGACGCTCCAGCCTGCTGACGAACACCACCGGCGGCTCGAACGGCATCGCCGGGTCGAGCTACCGCGACCCGTTCAACGCCCTCAGCCCGCTGCCCGACGGCACCACGAGCATCCTGTGGTTCACGTACTCGAACAACGGCGTCAACGGTTGGTGGATCCGCATCGCGGCCTGGGGCCTCGTGGCGCTCTTCACCCTCGTGCTCTTCCTGCTCATGCGCAGCCCGTGGGGTCGCGTCGTGAAGGCCATCCGCGAGGACGAGGACGCCGTGCGGTCCCTCGGCAAGAACGTCTACTCGTACAAGATGCAGGCGCTCGTGTTCGGCGGCGCGCTCGGTGCGCTCGCCGGGGTGATCTACGTGCTGCCGAGTTCCGTGCAGCCGGACGCGATGGGCCGTTCCATGACGTTCTTCATCTGGACCGCGCTGATCCTCGGCGGTGCCGCGACCGTGTTCGGTCCGGTGCTCGGGGCGATCCTGTTCTTCGTCGTGCGGCTCTTCGTCCGCACCCTCGCCGGGGACTTCATCCCCGACTCGATCATGAACGCGCAGCAGGCGGAGCAGTTCTCCTACGTGCTCGTCGGCGTCGCGCTCATGCTCCTCATCGTGTTCCGGCCACAGGGACTCCTGGGCAACAAGAAGGAGCTGTCGTTCAGTGTCTGAGACCTACACCCACACGAAGTCCGACCCGATCCTGACGGTCGACGGCGTCACCCGGCACTTCGGCGGCATGACCGCGGTCGACGTCGACCACCTCGAGGTGCAGCGCGGCACCATCACCGCCCTGATCGGCCCGAACGGCGCCGGCAAGACGACGTTCTTCAACCTGCTGACCGGCTTCGACAAGCCGAGCCCCGGCGCGACGACCCGCTTCAACGGCGACACGCTGCAGAAGACGAGCGCGACGCACATCGCCAACAAGGGCATGGTCCGCACGTTCCAGCTCACGAAGGCGCTGAGCCGCCTCACCGTGATGCAGAACATGCTGCTCGGCGCCCGCGACCAGCCGGGCGAGAACTTCTTCGTCGGCCTCGTCCCGGCGCTGTGGCGGAAGCGCGAGCGCGAGATCACCGCCAAGGCCGAGGACCTGCTCGCCCGCTTCAAGCTCCTCGAGAAGCAGGACGACTACGCAGGTTCCCTGTCGGGCGGGCAGCGGAAGCTCCTCGAGATGGCCCGCGCACTGATGTCCGACCCGACGATGATCATGCTCGACGAGCCGATGGCGGGCGTGAACCCCGCGCTCACCCAGTCGCTGCTCGGACACATCCAGTCGCTGCGCGACGACGGCATGACCGTGCTCTTCGTGGAGCACGACATGCACATGGTCCGGCACATCTCCGACTGGGTGGTCGTGATGGCCGAGGGCAAGGTCGTCGCCGAGGGCCCGGCCGACACGGTGATGGACGACCGCGCCGTCATCGACGCGTACCTCGGTGCGCACCACGACACCGACCTGGGCGACGACTCGCTCCTCACCGAGGAGACCTACGAGGAGCTGGCCGACGAGGTGGCCGAAGAGGAAGCAGCGGACGACCACCCGAAGGCGGACGACCGCAAGCAGGACGAGCAGGAGGCGACCCGATGACCGACGCAACGAACGCAGCTGACGCGGGCCGCGCCTCCAGTCCGACGACGGGTGCGACGAGCGCGACGAGCGCAACCGCGACGATCGACCGCGGCGAGCCCGTCCTGACCGCGAAGAACCTCGTCGCGGGGTACCTGCCGGGCGTGAACATCCTCAACGGCTGCGACCTCGACTGCTACCCGGGCGAGCTCATCGGCATCATCGGTCCGAACGGTGCCGGCAAGTCGACGCTCCTCAAGGCGCTGTTCGGCCTGGTGTCGATCCGCGAGGGCTCGGTCTCCCTGCAGGGCGAGGACATCACGAACCTCAAGGCGAACAAGCTCGTCCAGGCCGGCGTCGGCTTCGTGCCGCAGACGAACAACGTGTTCCCCTCGCTCTCGATCGAGGAGAACCTGCAGATGGGCCTGTACCTGCGCCCGAAGAAGTTCGCCGAGCGGCTCGAGGTCATCTACGACCTGTTCCCGGTCCTCGGCCAGCGGCGGACGCAGCGGGCGGGCTCGCTGTCGGGAGGTGAGCGGCAGTCGGTCGCGATGGCCCGCGCGCTGATGATGGACCCGAAGGTGCTGCTGCTCGACGAGCCCTCCGCGGGCCTGTCGCCGGTGCGCCAGGACGAGACCTTCATCCGCACGCGCCGGATCAACAAGGCCGGGGTGTCGATCATCATGGTCGAGCAGAACGCGCGACGCTGTCTGCAGATCTGCGATCGTGGGTACGTGCTCGACCAGGGGAGGAACGCGTACTCGGGCACCGGGCGTGAGCTCGCCGACGACCCGAAGGTCATCGAGCTCTACCTGGGGACGCTCGCCAAGGACGTCGACTCCGCTCGCTGAGCGGGGTCGACCCGCGGGTACTGCTGTGGGGGTGGTACCCGCGACCCCGACGGGGCCGCGCAGGCTGCTGATGCGCCGCGCGGCCCCGTCCTCACGCCCGGGCGTCGTCAGGCCCGGGGCGGCGCCGTGGTCGTCGCGGACGTGGCGGTCGTGGTGGTCGTCGTGGTCGTCGCGGTCGTCGTGGTCGTCGCGCCGAGACGCCGGCGTGTCAGCGAGACGCCGCGGACCCACCGAGACGCCGCCGGATCCGGGTGCGTCTCGCGTCGACGCCGGCGTCCGGCGTCTCGCGTCGACCGAGGCGTCTCGGCGTCCGGCGTCTCGCCGCCGCCACCTGCGTCCGGCTCGGCCGGGAGGCGCGACCCACCCCCGCCCCGCCGGCCCGGCCCGCGCACGCCGGCTCCCCGTCCGTCGGCTAGCGTGACGCACGTGCGGACCCCCGGCCCCCTCGTGCTCGACGCCCTCGTCTGGGTCGTCTTCGCCGTGCTCTTCGTGGGCGCCGCACTGCTGGTCAAGGTCGCCGCCGCCCTGCTCGCGGTCCTCGTCGTGCTCGCGCTCCTGCTCGGCCTGGTCCTCCGGGCCCTGCGGAAGCGACGGACACGACCGCGACGCTGAGCAGCACCAGCACCAGCACCAGCACCCGCACCAGCCCCAGCACCCGCACCAGCCCCAGCACCGTGCCCCCACCGGTACGGCGTCGCCCTGCACCGTCCACCCGTCCCACTCCGGGACCCCGCCCGCTAGGCTTGCCCGGTGACTGAAGTCGAGATCGGTGCAGGCAAGCGCGGCCGTCGGGCGTACGCGTTCGACGACATCGCGGTGGTCCCCTCGCGGCGCACCCGCGACCCGCACGACGTGAGCGTGCAGTGGTCGATCGACGCGTTCACCTTCGCGTCGCCGATCCTCTCGGCGCCGATGGACTCGGTGTCCTCGCCGGCGACGGTCATCCAGATGGGCGAGCTCGGGATCCTGGGCGTGCTCGACCTCGAGGGCCTGTGGACCCGGTACGAGGACCCGACGCCGTACTACGAGGAGATCAAGACCCTCACGGACGGCAACGTCACGAAGCGCATGCAGGAGATCTACTCCGAGCCGGTCAAGGCCGAGCTGATCACCGCGCGCCTTGCCGAGATCCGTGCCGCCGGGGTGCCGGTCGCCGGTTCGCTCAGCCCGCAGCGCACGCAGGAGTTCTCGCAGACGGTCGTCGACGCCGGTGTCGACCTGTTCGTCATCCGCGGCACGACGGTCTCGGCGGAGCACGTCTCCCAGAACCAGGAGCCGCTCAACCTCAAGAAGTTCATCTACGAGCTCGACGTGCCGGTCATCGTGGGCGGTGCCTCGACGTACACGTCGGCGCTGCACCTCATGCGCACCGGTGCCGCGGGCGTGCTCGTCGGCTTCGGCGGCGGGGCGGCCTCGACGACCCGCGCCGCCCTCGGCATCCACGCACCGATGGCGACCGCGGTGGCCGACGTCGCCGGTGCCCGACGCGACTACATGGACGAGTCCGGCGGCCGCTACGTGCACGTCATCGCGGACGGCGGGCTCGACACCGCCGGTGACATCGTCAAGGCGATCGCCGTCGGCGCGGACGCCGTCATGCTCGGCACCGCACTGGCCCGCGCGACCGAGGCCCCGGGTGGTGGCTTCCACTGGGGTGCCGAGGCACACCACGCCGAGCTGCCCCGCGGTCGTCGGGTCGAGGTCGGGCAGATCGCCCCGCTCGAGAACGTGCTGAACGGGCCGACGCCGTCGTGGGACGGCCGCGCGAACCTGGTCGGTGCGCTGCGTCGGTCGATGGCCACCACCGGATACTCCGACGTCAAGGAGTTCCAGCGAGTAGAAGTGGTCGTGGCGCCGTACCACCAGCAGTGACGGTGGCACCCGTGCTCCCGCACGGGTGACGCCTCGGCGCTCCCGTGCGCGGAGGCCGGCTCCGTGCGCGCAACCCGCACGGAGGCGACGATGGCCAAGCCAGCCAGCAGCACCACGCAGACCAGCACGGACGCGACGAGCGCAGGTGCCGAGAGCACCGTCGAGGACGCCCGGCATGCCACGGCACCGAGCGCGAGCGTCGGCTTCGACCCGGCGGCCAAGCTCGGTCCGGAGGAGCGCGCCGCCGCGATCGAGGCGATGAAGACCCGGGAGCTCGACGTCCTGGTGGTCGGCGGCGGCATCGTCGGCGGTGGCAGCGCGCTCGACGCCGTCACCCGCGGCCTGAGCGTCGGCATCGTCGAGGCCCGCGACTGGGGCTCGGGGACGTCGAGCCGCTCGTCGAAGCTCGTGCACGGCGGCATCCGCTACCTCGAGCAGCTGAACTTCGCGCTCGTCCGCGAGGCCCTGATCGAACGCGGCCTGCTGCTGCAGCGCATCGCTCCGCACCTGGTGAAGCCCGTTCGCTTCCTCTACCCGCTCAACCACCGCGTGTGGGAGCGCTTCTACATCGGCATCGGCATGGCGATGTACGACGTCTTCAGCTGGTCCGGCGGTCGTCCGCCCGGGGTCCCGCACCACCGGCACCTCAGCCGCAAGCAGGTCCTCAAGAACATGCCGGGCCTGAAGAAGGACGCCTTCGTCGGCGGCATGACCTACTACGACGCCCAGGTCGACGACGCCCGCTACGTCGCGTCGCTCGTGCGCACCGCAGCGTCGTACGGCGCGCACGCGGCGAGCCGGGTCCGCATCGAGGGGTTCATCAAGGTCGGGGAGCGGGTGGTCGGGGCGCACGCGCACGACATCCAGACGGGCGAGAAGTTCGACATCCGGGCGAAGCAGGTCGTGAACGCGACGGGCGTCTGGACCGACGACACCCAGGCGATGGTCGGCACCCGCGGGCAGTTCAAGGTGCGGGCGTCGAAGGGCGTGCACCTCGTGATCCCGCGCGACCGCTTCCAGTCGAACACCGGCATGATCCTCCGCACCGAGAAGAGCGTGCTCTTCGTCATCCCGTGGGGCCGGCACTGGCTCGTCGGCACGACGGACACCGACTGGAACCTCGACAAGGCGCACCCGGCGGCGACCGCGGCGGACATCGACTACATCCTCGAGCACGTGAACAAGGTCCTCGCGGTGCCGCTCACCCGCGAGGACGTCGAGGGCGTCTACGCCGGCCTCCGACCGCTGCTCGCGGGCGAGTCGGACCAGACGTCGCAGCTCAGCCGTGAGCACGTCGTCGCGCACACCGCTCCGGGCCTGGTCGTGGTCGCGGGCGGCAAGTGGACGACCTACCGCGTGATGGGCAAGGACGCCATCGACGAGGCGGTCGCGGCGATGGACGGCAAGATCCCGGCGTCGACGACCGAGGACATCCCGCTGGTCGGTGCCGAGGGCTACCCGGCGGCCTGGAACCGTCGCGGGCGCACCGCTCGGCAGTTCGGCGTGCACAAGGTCCGGATCGAGCACCTGCTCAACCGGTACGGAACCCAGGCCACCGAGGTGCTGCAGCTCGTCGAGCAGGACCCGTCGCTCGCCGAGCCGCTGCCGCAGGCGGACGACTACATCGGTGCCGAGGTCGTCTACGCGGCCTCGCACGAGGGCGCCCTGCACCTGGAGGACGTCCTCGCTCGCCGCACCCGCATCTCGATCGAGGCGTGGGACCGCGGAGAAGAGGCGGCCCCGGTCGCCGCGAAGCTCATGGCCGGCGTGCTCGGGTGGGACCAGGAGACGACCGAGCACGAGGTGTCGAACTACCTGAAGCGCGTCGCCGCCGAGCGCGAGTCGCAGCTGCAGCCCGACGACGAGTCGGCCGACCGGGTGCGCCTCGAGGCGCCGGACATCGCGTTCGGCTTCGACGAGGACGACGTGGTGGTCGGCGGTGGCCGGTCGAGCGGTGCCGACGGCGCGAAGGCGACGGACGAGCAGGTCGAGGGCGAGAAGACGAGCGAACCGCGGTAGGTCACCGGACGGGAGGCGCGTGGCGGCCCCGCCACGCGCCTCCCGTCCGTCGCCTCGCCGCGTCCCTCCCGCGAAACGCAACCTCGGCGGTTCCGCGCAGCGCTACTCCGCTGCGAGCTGTCGCCGACGTTGCGTGTTGCGGGTGCGGGTCCGGACGGCGGTGCCGACGAGGACGACCGGGATCGCGATGAGCGCCGCCGTGCTCGTCAGGTACAGCACGCCGGACCAGATCGTGTGCGCGGCGCCGTCGGTCGGCCACGAGTCGGCGACGTCCATGCCGAGCCAGAAGCCCGACTGGAACGTCGCGAGGGCGCCCGCAGCGAGGACGCCGAGGTGCAGCACCGCGATCGTCGTCGCCGGCAGCCGCGACGCGAGTCCGACGACCGCTGCGGTGAGCGCCAGTCCCACGCCGATGCCCGCGACGACGAGCACGCCGACGACGTCCTGCGCCACGTCGTTGCCCACGTCGACCCGCGCGTAGATCTGCTCGAGCGAGCGCCCCGGTACCGCGCCGAGCGGGTCGAGCACGAGTGCGTTCACGGCCAGCAGTGCCGCGTAGGCCGCGACGACCACCACCCCGACGACGGCGACGACGATGCGGGCACGGCCCCCGGTGTTCCCCATGCGGCGAGGCTAGCGACGGGTCGGACCGGCACGCGTCCACCGACCGGATGACCCGTGGAATGGGCCGCCGCACCCGGTGGTTATCATCGGGGTACTCACCAAGGGAGCCATCATGGTCGACGTCCATCGCGTCAAACTCCCCGGAGTCGGCGTGCTGCACAGCTTCTACACCGACGACGGTGGCAAGTGCGGTGTCATCACGCACCGGTCGGGGCACTCCGACCTCATCTCGTTCGCCGACGTCTCCGACGGCGCGGACAAGTCGGAGAAGGTCTCGCTCCGCCTGAGCGAGGACGAGGCGCACACCCTCGCCGAACTGCTCGGCGGTACCCGGATCACCGAGGGCCTCGACAAGCTCGACGAGATCCCCGGCCTGTCGATCGACTGGTTCAGCGTCGACTACGAGGACGCCATCGCCGGCAAGCCCCTCGGCGACCTGCACGACTCGGGCTTCATCGGCCTGACCGTCGTCGCCGTGGTCCGCGGCGACAGCGCCAACCCCGCTCCCTCGCCGGACTTCGTCGTGTTCCCCGGTGACACCATCGTCGTCGCCGGCGCTCCCGAGAAGGTCGCCAAGGCGTTCTCCTTCTACCGCAGCGGACAGCTGGCGGCGGCTGCCGCCGAGGCGCCGCCCGGGAGCTGACCCGTGCACCTCGGCGGCGAACTGCTCACCATCGGTGTGCTCTTCGTCATCGCCTACGTGCTCGGGCGCCTGGGCAAGACGATCGGTCTGCCCGCCATCCCGATCTACATGGTGGTCGGGCTCATCGCGAGCCCGCACACCCCGTGGATCGGCCTCAACGTCGAGTCGCACACGATCGAGCTCATCGCGACCTTCGGGCTCATCCTCCTGCTCTTCAACCTCGGGCTGGAGTTCGACCAGGAGGAGTTCTACGGCAACGCCGGGAAGCTCCTGGTCTCCGGCGGCACGTACGTCGCCATCAACATGGGCGTCGGGTTCGCCTTCGGGTTCTCGCTCGGCTGGGGCACGCGAGAGGCCCTGATCATCGCGGGCATGACGGCCACGTCGTCGAGTGCGATCGTCACGAAGCTGCTCATCGAGCTGCGGCGCCTGGCGAACGACGAGACCCCGATGATCCTGGGCGTCACCGTCATCGAGGACGTCTTCATCGCCATCTACCTGGCGATCGTCTCCGTGGTGCTCTCCGGCGACACGAACCTCTGGGCCGTGGTCGGCAAGCTCGCGCTCGCGTTCGGCTTCCTCATCGTCATGTTCACGCTCGCCCGGTTCGCCGGCAAGTGGGTGTCGAAGATCTTCGCCACCCGCGACGACGAGCTGTTCACGGTGCTGTTCTTCGGGCTGGCGGTGATGTTCGGCGGCATCGGTGACCTGCTCGGCGTGACCGACGCCATCGGTGCGTTCGTGATCGGCCTGCTCTGCGGTGCGACCCGGTACCGCGACCGCATCGAGCAGCTGGCGCTCCCGATGCGCGACGTGTTCGCGGCGTTCTTCTTCGTGAACTTCGGCCTCGGACTCGACCTGTCGACCTTCGGCGAGGTGCTCTGGCCCGTCCTCGGCGCGATCGGCATGACCATCGTGCTGAACGCCGTCGCCGGGCAGCTCGTCGCCCGCATGAACGGCTTCAACGTCCAGCAGGGGATCAACACCGCGGTGATCCTGGTCAACCGCGGCGAGTTCGCGCTGATCCTCGCGACGCTGTCGGCTGCCGCCGGCCTGGAGGCGCGGATCACCGCCTTCGCGGGCCTCTACGTCCTCGTGATGGCCGTCCTGGGTCCGCTGCTCGCCGTCAACTCGGACCGGATCGGCCGCCTCGTGGTGCGTCCCGCCCGGGTGGCGCGGCTGCGCCAGCGCCTGCGCGACCGGCTCGGCCGCGGCACGGGCCGATCGGGAACGGACGGCGCTGCCGGCGCTGCCGGTGTCGGGATCCCGGCCGGGCCGGCCCTCGACGAGGCGATCGACACCGCCGCCGAGGCCGGCGTCGCCGACCAGGACGCGGCGGCCGCCGCGCGTCGTGCCGAGCGGGACCGCCAGTTCGCCGAGGAGTTCGCCCTCGTGGAGGCTGCGGGCAGGGAAGAGCGCGAGAATGGGTCACCGGAGCCGACGACGAGCGAACCCGTGACGTCGCCGGTGGACATCCCTGCCGAGCGCCCGAAGCGCCCGGTCCGCCAGCGCGATCCGGAGTACTGATACAGATGTGGGCCGTAGCCCGACGACCGAGGTGGATCGCACTGCTCCTGCTGGCGCTCGTGCTCGCCGGGACCTTCGCGGGCCTCGGCAAGTGGCAGCTCGAGCGGAGCATCGCGAACGGCAAGCCCCTGCCGGCGACGACCGAGACCCGCAAGGCCCTCGACGACGTCACCGAGCCCGGCCGTGCGGCGTCGGAGTCCATCGCCGGGCAGCGCATCTCCGTCACGGGCACGTTCGTCGCGGGTGACACGACGATCCTGACCGGGCGGTCCGGCGGCGGCACCTACCAGGCGATCGGACACCTCGTCGACACGGAGACCGGTGCGAGCCTGCCGGTCGTGATCGGCTGGTCCGACCAGCGGCGACAGGCCGAGGCCGGCGGCGAGCGCCTCACCGACGGCCAGGAGCTCACGGTGCAGGGGCGCTACTACCCGGCAGAGTCCCCGGACCAGGACGCCTACAGCAAGGGTGAGTACTCGGCCGTGGCCCCGGCCCGGTTCGTGAACACCTGGAAGGCCTTCGACGACCGGATGTACATCGGGTACGTCGTCGCCGACGGCACCACCGCGAAGGCCGCCGACCTCGGCACCATCGCCGACCGTGCTCCGACGCGCGAGGTCCGCTTCGACTGGCTCAACCTCTTCTACGCGATCGAGTGGGTCGTGTTCGCCGGGTTCGCCGTGTTCCTCTGGTACCGGTTCGTGAAGGACGCCTGGGAGCGCGAGCAGGAGGACGCCCGCGGGGCCGCAGCCGCGGACACCGACGCCGCCGGGAGCCCGGGGGAGCCCGCCGAGCCCGCCCGGTCGCACCGGTAGGATCGACCCATGGCCCTGACCGTCCGCACGCGTGACATCCCGAAGATCCCGGGCGCGGTGAAGTGGTACCGCGTCTCCGCGTACATCACCGGCGTGCTGCTGCTCGCGCTCGTGATCGAGGTCGTCATCAAGTACACGCCGCTGCAGCTCGAGATGCAGCTCGGCAACGGCCCGTTCTTCGTGCCGAACGGCACCGCGGGCGAAGCACCCGGCACGTTCAACCTGTCGATCGCGATCCTCATCGCGCACGGCTGGCTCTACGTGCTGTACCTGTTCACGGACTTCCGCCTGTGGAGCATCATGCGCTGGAGGCCGTCGCGCTTCCTGCTCATCGCCCTCGGCGGCATCATCCCGTTCATGTCCTTCGTGGTGGAGCACCGCATGCAGCAGAAGGCCATGGACACCTACCACGAGCTGACCGCTGCCCAGCAGCGTGAGAAGGAGGCCGCTCGGTGAGCGAGACCGAACAGCGCCCCGTCCTGGTCGTCGACTTCGGCGCGCAGTACGCCCAGCTGATCGCACGGCGCGTGCGTGAGGCGAACGTCTACAGCGAGATCGTCCCGCACTCGATCACGGCGGACGAGGTCCGCGAGAAGGACCCGGCGGCCATCGTGCTCTCCGGTGGTCCGTCGTCCGTGTACGAGGACGGTGCGCCGTCCCTCGACGGTGAGATCCTCGACCTCGGCGTGCCCGTGCTCGGCATCTGCTACGGCTTCCAGGCCATGGCGAAGTCGCTCGGCGGTGAGGTCGCGCACACCGGCCTCCGCGAGTACGGCGCCACCGACGTGACCGTGTCGGGCACCGACAGCGTGCTGCTCGGTGACCAGCCCGAGTCCCAGGTCACGTGGATGTCGCACGGCGACTCCGTGGCGAAGGCGCCGGAGGGCTTCGCGGTCCTCGCGTCGAGCGCCTCGACCCCGGTCGCCGCGTTCGCCTCCGACGAGCGCAAGCTCTACGGCGTGCAGTGGCACCCCGAGGTGAAGCACTCCGCGTACGGCCAGGCCGTGCTCGAGAACTTCCTGCACCGCGCCGCAGGCCTCCCCGGTGACTGGAACTCCGCGAACGTCATCGAGGAGCAGGTCGAGCGGATCCGCGCGCAGGTGGGCTCGGCACGCGTCATCGCCGGGCTCTCGGGCGGTGTCGACTCCGCCGTCGCCGCGGCCCTGGTGCACAGGGCCGTCGGTGACCAGCTCACCTGCGTCTTCGTGGACCACGGGCTCCTGCGCGCCGACGAGCGCAAGCAGGTGGAGGAGGACTACGTCGCCTCGACCGGTGTCCGCCTGGTCACGGTCGACGCCGAGCAGCAGTTCCTCGACGCCCTCGCCGGCGTCAGCGACCCCGAGCAGAAGCGCAAGATCATCGGGCGCGAGTTCATCCGCACGTTCGAGGCGGCGGCCGAGGCCCTCGTGCTCGAGGCGCGCGGCGACGACGACGCCGGAGAGGTCAAGTTCCTCGTCCAGGGCACGCTCTACCCCGACGTGGTCGAGTCCGGCGGCGGATCCGGCACCGCGAACATCAAGTCGCACCACAACGTCGGCGGCCTGCCCGAGGACATGACGTTCGAGCTCGTCGAGCCGCTGCGCACCCTCTTCAAGGACGAGGTGCGGGCCGTCGGCCGCGAGCTCGGGCTGCCCGAGGTCATCGTCGGCCGCCAGCCGTTCCCCGGCCCCGGGCTCGGCATCCGCATCGTCGGCGAGGTCACGAAGGACCGCCTCGAGCTGCTCCGGGCCGCGGACAAGATCGCGCGCGAGGAGCTCACCGCGGCCGGCCTCGACGAGGAGATCTGGCAGTGCCCGGTCGTCCTGCTCGCCGACGTCCGTTCCGTGGGCGTCCAGGGTGACGGTCGTACCTACGGCCACCCGATCGTGCTCCGTCCGGTCTCGTCGGAGGACGCCATGACCGCCGACTGGACGCGCCTGCCGTACGACACCCTGGCGAAGATCTCGAACCGCATCACGAACGAGGTCCCCGACGTGAACCGCGTCGTGCTCGACGTCACGTCGAAGCCGCCGGGGACGATCGAGTGGGAGTGACCACTCCCTGACGCCCCGAGGGCCCGGTACGCACTGCGTGCCGGGCCCTCGCCGTGTGTCCGTGCCGCTCTCAGCCCGTCCGGGTCGCCCGGTTGGTCCGCCCCGGTCGCGCGACGTGCCGCCAGCGGACGTGCCGGTCGCACGACATGCCGCTCGTGCGAGAGGTGAGCGGCATGTCATGCGACGAGAACATGTCGGGGCGGGCGCCGACCTCCCGACACACGACGAAGGGCCCCGGCGTGTGCCGGGGCCCTTCGTGTCGATCAGGTGCGAGCTACTCGCGGTTGCTCGCCAGGATCGCGAGGATGCGCAGGATCTCGATGTACAGCCACACCAGGGTGACGATGAGGCCGAACGCCGCGGTCCAGGCGTAGATGCGGGGAGCGCCGCGCTGGACGCCGGTCTTGATCTGGTCGAAGTCGAGCACCAGCGAGTACGCCGCCATGAGCACCACGAAGATGCCGATGATGACGCCCAGCGGGATGCCGAAGATCTCGAAGCTCCGGAGACCGAACGCGGAGTTCGTCACGCCGGTCCACATGAGCACGAGGTTCACGAGCGAGAAGACCAGGTAGCCGACCATCGCGACGAGGAAGAACCGGGTCGCCTTCGGCGTCGCACGCACCTTGCCGGACGTGAAGAGCAGCAGCGTGACCGCGAAGACACCGAGGGTGCCGAACACGGCCTGCGTGACGATGCCGTCGAACTGGCTGTTGAACATCGCCGAGATGCCGCCGACGAACAGGCCCTCGAAGAACGCGTACGCCAGGACGAGCCCCGGTGACGGCTTCTTCTTGAACGTGTTGACGAGCGCGAGCACGAACCCGACGATCGCGCCGACGATCCAGACGATCGGCGGCAGGTTCCAGCCGGCGACGGCGCCGACGAGGAGCACGCCGAACGCGAGCAGCGTCTTGACGATGGTGTCTTCGTACGACATGCGGTCGGTGTCGACCGGGCTCGCCGTCGGGCGGTCGTACATGTACTGCAGCTGCTCGGGCGTCATGCCGCCCTGCTGCGGGTACTGTCCCTGCTGTGGGGTGCGTCCCCAGCCCGCCTGCTGCTGACCAGCGCCGGCGCCCCAGGCGCCACGGCCCTGGTCGTTGAAGGCGGGGGACTGGTCGAAACCGGGCTTGAAGGCCATGGTGTCCTCTTCCTCGGAGATTTACGTCCTCTCAGCCTAGGGGCGCCCCGTCGCGGAAGGCTGAGGATTCGCGGCGAGCGGAAGCGGGACCCGGTGGTCCCGACACCGGGAGCCTACGGTCGCGGTCTGCGTGGCTGCCCCGAGCTCGTCGTGAGCTGGCCGACCGCCGGACGGGCGCCTGCGGGGCGGTGTCGGGACGTGCCTCCCGGTCGGTCGGTGCCCGCACGTCGTCGGTCGGTGACCGCCGGAGCCGACCGGACCTGCGGGTACAGCCACGAGATCAGCGCGACCGAGACGACCATGAGCAGCAGCCAGGCGACGACCTTCGTCGGCGCGACCGGCTGCCACGCTCCCGCCTGCGCCGGGTAGGACCAGGCGCCGGCCCAGGTCGCGACGTTCTCGGCCAGCCAGATGAACAGCGCGACGAGCGCCATCGCGAGCAGGACCGGCATCCGCAGCGTCGCGCGGTGCACGCGGACGTGCATCGTGGTGCGTGCGAACAGGGCCACGACCAGGGCGAGCAGCACGTACCGCGCGTCCCACACGAAGTGGTGCCCGAAGAAGTTCGCGTAGATGCCCGCCGCGACGAGCACGAGCGACCACTGCCGCGGGTACCGGTCGAAGCGCAGGTCGAACAGCCGCACGACCCGGACCATGTACGACCCGACCGCGCCGTACATGAACCCGGAGAAGAGCGGCACGCCCGCCACCACGAGCCAGCCGTCGCCCGCGTACTCCCACGACCCGACGTGGGTCTTGAAGACCTCCATAACCGTGCCGACCACGTGGAAGACCAGCACCACCCGGAGCTCCCGGACCGTCTCGAGGCCGAACACGAGCATCGCGACCTGGATCGCCGCCGCGGACATCGTGAGGACGTCGTTCCGGGCCCCGGGAGGCACGGTCAGGTGCACCACGACCATCGTCGCGAGGAGCAGCGCCCCGAACGTGCACGCCCACGCCTGCTTCGCGCCGAACACCAGGAACTCGGTGAGGGCGAGACGGCCCGGGCGGTGCGGCTGGTGCCCGGCGTCGAGCAGGCGGCGGGCCGCGCGGTCGATGCGGGCCTCGACGGCGGTGGAGAGGTGTCGGACGGTCACGGAGCGACCCTCCGCGGGCGGCCTGGGAACGAGGGGCGACGGCTGAACGGATGTGTCCACAGGCACACCGTGAGGACACCTGCGGGCAGGGTCGAGCGGCTACGGTTCGGCGCATGACCCGTGTGATCGCCCACCGTGGCGCCTCCGGCCACCGACCGGAGCACTCCCGGAGTGCCTACGAACTGGCCGTCGGCCTCGGTGCCGACGCGATCGAGCCGGACCTCGTGCCGACGAAGGACGGCGTGCTCGTGCTGCGGCACGAGAACGAGGTGTCCGGCACGACGGACGTCGCCGACCACCCCGAGTTCGCACACCTGCGGACGACGAAGACCGTCGACGGCCAGAGCGTGACGGGCTGGTTCACCGAGGACTTCACGTGGGACGAGCTGCGGACGCTCCGGGTCCGGGAGCGCCTTCCCCAGCTGCGTCCGGCGTCGGCGGCGCACGACGGCGAGGACGGCGTCCTGCGACTCGAGGACCTGCTCGGCATCCTCGACGCGGCTCCACGCCCGGTCGGGCTCGTCGCCGAGGTCAAGCACGCGCACTTCTTCGAGCAGGCCGGCTTCCCGATGGCGCAGCTGCTCGACGACACGCTCGGGGACGCCGGGTGGCGTGGCGACGACCGGCTGACGATCGAGTCGTTCGAGAAGACGGTGCTCCGTCAGCTCGGCGCACGGGGGACGGGTGGTCGGCTCGTGTACCTCCAGGAGGCCCGTGGCAGTGCCGCGGACGAGGTCGCCGCCCACGGATCGGCGGCTCCCTCGTGGGCGTCGGAGCGCACGGACGCCGCGCTGGCCGGGTTCGCCGCGGAGTTCCACGGCATCAGCGTCGACCTGAAGACCCTGATGGCGGGGGTCGACAGCGTCGCCGTCGACGACCCGCGCCCGGTCCGGAGCGTCATCGTCGAGCGCGCACACGCTGCGGGGCTCGCCGTCTACACGTGGACGCTCCGGCCGGAGAACCGGTTCCTGCCGGCGCCACTGCGGCGCGGGGGCGACGTGGCAGCGCACGGCGACTGGGAGCGGTGGTTCACCTCGGTCGTGCGGACCGGGGTGGACGGGGTGTTCGCGGACCACCCGGACCTGGCGGTGCGGGCGCGGTCACTCGTCGAGAGCGCCACCGACTGATCCGTCAGCTCCGCACGTCCGCACGCCGCGGAGTCGACGTCGCTGCACCGCCGCGGTCGCGCGGACGGTCCGCCAGGTGGCGATCGCAGCAGCGGCCGCAGCCGAGACCGAGATGAGCAGGCGGAAGGCCGGGAGGGGTGCCCACGCGTGGGACCAGTACGTCTCGAGCACCCACACGCAGAGCGCCGCCAGGCCGCCGGCGAGCAGTGCGTGCGCGACGACGTGCACGCCGCGGCGGGCGGAGATCCGGGCGAGCGCCCACCCGAGTGCGTACGTGCAGGGGAGCGCCACGACCCCGCCCCCGATCGTCACGAGCCCCGCGACGACGGCGAGGAGGACGATCGTGAGGGCGAGAGCGGGCGGGCCCTCGGGGCTCCCGATGCCGCCGTCGGCGAGGAAGGACCAGCCGGCCCCGACCGTGATCGTCACGGGCGTCGTGACGAACGACATCCAGACCCAGCTCCGCTCGACGAGCTCGAGGGCGTCACCTGCGGTCCACGTCCTCATGCCCGACAGCCTGTCCGCCGTCGGACCCGATCCCGGTCCTGGTGCGTCGCAGTGTGTCCCGCGGCCCACGGACCGCAGCCGCTGCGCCTGTCGGAGGGCGCGCCTAGACTGACCCGGTCATGACGATCGTGCTCGACCCCTTCGACCAGTCCCCCGAGCCGGGCGCGGGCAACCGCCCCGGCGGGTACGACGACCCCTTCACGGCGGGTCTCAACCCCCAGCAGAAGGAAGCCGTCGAGTACCGCGGCGAGTCCCTGCTCATCGTGGCGGGTGCCGGATCGGGCAAGACGAGCGTGCTCACCCGCCGCATCGCCCTGCTGCTGGCGAACCGCGAGGCCTGGCCGTCGCAGATCCTCGCCATCACGTTCACGAACAAGGCCGCCGCCGAGATGCGCGAGCGCGTGCAGGCACTGGTCGGGCAGGCCGCCGAGGGCATGTGGATCTCGACGTTCCACTCGGCGTGCGTACGGATCCTCCGGCGCGAGGCCGAGCGCTTCGGGTTCCCGCAGTCGTTCACGATCTACGACTCCGCGGACTCCCGTGCGCTCCTCAAGCGGATCATCAAGGAGCTCGAGGCGGACTCCCTCGGGCTGACCGTCGGCGCCGCGGCGTCGAAGATCTCGAAGCTCAAGAACGAGCTGCAGGACGTCGACACCTACGCCCGGAACATCAACGTGAACGACCCGCAGGAGGTCATGTTCACGGAGGTGTTCCGGCGCTACACGAACGAGCTCCGCCGGGCGAACGCCTTCGACTTCGACGACCTGATCGGGCAGACCGTCTTCCTGTTCCGCGCGTTCCCCGAGGTCGCCGCGCTCTACCAGCGCCGCTTCCGGTTCGTCCTGGTCGACGAGTACCAGGACACCAACCACGCGCAGTACGCCCTGATCCGCGAGCTCACCCGCCCGGTGCCCGTCGAGCAGGTCGACAAGCTGGAGGACACCGGACAGCACGTCGCCCGGATGCGCGAGGCCGACGGGTCGATCGCCCCGGCATCGCTCACCGTCGTCGGTGACTCGGACCAGTCGATCTACGCCTTCCGCGGCGCGGACATCCGGAACATCGTCGAGTTCGAGCGGGACTTCCCGAACTCGAAGGTGATCCTGCTCGAGCAGAACTACCGGTCGACGCAGACGATCCTCGACGCTGCGAACGCCGTCATCGCGAACAACTTCGACCGCCAGGCGAAGAACCTGTTCACCGACGTCGGGGCCGGCGACAAGATCGTCGGCTTCACCGGGTACACCGGCCACGACGAGGCGCAGTTCGTCGCCGACGAGATCCAGCGCCTGCACGACGAGGGCACGTCGTACCGGGACATGGCCGTGTTCTACCGGACCAACTCGCAGACGCGTGCGCTCGAGGAGATCTTCATCCGCTCGGCGATCCCGTACCGGGTGCTCGGCGGCACGAAGTTCTACGAGCGTGCGGAGATCAAGGACGCCATGGCGTACCTGATCACCGTCGCCAACCCGGCCGATCCGCTGTCGCTCCGGCGCATCCTCAACGTGCCCAAGCGCGGCATCGGTGCCGTGACGGAGACGGCACTGCAGCGCTACGCCGACGAGCACGAGACCTCGATGCGCGACGCCCTGCGGCACGCCGACGAGCTCGGGTTCGGGCCGAAGGTGCGGACCGCGATCACGTCGTTCGCAGCGCTGCTCGACGACGTCGCTTCGCGCGCCGCCACCCAGCCGGTGGTCGACACGCTCACGCAGCTGCTCGACGGCTCCGGGCTGCTCGAGAACCTGCGGAAGTCGCCCGACGCGCAGGACGCGGCGCGTGCGGACAACATCGACGAGCTCGTGGCGGTGACGCGGGAGTTCCAGAAGAACAACCCCGAGGGCACCCTGTCCGACTTCCTGACCGAGGTCTCCCTGGTCGCAGCGGCCGACGAGCTCGACGACTCGTCCGGCACCGTGTCGCTCATGACGCTGCACACGGCGAAGGGCCTGGAGTACGACGCGGTGTTCCTCACCGGCGTCGAGGAAGACCTGCTGCCGCACCGGATGTCCGCGAACGAGCCGGGCGGCCCCGCCGAGGAACGCCGG
The DNA here is from genome assembly GCF_044753165.1 of Curtobacterium sp. NPDC088465. NCBI lineage: Bacteria > Bacillati > Actinomycetota > Actinomycetes > Micrococcales > Microbacteriaceae > Curtobacterium > Curtobacterium sp. NPDC088465. The sequence continues at coordinate 1,510,861 of NZ_JBIVMR010000001.1, read as the reverse complement.
CTCTTCTACGTCGGCATCACCCGAGCGAAGAAGTCGCTCTTCCTGTCGCTGGCGATGACCCGCGCGCAGTTCGGCGACGTCAACGTGGCGATGCCGTCCCGCTTCCTGCAGGAGATCCCCGAGGGACTGATCGAGTGGAAGCAGTCGCCCGGCATGGCGAACAGCCGTGGGGGGACCGAACCGCGCGCGCTGAACGCCCGTCGCGGTGGCGGTCCGGGTGGCTTCGGCGGTGCCGGCGGGGGCGGCGGTGGCTACCGCGGCGGTGGCGGCTTCGGCGGCGGTTCCTACGACCGTGCGGCCGCGGCGGCGAAGACCCGTCCGAAGACCGAGTGGGCGAACCGGGTGTCCGGGCAGGTCCGGGACAACGGTGACATGGAACTCGTCGCCGGAGACCGCATCAAGCACGTCGACTTCGGCGAGGGCACGGTGTCCGCGGTGACCGGGCAGGGCGCGAAGCGCATCGCCGAGATCGCCTTCGACGCCGCGGGTCGCAAGAAGTTGCTCATCAAGATCGCGCCGATCGAGAAGCTCTGACGGCAGCGGGCGCGGTGGTGCCGGTCGACCCGGGCGGGTCGACCGGCACCCGGTCAGCTCAGCGATCCACGGGGGACCACTTCCCGTCCATCTCCGAGCGCTCCTCGTCGGTCATGGGTCGGACGTCCTCCGTGCCGTCGGCGTTGCGCGAGACCGCGATGCCGCCCGCTCCGGGGTCCTGTGCGGCGGCAGCCGGGGCGCTCGTCGTGCTCGCAGCGGGGTCGGTCGGTGTCGCGGGCGCGGCGTTCGCGACGGACGTCCCGCCGACGAGGGCTGCGCCCAGCGCGCAGGTGGCGACGGCGGTGGCGAGCAGGTGCTTCGAGGTGGTCATGGTTCCTCCTGGGATCGGGGAGCGGCGGCTGGTCCGGCGCTCCTGAGTCCAGGGAACAGCATGTGATGTTCCAGATTCCGCACTCGCAGGTGATCTCTGGACGATGACCACCCGGCGCTCAGCCCGCGTGCTGATCGAGCCGCGCCGCGGTCGAGGGCGGGAGGTCAGCGCACCATCCGGACCGCATCGAGCCCGTGCGGGCCGATCGGTTCGTGCTTGACGGTGCCGTCCCGCTCGAAGCCGTTCCGGCGGTAGAAGGCCTCGGCGCGCGCGTTGCCGTCGGCGACCCAGAGGAACGCGGGCGCGGTGCCGATCGCGGCGTCGAGCAACGCCTGTCCGACGCCCGCTCCGTGCTGCGCGGCGAGGACGTCGATGCCCTCGAGCTCGCGGTCCCGCGGGGCCTCGCCGCGACCGGGCCCCGCGGACGCCCAGCCGACGATCGCGTCGCCGACGGTGGCGACGAGCACGTCGACACCGGGCTCGGCGATGATCCCGCGCCATCGTGCCGCGCGGGCATCGACGTCGAGGGCCGCGAGGAACTCCGCCGGCAGGAGGTGGGCGTAGGCCTCGCGCCACGCCTGCACGTGCACGGCGGCGATCGCGTCGGCGTCTCGCACGTCGGCCGGTCGGACGGTGAGCGCGTGCGTGGTCCCCATCCGACGACGGTACCGCTGGCCCTGCCGTCGGCGTCGAACCACGTTCCCGACGTCGAACCAGCACCGGCGGCTGGTTCGATGTCGGAGTCCTGGTTCGACGTGCCGCTGCACAACGCGGAGCACGTCGCGCCGTGGGGTTCCGTGGCGCGAGGTGCTCACGGTTGTGCGGGGCGCCGCCGGCCCCGCCGCGCCAGCCGCGCCCGCGGCCGACCGCGCCGACCGCGCAGCGCTACGGCTGCAGCCGCGCCACGTCCCAGCCGTCACCGGCGCGGACGTACTGCAGCCGCCGGTGCATCCGGTCGCGGCTGCCCTGCCAGAACTCCACCACGTCGGGCTCGAGCCGCCACGCCACCCAGCCCTCGGGGCGCGGCACGTCGTCGTCGCTCTCGTCGAGCAGCACGTTCGCGTCGTCGATCAGGTCCTGCAGCGTGCGCGGTTCGAGCACGTCCGACTGGTCGGCGATCGCGGTGGCGGCGCGTGACTTCGGCGAGCGGTCGGCGAACAGCGCGTCGGACTCCTCGTCGGACAGCTGCACGGCCCGGCCCTCGAAGCGCAGCTGCTGCATGCTCTCGCGCCAGTACACCTGCAGCGCCGCGTGCGGGTTGTCCGCCAGCTGCCGTCCCTTCGGGCTCAGGGTCGAGGTGCCGAACACCAGCCCGCGGTCGTCGAGCCGCTTCACGTCGACGGTGCGGGCGGACACCCGCCCGTCGGTGCCGGCGGTCGCGAGGGTCATCGACATCGGCTCGGACACCTCGCGCTCCGCGGCGCCGTCGAGCCAGGCTCGGGCGACGTCGAACGGGGACGCGGGAGGCGCGTCGAACTCGGGCAGGTGCAGGGAGTCGTCACCGGAGAGCGAACTGGACATGCCCCCACCCAACCGTGCTCAGTCGGTCCACGTCCAGGTCGCCGGGGGACGACCGCCCCGGCCGGTGGACGTCGGGGAGGCATCGGCTCGGACGAGCGCGGGGTTCGTCCGGAGTGCACGGTTGAGGTTGCCGGCATCCGGGGCGGTCCCGTGGAGCGCCGCGTGGAGTACTGCCGCCGCACTCGTCGGGAAGACGTCACCGAGCAGGGCGCGTGTCATCGGGACGTCCCGCCAGAGCCGGGTGCGCACCTGGTCGAGGGCGGCCCGCACGATCGTGTCGTGGTCGAACGGGAGGCCCGGGTCGCCCCCGTCGGTCGACCTCCACACCACGGGCCCGCCGTCCACCGCCGGTGCCACGACCGCCGCGAACGCGATGCTGATCGCGGTCTCCCGCGGGTCGCGGGACGGGCCGTCGAACGCACCGACCTGTGCGAGGTGCCGCACCGCCCCGGTGCCGATGGCGGCCTTGGTGCGCAGGGCGCGCCGTGCACCGTCGGCGAGGCGTTCCGCAGCGTCCAGGAGCACGCCGGGCAGTGCCTCCCGACCGGCGTACGGGTCGTACGCCCGGCGCGCGGTGGCGACCCGCAGACCCTCCGTCACCGTGAACGACACCGGGACGACGTCGATCGCGATGAGCGGCTGGTCGCGGGTCGCCGTGTGGGCGTCGGTCACACCGACGCCCGGCGGGCCGCGCGGGCGGCGCGTTCGGTGCGGAGCGTCTCGCGCACGTCGGCGAACGACTGGTGCACCCGGAAGCGGCCGTCGACCCAGACGGGCTGGAGCAGGCTGGTCGCCTCGTCCTCGGCGGTGGCCTCGTCGGTCTGGCGGATCTCGCCGGTGTCGTCGCGGTGCAGGGCGATGCGGCCCTTCGCGCTCTTCTTGCCGCTGCCGGTCTTCGGGTCCTTCTGGATGTCGACCGGCTGCCCGTCGACGAGGGCCCACGTGGCCTTCACGGCGCTGCCGAGGTTGTCGCGCGTCATGTACTGGTACGTGTACGACCCGATGCCGAGCACGACGTTGTCGCTCGCGTAGCCCTTCGCGGCGAGCCGCTCGTAGATGCGACGGGCACGGTCGAGCGTGATGCTGTCGCCGTAGATGACGCCGATGTGCTGGTCGAGCACCTTGAAGCCCCGCTCGTTCACGGTGTGCCCGAACAGCTCGTCGAGGAGCTCGACGACGCCCTTCTCCTCGTGGCTGCGCGACGGGTCGGTCAGCGCTGCCTGGTCGACGCCGTGCACGGTGCCGGTGACGATGTCGACCGGGTCGCCGGAGTCCGGGCGGATGACGAGCTTGCCGTCGCGGGCCGTGATGCGGTCCTCGAGCTGCGGGAGCGTCTCGGTGATCACCTTGAACAGGTCGAAGCCGTCGCTCACCGCCGAGACGATGCCGGTCGGGTACACGTCGAGGATCTGCGCGAACGTCTCGAGCTCGCCGTCGGCGCCGCGGACGCACATCACGCTGTGCTCGGTGGCGGGGACGCTGGCCGCCACCCAGCCGTTGTCGCCCGGGTAGTAGCGGTCGATGAAGTCGAGCGACGGCATCGAGTCGGTGCCGAGGAACGACAGCAGGTGTCCGGCACCGCCCGCGGCGGCGGACTCGATGCTCGTCTGCCCGCGGAACGAGAAGTCGTGGGCGGCGAAGTCGATGCTCGCCGGGTCGGCGCCGGTGCGCTCGGCCCACTCCTCCATGAGGTCGCGGTACTCGAGCGCCTTCGTCGCGACGGTCGAGGGGTGCCAGATCGACGCCGACAGGGCGGTCTCGATGTAGTTCGGCAGCCAGAAGAAGTCGTCGAGGGTGTTCTCGACCGTCAGCGTCGCGACGCCGATCGGGGCGAGGGTGCCCTCGGGGAGCGCCCGGATGTCGAGCGGGAGGTACCCGAGGCGGTGCAGGGCGCGGACGTGGTCGACACCGATGTGGTTCGGGCCGAAGTAGCCCTGCAGTGCCTGCTCGAACAACCGCGCGACCTCGTCCTCGTCGGCGGCGAAGAACGGCGCCCACGCCTCGACCAGGTACCGCTGCACGAACGCCTGCAGCCCGAAGACCACCGCGTGGGTCGACTCGGGCATGTGCGCGTTCGAGCGGTTCGTCCAGTTGATCAGGATCCGGGTCGTGCCCTCGGGGTAGACCTGCCGGTGCGAGTGCTTGTACCCGTCGACCGCCAGCAGCGGGGCGATCGGACTCGCGGTGGTGGTGCGGGGCTCGAGGCCCGTCGTGGTCGTCATCGGATCTCCTCCGTGAGGTACGGGCTGAGCGGGACGGTGCGGAGGCCCGGGACGTCCTGCTGTGCGGGGTAGCTGTCGGTGGTGACGATCTCACCGAAGTGCTCGGCGAGCTGCGGGGCCCGTCCGGAGAAGACGCCGTGCGAGACCCAGAGGCCCAGGCGCTCCGCAGGCAGGCCGGTCGAGCCGGCGAGGCCCGCGAAGGTGCCGCCGCCGTCGCAGATGTCGTCGACGACGAGCAGCCGACCGGTCTCGGGGAGCGGCTCGCACGAGAACCCGTCGAGCTTGCCGGTGTCCGGGTTGCGGTGCTTCTCGGCGCGGAACAGGGGGAGACCGGCTGCCTCGGCGACGAGCGCCGCCCGGGCGACCGCGCCCTTGTCCGGGGCGATGATGCCGCTGTAGTCGGACCCGGCGAGGACCGCGTCGTGCACGACCCGCTCGCTCGGCACCACGGTGAGGCGCTCGACCAGCCCGACGATCACGGGCGAGTGGGGGTCGAAGGCGATCACCTGGTCGATGGCGAAGCCGTTCAGGACGTCCGCGTAGACCTTCGCGCCGAAGGGGAGTCCGCGGTCCTGCCGCGCTCCGGGCAGGTACGGGACGAGCGCCACCGAGCGTGCCCCGCGCTGTCGGACCGCGTCCGCCCACATGCCGAGCATCACCAGGTCGTCGCCGCCGGTGCCGCGCAGGGTCGCGATCTCGGTGGTCGCCCCCGCGTCGGCGTCGTCCCGGACCTTGACGTGTGCCTCGCCCGCGGGGAACCGCATCGTGGAGAACGTCGGTGTCGTCGGTGTGCCCTGGGCGTCCCAGGTGCTGAGTTCGACTGCCATGGTCCGACCGTACCACTGTTCTTGTCGCCATGACAAGAACTTGTCGGGATCAGTGGGCGTACCGCGCGGCGATCCGGTGCATGGCCCGCAGCAGCAGCGGCCCCGGGAGTCGGAGCGCCCACCCCGGCACGAGGCTCCGCACGCGCCGGACGAGCGCGACGGTGCGCCGGAAGCGCCGCTGCTCGCGCGGCCCCCAGGCGAAGCCGTACGCGGTCCGCAGGGCGTCCGGCAGCATGCCGACGGTGACGATCCGGACGAGCGGCATCGCGGAGCGGACCCACAGCGGTGCGAAGCGGGGGTGCAGGAGGTCGCGCACGATCCCGCGCGCATCGTCGGTGACGTGCAGGGTGGGCATGGTCGCACCCCAGTACGCGTCGAACGCGGCCACCGAGTCGAACCAGCAGTCGGCGGGCACGCGCAGGGACGTCGCGATCGGGGCGTAGGCCACCAGGACACGCTCGGCGTCGTCGGGCGACAGGGCGTCGCCGAACAGCTCGTGTGCCCGTCGTGCGGAGTCGAACAGGGTCGCCGCCACCCACCGCTGCCGGTCGACGTCGTCGGCGCCCTCGACCGGTCGGTGCGCCCGGTCGACGAACGCGGTCGCCACGGCAGCGTCGGTCTCGGTCCCGATCACGACGGCGTAGACGAACATCAGGGTGTGGGCCAGCCGCTGCTGCGGTCGGCGGGCGAAGTCGGAGTGCCGTCGGACCCCGGCTGCGACGACCGGGTCCGCGATCTGCAGCAGGATGGCGCGGCCACCGGCCGCGACGGGTGTGCTGTCCGCCAGCCACCGACGCAGGTCGCGGTCGGCGACGTGTCCGTGTGCCGGACGGGAGGCCAGTGGTCCGCCCGTCGCACCGCGTCCGTCCGCCGACCGGTCGCCGTGGCCGGCGGGGCGGGGGTGGGACGAGCCTCCCGGCCGTCGCGTCACGGGCGTGTCCCGGATCGCCGTGCCCGCCGCAGCGCTGCGGTGTCGAGGAACAGGGCTGCGGCCAGGGCCACTGCGCCGCCGATCAGTGCGCCGACCAGCCACGCGACGCTCACGAGCGTGCCGCCCGCAGCCGCCAGCAGTGTCGCGACCAGCCAGATGGCCGGCAGGGGCCACCGGTGCGCCGTCGCGCCGGTGACCAGGGCGAGCACGACACCCGCGACGAGCAGCGGAAGCCAGGCGACCCCGCCGCTCCGGGCACCCGAGTGCGCCGCCGCGGCGACGAGCAGCAGGGACGCCAGCGAGAGGAGCCGGGCCAGCGCGGGCGTCGCACGGACACGGTCGCGGACGCCACGGAGCACGGCCCGATCGTACTGGGCCGTGCTCCGTGGGGGTCGTGCGGGTGTGGTGCTCAGAGCGGCTTCGTGCCGAGGTCGCCGCCGAGGTCCGGACGCTCGGTGTCGTCGTCGTGCTCCCACAGGTCGGGCGAGCCCTCGCGCGGAGCGCCACCGGTGGGGCCGTCGTCGGTTCCGTCGCCCGGCTGGGGCTCGACGGTCTCGCCGGCGACGGCGTCGTTCGTGACGGTCTCGAGGGACTCCTCGGACTCGTCGACCTCGTACGGACCCACGTGCTCGCGGTCCAGGTCGTCGGTGCGGCGCTCCTGGGCGTCGAAGTCGTCGACGGGGCTGATGCCGGGGTCGCTCATGGTGCAGTCCTTCCGTGGGAGGGTCGGGCTCCGGAGCGGGTCGCCGGGGCCGTCGGGCCTTCCTGTGTACGCCGTCCGCCTGACCGGTCGTCCGGTCTGTGGTCGTCCGGTCTGCGCACCCCTCGTCCGGTTTCGCGTCCCGTTCACCTCGGCGTCACCTGCGGTCCACGATCGCGGGTCACACTCGCCGTGCTCGGGGGAGTGGAGCGCGGTCGCCGACGGGTGGTCGAGCGACCGCGCCTTCCCCACCCCGAGTCCCCGACACCGGCGCGTCAGACGCGCTCGAGCAGGTGCCGTTCCTCGACGTCGGCCAGCCCGAGGGTCTTGTAGCCGGCGGACTCGAAGAACACCGTCAACCGGTCGTCCTCCGTGCTCATCACCGTCCCTCGACCCCACTGCGCGTGCTCGACGGGCGACTCCGGGGGCCAGGCGTCGTCGTTCGCACCGTCGGCACCGTGGGCGTCCGCGTCCTGGGCGGTCCCGGCCGTGCACGTGTCGCAGTTGCCGCACGGCTCGGCGAGCTCGTCACCGAAGTACCCGAGCAGGAACTGCCGGCGGCAGCCCGAGGTCTCGGCGAACCGGCGCATCATCGCGATGCGCGACTCCTCGATCTCCTCGCGCTCCTTCGCCTGCGCCTTCGCGAGCCCCGCTGCCGCCTCGGCGTCGCGGGGGCCGTCCGGTCGACGGGTGAGACCGTCCTCACCGTCGTCGAGCGCGCCCGCGTCGACGAGGGCGTTGGCCGCACGGCCCGCGGTGCGAGCGGCGAGCCCGGAGCGTTCGGCGAGCTCGGACCGGGCCACCGATCCCTCGGCGGGGACGGCGTCGAACACGGCACGGAGGGTGGCCGGGCGCGGCGAGCCGGACGCGAAGAAGCGTCGGAGGCCGAGGTCCTCGGCGCGGTAGTGCATCGTGGCGAGGCCGACGTCGCCGTCGCGGCCGGCACGGCCCACCTCCTGGTAGTAGGCGTCGACCGACTCGGGGACGTCGGCGTGCACGACGAAGCGCACGTCCGGCTTGTCGATCCCCATGCCGAACGCGCTGGTGGCGACGACGACGTCGAGCTCGCCGTCGAGGAACTCGTGGTGGACCCGCTCGCGGTCCCGCACGCGGAGGCCCGCGTGGTACGCCTTCGCCCGGCGACCACTCTCCACGAGTTCGTCCGCGTACACCAGGGTCTCGGCGCGGGTGGCGACGTAGACGATGCCGACCCCCTCGAGTCCGACGACCTGCTCCACGACGGCCTCGCGCTTCGACTCGTCGTCGGCGTGCCGGGCGACCTCGAAGCGCAGGTTCGGCCGGTCGAAGCCGGTGGCGACGACCAGCGGGTCCCGCATGCCGAGCCGCTCGACGATCTCGGCGCGGACGGGCGTCGACCCGGTCGCGGTCATCGCGAGCACCGGCGGGCGCCCGAGGCGCTCCACGACCTCGCCGAGCACCAGGTAGTCCGGGCGGAAGTCGTGCCCCCAGCTCGACACGCAGTGCGCCTCGTCGACGGTGACGAGCGCGACGCCGGCGTCCCGCAGCCGCTCGACGACCTCGTCCTTCGCCAGTTGCTCGGGGGCCAGGAACACGTACCGGGCCTCGCCGGACGCCACGGCGTCCCACGCGTCCTCGAGCTGCCGGCTGCCCCTGGTGGCGTTGATCGTGACGGCTCGGGGCGCGTCCGGGTGGTCCTCGATGCCGACGACCTGGTCCTCCTGCAGGGCCACGAGGGGCGAGACGACGACGACCGGGCCGTCCAGGGCGAGCGCGGCGACCTGGTAGATCGCGGACTTCCCCGAGCCGGTGGGCATGAGCGCCAGGGCGTCGCGACCGTCGAGGACGGCGTCGACGACCTGTTCCTGCTCGGGGTGGAGGTCCCAGCCGAAGACGTCGGCGGCGCGGGTACGGAGTTCCTTCTGCACCCGTCGACCGTGCCCCGTACCGCCTGGCCGACCATCCGGCGACTGCGTCCCCCGGCCACCGGGGGGCGCGAGGGAGGTGACGGGGGTGGGGCGTGCCTCCCGGCCGGCGTTCCGCGGTGCCGACGCATCCCGCGGCCGAGCGGGCGCGACCGGTGTCCGGACGGACGTGTTCTCCGTCCATGTGGCGGCGCTAGGGTGGTCGCGGCCGTTGTCTCGACATCGAGCGACCCTCGACGTTGAGTGCGCGACCCGATGACCGATGCCGATCGCACGAACCGTGCGGGAAGAAGAACAGCGTGGATCTTTTCGAGTACCAGGCCAGGGACCTCTTCGAGTCCTACGGCGTCCCTGTGCTGCAGGGCATCACCGCCGACACCCCGGAAGAGGCGAGGGCGGCCGCCGAGCGGATCGGCGGCGTGGTCGTCGTCAAGGCGCAGGTGAAGGTCGGCGGTCGCGGCAAGGCCGGCGGCGTCAAGGTCGCGAAGACCCCGGACGAGGCGTACGAGCACGCCGAGGCGATCCTCGGCCTCGACATCAAGGGCCACACCGTGCAGCGCGTGATGGTCGCCCAGGGTGCGGACATCGCCGAGGAGTTCTACTTCTCGGTGCTGCTCGACCGGGCGAACCGCTCGTACCTGTCGCTCGTCAGCGTCGAGGGCGGCATGGAGATCGAGCAGCTCGCGGTCGAGAAGCCCGAGGCGCTCGCGCGCGTCGAGGTGAACCCGCTCACGGGCATCAACAAGGAAGCCGCGCTCGACATCGCGCGCCAGGCGAACTTCCCGTCCGAGCTCCAGGACCAGGTCGCGGACGTCTTCGTGAAGCTCTACGACGTGTTCGCCGGCGAGGACGCCACCCTCGTCGAGGTGAACCCGCTGGTCCGCACCGGCGACGGGCAGATCCTCGCCCTCGACGGCAAGGTGTCGCTCGACGACAACGCCGACTTCCGCCACGAGGGCCACGCGCAGCTCGAGGACACCGCGAGCGAGGACCCGCTCGAGGCCAAGGCGAAGCAGCACGGCCTGAACTACGTGAAGCTCGACGGCGAGGTCGGCGTCATCGGCAACGGCGCAGGGCTCGTCATGTCGACGCTCGACGTCGTCGCGTACGCCGGTGAGCGCCACGGCGGCGTGAAGCCCGCGAACTTCCTCGACATCGGCGGTGGCGCCTCGGCCGAGGTCATGGCGAACGGCCTCGACGTCATCCTCGGCGACCCGCAGGTGAAGAGCGTGTTCGTGAACGTCTTCGGTGGCATCACCGCCTGCGACGCCGTGGCGAACGGCATCGTCGCCGCACTCGGCATCCTCGGCGACTCGGCGACCAAGCCGCTCGTCGTGCGCCTGGACGGCAACAACGTGGACGAGGGTCGCCGGATCCTGGCGGAGGCGGCGCACCCGCTCGTCACCGTCGCCGAGACCATGGACGATGCGGCCGAGCAGGCCGCCGAGCTCGCCGCGGCCGCGGCGTAAGGAGCACCAGAGCAATGTCGATCTTCCTCAACAAGGACTCGAAGGTCATCGTCCAGGGCATCACCGGCGGCGAGGGCACGAAGCACACCGCGCTCATGCTCAAGGCCGGCACGCAGGTCGTCGGCGGCGTGAACGCCCGCAAGGCCGGCACCACCGTCTCGCACGGCGACGTCGAGCTCCCCGTGTTCGGCTCGGTGCGTGAAGCCGTCGACACCACCGGTGCCGACGTCTCGATCGTCTTCGTCCCGCCGGCGTTCGCGAAGGACGCGGTCATGGAGGCCATCGACGCCGAGGTCCCGCTCGTCGTCGTCATCACCGAGGGCATCCCCGTGCAGGACTCCGCGGAGTTCTGGGCGCACGCGAAGGCGCTGGGCGGGAAGACCCGGATCATCGGCCCGAACTGCCCCGGCATCATCACCCCGGGGGAGTCGCTCGTCGGCATCACCCCGGCGACGATCACCGGCAAGGGCCCGATCGGTCTCGTGTCGAAGTCCGGCACCCTGACCTACCAGATGATGTACGAGCTGCGTGACCTGGGCTTCTCGACCGCCATCGGCATCGGCGGCGACCCGGTCATCGGCACGACGCACATCGACGCGCTCGCCGCGTTCGAGGCCGACCCGGAGACGACGGCGATCGTCATGATCGGCGAGATCGGCGGCGACGCCGAGGAGCGCGCGGCCGACTACATCAAGGCGCACGTCACGAAGCCGGTCGTCGGCTACGTCGCGGGCTTCACCGCGCCCGAGGGCAAGACCATGGGCCACGCCGGCGCGATCGTCTCCGGTTCCGCCGGGACCGCCGAGGCGAAGAAGCAGGCGCTCGAGGCCGCCGGCGTCAAGGTCGGCAAGACGCCGTCCGAGACGGCCGCGCTGCTGCGCGAGGTGGTCGCCGCCGCGACGGCGTAGCGGTCCGAACTACCCGACGGACGGGAGGCACGGTGCCGGTGGGCACCGTGCCTCCCGTCATGCTGTGGACGGTCGGCCAGTCTCCACAGGTGCCGCGCGGCTCGCTCGGTGACCGCGGGACGGCACGTACCCTGACCACGATGAACCGCCTGGGAACCGCACTGCTGGCCGCCGTCGAGGCGATCGTGACGGTCGGCGTCGGCGTCGGGATCGCCCTCGTGCCGCTGACGCTGCTCTGGGGCTTCGAGTACGGGCTGCAGGTCGACTGGGACGTCTTCTGGAAGGCCGCGGGCAGCGTCTGGCTCGTCGGTCACGGCGTGGACGTCACGTTCCACCTCGGGACGGCCACGGCCGGCGCGTCCGGCATCGAGGGTGCGGGCGACCCCATCCACGTGACGCTCGCGGCCCTCGGCTTCGCGGTCGTCACGGCCTGGCTCGGGGGGCGGGCCGGTCGACGGTTCGCCGAGACGGAGCACCGCACGACGGGCCTGCTCGTCGGGACCGCGGGCGTGGCCCTGCTCGGACTGGCCATCGCGTTCTCGTCCACCTCCGCCGCGACCGACCCGGTCGTCTGGCAGGCGATCGTGTTCCCGGCGCTCTGGTTCGCCGTCCCCGCACTCGTGACCGCCGAGGTGTGCCGCATCCGCCGCGGGCTGCCGGCGGACCCGCTGACCGCCCGGTTGCTCGACCAGGTCGGCCGGGTGCCCGTGCTGTGGCGCACCACCGCCGGCTTCGCCCTCCGAGCTGGCACCGCGGTGACCGCCGTCGTGGTCGCGGCCGCCGGGGTGGTCGTCGCCCTCCTGCTCGTCACCTCGTTCGCCGAGGTCATCGCCCTGTACGAGCGTTCGCATGCCGGGGTCATCGGCGGCATCGCGCTCACCGTCGGCCAGCTCGCGTTCCTGCCCGACCTGGTCGGGTGGGCCGTCGCGTGGCTCGTCGGTCCCGGGTTCGCCATCGGCACCGGGTCGAACGTCTCGCCGATCGGCACGGTCCTCGGCCCCATCCCCGGGATCCCGGTCTTCGGCGCCCTGCCCGCCTCCGGCCACACCTTCGGCCTGCTCGGGGTGCTCGTGCCCGTCGTCGCCGGGTTCGTCGTGGCCGGACTGATGCGCCCCGGGCTCGTGCGCGCGCTCGGCTCGTCGGACAGCCCGCTCCGCCGAGCGCTCGCCGGAGCGGCCACCGGTGTCGTGGCGGGCGTGCTGACCGGGGTGGCCACGGCGCTCACGTCGGGGTCCCTCGGCCCGGGCCGACTCACCCAGGCCGGGCCGGACGGCCTGCTCGTCGGCGTGTTCGCGGCCCTCGAGGTCGGCGTGCCGGCCGCGGTGGCGCTCGCCGTGGGGAGCGACCTCGGGCGGCTGCCCGAGCGCTCCCGAGGCCGCGAGCGCTGGATCGAGGCCGACGAGGACGCTGCCGACGACGCCCGCGCCGGCTCGCTCGTCGCCGCACTCGACGAGGCCGGTGCCGGGCGCGCCTCCGCGTCCCACCGGTTCACCGTCGAGGAGGCCCACGACTCGTCGACCCGTGCTGCCGTGCCGTCGTCGGGTGCTGCCGCGGCCGCATCGGACGACCACCCGACGGAGCCGATCGCCGACACCGACACCGACACCGACGCAGCGCACGACGGCGGGCGCGAGCCCGTCGCGTCGCAGAAGCCCGAGCCCGAGCCCGAGCCCGAGCCCGAGCCCGAGCACGAGCACGAGCACGAGCCCGTCGTCGCCCGTCGCACACCCGTCGCGGAACCGGACGACGTGCCGCTGCCGGACTGGGCGCGGACCGACGCGGTCGCCGCCGAGCGGGTCGCTCCCGCACCGGCCGCCCCCGCCCGCAGCGGCATCAGCGGACTGCGGGACCGGCTCCGTGGCGCCGCCGACGACGTCCGCGCGCGTGCCGGCGACGTCCGCGCGCGTGCCGGCGACCTGCGCGACCGCGTCGGCGGGACCGGCGCGGGCGGCACGAGGGACGACGGACCGCGACCGGCTGACGAGACGCTCCCGCACGCGCCCGGCACCGAGCAGCAGCCCGCCTTCCCGTGGAGCACCGAGGAGTTCGTCGCCGGCCGTGACGACGCCGACGAGCCCACCCCGGCGACGAGCGCACCGGCAGCGCCCGCGTCCGGTGGCACCCGCTGGGACCAGACCGACCAGATCGCCGAGGACGAGCTGCCCTGGTGGCGCCGTCCGAAGCACGACGCCTAGGGCTCCTCGGCCGCGCGCCGTCGGACCGGTCAGCGCTGCGCCGCGGGCCGCACGACGATCTCGTTGACGTCCACGTCGGGGCGCTCGGCCACGGCGTACTCCACGGCGCGGGCGATGGCGTCGGCGGAGACGGAGTCGGCGCGGTAGGCCTCCATCGCGGCGGCGGCCGTCGCGTCGGTGATCGTAGAGGCCAGCTCCGACTCGGTCACGCCCGGTGAGATCGTCGTCACCCGGATTCCTCGGGGCGACTCCAGGCGGAGGCCCTCGGTGATCGCCCGTGCCGCGTACTTCGTGCCGCAGTAGACGGCCGCCGTCGGCGTGACGCTGTGGGCACCGATCGACGCCATCGTCACGAAGTGGCCGGCGCCCTGCGCGAGCATCGTCGGGAGGGTCGCCGCGATGCTGTGCAGGAGCCCGCGCAGGTTGACGTCGATCATCTGGTCCCACTGCTCGACGAGCCCGGAGGACGGGGGCGAGAGCGGCATCACGCCGGCGTTCGCGACCACCACGTCGATGCGCCCGAACCGTGCGGTGGCCGCGTCGGCGAACGCTTGTGTGGAGGCGAGGTCGGTGACGTCCGTCGGTACCGCCAGGGCCTGGCCGCCCGCGCCCTCGATCTCCGTCACGAGGGATTCGAGACGGTCGACCCGGCGAGCCCCCAGGACGACGGGGTGACCGGCCGAGGCGAGCCGGAGCGCGGTCGCCCTGCCGATACCGCTGGAGGCACCTGTGACGAGCACGATCTTCCGGCGTCGCAGCACCATGCCGCCGTGGTGCAGGACGTCGTCGCGGAAGTCGCCGTCCGCGGTGAAGCCGGTGTCGTCCCGGTACTCGACGTGGGCTCCGGCGACCTCGTAGCCGCCGGTGTACGCGGCCTCGCGGTCACCGCGGGCCTCGACGTACCGGCCTCCGGTGCGGAGCTCGTGACGGACGCGGCCGTCTTCCGTGACCCAGAGGCCGAGGTAGGGGTGGGGGGTGGTGGGAGTGTCGTCGTTCACGGAGCCAGCGTCCGTCTCGTGTGCAGGGCTTCCCGTGCCGGGTCGTTCCGGGGTGTGCCACGACCAGGGAGGCGGTCGCCGTCGGAACTACCCTGTCAGCGTGCCGTCGTCCTCTGCCGACCTTGCCCTGGGAGCGTACCTGCGGGCGATCCGCGGTCGTCTCTCCCCGGAGGCGCTCGGCCTGCCCTCCGGCGGGCTCCGCCGCGTGGCCGGCCTCCGGCGAGAGGAGGTGGCGGTGCTGGGTGGCCTCAGCGTCGACTACTACACGCGCCTCGAACAGGGACGCGAGATCAGCCCCGGGTCGGCGGTGCTCGACGGCATCGCCGACGGGCTCGAGCTGGAGGGCGACGAGCGCGACCACCTCTTCACCCTCGCCGGGCTCGTCCCGCCGCCGCGGCGGTCCCGCGCACCCGGCTCGGTCTCACCGGCTCTCGGTCAGCTCCTCGACTCGTGGTCCGCGCACCCGGCGTTCGTGATCGACCCGGCCCACGACGTCCTCGCAGCGAATGCCCTCGCCCGCGGCGTCCACGCACCGTTCGCCCGGTTCGACAACCTCGTCCGGATGGCCTTCACCGATCCGGTTGCTCGCGACTTCCACGTGGACTGGTCGAGGACCGCGGACTCGACCGTCGCCAGTCTGCGCGCCGCGACCGCCGAGCACGGAGCCGACCCCGGCCTCCTGGCGGTCGTGGCGGAGGTGCGCGGACGCAGCGACGAGTTCGAGGAACGCTGGAGTGCGCAGCGGGTGCAGCGGAAGGCCGTGACGACCAAGCGGTTCGTGCACGGGGAGGTCGGTGGGCTGGAGTTCGACGCGCACACCTTCGCCGTGCAGGGGTCGCCGGGGCTGCAGCTGGTCGTCTACGGCTGCGCCCCGGGGTCCGCGACAGCGCAGGCGCTCCCGCTGCTGGCGATCGGCGGGGCGGTCGTCCGCCGCTAGGCTGGTCACCGTGCTCGAACTGGTCGTCCTGATCTCCGGTACCGGCTCGAACCTCCGAGCCCTGCTCGAGGCGACGACCGACGCCGAGTACCCCGCCCGCGTGGTCGCGATCGGGGCGGACCGCGATGCCGAGGGCCTGGCGCTGGGCGAGGAGTTCGGGGTCCCGACCTTCTCGGTGCCGTTCTCCCGCTTCGCCTCGCGCGACGAGTGGGGCGCCGAGCTCGCCGCCCAGATCCGGCCGTGGTCGCCGGACCTCCTCGTGCTCTCCGGCCTGATGCGCCTGCTCCCGCACGCCGTCGTGTCCGAGTTCGCCCCCGCGATCATCAACACCCACCCCGCGTACCTGCCCGAGTTCCCCGGCGCACACGGGGTCCGTGACGCCCTGGCCGCCGGCGTCGAGCAGACCGGCGCCAGCGTGATCCAGGTCGACGACGGCGTGGACACCGGCCCGATCCTGGCGCAGGAGCGGATCCCGGTGCTGCCGGACGACTCCGAGTCGACGCTGCACGACCGCATCAAGCCGGTCGAGCGCCGCCTGCTCATCCAGACCATCCTCGACATCGCCAACGGCACCACCGACCTGAAGGGCCCCCCGAGCGCATGAGCGTGCACGCCGCCGACCCCAGCCTCTACCGCCACCGCGACGTCGTCCCCGTGCGGCGCGCGCTCATCTCGGTGAGCGACAAGTCCGGCCTGCTCGAACTCGCCGGCGCCCTGGCCGACGCGGGTGTGGAGCTCGTCTCGACGGGCAGCACGGCGCAGACGATCCGCGACGCCGGGTACGCCGTCACCGACGTGTCGAGCGTGACCGGGTTCCCGGAGTCGCTCGACGGCCGCGTCAAGACCCTGCACCCTGCCGTGCACGCGGGGCTCCTCGCCGACCTGCGCCTCGAGTCGCACGAGCAGCAGCTCGCCGAGCTCGGCATCGCGCCGTTCGAGCTCGTCGTGGTGAACCTGTACCCGTTCGTCGAGACCGTCGCCTCGGGTGCCGAGGCCGCGACCGTGGTGGAGAACGTCGACATCGGCGGACCGGCGATGGTCCGCGCCTCGGCGAAGAACCACCCGAACGTCGCGATCGTCGTGTCGCCGTCGTCCTACGCCGAGGTCGTCGAGGCTGTCCGGGCCGGCGGCACCACGCTCGAACTCCGGAAGCGCCTCGCCGCCCAGGCCTTCGCCCACACGGCGTCCTACGACGCCGCCGTCGCCTCGTACTTCGCGACCGACGTCGTCGGGCAGGACGCGGCACACGTCGCCGCCCAGGCCGCCGCGCCCACGGTGACGGGCGACCTCGAGACGCCGGGCTCGTTCGACGAGACGCTCCGGCTCGAGGCCGGACTGACCGCGACGCTCCGCTACGGCGAGAACGCGCACCAGGCCGCCGCGCTCTACACGACCTCCGGCGGAGCGGGCATCGCCCAGGCGACGCAGCTGCACGGCAAGGAGATGTCGTACAACAACTACGTCGACGCCGACGCCGCCGTCCGGGCCGCGTACGACTTCGACACCCCCGCCGTCGCGATCATCAAGCACGCCAACCCGTGCGGCATCGCCACCGCCCCGGCCGACGCGGTCGACCCGATCGCCTCGGCGCACGCCGCCGCGCACGCCTGCGACCCGCTGTCGGCCTTCGGCGGGGTCATCGCCGCGAACCGCCCGGTCACGAAGCAGATGGCCGAGACCGTGCGCGACATCTTCACCGAGGTCGTCGTGGCCCCGGCCTTCGACCCCGAGGCGCTCGAGATCCTCTCGCAGAAGAAGAACATCCGGCTCCTCACGCTGCCGGCGGACTTCGCGCTCGCGACCCGTGAGGTCAAGCAGGTCTCCGGCGGCTTCCTCGTGCAGGACGCCGACCGCTTCACCGCGTTCGACCAGTCCTCCTGGACGCTGGTGTCCGGCGAGCCCGCCGACGCCGCGACCCTCGCCGACCTGGCGTTCGCGTGGAAGGCCAGCCGCGCCGTGAAGTCGAACGCCATCCTGCTCGCCGACCAGGGCGCGAGCGTCGGCGTCGGTATGGGTCAGGTCAACCGGGTGGACTCCTGCCACCTCGCGGTGGACCGCGCCGGGGAGCGTGCCCGTGGCAGCGTCGCGGCGTCGGACGCGTTCTTCCCGTTCGCCGACGGCCTGCAGGTCCTGCTCGACGCCGGTGTCCGTGCCGTCGCGCAGCCGGGCGGCAGCGTCCGTGACGACGAGGTCATCGCGGCGGCGCAGGCGGCCGGCGTGACCATGTACTTCACCGGCGAGCGTCACTTCTTCCACTGAGTCACCGAACACCGAACACCGGTCGCCGGACACCGTCACGCGCTCGGATCGACGGCGTCCAACAACGCCGAGACCATTGCGCAACACCTGCGACTGTGAATAGTCTGTAAGGCTCCGCACCGCACCGGACGATCGCAACCGGATCGGCCGTGCCCGCGGACACAACGGTGACGAAGACGACGACTGGAGTGACGATGGACGCGACGACCGGAACAGTGGCGACGGCTGCCCGGACGGGTCTCGTGTCCCTCGTGGGGACCACTCCCGCCCCGCGACCCCGGACCCGGACGGCACCGCCGCTCCGGTACCCGGGCGCGGCCGCCGTCTAGCCAGGCCCCTCCCACGGCCTCGCGCCCGACGACACCGTCGGCGAGCGCGGACCACCTGCTGAGAACCCGGGGACCCGTGTCCCCGGTGCCCTCCGGCCCGGTCGACGTCACGCGAGTGGCGGCGACGGCGCGCGACCACGCGCCCGGCCGACGACCACCGCACTGCCACGCCGCGCCTCCCGGCCGGACCGCCACCCACCGACGCGACCCGTCGGCGGGCCGGACGACCCGACCGGGCGGACGCCGCACGACGCACGAGGACGCAACCGCATGTCCACAACGCCCGACCAGGCGACCCCCTCCACCGACCGCCCCTCGACCCTGCGCGCCATCGGGCGCATCTGGCCCTACGTCAGGCCGTACCGCTGGCGACTGTTCGGCGGCATGGCCGCGGCGATGGGCGCCTCGCTCGTCGCCCTGGTGATCCCGTACGTGCTCCAGTGGCTCGTCGACGGGCCGCTGTCCTCGCGCGACGCCGCGCTCATCTGGCCCGCCGGACTCGGCGTGCTCGCACTCGGCGCCCTCGAGGCCTTCTTCATCGCATCCCGCCGACGGCTCGTGATGCGCCCGTCGACGCGCATCGAGACGAGCATGCGCAACGCGCTCTACGCCAAGCTCCAGGACCTGCCGGTGGCCTTCCACGACCGCTGGGAGTCCGGGCAGCTGCTGTCCCGTTCGGTGTCCGACCTGTCGCTCATCCGCCGATGGCTGGCGTTCGGCGTCGTGCTGCTCGTGGTGAACATCGTCACGATCGCCGTAGGCTTCGTCGTGCTGTTCACCTTCGGGTGGCTGCTCGGACTGATCTTCCTCGTGGCGTCGATCCCGCTGTGGATCAACGGCCTGCTGTTCGAGCGGAAGTACTCCGTCGTCGCGCGGCGCAGCCAGGACCAGGTCGGCGACCTCGCCACGAGCGTCGAGCAGTCGGTGCACGGCATCCGCGTGCTCAAGGCGTTCGGCCGCGGTCGCTTCAAGCTCGACGAGTTCAGTGAGCAGGCCGAGGCGCTCCGCGGCACCGAGATCGAGAAGGCGAAGGCCATCGCGAGCATCTGGCTGTGGCTGCTGCTCGTGCCGGACGTCGCGTTCGCGCTGTGCCTGCTCGCCGGCATCTGGCTGGCGTCGCAGGGCGAGCTGACGGTCGGACAGCTGTTCGCGTTCTTCGCGACGGCGACCGTGCTGCGGTTCCCGATCGAGTCGATCGGGTTCTTCCTGTCGATGACGTTCGACACCCGGACCGCGGTCGACCGGTTCTTCGAGGTCATGGACTCCGAGAACACGATCCAGGACCCGGCGTCACCGAGGACCATCGACGAGCCGCACGGTGCGCTGTCGTTCAACGCCGTGCACTTCCGGTACCAGGACGCGACGGACGAGTACCCGGACCTGGTGGACGGCGTCGAGCTGCAGCTGCACCCGGGCGAGACCATGGCGCTCGTCGGCCTGACCGGCAGCGGCAAGACGACGCTGCTGTCCCTGGTGCCGCGGCTGTACGACGTGACCGGCGGCTCGATCACGATCGACGGCGTCGACGTCCGCGACCTCACCCGCGCGGACCTCCGTCGGCACGTCGGTGTCGCCTTCGAGGACGCCACGCTGTTCTCGACGAGCGTCCGCGACAACGTGCTGCTCGGCCGGCCCGACCTCGAGGGCGCCGAGGCCGAGCGCATCATGCGCGAGGCGCTCGACATCGCGCAGGCGTCCTTCGTCGACGACCTGCCCGAGGGTGTCGACACCCGCGTCGGCGAGGAGGGGCTGTCGCTCTCCGGCGGCCAGCGGCAGCGTCTGGCGCTCGCCCGCGCGATCGCCGCGCGGCCGTCGGTCCTGGTGCTCGACGACCCGCTGTCGGCGCTCGACGTCGACACCGAGGCGCGGGTCGAGGCCGGGCTCCGCCGCGTGCTGGCCGACACCACGTCGCTCATCGTCGCCCACCGCCCCTCGACCGTGACGCTCGCCGACCGGGTGGCGCTCATGGAGGGCGGACGCATCACCGCCGTCGGCACCCACTCGGAGCTGATGGCCACCAACGAGCACTACCGCTACGTCATCTCCTCGCTCGACGAGGACGACGCACCCGCCCGAGAGGAGGCGATGGCATGAGCCAGCAGGACCAGGTACCGCCCGTGGACACGGCAGCCGGGCCGGGAGGCCCCGATCCCGTCCTCGACGACGTCGCGGACACGAAGGCGGCCGGCCCCGTCACCGCCGCGGTCACCACGCTCGGCGTGCGCGGCGAGGAGCGCGAGGACTTCAGCAAGGCGGAGAGCAAGCGCCTGCGGCGTCGCTCCCTCGCCCTGCTCGGGTCGCTCGCGGCTCCGCTGAAGGCACGCCTCGTGCTGCTCGGCGTCGTCGTGGTGGTCTCCACCGCGGGGACCGTCGCGGGTCCCGCGCTCATCGCGTGGGGCATCGACAACGCCCTGCCCCGGGTGATGGACCAGAACGACTGGGTGCCGGCGTTCGGCGTCGTGGCGACGTACATCGTCGTCGCGGTGCTCGGCGCGGTCCTCACCGCCTGGTACACCGTGCTCGCGGCGCGGATCAGCCAGGCGATCCTGTTCGACCTGCGGAAGCGCGTGTTCCTGCACACCCAGCGGCTGTCGCTCGAGTTCCACGAGACGTACACGTCCGGGCGGATCATCTCCCGCCAGACGAGCGACCTGGACTCGATCCGCGAGCTGCTCGACTCCGGCCTGAACCAGCTCATCCAGGGCGTGCTCTACATGGTGTTCACGGGCATCGCGCTCGTGCTGCTCGACCCGACCTCCGGGCTCGTGCTCGCGGTGTCGCTCGTGCCGCTGTGGGTCCTGATCCGCTGGTTCCAGACGAACTCGCAGACCCTGTTCCGGGCCACCCGTGTGACCTCGGCGCGCGTCATCGTGCACTTCGTCGAGACCATGACCGGCATCCGGGCGGTGCAGGCGTTCCGGAAGGAGTCCCGCAACCGCGACGAGTACGGCGGCTACGTCGAGGACTACCGGGTGGCGAACACGAAGGTCTTCAACCTGTTCGGCACGTTCGACCCCGTGCTCGTCCTCATCGGCAACGCCACGCTCGCGGCCGTCGTCATCGTCGGCGGCTTCCGGATCGTGGGGGGCTCGCTCGAGGTCGGCGCGCTGCTCGCGGTCGCGCTGTACGCCAAGCGGTTCTTCGACCCGGCCCAGGAACTCGCGATGTTCTACAACGGGTACCAGTCGGCCTCGGCGGCGATGGAGAAGATCTCCGGCGTCCTCGAGGAACGCCCGTCGGTGCCCGACCCCGCGAAGCCCGTGCGGCTGCCGGACGCCACCGGTGCGATGGACTTCGACGACGTCGAGTTCGCGTACAACGCCGAGAAGGTCGTGCTCCCCGAGTTCGACCTGCACATCCCGGCGGGGCAGACCATCGCGCTCGTCGGGTCGACCGGTGCCGGGAAGTCGACGCTCGCGAAGCTCATGGCGCGGTTCTACGACCCGTCGAAGGGTTCCGTGCGGCTCGACGGCGTGGACCTGCGGGACATCGACCCGAAGGACATGCGCCGCGCGATCGTCATGGTCACGCAGGAGGCGTACCTGTTCTCCGGCTCCGTCGCGGACAACATCGCGCTCGGCAAGCCCGGGGCGACGCGGGACGAGATCGTGCGCGCGGCGAAGGCGGTCGGGGCGGACGCGTTCATCGAGGCCCTGCCCGACGGGTACGACACCGACGTGAACAAGCGCGGTGGCCGGGTGTCGGCCGGGCAGCGGCAGCTCCTGTCGTTCGCCCGGGCGTTCATCGCCGACCCGAAGGTGCTCATCCTCGACGAGGCCACGGCGTCGCTGGACATCCCGTCCGAGCGGCTCGTGCAGGAGGGCCTCGAGACCCTGCTCGCGGACCGCACCGCCGTGATCATCGCGCACCGCCTGTCGACCGTCGCGATCGCCCACCGGGTGCTCGTGATGGAGTACGGGCGGATCGTCGAGGACGGCACGCCGGACGACCTGATCGCGGGGACCGGGCGGTTCGCCCAGCTGCACGCCGCCTGGCGGGACTCGCTCGTCTGACGGACCGGGCTGCACGTGGTTTGCTGACTCCATGAGCAACGACAGCGTGCAGCCCGGCGGCGTCGCCCTGCGCGACCCCTTCTACGGGGCACCCTTCGCCGAGGCGGTCCGACGGTTCTGGCGGAAGTACACCGTGTTCACCGGACGGGCCTCCCGCTCCGAGGCCTGGTGGTGGTGGCTGACGTCGTTCGTGATCGGGCTCGTGCTCCAGCTCGTCCCGCAGGTGTTCACGCCCGGGACCCCGGTGCTCGAGAACCCGGTCGGCTCGTACCTGTTCGTGCTCTGGGGCCTGGCCACACTGATCGGGTCGCTCGCCCTCGGTGCCCGTCGGCTGCACGACGCGAACCTGTCCGGCTTCTGGCAGTTCCTGCACGTGGTCGTCGGCATCGGCTCGCTCGTGCTGCTGGTGATGTTCCTGCTGCCGCCGAACCCGAAGGGCTCGCGCTTCGACTGAGCGCTCAGAACGGGTCGTCGGCGTCCGTGGCGGGTGACCAGCGCGCCCGACGCACGTCGATCCTCCAGGCCGACGAGCCCGACGCAGCTGACGACCGCTCCACGAGCGGCGTGCCCTCGGCACGGTAGTGCTCGAGGGCCCGCGCCTCGTGCCAGACGGGCGGCAGTCCGCCGGCGCGCACCACGCGCCACCACGGCAGGTCGGCGCCCTCGCGGGCCATCACCGTGCCGACGGCGCGAGCGGCCCGCGACCCGAGGACGGCGGCGACGTCGCCGTACGTCATGACGTGCCCAGCAGGGATCAGCCGGACCACCTCGGCGACCGCTGCGCCGAAGTCCGGCTCGGCCCCGGAGTCCGGCTCGGGTCCGGACTCGGCTCCGTCCACGCCCGGCTAGAGCGCGAGGACGGCGTAGTGGTCGCCGTACTGCGTCTCACGCACGACCTCGAACCCGAGGGCGCGGAAGAACGCCTCGGGGCCGCCGTGGCCGCCCGGCTCGTACACGACCGTGAGCCGCTCGAACCCGCGGCTCCGGGCCTCGTCCGCGAGACCGTGCACCGCGAAGCGGCCGACACCGCGGCCCTGTGCGTCGGCGGCGACGTTGACGCGCCAGATCGCGCTGCGGAGCTCTTCCTCGTTGTTGTCCTCGTCGAAGGTGCCGATGATCATCCCGACCACGCGGTCACCGTCGAGCACCACGCGGGTCCACGCCGAGCTCGGCTTCACGTCGGACTCGGCGACGCCGTACGTCGTCGGCTGGACGAACTGCTCCTGCCCGGGCTTGAGCGTCAGCGAGTTGGCCGCGGCGGCGGTCGACGCGGAGAGGGCTTCGAGGCGGAGGTCCGTCATGCCGCTCAGGGTAGCGGTGCACCCCGTCCGGGTGCCAGGACGACGTGCGAAGCGTTGCAGCACCGTTGCGTGCGCACGGGCGGCGGTAGGGTCGCGGCATGGCGGAGCATCGGCGCGGGGCGAACCTGCCGTCGATCGGCGGCTTCAACCGCACCGTCGTGCTCGATGCCGTCCGCCGCTCGCCCGACGGGCTGAGCCGTGTGGAGCTCGCCGCGAGCACGGGCCTGAGCGCCCAGACGGTGTCGAACGTCACGCGCTTCCTGATCGAGGCCGGCATGATCGTCGAGTCCGGCACCGTGGTCGCCGGCCGTGGGAAGCCCCGGACGATCCTGCGGCTCGAGGCGACGAGCCGGTACGCGGTCGGTGTGCACGTCGACCCCGCGGTCGTGACGTACGTGCTCCTCGACCTCGCCGGCAGCGTGGTCGCCGAGACCACCACGTCGACGCCCTCCGCGGACGACCCCGCCGAGGTCGTCCGGACCATCGCGACCGCCGTCGACGGTCTCGTCGCGGACGCCGGTGTCGCGGCGGAGAGCGTGCTCGGCGTCGGCATCGCGAGCCCCGGGCCGATCGACGTCGACGCCGGCGTCGTGCTCGATCCGCCGTTCCTGCCCCGCTGGCGGGACGTGCCGCTGCGCGACGCGCTCGCCGAGGCGACCGGCTTCCCGGTGCTGCTCGAGAAGGACGTCACCGCGGCGGTCGTCGGCGAGATGTTCCTGGCGGGGGAGTCCTCGGCGCGGAACTTCGCCTTCGTCTACTTCGGCACGGGCTTCGGCGTCGGGCTCGTCGTCGACCACGAACCCGTCCGCGGTACCGGCTCGAACGCGGGCGACGCCGGGCACATCATGGTCGACCAGGGGGCGCTCGCCGGGACCCCCGACGGCTCCGGTCCGCGGGGTGAGGTCGGGGCCGCGGTCGCCCCGGCACGGCTGGTCGAGGTCGCGCGCGGACGCGGGCTCCGGCTGCCCGGCGCTGCTCGGGCGGACGACGTCACCGCCGTGCAGCGGGCCTGGGACTCCCTCGGCGAGGCGATCGCGTCCGGCGACGAGGTCGCCTCGGGACTCGCGGCGGACGCCGGGACCGTCATGGGCCGGGCCGTCGTGGTCATCGTCAACCTGCTCGACGTCGACCGCGTGGTCTTCGGTGGACCGTTCTGGTCGCGCATCGCCCCGGTCGCCCTGCCGGCGGCGCGGGCCGCGATCACGGGGTCGCCGCTGCTCGTCCCGAAGCACCCGATCGCGGTCGTGGACAGCGGGCGGGGTGCGGACGTGGCGGCCGTCGGCGCCGCGTGCCTCGTGCTCGACGCGGCGCTGTCACCGCGCGCGAGCGCGCTGCTCATCCGCCGCTGACCCGTCGACGCAAGTCGACAGGAGCCGCTGGCCGACGACCCGCCGGTGACCGCGTGCCGGACGGGAGGCCCTGGGCGTGCCCGCCCCGCGCCTCCCGTCCGGTCGTCCGTCGACCGGGAGGCACGGTGACGGTCCGCCCCGCGCCTCCCGTCCGACGATGGGCCGTCAGGCCGCGCCGAGCACCCTCCGCCACGCCGCCGTGAGCGTGTCGTACTCCTCGTCCGTCAGGAGGTCGCGGACGCCGGTGGCGAGGACCGCCGAGCGGACCGCTTCCTCGGCCCCGGCGCGGTCGCGGAGGTGTGCACCGCCGTGCTTGACGGCCTTGCCGGCCTCCTGCGCCGCCTCGATCTCGTCGACGCGACCGGCCTCGCCGGCGGCGTCGAGTGCGTGCTTCCACGCGGCCAGCAGGTCGGCGTTCGTCACCATCCGGCCGTCGGCGCCGCCCTGGATCGCGAGCGAGGCGCTCGCCTCCGGCACCACGATCTGCTCGTCGGCCTTCCAGACGACGTCGAGCGCCTCGGCCTCCTCGGCGGTGATCTGCCCGGCACGCTCGATCATCGACTGCAGTGCGGTGTTGCTGGTGTCGTCCGTCACGGTTCCCTCTCCGACCGAACGCGCTCGCGTGGTCGCTCCCATCCTCCTGACGCCTGCTGGGAGGACGCGGCACCGGTCGTTCACCCGGTAGCCACCGGCCGGACGCCGGGATGCTGAACAGTCGTGCAGGTCCCCCTGACCTCCCCGAGAAGGACCCTGCATGCACACCCCCGCCCTGCGGCTCGGTGCCGGCCTCGCGACGGGCATCGCCCTCGCCGCCGGCGTGCTGACCGCGACTCCCGCCGTCGCCGCGGTCGGTGACGACGACCCGACCGTCGGCGCCCGCGTCACCACCGGTCCCGCCGCCGGGCTCGCGATCAACGAGGTGGAGTCGAACGCCGACGACACCGACTGGGTCGAGCTGGTGAACACCTCGTCCGCCGTGATCGACCTGAGCGGCTGGCGCTTCCTCGACTCCGACTCGTCGCACCCGGCGCACACGCTGCCGCAGGGCTCGACGATCGCCGCCGGCGGGTACCTCGTCGTCGACCAGGAGACCACCACCCGGTCGGGCTTCGACTTCGGGCTCGGCGGTGCCGACTCGGTGCGGCTGTACGACGCCTCCGGCACGCTGACGCTGCGGTACGCGTGGACGACGCACGCCGCCGTGACGTACGGCAGCTGCCCGGACGGCTCCGGCACGCTCGTGGACACGACCGCGTCGACGAAGGGCGGATCGAACGACTGCTCGTCGCCCGTCCGCATCAACGAGGTCGAGTCGCAGGGCGGCATCCCGGGTGACTGGGTGGAGCTGACGAACGTCGGGACGACCACGGTCGACCTCGGCGGGTACGTGCTGCGGGACAGCGAGGACGACCACGCCTGGACGGTCCCCGCCGGCACCACCGTCGCGCCGGGCGGGTTCACCGTGCTCGACGAGGCGCAGGCCGGTGCGGACGCCGATACCGCTCCTGGGGCCGGGACCGGGACCGGGGCCGGGGCCGGGTTCGGCTTCGGGCTCGGGAAGGCAGACGGTGTGCGGCTCTCGGATGCCCGCGGCGTCCTGGTCGACGAGTACTCGTGGACCGCGCACGCCGCGACCACGTACGGCCGGAACCCCGACGGCACCGGCGCGTTCGCCGAGACGGCCGAGCCGACGAAGGGCTCGACGAACCGCTTCGCCGGCGTCGTCACCGCCGAGGCGTGGCCCGGCGGCCCGGACGAGATCGTCCTGGACGCCGAGGACACCTTCACCGGTGACCTGAGCGGCCTCGACTGGACGTCCTCCGCCTCCTCGCAGGACGGGCAGCTCTGGGCCGTGCAGAACGGGGACGGGCTGCTGTACCACCTCGTCCCGGACGGCCGGGGTGGCTGGGCTCCGACGAACACCGCGGGCGTCGACCTGCGGTACGCCGACGGCACCGGGACGCCCGACGCCGAGGGCGTCACCGTCACGGCCGACGACCCCGGCGCGGTGTACGTGTCGACCGAGCGCGACAACGACGTGTCGAAGGTGAGCCGCCCCGCCGTGCTGCGCTTCGCGACCACGGACGGCTCCGAGTCGGTCCTGCGCGCCACGGACGAGTGGGACCTCGCCGCGGACTTCCCGGGCCTGGGCGCGAACGCCGGGCTCGAGGGCGTGACCTGGGTACCCGACGCGTGGCTGACGTCCCGCGGGTTCGTCGACCAGCACACCGGTGCGACCTACGCGCCCGCCGCGTACCCGGGGCACGGCGAGGGGCTCTTCCTCGTCGGCGTCGAGGGCACGGCGAGCGCGTACGCCTACGCGCTGATGGACGACGGCTCGTCCCAGCGCGTGGCCACGATCGCGACGCCGTTCTCACTCGTGGCCGAGGTGCAGTTCGACCCGACGCTCGACGCGCTCTGGGTCGTGTGCGACGAGGCGTGCTCCGGCCGCACCGCGCTGTTCGACGTGCAGGACGGGGCGTTCACGCTCGCGACGCTGTACGAGGCCCCGGCGAACGCCGACCGGACGCTCGCCAACGAGGGCTTCGCGATCTCGGGGCGCTGCGTGGACGGTGCTCGGGCGACCTTCTACGCCGACGACAACGACACGAACGGCGCTTCGCTGCGCACCGGGACGTACCCGTGCGACGCGGTGGAGGAGCCGGGTGACGGCGATGGCGGGATTCCTGCGCCGGGTGACGGGGAGGCGCCTGCGCCGGGTGACGGGGAGGCGCCTGCGCCGGGTGACGGGCAGGCGCCTGCGCCCGGTGGCGGGGAGACGCCCGCGCCGGGTGACGGCGGCGGCAGCACCCCGGCTCCGGGCACGGGTGGCAGCAGCCCGGCCCCGGTCCCGACGACTCCTGGCCCGACGGCTCCTGGCCCGACGGCTCCGGGTCCGGCGGCACCCGCGGCTCCGGTCGCGCCGGACGTCTCGGCGCTCGTCGACGGGAACCGTGGCTCGGTCTCCGCGCCGTCGAACGTCCGTGCGGGCAGCTCGCTGACGATCGACGTCGGGACGCGGTACGCCGGGCAGCGCGTCGCGGTCTGGCTGTTCTCCGAGCCACGACTCCTCGGGACGCCGGTCGTCGCCGCGGACGGCACGGTGACGGTGGCCGTCCCCACCGACGTCCCGGCAGGGCAGCACCGCATCGCGGTGGCCGCGTTCGACGGCACGGTGCTCGGGTGGACCGGGATCACGATCGACCCCGCGACGGGGTCGCTCGCGTTCACCGGTGCCGAGCTGGGCGGTGGGATCGCCGCGGCGCTCCTGCTCCTGGCAGCCGGTGCGGGTGTCCTCGTGGCACGCCGTCGTCGGACGGTCGGCTCGCCCGCCTGACGCTGCACGACCCGACCGACGCCCCCGTCGTCCCACCGGACAGCGGGGGCGTCGGTGTCCCGCGCGGGGGCGTCGGTGCCTCCGCGATGGCGTCCCAGCACCGCGATGGCGTCGGTGCCTCCGCGGTAGCGTCGGGGGATGCGCTCCGAGGTCCTCCGCTACACCGCCTTCGCCGCCGAGCCAGGGGGCGGCAACCCCGCGGGGATCGTGCTCGACGCCGAGGGGATGACCGACGACGAGATGCTCGCGGTCGCGCAGGAGGTGGCGTACCCGGAGACCGCCTTCGTGGTCGCGCGGACGCCGGACGGCGCCCGGGTGCGCTACTTCTCGCCGGCCGCCGAGGTCCCCTTCTGCGGACACGCCACCGTCGCCACCGCCGTCGTGCTCGCCGAGCGCGAGGGGACCGGGGCCCGGGTGTTCTCGACGGCCGCGGGGGACATCGCGGTCGACGCCACGACCGCACCCGACGGCAGTGTCCAGGTCGCGATGACGAGCGTCGAGCCGTCGACCCGTCCGATCGATCCCGCACGGTGGGAGCGGCTCGCCGCCGTGCTCGGGCTCGTCGACGGTGACGTCGCCGAGGGGTTCCCGGTGCTCGAGTCCTCCGCCGGCAACCGGCACCCCGTGGTCGTGCTCGCCGACGTGGAGCTCTTCCACCAGTTCCGCTTCGACCCCGCCGCGCTCGCCGCACTCAAGCGGGAGTACGGGTGGGAGGGCACCGTCACCGTCCTGCACCGGACGGGTCCGCTCGAGTTCGAGGCGCGCAACCTCTTCCCCGCCGGCCGGATCACCGAGGACCCGGCGACGGGCTCGGCGGCGGCCTCGACCGGTGCGTACCTGCGCGCGGTCGGCGCGGTGTCGCCCGGGGCACGCGTGGTGATCCGGCAGGGTCGACACGTCGGGCGTCCGAGCGTGCTGCTCGTCGACGTGCCCGAGTCCGGCGGCATCACGGTGACCGGGGGCGCCACCCCCATCGCCTGACCCGGCGGCACCGCCTGCGCGCGACGCCGGGCGCCCGTTCCTCCCCCTGACGCCCGCGATGCCTGGCGCTTCCGGGCGTACCTGGTCGTTCCGGCAGACCAGGTACGCCCGTTCCGACCAGGTACGCCCGTTCCGACCGGGCACGCGCGACAGCTTCGAGCCCGCGCGGACGCCGCGGGCCCCGGCGCGCACGGGACCACCCTGCGCCCCCGGGACCGTTGCCGACCCGTGACGGAAAGTGCTTGACACGAATAAGTCCATCCGTTGTACTAATCCTGCGCGCGGGTGACGGAGCCCGCGGACATCCCGTGCAAAGGAGCACCGATGAAACGCCGCACCCGAATCATCGCCGGACTCGCAGCCGTGGCAGCCGCCGCGGTCGGGCTGGCGGGTTGTTCCAGCTCGGGCTCTGCCTCGAGCGACACGATCAAGATCGCCTATCAGAAGTTCGGTGCCTTCCAGCAGCTCGACGCCCAGATGAAGGTCGTCAAGCAGGAGTACGAGAAGGCCAACCCCGGCAAGAAGGTCGAGCTCGTCCCGATCCAGGCGCAGGAGGACGACTACGCCACGAAGCTCGCCCTCATGAACCGCGCCCCCGCGACCGCTCCCGACGTCATCTACGAGGACACCTTCCGCATCAAGGCGGACGCCGACGCCGGGTACCTGCTGCCGATCGACCAGTACACGGAGAAGTGGGACGAGTGGGACCAGTTCTACGACAACGCCAAGCAGGCCGGCGAGGGCGAGGACGGCAAGATCTACGGCGTCCCGATGGGCACCGACACCCGCGCGCTCTGGTACAACAAGGACATCTTCGAGAAGGTCGGCCTGCCGGTCCCGTGGGAGCCGAAGACCTGGGACGACGTGCTCGCCGCGGCGAAGACCATCAAGGAGCAGGACCCGGACGTCATCCCGTTCAACATCTACTCCGGCAAGGCACAGGGCGAGGCCTCGACCATGCAGGGCTTCGAGATGCTGCTCTACGGCGCGGACGGTGACGGCAACACGCTCTACCAGGACGGCAAGTGGGTCGTCGGGTCGAAGCAGTTCGAGGACTCGCTGCAGTTCATCGAGGACGTCTACCAGGGTGACCTCGGCCCCACCCCGCAGCAGGCGCTCGACACGAACATCGGCACCACGATCACGCAGACGTGGCTGCCCGAGGGCAAGCTCGCCATCGACCTCGACGGCTCGTGGCAGTCGGGCACGTGGCTCGAGACGGGCACCGCTCCGTGGAAGGAGTGGAACGACGTGATGGGGCAGGCGCCCTTCCCGACCCAGAACGGCCAGGAGCCCGGGTACAACTCGATGTCCGGCGGGTGGACGCTCTCGGTCGGTGCGAAGTCGAAGGACCCGCAGGCCGCGTTCGACTTCATCACGATGTTCCTCGACAAGGACGGCTCCATCAAGTACGACGCCGAGAACAGCCAGATCGCCGTCCGCAAGGACGTCGCCGAGGACCCCGAGTACACCGGCGCCAACCCCACGTTCGAGTTCTTCTCCGGCTTGGTGGAGCACACCAACTTCCGCCCGGCGACGAGCGAGTACGCGCAGGTGTCGAACGCCATCCAGGTCGCGATGGAGTCCGTCATGACCGGCCAGCAGTCGCCGTCCGAGGCCGCAGCCGTCTACGACAAGGCCGTCGAGGGCGTCGTCGGCAAGGACGGCACCGTCGCTGCCGGTCAGTGACGTGACCGTCTGACGGACGGGAGGCGCGGATCACCCCGTGCACCGCGCCTCCCGTCCGACCCACCCCACCTTCGGAACCCCTCCGCACCCGGAAGGCATCCACGTGTCCAGCACCCCTCTCGCGCCGACGCTGTCGGCGCCCGGCGCGCCGAAGCGCACCGAACCACCCGTGCCGCGCAAGCGGCGGCCCCTCCGGAACGCGACGCGGGTCGTCCCGCTCCTGCCCGCCGTGGTCCTCCTCGTCATCTTCCTGCTCGGGCCGGTCATCTCGTCGTTCTACGGATCGTTCACCAACGCGGCCCTGACCGGCGTCGACGCCGCGAACCAGCAGTTCGTCGGGTTCCAGAACTACGTCGAGCTGTTCCAGGACCCGGACTTCCCGAAGTCCGTCGTCCTGACGATCGTGTTCCTGCTCGCGTCCGCCGTCGTCGGGCAGAACGTGCTCGGTCTCGGTCTCGCGCTCCTCATGCGCAGCGCGAACAAGCTCGTCCGCGCGGTCGTCGGCACGTTCGTCGTCGCCGCATGGGTCCTGCCGGAGATCGTCGCCTCGTTCGCCGCGTACGCCTTCTTCCACGACGAGGGCACGCTCAACTCGTTCCTCGCCTCCATCGGGATCAGCGGGCCGAACTGGCTCTACACGTACCCGATGATCGCGGTCATCCTGGCGAACGTCTGGCGCGGTACCGCGTTCTCGATGCTCGTCTACTCGGCGGCCGTGCAGGAGGTCCCCGAGGAGATCACCGAGTCCGCCGAGGTCGACGGCGCCACCGGCTGGCAGCGCCTCGTCTACATCACGCTGCCGGTGATCCGTCGGTCCATCTCGACGAACCTCATGCTCACGACACTGCAGACGCTGTCGGTCTTCACCCTCATCTTCGTGATGACGGGCGGCGGACCCGGCACCAACTCGTCGACCCTGCCGATCCTGGCGTACCAGGAGGCGTTCCAGTTCTCGCAGCTCGGCTTCGGGACCGCGATCGCGACCATCCTGCTCGTGGTGGGGGCGGTCTTCTCGATCATCTACATCAAGGCACTGAAGCCGGAGGTGGACTGACCATGGCCCTCACCGCTGACCGTCCCGTGTCCGACACCACCCGGTCCGTCACCGCGCCGGGCGCCCTGCACATGACCTCTCCGCGGGGGCGCACCCTCCGCTGGGTGTCGAACATCGTCCTGCTCGTCATCGCCGTGTGCTTCGCGGTGCCGCTGCTCTGGCTCGTGCTCGCCTCCGTCGACGCCCAGGCCTCGCTGTCCGTGAAGATCCCGTCGCAGTTCACGCTCGACAACTTCACCCAGGTGCTCACCCCGGAGCTGTCGTTCATCCCGCTCGCGAACAGCCTGCTGCTCTCCGGCGGCACCGCGGTGGTGACGGTCGTCGCGGCGCTCCTCGCCGCGTACCCGCTGTCCCGGTACAAGATGCGGGTCAACAAGCCGTTCCTGTACAG
Source organism: Curtobacterium sp. NPDC088465 (assembly GCF_044753165.1). Classification (NCBI taxonomy): domain Bacteria; kingdom Bacillati; phylum Actinomycetota; class Actinomycetes; order Micrococcales; family Microbacteriaceae; genus Curtobacterium; species Curtobacterium sp. NPDC088465. Next base: position 1,478,681 of record NZ_JBIVMR010000001.1, on the reverse strand, counting down.
CATCCTGTTCGGCACCGGCCTGCCCATCACCGCGATGATGGTGCCCGTCTACGCGCTGTTCGTGTCGCTCAACCTCATCGACAACATCTACGGCTGCATCTTCTTCCTCGCCGCCACGAGCCTGCCGATGGCGATCTGGATGGCGAAGAACTTCATGGACTCGGTGCCGATCTCGCTGGAGGAAGCGGCGTGGACGGACGGCGCCTCGATGTTCACCACGTTGACGCGCATCGTCGTGCCGCTCATGCGTCCGGGGATCGCCGTCGTGTTCATCTTCGTGTTCATCCAGGCGTGGGGGAACTTCTTCGTCCCCTTCGTCCTGCTGCTCTCGCCCGACAAGGTGCCCGCCGCGGTGAGCATCTTCAACTTCTTCGGGCAGAACGGGGCCGTCGCCTACGGGCAGCTCGCCGCGTTCTCGATCGTGTACTCCGTGCCGGTCATCGCCCTCTACGTGCTCGTGTCCCGCGGCCTCGGTGGGGGCAACGCCCTCGCCGGCGGCATCAAGGGCTGACCGCGCCCCACGCTCGCCGGGCACCACGCCCGACCGTCCCTGCTGGAAAGGAACCACCTCCATGCACCACGACGAACCCCTCGTCGAAGCTCGGATCGCCCGTCTCGTCCGGGACCGCATCGACCCCGCCGTGCACCGTCGCTCGGCGCCGGTCACCGTCGACGCCTGGCAGGTGCCGGACGAACCGGTGCCGTTCGCCGAGGCCGTCGCAGCCGAGTACACGCCGTTCCGCGTCGGTGACGCCTGGGGAGCGCGGCCGTGGGGGACCACCTGGTTCCGCGTCCGCGGCACCGTGCCGGAGGACTTCGGCGTCGACCCCGGCACCACCGTCGAGCTCCGGGTGGACCTCGGCTTCTCGAAGCGGCAGCCCGGGTTCCAGGCCGAGGGGCTCGCCTGGCGCGCCGACGGCTCCACGATCAAGGGCATCGAACCGCGGAACGACACCGTGCCCGTCGAGGTCGGCCCCGGCGGCACGTTCGAGGTCTACGTCGAGGCCGCCGCGAACCCGGACATCGGCGGCGACGACTTCCAGGGGGCGACCCCGCTCGGTTCGAAGACCACCGCCGGCACCGAGCCGATCTACCGCCTGCGCGCGCTGGAGCTCGTCGAGCGGGACGACACCGTGTGGGAGCTGCAGCAGGACGTCTGGGTGCTCCGCGGACTCATGGCCGAGCTGCCGACCGACGGCACCCGGGGCGCGGACATCCTGCGCGGGCTCGAACGTGCGGCGGACGCCCTCGACCCCGACGACGTCGCCGGCAGCGCTGCCGCGACCCGCGAGGTGCTCGCGCCGCTGCTCGCCGTGGGGGCGGCCGGGTCCGCCGGGCGCGCCGTCGCCGTCGGGCACGCCCACATCGACTCCGCCTGGCTCTGGCCCGTCCGCGAGACGATCCGCAAGTGCGCGCGCACGTTCTCGAACGTGCTCGACCTGATGGACCAGGACCCCGACTTCACCTTCGCCTGCTCGTCGGCGCAGCAGTACGCCTGGATCCGTGACGGCTACCCGTCGATCTGGGCGCGCATCAAGCAGCGCGTCGCCGAGGGGCGGTGGATCCCGGTCGGGGGCATGTGGGTCGAGTCGGACACGAACCTGCCCGGCGGTGAGGCCCTGGCCCGCCAGTTCGTCGCGGGCAAGCGGCTCTTCCTCGAGGAGTTCGGCATCGACACCCCCGAGGCCTGGCTGCCCGACTCGTTCGGCTACACCGGAGCCCTGCCGCAGATCGTCCGCGCCGCCGGGTCGAAGTGGTTCGTCACGCAGAAGCCCTCGTGGAACGAGACGAACGTCATCCCGCACACGTCCTTCCACTGGGAGGGCATCGACGGCTCGCGCGTCCTGACGCACCTGCCCCCGGCGGACACCTACAACTCGGACGTCTCGGCGGCCGACCTGCACCGCGGCGAGCGCGGGAACAAGGAGCGCGGCGTCGCGAACACGTCGATGCTGCTCTACGGGTTCGGCGACGGCGGTGGCGGACCCACCCGCGAGATGGTCGCGGCAGCACGGCGCCAGCACGACCTCGACGGCTCGCCGCGGGTCGACCTCGGCACCCCCGCCCAGGTCTTCGAGGAGCTCGAGCGCGTCCTGCCGGAGCCCGCCGTGTGGTCGGGGGAGATGTACCTCGAGTTCCACCGCGGCACCTACACGTCGCAGATCCGCACGAAGCAGGGCAACCGGCGCTCCGAGCACCTGCTCCGCGAGGCCGAGCTCTGGGCGGCCACCGCAGCCGTGCGACTCGGCGCCGAGTACCCGTACGACGAGCTCGAGTCCGTCTGGCACACCGTGCTCCTGCAGCAGTTCCACGACATCCTGCCGGGGTCGTCGATCGCGTGGGTGTACGAGAACGCCGAGGCCGAGTACGCCCGGGTGGCGGAGGTGCTCGAGGAACTCATCGGTGCCTCGACGACCGCGCTCGCGAGCGGTGGTGCGCCGGCGCTCGCCGGGGTCGGGGCGTCGGCGACCGCCTTCGCCGGGGACGGTGGGGCGCCGCTCGACGCTCCGCGTGGTCCGGGTGCCGCCGGGACCGGGGGCAGCGCCGAGGACGGGACGGTCGTGCGCTTCAACGCCTCGCCGGTCGCAGCGGGCGGGGTGACCGCCCTGGGTGGTTCCGCCGTGTCGGAGACGGAGGCCGTGCCTCCCGTCCGGAGCGGTGACCGCTTCGTCCTCGACACCGGTGTCGTCACCGCGACCGTCGACGCGGAGGGCCACGTCGTGTCGTTCGTCGACCACGCGACCGGACGCGACGCGATCGCGCCCGGCGCTGCCGCCGCGCAGTACACGGTGTTCCGCGACACCCCGAACCAGTGGGAGGCGTGGGACATCGACCGCGCCTACCAGCGCAGCGGGACCGTGCTGGCGGCGGCCTCCGTCGAGGTGGTCGGCGATGCGCTCGTCGTGACGCGTCCCTTCGGCTCGTCGTCGGTGACCACCCGGTACTCGGCCGTCGCCGGGCAGCCGGAGCTGCACGTCGAGACCGAGGTCGAGTGGCACGAGCAGCAGAAGCTCCTCAAGCTCGCGTTCCCGCTCGACGTCCGGGCGTCCGTCGCGTCGAGCGAGATCCAGTTCGGGCACATCGACCGGCCGACGCACCAGAACACCTCGTGGGACATGGCGCGCTTCGAGACCGCCGCGCACCGGTGGGTGCACGTCGCCGAGCCCGGCTTCGGGGTCGCGGTGGCGAACGACTCCACGTACGGGCACGACATCACCCGCTCGACCCGGGCCGACGGCGGGACGACGACGCTGGTGCGGGAGTCCCTGCTGCGCGCGCCGACGTTCCCGGACCCGCACGCCGACCAGGGGCACCACGTCTTCCGGACGGTGCTGCGCGTCGGGGAGTCCGTGCTCGACGCGGCGGACTCCGGGTACCGGCTCAACCTGCCGGTGCGGTCCGTGCCGGGGTCGGGGTCGGCCGACGTGTCGCCGCTGGTCGTCGTGTCCTCGCCCCAGGTGCTCGTCGAGGCCGTGAAGCTCGCCGAGGACCGCTCCGGCGACGTCATCGTGCGGCTCTACGAGGCCTCGGGCGGTCGGGCGTCGGACGTCGGGGTGTCGTTCGGGTTCGACGTCGCTTCGGTGGAGGCCGTGGACCTGCTCGAGCGGCCGCTCGGCTCGGGGACGTGGGCGGCTGGGGAACCCGTCGTGCTCACCCTGCGTCCGTTCGAGATCGTCACGCTGCGGGTGCGGCGGGCCTGAGGCCACGCCGACCCCGTGGCAGCGGGGCGGCGGCGCTGGGCCCGAGGCAGCGGGGCCGGCGGCGTCGGGCCCGAGGCAGCGGGGCCGGATCCCGAGGCAGCGGGTCCGGCGGAGAGACAGCGGCGCCGGGGGAGCACGGGTGCGTTCCCCCGGCGCCGCGTCGCGCGCGCCGGGCTGTGCTGTGCCGCGCTGGCCCGGGGCGCTACGCCCCGCTCCGCCCCGCGGAATCGGGCATACCTGGTCGATCCGGGCGTACCTGGTCTTCCGTTCCGACCAGGTACGCCCGGAAACGCTTGGTACCGCACCTGTTCTGGGAAGGAACGAGCGTCCTGCACAGGGCGACCGGACTGGAGGCTCGTCCACAGTTGCCACGATCGGCACCCGTCGGCGCGTGGAGACCGGGCACGATCGCGGCATGGAACGTCCACTCCCCATCCTCCGTGCGGGACCGGCACGCGAGATCGCGTGTGACCCGACGACCCTGCGCCGCCGCGCACGATCGAGCGGCGCTGACCGGTTGATCCGCGTCGGCCCGAACGCCTTCGTCGAGGGCGCCCGCTGGGACGCTGCGGGGCCTCGGCAGCGCTACGTGACCCGTGTCCATGCACGGCTCGGGCGGATCGGTACCGCGGCGGTCGCCTCGCACGTGTCGGCGGCTGCGGTCCTCGGGCTCCCGGCCCTGGGCGGCTGGCAGGTCCCCGTGCACGCGACCGTGCCCGAGACGATGTACCGCGGGCGGACGCGGGACCTCGTCCTGCACACGCGTCCCGTTCGTGGCGACGAGCTAGTGGCGGCCGACGGGATCCGGGTGACGACCGTGCCCCGCACCGTCGTCGACATCGCGATGCAGGACGACCTGCGCACCGCGGTGGTCGTGGCGGACGCTGCGGTGCGAGCCGGGACCGGAGCGGCGGAGCTCCTGGCGGCGGTCGACCCCCGAGCACGCGGGCACCGTCGAGCGGAGCACGTGCTCGGCCTCGCAGACGGGCGCGCCGGATCGGTCGCCGAGTCCTTCGCGCGGGTGGTGTTCCTCGAGCTCGGGCTGCCAGGGCCGGTCCTGCAGCAGGAGTTCGTGGTCGGCGGGAGACGGTTCACGGTGGACTTCTGGTTCCCGGACCAGGGTGTGGTCGTCGAGATCGACGGTCGAGCGAAGTACGCGCAGGAGCGGTACCTCGCGGGTCGGAGCCCCACCGAGGTGTTCCTCGACGAGAAGCGGCGGCACGAGCAGTTGCTCACCGTGCCCGGCGTGCGGACGATCGTCCGGCTCGAGTGGCGCGACCTGTTCGACCTCGATGGGCTGGTCCGACGCTTCCGAGCCGCGGGACTACCGTGCCCGGTCCGACCGTCGAGGAGCGCACGGCCCGGGGCGGCCTGACCCGGCAGGCACGCGCAACGAGGAGCGCACGGCCCGGAGCGGCTTGATCTGCAGGCACGCGCGCAGCGGCCCGAGCGCGCCGCAGCCCGACGACGACATGGCCGGGAGCCGACCCAGGGGCCCGCGGTTAGCGTCGCGCCCATGGCTGTCACCGAGATCTGGCTCGTCCGGCACGGGGAGTCGACCGCGAACGTCGCCGCCGCCAGAGCCGAAGCCGAGGGCGCGGACGTCATCGAGGTCGACCACCGCGACGCCGACGTCCCGCTCAGTCCGTTGGGGGAGGAACAGTCCCGAGCGCTCGGGCAGGAGCTCGCCGACCGCGGCGTCGACGACGTCCCGGTCGCCCTCTGGGTCTCGCCGTACCGCCGGGCGCAGCAGACGATCAGCATCGCGCTCGAGGCCGGCGGGCTGACCGAGCCGCCGAAGCGCGTCGACGAGCGGCTCCGCGACCGGGAGCTCGGCGTCCTCGACCTGCTCACCCGTGACGGCGTGCGGAACCGGTACCCGGACGAGGAACGCCGACGACAGTGGCTCGGCAAGTACTACCACCGTCCCGCCGGCGGGGAGTCCTGGGCGGACGTGATGCTCCGCCTCCGCACCGTGCTGACGGACGTCGACCGGCTCGAGGGCACCGAACGACTGCTCGTCGCCGCGCACGACGCCGTGGTGATGCTCGCCGTCGCCGTCTGCCTCGACCTCGACGAACACGCCCTCATGGCGTTCGCCGAGGACCACACGGTCGCGAACGCCTCCCTGACACGACTGCACCGCGACGGGCCCGGTGCCCCCTGGACGCTCGAGGAGTTCTCCGCCGTCGGGCACCTCGACGACGACGAGGTCACCGAGCACAGTGGCCGGAAGGACGACGCCCGTGCCGACTGACCAGGAGCCTGCAGCACCGCAGCACATCACACCGAACGTCCTCCGCGAGTGGGCGCTGCCCGACCCCGGCGCCGGCAAGTACGGCCGGGGACAGGTCCTCGTCGTCGGCGGCGCCGCCCACACCCCGGGTGCCGCCATGCTGTCGGCGCTCGCCGCACTGCGGGTCGGAGCAGGCCGACTGTCCCTGGCGGTCGGGTCGAGCGTGGCGAACCAGGTCGCGGTCGCCGTGCCCGAGTCGGGCGTGGTCCCGCTCGCCGAGGACGACGGCGGACACGTCGCCGTCGGCGCGATCGATGCCGTGCTCGACACGGCCGGTGCTGCCGACGCGGTGCTGGTCGGTCCCGGGCTGGACGAACCGGACGGCGCTCGGGACCTCGTCGCGGGCATCGCGGACGCGGTCGGTCCGGACACCTTCGTCGTGCTGGACGCCTTCGCGCTCGGCGTCGCGGCGGACGTCGAGGACCGGCTCAGGCCGTTGCGCGGTCGTCTCGTCCTCACGCCGAACAGCGGCGAGGCCGAGCGGCTGCTGGGTCGGGACTGCGGGGACGACGACGTCGCCGACGCCCGGGAGATCGCCGAGCGGTACGGCGCCGTGGTCGCGCTGTCCGACGTCATCGCGGCGCCGGACGGCCGTGCCTGGGTGAAGGGCACCGGCTCCGGCGGACTCGGCACCAGCGGCAGCGGTGACGTGTTGTCGGGTGTGGTGGTCGGCTTGCTCGCCCGTGGTGCCGAGCCGGCACAGGCCGTCGCCTGGGCGTCGTACGTGCACGCCGCCGCGGGTGACCGCCTCGCCGTGCAGGTCGGGCCACTGGGCTACCTCGCCAGCGAACTGTTGACCGAGATCCCGCGGGTCCTGGTCGAGCTCGGCGGCTGACGACGGCGCTCGTTCCTTCCCAGAACGACTGCGATACCTGGTCAGAACGGGTGTCCCTGGTGGAACCGAACGACCAGGTACGCCCGGTTCTACCAGGTACGCCCGATCGCGCCCGGCGAAGCCACGGCCACAGCCACGGTTACAGCCACGGCCAGGGCCAGACCTAGCGCCACGGCCAGGGCCAGGCCGAGCGCGCTCACCCGCCTACCCGCGCAACGCCTCCACGGCCTTGTCGACCCGGCGCTGCCGCGTCTCCGGGGCCTTCGCCGCGAGCACCGGGTCCACGAGTGCCCGCTGCCGTGACGCCGACAGGGTGTCGTACGCCGCACGGACCCCGGCCGCGTCGAACGCCGCCGCCAGGTCGGAGGGCAACTCGACGGTGCGCGGCAGGGTGTCGAGCTCGAGTGTGACCTCGACGGTGTCCCCGGCGCCGATCCCCGCTGCGGTGCGGTGCGCCTCCGACAGCGGCACGAGGAACTGCCCGCCCATCACCCCGACCGTGGACCGGTAGGTGTAGCCGCCGTCGATCGTGACCACCACGGCGGGGCGCTTCCCGGAGCCGAGGGCGTCGATGACCTCCTCGGGGACGGGCAGGCCGGTGGCCGTCTTCCTCGCCTGCAGGACCGTCGTCGTGAACTGCACCCGTGCCTCCCGGCTGTCCGCGGTCGTGACCGCACCCGCACGGCCGACGCGGCCGTGCCCCGTACCGGTCGAGCGCACGACGCGACCGGACGTCGAGCCCGCCGCGACCGACCCTCGCCGGGGACCGTCCCCGGCAGCGAAACCGTACAGCCGTACCCGCTGTTCCGCCACCGTTCACCGCCGCAGCACGACCCCGAAACCGGGCGCGTCCACGATCGTGCCGAAGCCGGACCCCCGGACACCCGAATCCCCACAGCACCCGGAAGGCGCACCCCGTGCAGCACACCCGCACCCTGGCCGGCATCGCCCTGGCCGCAGCAGCAGTCGTCACCCTGGCCGGTTGCTCGGCGACGAGCAGCGCGTCGACGTCGAGCGACACCGACTGGAAGACCGCCACGAGCGCCGAGTCGGCCGGCGGCATGGACGCCCTCGTGAAGGCCGCGAAGGCCGAGGGGCAGCTCAACGTCATCGCCCTCCCGCCGACCTGGGCGAACTACGGCAAGATCATCGACGGCTTCGAGCAGAAGTACGACATCAAGATCAACTCGGCCAACCCGAACGGCTCCAGCGCCGACGAGGTCGCCGCCGTCAAGTCGCAGCAGGGTCAGTCGACGGCCCCCGACGTGCTCGACCTCGGCAACGCCGTGATGCAGCAGAACCTCGACCTGCTCACCGACTACAAGGTGGCGAACTGGTCGGACATCCCGGACACGCTCAAGGACGCGGACGGCAAGTGGACCCGCGACTACACGGGCCTCATGTCGATCGGGTACGACTCGTCGAAGATCACGGACGCCCCGAAGGACCTGGACGACCTGCTCGGCAGCGAGTACAAGGGCAAGGTCTCGATCGCGGGCGACCCGACGCAGGCGAACCAGGCGGCGTCCGCGGTGTACCTCGCCGCGCTCGAGAACGGCGGGTCGGCGGACGACATCACGAAGGGCGTCGACTACTTCGGCAAGCTGCAGCAGGCCGGCAACTTCCAGAACGTGCTGCCCACGCAGGCGACGGTCGCCTCGGGGGAGACGCCCGTCGTGATCCAGTGGTCGTACAACAACCTGGCCTGGGGCCCGGCGGCCGGGTCGAGCGGCAACCAGGACTGGAAGACGGTCGTCCCCGAGGGGCAGGCGCTCGGCTCGTACTACTCGCAGGCGATCAACAAGGACGCACCGCACCCCGCGGCGGCACGCCTGTGGCAGGAGTACATCGCGAGCCCCGACGCCCAGAACCTGTACCTGCAGGCCGGCGCCTTCCCGTCGACCCTCGCGGCGATGGAGCAGTCGGGCAAGGTCGACGAGGACGCCCTGCGGGCCGCAGGCGGGATGCCGAAGGACTACGTCGAGCTGACCGACGCGCAGGTCACGGATGCAGCGAAGGTCCTCGCCGCGAAGTGGTCCGCCACGATGGGGTCCTGAGCAGCATGACGACCGCATCGGCGCCGGGCGGCAGCGCGTTCGCCCCGGGCGCGAGCAAGGGCGCGAGCACGGGCGCGGGCACGGCAGTCCCGGTCCCCGCCGCCACCAGCGCGGCAGCGGCCCCCGTCGCGTCGTCCGGCGCCGATGCGGCCACCGCCGCCCGTCGCGCCGGGACCCGGGCCCGCCGCCGCCCCGGCCTCGCCTGGCTCGGCCTCACCCCGTTCGCCGCGTACGTCCTGCTCTTCCTGGCCGTCCCCGCCGTGATCGCGGTCGGCAGCGGGTTCTCCACCGGCGACGGGCGGTTCACGCTCGCGAACCTCGCAGCGCTCCGTGACCCGTCCGTCCTCCGCGCGTTCGCCGGCTCGTTCGGCCTGTCCGCGGTCTCGGCCGTGATCGGCGCCGTCGTCGGTGCCCTGGTCTGCTGGGCGCTCGCCGCGCTCCGGCCCGACGGGCTCGTCCGCTCGATGATCGACTCCGCCGCCAGCGTCCTCGCCCAGTTCGGCGGCGTGATGCTCGCGTTCGCGTTCATCGCCACGATCGGCGCGCAGGGACTGGTCACCACCTGGCTGGTGTCGGCCTTCGGTCTCGACCTCAACGCGAACGGGACCCTCCTGTACACCGTCCCCGGTCTCGTGATCCCGTACGTCTACTTCCAGGTGCCGCTCATGGTCCTCACGTTCATGCCCGCCCTCGAGGGCGTCAAGCCCCAGTGGGGCGAGGCCGCCGCCACCCTCGGCGCCTCGCGCGCGACCTCATGGCGGCGCATCGCCCTGCCCGTGCTCGCGCCGGCGTTCTGGGGGTCGCTGCTCCTGCTCTTCGCGAACGCGTTCTCGTCGTTCGCCACCGCGGCGGCACTCATCTCGCAGGGCGGCATCGTGCCGCTGACGATCCGCGCGCAGCTCACCAGCGAGACGATCATCGGTCTGCAGAACGTCGCGGGTGTGCTCGCCCTCGGCATGGTCGTGGTCATGGCGGTCGTGATGGGCGCCTACTCGCTGCTCCAGCGTCGCGCTGCGCGGTGGCAGCGGTGACCGCCGTCCCCTCGGTCCGCCCCGTGGCCGCCGCATCCCGGCCTGGAGGCCCCACCCGTGTCGGCCGCTTCGGCGTCGCTCCGTCCCGGGGCACCGCCGTCGCCGTGCTCGCCCTGGTCGGACTCGTCGTCGCCGTGCCGCTGGTCGCCCTGGCACAGTTCACGTTCCGCCAGGGCACCGACGGGGCGCTCACGCTCGACCACTACGCCGCGATCGTCGACCCCGCGAACGCGTCCACCTACCAGCCGGTGTTCGACGGCCTCGCGTCGTCCCTGCTCATCGCGGTGATCACCGTCGCGATCGTGCTGCTCGTGCTCCTGCCCGCCCAGATCGTCACCGCGCTCCGCTACCCCCGCCTGCGCCGCGTGCTCGAGTTCGTCTGCCTGGTGCCGATCACGGTGCCCGTCGTCGTGCTCGTCGTCGGCTTCATCCCCGTGTACCAGGTCGTCGCGCAGGTGTTCGGCTCCGGCGCGTGGACCCTGGCCTTCGCGATCGGCATCGTGTCGCTGCCGTTCGCGTTCCGCCCGATCGCCGCGGCGCTGACCTCGGTCGACGTCACGGTGCTGTCCGAGGCCGCGCGCTCGCTCGGCGCCTCGTGGTGGACCGTGACGTGGCGGATCCTGCTGCCGAACCTCCGCCGCGGCATCACCGCCGCGTGCTTCCTGACCGTCACGGTCGTCCTCGGCGAGTACACCCTCGCCTCGTTCCTGTCCCGCACCACGTTCCAGACCGCGCTCGTGCTCGTGCAGCAGACCGACCCGTACGTGGCCGCGATCTTCTCGCTCGCCGCACTGCTGTTCGGCTTCGTGCTGCTCGTCGTCATCGGCCGGGTCGGCGCGGGCCGCCGGCGCACCCCGAAGGAGTCCACATGACCGTCACCGCTCCCGCCGCCCCGGCGTCCCTGTCCACCGAGGGGGCGACCGTCGAGCTCGAGGCGGTCGAGAAGCACTACGGCTCCCACCGTGCGCTCGCCGGCCTGTCGCTCCGCATCGAGCCCGGCGAGTTCGTCTCGCTGCTCGGGCCGTCCGGCTGCGGCAAGACCACCGCGCTGCGTGCGCTCGCCGGTCTCGAGGCGATCGACGCCGGCGCGATCCGCATCGACGGGGCGGACGTCGCCGCGGTGCCGGTCGAGCGGCGCGACATCGGCATGGTGTTCCAGCAGTACTCGCTCTTCCCGCACATGACGGTGCGGCAGAACGTGTCGTTCGGCCTCGAGATGCGGAAGGTCGCCGCCCCAGCACGCCGCGAGCGCGTCATCGAAGCGCTCGACATGGTGCACCTCGCCGGCCTCGCCGACCGGTTCCCGCACCAGCTCTCCGGCGGGCAGCAGCAGCGGGTCGCCCTCGCCCGTGCCCTCGTCACCCGCCCGCGCGTGCTCCTGCTCGACGAGCCGCTGTCCGCGCTCGACGCGAAGGTCCGGGTGTCCCTGCGTGACGAGATCCGCCGCATCCAGAGCGACCTCGGCATCACGACCGTCTTCGTCACCCACGACCAGGAGGAGGCACTCGCCGTCTCCGACCGCATCGCGGTGATGAACGCCGGCGGCATCGAGCAGGTCGGGACACCCGAGGAGCTCTACCGACACCCCGTCTCGGCGTTCACCGCGGACTTCGTCGGGCAGTCGAACCGCCTGCGTGGCGACCTGCGCAGCGGCGACGTGTTCGTCTACGGCTTCCGCGTCCCGGCGCTCGCAGCGGACACCGCGGACGGTCCGGTGCTCGCCTACGTCCGCCCCGAGGACGTCGCCTTCGCCGCCGAGGGCGTCACCGGCACCGTCGTCACGTCGAGCTTCCTCGGGTCGATCCGGCGCACGACGGTCCGGCTCGATGACGACACGGTCGTGACGGTGCAGCACGAGGTCGGCGACCGCCGCGCCGCTGGCGACGCCGTGGCCCTGCGACTGCTCGGCGCCCCGGCCGCGGTCGCCCCGCTCGCGTAGCGACCCCGTGCTCGGACCGTCCCGCCGAGACCCGGGCTGAGCGACGGATCGCGGGCCGCGCCGCCCGAGATCCGTCGCTGGACGCGAGACCCGGCCCCGGCCCCGGTCGGGGCGACCAGGTGCCGGTCTGGAGGCGCGGGGCGGGCCCGCCCCGCGCCTCCCGGCCCGCGAGTCCTCACGACTGTGATTGACTCCCCGGACATCTCCTGGTCATGGATGTGGAACATCAGTACGGGAGTCTCTCCTCACTGAACCAAGGAGGTACTGATGGGTTGCAAGATCGCGCTGTTGATCGCGAGCGTCGTCGTGGTCGCAGGGGCGGTGGTGCCTGTTGCACAGGCGCACGCGGAGCCGAACCCCGTGCGTGAGGCGAAGCAGCTGTTGCAGACGACGGACTTCGACTCGGTGCTGCGACAGCTGCGGGCTGCAGACCTCGTCGAGTCCGAACGGGACGACCCGGACGGGCACCACACGGTCATCACGCTCGGCGACGGACTCGAGCTCGACGTCGTGCGGCCGAAGGGCGATGCTCGCCTGGGCGGAGGCTACGACGCTGGAGGGCACTACGTGACGTTCAACCAGTACGACCAGAACCTGCTGTACAACGGAGCTGGCTTCGTGCTCGGTGCCGCGATCTGCGCGATCCCCGCAGTCGGCCAGCTCGCTTGCCTCGCCGTGCAGGCGATCATCGCAGCCGGCGCCGCCTACCTCGCGACGATCAAGGGGACGTGCAAGAACAACAAGCAGCTGAAGGTCTACTTCTCGAACAACCACGCTGCGCGTACGGGTTGCGTGTGAGCCCTCGTCGAGCTCGTGTCGTCACCCTCGTCCTGGTCGGGTCCGCGGCGGTCGTGATCCTGACAGCGGCACAGACGGCCACGGACGTGCCGTGGCTCGTCGTCGCGATCCGGGTCAGCATCGGGATCGTGTCGGTGCTCGTCGGATGCGGGCTCGTCCGGCTGCGGTCTCGCGGAGTGTCACGGGAGCGGCCCGGGCCCCGGCCTCGGGGTCGCGGTCGCTAGGTGAACGCGCCCTGGTCGGCGGAGGGTCAGCGCTCGAAGCGCGCGGTCGGCTCGTCGGACAGGCCCGCCCGGACCCGCTCCAGCATGTCCGTGGACATCTCCGGCAGGGCGTCGAGCCGCGCCCAGAACGCCTCGGTGTTCTCGCCGTCCGCGGGGGCGGGCGTGCCGGACACGTACCGGCACGCGAAGACCAGGTCGAGGTACTGCGCCCGGTCACCGTTCGGGTAGGTCATCTCGGGCAGGACGTGCACCCAGGTCAGGCGCTCGGCGACCGCGACGACGTCGGCCTCCTCGAGGACCTCGCGCTCTGCGGCGACCGCGGGTTCCTCACCCGGGTCGACGATCCCCGTCACCGGCGTCAGCGCGCCGTTGTCCGCGCGCCGGACGACGAGCAGTTCGCGGTCGGGGCCCTCGCCGCGTGTGACGACGGCGGTGATGCCCGTCATCCAGAGCGGGTCGTTGCCGACCTTCTCGCGCAGGGACAGGACGAAGTCAGGGGTGGGCATGCCCCCACGCTACCGACCACCCCTGTCGGCGACTGGTCATGACCAGTAGGGTGAGAGCGTGGAGATCATCATCCTGCCGACGCCGGCCGAGGTCGGTCGTGTCGCTGCCGCCAAGATCGCCTCGGTCGTGGCCGAGAAGCCGTCCGCCGTCGTGGGTCTCGCCACCGGGTCGAGCCCGCAGGGCATCTACGCCGACCTGCGTCGTCGGGTCGAGGCGGGCGAGGTGTCCTTCGCCGCGGCCCGCGGGTTCGCCCTCGACGAGTACGTCGGGATCCCGCTCGAGCACCCGGAGTCGTACGCGTCGGTGATCCAGCGCGACGTCGTGGAGCCGCTCGGGTTCGACCCCTCGCGGGTGCGGGTGCCGGACGGCCGCGCGACGGACCTGGCGTTCGCGGCGAAGGAGTACGACGCTGCGATCCGGGCCGCCGGCGGGGTCGACGTGCAGATCCTCGGGATCGGGGCGAACGGGCACATCGGGTTCAACGAGCCGACGTCGTCGTTCGCGTCCCGCACCCGCATCAAGACCCTCGCACCGTCCACGCGTGAGGCCAATGCCCGCTTCTTCGACTCGCTCGACCAGGTGCCGACGCACTGCATGACGCAGGGGCTCGGCACGATCCTCGAGGCGCGTGAGCTCGTCCTCGTCGCGCAGGGCTCGGCGAAGGCCGACGCCGTGGCCGCCGCGGTCGAGGGGCCGCTGTCGTCGTTCGTGCCCGGGTCGGCGTTGCAGCTGCACGAGCACGCGACCGTCGTGGTGGACGAGGAGGCCGCAGCCGGGCTCCGTCTGGCGGACTACTACCGGTACACGTACGCCAACAAGCCGGAGTGGCAACGCTTCGAGTGACGCCTGCCGAGCGGGGTCAGCAGGCGGCCGCCAGGCGCGCCAGCCCCTCGCGCAGGGTCTCCTCGGAGCAGCCGAAGTTGAGCCGGGCGTGGCCGATGCCCGGCTGCCCGAAGTCGCGACCGTTCGTCAGCGCGACCTTCGCCCGGTCGACCAGCTGCAGGGCGGGGTCGTCGCCCCACGGCAGGGCGCGCAGGTCGAGCCAGGCCAGGTAGGACGCCTGCGGCTGCCGGTACCCAGCACCGGGCAGGGCCGAGCCGAGCTCCTCGGCGAGCACACGGCGGTTGCCGGCCAGCTCGGCGAGCAGCGACGCGAGCCACGGCTCCCCGTCACGGAAGGCGGCGACGCTCGCGGTGTACCCGAGGATCCCGGTGCGCTCGACGACCTCGACGGGCAGCCCGTCGAACCAGCCGCGCGCCCGCTCGGACGCCCCGACCATCAGCGCGCACTTCGTCCCGGCCAGGTTCCACGCCTTGCTCGCGCTCGTCAGAGCGACGCCGTGCTCGATCGCCTCGGGTCCGCAGGTGAGGAACGGGGTGAACACCGCGTCCGCGTGCACGAGCGGGGCGTGGATCTCGTCGGAGACGACGACGGCGTCCCACTCCGCGGCGAGCCGGGCGAGTGCCACCAGGTCGTCGCGGGCGTGCACGAGCCCGAGGGGGTTGTGCGGGTTGCAGAGCAGGACCGTCCGGGCGCCGCCGGCGAAGGCGCGCTCGACCCCGGCGAGGTCCATCCGCCACCCGGCCGTGGTGTCGAACGGGTCGGGTTCGCCGTCCGGGGCGAGCAGCGGCACCTCGGTCACGGTGCCGCCGGCCTCGCGGACGTACTCCCAGAACGGCGGGTAGACGGGCGGCATGACGACGACCTGGTCGCCGGGGTCGACGACCCGCCGGAGCACCTCGACCGCCGCCACCGACACGTCCGTCGTGGTCCGGACGAGGTCGGGGTCGACGTCCCATCCCCACCGGCGGTCGGCGAAGTCGGCGAAGACCTCGGGCAGCACCCGGGTGTGCCCGACGTACCCGGTGTCCCCGGTGCGGACGGCGCGCTCGAGTGCCTCGCGCACCGGCTCGGCGGGGACCGAGTCCATCTCGGCGACGAACATCGGCAGGACCTCGGGCGGGTACGCGGTGTACTTCTCGCTCGTGCGGGTGCGCTGCGCATCGAACACCGAGATCATGACGCTCATGCGGCCATCCTGACAGCGCCGGTCGCGGACGTCACGCGACCGACGTGCCGAGCAGCTCCTCGGACAGCTCCCACACGCGTCGGGCGTCCTCGGCACTGCGGAGCGGCTTCCACAGCGGCGTCCGTCCGGGCGCTCCGCCGACACCGCCGGCACCCGTCGGACCCACGAACCCGCCGTCCCGCACGGCCGGGTCGGTGGCTGCGACGAGCGCCGGCAACCCGGCGGTCCTCGGGGTCCCGACGAGCAGGCCCCGAGCGGACAACCAGCGGATCACCCGGACCTGCGGGGTGTCGCCGCTCCGACCGAGCTCCGGGCGCGCGGCGAGCAGGCTCGTCGGCGCGACCCCGGGGTGCGCGAGGTTGCTCGTGATGCCCCATCCGCGGTCGGCGCTCCGTCGGGCGAGCTCGAGCCCGAACAGGCCGAACGCGATCTTCGACTGCCGGTACGCGCGCATCCCGTCGTAGCTCCGCTCCCAGTTCGGGTCCTCCCAGTGCACGGCGCCGCTGCGCGCGACGATGCTGATCTGCGACGTGACGTGGCCGCGCGCCGAACGGAGCAGCGGCAGGAGTCCGCGGACGAGTGCGACGTGTCCGAGGTGGTTCGTGCCGAGCTGCAGCTCGAAGCCGTCGGCCGTGGTCTGCCGCTCGGGTGGGGTCATGACCCCGGCGTTGCCCACGAGCAGGCCGACCGGCTGACCGGCCGACCGCATCGACTCCGCGAACGCGTCCACCGAGGCGAGGGACGACAGGTCCATCGCGCCGAGCTGCACGTCGGCGTCCGGGTGTTCGCGGAGCACCCGGATGCGTGCGGCCTCGCCCTTGCTCGGGTTGCGCACGGGGAGCACGACCGTGGCGCCGGCGCCCGCGAGTGCCGTCGCGATGCCCAGGCCGATGCCGTCGCTCGCACCGGTGACGACGGCGCGGGTGCCGTCCAGTCGCGGCAGGGTGATGTCGATGGGTCGTGTCGGCACGGTGGTCTCCTCGGGATCGTCGCCCGTCGTCGGGCTGGTGCCAGCCTGCGTCGGCGGCCGGACCGCAACCAGGACCTGACGGACCGTGGCTGCGGAGGACGCGGACCGGCGAGGATGGGCCCGTGATCGATCGACCGGCGCTCGGCGCCTTCCTCCGCGGACGCCGGGAGGCCCTGCAACCGTCCGACGTCGGCCTCCCGCCGGGACAGCGGCGCCGGACCTCCGGGCTGCGCCGCGAGGAGGTCGCGGCGGTCTGCCACATGTCCCCGGACTACTACGCCCGGCTCGAACGGGGCACCGGTCCGCAGCCCTCCGAGCAGATGGTCGCCGCGATCGCGCAGGGGCTCCACCTGAGCCGGGCGGAACGCGACCACGTCTTCCGCCTCGCCGGGCACCGACCGCCGGAGTCCGGCGCGGGCTCGGACCACGTGGGCCCGGGCATGATGCGCATCTTCGACCGCCTGGTGGACACCCCGGCCGAGGTCGTCACGGAACTCGGCGAGACGCTCCTGCAGACGCCGCTCGCCGCCGCACTGTTCGGGGACGCGAGCCAGCGGCAGGGGCCGTCGCGCTCGATCGGCTGGCGCTGGTTCACCGAACCGGGTGCGCGGGACCTCTTCCCGCCGGAGGAGCGCGACACCACCGCGCGGCTGTACGTGTCGTCACTGCGTGAGGTCGCGACCCGGCGCGGTCCCGGGTCCCGGGCAGCGCGGCTCGCGGACGAGCTCCTGCAACGCTCCGACGAGTTCCGGACGCTGTGGGACCGGCAGGAGGTCGGCCTCGTCCCGGGGACCGTCAAGCGCTACGACCACCCGGAGGTCGGCCGACTCGAGCTGCACTGCCAGGTGCTCCTCGACCCGGAGCAGGCGCACGTGCTGCTCGTCTACACCGCCGTCCCCGGGACCGAGAGCCACGACCGACTCCGGCTGCTGTCCGTCGTCGCGGCCTGACACCGTCGCCGGATCGTGACCACCCGTCCGCGATCGATCGGTGACGATGGACGCATGCGTCGGGGGACGAGGGGACTCGCCACGGCATCGGCCGTGCTGGTGCTCGTGACGACCGGCTGCGCCGGCATCGGGCCGACGGCGTGCACGGCGATCGGTCGGACCGACACCGTCGCCGTCGAGGTCCCGGGTTCCGCGGACCCGGCGTCCGGCGTCGCGGGCATCGTCGTCTGCCAGGGCCCGGACTGCACGCCCGGGGTGCCGCCCGAACCAGCCGTGCCGACCGCCCCTGGGGAAGCCACACCGGGCGCGCCAGCGGTCGGGACACTGCCGGACGGCACGGCGCCGACGGCAGTGCTCCCCATGGTCGAACACGACGGGGACGTGTGGTCCGTGCCGACCTCGTCGGACACCGCGGGACGCGGGCACGTGGCGGTCCTCGGCGCGGACGGCCGGGTGCTCGTCGAGCGTGGCGTCCACTTCACGTGGGTACGGCACGGCGGGTCCGAGCAGTGCGGTGGGCCCTCGACCGCCGAGGTCGTCGTCCGGCTGCCCTGACCGCCGGCATCCGTGACCCACCCGACTCCCGAACTCGACCGGTAGAAGTGGGGGACCGCATCCGACGCACGAAGGAGTGCCCCATGCCGGACCGCCACGGACCGCTCGACCCGGAGTCGCTCCCGGAGCCGGTCGACGTCAGCGACAACACCGAGGCGATGCGTGCCGTGCACGAGGTCGTCGCCGCCGGACCCTTCGACGCGACGTGGGCGTCCCTGGCCGCCTACGAGCCTCCACGCTGGTACGAGGACGCCAAGTTCGGGGTCTTCCTGCACTGGGGCGTGTACTCCGTCCCGGCCTTCGGCAACGAGTGGTACTCCCGCGAGATGTACCGGCAGGGCACCGACGCGTACGAGCACCACCTCGCGACGCACGGCGAGCACCGCGACTTCGGGTACAAGGACTTCATCCCGTCGTTCACGATGGAGCACTTCGACCCGGCCGCGTGGGCAGCGCTGTTCCGTCGTGCGGGTGCGCAGTTCGTCGTGCCCGTCGCTGAGCACCACGACGGGTTCGCGATGTACGACACGGACCGGTCCCGCTGGAGTGCCGCACGGATGGGGCCACGGCGTGACGTCTTCGGCGACCTCTCCCGAGCGGTCGACGAGGCCTGGATGGTCCGCGGTGCCTCGTCGCACCGTGCCGAGCACTGGTTCTTCATGAACGGCGGTGCCCGGTTCGACTCCGACGTGCTCGACCCGCGGTGGTCGGACTTCTACGGTCCCGCGCAGCGTGAGGAGACGGCTCCGAACGAGCGGTTCCTCGAGGACTGGCTCCTGCGCACCGTCGAGGTCATCGAGAAGTACCGGCCGCAGGTGCTCTGGTTCGACTGGTGGATCGAGCAACCGGCGTTCGCCCCGGTGCTGCAGACCCTCGCCGCGTACTACTACAACCGGGCGGCCGAGTGGGGACGCGAGGTCGTCATCAACTACAAGTGGGGAGCCTTCGCGCCCGGCACTGCGGTCTACGACATCGAGCGCGGAGCCGTGGCGGGCACCGAGCCGACCGTGTGGCAGAACGACACGTCGGTGTCACGGACCTCCTGGTGCTGGGTCGAGGGGCACGAGTACAAGAGCGTGCGCGAACTCGTCGCCGAGCTCGTCGACGTCGTCGCGAAGCGCGGGGTCCTGCTGCTCAACGTCGGCCCGAAGCCGGACGGCACGATCCCGGTCGAGGAGCAGCGCCTGCTCGAGGGCATCGGGCACTGGCTCGGCCTGCACGGCGAGGCGATCTACGGCACCCGGCCCTGGACCGTACCGTCCGAGGGACCGACCGCGGTGACCGCCGGGTCGTTCGTCGACGCTGCCGCTCCGGCGTACACGGCGGAGGACGTCCGGTACACCGTGCGGCACGACGTCACGGGCGACTCCCTCTACGCGGTCCTGCTCGCCCAGCCCGACGACGGCGTCGTACGACTGCGGTCGCTCGGGTCGGCGTCGGCGCTCCTCCCCCGCACGATCAGCGACGTCGCGGTGCTCGGCTCCGGGACCGTCACGCGGTGGGACCGGACCCCGGACGCCCTCGAGGCGGAGGTCAGCGGCTCCACGACCGAGGACAGCGGACCCGTGCTGCGGATCCGCTTCGCGCCGGAGCAGGAGCAGCCCCGTCAGGACTTCCTGCACCAGTGACCGTCCGGCGGGAGCGCGCGGACGAGGTCACGCGCCGGCGGTGTCGGGGTGCATCCAGAACGGCGACCAGTGGTACCCGTCCGGGTCGTCGAACTGCCGCTGGTACATGAACGGGTACTCGTCGGTGTCCCCGATCCGCCCGCCGGCAGCGCGGGCCCGCTCGACCAGCTCGTCGACGGCCTGTCGGCTGTCGAGGTCGAACGAGAGCGTGACCTTCGACGGGGTGGCGCGCTCGACGCTCTCGACCGGGCAGGAGACGTAGAGCGCCATGCGGAGATGGTCCCGCCGCGCGCCGTCCCGGTCAAGACCTGGCGGGCACCAGCTCCCGACCGGCGCCCCACACCCGCTGTACCTCGAGCGCGGGGGAGAGCGCCACGAGGTCCGCGGCGTACCCGGGCGCGACCCGGCCCAGCCGGTCCCCGAGCCCGAGCGCCGCTGCCGGCACGCTCGTCAGCGCCGCGACCGCCTCGGGCAGCGACGCTCCGGCGGCCGACACGGCGAGCCGCAGCGCCGCGTCCTGCGTCAGCGTCGAACCCGCGATCGTGTCCGTCCCGGCGACCCGCGCGACGCCGTCCACCACGTCCACCGTCAGCGACCCGAGCGCGTAGGAGCCGTCGGGCGACCCGGCCGCGGCCATCGCGTCGGTGATCAGTGCGACGCGCCCCGGCGCCGCACGGAGCAGCACGCGGGCGACGGCGGGGTGCACGTGCACACCGTCGAGGATGAGCTCGAGCGTCACGCGGTCGTCCTCGGTCGCCGCGGCGATCGGACCCGGCGCCCGGTGGTGCAACCCCGGCATTGCGTTGCACGCGTGGGTGAGCACGGTGGCACCGGCGTCGAAGGCCGCCCGGGCCTGGTCGTACGAGCAGACGGTGTGTCCGACGGCGACGGCGACCCCGGCGTCGACGAAGCGGCGGACGGCGTCCAGCGCTCCCGGCAGCTCGGGCGCGATCGTGACCTGCCGCAGGACCCCGGCACCCGCGTCGAGCAGGGCGTCCACGGCCGCCGGCGACGGATCGACCAGGTGGGCGGCGTTGTGGGCGCCCCTGTTGTCGGGGGAGAGGAACGGCCCCTCCAGGTGCGCGCCGAGCACGAGCGGGTCCGTCGCGGCGACGGTGCGGATGCGCTCGAGCGACGTCGCGAGCGCTGCCGAGGGGTTCGCGACGAGGGACAGGACCGAACGGGTCGTCCCGTGCGTCCGGTGCACGGCGAGCGCCGCGTCGAAGGTGTCGTCCTCGTAGGCCGCGCCGCCACCACCGTGCCCGTGCAGGTCGATGAACCCGGGCGTCAGGACGGCGTCGCCGAGGTCGACCACGTCCGGGGCGCTGGGCGCGTCGGCGCCGGACCCCACCGCTTCGATCACGTCGCCGGCGAGCAGGACCCACCCGTCGGCCGTGGAACCGGCCTCGTCGACCAGGCGACCGGCTCGGACCAGCGTGCGCCGCGCCTCCAGACCGGACCCGGAGCCGGAGCCGGACCCGGAGCCGGAGCCGGACCTGGACCCGGACCCGGAGCCGGACCCGGACCCGGACCCGGAGCCGAGGCCGGACACCGACGCGGGCCCGGAGCTCACGCCGTCTCCCGCCGGAACGCGACCACGCCGGAGAGCGCCGCGACCAGCACGAAGACCAACCCGACCACCGGGTGCCCGAGCGACACCCAGGCGCCACCGGCCGCGATCACCAGCGCGGTCTCGACGACCACCTTGCCCACCACGTCGGTGTCGATCGGCGAGCGCGGCGAGCGGAAGAGGAACCAGACGACCGCGGCGAACAGCGGTGCCCCGACCATGAACAGCACCCCCGGGAACGGGAACGGCCACGCGAGGTAGCCCCAGTACGCCAGTGACAGCAGCCCGAACGCGCACACGAGCACGCGCAGCACCGTCCAGCCGGAGACGGAGGCCCGGCGGCGTGCGGGTGCCGGGTCCGTGGGCGGCGGGACGTCGCCCCAGTCGACGGGGCTCTGCGGTGCGTTCGTCATGCGGTGCCTACCTGAAGATGATCGTGCGGGCGCCGTCGAGGAGGACGCGGTCCTCCGCGATCCAGCGCACCGCCTGCGTCAGCGTCCGGGACTCCTCGTCCTGGCCGATCGAGACCAGCTCGGCGGGCTCCTTCGTGTGGTCGACCCGGACGACGTTCTGCTCGATGATCGGGCCCTCGTCGAGGTCGCTCGTCACGAAGTGCGCCGTCGCACCGATGAGCTTGACGCCGCGCGCGTGCGCCTGCCGGTACGGGTTGGCGCCCTTGAAGCCGGGCAGGAACGAGTGGTGGATGTTGACGGCGCGGCCCTCGAGCGCGGCGCACAGCTCCGGCGACAGGATCTGCATGTAGCGGGCGAGGACGACGAGTTCGATGTCGTGCTCCTCGACGGCCTCGAGGATCCGCTGCTCCATCGCCCGCTTCGCGTCCGCGTCGGTGACCGGTCGGTGCTCGAACGGCACGGAGTAGAACGCCGCCAGCCCGGACAGGTCGGCGTGGTTCGACAGCACGAGGGGGACCTCGATCGGCAGCTGGCCGCCGCGCTGCCGGTAGAGCAGGTCGTTCAGGCAGTGCCCGGCCTTCGACACGAGCACCAGGGTCCGCATCGGACGCCCGACCACGTCGAGCTGGACCCGCATGCCGTAGCGCTCGACGACGGGTGCGAGGGCCTGCTCGAACGTCTCGCGGTCGACCGGCGCCATGACCTGCAGGCGCATGAAGAACGAGTTCGTGTCGGCGCTCGAGAACTGCTGCGACTCGGTGATGTTGCCGTTCGCCGCGACCACGGCTCCGGAGACGGCGTGCACGATCCCGGGCTGGTCGTCGCAGACGAGCGTGAGGGTCCAGTGCGTGGGGTTCGGGGCGGTCACGGAGATCAGGGTACCGGGGCGCTCCGGCGGTCCGGCCGGGAGGCCCGTGGCGCGTCCGACGTGCGGCCCACGTCGCCGACAGGTCGGGGCTGACCGCCGGGCGCCGCGTCCACAGGGGCTGGTCCTGTCGTGGGGGCATCGGTACCCTGGAGAGGGGAGGGTGCGATGACGATCGACTCAGCGGTGCGGGTCCGCACCCAGGCCACGCGCGGCTTCGCCGTGCCCGCCAGCTTGGACGATCTCACGGGCCCGGCCGAGGGCTCGCTCCGGCTCCCCGACACGGTGTACTGGGGGCCCGACCCGGTCGTCGACCTGGCCCACTGGGACGATGTCGCGAAGGCGTACGAAGCAACCCTGCGTGAGGGCACGCTTGCTGACGTCCAGGCCCTGGTCAGTCCGGCGGTCCTCCGGCGATGGTGGTCGCGGCTCTTCCTGCCCGTCCGGATCCGACGTGCGTGGGAGAGCCGGTTCCCCGAACTCGTCTCGTGATCGCGAGCGAGGCGATGCAGCGACGCGTGGCGTCGATCGCCCTCGCCGCGACCGACGACTCCGGGTTCGCACTGGCAGGGTCGGGTGCCATCCGTGAGCACGGGTTCACGGCTCGCCCCACTGCTGATGTGGACCTCTTCACCGACCGACGGGACGCAGGTGGGTTCGAGCGCGCTCTCGGCGATGTCATCGCGCAGCTCGCCTCCGAGGGCTTCGTCGTCACCGTCGCCAGACGCTTCGAGCTCTTCGCCAGGCTGCGGGTCACGCTCGATGGTGAGGTGGTCGAGGTCGACCTGGGAGTCGACTGGCGCGCTCGGCAACCCGTCGTGCTCGCCCTCGGCCCGGTGCTCGACGAGTACGACGCGGTGTCGAACAAGGTTGCAGCCTTGTTCTCGCGTGCGGAAGCGCGAGACTACCTCGACGTCGACGCGATCCGCCGGAGCGGGAGGTTCTCGGACGCCGAGCTCCTCGACGGCGCAGCCGAACACGACGACGGCTTCGATCGACAGCTCTTCGCCGAGGCGCTCCGACAGGTGCGGAGGATCGGTTCGCGGCGTGTGCGTGAGTACGGCGTGACCCCCGCCGAGTTGGCGGGTGTCGAGCGGAGGCTGACCGACTGGGCCGACCAGATCGAAGCGGCGATCGGCGCCGAGCACTGACGCGCCACGTCAGCGCCGGTCCGCCCGCGCCAGCGCCCGGTCTGCGAGCGTCAGCACGCTGAGCAGCACGCCGACGCCGAGCATCACCCACGCGAGCACGTGCAGGTCCGGCGTGGTCGGGGCCTGGCCGAACACCCCGCCGATCAGCGAGGACGCCGCGATCGCGCCGATGTAGATGCTCGTGCGCGACAGTCCGGCGGCGGTACCGATGTACTCCGAGGGCACCACCTTGTACAGCGCCGCCTGGTTCGACACCGACGCCAGCGCCTGGGGCACCCCGAACAGCGCCGGTACGACGAGCAGCAGCACGAGCGGCGACCCGGCGTGCAGCAGGAGCAGGAGCCCGGCGCCGACCAGGGGGACGAGCGCCGCGACGACGAGCGGCCGGCGGACGGCGGTGCGGCGGGCGACCATGAACGACACCACCCCGGCGACGACGGCTGCCGGGAGCTGCAGGTACCCGGCGACGTCGCTCGGGTAGCCCGCGACGTCCTGCACCCACTGCGAGAACCCGTACGTCATCGTGTAGGCGAGCAGGTAGGTCAGGAACAGCCGCGCGTAGGTGCGGGACAGCGCGCCGTTCCGGACGAGCAGGCGGACGTCGACGAAGGGCTTCGTCGCGCGCAGCTCCCAGAGCACGAGCGCCACGATCAGCACGACGGCGACCGCGAGCAGCCACCAGAGTCCGGCGCCGAGGTCGAGCAGGAACACCAGGAGCGCCGACACCGTGCCGGTCATGAGCACCATGCCGAGCGGGTCGAGCGCGGTCCGGACCGGCAGCTGCTCGGCGTCACGGGGTCGGAGCCGGTCGGACGGCAGCCACATCGCGGCGACGACGAGGCCGAACACGGCGAGCGGGACGTTCACCAGGAAGATCGCGTGCCAGCCGAACGCCGCGATCAGTGCGCCGCCGAGGGGCGGTCCGGCCGCAGCGGAGACCAGCGAGGTGATCGAGAGCGCCCCGAGCACGAGTGGCGGTGTCGGCTTCCCGATCCTGGCGGAGTGCTGCCGCAGGGTGGTGAGGGCGGCCGGGTACGCCGACGACGTCCCGATCCCGATCAGCACCCGTGCGGCGACCGCCCCGCCGAACCCGGTCAGCACCTCGGGCACGACGCCGGCGACGCCGACGATCACGAGTCCGGTGAGGAAGACCTTCTTCGGGCCGAACCGGTCGGCGAGCTTGCCCATCGTCGGCTGCGCGACCGCGCTCGCCAGGTAGAGCGCGGCGACCAACCAGATCGCCTGCGAGGCGCCGATGCCGAGGTCGCGGGAGATCGGCGCGAGGGCGACGGACACCATCGTCGTGTTGATCGGGTTGAGCAGCGGACCGACCAGGACGGGGACGAGCAGCTTCGGGCCGAAGCCGCTGCCGCCGGTGGTGCCGGCGTCGGGGACGGTCGGGACGGGGGAGGTCGACGTGGACGTGAGGGGGCTTCTTCCTGGGGTCAGTCGTCGGTGAGCGGCGTGAGGATCGCGAGGGCGCGGGCGACCGTCACCCGGTCCTCGTCGGGCAGCGCGGCGAGACGGTCCGCGAGCACCCGGGTCCGGGTGGTCCATGCGTCGGCGCGGGCTCGGGAGCCCGTCTCCGTGGCCCGGACGAGCGTGCGGCGGCCGTCCGTCGGGTCGGGGCGACGCTCGGCGAGCCCGAGGTCGACGAGGGCCTGCACGGTCGCGCCCATCGACTGCGGGCGGACCCCCTCGGCGCGCGCGAGGTCGGCGACGGTGCTCTCGCCGTGGCGCAGGAGCCGACCGAGCGCGGCGGTCTGGGACGCGGTGACCTCGTCGGCCTTCCCGGCGAGCAGCGTGCGGCGGATGCGACCGTGCAGGGTCAGCAGGTCGTCTGCGAGCGTGTCGATCGGTTCCACGGTGGAACAGTACGACTGAACAGGGCACCTTGCAAGGTTGCCTTCTGATCAGATGGTGCCGACCCCTCATTGCTCGCCCAGATGCGCGGCCACCGCGGCCACCGCGACCATCGCGACCACCGCGACCACCGTGACCACCGCGACCAGCTGACGGGCCGGTACTGACGAGGCGGGACGTGCGCCGCGCCTCCCGGCCGTCCCGTCAGCGGGTGGTGAGGGTCGTGACGAGGTGTTCCTGCACGTACCCGATCCAGTCGTAGACGTCGCGCAGGCCGAGGCCGGCGTCCCCGGAGGACGAGGCCTCCTCCGACGCGGCGTCGGTGATGCCGAGCCGCTCCGCGATCGTCAGCCGCAGGTCGGTGAGGCACCGGAGCCAGGCCTGCTCGTCCGGCGGGGTCATCGCGCCGTCCCGCGCACCGGTCAGCCAGTCGTGCACGACGCCGGCGTTCGCGGTCTTCTGGGTGAGCAGGTCCGCATGCGTCCAACGGCGGAACTCGTCGCTCGCCTCGGTGTCCGACGGGTAGGCGTCCGGGAACATCCGCGCGGCGACGGGGTCGGACGCGAGGTCACCGCCGAGCACCTGCTGCAGCTGTTCGGTGAGCGACGTGAGGACGGCGCGCTCGCCCTCGGACATGGCGAGGTGCACACCGTCCTGGCGCCGGCTGAAGGGGATCACGCGTCCGGTCCCGCCGCGCGGTCGACGGTGGCCTGCAGGCCGTAGCCGTGCATGGCCTCGACGTGGCGCTCCATGGCCTCGCGGGCGCCGGTCGCGACGATCGCCCGGCCGTCGTCGTGCACCTGGCGCATGAGTCGCTCGGCCCGGGCGTGCGAGAAGCCGAAGTAGCTCTGGAAGACGTAGGTGACGTAGGACATCAGGTTCACCGGGTCGTCCCAGACCACGGTGACCCACGGCACGTCGAGGCGCGCGGCGAGGTCGGTGCGCTCCTCGACGTCGGGGCTGATCAGCGTCATGCGTCGACGGGGATGCTCGGGTGCATGTCCCCAAGGGTGACACGAACGTGCGCGCTCGGTACGATCGACGGGTCGCGACTGGCGTTGGATGGGTCACCATCGGGGAGCGACACCTGACACGGAGCGCGGCCGTACGCCTGGGCCGCGCCCACCCGTCCACCTCGTCGCGTCCGCGCGGCGACTCAGACAACGAGGAGTCCCGTGTCCATCACCGATCTGACGCCCGCCACCGCGCAGTCCACGTTCAACGCCCCGCTCGCCGAGGTCGACCCCGAGATCGCCGCCGTGCTGCAGAACGAGCTCGGCCGCCAGCGCGACACCCTCGAGATGATCGCGTCCGAGAACTTCGTCCCGCGCGCCGTCCTCGAGTCGCAGGGCTCCGTCCTGACGAACAAGTACGCCGAGGGCTACCCGGGCAAGCGCTACTACGGCGGCTGCGAGTTCGTCGACGTCGCCGAGCAGCTCGCCATCGACCGGGCGAAGGCCCTGTTCGGTGCCGCCTACGCGAACGTGCAGCCGCACTCCGGCGCGAGCGCGAACGCCGCGGTGCTGCACGCCATCGCCTCCGCCGGGGACACGATCCTCGGCCTCGAGCTCGCCCACGGCGGTCACCTGACGCACGGCATGAAGCTCAACTTCTCCGGCCGCATCTACAACGCGGTGTCCTACGGCGTCGACCCGGAGACGTTCGAGGTCGACTACGACGACATCCGTGCGAAGGCCATCGAGCACCAGCCGAAGGTCCTCATCGCCGGCTGGTCGGCGTACCCCCGCCAGCTCGACTTCGCGAAGTTCCGCGAGATCGCGGACGAGGTCGGCGCGACGCTCTGGGTGGACATGGCGCACTTCGCCGGGCTCGTCGCCGCGGGCCTGCACCCGTCGCCCCTGCCGCACGCCCACGTCGTGTCGTCGACGGTGCACAAGACGCTCGCCGGTCCCCGCTCGGGCATCATCCTGTCCAACGAGGAGTCGCTCTTCAAGAAGCTGAACTCCGCGGTGTTCCCGGGCCAGCAGGGCGGTCCGCTCATGCACGTGATCGCCGCGAAGGCCACCGCGTTCCTGCTCGCCGGCCAGCCGGAGTTCAAGGACCGCCAGGAGCGCACGCTGCGCGGTGCCCGCCTGCTGGCGGACCGGCTCACGCAGCCCGACGCGAAGGCCGCCGGCATCGACGTCCTCACCGGTAGCACCGACGTGCACCTGGTGCTCGTCGACCTCCGTGAGTCCGAGGTCGACGGCAAGCAGGCCGAGGACCTGCTGCACGAGGTCGGCATCACCGTGAACCGCAACTCCGTCCCCTTCGACCCGCGCCCGCCGATGGTCACCTCGGGTGTCCGCATCGGCACCCCGGCGCTGGCGACCCGCGGCTTCGGCGACGCCGAGTTCACCGAGGTGGCCGACATCATCGCGCTGACGCTCATGCCGAACCCGGACATCGCAGCGCTCTCGGCACGGGTGAAGGCCCTGACCGACGCGTTCCCCCTGTACGCGTGAGCGCCGCGCTCCCACGTGAGCGCTGGGCGGGGGAGGGCAGTGCCGTCCGCATCGACGGCACCGCCCTCGCCGCGCGCACGCTCGACGACCTGAAGGTCCGCATCGACCGCCTGCACGAACACGGGTTCCGGCCCGGGCTCGGCACGATCATGGTCGGCGCGAACCCGGGGTCGGTGTCGTACGTCGCCGGCAAGCACAAGGACTCGGCACAGATCGGGCTCGACTCGGTCCGCATCGACCTCCCGGAGACCGCTTCGGCTGCCGACATCCGCGCCGCGATCCTGCAGATGAACGACGACCCCCGGGTCACCGCGTTCATCGTGCAGCTCCCGCTGCCGCAGGGCATCGACCCGATCCCGATGCTCGAGCTGATGAACCCGGCGAAGGACGCCGACGGACTGCACCCGACGAACCTCGGTGAGCTCGTGCTCGCCGTGCCCGGTGGCGCCGGCACGATCGACGCCCCGCTGCCGTGCACCCCGCGGGGCATCGTCGCGATGCTCGAGGCCTACGACGTCCCGATCCGCGGGCAGCACGTGACGATCATCGGCCAGGGCCTGACGGTCGGTCGTCCGCTCGGCCTGCTGCTCACCCGGCTCGAGGCGACCGCCACCCTCACGCACTCGCTGACCGAGGACGTCGCCGCCGAGTGCCGTCGCGCCGACATCATCGTCGCCGCGGCCGGGGTCGCCGGGCTCGTGCAGCCGGACTGGGTCAAGCCGGGTGCCGCTGTCATCGACGTGGGCATCAGCCGCGTCGTCTCCCCGGAGACGGGCAAGGCGAAGCTGCGCGGCGACGTCGACCCCGCCGTGGCGTCCGTCGCCGGGTTCCTGTCGCCCACGCCGGGCGGGGTCGGGCCGATGACCCGCGCGATGCTCATGAAGAACGTCGTCGAGGCCGCCGAGCGCCACCTGCGGTAGCGCGACCCCGGTCGACCGAGACTCGGCCAGGCGGACACTTCCGTCCCCTGTGCAGGACGAAAGTGTCCGCTCGGCCGAGTCTCGGTGTGCGGCTTCGGACGGGAGGCGCGGATCACCCCCGCCACGCGCCTCCCGCGGTGCTACGGTCACGCCATGGGGGACGAACGACAGCTGACCGAACCGGTGCTGCGCCCGCGGCCCGCGCCGTCGCAGCTCACGAAGGACGCCCGCTGGCTGGTCCTCATCGTGGTGCTCTGCATCCTGTTCCAGCAGCCCGGCTCGAGCTGGAGCACGACCTTCGTCCACGCCGGGCAGGAGTTCGACTTCCGGTCGTCGCCGGCCCTCGGGACGACGCTCCTGACCGTCGGCATCGCCCTCGTCGGGTTCGCCGTCGCGGTCGCCCGCCGAGGCGCGAGCCGGTTCGACGAGCACACCGTGATGGGACTCACCCTCGCCGGCGTGCTCGGCGTCACCGTGGCGGTGTGGCTGCTCATGCCCGTGCAGACGGCGTGGGTGCAGTGGGCCGTCGAGCACGGTCGGACGCACCCGTTCGTGCTCGGGAACGTCGTCGAGACGACGCGGTACGCCGACTACGGAGGGTGACCGGCGGGCCGGCGGGCCGGTCAGCCGCTCGTGGCCGTGCAGCGTGCAGCGCTCGCTGCAGACCGTCCTGGCCCCGCACAACGAGAAGCGGCTCGCGCCACGGGATTCCGTGGCGCGAGCCGCTTCCGGTTGTTCCGACGACCCGGGACGTCGCGTGCGAGTGCCCTACGCGGCCGCGTCGATCGCCAGCCGGTCGCGCACGACGGCGGCCAGCTCCTCGGCGACCCGCTGCGCATCCTCCTGCGACGCCGCCTCGACCATCACGCGGACGACGGGCTCGGTGCCCGACGGGCGCAGCAGCACCCGACCGGCGTCGCCGAGGGCCTCGGTCGCCGCGGCGATCGCGTCCTGCACGCCCTGGTCGTCCAGCCCGTGGCGGTCGACACCGCGCACGTTGAGGAGCACCTGCGGGAAGACGGTCATGCACGACGCGAGCTCCTGCAGGCTCTTGCCCGTGCGGGCCATCTCGGCCACCAGGTGCAGGCCCGTCAGCACGCCGTCGCCGGTGGTGGCGTAGTCGTTGAAGATGATGTGGCCGGACTGCTCGCCACCGAGCGAGAAGCCGCCCTCGTTCATCTTCTCGAGCACGTAGCGGTCGCCCACGCCGGTCTCGAGCACCGTGATGCCCGCGTCCGCCATGGCCCGCTTGAGCCCGAGGTTCGACATGACGGTCGCGACGAGCGTGTCGTCGGCGAGCCGGCCCCGCTCCTGGAGCGAGAGCGCCAGGATCGCCATGATCTGGTCGCCGTCGACGGCGTTGCCGGCGGCGTCCACCGCGAGGCACCGGTCGGCGTCGCCGTCGTGCGCGATGCCCACGTCGGCGCCGTGCGCCAGCACCGCGGCGGCGAGGTTGTCGATGTGGGTCGAGCCCACACCGTCGTTGATGTTCATGCCGTCCGGGTCCGCGCCGATGAGCGTGACGCGAGCGCCGGCGTTGACGAAGACCTCGGGCGAGACGCCCGCGGCGGCACCGTTCGCGCAGTCGAGCACGACGTGCAGGCCGTCGAGCCGGTGCGGCAGCGTGCCGAGCAGGTGGACGACGTAGCGGTCCTCGGCGTCGGCGAAGCGGGTGATCCGGCCGACGTCGCCACCGGTGGGCGTCGGGGCGGACTGGTCGTGCATGGCCGCTTCGATGCGGTCCTCGACCTCGTCCGGCAGCTTGCGGCCGCCCGTGGCGAAGAACTTGATCCCGTTGTCGGGCGCGGGGTTGTGGGACGCGGAGATCATCACGCCGAAGTCGGCGTCGATGTCCGCGACGAGGAACGCTGCAGCGGGGGTGGGGATGACCCCGGCGTCGAGCACGTCGACACCGGCGGAGGCGAGACCGGCCGCGACCGCGGCACCCAGGAACTCACCGGAGACGCGCGGGTCGCGCGCCAGGACCGCGCGGGGGCGCGGTCGACCGGACGCCCGGCGGGCGTCCGCATGGTGTCCGTGTGTGAGCACGGCCGCGCTGGCCTGGGCGAGACCCAGAGCCAGCGCGGCCGTCAGCTCGCCGTTGGCGAGTCCACGAACACCGTCGGTACCGAACAGACGCGGCATTGCGATCGGGTTCGTCGCGCGACTAGCGCTTCGAGAACTGCGACGCCTTGCGGGCCTTCTTGAGACCGGCCTTCTTGCGCTCGATGACGCGGGCGTCACGGGTGAGGAAGCCGGCCTTCTTGAGGGTGGCGCGGTTGTTCTCGCGGTCGATCTCGTTCAGCGCACGCGCGATCGCGAGGCGGAGCGCACCGGCCTGACCCGAGGGGCCACCACCGGTGATGCGAGCGACGACGTCGTAGGCGCCGAGGAGCTCGAGCACCTTGAACGGGTCGTTGATCAGCTGCTGGTGCAGCTTGTTCGGGAAGTAGTCCTCGAGCGTGCGGCCGTTGACCGTGAACGAGCCGCCACCGGGGACGAGACGCACGCGGGCGATGGCCTCCTTGCGGCGCCCGACGGCACCGCCCGAGACGTTGAGGATCTGGCGGGGAGCGGCCTCCGAGGACGCCGGGGCGCTCTCGGTGGTGAAGCTCTCCGGGGTCTGGTCGAGGGAGTCAGCGATCTGAGCCATGAGTTTTATCAGTCCTTGAAGTCGTCGTGGCCGGAACTACTGTGCGACCTGGTCGAAGGTGTACGCCTTGGGCTGCTGCGCGGCGTGCGGGTGCTCTGCGCCGGCGTAGACCTTCAGCTTCTTGAGCTGCTCACGGCCGAGGGTGTTCTTCGGCAGCATGCCGCGGATCGCCTTCTCGACGGCGCGGGTCGGGTGCTTCTCGAGCATCTCCGGGTAGGAGGTCGCCGTGAGGCCGCCCGGGTAGCCCGAGTGACGGTAGTAGACCTTCTTCGCGAGCTTGGAGCCGGTGAGGGCGACCTTGTCCGCGTTGATGATGATGACGTAGTCACCCATGTCCATGTGCTGGGCGAAGGTGGCCTTGTGCTTGCCGCGCAGGAGCGCCGCGGCGTGGGTGGCGAGACGGCCGAGGACGACGTCGGTCGCGTCGATGACGATCCAGTCGTGCTGGACGTCTGCCGGCTTCGGGGAGAACGTACGAGTCACAGGAGTGCTGCTTTCGTGTCGAGGTGAGGAGTCCGTGAATCCCGCTCCGGTGGGTGTTCCGCGGGCGATGCTCGTGGAACTGCCCGGTGGAGGGCTCATCTGACTGTCCGGCGCACGGGGCGCACAGACCAAGGTGAGAGCCTACCCGACGCGGCTCGCCTTGTCGAACGGGGCCGTGACGGACGGGAGGCGCGGTGCCGTCCGACACCGCGCCTCCCGTCCGTCACACGGTCACGTCCGGGCCGCGGTCACCTCAGCCGAACAGCCCACGCAGCCAGCCGAACACACCGAGCACGACACGGACGACGTCCGCGACGAAGCCACCGTGACCCGGCCCGCCCGGCTTCCCGTCACCGTGGCCGGGCTTGCCCGGCTTCCCGTCACCGTGACCCGGCTTGCCCGGGTGGTCGCCGCCGTGACCCGGCTTGCCCGGGTGGTCGCCGCCGTGGCCGGGTCCGCCGGGGGTCCCGCCGTTGCCCGGCGTCCCACCGTCACCCGGCGTCGGGGTCTCGTCCTCGGCCAGGTCGAAGCCGACCAGGATCGGGTCGTGGTCGCTCGCCCGGTACACGTCGTCGCGGTACAGGTCGGTGACGTTGTAGTCGTAGCGGCTGTACTCCAGGCCCACCGACTCGGTCGAGTTGATGTTCCAGATGTCCACGCCGGTCACGGCCTCGAGCGCCGCGGGTGAGGCCAGCACGTGGTCGAGCGAACCGCTCAGGCCGCTGAACACGTAGGAGTACTCGGTCGGGTCCTTCGCCGGCCCGAGGTCGGTGTAGCCCGCGTCGCGCAGGACGACCATCGGGTCCTCCTCGCTGTAGGCGTTGAAGTCGCCGAGCATGAACACCCTGTCCGTGCCGTACTTCTCCTGCTCGGTGGTCGAGAACGCGGCGAGCGCCGTCGCCTGCGCCACGCGGGACGCGTTCGAGGCACCCTGGCCGTCGCCCTGGTCGGCGTCCGCGCCCGAGCCGGAGCCCTTCGACTTGAAGTGGTTCGCGATC
This sequence comes from Curtobacterium sp. NPDC088465, assembly GCF_044753165.1. Classification (NCBI taxonomy): domain Bacteria; kingdom Bacillati; phylum Actinomycetota; class Actinomycetes; order Micrococcales; family Microbacteriaceae; genus Curtobacterium; species Curtobacterium sp. NPDC088465. Next base: position 1,445,780 of record NZ_JBIVMR010000001.1, on the reverse strand, counting down.
ACCAGGAAGTCGTCGTCCGCGTCCCCGCCGACCGGGCGGAAGGCGTCCGCGACGGGCTGGCGGGCGTTCGCGAAGGCCGGGTCGTCGAGGATGGTCGACTCGCCGACGGGTGCGACGCGGTCCTGCTTGTAGATGAGGGCCAGGCGGATGACGTCCTCGCTCGCGGGCAGCACCGCCGGGGACGGCACGTACGCCCAGGTGTCCTGGCCGGTCGCCGCGTTCAGCGCGGAGACGAGCGTGCCGACGGCGGCGTCGCGGTCCTTGCCGAACCGTGCTGAGTTCTCGATCTCCTCGAGGGAGACCACGTCGGCGCCGAGGGCGTTGATCGCCTTCACGATCTTCACCTGCTGGCGCTCGAGGTCGTCGGCGTTCGCGGCGCCACGGGCGTCGCAGCCACCGCGGACGGTCACGGGGTCGCCGTCGCGGTCGGTGTAGTACGTGCAGCCGGTGAGCTGGTCGCCCGTGGTCGGGAAGTAGTTCAGCACGTTGAACCCGGCGAGCTTGAGGTCCCCACCGACGTTCTCGGGTGCCGCGGTGCGGACCTGCGAGAACGACGCGGGCAGGTCTGCCGCGGGCGTCGCACCGGTGATCGGCAACGTCGGCTGGAACTTCCAGGTGTCGTTGCGGTAGTCGAGGACGACCGGCTCCGAGAAGGTCGCTGCGGCACCGACCGTGACCGGGCCCTGCGTGAGCCAGGACACCGGGACCGACTGGTTCGCGGCGCTGAGGAAGTTCGTGCTCGCGCCGTCGTCGAGGACCACCGTGCGCGCGGCGTTGTCGGCGGCGACCGCTGCGGCCTCGGCGCTGCCCGGGCGGGCGACCTCGGTCGGCTGGATCAGGCGCTTCGTCCCCGCGGCGAGCGCGATCTCGCCGTACTGGTTCGTCGTGTAGTTGTCGGCGACCGTGTAGTCGCCCTGCGGCGCGATCAGCATGCTCTCGAGCGACTCGCGCTGCGCGTCCGTGCGCGGCAGGGTCAGCGTGGCCGGGACCGGCTGCACGACGCCCGCGGCGGGGAGCTCCTCGACGTCGGCGGTCGAGCCGACCTCGAGCTCGGTGAGGCCGTTGTACTCGGCGACCGTGCCCGTGAGGCGCACGGCGTCCCCGATGGCGACGCTGCCCGCGGTCGCGGCGGAGAACACGAACACGGCGTCCGACGCAGTGTGGGTGGCGAGGTCGACCGCCCCGCCCGTGCCGGCGGTCTGGATCGTGTAGCCGTTCAGCCCACCCGTGGCGTAGACCGCGGTCACGACGCCCTCGGTGACGACGCGCTTCCCCACGTACGGCGACGCGGGACCCGTGCCCTGCAGCTGGGCGATCGTGACCGCTTCGGCAGGCGTGGTCGGCGTGCCGGGGTCGGTGGGGGTGCCCGGATCGGTGGGGGTGCCCGGATCGGTCGGCGTCGTGCCGGCGCCACCGGAGTTCTCCGGCGTCACCGTCGAGCCCAGGGCGAAGTCCGCCGCGTTGGAGTCGGTGTCGACGGTGCCGTCGCGGTGCAGCGCGTCCGGCACGGAGTTCGCCGTCCCGGTCGGCGCGACGGCGGTCTCGAAGGTGTTCGACGTGCCGTAGCCCAGCAGGTCGACGACGCCGGGCGTCCCGGTGGTGACCGAGCCGACCGGCAGCGTGAGCGCCGTGGCCTGGTCGGACAGGACGAGCGTGCCGGTCGACCCGGACGGGTTGAGGCCGGTCACGGCGTCGGGGGTGGGCAGCGCCTGGCCGTTCGTCCCGTTCGAGCCCATCTGCACGAGGTACGACCCGTGTGCGGGGACGGTGCCGCTGAGCTTGCCGACCGACGGCGTGCCGGTGTTCGCGGCGGCCCGGTACTGGATCGACCACCCGTCCACGGCGACGGCGGTGTCGGTCGGGTTCGCGATCTCGACGAACTTGTTCGCGAACGGCTGGTTCGCGCTGCCGCCCTTCAGGTACGCCTCGGCGATGACGAGGCCGGTGCCAGCGGGGTCCGCGACGGCGGTGGAGACGGAGACGAGCGGGGCGGCGACGAGCGTCGCTGCCACCGTGGCGCACAGCACGGTGCGCCGCAGGAGGTTGGGCATGCTGACCTTCGGCAGGAGGAGGGGGACTCCAGCACGCTAGCGATCTGCGGGGCCACTCAGGTTTCCGGCAGGTGAACGATCCGGTCCACCCCCGTCCGGGGTGCGCCGCGTGGCGACGGGACGGTGCCCGGCGGCGGGCTCAGCCGGCGACCGGTACCCACCCGCTGCCGACCCGGTGCACGGCCGGTCCGTGCCCGGGCAGCACGATCTCCGGGATCGGCAGCGCCCGCGCGGACTCGAGCGCCGTCGCCTGGTCCGCGGTGAAGAACGGCGTGATCATGCGTGGCCGCGGCTGCCACGACCCCGGGAGCGTGTCGTGGTGCGAGACGACCGCGTCCCCGGTGACGATCGCGTTCGCGGCCGGCAACAGGTACGCGGTCGAGCCGGCCGTGTGCCCGACGGCGGGGAACGGCGTCATCGCACGCCCCGCGAAGTCCTGCGCGGTGAAGGCCCTGGCGGTGGGGACGGTCACGGGACGCAGGGCGTCGGAACCGACGGCCCGCGCCAGCCAGCGGAACGTCCGCGGTGCGGCGAGACGCCCGCCGATCTCCGCCGGCCGGACCTGCTGCCGCTGCGGCCCGCGCACGTTGTCGAGCTCGTCGGCGTGCGCCAGGACCTGCACGTGCGGGTACCGCTCGAGGATCCCCGGGATGCCCCCGACGTGGTCGACGTGCCCGTGCGTGACGTAGATGCGTCGGAGGTCGCCGAGGTCGTGCCCCGCCCAGCGCACGGTGTCGAGGACGAGCGCGGTGTCCGCGGGGTAGCCGGCGTCGATCAGCGCGACGCCGTCCTCCTCGGCGAGCACGACCCAGTTCGAGACCGGCCCCTCGACGAACACCACACCGGGTGCCACGGAGACGACGGACCGGGGCCTGCGGGAGCTCATCCCCCGACGGTACCGGCGTCCGGCTCGTCGTCCGTCCGGCGCGCACGGGTCTGCGCCGCCCGGGCCGCGAGCTCGTCGTCCCCCGGGTAGCCCACCTCGGTGAGGGTCAGACCGGCCGCGGGTGCGACCTTGAACGCGCTCGTGCGCTGCTGCGCGACCCGCAGCTCCTCGAGGCGGTCCGGGCCGAAGCGGCCCTCCCCGACGGCGATGGTCGCCCCGACCATCGCCCGCACCATGGAGTGGCAGAACGCGTCGGCCTGGAGGCGCGCCACCAGCACGCCGTCCGGCTCGCGGTCCCAGCGGAACTCCTGCAGCGTCCGGATCGTGGTCGCGCCCTCGCGCGGCTTGCAGAAGGTCGCGAAGTCGTGCAGCCCGAGCAACGTCAGCGCACCGCGCTCCATCGCCGCCGGGTCGAGGCGCGTCGGGTGCCAGAGCGTGTGCCCGCGGCGACGTGGGTCGCGCGGGGCGTCGGCGTCCGCCACCCGGTACTCGTAGCGCCGCCAGAGCGGGGAGAACCGGGCGTCGAAGCCGTCCGGTGCGACCGACGCGCGCGTGACGACGACGTCGCCCGTCGCCCCGGCGAGACCGTTCACGCGCTTGACGAGTCCGTCGAGCGAGGTGCGAGGAGGGCCGTCCGGCGACGACCGCCGCGGACGGGTGAGCGCACCCCACTGCTCCGCGGTCAGGTCGACGTGGGCGACCTGCCCGGTGGCGTGCACCCCGGCGTCCGTCCGACCGGCGACCGTCAGCTGCGGCGGCGCGCCCCACCGGGTGAAGACCGTGGCGAGCGCGGACTCGAGCGCGCCCTGCACGGTCCGCAGGCCGGGCTGCCGGGCCCAGCCCGAGAAGGCAGCCCCGTCGTAGGCGACGTCCAGCCGCAGCCGCACGGCACCGCCGACACCGGCACCCGAGTCGTCCGTCCCTGCCACGGGAGCGAGCGTACCGGGGCCGGGACGGGCCTCCCGTCCGGCCCCGCCGACGACGACCGCGCCCGCCCCGCTGACGGAGAGCGTCCGACCGTGTCAGCGCCACGTCAGTGCCGCGTGAGCGGCCGGCGGCACGATCGTCCCGACATCGACGAAAGGACCTGTGCGATGACCACCACACCACTCGCCGTCGAGGCGACCGGCCTCGTCAAGACGTTCGGCAGCAACCGTGCCGTGGACGGGGTCGACCTCCGCGTCGAGGCCGGCACGGTCTACGGCGTGCTCGGCCCGAACGGCGCCGGCAAGACGACCACCATCTCGATGCTCGCGACCCTGCTGCGGCCGGACGGCGGCGAGGCCCGCGTCTTCGGGCACGACGTCCGCCGCGAGCCGCAGACGGTCCGCTCCCTGATCGGGGTGACGGGGCAGTACGCGAGCGTCGACGAGACCCTCAGCGCCACCGAGAACCTCGTCATCTTCGCGCGGCTGCTCGGCCTCTCCCGCGGCGACGCGAAGCGCAAGGCGGTCGAGCTGCTCGAGCGCTTCGGGCTGTCCGAGGCGGCGTCGCGTCCGCTCAAGAAGTTCTCCGGGGGCATGCGCCGCCGGCTCGACCTGGCGGCGAGCCTCATCGCGCAGCCGCCGCTCATCTTCCTCGACGAGCCGACGACCGGCCTCGACCCGCGCACCCGGGCGCAGATGTGGGACACGATCCGCGAGCTCGTCGCGACCGGGTCGACCGTCCTGCTCACGACGCAGTACCTCGACGAGGCCGACCAGCTCGCCGACCGCATCGCCGTCATCGACCACGGACGTGTCGTGGCCGAGGGCACCGCGGACGAGCTGAAGTCCTCGGTCGGCACGGCCTCGCTGCAGCTCCGCCTGGCGGACGCGGATGCGGACGCCCTCGCGACCGCGGCGTCGCTCGTCGAGCGCGTGCTGGGCACCCCGGCGGTCGTCAGCCCGGAGGGCGCGCGGCTCACCGCCCCGATGACGGCGCCCGACCGGGTCACCGACCTGCTCGTGTCGTTCCGCGACGCGGGCGTCTCCCTCGCCGAGATGAGCGTGCAGAAGCCGACCCTCGACGAGGTCTTCCTCACCATCACCGGCTCGCCGACGTCTGCGGACGCCGACACCGACACCGACACCGAGTCCGAGCGCGCGCTCGAAGGGAGCCCCGCATGACCACCCTCGCCCCGACCCCCACCACCACGTCGTCGCCCCGCGTGACACCCCGACCCGGGATCGGCGGCACCGGCCTGGCCCCCACCGTCCGCCAGTCGTTCACGATGGCGTACCGCGGACTCGTGAAGATCCGCCGGACCCCCGAGCAGCTGTTCGACGTCACGCTCATGCCGATCGTCTTCACGGTGATGTTCACGTACATCTTCGGCGGCGCGATCTCCGGCGACGTCGGCAGCTACCTGCCCGTGATCATCCCCGGCATCCTCGTGCAGACGGCGATCACGTCCTCGGTCGTCACCGGCGTGCAGCTCCGCGAGGACATGGACAAGGGCGTGTTCGACCGGTTCCGGTCGCTCCCGATCGCCCGGATCGCCCCGCTCGCCGGGGCCCTGCTCGCCGACACCGTCCGCTACGCCATCGCGACGACGATCACGTTCGTGGTGGGCATCGTCATGGGGCTGCGCCCCGCCGGCGGACTCGGCGCCGTGCTCCTCGCGGCGCTGCTCGTCATCGTGGTGGCGTGGGCGATCAGCTGGGTCTTCGCGTACTTCGGGGTCATCGCCCGGACCGCGTCGAGCGTCTCCGGCATCGCGAACCTCGTGCTGTTCCCGCTGACGTTCCTGTCGAACGCCTTCGTCCCGACCGACACGCTGCCCGCCTGGCTGCGCTGGTTCACCGAGGTCAACCCGGTCTCGCACCTCATCACCGCGGTGCGCGACCTGGTGAACCACGGCGTGGTCGGCGGCGACCTCTGGCTGAGCCTGCTCGGCGCGGCCGTGGTCGTCGCGGTGTTCGCCCCGCTGACGGTCCGCGCGTACATGCGGAAGGCCTGACGGTCCGGGCGACCGTCCGGGAGCGGACGGACCGGACGCCGGTCAGCCGGGCAGGCGAGCGTCCTCGAGCACGCGCCGCACCCACGAGACGGCCTCGGTCCGGTCCCTGCCAGCCGCGGCCGTCTCGGCGTCGGCGAGCGCCGGCTCCCCCACGGCCTCGGCGAGCAGCGGTCGCAGCCGGGCGTGCGCGAGCACCGCGAAGTCCTGCCGCGAGCCGATCCGCGTGAGCGTGCCCCAGCACGCGGCAGCCGTGTCCGGACGTCCGGTGCGCGCGTAGGCGATCGCGAGCCCGGCGAGTGCCGTCCCGATGACGGGCACGTCCCGGCGGGCCTGGCGGAGCCGCAGCTGCACGAGGGTGCCGACACGGATCCGGCGGGCGACCGCCAGTTCGGCTGCCGGGAGGCCCGGGGCCGCGCCGTCGGTCCGGCCCGCGCCCGCCTCGTCCACCGCCGCGATGCGTGCCGCCCCCGCCGTCAGCGCCCAGTGCGCGGCGGGTCCGCGACCGGGCTGCACGACGTCCCAGGCCGCGGCGTACGCCGCCGCGGCCCCGGCGAGGTCGCCCTCGTACCGCGCGCACTCGGCGGTGATCGCGACCGCGAGCACGGCGATCAGCCCGCGGTCGTCGAACCCGCCGCGGCCGCCGTCGGGCCGGTGCCGCAGGTCTGCTGCGACGGCACGTGCACGGTCGACGTCGCCGGTCGCGGCCGAGGCGAGACCGACGGTCCACCCGATCTCGTACAGGTCGTCCTCCGCCCCGAACAGCTCGAGGTCCTCCCGGGCGGTGACGGCGGCGGCGAGGGACTCCCGGTACCGCCCGGACTGCGCGAGCAGCTGGGTCAGCGTGACCGCGACGGTGCCCGTGGTCCAGGCCTCTCCGGTCGTCCGTGCCAGCTCCTCCGCACGCCGGATGTACCGCAGCGCCCCGGCCGGGTCGCCGTCGTTCTCGGCCAGCGGCGCGCTGAGCAGGTGGCCGAGCAGGGCGACCGCGGGCTCCCGGTGGGCACGCAGCCGTGCCAGCTCGGCGGAGCCCTGCTCGGGTCGCGGCAGGGCGAGCAGGAGCCCGGCGAGCGCGTCGACGACCGGGTCCTCGGCACGCCCGGAGCGGTGCAGCTCCCGGAGTCCGCTGATCGCCCGGGCGGTGGTGCGGAGGTCGGTGAACACCGCGGTCGCACCGCACATCACGAGGCCGATCACCGTCGCGGTGCGGTCGGCCGGCGCCGGCACGCGCGACCGCAGCGCCGCGACGACGTCGGGTGCGGTCGCGGCGACCTCGCGGTGCAGCCCGCGGAGCGTCCAGTACCCGCCGAGCGCCGCGAAGACGTGCGCCACCGTCGGCACGTCGTCGGCGCGGATCGCCCAGCGCAGCAGGGTGACGAGCGTGTCGGCCTCGCGGCGGACCTCGGTGAACGCGACGAGCTGCGCCGGACCCCGCAGTGCGAACAGGTTGCGCGCTGCCGACAGCTCCCGGCCCCACGCGGTCATGGCGGCCCGCACGGCCTCGGTGGTGCCCCGCGCCGCCAGGCGTGCGGCGCCGAACTCGCGCACGGTCTCGAGCAGTCGGTAGCGGACCGGCTCCCCCTCGACCTCGACGAGCTGCACGAGGGACTGTTCCACCAGGTCGGCGAGGTCGTCGAGCGCGTCCCACCGCCGTCCGGGCTCCGCCACCGACTCGACGGCCTCGACCGCGACACCGTCGGGGAACAGTGCGAGGCGGGTCAGCAGGTCCTGGGCGCCCTCGTCGAGGAGCCGCCAGCTCCACTCGATGACGGCGAGCAGGGTGCGGTGCCGTTCGGGAGCGCTCCGGTCACCACCGCGCAGCAGGGCGAAGCGGTCGTCGAGCCGACGTTCGACCTCGTCGACCGACATCCCCCGGATGCGGGCGGCGGCGAGCTCGATGGCGAGCGGCGACCCGTCGAGCCGGGTGCAGATCCTGCGCACCGCGTCCACGGGCAGCACCGCACCGGGCCGAGCGGCACGGGCGCGTTCGGTGAACAGCCGGACCGCCGCACCGTCGGCCTCGACCGGCAGCGGTCCGAGGGGTGCGACGACCTCGCCCGCGATGGCGAGCGGTGCCCGGGACGTCGTGAGCACCCGCAGGCCGGGCACGGCGGCGAGCAGGTCGGCCGTGCAGCGGGCCACGGCCTGCAGCAGGTGCTCGCAGTTGTCGAGCACGAGCACCGTCGGTCCGTCGTCGAGGGCACGCACCACCCGGCCCCACAGGTCGGTGACGACCGCGTCCTGCAGCATGCGCGCCGTCCGGACCTCGGCGATCCCGAGCAGTGCGCCGAGGGCAGGCAGCAGGTCCTCGCCGTCGTCGATCGGTGCGAGCTCGCAGACGACGACGCCCGTGGTCGGGGGCAGCGCGGCGGCGACGGCCTGCGCCAGGCGCGTCTTGCCGAGTCCGCCCGGACCGAGCACCGTGACCAGGCGGTGCTCGTCGAGCGACCGGGACACCGTCGCGACGTCGTCCTGCCGCCCGACGAGCTCGTTCGGCGCTACCCGGAGCCCGGTCCGCCGGACCGGGTGGTCGGTCGCGGACGCCGACCGGCGCAGGAGCTCGGCGTTCAGCCGCACGAGCTCCGCGGACGGGTCGGCCCCGAGTCCGTCCGCCAGCCGTCCGCGGTGCGCGGCGAACACCGCGAGTGCCTCCGGGGTCCGCCCGTCGACGTCGAGGGCGCGCATCGCTCCGCCGACCGCCGTGTCGTCGAAGGGCGCCGCGTCGACCTCGGCGAGCCAGGTGGTCGCAGCGGCGGCGGCGTCGCCGTCCTCGAGCAGCAGGACGGCGAGCCGCCGACGCAGGGCGTGCTCGACCGCGGCCGCGCGGTCGGCGAGCGCCGAGCCCAGGTCCCCGTCGACGTCCGCACCCGGTGCGCCCCGCCACCGGCCGAGCGCTGCCCGCACCGCTGCGGTGTCGGGTGCGTGCACGGCTCGCTCCGCGGCGACGAGGTCGACGTCCGCCGGGTCGCCACCGAGCGCGTACCCCGTGCTGGTCGACACGACGAGACCGTCCGCCGTCGTCCGGCGCAGCCGGGAGACCAGGGTCTGCAGGGCCGCCCGGGCACCCCGCGGCCGGTCCGCACCCCAGAGCTCGTCGATCAGTGCCTCGGTGCCGAGTGCACGGCCGGGTGCGAGCACCAGCGCGGTCAGGAACGACCGCGCGAGTGCACCGGGAACGGCGACCGCGGCGCCGTCCGGGCCCGCCACCGTCACCGGTCCGAGGACGGCGACACGGGACGCGACGGGCACGACCCGATCCTAGTTCCGGCCGTGCGAGGACGCCGTCACCTGATCGTGACCGGCGAGCACGCGGTCGTCACCGGTCCGTGACACGCGAGGGTTAGCGTCACGGACATGGGATCCCCTCGTACCCGCTGCGCGGCCGTCCTCGCCACGTCGGTCGCCGTGCTCCTCGCGGTCACCGCCTGCTCGTCTCCGTCGACCGAGGGCGCGACACCGAGCGCCTCCGGCCCGCCCGCGTCGTCCGCGCCGAGCAGCAGCCCGTCCGCGGAGGTGGCCGTGGACTTCGGGACGGCCCCCGCCGGCGACGGCACACCGGACTGCGCGGCGCTGTTGCCCGCAGCAGCAGTCGACGCCGTCGTCCCCGGCGCGCGTGCGGTCGCCCTCGCCGACGTCGTGCACGTCGCGGCCGCCGACTGGGCACCCGTGGTCGCCGGTGGCTCCTCCTGCACGTCGACCACCGGCGTCGCACCGCTCGACGGCACCGTGCTCGGGACGATCGACGACCCCCGCTACGAGGGCGTGCGCGTCACGGTGCTGCCCGACGCCACGGCGGAGTACCAGGACCTCGCCGCGTCCGGGTTGACCGGCGTCCTGGACGGCGGTCCGAGCTGCAGCGCGAGCGACGCCGCGGTCGTGTACTGCGTCTCCCACGTGCTCGTCGGTGACGCCTGGGTGCAGGTCCTGGCGCAGCGCGTCCAGGACGACCCGGACACGACCGAGGCGGCACTCGACGCCCCCTTCCGCGCTCTCGTCGAGCAGGTCGGCGACGCCGTGCGCACGAGCCCCGTCACCACCGCCCGCGTCGACGAGCACGTCGACGGCAGTCTGCCGCCCTGCGTCGCCGACAACGTGGACGCGGTCACGGACACGACGCTCCGCTGGGCACTCGAGGGCACCGACGTCGCTCCGACGACGGTCGAGCACGCGCTCGACCGTCTGGCGGGAGCGTCGTGCGGCTTCGTGGCGCCCGTCGAGTCCGATCCGCGGTACGACCAGCAGCAGGCGCAGTACGACCGCCTTCCGAACGGTGGCTGGGCGGTGGAGCAGCGCCTGGCCGCGGGCACGATCGACCGGGACGGGCGGATCGACCTCGACGGCCTCGAGGACGGCGCCGGCGCCTGGCGGACGTGCGACGACACCGCGTGCACCCTCGACGTCGTGTCGGACGGTGGCACGTGGGAGCACTTCGTCCTGATGCGCGCGGTGGCCCCGGACACCGCCGAGGCCGTCGAGCGCTGGGCGACGGCCTCGCGCGGCTGACCGGGGGCGCTCGCTAGCGCTGTCGTCCCGAGGGCCCGGTCTCGGTGTCGACGTCGGCGGTCGCCCGCTTCTCGGACTCGAGCACCCCGCGCAGCGCGACGATCGCGCTGGAGGTCACCGTCACCTGCGACGGGTCCGCGTCACTGGCGTCGATGGCGCGCTCGAGGTCGGCGATCGACTCGTCCGCCCCGTCCTCCTCGCAGTCACCGCGAACCACGCAGGCGACCTTCCGGAGCGCGGCCGCGAAGGGTCCTGCGAACGCCGGGTCCGGCCGCCCGATGTTCTCCGCGACCGGACCCGAACGGGCGACCAGCTCGGTGAGGTCGGTCGTGTACCAGGCGACGCGCTCGAGCGCCCGGAAGCGCGCGCCGTCGGTCTGCAGGCGCGCACGCGGCCCCCGCAGCACGCTCCGGGGGTTCATCCGGCGCGCCTCCTGCGCCGTCGAGACGCGGTCCCGGACCTCGGCGATCGCCTTGTCCAGCCGCTCCTGCTGACGGTCCCAGGCACCGGTGTCCGGCTCGCCCTCGTCGAGCACGTCCGCCAGGTCGTCGAGCTGCTGCGCGAGCACGGCGTTCACCTGGTCGATGCGGCGCTCGGCGTCCCAGAAGTGCAGCGGGGGGACCACGGCGAAGTTCACCGCGAGCCCGATGCCGATGCCGATCGCCATCTGCACGACGTACGCGAACGAGTAGCCCTCCGCGTTGCCGCCGCCGATGAGGAGCACGAAGAGCGCCGCCATCGGCACCCACGAGTACCCCTCGCCCAGGATCCGGAAGCCCGAGACGAGCACCCCGAGGCCGACGACGAGCGCGACCGCGATGACCCCGGGATCGCCGATGAGCATCGTGAACCCGGCGATCAGGATGCCGAGCGTGATGCCGACCAGCGTCTGGACGCCGGCCCGGATCCCCGCGAAGACGGTCGTGCGCATCGCGACGATCGCACCGAGCGGTGCGTAGTACGGGTACTCCGCGGCGACGCCCGGCGCGTACTTCGCCAGGGTCCACGCGATCGTGGCGGCCAGCGCGGCCTTGCCGGCCAGCAACAACCGCGGCTGGGTGCCGGAGTCCCGACTCCACCGCCACAGACGGCGCCCTGCGCCGGTGATCCGTTCCGCTCTCGCCATGTCGCGATCACCGTACGGCGGCGACGCTGGGAGCGGACGCGGGTGCGCTCCGGACGGGAGGCCCGTGGCGGCCCCGCCCCGCGCCTCCCGTCCGTCGCCACGCCGTCCGCGGGGACGACGGAACCCCCCGCGACGTGGGTCGCGGGGGGTTCCGTGTGGTGGTGCTGGACCTACTTGGCGTCGTCCGACTTCGCCTCGGCGTCGGCCTCGACCTCGGCGGCAGCCGGGGTCTCGGTCTCGGCCTCGACGGGAGCGGACTCCTCGGTCGTCTCCGTGGACTCGACCGGGGTCTCCTCGACCGGGGTCTCCTCGGCCGGAGCGGCAGCAGCCGGGGCCGCGTCGCGCTTGACCGGGGCCGGCGTGCTCGACACCGGCTCGAGGACGAGCTCGATCGAGGCGAGCGGCGCGTTGTCACCCTTGCGGAAGCCGAGCTTCGTGATGCGGGTGTAGCCGCCCTGACGGTCCTCGACCTGCGGGGCGATCTCCGTGAACAGCGTGTGCACGACGGACTTGTCGCGCAGCTGGGCGATCACACGACGACGCGCGTGCAGGTCGCCACGCTTCGCGAACGTGATGAGACGCTCGGCGACGGGACGCAGGCGCTTGGCCTTCGTCTCGGTGGTCGTGATGCGACCGTGCGTGAAGAGGGCGTTGGCGAGGTTGCTCAGGAGCAGGCGCTCGTGGGCGGGGCCGCCACCGAGGCGGGGGCCCTTGGTGGGCTTCGGCATGTCAGTTCTCCAGTGGTGATGGTGGTGCGCACCGACTCATCGGTGCGCGTGCGCGTGAGCGCGAGGTCAGTTGTTGGACTCGTCCTCGTCGTACCCGCTGTAGAAGTGGGCGCCGTCGAATCCGGGGACGGTGTCCTTGAGGGACAGGCCGAGCTCGGTGAGCTTGTCCTTGACCTCGTCCACCGACTTCTGACCGAAGTTGCGGATGTTCATGAGCTGCGTCTCCGACAGGGCGACGAGCTCGGACACCGTGTTGATGCCCTCCCGCTTGAGGCAGTTGTAGCTGCGCACCGACAGGTCGAGGTCCTCGATCGGGGTCTGCAGCTCGTTCGAGAGCACCGCGTCGACCGGCGCGGGGCCGATCTCGATGCCCTCGGCCGCCGTGTTCAGCTCGCGGGCGAGACCGAACAGCTCGACCAGCGTGCGACCGGCCGACGCGATGGCGTCGCGCGGCGTGATCGCCGGCTTCGACTCGACGTCGACGACCAGGCGGTCGAAGTCCGTGCGCTCACCGGCACGCGTCGCCTCGACGCGGTAGGTGACCTTGAGGACCGGCGAGTAGATCGAGTCGATCGGGATCTGCCCGGCCTCGCTGAACTCCGAGCGGTTCTGGGTCGCCGAGACGTAGCCGCGGCCACGCTCGATCGTCAGCTCCAGCTCGAAGCGCGCGGTGTCGTTCAGGGTCGCGATGACGAGGTCCGGGTTGTGGATCTCGACGCCGGCCGGGGCGGAGATGTCCGCCGCGGTGACCTGACCGGCACCCTGCTTGCGCAGGTACGCGGTGATCGGCTCGTCGTGCTCGCTGGAGACGACGAGGCTCTTGATGTTGAGGATGATCTCGGTGACGTCTTCCTTGACACCGGGGACGGTGCTGAACTCGTGGAGGACGCCGTCGATGCGGATGCTGGTGACAGCCGCGCCGGGGATCGAGGAGAGGAGCGTGCGGCGCAGCGAGTTGCCGAGGGTGTAACCGAAGCCCGGCTCGAGCGGCTCGATGACGAAGCGCGAGCGGTGCTCGGAGATCGACTCCTCGGTCAGGGTGGGGCGCTGTGCAATGAGCACTGTGGGATTCCTTTCGGCGGAGTGTCCGCTATATGACACTCGGCGGTACGACGGGGCCGACCGGGCCCCGACGGGTCTGTTGAGTTGTGATCACGCGCAGCGCGGGGCCGGGAGGGCCCGACGTACGCGATCGAACGACCAGGAATGGCCGGCCCCGCTCGCCCCGGTCAGGGGACGAGCGGGGAACGGCCGGTTGCTCCTCGCGTCAGACGCGGCGACGCTTCGGCGGGCGGCAGCCGTTGTGCGCCTGCGGGGTGACGTCGTTGATCGAGCCGACCTCGAGGCCAGCGGCCTGGAGCGAGCGGATCGCGGTCTCGCGACCCGAGCCCGGGCCCTTGACGAAGACGTCGACCTTCTTGACGCCGTGCTCCTGCGCCTGACGCGCAGCGGACTCGGCGGCGAGCTGCGCCGCGAACGGCGTCGACTTGCGCGAACCCTTGAAGCCCACGGCACCCGAGGACGCCCAGCTGAGGACGGCACCCGACGGGTCGGTGATGCTGACGATGGTGTTGTTGAACGTGCTCTTGATGTGGGCCTGGCCCACGGCGACGTTCTTCTTCTCCTTGCGACGCGGCTTGCGCGCGGCAGTCTTGGGGGTAGCCATGATGATCTCCTATCGGGCCTTCTTCTTGCCTGCCACGGTGCGCTTCGGTCCCTTGCGGGTACGCGCGTTGGTCTTGGTGCGCTGACCACGCACCGGGAGACCACGACGGTGGCGGAGACCCTCGTAGCTACCGATCTCGACCTTGCGGCGGATGTCGGCGGCGACCTCGCGGCGGAGGTCACCCTCCACCTTGAAGTTGCCCTCGATGAAGTCACGGAGGGCGACGAGCTGGTCGTCGGTCAGGTCCTTGACGCGGATGTCACCGGAGATACCGGTCTCGGCGAGTGCCTGGACCGCGCGGGTACGGCCGACGCCGTAGATGTACGTGAGTGCGATCTCCACGCGCTTCTCGCGCGGGATGTCGACGCCTGCTAGACGTGCCATGTTCTGGCTGCTCCTGTTTTCGGTGGAGGTGTGGCGCAGTACCGGTGCCCGGGCCTCCGCCCCGAGGTGTCCCCCCGCCGACGACCGAGGTCAGTGGCGGAGTTCTGGTACTGCGTGTTCAGTGTTGAGTTGTGGGTCCTGCTGGGAGCTCAGCCCTGGCGCTGCTTGTGGCGCGGGTTGCTCTTGCAGATCACCATGACGCGGCCCTTGCGGCGGATGACACGGCAGTGCTCGCAGATGGGCTTGACGCTGGGGTTGACCTTCATGATTGCTTCCTGTTGCTCGCTGGCTTCGTGCCCGGCGGGTTCGCCGAGCCGTTCCTTTCCAGCTCGCGGATCACTTGTAGCGGTAGACGATCCGGCCGCGGGTCAGGTCGTACGGGCTCAGCTCCACGATCACGCGGTCCTCGGGGAGGATGCGGATGTAGTGCTGGCGCATCTTCCCGGAGATGTGCGCGAGGACCTTGTGTCCGTTGGTCAGCTCAACGCGGAACATCGCGTTGGGCAGAGCTTCGAGCACCGAGCCTTCGATCTCGATGACGCCGTCTTTCTTGGCCATAGCCTCACTGTCGCTTGGTTGGATTACCGGTGTGATCCCCGAGCCGGTCTGCGGGTCGGGCGCCACGCCGAAGGGCATGACACACCAAAGATCAACCCTATGCGATCAGGCGCAGATTGCCAAGTGCCGGTCGGGCCGCGACCCTCCGTCTGGGGCTCGCCGTCCGGAGCTGAACGGTCCACAGTGGATCAGCGGCCGCTTCCGAGGTCCGGAACGGGCCCGTCGCCGTAGCCTGGCCGTCGCTGACCCCCCGACGCCCGCGCCGGAGAACCGATCGGAGACCACGTGCCTGACGCGCCCCGCCGCCCCCTCGCCCGTCACGGTCGACTGCCGCGCCGTCGCGGATGGGGCACGCTGCTGGGGTTCGTCGCGGCCACGGTCGCCGTCGTCCTGGTCAGCGGCACGAGCGTCGCGGCGATCGCCGGCGCACAGCTCGCCGCGGCACCGCACACGGTCGAGCTCAGCACCGACGACCAGAACACCGCGAAGACCGCCGACATCACGGCGATGCAGGGCGGCGCGAACATCCTGCTCCTCGGCAGCGACACCCGCGTCGGGCAGTTCGACTCGGACGAGAACGTCGAGGGCGCCCGGAACGACGTCACGATCCTCGTCCACATCTCGCAGGACCACCAGCAGCTCACGGCCGTCAGCTTCCCCCGCGACCTCAAGGTCCCGATCCCGGCGTGCACGAACCCCGAGACGGGCACCTCGTACCCGGCCGTGGACAGCGAGCTCATCAACGAGTCCCTCGGGCACGGCGGGATCTCCTGCGCCGTGGACACGGTCGAGAACCTGACCGGGCTGACGATCCCCTACGCCGGACTCATCACCTTCGACGGGGTGATCGAGATGTCGAACGCCGTGGGCGGCGTCGACGTCTGCGTCGCGAAGCCCATCGACGACTCGTACACCGGCCTGCAGCTCTCGGCCGGTCAGCACACCCTCGCCGGCCAGGACGCGCTCGCGTTCCTGCGCAGCCGGCACGGCGTCGGTGACGGCAGCGACCTCGCGCGCATCAGCTCCCAGCAGGTCTTCCTGTCCGCCCTGCTCCGGAAGGTCACCTCGGACGGCACCCTGTCGAACCCGGTGACCCTCTACAAGCTGGCCGGTGCGGCGCTGTCGAACATGACGCTCTCCGACGGCCTGGCGCAGACCCGCACCCTCGTCGGACTCGCCTCGACCCTGCGGGGCATGAGCACCTCGGACATGCTGTTCGTGCAGTACCCGGTCGTCGACGACCCCTCCGACACCGCGCACGTGCTCGTCGACGAGGCGGCGGCGCACGACCTCAACGTCGTGCTGCAGCAGGACCGCAAGACCTCGCTGAGCGACTCGTCCACCGGCCGGGCGTCGGAGGAGTCCCCGACCGCGGCGGGCACCCCGGGGAGCGACGCACCGCCGTCCGACGCGCCGGCCGCGGGGGACGATGCGGCGAGCGGAGCTGCGACCGGGACGCCCACGGGTGGGGCGACCGATGCCGGGACGCCGACGGCGACCCCACTGCCCTCGAGCATCTCCGGCCAGTCGGCGTCCGAGCAGACCTGCACCGTCGGCAACTGAGCGCGTCGGGGACTGAACCCGTCGGGAACTCAGCCCGCCGGGGACCGGCGCGGACGCGCGCGGAGCGGTCCCGGCGTCGGCCCGGCCGTCGTCGGTGACCGGGCCGGTGCGCGGAGTCGCACCGCGCCTCCCGGCCGACCGCGCGGTCACCGGTCACGGACCGGACGCGTCCGGTCGCCCTACGGGACGGGGACGGGCGTGACGCCGAGCGGCACGAGGCCGGAAGCGCCGCCGTCCGATGCGGTGAGCACCCAGATGCCCTCGGCGTGCACGGCCACCGAGTGCTCCCAGTGCGCCGCGTCGGAACCGTCGAGGGTCCTGATCGTCCAGTCGTCGTCGTCCGTGGAGCTGTCGATCGTCCCGGCCGTCACCATCGGTTCGATCGCCACGACCAAGCCGGGCCGGACCGCCGGACCGGCACCGCGGACCCGGTAGTTGAAGACCGGCGGGTCCTCGTGCATGGACCGGCCGATCCCGTGCCCCGTGAAGTCCTCGACGATGCCCCAGGCGCCCGTCTCGTCGATGGCGTCCTCGATCACCGCGCCCACCTCGTTGAGGTTCCGCGCGTGTGCGAGCGCCGCGATGCCGTGCCAGAGCGAGCGCTCCGTGGTGTCGCAGAGCGTCTGGCGCGCCGCAGTCACGGGAGCGTCGCCGCCGGGGAGCACCGTCGTGAAGGCGCTGTCACCGTTCCACCCGTCGACCTCTGCACCGGCGTCGACCGAGACGATGTCGCCCGGCTCGAGCACGCGGTCGCCGGGGATCCCGTGGACGATCTCGTCGTTCACGGAGACGCACAGGGTGTGCCGGTAGCCCGGGACGAGCTGGAAGTTCGGGACGCCACCGCCCTCGCGGATCGTCCGCTCGGCGATCGCGTCGAGCTCGCCCGTGGTGACGCCCGGGCGGATCGCAGCACGGACCGCGACGAGCGCGGCCTCGGTGAGCAGTCCGGGACGGACCATCGCGCGGAGCTCCTCCGGCGACTTGTAGATCGAGGGCTTGCGACGACGCACGAGGGGTGTCAGACGCCCGCGGTGAGGCCGCGCGAGCTGAGCGCCGCCTGGATGCGGTCCCCGACCTCGTCGATGCCGCCGAGGCCGTCCACGTCGACCACGAGACCGCGCTCGGCGTACGCCGCGACGATCGGCGCGGTCTGCTCCGTGTAGACCTCCTGGCGACGTCGGATGGTTTCCTCGTTGTCGTCGCTGCGCCCCTGGTCCTCGGCGCGCTTCAGCAGCCGCGCGACGAGCGCGTCCTGGTCGGCGACGAGCTGCACGACGGCGTCGATCCCGGTGCCCTGCTCCGCGAGCAGCGCGTCGAGGTACTCGACCTGGCCCACCGTGCGGGGGTAGCCGTCGAGCAGGAAGCCCTGCTCGGCGTCCGGCTCGGCGAGGCGCGACTTGACGAGCTCGTTCGTCAGTTCGTCGGGGACGTAGTTCCCCGCGTCCATGATCGCCTTGGCCTGCACGCCCAACGGCGTGCCCTCGGAGACGTTCTTGCGGAAGATGTCACCCGTGGAGATCGCGGGGACGCCGAAGCCCTCGGCGATGCGACCGGCCTGGGTGCCCTTCCCGGCTCCGGGAGGTCCGACGATGATGAGGCGTGCGCTCAACGGAGAAGCCCTTCGTAGTGACGTTGCTGCAGCTGCGAGTCGATCTGCTTCACGGTCTCGAGACCGACACCCACGATGATGAGGATGCTCGCGCCGCCGAACGGGAAGTTCTGGTTCGCGCCGAACAGCGCCAGTGCTGCCAGCGGGATGAGCGCGATGAGACCGAGGTAGAGCGAGCCGGGCAACGTCACCCGGGTCAGGACGAAGTCGAGGTACTCGGCCGTCGGACGGCCGGCCCGGATGCCCGGGATGAAGCCGCCGTACTTCTTCATGTTGTCGGCGACCTCTTCGGGGTTGAAGGTGATCGCGACGTAGAAGTACGTGAACCCGACGATGAGCAGGAAGTACAGGACCATGTAGAACCAGTTGTCACCCGAGGTCAGGTTGTTCTGGATCCAGGTCACCCAGGCGGCCGGCTCCGAGCCGTCCGAGGGCTGGTTGAACTGCGCGACCAGGGCCGGCAGGTACAGCAGCGACGAGGCGAAGATGACGGGCACGACGCCGGCCATGTTCACCTTGATCGGGATGTAGGTGTTGTTGCCGCCGTAGGTGCGGCGCCCGACCATGCGCTTGGCGTACTGCACCGGGATGCGTCGCTGCGACTGCTCGACGAAGACGACGGCCATCATGATGACCAGACCGACGAGGATGACGAACAGGAAGAGCTCGAAGGACTGCGACTGCTCGATCGCCCACAGGGCCGACGGGAACTGCGCGGCGATGGACGTGAAGATGAGCAGCGACATGCCGTTGCCGATGCCGCGCTCGGTGACGAGCTCGCCCATCCACATGATCAGGCCGGTACCGGCGGTCAGCGTGACGACCATGAGCATGATCGCGTACCAGCTGTCGTTCGAGATGATCGACGAGCAGGACGCCGACGCGTTCGTGCCGAAGAGGGCACCCGAGCGCGCGACCGTGATGAGGGTGGTCGACTGCAGGACACCGAGCGCGATGGTGAGGTAGCGCGTGTACTGCGTCAGCTTCGCCTGGCCGGACTGGCCCTCCTTGTAGAGGGCGTCGAAGTGCGGGATCACCACGCGCAGGAGCTGCACGATGATCGACGACGTGATGTACGGCATGATGCCGAGCGCGAAGACCGACAGCTTCAGCAGCGCGCCGCCGGAGAAGAGGTTGATGAGGTCGTAGAGCCCACCCGAGGAGCCGGCGCTCGCCAGGCAGCTCTGCACGGCGGCGTAGTCGACGAACGGCGCGGGGATGTACGACCCGAGACGGAACAGCGCGATGATCGCGAGGGTGAAGCCGATCTTCTTGCGAAGATCTGGGGTGCGCATGATGCGCGCGACCGCTCTGAACACGAGGACTCCGAACTTCTGGGACCGGCGACCCGATCGGGGTCTTCACGGTGTCGATCGGCAGCGCCGACCTGGCCGACGGACGTCAGCCACTGTCAAGGAAACCGTAACGGCGGCCCGTGCGCAAACGCACGGGCCGCCGACGGGGGTTACTGGGAGACGGTTCCGCCAGCAGCCACGATCTTCTCGGCGGCGGACGCCGAGACCTTGTCGACCGAGACCGTGAGCTTCACGCTGATGTCACCCTGACCGAGAACCTTGACCTTCTCGTTCTTGCGGACGGCACCCTTGGCGACCAGGTCCGCTACGGTGACGTCGCCACCGTTGGGGTAGAGCTCCGCGATCTTGTCCAGGTTCACGACCTGGTACTCGACGCGGAACGGGTTCTTGAACCCGCGGAGCTTCGGGGTGCGCATGTGCAGCGGCATCTGCCCACCCTCGAAGCCGACCTTGACCTGGTAACGAGCCTTCTGGCCCTTGGTACCACGGCCGGCGGTCTTGCCCTTCGAGCCCTCACCACGGCCGACACGGGTGCGGTCCTTCTTGGAACCGGCAGCCGGACGGAGGTGGTGCAGCTTCAGCACCTGGACCCGCTCGTTCTTCTCGTCGCTCATGCGTCGACCTCCTCGACCTTCACGAGGTGCGCCACCGTCGCGATGTACCCGCGGTTCTGGGCGTTGTCCTCACGCAGGACCGTACGGCCGATGCGCTTGAGGCCCAGGCTGCGCAGGGTGTCGCGCTGGTACTGCTTCTCGCTGATAACGGACTTCGTCTGCGTGATCTTCAGCATCGCCATCACGCACCTGCCTTCTCGGTCGCGGCACGCAGCGCCGCAGCCTCGGCGTGGAGCAGACGGGCCGGGACGACCCGGTCGACGTCGAGGCCACGACGGCTCGCGACCGCGCGGGGCTCCTCGAGCTGCTGCAGCGCCTCGACGGTCGCGTGCACGATGTTGATGGTGTTCGACGAGCCGAGCGACTTGCTCAGGACGTCGTGGATGCCGGCGCACTCGAGCACGGCGCGGACCGGACCACCGGCGATGACACCGGTACCTGCAGCGGCCGGACGCAGGAGCACGACACCGGCAGCGGCCTCACCCTGCACCGGGTGCGGGATGGTGTTGCCGACGCGCGGGACGCGGAAGAAGTTCTTCTTCGCCTCCTCGACGCCCTTCGAGATCGCGGTGGGGACTTCCTTCGCCTTGCCGTAGCCGACACCGACGAGGCCGTTGCCGTCACCGACGACGACGAGCGCCGTGAAGCTGAAGCGACGACCACCCTTGACGACCTTCGACACGCGGTTGATGGTCACCACGCGCTCGAGGAACTGGCTGTCGCCACCGCGGTTGTTGCGGTCACGACCCTGCTGACGGTCACGCCCGCCACCACGACGGCCGCGCTGGTCGGCGTTGTCGCGGTTGTTCGACGCGGAGCCCGCGGCGGTCTCGACCGGACGCTCGGCGACGGCAGGGGCTTCCGCTTCCTTGCCGGCCGCGGCCTTGGCGACGGTCTCCGTCGCAGCAGCGGTCTCGGTCTCGGCCGCTTCGTTGTTGTTCGCGATGTCGCTCACAGGTTCAGCCCTCCTTCACGGGCACCATCGGCGATCGCGGCGACGCGACCGGCGTACTTGCTCCCACCGCGGTCGAAGACCACGGCCTCGACGCCAGCGGCCTTCGCACGCTCGGCGACGAGCTCGCCGATGCGACGGGCCTTGGCCGTCTTGTCGCCGTCGAACGAACGGAGGTCGGCCTCCATCGTCGACGCGCTGGCCAGGGTGTGGCCCTTCGCGTCGTCGATGACCTGGACGAACACGTGACGCGACGAACGGGTGACGGCGAGACGCGGACGCGCCTCGGTGCCGGTGATCTTCTTGCGGAGACGGTTGTGACGGCGCGCCTTGGCGGCCGACTTGCTCTTTCCTCGGATACCGAGAGCCATGATCACTTACCTGACTTTCCGGCCTTGCGGCGCACGATCTCGCCCGCGTAGCGGACACCCTTGCCCTTGTAGGGCTCGGGCTTGCGCAGCTTGCGGATGTTGGCAGCCACCTCGCCGACGGCCTGCTTGTCGATGCCCGACACGGTGAGCTTGTTGTTGCCCTCGACGGCGAAGCTGATGCCCGCCGGCGGCTCGACCGTGATGGGGTGGGAGTAGCCGAGCGCGAACTCGACGTTGCTGCCCTTCGCCGCGACGCGGTAACCGGTACCGACGACCTCGAGGCCCTTGGAGTAGCCCTGGGTCACGCCGACGATGTTGTTCGCGATGAGGGTGCGGGTCAGGCCGTGCAGCGCACGCGAGCTGCGCTCGTCGTCCGGACGGGTGACGAGGACCTGGTTCTCCTCGACCTTGGCCTGGATGGGCTCTGCGACGGTGAGCGCGAGCTCGCCCTTCGGGCCCTTGACCGCGACGGTCTGGCCGTCGATGGCGACGGTCACACCCGCGGGGATGTCAATGGGAAGACGTCCGATTCGAGACATTGTCGATCACCACACGTAGGCGAGGACTTCCCCACCCACGCCCTTCTGCTCGGCTTCACGGTCGGTGAGCAGTCCCGACGAGGTCGAGAGGATCGCCACGCCGAGGCCACCGAGGACCTGGGGGAGCTCCGTCGACTTCGCGTAGACCCGGAGACCGGGCTTCGAGACGCGCTTGATGCCGGCGATCGAACGCTCGCGCTCGGGGCCGTACTTCAGGTCGATCGTGAGGGTCTGCCCGACGCGGGCGTCCTCGATCTTCCACTCGCTGATGTAACCCTCGCGCTTGAGGATCTCGGCGATGTTCTTCTTCAGCTTGGAGCTGGGGAGCGAGACGGCGTCGTGGTGCGCCGAGTTCGCGTTCCGCAATCTGGTCAGCATGTCTGCGACCGGATCGGTCATCGTCATGATGGTCGTCCATTCTTCGCCTGGTTTCGACACCCGTTCCACGAATGCCGACCTGAGCGATCGGGTGGTCTCCGAGCGGATCCCGGAGACCTGGGGGCCGGCGGCTGTCGCCGTCGGCCGGTGTTCGTGCGTGCGGGCCGGAGGACGTGAATCCTCCGGCCCGCAGCGCCCGGACTAGCTTAGACCGTCTGGTCGGCCGAACGGAACGGGAAGCCGAGCTGGCGGAGCAGCGCGCGGCCCTCGTCGTCCGTCTTCGCGGTGGTCACGACGGTGATGTCGAAGCCACGCACGCGGTCGATGCGGTCCTGGTCGATCTCGTGGAACATCGACTGCTCCGTGAGACCGAACGTGTAGTTGCCGTTGCCGTCGAACTGCTTGTCGCTGAGCCCGCGGAAGTCGCGGATGCGGGGCAGTGCGAGGGTGACGAGGCGGTCGATGAACTCCCACGCGCGGTCACCACGGAGGGTGACGTGCGCGCCGATGGCCTGGCCCTCACGCAGCTTGAACTGCGCGATGGACTTGCGGGCCTTCGTCACGACCGGCTTCTGACCCGTGATCGCCGTGAGGTCCTTGACGGCCCCCTCGATGACCTTCGAGTCACGAGCTGCTTCACCGACACCGGTGTTCACGACGACCTTGACCAGGCCGGGGACCTGGTTGACGTTCGCGTACCCGAACTGCTCGGTGAGGGCAGCCTTGATCTCGTTCTTGTACTTCTGCTTGAGGCGCGGCTCGACCTTGGTCTCCGGCGCGGCAGTCGTGTCGGTCATCAGAGCTTCTCACCCGACTTCTTGGCGTAGCGGACGCGGACGGTCTTCTTGACGCCGTCCTTCTCCACCTCTTCGATGCGGAAGCCGACGCGGGTCGGCTTCTTGGTCTTCGGGTCGACGATGGCGACGTTCGACACGTGGATCGGAGCCTCGTGCTGCTCGACGCCACCGGTCTTCGACCCGCGCTGCGTCTGGCCGACGCGGACGTGCTTCGTGACGAAGTTCACGCCCTCGACGACGACACGGTTCTTGTCCTTGAGGACCTCGATGACCTTGCCCTGCTTGCCACGGTCGCCGCCACGCTCCTGCTTGGCTCCCGTGATGACCTGGACGAGGTCACCCTTCTTGATGTTCGCCATGGCTTACAGCACCTCCGGCGCGAGCGAGATGATCTTCATGAACTTCTTGTCACGGAGCTCACGACCGACCGGCCCGAAGATGCGCGTACCGCGCGGGTCGCCGTCGGCCTTGAGGATCACTGCCGCGTTCTCGTCGAACTTGATGTAGGAGCCGTCCTGACGACGGGTCTCCTTCTTGGTGCGAACGATGACCGCCTTGACGACGTCACCCTTCTTCACGTTGCCGCCGGGGATGGCGTCCTTCACCGTGGCGACGATGACGTCACCGAGGCCGGCGTAGCGACGACCCGAGCCACCGAGCACGCGGATGGTCAAGATCTCCTTGGCACCCGTGTTGTCGGCGACCTTCAGGCGGGATTCCTGCTGAATCACTGCTGTCTCCTATTCCGAAGCAGGCCGGGGCCTACTTGGCCTTCTCGAGGATCTCGACCAGGCGCCAGCGCTTGGAGGCGCTGAGGGGACGGGTCTCGCTGATCACGACGAGGTCGCCGACACCGGCGGTGCCGAGCTCGTCGTGCGCCTTCACCTTGGACGTGCGACGGATGATCTTGCCGTAGAGCGCGTGCTTCACGCGGTCCTCGACCTCGACCACGATGGTCTTGTCCATCTTGTCGCTCGTCACGTAGCCGCGACGCGTCTTGCGGTAGCCGCGGGTCGAGGCGGCGGAGTTGTTCTCTTCGTTCGCCATCAGTTCTCCTCGGCGGTAGCGGCCTCGGTCGACTCGGCGGGCTTGTCAGCCTTCTTCGTCTTCTTGGCCTTGGTGGCGGTCTCGACGGGCGCGGGGGTGGCACGGATGCCGAGCTCGCGCTCACGGAGGACCGTGTAGATGCGTGCGATGTCGCGCTTGACGGCGCGGAGACGACCGTGGCTCTCCAGCTGGCCGGTGGCCGACTGGAAGCGGAGGTTGAAGAGTTCCTCCTTGGCCTTCTTCAGCTCGTCAGCGAGACGCTCGTTCTCGAAGGTGTCGAGCTCCGTCGGACGGAGCTCCTTGGAACCGATCGCCATTATGCGTCGCCCTCCTCGCGCTTGATGATGCGTGCCTTGAGGGGCAGCTTGTGGATTGCACGGGTCAGCGCCTCACGGGCGATGTCCTCGCTGACGCCGGAGAGCTCGAAGAGCACACGACCCGGCTTGACGTTGGCGACCCACCACTCGGGCGAGCCCTTACCGGAACCCATGCGGGTCTCAGCCGGCTTCTTGGTGAGCGGGCGGTCCGGGTAGATGTTGATCCAGACCTTGCCGCCACGCTTGATGTGACGCGTCATGGCGATACGAGCGGACTCGATCTGACGGTTGGTCACGTAGGCGGGCGTGAGCGCCTGGATGCCGAAGTCGCCGAACGACACCTTGGTGCCGCCCGTCGCCTGGCCCGAACGCTTCGGGTGGTGCTGCTTGCGGTGCTTGACTCGACGGGGGATAAGCATGGTTACGCCTCAACTCCTGCGCCGGCCGGCGCGTCCTGCGGAGCCTGCTGCTGACGGCCGCCGCGGTCGCCGCCACGGCGGTCCCCACGGTCGCCGCGCTCGCCACGCGGGCCGCCACGACGCTCGGGGCGCGACGAACGCTGGTTCGCCTGCTCGCGAGCGAGCTCCTTGTTCGTGATGTCGCCCTTGTAGATCCAGACCTTCACGCCGATGCGGCCGAACGTGGTCCGGGCCTCGTAGAAGCCGTAGTCGATGTTCGCGCGGAGCGTGTGCAGGGGCACGCGGCCCTCGCGGTAGAACTCCGAGCGGGACATCTCGGCGCCGCCGAGACGGCCCGACACCTGGATGCGGACACCCTTGGCGCCGGCACGCTGTGCACCCTGCAGGCCCTTGCGCATGGCGCGACGGAACGCGACACGAGCGGAGAGCTGCTCGGCGATGCCCTGCGCGACGAGCTGGGCCTCGGTCTCGGGGTTCTTGACCTCGAGGATGTTGAGCTGGATCTGCTTCTTGGTGAGCTTCTCGAGCTCGCCACGGACGCGCTCCGCCTCGGCGCCACGGCGACCGATGACGATGCCCGGACGCGCGGTGTGGATGTCCACGCGGACGCGGTCACGGGTGCGCTCGAGCTCGATGCGGGCGACACCGGCGCGGTCGAGGGTCTTCTTCAGGTACTCGCGCACCTTGATGTCCTCGGCCACGTAGTCGGCGTAGCGCTGACCGGCCTTCGTGCTGTCGGTGAACCAGTGCGAGACGTGGTCCGTCGTGATCCCGAGACGGAAGCCGTACGGGTTGACCTTCTGGCCCATTACTTGCTCGCCTTCTTGCTCGTCGCGGCAGCCTCGGCCTCGTCCGGCGTCGCGAGGACGACCGTGATGTGGCTGGTGCGCTTGTTGATGCGGAAGGCGCGGCCCTGGGCACGCGGCTGGAACCGCTTCAGGGTCGTGCCCTCGTCGACGAAGACGCGGCTCACGTAGAGGTCGCGCTCGTCGAGGAAGCTGTTCGTCGAGTCCGCCTTGACACGTGCGTTCGCGATCGCCGAGGCGACCAGCTTGTACACGGGCTCCGAAGCGCCCTGGGGGGCGAACTTCAGGATGGCGAGGGCCTCGTGGGCCTGCTTGCCGCGGATCAGCTCGATGACGCGACGGGCCTTCTGAGGCGTGACGCGGATGTGTCGCACGCGTGCGATCGACTCCACCATTTCGTTCCTCCTCTGCGTCGCCGCGTTAGCGGCGACGGCCCTTCTTGTCGTCCTTCACGTGACCACGGAAGGTGCGGGTCGGCGCGAACTCGCCGAGCTTGTGACCGACCATCGACTCGGTGACGAACACCGGGATGTGCTTGCGGCCGTCGTGCACGGCGATCGTGTGTCCGAGCATGTTCGGGACGATCATCGAGCGACGCGACCAGGTACGGATCACGTTCTTGGTGTTGGCCTCGTTCTGCGTGACGACCTTGCGGAGCAGGTGCTCGTCGACGAAGGGGCCCTTCTTCAGACTGCGTGGCATCTTCTGAACTCCTACTTGCGCTTCTTGCCGGCGTTACGGCGACGGACGATGAGCTTGTCGCTCGGCTTGTTCGGCTTGCGCGTACGACCCTCGGCCTGGCCCCAGGGGCTGACCGGGTGACGACCACCGGACGTCTTGCCCTCACCACCACCGTGCGGGTGGTCGACCGGGTTCATCGCGACACCACGCACGGTCGGGCGGACGCCCTTCCAGCGCATGCGGCCGGCCTTGCCCCAGTTGATGTTGGACTGCTCGGCGTTGCCGACCTCGCCGATCGTGGCGCGGCAGCGGGCGTCGACGTTGCGGACCTCGCCCGACGGCAGGCGGAGCTGCGCGTAGGGGCCGTCCTTGGCGACGAGACGCACCGAGGCACCGGCCGAACGCGCCATCTTCGCGCCGCCACCGGGGCGGAGCTCGATCGCGTGGATGACCGTACCCACGGGGATGTTGCGCAGCGGCAGGTTGTTGCCGGGCTTGATGTCGGCGCCGGGGCCCTGCTCGATGACGTCGCCCTGCTTGAGCTTGTTCGGCGCGATGATGTAGCGCTTCGTGCCGTCGACGTAGTGCAGGAGCGCGATGCGCGCGGTGCGGTTCGGGTCGTACTCGATGTGTGCGACCTTGGCGTCCACGCCGTCCTTGTCGTGACGACGGAAGTCGATCACGCGGTACTGGCGCTTGTGGCCACCACCGATGTGGCGGGTGGTGATGCGGCCCGAGCTGTTGCGGCCACCGGTCTTCGGCAGCGGACGAAGCAGCGACTTCTCCGGCGTCGAACGGGTGATCTCAGCGAAGTCGGCGACCGACGAGCCGCGACGACCGGGGGTCGTCGGCTTGTAGTTACGAATAGCCATGATTTATCCCTCTGGTCCTCAGCCGACAGCCGTGAAGATGTCGATCGAACCGGACTTGAGCGTCACGATGGCGCGCTTGGTGTCCTTGCGCTTGCCCAGGCCGAACTTCGTGCGACGGGTCTTGCCCGGACGGTTCAGCGTGTTGATGCTCGCGACCTTGACGTCGAAGATCTTCTCGATGGCGAGCTTGATCTCGGTCTTGTTCGAACGGGGGTCCACGATGAACGTGTACTTGCCCTGGTCGATCAGGCCGTAGCTCTTCTCCGAGACGACCGGCGAGATGATGATGTCGCGCGGGTCCTTGTTGAAGCCGCTCATGCGGAGATCTCCTTCGCGGTCTTCGACGCGATGAAGGCGTCGAGTGCGCTCTTGCTGAAGACGAGGGCATCCGACTTGAGCACGTCGTAGGCGTTGAGCTGGCCGTACGAGAGTGCGTGGACACCCGGCAGGTTGCGGATCGACTTGAGCGTGAGCTCGTCGTCCGACTCGAGCACGACGAGCACGTTCTTGACGGGCGCGACCTTCTCGATGAGCGTGCGAGCGGTCTTGGTCGACGGCACCTCGGCCGCGACGAAGGACTCGACAGCGGAGATGCGGCCACCGCGGGCGCGGTCCGAGAGCGAGCCGAGCAGGGCTGCGGCGATCATCTTCTTCGGGGTGCGCTGCGAGTAGTCGCGCGGGGTCGGTCCGTGGACGACGCCACCGCCGGTGTGCTCCGGAGCGCGGACCGAACCCTGACGGGAGCGGCCGGTGCCCTTCTGCTTGAACGGCTTGCGACCAGCACCGCGGACCTCGCCGCGGTTCTTGGTCTTGTGGGTGCCCTGACGCGCGGCGGCGAGCTGCGCGGTGACGACCTGGTGGATCAGCGGGACGTTGGTCTCGACGTCGAAGAGCGCGGCGGGCAGCTCGATGCTGCCGGCGACGGCTCCGGTCGCGTCGAGGACGTCGATCGTGGTTGCGGTCTCGGTGGCCATGATCACTTACCCTTCACGGCGGTGCGGACGAAGACGGAGCGACCGCGCGCACCGGGGACGGCGCCCTTGACGAGCAGCAGACCCTTCTCGGCGTCGACGGCGTGCACCGTGAGGTTGAGGACGGTCACGCGCTCGCCACCCATGCGGCCGGCCATGCGCATGCCCTTGAAGACACGCGACGGGGTCGACGAAGCACCGATCGAACCGGGCTTGCGGTGGTTGCGGTGGGCACCGTGCGAAGCGGACACACCGGCGAAGCCGTGGCGCTTCATGACACCGGCGAAGCCCTTGCCCTTCGACGTCCCGACGACGTCGACCTTCTGGCCGGCCTCGAAGGTGTCGACGGTGAGCTCCTGGCCGAGCGTGTACTCGGCGGAGTCGTTGGTGCGGATCTCGGTGAGGGTGCGACGCGGGGTCACACCGGCAGCCTCGAAGTGGCCGGCGGCCGGCTTGTTCACCTTGCGCGGGTCGATGGCACCGGCGGCGATCTGGATCGCCTCGTAGCCGTCGCGCTCGACGTTGCGGATCTGGGTGACCACGTTCGGGCCGACCTCGATCACGGTGACGGGGATGAACTTGTTGTTCTCGTCCCACACCTGGGTCATCCCGAGCTTCTTGCCGAGGAGGCCCTTGACGGTCTTGGTTGAGTTCGCCATTGGTCGGTCCCCCTTACAGCTTGATCTCGATGTTGACGTCAGCCGGGAGGTCGAGTCGCATGAGCGAGTCGACGGCCTTCGGCGTCGGGTCGACGATGTCGATGACCCGCTTGTGCGTGCGCTTCTCGAAGTGCTCGCGCGAGTCCTTGTACTTGTGGGGCGAACGGATCACGGTGACCACGTTCTTCTCGGTGGGGAGCGGCACCGGGCCGACCACGGTCGCACCGGCACGGGTCACCGTGTCGACGATCTTCCGGGCCGACGTGTCGATGACCTCGTGGTCGTACGACTTGAGCCGGATGCGGATCTTCTGTCCCGCCATGTGTCTCTCTGTCCTCTCTGCGCCGCGCACCCTCGGGCCGCCTGACGCCGCCGTCACCGTGCATTCCTGCAGGGCTTGGCTGTTTTCCTGAACCAACCGGCCGCATCCTCGGGGGATGACCGCTGTTCTCCTGTCAACCGCGCAGGGCGACCGTGGCCGTCCAGCGTGGGCATGTCGCTTCCCCCACACCTGGACACAGCAGTGGCCAGGCGCTCACGAGGGACTCGATCGTGTTCTGCTGCCTGCGGCCCAACCCAGCTCCGCTGGACGGAGGGGTTGTGCACTGCCAGAGCAGTGATCCTGCGCGCGCGAACGCCCGCGGAATTCGGAACCGGACAAGTCTCGCACAGCACGTCCGTGCGTGCAACCCGGGCGTGTCGTCGGATTCCGTGGGGCGCGGAGCGGCTCGCTCCCCCGGAACGGCGGGGTTCCGGTCGGCCTGGAGGCACGGCGCACCCCGGGCGCGTCGGGCGCGTTCCCGAGGTGCTCGGTGTGCTCGCGGCAGCGCTTGCGGCGGGTGCCAGTGCGGCCGGCGCCGGTCCGGCCGCCGTCGCTCCGGCCGGCGTCGGTCCGGCCGGCGCCGGTCCGGCCGGCGCCGGTTCGGCCGGCGCCGGTCCGGCGGGTGCCAGTGCGGCCCCGTCGCTCCGCGAGCGGGCAGGACACGCCGTGTGGTGCGCGGCGGGCGGGCGGGATCGGTCGGGTCGAGGTGCCGAGCGTGACGGAAACGGCCCGCTCGGCACGGCGCAGTGGAGGACCGGGCAGCCCGGCGAACCCTGAGGAACGGATCGTGCCCGCTCGGCGAGGCCGAGCGGGCACGATGGTGGGGAGGTCGTCCGACCCGGTCAGAACTCCTCGGGCACGGGCGGGACGAACCAGGGCGGGAAGACCGCGACGCGGGGCCCGGTGACCCGGTGCTGCGCGAGCAGCGACTTGACCTGCTGTCGGACGCGGTCGTTCGGCACACCGATCACGGCGACGGACGAGAACGGCACCCGGGGACCGGCGAGCAGCTCGAGCCCGTGCATGTCCGGGTCGGTGAAGTCGGTCCGGCGGATCAGGTTCGTCGCGGCCTCGGGACCGACGGCGAACCGCACGTCGTCGGCGTCGGCGTCCTGGTCGGCCACGATCACCGACGCGCCGAACGCGGACACCGGCACGACGAGCACGACGTACTCGGTCGCGCGGGTGCGGCGTGCGGCGTCCGACCACCGGGTGCCCTCGGCACCGTGACGGAGCTCGTCCCAGCGGGTGGCGTCGGGCGAGAGGGTGAAGGGCACGTGCCCGGAGACGGGTCCGCCGTCGGGAGCACTCGCCTCGGCGCGGGCGGCCCGCGTCTCGGCCGAGCTGACGTCGACGACCGGGGCGGCCGCGTCGGCAGCGAGGATCGCACCCTCGGCGACGATCGACGACAGGTTGTCGACGTGGGTGGCGTGGTGCGCGCGGAGCGACGCGAAGACGCGGGGCTCCGGCAGCTCGGGAGCCGCGGGAGACCGGAGCGACGACGAGCCGCGCGCGGGCGCCGGGGTGGAGCGGAGGTCGGTGGTGATGCGGGTCCGACGGGGCGTCGGCGTGGTGGGGACGGCAGGCACCTCGGCCTGTCGGGGGGAGCAGATGTCGCAGAGCTCGGTGGGGAAACCGTGGATGCACTCGTCGGTCACGACTGGGAGGGGTCCTTCCGTGCCCGGGTGGGGGAGGTCGGGCACGGTGTCCAACCGTACGTCATGATCCGCCCCCTTCCGTCACTGTCGGTAGAGCAGGGCACGCACCTCGGACTCGGCTGCGTGCAGGCGCTCGGGGTCGATGGTCTCGCCGTGCTGGTACGCGTCGAGCAGCCGCGGGTCGATGTAGCTCTGCCGGCACACGGTCGGCGTGTTGCCCAGCTCCTCGCTCGCGGCCTTCACGGCGTGCGAGACGGCCTTCTTGCGCTTCGCCTCGCTGGGTTGGGGTCCGGTGCGCGCGAGGTCCACGGCGGCGGCCACCGTGCCGTGCAGGGTGCGGAAGTCCTTCGCCGTGAACTCGTCGCCGGCGCGCTCCTTCACGTACTCGTTGATGTCCTCGGCGGCGAGGGGCTCCCACTCCGCGCCCCGTCCGGCGCGGAACGACAGCAGGCGGGCGTTCGGGCCACGCCGCTTCATCCCGGCGATGACCCGCGCGAGGTCGTGGTCGTGGATGGTCGAGGACCACTCCTGGCCGCTCTTGCCCGGGAAGTCGAGCTCGATGTCGTCGCCCGACACGTGCGCGTGCGCACAGAGCAGCGTCGACAGCCCGCGGCTGCCGTGCTCGGTGGCGTACCGCTCGGACCCGACCCGGAGCGAGCCCTGGTCGAGCATCCGGAAGGCCGCGGCGAGGGCACGCCGGCGGTCGGGCTCGGGCCGTCGCAGGTCCTGCGTCACCATCCGTCGCGCGGACGGTAGCGACTCCGCCAGGGCCAGCGCGCGGTCGTACTTGATGCGGTCCATCCGCTCGCGCCAACCGGGGTGGTACATGTACTGGCGACGACCGACGCCGTCCTTGCCGGTCGCGAGGATGTGCCCGTTCTCGTACGGCGAGATCCACACGTCGTCCCAGGCCGGCGGGATCACGAGGTCCTCGAGGCGCTGCCGGACGGCCTCGTCCGTGACGGTCTTCCCGTCCGGGTCGCGGTACGAGAAGCCCTTGCCGCTGCGGACACGGTGGTAGCCACGACCGTTGGTCGCGGAGCGGCGGAGACGGGTCACTCCGACGATGTTGCCCGTCAGCGCCTGGGACCCGTCACCGGGAACGCTCCCGGAGGAGCCCAGAGGTCCGCCGGGAACGACGAAGCGGGGCCGGACCCGAAGGCCCGACCCCGCTGGCGCAGTGTCTTCCGGAGAACCGGGAGTTACTTGACGATCTCCTCGACCGTACCGGCGCCGACCGTGCGGCCACCCTCACGGATGGCGAAGCGGAGGCCGGCCTCCATCGCGATCGGCTGGATCAGCTCGACCGACATGGCGACGGTGTCGCCGGGCATGACCATCTCGGTGCCCTCGGGCAGCGTGATGACGCCGGTGACGTCCGTGGTGCGGAAGTAGAACTGCGGACGGTAGTTCGCGTAGAACGGGTTGTGACGACCGCCCTCTTCCTTGGTCAGGATGTACGCGTTCGCCTTGAACTCGGTGTGCGGCGTGACCGAACCCGGCTTCACGACGACCTGGCCGCGCTCGACGTCCTCGCGCTTGAGGCCACGGATGAGGAGACCGGTGTTGTCGCCCGCCTCAGCCTTGTCCAGCAGCTTGCGGAACATCTCGATGCCCGTGACCGTGGTCTTCTGCGTCGGGCGGATGCCGACGATCTCGACCTCGGAGTTGAGGTCCAGCGTGCCACGCTCGACACGACCGGTGACGACGGTGCCACGACCGGTGATCGTGAAGACGTCCTCGATCGGCATGAGGAACGGCTGGTCGGTGGCGCGCACCGGGTCCGGGACGTTCTCGTCGACGGCGGACATCAGGTCCTGGACGGACTTGACCCACTTCTCGTCGCCCTCGAGCGCCTTGAGCGCCGAGACCTGCACGACGGGGGCGTCCTCGTCGAACTCCTGCGAGCCGAGGAGCTCACGGACCTCGAGCTCGACGAGCTCCAGGATCTCCTCGTCGTCCACCATGTCGGACTTGTTCAGCGCGACGACGATGTAGGGGACGCCGACCTGGCGGGCGAGCAGCACGTGCTCACGCGTCTGGGGCATCGGGCCGTCGGTGGCGGCGACCACGAGGATCGCGCCGTCCATCTGCGCCGCACCGGTGATCATGTTCTTCACGTAGTCGGCGTGACCCGGAGCGTCGACGTGCGCGTAGTGGCGCTTGTCGGTCTGGTACTCGACGTGGGAGATGTTGATCGTGATGCCGCGGTCGCGCTCCTCGGGAGCGCTGTCGATCTGAGCGAAGTCACGGGCCTCGTTGAGGTCCGGATACTGGTCGTGCAGAACCTTGGTGATCGCCGCCGTGAGCGTGGTCTTGCCGTGGTCGACGTGACCGATGGTTCCGATGTTGACGTGCGGCTTGGTCCGCTCGAACTTGGCCTTGGCCACTGTGGGTCCTCCTCAGGACTCGGAGAGCACGCCCCCGGTCTGACGACCGTTGGCGAGCAGGGTGTGTGTCTAACTGTACTTGGTGACGAGGGGCCCGTCGCCGGGCACCCTCGCCTGTGGAGAGAACGCCGGAGCGTTACTCTCCGCTGTTCTTCGCGATGATCTCCTCGGCGACCTTGGCCGGGACCTGGCTGTAGGTCTCGAAGGTCATCGAGTAGACCGCACGACCAGAGGTCTTGGACCGGAGGTCCCCGACGTAGCCGAACATCTCGGACAGCGGCACGCTCGCGCGGACCACCTTGAC
This sequence comes from Curtobacterium sp. NPDC088465, assembly GCF_044753165.1. Taxonomy (NCBI): domain Bacteria; kingdom Bacillati; phylum Actinomycetota; class Actinomycetes; order Micrococcales; family Microbacteriaceae; genus Curtobacterium; species Curtobacterium sp. NPDC088465. The sequence continues at coordinate 1,412,355 of NZ_JBIVMR010000001.1, read as the reverse complement.
GCCCGAGGCGTCCTCCATCGAGGCGATCTGGCCACGACGGGAGTTCAGGTCACCGATGACGTCGCCCATGTACTCCTCGGGAGTACGCACCTCGACGGCCATGATCGGCTCGAGGATGGCCGGGCCGGCCTTGCGGGCGGCCTCCTTGTAGGCGATGGAACCGGCGATCTTGAACGCCATCTCGGACGAGTCGACGTCGTGCGCCGCGCCGTCCTTGAGGATGGCCTTCACGCCGACGGTCGGGTACCCGGCGAGGATGCCGACCTGCATGGCGTCCTGGATACCGGCGTCGACCGACGGGATGTACTCACGCGGGACGCGACCACCGGTGACGGCGTTCTCGAACTCGTAGACCTTCTCGGCCGTGACTTCCATCGGCTCGAGGGCGATCTGCACCTTCGCGAACTGGCCGGAACCACCGGTCTGCTTCTTGTGCGTGTAGTCGTAGCGCTCGACGACCTTGGTCAGGGTCTCGCGGTAGGCCACCTGCGGCTTGCCGACGGACGCCTCGACCTTGAACTCGCGCTTCATGCGGTCGACGAGGATGTCGAGGTGGAGCTCGCCCATGCCCTTGATCGTCGTCTGACCGGTCTCGGCGTTGAGCTCGACGCGGAACGTCGGGTCCTCTTCCGCGAGCTTCTGGATGGCCGTGGAGAGCTTCTCCTGGTCGGCCTTCGTGTTCGGCTCGATGGCGACCTCGATCACCGGCTCCGGGAACGTCATCGACTCGAGGACGACCTGGTCCGACGGGTCGCACAGGGTGTCACCGGTGGTGGTGTCCTTGAGGCCGATGACCGCGTAGATGTGACCGGCGGTGACGTTGTCGACCGGGTTCTCCTTGTTGGAGTGCATCTGGAAGATCTTGCCGATGCGCTCCTTCTTGCCCTTGGTCGAGTTGATGACCTGGGCACCGGACTCGATCGAGCCGGAGTACACGCGGACGTAGGTCAGACGACCGAAGAAGGGGTGCACCGCGACCTTGAACGCCAGGGCCGAGAACGGCTCGGTGGCGTCGGGCTTGCGGATGATCTCCTTCTCCTCGTCCTTGACGTCGTGGCCGATCATCGGCGGCACGTCGAGCGGGGACGGGAGGTAGTCGATGACCGCGTCGAGCATCGGCTGGACGCCGCGGTTCTTGAAGGCCGAGCCGCAGAGGACGGGGTAGACCTCGGAGGCGATCGTGAGCTTGCGGATCGCGCCCTTGATCTCGTCCTTGGTGAGCTCCTCGCCACCGAAGAACTTCTCGAGCAGGGCGTCGTCGGTCTCGGCGACGCGCTCGATCAGCTTCGCGCGGTATTCCTCGGCGCGGTCCTGGAGGTCCGCCGGGATCTCCTGGACCTCGTACTGGGCGCCCATGGTCACGTCACCCTTGGCGTCGCCGGGCCAGACCTTGGCGTGCATCTCGATGAGGTCGATGACGCCGACGAAGTCGTTCTCGGCACCGATCGGGAGCTGGAGCACGAGCGGCTCCGCACCGAGGCGGTTGATGATCGTGTCGACGGTGAAGTAGAAGTCAGCGCCGAGCTTGTCCATCTTGTTGACGAAGCAGATGCGCGGGACGTCGTACTTGTCCGCCTGACGCCACACGGTCTCGGACTGGGGCTCGACGCCCTCCTTGCCGTCGAAGACGGCGACGGCACCGTCGAGGACGCGGAGCGAGCGCTCCACCTCGACCGTGAAGTCCACGTGACCGGGGGTGTCGATGATGTTGATCTGGTTGTTGTCCCAGAAGCAGGTCGTCGCGGCCGACGTGATCGTGATGCCGCGCTCCTGCTCCTGCGCCATCCAGTCCATCGTCGCGGCGCCGTCGTGGACCTCACCGATCTTGTGCGTGATGCCCGTGTAGAACAGGATGCGCTCGGTCGTCGTGGTCTTGCCGGCATCGATGTGCGCCATGATGCCGATGTTGCGGACCTTGTTCAGGTCGGTGAGCACGTCCTGTGCCACAGGTTCCTCCGGAAGAGTTGTAGGAGAGGTTGGCGTCCGGGTGGGCGCCGACGGTTCATGACCGCCGGCACCCACCCGGAGCCGGGACTACCAGCGCCGGACTTACCAGCGGTAGTGGGCGAAGGCCTTGTTCGACTCGGCCATCTTGTGCGTGTCCTCACGGCGCTTGACCGCGGCACCGAGACCGTTCGACGCGTCGAGGATCTCGTTCATGAGACGCTCGGTCATCGTCTTCTCGCGACGGGCCTTGGCGTACGAGGTGAGCCAGCGGAGCGCGAGGGTGTTCGCGCGGTGCGGCTTGACCTCGACCGGGACCTGGTAGGTCGAGCCACCGACGCGGCGGCTGCGGACCTCGAGGGTCGGACGGACGTTGTCGAGCGCCTTCTTCAGCGTCGCGACGGCGTCCTGCTGGTTCTTGGCGGTGACGCCCTCGAGTGCATCGTAGACGATGCGCTCGGCGAGGCCCTTCTTGCCGTCCAGGAGGATCTTGTTGACGAGCTGCGAGACGATCGGCGCGCCGTACACCGGGTCGGCGACGACGGGACGCTTCGGGGCGGGACCCTTACGAGGCATCTAACTCAACCCTTCTTCGCGCCGTAGCGGCTGCGGGCCTGCTTACGGTTCTTGACGGCCTGGGTGTCCAGGGCACCGCGGATGATCTTGTAGCGCACACCGGGGAGGTCCTTCACACGACCGCCGCGGACGAGCACCATCGAGTGCTCCTGCAGGTTGTGGCCCTCACCGGGGATGTAGGCCGTGACCTCGGTGCCGTTCGAGAGCTTGACACGAGCGACCTTGCGCAGGGCCGAGTTCGGCTTCTTGGGGGTGGTGGTGTAGACGCGGGTGCAGACACCACGCTGCTGGGGGTTCGCCTTCAGTGCCGGCGCCTTGGTCTTGACGACCTTGGGCGTACGACCCTTGCGAACGAGCTGCTGGATGGTAGGCAACTGTTCTCCTGGTTCTTCGCTCGTGTTCTGGCCGACGCCTTCCGTCGGCTTCCTCATCCCACGCTGATCACCGCCTGACGGCGGAGGGGAGGTCGTGGGATGGATGACCCGGTACGGTCTCGTCGAGGACGACGAGGGTGACCCGGGATTTCGGGCGCGCCCGAGAGCGCACACCTGGTAGAGACTACCCGCGTCACACGGCGAAATCAATCCGGGCGCGTCGCGCTCCGAGCGACCCGCCGACGCGCCAGACCGGCCCCGTACCGGACCGCACCGGTCGGGGCGGAGGCGGGGCGGGCCTCCCGGCCGTCGACCGCGGGTCCGGGCCGGTCCGCGTCAGGAACCCGAGTCCGACGACCCGTTCCCGACGGCGGACTCGAAGGTGGCGCCGTCGTCGGAGAAGCCCGACACGTACCCGCTCGCGTTCACGTTCATCGGCCCCGCCGTGGCCGTGCCGACGCCGTCGGGTCCGGAGATGTCCGCGGTGAAGGTGGCGCGGCCGAGCGTCGTCGTCGAGATCGTCCACCCGCGCGACAGCCAACCGCCGACCGTGACCTCCGGGCGCTGCTCGAGCGTCCACTTCTGGTTGGTGTAGGTGTACGCCGGGTCCTCGCCGTAGGCGTAGAAGCTGCAGCCCGCCGGGGCCGGGTCGGTGGAGGCGATGCAGCCGTCCACCCAGCGGTCCACCGCCTGCTGCGCGGCCTGCTTGCCGTCGTCGGTGAGCTCCGTCGTCAAGGACACCGGCACCGAACCGGTCCCGCTGAACCCGGGGACACGAGCGGAGGCGCGCTCTGCCGTGAACCACTTCCCGCCGTCGACGGTCACGTCGTACGTCCCGGGCAGCGCGGTCAGGTTCGCGATGCCGTCGTCGGACGTCCGGACACGCTGGCCGGCGACCTCGACCGGGGTCCCGCCGGGGCCGCGCACCGAGACCTGCACCCGGCCGAGGTCGGGGGCCTCGAGCTCCCACACCGGGAAGACCCCCCAGTCGGTCCCCGTGCGGTCGAGCGTGAAGGTGGAGGCGACGTCCCGGCCGCCCTGACGGAGGTAGGCACGCACGGTCGCGGTGTCGCCGTCGGTGCGCGTCGCCGCGATGCGGTACCCGGTGACCCGGTCGGACGCCTTCGCGTAGGCGGCGTCGGTGAGCAGGACGTCCTCGTCGTCGTGGTCCACACCCGCCAGACGCAGCGCGTCGTCGACGTGACCGGCGGTCAGGTCGTCGAGGAAGGCCCGCACCGGCCGGTCGGCCGAGTGCGAGGAGGACTGGAGCGCGTACCCGACGACCCCCGTCGCGAGCAGCAGCACCACGGCGGCACCGCCGGCGATGATCCCGACCAGTGCGCCGCGGCGCATCCGGCGACGAGGCCGTCGTGCAACCGGGGCGGCCGCCGGGACCGGTGCTTCATGCGTCCCGCGGATCGTGTCGACGTGCGGGACACGTGCCCACCCGTCCGGCTCATGGTCGGTCATGCGTCCCCCGTCGTGCCTGTTGCGTGCCCCCGGATCCTACCGCCGACCGGCGCCGCGGGACCGGGGCTGTGGCCGGCGCTGTGGAGCGCGGGTCGGAGTCGGAGTCGGGGCGGGGTCGGGGGGGGCGCACACGCATGCACGGCGCGCGACGGCCGGGGGGGCGCCGAGCGCGCGGGTGACTCCTAGCGGCGGTCGCCCTCCACGCCGGGGGTCGCGCCCGCCGGACGCTGCCGGGCCTGGTAGCGGGCGGCGGAGACGCCGCCGACGACGCAGAGCAGCGCCACGACGACGGACCCCACGACGAACGGGCTCAACGCGGACCCCGCCGGGAACACGAGGAGCTCGGTACCGTCGCCCCGCGTCATCGAGTACCCGACCGCACCCGTGCCGAGCATGACGAGGTACGTACCGGCAGCGGCGACGAGCCCGGTGACGCCCGGGTTGCCCTCGCGGATGCCCGCGGCGGTGGCGAGGAACACGACGGCGGCCGCCGCGACCACCATCGCAGGGCCGAGGTAGGGACTCGCGTCCGGCTGCGGGATCGCCTCGACGTCGGCGAGCAGGGCTTCGAAGCCCGTCACCGCGATGACGAGCGCGATGAAGAGGACCGACGTCATCGTCGCGATCAGCCACCGGGACATGGCTCGATGCTACTGCCGGGCACCCTGGGTGGCGGGTTGCGGCGCCGTCACGTCACCGTGCGGCGTGCTCCTGCGCGTGCTGGGGTCCCTGCGCTGCGGGGCTGCCCTGGGTCGCCTGGTGCTGCGCGGAGTCGTCCTGGGTCGCCTGGTGCTGCGCCGAGTCGTCCTGAGCCACGTGGTGCTGCGCGGGGCCGCCCTGGGTCGCCTGGTGCTGCGCGGCCGCGACGAGCGCGAGCGCGATCGTCGCCGTGATGACGGGGACGGACTCCGTCATGGGAGCGACGGGGGCCGTCATGGTGCCGTCCTGGAGGCGCGACTCGCCGCGGTCGCGCTCCCCCGGCTCCGCCTCGTGGTCGCGCAGGGCCGGCCCGACGACCGGCAGGACCGCCGTCGTCGTCGGCGGCTCGCTGTGCAGGACCGGCGCCGTCGGCAGGGCCGACGCGCTCGGCAGGGCCGAAGCCTGGTTCCGGGCGGCCCGACGTGCGCGGCCCATCCTGACCAGGACGACCACCGCGATGACCGCCCAGATGCCGTTCACGATCGTCGACGGGATCGCGTGGTGCGCAGCGACGTTGACGGCGACGGAGAGGCCGCCGACAAGGTTGAGGGACTGGTAGAGCGGCCCGTTCGGGATCTTGCCCAGTGAGAACAGCAGGTAACCTGCGAGAACGGTTACGGCTCCGAACCAGCCGAGGAACTCCACGATTCCGACCAACACGCGCGACTCCGGGCACGACGAGGAACGGCCGTCCTGAGGCGACCGTCCGAGAGGGGTGTGAGCAGCCGCGAGTGCGGCGTCGGGAGCATCGTAGGCACACCGACGGGTGTCGCGGAAGTGGGTGCGGCGTGGCGTGTCGCACCCACTTCGCGGGGGGCTCTGCGGGGGGGGTGTCAGCCGTTCGTAGAGGCGCTCGACGAGGACGCCGCTGCGGCCTGTTCGGCCTGCGTGGAGGCGGCGTCCTGCAGGACGTAGATGAAGCCACTGAGGGTCCAGGTGGTGGGACCGGCGTCGTTGCTCGCGTCCGAACCGCTCGCGGAGGACGACGAGACGATCGATGAGACGAGGAACAGCCGCTTGCCGTTCTGCACGGCCTTCATGTAGGCGGTCGCCTGCTCGAAAGACCCCTGGACCCCGACGGTCACCGGCACCGCGGAGAAGTTCGCGCTGGTGATGACAGGGCTCGTGGTCACGGCGGGCGCCGCGGCTGCTCCGGGGGTGGCGGAGGCGTCGGGGGTGGCGGAGGCGTCGGGGGTCGGGGTCGGGGTCGCCCCGGCAGAGGCGGTGCCGGCCGCCTCGGTGCTCGTTGCCGGAGCCTGCGGCGGAGCGTACGACTGCGCATCGGAGGTGGTGAGCGACGAGATCGTCACCCCACCCGCGTCCGCGAGGTCCGACAGTTCCCGGTAGAACGCTGCCTGATCGAGCGACGAGGGGATGGAGCCCTCGAGGACCGCGAGCTCTGCCTTCTGCGCCGGCAGCGTCTGGCTCTCGGCGCGCAGCTTTGCGATGCGCCCCTCCGCCGTCGCGTTGCTCTGCTCGGCCGAGGCCTGCTGCTCGGCACTGGCGTCCGCCCGTGCGAGCTGCGGTTGCACGCCGAGGAAGAAGCCGCCGACGGCGACCACGACGCTCGCCATCACCGCGACGAGGAGCATGAGTCGGTTGCGGGACATGTCACTCCCCCTTCTCGGCGGCGTACTTGCCGTCGTAGGCGCCGGTGTCGAGGTGGATGGTGAGGTTTGCCGTGTACCCACCGGAGTCGTCCGCGCTGAGGGTGACCGAGTTGGCGTTGGCGTCCACGTAGCCCGGGATCTGCTCCAGTGCGGTGATCCAGTCCGAGACGGACGGGAGCACGGCGGTGGTCGCGGTCACCGTGACCGTCGCCACCCGCGGACCCTGCAACGGCGCCGTCGACTGCGAGAACGCCTGCAGCGGCGTCGCACTGTCGACCTGGACGCCGGTGATCGCGACCCCTGACGGCAGCGATGCCTGCATCCCCTCGAGTGTCGTGCCCCAGTCGATCTCCGTCGAGCCGCCGACCTGCTGCGCCGACGTGATGAGCGCCGACTGCGCCTGGACGGTCTTCACCTCGGCGAATCCCTGCTCCTGCTTGAGCAGCGACACGGTGTGGTCCTGGGCGATGGTGAGGTCCGATTCGGCGTTCGCCGCGGTCGCGTACGCCCCACCGGTGCCGAGCAGGGCGACGGCAGCGACGAGTGCCACGACCAACCATGCTCGCCTGACGCCTGCTCGCTGCCGTCGTTCGATCAGGACCTCGACGGGCAGCAGGTGCACCCGGGGCTCGTACCCGACGCTGACGGTGGTACGCCTGCCCCGCCGGTCCGGTTCGTCCGGCCGGGTCCGTCGCGCGGGCTTCCCCTGCGACGTTACCGACGGTGTCCGTCGGAACAGGGGCCGCCGGCCTCCCGCGGACCGGGCGTCCGCTCCTGCGCTGGTCATGCTGCTCTCCCTCCGACCGCGAGGCCGTAGGCGACCGCGACGGACGATCCGCGGGTCTCCAGATCGTGGTCCCGGACGGACCGGGCGCGCGCCACACCGTCGAAGGCGGATGCGACCCGAACCGGCATGCCGACACGATCGCCGAAGCCGTCGGCAAAGCCCCCCAGCGCCGCACCACCGCCGGCGAGCACCACCTCGCGGACCGGCTGGTCCGGGTGCGTGTTCACGAAGTAGTTCACGGTGTTCCTCAAGCTCGAGTAGAGCTCCTCGATGGACTCGCGGACGACGCCGGCGGCCCGGTGGTCGTCCGGCGTCCGGGCGGCCGCACCGAGGCCGAGGTGCCGCTTGACCATCTCCGCTTCGTCCCACGAGATGGACATGCGCGCAGCGAGGGCCTTCGTCACGTCGGCCCCTCCGGTCGGGATGATCCGCACGAACTGCGGTACACCGTCGGTCAGGATCACGACCGACGTGGTCTGCGCACCGAGGTCGATGACGGTGACCGTCCCGGGGACGGACCGGCGGGTCGTCAGCACCCTGCTCAGCGCGAACGGGATGAGGTCGACCCCGACCGGGTTGAGACCGGCGAGCTGCACCGCGCGCACGTTGTTCAGGACCGCGTCCTTGACCGCAGCGATGAGCAGCCCCTCGAGAACGGGCGCTCCGTCCTGCACGCCCTCGCTCGTCGGGTAGAAGTCGAGGATCGCGTCACCGACGGGGACGGGCAGCATGTCCTGCACCTGGAAGGGCAGCGATTCGCGGACCTGTGCCAGTGGCGCCCGCGGCACCGTCAGCGGACGCGCGAGGACGCGTTGGTTGCCCATGCCGAGCACCACGTCCCGCGATCGGAACCGGCCCAGGGACCAGAGTTGCTTCACCGCCCCGGCCACGGTGTTCGGCTCGAGCACTTCGCCCCGGGTCACGGAGTCCTCGGGGGTCGGGACCTCCGCGATGCGGACGACGGTCGGGTTCGCCTTGTCCGCATCGGCGACCTCGACCGCACGGATGGACTGCGCGGAGATGTCGAGCCCGACGATGTTCTTTCCCATGGTGGTCTTTCCGTCCGGTCCTCAGCCGATGCCGAGGAGTGCGAGGTAGGCGTTCCAGAAGTCAGCGCCGGAGAAGACACCGACCCAGGCGCCGCACACCATCCAGGGCCCGAAGGGGATCCCGCTGCGCCGACCGACGCGCCTCGTGGCGACGAGGACGAGGGCGAAGGTACCGCCGAGCAGGAACGCTGCGAAAGAACCCACTGCGAGGGGTCCCCAACCGAGGTACGCGAGCGCGAGCCCCAGGACACCGGCGAGCTTGACGTCTCCGAAGCCCATCCCGCCCGGTACGAGCACGGCGAGCAGCAGGTACGCCGCAGCGAGGGCACCCATCCCCACGAGTCCGCGGAGGAGCGCGCCCCAGTCACCGCTGAGAGCGCTCCCGAGGGCGAGCAGCACGAGCAACACCGGGTAGGCCGGCAGCACGATCCGATCAGGGAGGCGGTGCACGTCGAGGTCGATCATCGTCAGCGCCACGCTGATCGCCATGAGGTACAGGAACGCGAGGACGACCGGCAGGACGGCCGTCGCCGAGGCAGACGTCGGCGAGGTCGAGGTCACGGCCCGCACGACGACGACCGCGAAGAGGACTCCGGTGACGAGCTCGACCACCGGGTACCGCGCGGAGATCGCCGTCCTGCAGTGCCGACAACGGCCCCGCAGGACCACCCAGGACAGCACGGGCACGTTGTCACGTGACCGGATGGCGGTGTGGCACGTCGGACAGGCGCTCCGCGGACGTACCACGGACAGGCCGGCGGGAACGCGGTGGATGACGACGTTGAGGAAGGAGCCGATGAGGAGGCCGACACCGCCGCTGAGGACAGCGAGCAGCACGACCGGGGGTACGCCGATCACGATGCCGCGCTCCCGTCGGTCCGGAAGGCCGCCTTGACCTCTCCCACCGTCGTGATGCCGTAGGAGGTGGTCACCGGGCTGAGGAACCGCGGCGGAGCGGTGTACTTGAGTCGCGCGTCGTACTGGTAGTCCTTCACGTACCCGTTGCTGCCCGAGGAGACGATGCCGCGGAAGCGCTGGGCGATCGCACCCTTGACGGTGAGCTTGCCGCGAGCACCCCCTCGGTCGTAGTTCTGCACCTGGAAGGTGTGTGCGGCCGAGATGATCGCGGCGTCGATCTCGCGCCCGTCGTCGTCGAGCATCGCTCCGTTCCTGTTCCACGACACGGCCCCGTAGGGGTTCCACACCCACACCGCGTTCGTCGCGGTGAGGCCGAGGATGTCCGCGCTCGAGTCGACGTAGTCCAGGTCACCCGTGACGTACAGGTAGTTCTGGGCCGCGATGGTCAGCTGACCGTGGAAGTCCCCCTTCACGAAGGCGTCTCCGTTGCGCGAGCCGTACGCACAGGGCGCCGTCCCGAGTCCGGGTGTGGACTCCCCTGCGAGCGGGTACCCCACGCCGTTGCCGGTGCAGGTCGCGGCGGTGGATGAGGCGTTCTTGTTCGACGCGTCCGTGGGGATGTTCTGCACGTAGACGATGTTGTTCTCCGGAACCGGGATCGTGGCTCCCGCAACCGAGCCGAGCTGGCCCGACGACGTGCCCGGCTGCCCGCACTGCGCCGGCTTCGACCCGCCCGTGGCGCCGTCACCCGTCGTGTTCGTGAACTTCGTACCGGGTGACTTCACCGTCATCGTCCCGCCCGCGTTGAAGACGATGTCGGTCGGTCCGGTGTACAGGCACCCGGGGCGGGGAACGGTGGCACCGAGGTCGGAGCGCGTCTCCTGGAGCTGCTGCGAGTTCGTGGACGGCATGCCGATCGACGAGGCGAACGACGGCTGGTTGACGCCCGCCGGGAACTGCTGCCCGGCGCAGGCCTGGTTCAAGGAGTTCTTCGCCGTGTACCGAAGGGCGGTGCCGGTCGGTGAGTAGGACGTCGAGGGCGTCTCGGTGAACTTCGCCTCACAGATGCGCATGGTGTCGTTCGAGTGCGCAGGCCCGGCGATGACGTCACCGCTGCCGAAGGCGATCTCGTTGCAGCCGGTCGTCGGCCGCCCCTGGTAGGCGTACCGGACGCAGTTCGTGGTACTGGCACCGGAGATCTGCGGGTCCTGGATCTCGAGGTCGGTGAAGTACAGGAAGTCGATGAAGCCCTGCTGCCGGATGGACGCGACGACCGAGCGCACGGCGTTGCCGACCATCCCCGTCGACCGGACCTTGATCGTGCCGCTCGTGCCGTACTGCGCGGTGTTGACCTCGTACCGGTAGTACGACGTCGGCGTGTCCGGTGCCGTCACCGGGACCTTCGCCCACGACGCTCCGGCACCCACCCCGAATGCTGGGTTGGCCTTGGCCGCCGGCGGCATCGTCACCGAGCTGCCCCGGCTGTAGGTGGATGCCGGGTTGCCGTACTGGAAGTACGTGTTGTCGTTCGACAGTCGCGCCTGGTAGTCCGCGATGCCGGCGTACGCCGCGCTCAACGCCGCGTTGAAGTTCTGGTCGGCGTTCGCCTTGACCCGGCCGGACGTCGCGATCGACAGCGACGTCGCGACGAAGGCGACGATGACCATGCCGAAGATGAGCGCGATGACCATCGCCAAGCCCTGGTCGTCACGCGCGCGGGTCAGGTCGATGCGCTGTCGGAGTCCGTTCACGGTCCGACCCTTCCGGTCGAGAGGAGGTTGGGGAGGCTCACCTGGTTACTGAGGGTCACGCTGTTGTCGGCGACCGAACCGTTGTTCGACAGACGGAGGGTCACGCCGACCGAGACGACCGACTGCATCTGCGCGGCACTCAACGCGCCCGTCGCGTCCGGAACGAGCGCGGTGTTCGTTGCGTCGAAGTAGACGAACAGGGTCTGCTGGCCGCTCGGGGTCGCCGAGACCGGCGGTGCGAGGGTCCGCGTCGTCGGAGTGCCCGTGAAGCGGTAGTAGCTCGACCCGGACACGACCGGCTGTCCGGGGGTGACGGTCTCGACCAGGCGTCGCGAGGAGTCGAGCGCGAGCACCACCTGCTGCGGACGGGGGTCGGGACCCGCGTTCGCGACCGGGGCCGCGCCCGACAGGTCCACGGCGGTCGTGAAGGTCATGGACTCGGTCCGAGCGACGGCGAACGCCGGGGCGTCGGCCGCGTTCTGCTGGGGGTTCCGCATCGCGGCGTGCAGGAGTCGGGTGACCTCGTTCATCGCCGTCGACGCCGAGCGGGCGTTCGTGTCGGTCGCGTTGGCGTACGTCGTCGCCCGCAGCATGGTGACGAACGTTCCGGAGACCACGGCGAGCACGATCGCGAAGATCATGATCGTGACGAGCAACTCGGGCAGGCTCAGCCCGCGGTCGTCGCGCCGGATCCGGTCCGCGACCCGCAGCAGGACCCCGCTCACCCCGCGGTCCTCGGGTCGAGCGTCACGACGTTCGCGGTGCCCGGGACGACGATGCCGAGCAGGCCACCGATGATGTTGCCGAGCGAGATGGGGTTGAAGTTGATCGCGTCCGAGCTCTCGGTCACGGCCCACGTGCCCCACGGCAGGGCGATGGTCGCCGTACCGTCACTCCTCGTCGCCGTGCGGGTGAACGTGTAGGTCATCCCCGCAGCACACCCCGGGTCGCCGTTGGCCGCGGTCGTCGTCGTGGCCCGGATGGTCGTGGTCCGGGCCTTCACGTTGATGGTCGTCGCTCCCATGGCGACGGTCGGTGTCGCGATCGAGCTCCCGGTCGCGGGCGCGACCTGTGCCGGAGCCTTCCCGGTCCGAGCGTCCGCACTCGTCGGCCACGCTGTCGGGTCGGTCGACAGGCAGGAGCCGCCCGGAGTGCCGGTCGGGGCGTACTTCCCTGCGTAGACGGCGTAGCCCGACGCGATCGGGCTGAGGTACTGGTCGCTGACCGGGGCCGAGGTCTGGTAGACGCCGAGGGTGCTGACGTACGAGGTCGCGAGGTTCGTCGGCAGCAACGCGCTCACCCCGGACGTGTAGCGGTTCTGGAAGTCCCACGCGGGGTCGTACGTGAACGCCGCGCCACCCGAATCGCCCGCGGCGACCGTCACCGACTTCACGGGGTTCGCGGCCTGCTCCTGGTCGCGGTACTGGCCGGACGGCGGGCTGAGCGTCACGGTGTAGGTCCCTGGTGCCACCTTGTTCGCGACGGTGCAGCCGTCCGCGTTGGTGACGTCGGGTTGTGCGCTGCCGTCGAGGATCCGCGCGGTGTTGCCGGGGACGGTACGGTCGGGCGCCAGGGTCGCCGTCACGTTGCTCGTCCCGCCGCCGTTGATCGAGGTCACCGAGATGAGGACCGTGCCGAGCGCGGGGTCGTTGATCTTGCTGGTCGGGGCGAGGACCGTGTCGGCCGCGATCTTCTGCGTGGCGGACGACTGACCGGTCCAGGACACGCGGATGTTCACGCGACGGAAGAGGAGAGAACCGTTCCCCGAGAGGCCAGCGACCGTGCAACCGGTGTCGACGTTGTTCGTGTTGATCCAGGACACGGTCCGCGTGACCGTGTACTCGACGCCGTCCACCGCAATGGCGGGGTAGGTCTTGTTCGCCAGGCCGTTCAGGTCGTTCTGGCCGTCGATCCGCGCGACGTCGATGTACTGCTGGGCGAGGTTGGCGGCCTCCACCCGACCGCGGTTGTCCGCGGTCATGCGGAGAACCAGGGTGGTGGACGCGAGTGCGCCCATCACGATCACCGTGAAGATGAGAAGGGCGATGACGACCTCGACGAGGGACAGCCCCTCGTCGGACCGGCGCACGCGCTGGAGCGCGCGGCGGATGGCGATCATCGTTCCTCCTTCCCGTCGTTCTTGCCGCGGAGGGCGAGTCGACAGCTGTCGACTCGCCCTCCGCGGCTCAGATCAGCAGCCGGTCGGCTTGTCGGTCGCAGCAGCCGGGCCGACGACCGAACTCGAGTCGGTGACGTAGAACTTCTTCGCGTCACCGCTCGGAGCGTCCGCCGCGAGGCAGAAGGCACCGCCAGCGGTCGGAGTGCCTGAGTAGGCGATCGGCTTCGTGAGGTTGGCCGGGTAACCGTACTTGCCGAGCGTGGTCCCGAGCGTGGGCGCGGCGGTCGCTGCAGGGTTGTCCGTGTAGTACGCGATGACCGCGGTCTTCGCGTTCGTCAGGTCGGACTTCACGCCCGCGTCCTTCGAGCTCGACTGGATGCCGAGGTACACCGGGATCGCGATGGCCGCGAGGATGCCGATGATGATGACGACCACCAGGAGTTCGATCAGGGTGAAGCCCTTGTCGTTCTGCTCCAGCAGTCCCTTGCGGCGAGCTTCGAGCTTGCCCATGAGAGCGAAGTACATTGTTGTTCCGTTCCTTCGGAAATGGGGTGGGATTGCGTTCGGGAGCAGTGCCCTGCCGCCTGCTCAACTGTATGCAAGACAGATTCTCGGCATAATCCCGAGAACGGGGGTGATCGGCGCAGCAAAATGCCCCCAGTACCGGGGGCAGAATGCATCCGGCCTCCCCTCGGACGAGGGGCGCGCGATCACCCGGACTGCTGGATGACGGACGAGATCTGGAAGATCGGCATGTACAGCGCAATGATCATGCCGCCCACGACGACGCCGAGGAAGGCGATGAGCAGCGGCTCGATGAGCGACGTCAGCGCCTCGGTGGTGGCGGTGACCTCTTCATCGTAGAAATCCGCGATCTTCTCGAGCATGATCTCCATGGAACCCGCATCCTCACCTACGGCGACCATCTGCGACACCATCGACGGGAAGACCGTCTCCGCGGACAACGGATCGGCGATGGAACTGCCTTTCCGAACCGATTCAGCAACGCGTTCCAGTGCGCGTTGCACGACGATGTTCCCGGACACTTCTCCGGTGATCTGCAATGCCTGGAGAATGGGTACACCGGCACCGATCATGTTCGAGAAGTTCCGCGAGAACCGCGCGATCACGATCTTCTTGTTCAGCTTGCCGAACACCGGCAGCCGCAGTTTCAGCGGGTCGAACACCGATCGCACCGCATCGGTGTTCTTCCTCGCACGCCACCAGAGGACGAACACGACGATCGCGACGGCCAGGACCGGCCCGACGTAGACCATCGACGCCGACAGGTTGACGAGGATCTGCGTCGGCAGCGGGAGTTCGCCGCCGAGTCCCTCGAACATCTTCTGGAAGATCGGGACGATGAAGACCAGCATGATCACCACGCTGAGCAGCGACATGACGAGCACGACAACCGGGTAGGTCATCGCCGACTTGATGGTCGTCTTGAGCTTCTGCTCCTTCTCGAAGTTCGTCGCGATCGACGCCATCGCCTGGTCGAGGAAGCCGCCGGTCTCCCCCGCGCGGATCATGTTGATCATGATCGGCGGGAACTCGACCGGGTACTTCGCGACGGCGTCCGAGAGCGCCACCCCGCGTTCGACGTCGTCGCGGACCTTCTCGAGGATGCCGCGGAGCTTGGTCGACTGCGTCTGCTCGGCCAGGATGCTCAGCGTCCGGAGCAGTGAGAGCCCCGAACTCAGCATCGTGGCGGCCTGACGCGCCGTGATGGCGAGGTCCTTGAGCGCGACGCCCTTCTCGAGCCCCGGGATCTTGATCTCGGTCTGCAACCCGGTGCCGGGCTTCGCCTCGGTGATGGCGATCGGCGAGACGCCCATGCCGCGCAGGCGCTGGACGACCGCGCCCTCCGACGCGGCGTCGAGCCGACCCTTGACGAGCTTGCCGGCGCCGTCGCGGCCCCGGTAGTCGAACGCGAGCGACATCAGTGGCCTCCGGAGTACTTGTCGCCGAAGTCGATCTCGGATGCGGCGATCGCGGCGGCGGACGAGTCGGAGGGCGACTCGACGCGCTGGACGAGCCGGTCGAAGCCGTCCTCGTCGTGCACCTTCTCCATCGCCGCAGCCCGGGTGACGGTGCCGACGTTGACCAGCTCGGCCAGGTCCTGGTCCATCGTGTGCATCCCGGCGTCGCGGCCGGCCTGCATCGCCGAGGTGATCTGGTACGTCTTGCCCTCGCGCACCAGGTTCGCGATCGCCGGCGTCGTCCGCATGATCTCGGTGGCGACGACCCGGCCGGTGCCGTTCGCCTTCGGCACGAGCGTCTGGCAGACGACACCCTCGAGTGTCGCCGCGAGCTGCGTTCGGATCTGCCCCTGCTGGTGCGGCGGGAACACGTCGATGACGCGGTCGATGGTGCCCGGAGCGCTCTGCGTGTGGAGCGTCGCGAAGACGAGGTGGCCGGTCTCGGCCGCGGTGAGCGCGACGGAGATGGTCTCGAGGTCGCGGAGCTCACCGATCAGGATGACGTCGGGGTCCTGCCGCAGCACGTGCTTCAGCGCGGCGGCGAACGAGTGCGTGTCCGCCCCGACCTCGCGCTGGTTGATGATCGCCTTCTTGTGGTCGTGCATGAACTCGATCGGGTCCTCGACCGTCACGATGTGGTCGGCCCGGGTCTCGTTGACCAGGTCGATGAGCGCGGCGAGGGTCGTCGACTTGCCGGAACCGGTCGGCCCGGTGACGAGCACCAGGCCGCGGGGCAGCTTCGCGAACTCCCCCACGTGCTCCGGGATGCCGAGCTGCTTGAGCGTCTTGATCTTCGTCGGGATGATGCGGAAGGCCGCGCCCCAGTTGCCGCGCTGCTGGTAGTAGTTCACGCGGAAGCGGAACTCCGGCGACAGGGAGTACGCGAAGTCGAGTTCCTGCTCGTGGTCGAACTGCCCGGCCTGCTCGGGGCTCAACAGGGTCTTCAGTGCGGCGATCACCTTGTTGCGTGCCCAGGGTCCCCCGGGGACCGCGGGTCGCAGGGAGCCGTCGACCCGCACGGTGGGCGGGGCGTCGGCGGTGACGTGGAGGTCCGAGGCGCCCTGGTACACGACCTGCGAGAGCGCCGTGATGAGGTCGGCGTCGGCGACCTCGCGCGCGTGGCGCGTGAAGCCGATCTCGGGGTGCGCGCCGGCGTCGACGGCGCGGCCCTGCGTCGTGGTGGTGACGGCCTGGAGGCTCGTGGTCGGTACCGCGGGCGCCACCGGCAGGTGCTCGGTCACCGTCTCGGCGTAGCCGTACGCGGCCGTCGACGCGGGGACGGCCGCCGGGGGCGTGGCCGGCGCGGCCTGCGGCTGCGCGACCGGGACGGCGACGGGGTCGCCGGCGGGCGGCGGCCACGAGGATCCGCTGGAGGTCGCAGCCGCGGACGAGCCGCCCCACGCCGCCGTTGCGCCCCACGCGGGCTCGGTCGACAGGTCGTACACGGCACTGCTCGACGTCGGCACGGGCGAGCGGTCGCTCGACGACGCCGAGGGTGCCGACGCCGCAGCGGCCGCAGCAGCGGCAGCGAGCCGCGCAGCCCGACGACCGCCGACCTCGTTGCCCGGCTGTCCGGGGTGCCATCCGGCGACGGGGTCGTCGCCGGCCTCGATGTCGTACACCGATTCGTTCATCGTCCTCGTGCTCCCGGGACTACGCGACCACGCGCAGGATCTCGTCGACGCTGGTCATGCCGAGCTTGACCTTCTCCCACCCGTCCTGTCGGAGGGTGAGCATGCCCTGCTGCTGGGCGACGCGGCTGATCTCGGCGCTCGAGGCCCGCGCGACGGCGAGCCGCTCGATCTCCTCGGAGACGGTCATGACCTCGTGCAGGGCGATCCGGCCGCGGTAGCCGGTGTTCGAGCAGACGGCACAGCCGATCGGCGCGAAGAACTCCGGCACGGCCGCGTCCGCACGGTCGAGGAACCCGAGCGCGTGCAGCTGCTCGGCCTCGTACACCGCCGGGGCCTTGCACCGGTCGCAGAGCCGGCGGGCCAGACGCTGGGCGACCACCGAGTCGAGTGCGGAGCCGACCAGGAAGGGCTCGATGTCCATCTCGGTCAGACGGGTGACGGCCGACGGTGCGTCGTTGGTGTGCAGCGTCGAGAGCACCAGGTGACCGGTGAGCGAGGCCTCGATCGCGATCTGCGCCGTCTCGTGGTCGCGGATCTCACCGAGGAGCACCACGTCGGGGTCGGAGCGCAGGATCGAGCGCAGCGCGGACGCGAACGTCAGCCCGGCCTTCGGGTTCACCTGCACCTGGTTGATGCCGGCCATCCGGTACTCGACCGGGTCCTCGACCGTGATGACGTTGATCTCGGGCTTCGCGACGGCGTTCAGCGTCGTGTACAGCGTGGTCGACTTGCCCGAACCGGTGGGCCCGGTGACCAGGATCATGCCGTACGGCTTCGAGTAGGACCGCTGGTACGCCTGGAAGTTCTGCTCGAGCAGGTTGAGGTCCTTGAGCGTCAGCGACGTGTTCGTGTTGTCGAGGATCCGCATGACGACCTTCTCGCCCCACACGGTCGGCAGCGTCGCCACACGCAGGTCGATCTGCCGACCGCCGTGGCGCACCGACATGCGGCCGTCCTGCGGCTTCCGACGCTCGGCGATGTCGATGTCGCTCATGATCTTGAGCCGGCTGATGACACCGTTCTGGATGTTCTTCGGCGCCGGGGCCATCTCGTGCAGCACGCCGTCGATGCGGTAGCGCACCCGGACCTCGTGCTCGCCCGGCTCGATGTGGATGTCGGACGCGTGGTCCTGGATGGCCTGCGACACGAGCAGGTTCACGAAGCGGACGATCGGCACGTCGTCGAGCGCGCCGTCGGTCAGGTCCACCTGCTGCTGGGTCGGGGCGGCCGACTGGTCCTCGAACGACGAGGTCAGGTCGTTGAGCTCGTCGTCGGCGCGCAGGTACCGGTCGAGGGCGCTCACCAGGTCGCGCTCGTCGACCTGCAGCGGCTTGATCGAGCGACCGGAGGCGGTGCGGGCGTCGTCGATCGCGAGCACGTTCGAGGGGTTCACCATCGCCAGCACGAGCGTCTCGCCCTCGAACCCGACACCGAGCACACCGTGCCGACGGCAGAGCGCCGCGGGCAGCATCGACACCGCCGTGCCGTCGACCGGGTAGTCGGTCAGCGGGACGGTGTGCGCGTTGTTCGAGGCCGCACGCGCGGTGATGTACTGCGCCTCGCTCACCACGCCCTGGTCGACCAGGGTGCGGATCGAGCGCTCGTCGATCGCTTCGTCCCCCGTCATCGAGTCGAGGTGTTCGATCGGCAGTGCGCCGTTGAGGATGAGGATCTCGGAGAGCGTGGCCATGTGTCCCGGAGCCTCCTTCGGGTCGAGACCGGGTCGTGGGGATGCGTCCCGCAGCGGTGCGGCGCCCGTCCACGCTATTGCCGCGGTGCGCGGCGACCGCAGTCCCACAACGAGGGGGCGACGGGGTGGCGGGTGTCCCCAGTGCAGGGGTACCCGCCGGTACTGGGTGGTCCGGACGATGATCGACACGGGTCGATGCTCCGTCGCGAGCGTGCTCGCGGGGTGGGCGGTCCGGCGATCGGTGGAGCACTCGGTCGAGACCCCGGGCTGTGCAGGAACGGACGCGACGGGGTCCACGCGCGGCCGCCGCCCGCACCGCCCCACGACGAAGTCCTCGACGTGCGGCGCCGCCCCGGGCCATGATGAGCCATGGACATCACGAGCGTGACCGTGGGCCTCCCCGTCTCCGACATCGAGGCGTCCTGCCTCTGGTACGGCGCCGTGTTCCAGCGTGCGGACCCCGACCTGGAGCCCGAGGACGGCGTCGTCGAGTACGAGATCGGCGGCATCTGGCTGCAGCTGTACCTCGACGCGGACGCCGAACGGCGTCCGGCGACCGTCCGGTTCGGTGTCGACGACGTCCGGTCCCAGCACGCCCGCATCGGGTCGCTCGGCATCGACGTCGGCCCGGTCGAGTGCGTCGACGGTGCCGTCGACTGGTTCGACGTCCGCGACCCCGACGGCAACGTCCTCAGCCTGTACTCGTTGGTCGACGAGAAGGGCCGCACGGCCTGAGACGCGACTGCGCGCCGGCCTGGAGGCGCGTGGCGGGCCCGTCACGAGCCTCCAGGCCGGCAGCACGCCGCTGACCGGCCACGCGCCGGCAACGAGGAAGGCCCCCGCATCCGAGGATGCGGGGGCCTTCCGGGTTCAGCTCAGGCTCAGTTGTAGGTCCCGGGCGTGAAGTCGTCCGACGAGAAGCTGTCGAAGTCGACGAAGCTCAGGTCGGCGTCCGAGAACGAGGAGTCGTCGGCGAAGATGCGGTTGGGGTACCGCTCCGCCTTGGCTTCCTCGGTCGCGGCGACGTCCACGTCACGGTACCGGCTGAGGCCCGTCCCGGCGGGGATGAGCTTACCGATGATGACGTTCTCCTTGAGGCCGACGAGGTGGTCCTGCTTGCCCTCCATGGCCGCCTGCGTGAGGACGCGGGTGGTCTCCTGGAAGGACGCGGCGGACAGCCACGACTCGGTCGCGAGGGACGCCTTCGTGATGCCCATGACCTCCTGGCGAGCCGAGGCGGTCTTGCGACCCTCCTGCAGCGCCGCACGGTTCAGCGCGTTGTAGCGCGACCGGTCGACGAGCTCACCCGGCAGCAGGTCGGTGTCGCCGTGGTCGACGACGGTGACCTTGCGGAGCATCTGGCGGACGATGACCTCGATGTGCTTGTCGTGGATCGGCACGCCCTGCGAGCCGTACACGTCCTGCACACCGTTGACGAGGTGCTTCTGGACCTCGCGCACACCCTTGACCCGGAGGACCTCCTTCGGGTCCACCGTGCCGGCGATGAACTGCTCGCCGAGCTCGACGTGCTGGCCGTCCTCGATGAGGAGGGTCGCACGCTTGAGCACCGGGTAGATGAACGGCTCGTCGCCGTTGTCCGGCGTGAGGATGATCCGACGACCCTTGTCCGTGTCCTCGATCGTGACGCGGCCGGGGGCCTCGGCGATCGGGGACGCGCCCTTCGGGGTGCGGGCCTCGAAGAGCTCGGTCACGCGGGGCAGACCCTGCGTGATGTCGTCGGCCGAGGCCGAACCACCCGTGTGGAAGGTACGCATCGTCAGCTGGGTACCGGGCTCACCGATGGACTGGGCGGCGATGATGCCGACCGCCTCGCCGATGTCGACGAGGTTGCCCGTGGCGAGCGAACGGCCGTAGCACTTCGCGCAGACACCGACGGCCGACTCACAGGTCAGGACCGAGCGCACCTTGATGCTCTCGACACCCGCCTCGAGCAGCGTGTCCAGCAGGACGTCACCGACGTCCGAACCGGCCTCGGCGACGACCGTGCCCTTCGCGTCCGCTGCCTCGGTGGCCAGCGTGCGCGAGTAGACGGTGTTCTCGACGCGCGGGTCGCGGACGAGGGCGCCGTCGGCACCCACGGTCGCGATCGGCAGCTCGAGGCCACGGGTCGTCCCGCAGTCGTCCTCACGGATGATGACGTCCTGCGACACGTCGACGAGACGACGGGTCAGGTAGCCCGAGTCGGCGGTACGGAGAGCCGTGTCCGCCAGACCCTTGCGGGCACCGTGCGTGGCGATGAAGTACTCCGCCACGGTCAGGCCCTCGCGGTACGAGTTGATGATCGGGCGGGCGATGATCTCACCCTTCGGGTTGTTCACCAGACCACGCATACCGGCGATGTTGCGCACCTGCAGCCAGTTACCACGAGCACCCGACGAGACCATGCGGTTGATGGTGTTGTCGACCGGGAAGTTGTCACGCATCTCCTGCGCGATCTCGTTCGTGGCCTCGGTCCAGATCTTGATCAGGTCGGCGCGGCGCTCCGCGTCGGTGATCAGACCCTTGTCGAACTCGCCCTGGACCTTGGCGGCCTGGACCTCGTAGCCCGCGATGATCTCCTTCTTGCGAGGAGGCGTCACGACGTCCGACAGCGCCACGGTCACACCGGAGCGCGTGCCCCAGTAGAAGCCCGCGTCCTTGATCCGGTCCAGCGCAGCGGCCGTCTCGGTCTTGGAGTAGCGCTCGGCGAGGTCGTTGACGATCGCGGAGAGGGTGCCCTTGTCGGTGACGCGCTGGACGAACGGGTAGTCCGCCGGCAGCGTCTCGTTGAAGAGCGCACGGCCCAGGGTGGTCTCGAGGAGGATCGGCTGACCGACCTCGTAGCCCTCCGGCGCCTCGCCCTCGGCGAAGTGGACACCCGACATGCGGATCTTCACCATCGCGTTGAGGTGCAGCGTGTTCTGGTCCTTGGCCAGGATCGCCTCGGCGACCGACGAGAACGCACGGCCCTCGCCGAGCGCGCCCTCACGGACGGTCGTCAGGTGGTGCAGACCGATGATCATGTCCTGTGCGGGCAGGGTCACCGGACGGCCGTCCGACGGCTTGAGGATGTTGTTCGAGGCGAGCATCAGGATGCGGGCCTCGGCCTGGGCCTCGACCGACAGCGGCAGGTGCACGGCCATCTGGTCACCGTCGAAGTCCGCGTTGAACGCAGCACACACGAGCGGGTGGAGCTGGATGGCCTTGCCCTCGACGAGCTGCGGCTCGAACGCCTGGATGCCCAGACGGTGCAGCGTCGGCGCACGGTTCAGCAGGACGGGGCGCTCGCGGATGATCTCCTCGAGCACGTCCCACACCTGCGGACGCGAACGCTCGACCATGCGCTTGGCCGACTTGATGTTCTGCGCGTGCGACAGGTCGATGAGGCGCTTGATGACGAACGGCTTGAACAGCTCGAGCGCCATCTGCTTCGGCAGACCGCACTGGTGCAGCTTGAGCTGCGGGCCGACGATGATGACCGAACGACCCGAGTAGTCGACGCGCTTGCCGAGCAGGTTCTGGCGGAAGCGACCCTGCTTTCCCTTGAGCATGTCGCTCAGGGACTTCAGGGCGCGGTTGCCGGTACCCGTGACGGGACGACCACGACGACCGTTGTCGAACAGCGCGTCGACCGCTTCCTGCAGCATGCGCTTCTCGTTGTTCACGATGATCTCGGGGGCACCGAGGTCGAGCAGGCGGCGGAGACGGTTGTTGCGGTTGATCACACGACGGTAGAGGTCGTTGAGGTCCGACGTGGCGAAGCGGCCACCGTCGAGCTGCACCATCGGGCGCAGCTCCGGCGGGATGACCGGCACGACGTCGAGCACCATCGCGGCCGGCGAGTTGCCGGTGGCGAGGAAGGAGCTGACGACGCGCAGGCGCTTGATCGCGCGGATCTTCTTCTGACCCTTGCCCTCGGCGATCTGCAGGCGCAGCGACTCGGCCTCGGCGGCCAGGTCGAAGGCCTCGAGCCGCAGCTTGATCGCCTCGGCGCCCATGTAGGCGTCGAAGTAGATCCCGAAGCGGTCCTGCAGCTCGTGGAACACGGCGTCCTCGGGCTTGAGGTCGCCGACCTTGAGGTTGCGGAAGTCCTCCCACACGCGCTCGAGGCGGGTGATGTCCTCGTCGAAGGACTTGCGGACCTGGGACATCTCCTTCTCGGCGGTGTCCTTGGTCCGGCGCTTCACGTCGGCCTTGGCGCCCTCTTCCTCGAGCGCTGCGAGGTCGTCCTCGAGCTTCTTGAGGCGGTCGGCGATGATCGAGTCGCGCTGACCCTCGAGGTTCTTGATCTCGAGGCGCATCTCGTTCTCGAGACCGGGCATGTCGGCGTGACGGCCCTCTTCATCGATGTCGATGATCATGTACGCCGCGAAGTAGATGACCTTCTCGAGGTCCTTCGGCGCCATGTCGAGGAGGTACCCGAGGCGCGACGGGACGCCCTTGAAGTACCAGATGTGCGTGACGGGCGCGGCGAGCTCGATGTGGCCCATGCGCTCACGGCGGACCGAGGACTTGGTGACCTCGACGCCGCAGCGCTCGCAGACGATGCCCTTGAAGCGGACACGCTTGTACTTGCCGCAGGCGCACTCCCAGTCGCGGGACGGACCGAAGATCTGCTCGCCGAACAGACCGTCCTTCTCGGGCTTCAGGGTGCGGTAGTTGATGGTCTCCGGCTTCTTGACCTCGCCGTACGACCACTGACGGATGTCCTCGGCGGTCGCGAGGCCGATCCGGATGGCGTCAAATGACGTTGCTTCGAGCAATGTTCTTCTCTCTTGCTGAGTTCGAAACGTGTTCGGTACGGGCCGGCTCAGATGTCGTCGACGGACGACGACTCGAACCGCGAGGAGATGTTGATGCCGAGCTCTTCAGCGGCACGGAAGACCTCGTCGTCCGTGTCGCGGAGGCTGACCGCCTGGCCGTCCGCCGAGAGGACCTCGACGTTCAGGCAGAGCGACTGCATCTCCTTCATGAGGACCTTGAACGACTCGGGGATGCCGGGTTCCTGGATGTTCTCGCCCTTGACGATCGCCTCGTAGACCTTCACGCGGCCGAGGATGTCGTCGGACTTGATCGTCAGGAGCTCCTGGAGGGCGTAGGCGGCGCCGTACGCTTCGAGCGCCCACACCTCCATCTCACCGAACCGCTGTCCACCGAACTGCGCCTTACCACCCAGCGGCTGCTGCGTGATCATCGAGTACGGACCGGTCGAACGGGCGTGGATCTTGTCGTCGACCAGGTGGTGCAGCTTGAGGATGTACATGTAGCCGACCGAGACGGGCTCCGGGAACGGCTCGCCGGAGCGGCCGTCGAAGAGCTGCGCCTTGCCGGAGGAACCGATCAGGCGCTCGCCGTCGCGGTTCGGGAGCGTGCTGTCGAGGAGCCCCTCGATCTCGCGCTCGTACGCACCGTCGAACACCGGGGTGGCCACCTTCGTGCCGGGCGCCGCGCTGTGCGCTGCTTCCGGCAGGGCGGATGCCCACTCCTGGATGCCCTCGACGTTCCAGCCCTGCTTCGCGAGCCACCCGAGGTGGATCTCGAGGACCTGGCCGAAGTTCATGCGGCCGGGGACGCCGAGCGGGTTGAGCACGATGTCGACCGGGGTGCCGTCCGCGAGGAACGGCATGTCCTCGACCGGCAGGATCGTCGAGATGACGCCCTTGTTGCCGTGACGACCGGCGAGCTTGTCACCCGCGGTGATCTTGCGCTTCTGGGCGATGTAGACGACCACGCGCTGGTTGACACCCGAGCCGAGCTCGTCGTCGCCGTCCTGCGCGTCGAAGACCTTGACGCCGATGATCGTGCCCTCTTCACCGTGGGGCACCTTCAGCGAGGTGTCGCGCACCTCGCGCGACTTCTCGTTGAAGATCGCGCGGAGCAGGCGCTCCTCGGCGGAGAGCTCGGTCTCGCCCTTCGGCGTGACCTTGCCGACCAGGATGTCGCCGGGGCGGACCTCGGCACCGATGCGGATGATGCCGCGCTCGTCGAGGTCGGCCAGGAGGTCCGGGCTGACGTTCGGGAGGTCGCGGGTGATCTCCTCCTTGCCGAGCTTCGTGTCGCGAGCGTCGACCTCGTACTCCTCGATGTGGATCGAGGAGAGCGTGTCGTCCTTCACGAGGTTCTGCGACAGGATCATCGCGTCCTCGTAGTTGTAGCCCTCCCACGGCATGAACGCGACGAGGAGGTTCTTGCCGAGCGCGAGCTCGCCGTTCTCCGTCGCGGGGCCGTCGGCGATGACCTCGCCCTGCTCCACGCGCTCGCCTGCGGAGACGATGACGCGGTGGTTGTAGCTCGTGCCCTGGTTCGAGCGGTCGAACTTGCGCAGGTAGTAGGTCTGCGTGCCGCCCTCGTCGAGCTGCAGGGTCACGGCGTCGGCCGAGACCTCGGAGACGACACCCGCCTTGTCGGCGGTGACGACGTCACCGGCGTCGATGGCGGTGTAGCCCTCCATGCCGGTGCCGACGAGCGGCGACTCGGAACGGAGCAGCGGGACGGCCTGACGCTGCATGTTCGCACCCATGAGGGCGCGGTTCGCGTCGTCGTGCTCGAGGAACGGGATGAGCGAGGTCGCGACCGACACCATCTGGCGCGGCGAGACGTCCATGTAGTCGACCTCGTCCTTGCCGACGAGCTCGACCTCGCCGCCCTTCTTCCGGACGAGCACCTTGTCGTCCTGGAAGTGGAAGTCGTCGGTCAGCGGCGCGTTGGCCTGGGCGACGACGAAGTCGTCCTCCTCCGATGCCGTGAGGTAGTCGATGGTCGTGGTGACCTGACCGTTCACGACGCGGCGGTACGGCGTCTCGATGAAGCCGAAGGAGTTGATCCGACCGAACGACGCGAGCGAGCCGATCAGACCGATGTTCGGGCCTTCCGGGGTCTCGATCGGGCACATGCGGCCGTAGTGCGACGGGTGGACGTCGCGGACCTCGACGCCGGCACGCTCACGGGACAGACCACCCGGGCCGAGGGCCGACAGGCGACGCTTGTGCGTCAGACCCGCGAGCGGGTTGTTCTGGTCCATGAACTGCGACAGCTGCGAGGTGCCGAAGAACTCCTTGATCGCGGCGACGACGGGTCGCACGTTGATCAGGGTCTGCGGGGTGATCGCCTCGATGTCCTGCGTGGTCATGCGCTCGCGGACGACGCGCTCCATGCGGGACAGACCGGTGCGGACCTGGTTCTGGATGAGCTCGCCGACGGCGCGGATGCGACGGTTGCCGAAGTGGTCGATGTCGTCCACGTCGAGACGGAGCTGGACGGGCTCGCCGTCACGGACACCGTCGAGCGTCGTCTTCTCGGCGTGCAGCGAGACGAGGTACTTGATGGTGCGGACGATGTCCTGCACGGTCAGCACCGAGTCCGAGAGCTGCGCGTCGATGCCGAGCTTGCGGTTCAGCTTGTAGCGACCCACCTTGGCGAGGTCGTAGCGCTTCGAGTTGAAGTAGAAGTTGTCGAGGAGCGCACGCGCGGCCTCGGCGGCGACCTGCTCGCCCGGACGCAGCTTGCGGTAGATGTCCTTGAGCGCCTCTTCCTTGGTGAGGACGGCGTCCTTCTCGAGGGTCGACTCGATCGAGGCGAAGCCCTGGAACTCCTCCATGATCTCCTCGCTCGTCAGGCCGAGGGCCTTGAGGAAGACGGTCACGGACTGCTTGCGCTTGCGGTCGATGCGCACGCCCACCTGGTCGCGCTTGTCGATCTCGAACTCGAGCCACGCACCACGCGACGGGATCACACGGGCGGAGTAGATGTCCTTGTCGGAGGTCTTCTCCTGCTGGCGCTCGAAGTAGACGCCCGGCGAGCGGACGAGCTGCGAGACGACGACGCGCTCGGTGCCGTTGATGATGAACGTGCCGCGCTCGGTCATGAGCGGGAAGTCGCCCATGAAGACGGTCTGCGTCTTGATCTCACCGGTCATGTGGTTCATGAACTCGGCGTTGACGTACAGCGGCGCGGCGTAGGTCTTGCCACGCTCCTTGCACTCGTCGATGGAGTACTTCGGGTCCTCGAGCTCCGGGGACGTGAACGAGAGCTGCATGGTCTCGCCGAGGTCCTCGATCGGGGAGATCTCCTCGAAGATCTCCTCGAGGCCGGAGTGCAGCGCGAGGTCGGTGCGACCCTGCTCCTGTCCTTCGGCGAGGCGGGCCTTCCAGACGTCGTTGCCGACGAGCCAGTCGAAGCTCTCCGTCTGGAGGGCGAGCAGATCCGGCACCGTGAGGGTGTCCGTGATCTTGGCGAACGAGAGTCGCGAGTGGTTGCGACCGTTCTTGGGGTTGGTGGATGCGTTGGGCGCAGCAGCCAAGGGTGTGACCTCCGGTAGGCCCCGTCGGGCCGGTACTGACGAGCAGCACGTAGGTGAGTGGATTGATCGCTCGGCGCGACCCCGGGACCACCGACACGGAACGCACGACGGCAACGACCGTCGAGGACCTGTGGGATGATCGGTGAGCGGGTCCCGCCGCCATATACGGGACCGGCTGCACCAGGGCGCGTGTTCGACCGCAATATGACGACACACGAATGCCAGGGAGCGCGAACTGTCATCATAGGTCGCCCTGGCGCGCGCTGTCCAGTCCTGGCTTGACCGGATTCGGCGATGGCGTGTATAAGCACGCGGACCGCCCCCCGCGACGGCGTGTACAAGCACGCGGACCGCCCCCGCGACGGCGTGTACAAGCACACCGACCGCCCCGTGACGGCGTGTACGAGCACACCGTCCGCCCCGGGATTCCCGCAGCGCGGCCCGGATCAGTCCTCGAGCGCGTGCAGCAGCTCCTCCGGGTGCTCGGTCCGGACGAAGGTCACCCGCCCCCGGTCGTCCGTGATCCGCACGCCGCGGCCCGGCGTGAGGATGAGCGCCCGCACCCCGCGACCGAGCCGCAGGCCCACCCCGCCGAAGGTGCGCGCGTCCGCGTCGGCCACCGTCACGTCGGCGATGCGTCCCCGCGCGATCCGCCGCGTCGGCAGCGGCCGGAAGTGCAGGACGACGGCGGCGTCGGTCACCGCGATGCCGGTCCGGGCGAGCAGCAGCAGGGCACCGGCCACGAGTGCGACCACGCCCGGCAGCAGCAGCGCGACCTCCGGTGCGTCCCCCGGCCAACCGAGGACGGCCGCGGTCAGCGCGCCCCCGCCGAGCAGCAGCACGGCGCCGACCACGCGCATCCACCGGGGAGCGCGCTCACCGTCGACGGCCACCGGCCGGGAGGCGCGGTGCGGCCGGGCGGACCGGCGACCGTCCGCCGCGGCGGAGCCGGTCCGGCTGCGTGGCACGCCGGCCGGGCGCCGGGCGGGACGGAGGGTGGGGATGCTCAGGGTGTCGGTCATCGCGGGTCTCCTGCGGGAGTCGTGTTCCTGCCGCGGGCGCCCGGGTCGTCGGACGGCGCACGCGTGGTGCCGTGCGCCGTCGCACGCGGGAGGGCGGCGAGCCTCGGGTGGGGGTGCGGGGCGCGCCGACGACGTGCGGGGCACCCGGGCGCGGTGGGGGTCGCGCGGGGTCGTGCCGGTCCACGTCGCGGTCACCCGGACCGGCGGAACACCACGGCCTCGGCCGCACGGTGCTCGACACCGGTCGGGTGACGACGACGAGAACGGTACGTCGTGTCCCTTGACGTCGGCTGGTCGTGCGGAGAGCGGAGGCTCCGCGGTGGTGTTCCATGGGAGGCATGGCTGATGCGTTCGACGGGTTCCGGATCGGTGCGGGCTGGGCGTCGGTGGAGCCGGACCGGCACCGCCCCGGGTCCTTCACGCTCGTGGTGGACGGCACGCCGCAGTCGCACGTCGACCTCGAGGACCCCACGCACCTGGCGTTCGAGTACATCCGGCGCATCGGACACGCGATCGACCTCCTGCCGGAGGGACCGATCACGGCGCTGCACCTCGGTGCGGGTGCACTGACCCTGCCCCGGTACGTCGCCGTCACCCGCCCGGGCTCGCGGCAGCAGGTCGTGGAGCTGGAGCGGGACCTCGTCGAGCACGTGCGCGAGGTGCTCCCGTTCCCCCGCGGCGCCTCGATCCGGGTCCGCTACGGCGACGCCCGCGAGGTGCTCGGCAAGCTGCCGGCCGGCCTCCGCGGCACGGTGGACCTGGCGGTCGTCGACGTGTTCGGCGGCTCGCAGATCCCCGCGCACGTGACGAGCGTCGAGTTCTACCGCTCCGTCGCCGAGTTCCTCTCGCCCACCGGGATCGTCGCCGTGAACGTCGCGGACGGGGCCGGCCTGGCCTTCGCACGCGGGCAGGCATCGACGCTGCAGGCCGTCCTGCCGTCGGTCGCGGCCGTCGCCGACACCGGCATGCTCAAGGGGCGGCGGTTCGGCAACATCGTGCTGCTCGGGTCGCGGACCGACCTCCCCGTGGCGGACATGCCCCGGCGCTACTCGTCCGACCCGATGCCGGCGAAGGTGGTGCACGGGCAGGAGCTCCGTGCCTTCACGGCGGGCGCGCCCATCGTCACCGACGCGACCGCGGTCGCGTCCCCCGAACCGAACCGCAGCGTCTTCGGCGGCTGAGCCCGCGGTCGCGTCCCGACCACACGCCGGACGGGAGGCCCGGTGCCGGTCCGGTGCCGGGCCTCCCGGCCGTGGGACGGGTACAGGAGCGCCGAGTCCCCCTGAACACGTCGGGCATCCGGCTGCCAGGATGGGGGACAACGACCGCGCGACCGCGCGACCGACCGAGGGAGTCCCCTGATGACGAACGACGACCGGAGCAACGAGGACCGGACGGGCGACGGCGACGCGCCGGTCTGGGGCAGTGCGCCGCAGCGCGACCAGCACGACGCACCCCGCTACGGCGAGCGCGTGGACCCGGCACCGGGATCGGCGCCGCAGTACGGCGAGCAGCACCAGGGCCAGCAGCAGTACGGGCAGCAGCAGTACGGCGAGCGCGACCAGCACGGACAGCAGCAGTACGGCCAGCCGCAGCACGGCGAGCACGACCAGCACGGTCGGTACGACCAGCGCGACGGCCGTCACGAGTCCCCGACGTGGGGCGAGCACCAGGGGTCGCACCAGCCCTACGCGGCGTCCTCGGCGCCGGCGAGTGCAGGCAGCCCGGCGTGGCAGTCCTCCGAGGAGACGAAGCCGGCGAAGAAGAAGAAGACCGTCGGCCTCGTGGCGTTCGCGCTCGGGGTCCTGTCGCTCGTGCTCGGCGTCGTCGGCGGTGCCGTGCTGGGCGCCGCGTTCGCGGGCAACGCCGCACTCGAGCAGATCGCACGCGACGGCGGCGGATCGGTGCAGCAGCAGGAACAGCTGCAGCAGCAGCTCATGAACGACCCGTCCGCGATGAGCCAGCTCGGCGGCGGGGCGATCATCATCCTCATCGCAGCCGTCCTCGGCCTGTGGGCCCTGGTGCAGGGCATCATCGCGGCGGTCGCGGGCCGGGGTCGCGTCTGGGGTGTCCTCGCGATCATCCTCGCCGTCGTCGCCACCTTCGCGACGTTCATCGCGGTCAGCATCGCCGCGGCTGCCGCGGTCACCGGCGGCAACTGATCCACGAGTACCACCGACGGCCCGTCCCGCTGCAGCGGGGCGGGCCGTTCCGCGTCACGGACCGGTCCGCGTTCTCGGACCCCCCGTGCGCGTGGCACCGCCCGCTCACGGGAGCCCGCGGTTACCCTCGAACCGATGTCCCTCCCGCCTGACGACAGCCAGCATCCCGACCGCGCTCGGGAACCCCGTCACGCCGCGCCGGGCGACTCCGCCCCGGTCACCGCGGGTGTGAGCCCGGGGAGCACCTTCGCGCCGATCAGCCTGCGGCCGGCCGTCGACGCCGACGCCGTGCAGCAGCGGCTGCGCGACCTCGGGCAGAGCCGGAGCACCGAGGCCCTGGCGGAGCGGGCCGAGCTCCTCCGCCTGCTCGGCCGGCTCGACGAGTCGCTCGTCGTCGCGGAGGAGGTCTTCCGGCTGACGATGTTCACCGGTGAGCGGTCGGACAAGGTCGCCGCGCGCATCCGCCGTGCGCACGTGCTGCACGACCTGGGACGCCACGAGCGCGCCGCGACCGAGGCCGCGATGGCGCGCGACACCGCCCGGACCGAGGAGTGGCCGGAGCTCGAGGGCGCCGCCGCCGAGCTCGAGGGCTGGTCGCTGTTCGAGCTGTCACGGTTCGACGAGGCCCGGTCGGCGCTCTCGCGTGCCTACCAGGCCTTCCGGCAGGCGGGGGCTCCGTCGGAGCGCACCGAGGCACTCCGCACCGCGGTCGAGGCCGCGCTCCGGGCCTCGGTGGCGCAGCCGAAGGCCCCCGAGGACAAGCCCCGCACGGCCCGCGAGGTCGCCGCGCGCCGGGCCGAGGACGACGAGCCGCAGACGACCCGCGTCGCCGAACCGGTCAAGCAGGTCCCGCCGGTCCGTCGCCGTGTGCTCGGCGCACCCGACGCCGCACGCACCGACGCCGACGACATCTGGGGTCGGATCGCGGCGAAGGCGGCGCAGAAGGGTCAGGCGCCGCGCGACGAGCCCACCGACGACCTGCGGGACCCCGGCGCACGGTGACGACGCAGCCCGCAGCGGCGACGCAGCCCGCGGCGACGCTCGAGCGGGTCCGTGCACGAGCCGAGCACCTGCTGGCGGTGTACCTCGGCCCGGGCGGGTGGACGTTCGCGTTCGACCACGCCAGGACCCGCGCGGGGCAGTGCGACTTCGGCCGCCGACGCATCACGGTGAGCCGGCACATCGTCACCCGGGTGTCGGACGACGACGTGGACCAGGTCCTGCTGCACGAGGTCGCCCACGCGCTCGCCGGCCCCCGTGCCGGTCACGGGCCCGTCTGGCGACGCACCGCGGCGGACATCGGGTACACCGGCTCCCGCCTGTACGACGGGCCCGTCGCGTCGGAGCTCGCGCCGTGGGTCGGCACCTGCCCCGCGGGCCACGAGCACTTCCGCTACCGGACACCGACGCGCCCCCTCGCCTGCGCCCGGTGCGCGCGACGCTTCGACGGCCGGAACCTCATCACCTGGGAGCGGCGCGCGGCTACCGCATGATCGATCCGGCACGTGGAGGCGCGCCGGGGAGCCGTTAGCCTGGGCGGATGCACACGGGGCAGCACATCCGGACGGACAGCGGGTCGTCGTGGTTCTTCGACGCCGGCCGGATCGCCCTGGACTTCGCCCACACCGGTGGGTTCGCCGACGATGCCGACGGCCGTCGCCCCCGCGCCCGGCTCGGTGAGCTCCTCGTGACGCCGGCCGACCTGGACGAGTGGCTCGGCGACCACACCGAGCCGATCGACGTCGGCGCGACGGCGCGGGAGCTGCAGGACGCCCGAGCCCTCCGCGCCGCGATCGGACGACTGGCCGTCGCCGCTGCCCCGGCCCCCGTCCGCTCGTCGGGCCCCGCCGAACGGACCGCGGTCGCGGCCGGGCTCCGCGCCGGTACCGGTCGGACCCGGCCGGCACCGGACGACATCGACACGGTGAACCTGTTCGCGGCGCTGCCGGACGTGCCCCCGAGCCTGCCCGGGGGCCGACGCCGCGCGGGTGCGAACCGGGTCCGTCTGGCCCAGGCGCTGTCGAGCGTGGCCCGCGACGCGGTGGCGCTCTTCACCGAGGTGGGCTTCGACGACGTCGCCGCGGACGGACAGGCGACCCGCCTCAGCCGGTGCTCGGCGGACGACTGCGGGCTCGTCTTCTACGACTCGTCGCGTGGCGGCACCCGCCGGTGGTGCTCGATGCAGCGGTGCGGCAACCGCGCGAAGGTCCGCGCGCACCGGGCGCGACGTGCGGCCGCCTAGGGCGCCCTGCCCGGACGACTCGTGACACGCCGAATCTGAGGATTCGGTCCGCCGAAACCTGGCAGGCTGTCGGCATGTCCGACACCGCCGCCGCCCGCCGTGCCCCCTCCGGACCTCTCGACGACGGCACCGGCGGACCCGGTCCCGGTCGGCCGCGTCGCCGTGCCGCCGGCCTCACGCTGCTCGGGCCCGCCTTCGTCGCCGCGATCGCCTACGTCGACCCGGGCAACGTCGCGGCGAACCTGACCGCCGGTGCGCAGTACGGGTACCTGCTGCTCTGGGTGCTCGTCGCCGCGAACGCCAGTGCCGTCGTGGTCCAGTACCTGTCGGCGAAGCTCGGGGTCGTCACCGGGAGTTCGCTGCCGGAACACCTGGGCCTGCGGATGCGTCGCACCCCGCGGCTGCTCTTCTGGGCCCAGGCCGAGGTCGTCGCCGCCGCGACCGACGTCGCCGAGGTCATCGGCGGGGCGCTCGCGCTGCACCTGCTGTTCGGCCTGCCGCTCGTCGTCGGCGGCGTGCTCACCGGCGTGGTCTCGATGGCGATCCTGCTCCTGCACAGCCGCCGGGGCACCCGCACGTTCGAGGCCGTGGTGACGACGATGCTCGCGGTCCTCACCGTCGGCTTCTGCGCGGGCCTGCTGTCCGCGCAGGTCTCCCCCGGCGAGCTCGTCAGCGGCCTGGTCCCCCGGTTCGAGGGCGCGCAGTCGGTGCTCCTCGCCGCCTCGATGCTCGGTGCGACGGTGATGCCGCACGCGGTCTACCTGCACTCGGCCCTGGCACGGGACCGGCACGGCGACGTCCCCGCCGGGCCGGAGCGCCGCCGGGTGCTCGTCGCGACGCGGTGGGACGTCGGGCTGGCCCTCATCGTCGCGGGCGGTGTCAACGTCTGCATGCTCGTGCTCGCCGCCGCCACGCTGCCCGGGGTCGCGGGCACCGACACCATCCCCGGCGCGCAGGCCGCGATCGCGGCGAACGTCGGCCCCGTCGTGGGCGTGCTGTTCGCGGTCGGCCTGCTCGCGTCCGGTCTGGCGTCGACCTCGGTGGGCTGCATGGCCGGCGCGGAGATCATGCACGGGCTGCTGCACGTCCGCATCCCGGTCGCGGTACGCCGGCTCGTCACGCTGCTGCCCGCCGTGGTGCTCCTGGCCGTCGGCGCGGACCCGACGATGCTCCTCGTGCTCAGCCAGGTGGTGCTGAGCTTCGGCATCGCCTTCGCGATCGTGCCGCTCGTGGTCTACACGTCACGGCGGAGCATCATGGGCGCAGACGTCAACGCGATGACCACCCGCGTGGTCGCGGGTGTCATCGCGCTGGTGATCGTCGCCCTCAACGTGGCGCTCGTGGTGCTGACGCTGGCCGGCTGAACCCGCCGGACGGCGACGACCGGGTCGTCCCCGTGTCAGTCGACGACGCGGACTTCCTTCCAGAAGGCGTAGTAGCCCGAGTAGTCCTTACCGACCCGGTCGAACGACGACGGGATCGGCGTGGGGTAGGTCCAGGCGCGGTCCGGCAGCGCCTGACCGTCGACCGTGACGGTGTAGTACTGCGTGTCGCCCTTCCACGGGCAGTGGTACTGGGTGTCGCTCTCCGAGAAGAACTCCGGCGCCACGCTCGACGGCGGGAAGTACCAGTTCCCCTCGATCTGGATGAGGTCCTCCTGCGGAGCCTCCGCGATCACGGTGTCGCCGACGACTGCCTTCATGACGTGCTCCTTGCGATCAGCGGCGTCCTGGCGACGCCGGTCCCGATCGGGAACGCTACGCCCGGGTGCCGGATTCCCGCAGGACGACGAGCTCGGGCCCCGCGGCGAGCGCCGCGTGCACCGTCTCCCGGTCCAGGTCAGCCGCACCCTCCGCGGCGCTCACGAGGTGCCGCACCGCGCGACGGAGTCCCGTGTACGCGGCGCAGGCGGTGGCCGCCTCGGGCGAGGTGTGGTCGATCCCGACCGTGACGAGGGCGTCGACGACGGCCCCGGCGGCGAGCAGGTCCTCGACCGCGGGCTCCGGCGTCTCCGCGCCGTCCGTCGGCTCCCCGGCGGCGTCCGCGACGGTGACGCCGGGGTCGGTGGTGCGGCCCGCGGCGACGACCGCGACGACGCACCGGTCCCCGCGCTCGGCCTGGAGGCTCGTCACGCGTTCCGCGACCGCCGCCGCGTTGCCGAGGTGGCCGAGCACGACCTCCGGGCCGTCGGGCAGCAGCGCTGCCGCGGCCCGCGCCCGTGCCGCGGGGTCGGCCCCACCCCCGGACGGTTCCGGCAGGACGTCCACCCACACCACGAGGTGCGTGCCGTGCGCGATCCGGTCGGCACCGGCGCTCCCCCACGCGAACCGGACCTGGTACTGCTCCTGGGTGCGTGCTGCCACCGGTCCACGATAGCCGCGGGCCGTCCCCGTCCGTCCCGGTCCGTCCCCGTCGGTCCCTGTCCGTCCCCACAGGAGCCCGGTCCACAGCCTGTGCCCGCTCGACCCCGCTGTCGGTGCCGCGACCGTAGGATCGGTGACCATGGAGATCGCCACCGTCCCCACGCTGACCGGCGACCGCGTCACCCTCGAGCCCCTGGCGGCCGAGCACGCGGACGACCTGCGGGCGGCGGTGGCGGACGGCGACCTCTGGCGCACCTGGTACACCTCGGTGCCGGCCCCCGACCGGGTCGAGGCCGAGATCGACCGGCGGCTCGGCGAGCACGCGGCGGGGCGGATGGTGCCCTTCGCGATCCGTGACCGCCCGACCGGTCGCGTCGTCGGGGCGACCACCTTCGCGAACATCGACACCGCCAACCGTCGCGTCGAGATCGGCTACACCTTCCTGGCGCGGGCGGCACAGCGGAGCGGGATCAACACCGAGGCGAAGCTGCTCCTGCTCTCGCACGCGTTCGACACCTGGGACTGCATCGCCGTCGAGTTCCGGACGCACTGGCACAACCAGCAGTCGCGGGCGGCGATCGCCTCGCTCGGCGCGAAGCAGGACGGCGTCCTGCGCAGCCACTCGATCGGCCGGGACGGCACGCTGCGCGACACCGTGGTCTTCTCGATCACCGCCACCGAGTGGCCGACCGTGCGCCTGTCGCTCACCGAGCGCCTGCGCACGCGGGACCGTGCCGAGGGCGCACGGCGTCGGGCCGCCCGGCACGCCTGACCCGTCGGACGCACGGGTGCACCGTCCCCCGCGGGGACGTCGCCCGCCCAGCGCCACGGCGTAGCGTCCGCAGCATGCACGTCGGTCTCCGCATCGTCCTCGACGCCCCGGTCGACGCCGTCCGCGACGCCCTGCTGTCGCCCTCGGTGATGGTCGCCGTCACGAAGCCGTTCCTCGTCTACCGCTCACGGTCACCGGAGGGACTCCCGGAGCGCTGGACCCCCGGCGTCCCGCACCCGATCACCGCCGACGCCCTCGGGGTCGTGCCGAGCGGCGACACGCACGTCGACATCGACCTGTACGAGGTCGACGGGGTGCCGGTGCAACGCGACAACGGAGGTGGCACCTCGGGACTCTTCGGGCGGATGACCATGCGGCACCGGATGGCCACCGTCGACCTCGGTGACGGGCGGACCCTGCTGCTCGACCGGCTCACCTACCGGATGCGCCCCACGCTCCTCGGGGCCGCACTCTGGCCGGGCATGTGGGTCATCTGGCAGTGGCGTGCGCTCCGGATGCGGCAGCTCGCCCCGTCGTGGGGCCGTCCCGGGCACTGACGCGCGACGTCCGTCAGGACTTCGGCTGCTCGTCCACCTGCACGTGGACGGCGTAGTCCGTGCCGTCGACGTCACGCACCTCGACGACGGAGTCGTACACGGTCGTGTCACCCTCGGCACCGATCTCGCAGTGCACGGTGTTCCCCTCGACCAGGTCGATCGGGTCCGTACCGCAGTCGACCAGCGGACGCTGACCGACCTCGCGTTCGAGTGCGTCGGCCACCACGTCCTCGAACCCCGACGGCGACACCGTCCGGTTCGCGGAGGCGGACACCGTGCACCCGCTCAGGACCGCGACGAGGGTCAGACCCGCCACGATCGGGGCGATCGAGCGGTGCACGCGTGGTGCCGCCCGTCCCGCCGTGGTCCGCGCGGCGGCGGTCCGTCTGGTCGTCGTTCCCCTGGTCACGTCGCCCGTCCCCTCGTCGGTCGCTGTCCGACCAGTGTGCCAGGGCCGTCACGGGAGCACCCGCAGGGGACCGTCCACAGCCCCGGCCCGTCGCTGGCGGGTCCGGAGCACCCGGGCGTACGCTCGTCCTCGTGAGCCAGACGCAGGAGCCGAGGGCCCAGGACCGCGTGCACAGCACCCTCGCCACCGTGGACTGGCGGCGGATGACGTTCGACCTGTACCGACGGGTGCGGGCGACGGCCGACCCCGAGACCGCGCACGCGATGTGGCGCGAGACCCGCGACGCGATGTTCGCCGAGCACCCGGCCAGTCCACTGCTCGACGAGGACGCCCGCGACTTCGAGGCGCTGCCCGTGCCCGACTACGACCCCGAGTGGCGGTTCCGCGCGCGCATCGAGTCCGCCGAGCCCCGTGCGATGGACGTGGAGACGGGCACCGACGGCGTCGTGCACTTCGACCGGCTCGGTGTCGTGCGGCTGCCGGGCATCGGCACGCTCGACGTCTGGTCGCACGGCGGCTACGCGGGCGGGGTCTTCGTGCCCGTGAAGGACGCCAGCGCGGGTCGTGCCCGCGGCACCTACGGCGGCGGGCGGTACCTGCTCGACACGATCAAGGGTGCGGACCTCGGCGGCGACGACGGCGAGCTCGTCCTCGACTTCAACTTCGCGTACAACCCCTCGTGCGCGTACGACCCGGCGTGGGCGTGCCCCCTCGCGCCCCCGGGCAACACCGTCGCCGTGCCGATCCCGGTCGGCGAGCAGTACGACTTCTGACACGACGCACGCACGAGCACACGGACAGGACGCAAGGGTGGATCGCATGACGGGACTCGTGGCACTCGACGCGGGCGGCCGGGTGCCGCCCTTCGAGCAGGTCCGTTCGCAGATCGCGGCGCAGATCGCCGCCGGGTACCTGGTCGACGGGGAGCGCCTGCCGAGCGTGCGGGCCCTGGCCGAGGAGCTCTCGCTCGCCGCGGGCACGGTCGCGAAGGCCTACCAGCTGCTCGAGGAGGCCGGGCTCGTGCACACCGCCCGGGGCGCCGGCACGCGGGTGGTGCGGCCGGCCGAGGTGCCCGACGCCGTCGCCGGGGCAGCGCACGCCCTGGCCGCCGCCGCGCGAGCGGCCGGGTTGTCCGCCGACCAGGCCGCAGCGGCACTGCGCGACGCCTGGCCCGCCTGAGGCGACCGCCCGCCGTCCGCGACGCGCGGGGCGGACGCACACCGTGCCTCCCGGCCGACCGCCGCGCGCGCCCTCCGCGACACGCAACGTCGGCGAGGTCTCGCAGCGCTGTGCTCCTGCGCACTGCCGCCGACGTTGCGTCGCGCCGGGCGGGACGGGACCGGACGGGGTCCTCAGCAGTGCTCGAAGACGTACTCGTCCGACGCCGGGGTGACCAGGTCGCGGTCCCGCAGGATCGTCATGGCCGGGCGGTCGCGCAGGCGGCACACCGATGCCCACGAGCGGTCGAGCGTGTCCGCGTACTCGACGTCGACCACGCGCTTCCCGTACGCGGCCGTGTAGGCCGAGCACTCGTCGTACTGCACGCACTCCTCGGAGACGACGAAGTCGAAGCCCGTCGACTGCCGCCCGGCCTTCCCGAGCTGCGGCGTGTTCTTCTGCCCGACGGCCAGACCGCGGTCGTGCCCGAGCCGCACGAGCGTCGCCGCCAGCGCGAGGTTCCCCGCGCGGGTCAGTCGCTTCCCGGACCGTGTCCACGAGTCGAGGTTGTCGAACTCGACGGCGGCGAACCCGCGGTCGGCGCACCGCGCGACCGACTTCGTGAGCTCCTTCGTGATCGCGGCGCGCTTCGCGGCGGTCCGGGTGTCGAGGAGCACCTCGTCCGGCCAGCCCGGGTCGGCCACGAGCTCGCCGGAACCGTCGCGCAGCAGTGCCGACGGCGCCCGGCGCTCCCACCCGGCGAGCGCTCCCGGCTGGGTCTGGAAGCCGTTGACGTAGCAGATGGAGTACTTCCCGGCGGCCGGGCGGTCGGTGCTGTCCCGCTCGACGATCGTCACCCCGGACGGCGGCGTGTACCCACCGCCGAGCTGGTAGTCGGGGCGCCCGGAGGTCGGCAGGTTCCGGTACGAGGAGGCCGTCGACCCGGCGGGTGTCGCGGCCTCGGCACAGCCTGCGCTGCCGAGGACGGCGACCAGCGCGATCGCGGTGGTCAGGAGGACGGATCGCGTGCGCACCACGGGATCATCGCACGCCACGTCGCACGCCCGACGCGAACGGCCCCGGCTCGTTCGACGAGCACCCGCTATGCTGGTGGTACTCGAGGCGCCGATCGCCTCGTGCGTCGTACGGACGCCCCCGACTCCCGACCCTCATCCGGTCGATGATCGCGCACCGACATCCCGGTGCCAGGCTCTCTGCTGCGGCGACCGCGTCAGCCTCTGCTGACGCGGGGTTCCCGCCCGCGCGCCACATGCCAGCGCGCCCACGGCCGGCACGAGCCGGCCCGAAAGGTCACCATGACCAACCAGGACATCCGTTTCTCCGACCTCGGCGTCCCCGCGCCGATGGTCCAGTCCCTCGCCCAGCAGGGCAAGGAGACCGCGTTCCCGATCCAGGCCGACACGCTCCCCGACTCCCTGCAGGGCAAGGACGTGCTCGGCCGCGGGCGCACCGGCTCCGGCAAGACGATCGCCTTCGCGATCCCCCTGGCCGCCCGTCTGGCCGCGAGCCGTCGCCCGCGCCGCGCCGGCCGCCCCCGTGCGCTCGTGCTCGCCCCGACCCGTGAGCTCGCAACGCAGATCGACGCGACCCTCGCCCCGCTCGCGAAGTCCATGGGCCTCAACACGACGACGATCTTCGGCGGCGTCGGCCAGGGCCGTCAGGTCGACGCGCTCCGCGCCGGTGTCGACGTGGTCGTCGCCTGCCCGGGCCGCCTCGCCGACCTCATGCAGCAGGGGCACGTGAGCCTCGGCGACATCGAGGTCACCGTCCTCGACGAGGCCGACCACATGGCCGACATGGGCTTCCTGCCCGGCGTGACGAAGATCATGCAGGCGACCCCGGAGCAGGGGCAGCGCCTGCTGTTCTCGGCCACGCTCGACAACGGCGTGGACAAGCTCGTCAAGAAGTTCCTGCACAGCCCGGTGATGCACTCGGTCGACGACGAGACCAGCCCGGTCGAGGCGATGACCCACCACCTGTTCGAGGTCGCCGACGCCGACGCGAAGAAGGACCTCGTCCGCGCGCTCGCCTCGGGCACCGGCCGCCGCATCCTCTTCATGCGCACCAAGCACCACGCGAAGCGCCTGGCGAAGCAGCTCACGAGCCAGGGCATCCCGGCCGTCGACCTGCAGGGCAACCTGTCGCAGGGTGCGCGTGAGCGGAACCTCGCGAAGTTCTCCTCCGGCGAGGCCCTCGTGCTCGTCGCCACCGACGTCGCCGCCCGTGGTGTGCACGTGGACCACGTGGAGCTCGTCGTGCACGTCGACCCGCCGACCGAGCACAAGGCGTACCTGCACCGTTCGGGCCGCACCGCGCGTGCCGGGTCCTCGGGCGACGTCGTCACCGTGACGCTGCCGGCCGAGCGCCGCGACGTCGCACAGATGATGCGTGCCGCCGCGATCAAGGTCACCCCGCAGCAGGTCACCGCGACCTCGCCGGCCGTCGCGTCGCTCGTCGGCGAGGTCGCGCCGATCCGCCACCTCGCTCCGGAGCAGCCCGCACAGCAGCAGCGCCAGCGGCAGCCGCGTGCGACCGAGACGGGTCTCGCCGAGTCCGCGGGCGGCGGTCGTCGCCGTGGTCGCGGCGGCCGGTCGGGAGGCTCGACGCAGGCTCCCGAGACCACCTCGGCCGGTCGCGGCTCGGGTCGCACCGCCGGTGGTCGCGGTGGTCGTCCGGTCACCGCGGGGGCTCCGGCCGCCGCTGGTGGCACCGGGCGCGCCGGTGGCGCCGGTCGCGGCAACGGCTCGGGCTCGGGTGCTGCAGCGTCGGGCGGTGCGGCCGCCGGTGGGCAGCGTCGTTCGGGCGGGAGCCGTCGGGCGTCGAGTGACGTCGTCCGTGGCGGGTCCGCCCCGGTGTGGTCGTCCGAGGGCGGCTACGCAGCGGGTCGTTCCGGTGCGGGTGAGTCCGGCGGCGGTCGTCGCCGCGGCGGCTCGCGTCGCGCATCGCGTCCGGCGGGGGCTGCCGACCGCCACTGAGCGGTCCGCTCGGGCCGGAGCGACGGTGTCCGGAACCTGGACGCCCGGTGGGAGCACCGGGCGTCCCCACGCGTAGGTTCTCCTTCACCGACGGCCGCGCGAGTGGCCGACGGGGAATCGTCCGTCGTTGGAAGGAGACCGTATGGCTGGCAGCGAAGAGAACCACACCGGCGAGAAGCTCGTCGGCAAGGTCAAGGAGGGCGTTGGCAACCTCACCGGCAACGACAAGCTGAAGGCCGAGGGTCAGACCGACCAGGCCAAGGCGTCGGCCAAGCAGGGTGTCGACGACGTCAAGGGCGCAGCGCACGGCGTTGCGGACTCCCTCCGCGACGAGAAGCACTGAAGCCGGTCCACGACCGAGCTGCGAAGCCCCCGGAACCGCATGGTTCCGGGGGCTTCGTCGTGTGCGGGCACCGCGTCGGTTCGGTCGCCCGCGGATCGAACCACGGAAACGACGTGGAACCAGACCGTGCCGGTGGTTCGATGTCGCTTCCGTGGTTCGGAGCAGGTCGGCATCGTCGCGGGCGCGGCCCGGGAGCGCCGCGGTGATGTGGTGGCTAGTGCAGGGCGCCGACCGAGGCGAGGCCGGCGCGCAGGAGTGCGCCGCGGCCGCCCTCCATCTCCTCGGCGACGGCGTCGGAGGCTGCCTCCATCGGGCTCATCCACGTGAGCTCGAGGGCGTCCTGCCGGGGCTCGCAGGTGCCGGTGACCGGGACGACGTACGCGAGGGAGATCGCGTGCTGCCGCTCGTCGGTGAACACCGAGGCGCCGGGGAGCGGGAAGTACTCGGCCACCGTGAAGGGCGTGGGGCTCGCGGGGAGCTGCGGGAACGCCATCGGACCGAGGTCCTTCTCGAGGTGCCGGAAGAGCGCCGTGCGGATCGACTCGCCGAACATCACGCGGCCGGAGACGAGCGTGCGCGCGATCGAGCCGCTCGGGGCGACACGGAGCAGCACGCCGACCTCGGTCACGACACCGAGCCCGTCGGTCCGGACGGGCAGGGCCTCGACGTAGCAGATGGGCAGTCGACGACGGACGTCGGCGAGCTCCTCGTCGGACAGCCAGCCGGAGTCGGGGTCGGGGGTGCGCAGCGAGGCCATGCACCGTGTCTACCAGTCGCCCCGGCGAGTTCGGCGGGAGGCGCGGTCGCCGTGGACGGCTAGCGTGGTCCCCGTGATCGATGCGGACATCGTGCAGTGGACCCGTCCGACCGGGGAACGCGCGGGCACGCCCCTGCTCGTGGCCATGCACGGGGTGGGGTCGCACGAGCGCGACCTGCTCGGGCTCGCGCCCGCGCTGCCGTCCGTCTGGACCGTCGCATCGCTCCGCGCACCGATGCCGTGGGGTCCCGGGTTCTCCTGGTACCCGCTCGGCACGCCGGGGTCCCCCGCGCTCGAGCCGGTCGACGCCGCGGTCGCCGGTGTCCTCGACTGGATCGACGCCGTGTCCGCCGACCACCCGCGCATCGGTCTGCTCGGGTTCTCGCAGGGCGGGTCGATGGCGCTGCAGCTCCTGCGTGCCCGACCGGCCGCGTTCGCCTTCGCGGTGTCGTTGTCCGGGTTCGTGGTGCCCGGGGTGACCGACTCCCGCGACGAGGCGGTCGCGGCCGTCCGTCCCCGGGTCTTCCTGGGACACGGCGACCTCGACCCGGTGATCCCGGCCGAGGCCACCGCGCGGACGCAGGCGTGGGCCGCGACGCACACGGACGTGACCGACCGGACGTACGTCGGCCTGCCGCACGCGGTGTCCGCCGAGGAGCTCGCCGACGCGGCCGCGTTCGTCGACGCGTCCTGACGGCCGCTCCCGCGACGGGTCCGCGAAGGTGACCGGGTGACCGACTGACGGCCAGGAGGCGCGTGGCGGGGTCGCCACGTGCCTCCCGTCCGGCACGGCGCTACTCGGCGAGGATCTGCAGCAGGTCCTTGCGGAGCTGGTCGACCTTCGCCGTCGCGGCCCTGGTCTGCTCGTCGGAGGCGCTGGTGCGGTACATGTGCAGCACCCCCATCGCCTTGCGGAGGGCCTCGACGAACTCGCGCTGCGTGTCGGGCATGCCCGGCGCGGCGTCGAACGCGGCGGCGATCTCGTCCGCCTTCGCCTCGGCCTCGGCGCGGCCGGCGTCGGTGAGCTCGAAGAGCGTCTTGCGGCCGTCGCCGTTCGAGACGACGAGGTCCTCGTCGACGAGCTGCTGGAACGTCGG
The DNA here is from genome assembly GCF_044753165.1 of Curtobacterium sp. NPDC088465. Classification (NCBI taxonomy): domain Bacteria; kingdom Bacillati; phylum Actinomycetota; class Actinomycetes; order Micrococcales; family Microbacteriaceae; genus Curtobacterium; species Curtobacterium sp. NPDC088465. The sequence continues at coordinate 1,369,635 of NZ_JBIVMR010000001.1, read as the reverse complement.
GTAGACCGAGCCGGGGCTCGGCTTCCAGGCACCGCCGGTGCGCTCGGCGATGGTCTTGATCACGGCGTAGCCGTTCTGCGGGCCCTCGGCGAGCAGCCCGAGGATCGCGAGGCGGACGTCGCCGCGACGGCGGCGCTCGCGCCCGAAGCCGGGGCCGCCGCCGAAGCCGGGACCGAAGCCCGGGCCGAAGCCGCCGCGTCCGCCGAACCCGGGGCCGAAGCCGCCGCGTCCGCCGTGGTCGTGGTCGCCGCGGTCGCGGCCGGGGAAGCCGTGGCCGTGGTGCTGCCGCGCGCCGCCGAAGCGGGGGCCGCGCGGACCGGTGCCGCGGGGGCCGCGGCGGGGCGTGGTGCTGTCGAGGTCATCGTACGAGGGGCGCATGATGACTCCTTCCTGTCGGTGGTGACGTGAGCTCGCGATGCGTTGTGTTCCTATCGCGATGGGTCAACGATAGATCGCTACGGATCGGCCTGTCAAGCACCCGTCCTCCCTCGGACCGCTGTCGGTGGCGACGGGCAGGATGGGACGGACCATGACGGACGTCCTCGAGCGCTTCTCCCCCGCGACCGCGGAGTGGTTCCGCGGCGCGTTCCCCGGCCCGACCGCGGCGCAGGCCGGCGCGTGGGACGCGATCTCCACCGGGCAGCACGCGCTCGTGGTCGCCCCGACCGGCTCCGGCAAGACGCTGGCGTCGTTCCTCTGGTCGATCGACCGGCTCATCAGCGCGAGCGACCGTCCGCCGGCGAAGCAGCGCACGAGGGTGCTCTACGTCTCCCCGCTCAAGGCCCTCGGTGTCGACGTCGAGCGGAACCTCCGCAGCCCGCTCGTCGGCATCACGCAGACCGCGCGTCGGCTCGGGACGGAACCGCCCGAGGTCACGGTGGGCGTCCGGAGCGGTGACACCCCGTCGTCCGACCGGCAGCGGCTCCTGCGGCAGCCGCCGGACATCCTCATCACGACGCCCGAGTCGCTCTACCTCATGCTCACGTCGCGGGCGCGCGAGACCCTGGTGAACGTCGACACCGTCATCGTGGACGAAGTCCACGCGGTCGCCTCGACCAAGCGCGGCGCACACCTGGCGGTCTCGCTCGAGCGCCTCGACGACCTGCTCGAGAAGCCCGTGCAGCGGATCGGCCTGTCCGCGACCGTGCGCCCCGCGGAGGAGGTCGCCCGGTTCCTCGGCGGCCGCGCGCCCGTGTCGATCATCGCCCCGCCGGCGCAGAAGACCTTCGACCTGCGCGTGGTCGTGCCGGTCGACGACATGACCGAGCTCGGCGCCCCGCCGGTCGGTGCCGACGCGACCGAGTCACCGACGAACGGCTCGATCTGGCCCCACGTCGAGGAACGCGTCGTCGACCTCATCGAGGAGCACCGCTCGACGATCGTGTTCGCCAACTCGCGCCGACTCGCGGAACGCCTGACGGCACGGCTCAACGAGATCCACGAGGAACGCGTGCTCGGGGCCGTCGACACGGCGGGTGTCGGCACGGCTGCGCTCGGCGCGCCGGAGGTCGTGGGCGCGGAGGCCGTGGGCGCGGTGGCCGGGTCGGCTCCCGTCACACAGTCCCCCGGTCGGGCGTCCGCGCACGCACCCGTCGCACAGCCGAAGCGACCGCCGGCGCAGCTCATCGGGCAGTCCGGACAGACCGAGGGCGGCGGCTCCGACCCGTCGGTCCCGGTGCTCGCCCGCGCCCACCACGGCTCCGTGTCGAAGGACCAGCGCGCGATCATCGAGGACGACCTGAAGTCCGGACGTCTGCGCTGCGTCGTCGCGACCAGCTCGCTCGAGCTCGGCATCGACATGGGCGAGGTCGACCTCGTGGTCCAGGTCGAGGCCCCGCCGTCGGTCGCCAGCGGCCTGCAGCGCGTCGGTCGCGCCGGACACCAGGTCGGCGAGATCTCGCGCGGCGTGCTGTTCCCCAAGCACCGCGCCGACCTCGTGAACAGCGCGGTCACCGTCGAGCGCATGGTCTCCGGGCAGATCGAGTCGATCTCGGTGCCCGCGAACCCGCTCGACGTCCTCGCGCAGCACACCGTGGCCGCCGGGTCGATCGACACCGTCGAGGTGGAGCACTGGTTCGAGCTCGTCCGGCGGAGCGCCCCGTTCAGCTCGCTGCCGCGGTCGGCGTTCGAGGCGACGCTCGACCTGGTGACCGGGCGGTACCCGAGCGACGAGTTCGCCGAACTCCGGCCGCGCCTGGTGTGGGACCGCGTGCACGGGACCCTGACCGGGCGTCCGGGCGCCCAGCGACTCGCGGTGACGAGCGGCGGCACGATCCCGGACCGCGGCATGTTCGGCGTCTTCATGGTCGGCGAGAAGGCATCGCGCGTCGGCGAGCTCGACGAGGAGATGGTCTACGAGTCCCGCGTCGGCGACGTCTTCGCCCTCGGCGCGACGAGCTGGCGCATCGAGGAGATCACGCACGACCGGGTCATCGTCAGCCCGGCGTTCGGGCAACCCGGGCGGGTCCCGTTCTGGAAGGGCGACGGCATCGGTCGTCCCGCCGAGCTGGGACGGGCGACCGGTGCGTTCGTGCGCGAGGTCGACGCGGCCTCCGACGACGACGCGCGTGCCCGGGTCGCCTCCGGCGGGCTGGACGAGCGGGCCGTGACGAACCTGCTGACCTTCCTGCGCGACCAGCGTGCGGCGACCGGTCACGTGCCGAACGACACCACGCTCGTGGTCGAGCGGTTCCGCGACGAGCTCGGCGACTGGCGGCTCATCCTGCACTCGCCGTACGGCATGCAGGTGCACGCGCCGTGGGCCCTGGCGGTCGGCGCCCGGCTGCGCGAGCGGCACGGCATCGACGGCGACGCGATGGCGGCCGACGACGGCATCGTGGTGCGGATCCCGGAGACCGACGCGGAACCGCCCGGCGCCGACCTGTTCGTGTTCGAGCGCGACGACCTCGAGGCGCTCGTCACCGACGAGGTCGGCGGCTCGGCGCTCTTCGCCGCCCGCTTCCGCGAGTGCGCGGCCCGGGCCCTGCTCCTGCCGCGGCGGAACCCCGGGCAGCGGTCGCCGCTCTGGCAGCAGCGCCAGCGGGCGTCGCAGCTGCTCGAGGTCGCGCGGAAGTACCCGACGTTCCCGATCGTGCTCGAGACCGTGCGCGAGGTCCTGCAGGACGTCTACGACGTGCCGGCGCTGCTCGGCATCTCGGACCAGATCGCCGAGCGCCGCATCCGCCTGGTCGAGCGCGAGACCGAGCAGCCGTCGCCGTTCGCCCGGTCGATCCTGTTCGGGTACGTCGCGGCCTTCATGTACGAGGGCGACTCGCCGCTGGCCGAGCGCCGGGCGGCGGCACTGTCGCTCGACTCGACGCTGCTCGGTGAACTGCTCGGACGGGCCGAGCTCCGCGAGCTCCTCGACCCGGCGGTCATCGCCTCCGTCGAGCGCGACCTGCAGCGGCTCTCCCCCGACCGTCGGGCGCGCGACACCGAGGGGCTCGTCGACGTGCTGCGACTCGTCGGCGCCCTCGAGCTGGACGAGCTCGTCGCCCGCAGCTGGGTGGCCGACGCCGCTGACCCCGACGCCGCGCGTGCGACCGTCCGGTCGGCGCTGGAGACCCTCGAGCGCGACCGCCGTGTGCTGTCGTTCACGCAGGGCGGTGCGACGCGCTGGTCGGTGATCGAGGACGCCTCCCGCCTCCGCGACGCCCTCGGCGTCCCGCTGCCGATCGGCGTGCCGACCGCCTTCGTCGAACCCGTCGCGGACCCGCTCGGCGACCTGGTCGGCCGGTACGCCCGGTCGCACGGACCGTTCGCCGCGCAGGAGGCCGCGAGCCGGCTCGGCCTCGGCATCGCCGTCGTGCAGGACACCCTGCGCCGCCTGGTCGCCGACCGCCGCGTGGTCGAGGGCGAGTTCCGCCCGGACCGCCAGGGCGCGGAGTGGTGCGACGCCGAGGTGCTCCGCCGCATCCGGACGAAGTCCCTCGCCGCGCTCCGGCACGAGGTCGAGCCGGTGTCGCCGGACACCCTCGCCCGGTTCCTGCCGGCGTGGCAGCACGTCCAGGCGCCCGGCACCCGCGGCGGGCTGCGCGGGGTCGACGGGGTGCTGCAGGTCATCGACCAGCTGGCCGGCGTCGCCCTGCCCGCGAGCTCGTGGGAGACCCTCGTGCTGCCGTCCCGCGTGAGCGACTACTCCACGAGCATGCTCGACGAGCTGACCGCCACCGGCGAGGTCCTGTGGTCGGGCGGCGGCACGCTGCCCGGGAACGACGGCTGGGTGCGCCTGCACCTCGCCGAGACCGCGTCGACGACCCTGGCGGAGCCCGACGGCGGCGAGACCACCGAGCTGCAGCGCGACGTCCTCGGAGCGCTGGCCGGCGGTGGTGCCTACTTCTTCCGGCAGCTCGGCCAGGCGGTCGGCAGCACGGACGACCAGGCCCTGACGACCGCGCTGTGGGACCTGGTCTGGGCCGGACAGGTCACGAACGACACGTTCGCGCCGCTGCGGTCGATGCTCGGCGGCAAGGCGAGGTCGACGAGCGCGCCGCGGGCCCGGGCGTACCGCGGGCGGCGTCGGCCGACGCTGCCGTCGCAGTCCGGTCCGCCGTCCGTGGGTGGTCGGTGGTCGATCCTGCCGCTCGCCGAGTCCGACTCGACGCTGCGTGCGGCAGCGACCGCCGAGCAGCTGCTCGAGCGCTACGGCGTCGTGACCCGCGGTGCCGTGCAGGTCGAGGGCGTCCGTGGCGGGTTCGCCGGTGTCTACCGGGTGCTCAGCCGGTTCGAGGAGTCCGGCCGGGCACGCCGCGGGTACTTCGTCGAGGGGCTCGGGGCGGCACAGTTCGCGACGAGCCCGACCGTGGACCGGCTCCGGACCTACGCACGCGACCTCGACGACGACGAGCGCGCCGACCCGGACCGCGAACGCCAGGCACTCACGCTCGCGGCGACGGACCCGGCGAACCCGTACGGTGCGGCGCTGCCGTGGCCGTCGGACGACGCCCCCGCCGACCCGGACGCCGACCCCGCTGCTCCCGGTCCCGCGGCCGACGCCGCTCCGACGGGCGCCCGCGGTGCGGCCGTCCCCGCCAGCCGGTCGACGTCGACGAGCGGTCGCGGACACCGACCGGGGCGGAAGGCCGGGGCCCTCGTGACCACGGTCGACGGCCGCCTCGCGGTCTACGTCGAGCGCGGCGGGAAGTCCGTCCTGACCTTCACCGACGACCCGGCGGACCTCGCGGTCGCGGCGCGTTCGATCGCCGCCACCGTGCGGAGCGGGCTGCGGAAGCTCTCGGTGGAGCGGGTGGACGGCGACTTCGTGCTGGAGACGCCGCTCGGGTCGGCACTGCGCGAGGCGGGGTTCACGGCGACCCCGCAGGGACTGCGGCTGCGTGTCTGACGCGACCAGGGCCTCCCGGGCGTGCGCCGGTGCACGGGACGTGACACGGCCGACCGGACGAGCCGCAGCGGAGGTGTGCCGTGCCCGAGGGTGACACCGTCTTCCGCGCTGCCCGGCGCCTGCACACCGCGCTCGCGGGCAAGGTCCTGACCCGCTCGGACTTCCGCGTCCCCGCGTTCGCGACCCTCGACCTGGTCGGACGGACGGTCGACGAGGTCGTGCCCCGCGGCAAGCACCTGCTGCACCGCATCGGCGACGTGACCGTGCACTCGCACCTGAAGATGGAGGGCCGCTGGGACGTCTACGCGCCCGGGGAGCGGTGGCGACGGCCCGCGCACCAGGCCCGGGTCGTGCTCGACGCCGAGGACGTCTCCACCGTCGGGTTCACCCTCGGGGTGCTCGAGGTCGTCCCGCGCGACCAGGAGTCCGAGGTCGTCGGGCACCTCGGCCCCGACCTGCTCGGTCCCGACTGGGACGCCGACCGGGCGCTCGAGAACCTGACGGCGGACCCGGAGCGCCCGATCGGGCTCGCGCTGCTCGACCAGCGCGTGCTGGCCGGACTCGGCAACGTGTACCGGAACGAGCTGTGCTTCCTGCGGGGGGTGCTGCCGACGCGACCCGTCGGACAGGTGCCGGACCCGGCGCGGGCGATCGCGCTGTCCCACCGGCTCATCACGATGAATCGTGACCGCAGCAACCGCGTCACGACGGGCGTCGACCGGCCCGGGCGCCGCTTCTGGGTCTACGGCCGCGCCGGCAAGCCCTGCCTGCGGTGCGGGACCCCGGTGCGTCGGGGCGAGCTCGGCGACTCGGAGCTCACGCTGCGGGACACCTACTGGTGCCCGCGCTGTCAGACCTGAGCCGGGCCGGGGGTCAGCGGTCGGCGGCCTCGACGGCGCAGCTCTCGGCGCGCTTCGCGGCGTCGGAGTCCGCGCTGAACGCGCTCGGTGCCGGCGACGCCGAGCGTGACTCGTCCGAGGTGGCGTCCTTCGCGGTCTGGTTCACGGCGTAGATCGTGCCGTCCCAGTCGTCGGCCGTCGGGTCGGTCTCCGTCGCCCAGATGGTCAGCTCGTCGTCGTTGGCGTCCTTGCTGTCCGACGGCACGATCGACGCAGCCAGGTACCAGCCACCGTCGCCCTCCGCCACGTTCGCGAAGTCCGTCGTGTCGTGCGGACCGACCGCGGTGCCGATCGCGTCCACGGCGTTGCTCGCGGCGACGGCGCACTCGGTCGACTGCGACTTCTGCTCGTCCCCGGGGACCTTGCCGACCGGGTCGATGTTCTGGGCACCGCCCGGGTCGCACGCCGTCAGGAGCAGGGCGAGGGTGGCAGCGCCGAGCAGCGCGGTGGCGGTCTTGGCTCGCGTGGTCATGTGGTGGACGGTAGGCCGCGGTCCCCGTGCAGGACCCCAGGGCGTCCGGGAAGCGAACGACGGGCGGCACGCGGTCGGTGGACCGTCGTGCCGCCCGTCGGGCTCGCGCGGGGGACGGGCCGCTACGCCCGACCCTGGGTCATGATCCATGCGAGCAGGTACGACCGCGTGTTCGCCGAGTCGATCACCGCGTCCGGCAGCCGTTCCGCGTCGCGCAGGGCTGCCGCCGCGTCGGCCTTCCCGCCGAGCGCCCGGTACATGAGCAGGTAGTCGCCGAACTGGACGCCGTAGCGACCGTCCGGCACGGCCTCGTCGAGCACCCGCCCGATCTGCTGCCGGCCGCCCGCGTCGACGTACTCCGCCGCCATCGCGGGCATCGGGATGAGCTCGATCCCCGCCGGCGCCGCGGCCGCCGCGCTGAACCACGTCGCGTGGTCGCGCTTGCCGCCCCAGGTCAGCGAGACGACCCGGTGCGTGAAGCCCGGGAACGCCGACAGGTCCGGGTCGAGCACGTCGCGCTGCGCCGAGGCGGCCTCGTTCGACAGCAGCCAGGTGCCGGTGGACTCGAGCGAGGCCGACCCGGACACGGCACCCCAGCGGGCCAGGCCGTTCCACGCGGACACCGCCTCGGACGACGACTCCTGGTTGTTGCCGTCGGCGAAGGGCGCGTAGCCGGACGCCCAGGAGTGCTGCGCGTACGGGTCGTAGACGCGGAGCGCGGGGAACGACTCCGTCGCGGTCGGCGAGGCGATGTCCGCGGCGACGAGGTCCGCGACGGTGCGCCACTTCCGCACGAGGGACGCGTCACCGTCGGCCACCATCGCAGCGGCGGACAGCACGTACCCGTAGTGGAAGTGGTGGTCGTTGAACTCGTCCGAGCCGAACGACGCCTCCTGGCCGACGAGCCCGTGGACCTCGGGGTCGTAGGCGAAGCACCGCGCGGTCCTCCCGCCGCAGCCCGCCGGGTCGAACCACTGGTCGAGCTCCGCGACGACGGACGTCTTCAGCGCCGCGGCCTGGTCGTCGAGCCCGAGCGCGACGGCGAGCCGGTACAGCGTGGCGACGCGGTACAGGTCCTTGCCGCCGCCGTACGAGTCGGCCGCGTACGACGAGGCGTCGACCCCGGCGGCGTCCTGCCGGACCTGTGCGGCCAGGGTGTCCCGCTGACCGTCGGACAGGCCGGACAGGTCGAGCCGGTCGGACGGCTCGACGGTGTCGGCGTCGAAGCGCAGCGCCGTCCCGGTGCAGACCGGCGCGGGACCCGTCAGGGTCGCGACCCGCAGGTCGGTGCACGTCAGCCCGTGGGTGCCCTGGCCAGGCTGCGGCACGAGCACCCCGGCACCGCCGTCGAAGTCGTACGACAGCGTGGTGCGCTGGGACCCACCGGACGCGCTGCGCTCCAGCGACGAGCCGGAGAGCGGCCGTGCGGCCGCGACGAGCCGGGAGACCTCGGACGACGACGCGCCGTCCGGTGTCGGCAGGAGCACGACCGACCCGCCGCTGCGCAGGCGCACGCCGGACGCGGCGACCGAGCCGTCGCGCACGACGACCTGCCAGGTGCGGCCGCCGCCGGACATCGTCGCCGTGCCGTCGCCGGTCGGGTCGAGTGGCGAGGTGCCGGTCAGCGTCTGGTCGCGGTCGGCGGTGTAGGTCACGAGGGGCGACCCCTCGGCGACGACCGAGTGCCCGAGCACGGTGTCGCCGTCACGGTGCTCGACGGTCACCGACACCGCGTCGTACGCCGACACGAGCGTGCTCGTCGCGCCGAGGTCGAAGCCGACCTGCGGTACGGCGCCGCCGGCGATGGTCTTCTCGGTCGCGGTCACGTCGGGCAGTCCGGCTGCGAAGCCGTGGTCGGTGACCTGCCACGAGATCGGCGTCGGGAACACCGGCTGGGGTGCGTCGCCGAACACCAGGCCGGAGAACCACCGGTTCGTCGGCGGGGTCAGTCCCTCGGCCAGGCGCATCGTGCCCACCGTCGACGACGCGACGTCGCCCAGGGCGGCGACCGCGCGTGCCTGGGCCGCCGCGTCGGTCGGGGTGGCCGACGGGGTCGGGTGGTCCGTGCCTCCCGTCCCGGTGCACGCAGCGAGCAGCAGGGCGACGGACGTCACCAGGGGGACGACCAGGAGCGTCGACCGGGAGGCCCGGCGTGCGCCCGCAGGGCGGCGGCCGGGGTGCAGGTGGTGCCGCACCGGCTACAGCCCGATCTGGCGCGAGAAGTCGCGGACGGCGTCGGTGACGCCCGCCAGCGCGCCGTCGTCGCGCAGGTGCAGGGTCGCGTCGACGGGCGTGCCCGGGCTCGTGATGCCCGACGACGGCGAGGCCGACAGCTCGGGGCTCTCGACGTCGACGGTGGTCTTCGCCCGGCCGTCGTCGTTCGTCTCCACGCTGACGCTCTTCACGGTGCCGGTGATGGTGCGGTCGTCCGGCAGGCGGAGCTCGACCTCGGCACCGTTCCGGATGCGCCCGTAGTCGCGCGCGGTGACGGTGAACTCCGAGGTGACGAAGAGGCTGTCCTCCTTGTGGATGGTGCCGAGCTCGGAACCGGCCTGCACGTACCCGCCGGTCTTCACGTCGATCTTCGCCACGGTGCCCGAGACCTCGGCCTTGAACGTGATGAAGCCGTCCTCGCCGATGTCGTACGCGCTCGTCTGCGTGTCCGCGCCGACGACGCCCTTCCGGATGTCCTGCGCCAGCTGCAGGCTCTGCACCTGCAGGAGCTTCTCGCCCTTGGTGACGGAGTCGCCCTCCTGGACGTACTCCTCGGTGACGGTCCCGCCGTAGTCGGTGCCGACGGCGTACTCCTGCGCGGCGATGGCCGCCGAGGTGCTCGCCACGGCGCTCTGACGCTGGTTGAACACGAGGGTGCACGCGGCGACGATCACCAGGACGACGACGAGCCCGCCGAACAGTCGGAGTCGGTTGGTCCAGGTCATGCGCGGGGTCCGTCCTGCATCTGCATCGCGACGCCGGCGATCGCGGCGCGCTGGGGTTCGAGGGTGTCGGGGCGGACGACGGTCGTCCGCACGGGGCTGACCGGGGCCTGCACCAGCGGTGCGGCCGGTCGGACGGCCTCGCCGCGAGCGCGCTGCCGGTCGGCCACGCGGTTGCGGGCCTGCTCGCGGAACGCCGCGACGATGAACGCGGCGAAGACCAGCGTGTTCGTGATGTTCCACGCGGTGGCGAGCGTGAACTGCCCGTTGCCGGTGTCCCGCCAGACCGCGACCACGCTGGTCAGGGTGAGGAACACGAAGACGAGCACCTGCGGCACGATGAAGTTGAACGGTGAGGGTGTCCGTCCGCGGTCGGCACCGGTGACGTGCCAGGCCTGCTCCTTGCCGCAGAGCACGTTCCAGAGCGCGCTCGCGTAGATCGGGAAGGACACCGCCGCGAGCAGGAGCGTCTCGTAGCGGAACGAGCCGAGCGCGTAGAAGGCCAGCACCACCTGCATGAGGTAGAACCCGAGGTAGAACAGCACCCACTCGCCCGCACCGATCGACAGGTTCATCGGGCGGAGGTCGAAGAAGATCTCGAGCGGCGGCACGAGGAGCAGGAGCCCGGGGACGATGCCCGTCAGGTAGAAGCTCGCCGTCACCAGGTACTGCAGACGCTGGTCCATCGTCAGGCGGTGCTTCGGGTTGAACGGGAAGTGCGTCAGCAGGATCTCGAACCCGCCGGTCGCCCAGCGCAGCTGCTGCTTCGTGAAGCCCTCGATCGTCTCGGGTGCGTCGCCGACGGCGAGGGTCATCGGGATGAAGACCGACTTCCACCCGCGCTCGTGCAGCATCAGGCTGGTCCAGACGTCCTCGGACTTCGAGTCGGTGTGCATGCCGCCGATGTCGTCGATCGCGCTGCGGCGGAAGATGACGTTCGTGCCGACGCAGAACGCCGCGTTGAAGCGGTTCCGGCCGGGCTGGATGAACTTGTAGAAGACGGTCTGCATGTACCCGGCGCCGCGGGACACCAGGTTGTGCAGGTTGCCGTAGGTCTGGGGCGTCTGCACGAACGCGATGGTGTCGTCCGCGAAGAACGGCACGGTCTCGAACAGGAACTCCGGCTCCGGGACGAAGTCGGCGTCGAACACGGCGTAGTAGTCGCCCTTGGCGAGGGTCAGGGCGTGGTTGATGTTGCCGGCCTTGGCACCGTGCGACGACAGCCGGCGGACGTACCGCGCGCCGAGCCGGGCGGCGAGCGCCTGGACCTCGTCGCTCCGGCCGTCGTCGAGCACCCACGTGCGGTGCTCGCCGCGCATCGCGACCGCTGCCCGCACGGTGGCGGCGATCTTGGACAGTTCCTCGCCGTAGACGGTGATGAAGACGTCGACCTCGACCTGACGGCCCCGCACGTGCATCGGCCAGCGGTGCGGCTGGTCGGTGAGCCCGTCGCGCTCGATCGTGTCCCGGTCGAACAGGGTGTCCTGCGTGTGGTGGAACGCGAAGTCCCGGGGGTCGGCACCGCCGGACAGGATCGTCCACATCGACAGCAGCGCCTGGCCGACCAGCACGCTCTCCGCCACGATCACCAGGCCGTACGGCAGGAAGTCGCCGCGGTTCGCGGGGTCGAGGAGGAACACCGCGTAGGCCATCACGCCGAGGGTCGCGACGAGCACGATGAGCACCATGACGGGGCTGTGCGCGCGGCTCTCGGAGCGGGGTCGCACGTGCCCGACCTGCTCGGCCTGCCGGCGTCGACGGGCGCGCTCGCGGTCACGCGGGGTGAGCGGCTGGGGGAGCGGCTGCGGCGGGAGCGCCTGCTGCTGGAGCAGTCGGGGCTGCTGGAGCAGTTCCGTCTGCTGCGGCTGAACGGGCTGGGCCGCGTCCGGGGACTGCGGCTGGGCGCTCCGGCGGTACTGCGGGGTGCTGGCGTCCGGGCGTGCGCGACGGACGTCCGTTGGTGCGGACATGAGGATCTCCTGTCGGGTCGGGAGAAGCTCGCGGCCCGCAGGCAGGGACGCCGACGGGTCGCGAGACGGGCGTCGGCGACTGTGGCGACATGGGCCCGGACCGTCGGGATGGGTCCGGCTCGGCGAGGGACCAGGGATCCTGCGCCGGGGAGGTCGCGACCGAGGGTGCGGTCGCGGTGTTCGGTGTCGAGAGCGGTCGTGCGGCGACGGCCCGTGCCGTCGGTCGAGTGCGACACTACGACCCGCTCGACGCGCTCGGGTGTCCGTCGTGTGAATCCCGCAGGACCCCGCTGCTTCTTGCGGTTTCCCGCATCACCGCGTTGCGGGATCGGGTGGGGCGCCACCACTCCCCTGCTCCCCCGCCCCGCCGCTCCCCCGCTCTCTCGCTCTCTCGCTCTTTCGCGAGACGCAACGAGGGCGGCTGCTCGCAGCGGTACAGCGCTGCGAGCAACCGCCGGGGTTGCGTCCTGCGGAGGGCGAGGGGGCGTCAGGCGGCGGAGCGCTCGGCGGCCGGACGACGGCGGAGCTCGGGTCGCAGGAGCGCGGGCGGCTGGTACTGCTGGTCGAGCCGCGTGACGTCGGTGCCCGGCGGGACGATCGCGTCGATGCGGTCGAGCACCTCGTCGGAGAGCGCGACGTCCGCCGCCGCCAGCAGGTCGTCGAGTTGTTCCACCGACCGCGGCCCGATCAGCGCGCTCGTCACGCCGGGGTGGGCGATCGCGAACGCGAGGGCGAGGTGGGTGGTGGGGATGCCGGTCTCCTCGGCGAGGGCGACGACCTGCTCCACGGCGTCGATCCGCCGGTCGTCCTGGTCGTGGCGGAACATGCCCGCCCGCGACAGGTCGTTCTGCTGTCCCCGACGGAAGCGCCCGGTCAGCATGCCGCCGGCGAGCGGACTCCAGACCAGCGCTCCCATGCCGTAGCGCTGGGCGACCGGCAGGACCTCGCGCTCGATGCCCCGGCTGAGGATCGAGTAGGTCGGCTGCTCGGACCGGAAGCGCTCGAGACCGCGACGCTCGGAGGTCCACTGCGCCTCGACCTGCATCGATGCGGGGAAGTCCGACGAGCCGATCGCACGCACCTTGCCGCTCCGGACGAGGTCGGTGAGTGCGGACAGGGTCTCCTCGAGGTCCACGGTGTCGTCGGGGCGGTGCGCCTGGTAGAGGTCGATGTGGTCGGTCTGCAGGCGTCGGAGCGAGTCCTCGACCGCCGCGGTGATCCAGCGGCGGGAGTTGCCGCGCCGGTTCGGGTCGTCCCCCATCGGACCGTTGAACTTCGTGGCGAGGACGACGTCGTCGCGCCGGCCCTTGATCGCCTTGCCGACGAGCACCTCGGACCCGCCCTGCGAGTAGCGGTCGGCGGTGTCGATGATGTTGATGCCGGCGTCGAGCGCGCGGTGCACGATGCGGATGGAGTCCTGCTCGTCGCCGTTGCCGATGCGACCGTCGGTGCCGAGCATCATGGCGCCGAGCGCGAAGGGGCTGACCTGGATGCCGGTGCGGCCGAGGGTGCGGTACTGCATGGTGGTGCCTCCTGTCGGTGGCGTCCCGAGGCCGGTCGTCGTAGGCTGGCTCGAAGCGGAACGCTCTTCCGCAACGATACGGAAAGCTGTTCCGTTTCCGCAAGCCCTCACCGCGACCCCGTTCGGAGGAACCGTGCGCGCCGATGCCCGCCGCAATCTCGACGCCCTCGTCGACGCTGCCCGTCAGGTGTTCGCCGACCAGGGCGTGGACGCTCCCGCCAGGGTGATCGCCGACCTCGCCGGCGTCGGTGTCGGCACGCTGTACCGCCACTTCCCGCAGCGCTCCGACCTGGTGGTCGCGGTGTTCCAGCAGGCCGTCGAGGAGTGCGCCGACGCCGCCGCGGACCTCGCCGAGCACCACGCGCCGGACGACGCCCTCGCGCTCTGGCTCCAGCGGTTCACCGGGTTCGTCGCGACGAAGCGCGGGCTCGCTGCGGCGCTCCAGTCCGGTGACCCGGCGTTCGAGGGACTGCACCCCTGGTTCATCGGTCGACTCGGCGGGGCGCTGACCGGACTGCTCGACGCGGCCTCGGCAGCGGGGACCATCCGCAACGACATCGACGCCACGCAGCTGCTCCGCGCGGTCGCCGACCTCTGCCACGGGGCGCCGACGACCGAGCAGAGCCAGCAGCTGGTCGGACTGCTCGTCGACGGGCTGCGCTGGCGGGCGACCGTCTGATCCGGCACCGCGGGCGGGGTCCGCAACCCGCTGGGCGGGGCGGAGAGCGTCCGCGGTCAGCCGGGCTGGTGCAGTCGCTCGTGCGCGGTCGCCCGCACGGCCTCGGTCACCCGTTCGAGCAGCGGTGACGCCAGGTTCCACCGCTGCCACCACAGCGCCACGTCCGCCCGACGCCCCGGCGTGAGCTCGACGAGTGCTCCGCTGCGCAGGCCGTCGAGGCACTGGGCCTCCGGCAGCATCCCCCACCCGAAGCCGAGCGACACCGCGCGCGCGAAGTCTGCCGACGTCGGGACGAAGTGCCGCGGCCCGCGAGGGGCGTGCCCGAGGACCCGGCGGAGGTACCCCTGCTGCAGGTCGTCGTCGCGGTCGTAGTCGACGAGCGGGACCGCGTCGAGCCGTGCGGTCATCTGCCGCTCGGACACCGCACCGGCGAGGTACCGGTCGACGAAGGCAGGCGCGGCGACGGCCCGGTAGCGGTCGACCCCGAGTGCCACCGACGAGCAGCCCTGCACCGGGTCGGCCTCTGCGGTGACCGCGGCCATCACGGTGCCCGCACGGAGGAGCTCGGCGGTGCGGTCCTGGTCCTCGCGGTGCAGGTCGAACACGACCTCGGTGTCGGCTCGGGCGAGCGCGAGGGCGTCGAGGAACCACGTGCCGAGCGTGTCCGCGTTCACGGCGAGCGGGATCGACGGCACGACGGGCGCGTCCGCATCCCCGACCGCGCCGAGCGCCCGGGCGGTCTCGTCCTCGAGGAGCCGGGCCTGCCGTGCGTGCCGGAGCACGACCGCACCGTCGGCGGTGGGCGCGACCGGCGTCGTCCGCTGGAGCAGCACCCGGCCGAGCTGCTGCTCCATCGCCTTGATGCGCTGCGACACCGCGGACGGGGTGATCGCGAGGGCGCGGGCCGCAGCGTCGAGCGTGCCGTGGTCGACGGCGGCGAGGAGCGTCTCGAGGTGGTCCCGCTGCAGACGGAGCATGCAGCAGAGCTTACGGACCTTCAGGAACGTGAGCTGGACTGCACCGGGGGTCGCTCCTACCGTCGAGACCGTGACCGTCCTCCTCCCCCTGTTCGCCGGTCTCGGCACCGGCCTCGCCCTGATCGTCGCGATCGGGGTGCAGAACGCGTACCTGCTCCGGCTCGCGGTCAGCGCCCCGGCGCGGGTCGTCGCCGCCGCGGTCGCCGTCTGTGCGGTGTCCGACGCGGTGCTCATCGTCGCCGGGGTGCTCGGCGTCGGGGTCGTCGTCGAGCGGTTCCCCGTCGCGCTCGTGGTGGTGCGGTTCGTGGGCGCGGCGTTCCTCGTGGTGTACGGGGTGTTCGCGGCCCGCCGGGCGTTCCGTCCCACCGGGGAGGCCATGGCCGTCGAGCAGGAGGCGGCGGACGACGGCGTGGTGGCGCCGATGACGGTCGCGCCCACGGCGGTCGCGGCGCCTGCGACGGCCTCGTCCGAGACGGTCGCGCAGGCGGCTGGTGACCCCGGACCGGCCGCGGGCCGAGCCGCGCGGCGGGCCGACGACACCGTCGTTCCCGACGGCGGGGGCGGGGCAGCGGGGCGGAGCGCGGAGGAGCCTCCCGGCCGGACCACGACACCTGCGGTCGCGACGCGGACCGCCTCCGCAGCACGCGCCGTCCCGACCCTCGGTGCGGCGGTCGCGACGATGCTCGTGTTCACCTGGGCGAACCCGCACGTGTACCTCGACACCCTCGTGTTCCTCGGCTCGGTGGCGAACCAGCAGGGCGTCGACGACCGCTGGTGGTGGACCGTCGGCGCGGTCGCCGCGAGCTGCCTCTGGTTCGGCGCACTCGGGTTCGGGGGACGACTGCTCCGACCGCTGTTCGCGAAGCCGCTCACGTGGCGGGTCTTCGACGGGCTCGTCGCCGTCGTGATGCTGTCGTTCGGCGTCGCGCTCGCCGTCGGGGCGTAGGCGCGGGGGCGCGGGCGCGCGGCATCCGGCACGGCGGGCGGCGGCGCGGGCGGCGGACGGCGGGCGGCGGGCGGCGGCGCGGGCGGCGGACGGCGGGCGGCGGGCGGCGGCGCGGGTGCCGGACGGCGGGCGGCGGGCGGTGGCGCGGGCTGCTCCGGCACAACCAGAAGCACCTCGCGCCACGGCGATCCGTGGCGCGAGGTGCTTCCCGTTGTGCACGCGGCGAAGCCGCCGGCGAGGCCGCCGCCGCTACTGCAGGCCCTTGCCCACCCGGCTGTTGCGTCGGCTGTAGCCGAAGTAGATCGCGAACCCGATCGCCAGCCAGGCGATGAAGCGCAGCCAGGTCTCGACCTCGAGGTTGAGCATGAGCCAGAAGCACAGCACCGCGGAGAGGATCGGCAGGACCGGCACCCACGGCACCCGGAAGGCTCGCGGTGCGTCCGGGCGGGTCTTGCGCAGCACCACGATGCCGATCGACACGAGCACGAACGCCGAGAGCGTGCCGATGTTGATCATGCCCTCGAGGCGCTCGACGGCGGTGAACCCGGCGATGAACGCGACGACGACACCGGCGACGACCTGCACCCGCACCGGGGTCTGCGTCTTCGGGTTCGTCTTCGAGAACCAGCGGGGCAGCAGACCGTCGCGGCTCATCGAGAAGACGATGCGGGACAGGCCGAGCAGCAGGACCATCACCACGGTGGTCAGGCCGATGAGCGAGCCGATCGCGATGATGCCCGCGGCCCACGGCAGTCCGACGATGTCGAAGGCGGAGGCGAGGGACGGCGCTTCCTCGTCGGCGAGCCGCTGGTAGGAGACCATGCCCGTGATGACGATGCTGACGCCGATGTAGAGCAGCGTGACGATGCCGAGGCCGATGAAGATGCCTCGGGGCAGGGTCTTCTGCGGGTTCTCGGTCTCCTCGGCGCTCGTCGCCACGACGTCGAAACCGATGAAGGCGAAGAACACGAGCGAGGCCGCGGCGAGCAGGCCGAACACGCCGTACTGCGCCGGGGCCTGACCGGTCACGAAGGACACGAGCGACTGCGTCAGCACACCGCCCTCGGCGCCCTTGGACGCCTCGGCCGGCGGGACGAACGGGGTGAAGTTCGCGGCCTTGACGAAGAACGCCCCGGCGACGATGACGAAGACGACGATCGCGACCTTGATGATCGTGATGACGGCGGAGACGCGGGACGACAGGCGGGTGCCGAACGCGAGCAGCAGCGTGAAGACGCCGACGATGAGGACCGGGCCCCACGTGAAGCCGATCGGGCCGAGCTGGATCGTGTCGGGGAGGTCGATGCCGAAGACCCCGAACGCGGTGCTCAGGTAGATGCCCCAGTACTTCGCGATGACGGCGCTCGCGGTCAGGGTCTCGAGGATGAGGTCCCACCCGACGATCCACGCGAGCAGCTCGCCCATCGTGGCGTACGTGAACGTGTACGCGGAGCCGGCGACCGGGATGGTCGAGGCGAACTCGGCGTAGCACATGATCGCCAGGCCGCACGTGACGGCTGCGAGCAGGAACGAGATGATGACGCTCGGGCCGGCGAAGTTCGCGGCGGCGTTCGCGCCGACCGAGAAGATGCCGGCGCCGACGGCGACCGCGATGCCCATCGCGGCGATGTCGAACGTCTTGAGGGACCGCTTGAGCGAGCGACCCTCCTCCTCGGAGTCGGCGAGGGAGGCCTCGATCGACTTGATGCGGAGCGGTGATGCCATGGAGGTTCCCGTCGAACGGCTGGCGATGGACCCCGTGAGGGTACTGGTGTACCACCCCGGCTCGCAAACGGTGTCGCCCCGGGACACGGGGCCAGCAGCACCAGCCGTCCGGACGGTGCGCGGCGCTGGCGTCCGGGCGAGGGCGGCGCTGGCGTCCGGGCGAGACGGCGTGGGGTGCGAGACGACGGCGTCCCGGCGAGACGCCGTCGACGCGTCGAGACACCGCCGGATCCGGGACCGTCTCGAGGCACTCAGGGCGTCTGGTGCAGACGCCGGCGTCTCGGCACCCGGGCACCCGTGCAGACGCGGCATCGCGGCATCGCGGCATCGACCTGGAGGCTCGGCGCGGGTCCGGCGCGGGAGGCCCGCCCGAACGCGGGCAGCTCAGGCGCCGCGGCGCCAGTCGGCCAGGAAGCGCGCGCCCGCCTCGTCGTGGATCACGCCGTCGTCCGCGGTGAGCACCGGGTACGGCGTCGCCGGCACCCCGTCCGCCGGCCGGACGTCCACGTGCGCGACGTCGTGCCCGTTGGCGTGCAACCAGTCCGCCATGGCGTAGTCGCTACGAGAGTCGCCGACGGTCCGCCAGGTCACCGGCAGCTCCCCGTCCTGCGCGAGCAGCTCGAGGGCTCGCTCGGCACCCATGTCCTTGCCGGACCGGTCGGACTCGACGTCGGTGGAGATGATCGTCGGGTCGACGCGCCACTGCACCGCGCCGTCGGCGTCCGGTCGGACGTCGTCGAGCCGGCGGACACCGAGCCCGCGCCGCTCCAGCGCCGCCATCGCCTTCGCGTCGAACTCGGCCTGGCGGGCGAGGTACGCGGCGTTCGGCACCTCGACGCGCTGCTCGATCGAGACCATCGCGTGCTTCGTCTCGTCGAAGAACACCAGGTCGGCGTACTCGTCACGGACGAGGTCGCGCATCTCGTCGGCGAAGTCCCGCGGGAGCGCGAGGTCCTCGGCGATCACCAGGTCGCTCATCCCGCCCTCGTACTGCGGGCCGATCGAGCACCAGACGGCACCCTTCTCGCACACCGCGTGCACCCGGCCGCCCTCCGCGAGCCCTCCGGCGATCAGCGGACCGACGACCTGCTCGCGGATGAACGCGTCGCTGCGGCCGGTGTTGAAGACGATCGGGACGCCCTCGGCGGCGAGCGCGACGAGGTCCGCCACGATCGAGGGGATCGCGATCGTCCGGGTCACCGGGCTGGCGATGGGTCCGTCGACGTCGAGCAGCAGGCCGAGGCGGGGAGCAGTCACGCCTCCATCCTCTCGCACCCGCGATGCCCATCCTCCCGCGTCGGCCGGTGACGACCGACCGCAGCGGCTCCGGGCGCGCACGTCACTCGGGCGCGGGCAGCCCGACGAACCGGTCGACCAGGTGCCGCAGCACCTTCGGCTCCGGCACGTGCCCCTGACCGGGGACGACGAGGTGCCGCGAGCCGGGCACCGCCTCGGCCAGCGCGACCGAGGCCTGCCGCATCCACTCGGCGCCGCCGTCGCCCGAGGCCACGAGCACCGGGACGCCGACCGACGCCGCCACCCGCTCGGGGACGGAGAGGCCGTTGAGCACCCGGACGTCCCGGGAGAGCACGTGTGCGTCGGCCAGGAGCGACCGCCACAGTCCGGGCTTCAGGCGCGCCGCGGTGATGTGCGGGATCGGGATGCCGAGCACGCGGGACAGGAAGGCCCGCACCGCCTGCGCCCGGCGTCCGGCCGCGACGTGCCCGTCGAGGAAGTCCGCGAACAGCACGTCGTCGCCCTGCGGGTCGACCGTGGCGCGGTACGGCGGCTCCCAGAGCACCGCGCGCCCGAACGGCACGCCGGCGGCGAGGCCACGCAGCACCACCCCTGCACCGACGCACCACCCCACCGCGTCGGCCGGGCCGTCGACGGACGCCGCGACCGCCGCCAGGTCCTCGACCTCGCGCTCGACCGACCACGGCGCGGTGTCCCCGCTCGCACCCCGACCCCGCCGGTCGTAGGTGACGACCCGGTAGCGGTCGCTGAGGGCCGCGACCATCCGGTCGACCGCCGGGCTGCCGTGGTGGTCCCAGGCGCCGCCGACCAGCACCAGGGCGGGCCCGGAGCCGCTCTCGGCGACCGCGAGCGGTGTGCCGTCCGCGGACACGACCGTGCGGTCGACGTGCGCGGGGTCCCCCGGCTGCTGTCCGGGCGGGGCGTGCTGGTCGGGGGGCATGGGTCCTTCCGAGGTGCGCGACGGCGCTGCGTCGGGTCCTGCGGAGGGACCGTGCGGGTCGGTACCCAGAGCATGACAGTCCGGACCGTGAGCGTCACCACCCGCAACCAGGGGGAGCGCTCCACGTTCCCTGTGCACTCTGCTCGGTCGAACCTGCTCGATCGCCGCTCGGTTCCCGCTCGGTCGCCGCTCGGTTCCCGCGCACGGAGCGGCTCAGGCGAGCGCGGTCACGCCGACCGACTCGCGCTCGAGCAGGGAGCGCTTGACGTCGAGCCCCCACGCGAAGCCGCCGAGCGTCCCGTCGGACCGCAGCACCCGGTGACACGGCACGAAGAGCGCCGGGGCGTTCCGCGCGCAGACGCTCGCAGCCGCGCGGACGGCGTCCGGTCGCCCCATGGCCGCCGCGAGCTCGGTGTACGTCAGGACGGTGCCGGCCGGGATCGCGCGGAGCTGCCGCCAGCCCTCGGCGAACAGGTCGGTGCCGTGCTGCCGGACCGGGACCCGCATCGCCGCCTCGACCTCGCCGGCGTAGAAGGCCTCGACCGCCTCGGCCGCACGCACCCGGCCGTCGGTCAGCCGTCGTGGGCGGTGCCGGTCAGCCAGCCGCGCGAGCAACCGTGCGGAGTCGTCGGTCCACCCCGACGCGAGCACGTACCCCTCGTCGTCCTCGAGCACCGTGAAGGGGCCGTCGGGGGTGTCGAGCGTCTGGATGGTCGTCGTGGGCTCGGTCATGCTGTCTCCTCCTGGTGGTCCGTCGCCGCTGCTGCCTCCGCCGTCGCGCTCGCGCGGTCGACGATCGGACGCCAGCAGTGCATCGTCAGGTAGCTCCGCCACGGCGCCACCTGCTCCGACCGTAGGGAGAGCTCGCGGGCGCCACCGGGCAGTCCGAGTTCCTGTGCACCGTTCCGCACGGCGAGGTCGCTGTGCAGGAACACGTCCGGGTGGTGCCGGACCCGCAGGGCCACGTAGTCCGCCGTCCACGGCCCGATGCCCTTCACCGCCAGGAGCCCGGCGCGCAGCTCCGCGAGGGACTGTCCCGCGTCGACGACGAGCGACCCGTCGGCGAGCGCCGCCGCGACGCGCAGGATCGTGTCCACCCGTGCCGCGGGTCCCCGCAGGACCTCGTGCCCGCGGGTCGCGATCGTCGTCGCGGTCGGGAACAGCAGCCCGTCCTCGGCCAGCCCCGGGTCGACCGACTCCCCGAGGGCTGCGACGAGCCGGGTCTGTGCGGTGCGGGCGGCGGCCACGGAGACCTGCTGCCCGATCAGGGTGCGGAACACGACCTCGTGTGCGTCGACGGCGCCGGGGAGGCGGATGCCGGGGACCCGGGCGACCGCCGGGGCGAGGACGGGGTCCGTGGCGAGGACGGCGTCGACCGCCTCGGGGTCGGCGTCGAGGTCGAACAGGGCCCGCACCCGCGCCACGAGCGTCGGCAGGTCGGAGAGCGTCGTGAGCCGGACGCGCAGGGCGACCCCGACGCGCCCCGCGCCCCTGCCGACCCCGTCGGTGGCGGGGGCCGAGGCGGTGAAGCGGGCCGGGCCTCCCGGCAGGGCGACGAGGCGACCGTAGGCCGTGACGCGGCCCGAGGCGTCCCGCTCGACGTGCTCCAGCCCCGGCAGCGCGTGGAGCGCGTGCCAGTCGAGCAGGCCCTGCAGGTCGAAGGGCGCGCGCGCGGGGAGGTGGACGTGCAGCCAGCCGTCGTCGGCCGACGTCGGCCGGTCGGTCCGGCGCGCGCGGAGCTCGGAGGGGGTGAGGGCGAAGACCTCGCGCACGGTGTCGTTGAACTGCCGGACGCTCGTGAAGCCGGAGGCGAACGCGACGTCGGCCACCGGCAGGTCCGACGAGGTCAGGAGCGTCCGCGCGGTCTGTGCACGGTGCGCCCGGCTGAGGGCCTTCGGTCCGGCCCCGAGCTCCTCGGTCATGATCCGGCCCAGCTGCCGCTCGGAGTACCCCACGCGGGCGGCCAGGCCGGGTACCCCCTCGCGCTCGACGACGCCGTCGAGGACGAGTCGGACGGCACGGCCGGCGACGTCCTCACGGAGGTCCCACTCCGGGCTGCCCGGCGTCGCCTCGGGCAGGCAGCGCTTGCACGCGCGGAAGCCGGCGAGGTGGGCGGCGGCACTCGTGCGGTAGAACGTGACGCCCTCGGCGCGCGGGGTCCGGGCGGGGCAGCTCGGGCGGCAGTAGATGCCGGTGGAGTGCACGGCGGTGACGAACTGGCCGTCGAACCGCGCGTCGCGGGAGGCGACGGCGCGGTGGCGCTCGGCGTGCAGCTCGGCGTGCAGCTCGTCGGGCTGCGCGTCGGGCTGCGGCTCCGTGCCGGGTGCGGGGTTCGTCACGCGGTCAGCCTGGCACGGGCCCCCGACAGGTACTGGCGGGAATCGGACACGGCAGCGGGGCGGCGGTGTGTACCGGCGGTCGGCGGCTGTGTCGAGACGGCGGCGTCGCGTCGAGACGCACCGTTCGCTCCGAGACGCCGCGGGATCCGGCGGCGTCTCACAACCTTCGCGGCGTCTCGCGCGCACGCCGGCGTCTCACCACGACAGCGGGACAGCGGTGCCGGCCGGGAGGCACGACTACCGTGGGCGCCGTGACCTCCGTCGACGACGTGGCCGGCCCCGGCGACCTGCCCTTCCGCACCGACGTCGAGGTCGCGATGCTGCTCGTCTCCCCGCACCACCGCTACGAGGGGCGCCCGGCGGACGGGGCGCTGCCGGCCGCGGGCCCGGAGCTCCGCGACCGGATCGAGCTCCGGGCGGGACTCGGCATCGTCGGTGACCGCTACTTCGCCGCACGGGCGCACGTGCACGCCACCGTCACGGTGATCGGTCTCGAGGGGCTCGACGCCGTGGCCGAGGCGGTGGGTGCCCCCGTCGACCCCGCGGCGACCCGGCGCAACGTGTACCTGCGGGGTGCCGACGTCGAGGCACTCCGGGGTTCGCCGTTCTCGCTCGAGAGCCCGGGGTCCGGCGGTCCGGTGTCCTTCCGCGGGTACCGGCCGGCGAACCCGTGCGCCTGGATGGACCACGAGGTGGCTCCCGGCGCGTTCCGGGCGATGCGCGGGCTGGGCGGGGTGCGCTGCGACCCGGAGTCCGACGGCGTGCTCACCCTCGGGCCCGCGGTGCTCCGCACGGCGCGCCCCGTCGCGCTCTGACGGACGGGCGCTCCCCGCCCGTTCCGGCCGTTCCGGGAAACGCACCGTGGGCGGCACCTCGCAGCGCCGTAGCCCTGCGAGGTGCCGCCCACGGTGCGTGGTGCGAGCGGGTCAGGCGGTGAGCGCCTGCTCGATCGCGTCGACGAACGCCGGCAGGTCGTCGGGGTTGCGCGACGTGATCAGGCCGCCGTCGACCTGGACCTCCTGGTCGACCCACTCGGCGCCGGCGTTGCGCACGTCGGTCTGCAGCGAGGGGAACGAGGTGATGGTCCTGCCCTGCAGCACACCGGCCTCGATGAGGGTCCACGGGCCGTGGCAGATCGCGGCGACGGGCTTGCCCGCCTCGGCGAAGGCCTTCACGAGTGCGACCGCGTCCGAGTCCTGGCGGATGGTGTCCGCGTTGATGGTGCCACCGGGGACGACGAGTGCGTCGTAGTCGCCTGCGCCGCTGACACTGCCGATGGTGGTGTCGACGGAGACCGACTTGCCCGGGTCCTTGTCGCCGACGAGGGTCTCGATCGAGCCGGACTCCTGCGCCGCCACCGTGACGTCGGCACCGCGCTCGCGGAGCTGGTCGGTGGGGACGACGATCTCGTCCTGCTCCACGCCGTAGTTCGTCGCGATGACGAGGATCTTCTTGCCGTCGAGGGCTGCCATGGTCGCTCCTTCCGCTGCCGGGGGTCTCCCGGCGCGATGTCCACGGTCGTCCGGACGGCCTGGGGACGTTCGCAGTCCGGAGCCGACGTTCAGCCCCGGATGCGGAAAGCGGACCCCTCGCGGACGACCTCGATGCCGTCGTACCCCGTGATGCGCGGCAGCCCTGCGGTGACCGGTGCCTCGAGCGTCCCGACGACGACGGTCGTGGCTCCGGAGGCGACGGCGGCCTCGACCCCGGCGGGGGCGTCCTCGAACGCCAGGCACCGCTCCGGCGGCACCCCGAGCAGCGCGGCACCACGCAGGTAGCCCTCGGGGTGCGGCTTGCTCCGCTCGGCGTCCTCCGAGGGCACGAGTGCCTCGGGCACCGGGACCCCCGCGGCCCGCATCCGCTCCACCGCGAGCTCCCGCGGCGCGCTCGTGACGAGGGCGACCGGCACACCGGTGTCGAGCAGGCGCTGCACGAACGCGCCCGCTCCCGGCACCTCGACGATGCCCTCGGTGTACCCGATCTCGGCGGCGATCATCGTCGCGACGATCGCCCGCTGCTCGTCCGGGGCCAGGTGCGGCAGGAAGCGCTGCACGGTGTCGATCGTCTGCCGCCCGTGCGAGAAGCCGAGGATCTCGGTGGGGTCGATGCCGTGCTCCGCACCGAAGCGGCTCCACGCCTCCTCGACCACGGCGGTCGAGTCGACGAGCGTCCCGTCCATGTCGAACAGCACCCCGGACACCACGACGTCGATCACGCGTCCGACCCTAGCCGCTACCGGTCGCGCACCCACCGGGTCAGCAGCACACCGCCGTCGCCGAGCAGCACGTGCGCGGGCCGCATCCGGCGCAGCTCCGGCGAGGACCCGGTCGCGATGCGCGGACCCTCACCGCCCTCGAGCGTCGGGTCGATCGTCAGCGTCAGTTCGTCGACCGCGTCGGCCGCGACGAGCGCCCCGAGGAACGACGGACCGCCCTCGCAGTGGATCCGGTCGAGGCCCCGAGCGGCCAGGGCGTCCCGCACGGCACCCACGTCGACAGCATCCGAGCCGCAGTCCACGACGTCCGCGACGGACGCCAGGGCCTGCCCGGACGACGACGCGGCACCGGACCCGGACGTCAGCACGATCGGCCGCACCGGAGCCTCGGTGAACACCCGCGAGCCCGCGTCCACCGACGCGGAGTTCGTGACGATCGCGAAGACCGGGTGGTCGGGCATCCCGTGCGCGCGGCGCCAGGCGACGTCCTCGTCGTGCAGCACCATCGGACCGTACTCCTCGTCGCGCACGGTGCCGGCGGCCACGAGCACGACGTCGGCGACCCGGCGGAGCAGGTCGAACACGCGCAGGTCGTCGTCCCCGCCGAGGGACGCCGTGCGACCCGACGCGGACGCCGAACCGTCGAGCGTCGCGACGAAGTTCACCCGCAGCCAGGGGCCGTCGGGGACGTCCGCGGTGTACCGGTCGAGCAGCTCGTCGTCGGACAGGTCGGCGATCGACGCCGGCAGGGAGGGGCTGTTCACGTGTTGTGCCTCGCTTCCACGGGTTCGCGCCAACCGAGGACCGCCTCGACCATGCGCATCGCGTCGACGCTCTCGACGACATCGTGCATGCGGACGATCCGGGCACCGAGCATCGCGCTGACGGTCGCCGCGGCGAGCGACCCCGACAGGCGAGCACCACGGGGACGCCCGAGGGACTCCCCCACGAAGTCCTTGTTCGACACCGCTGCGAGCACCGGGAACCCGAGCGCGACGACCTCGGGCAGCCGTCGGGTCAGCTCGAGCGTGTGCACGGTGTTCTTGTTGAGGTCGTGCCCGGGGTCGACGATGATCCGCGACTCGGGGATCCCCGCTGCGAGCGCACGGTCGACCCGCTCGCGCAGGAAGTCCACGACCGAGGCGGTCACGTCGGCGTACGTCGGCGGCGTCGGCAGCTGCTGGCGCGGCGGGGCGGTCGAGTGCGTGATGACGACGGTCGCGTCGGAGTCGGCGACCACGGACGCCATCCGCGGGTCGGACAACCCCGTGGTGTCGTTGACGACGCTGGCCCCCGCGGCGATCGTCGCCGCAGCGACCTCGGGCCGGAAGGTGTCGACCGAGATCACGACGTCGGACTGCTCGGCGAGCTGGGACACGACCGGCAGCACCCGGTCGATCTCGTCGTCGGCGGACAGCTCGGGCCCCGGCGCGAACTTCACCCCGCCGATGTCGACCCAGTCCGCCCCCTGGTCGGCCGCGCGGACGGCGGCCTCGACGGCCCGGTCGAGTGCGAAGGTCGCACCCTTGTCGTGGAACGAGTCGGGCGTGCGGTTCACGATCGCCATGACGGCGATGCGGTGGTCGAAGTCGAAGGTGCGGCGCCCGATGGTGCGGACCGGGTCGCGCAGGGCCGGCACGACCCAGCCGGGTGCGGGTGTCACGGCCTGGAGGCCCGTGGTCGGCTGCTCGCTCGTCATGCGTCCGCCCCGTGGTCGTCACCAGCACCGGCACCGATGAGTGCGATCGCCTCGGCCCGCCCCGCCGCGTCGGCCAGGGAACCGGTCGCCGCGACGGTCACCGTCGACGAACCCGACTGCCGTTCGCCGCGAGCGGTCACGCACTGGTGCGTCGCGTCGAGCACGACGAGCACGCCGTCGGCGTCGAGCCCCTGGGCCACCGCCGATGCGACCTGCTCGCCGAGCCGCTCCTGCAGCTGCGGACGCGAGGCCACGGCGTCGAGCACGCGCGACAGGGTCCCGAGGCCGATGAGCTGCTCGCCCGGCGCGTACGCCAGGTGGGCGACGCCGATGAACGGCAGCAGGTGGTGCTCGCACATCGAACGGAACCGCACGTCGCGGACGACCACGAGCTGCCCGCGCTCCCCGTCCTCGGAGTGCACGGCGCCGGAGCGTGCGATCGCGGTGGCGTCGACCCCCATGCCGGCGAAGAACTCGGCGTACGAGTCGGCGACGCGTGCCGGGGTCCGTTCGAGCTCGGGGCGGTCAGGGTCGTCGCCGACGGCGAGGAGGAGCTCACGCACGGCGGCTTCGACCCGCGCGCGGTCCAGACGTTCGTTCACGCTCTCATCCAACACCGTCGGATGGCCGCAGAACGCGGCCGCCTGTCGGACGCACCGTCCCCCGGGTCGGTGACCCGCGCCTCCAGGCCGGTGCCCTGCAGCGACACACGAGCCGCTCGGACTCCCAGCGTTCTGTAAACTCGTTCGGTGAGCGCCCAGCAGACCGACACCCCGCCCCGGAACCGCTTCGCATCCGGCCTCGACCGCTTCTTCTCGATCACGCACCGCGGGTCGAGCATCCCCCGTGAGATCCGTGGTGGTCTCGTCTCCTTCGTGACGATGGCCTACATCGTCATCCTCAACCCGCTGATCCTCGGCGGGTTCAGTCAGGACCAGGCGCCGCAGGACGTCCTCGGCGGCTGGCTGCAGAACGCGCAGGTCGCCGCCGCGACCGGCCTCGTCGCCGGTGTGATGACGATCGCGATGGGCCTCGTCGCGAACCTGCCGTTCGGCATCGCCGCGGGCCTCGGGATCAACTCGTTCCTCGCCGTGAGCGTCGTGCACCAGGTCACCTGGGCCGAGGCGATGGGCCTCGTCGTCATCAACGGCGTGGTGATCGTGATCCTGGCGTTGACCGGCATCCGGACGATGATCTTCACGGCCGTGCCCGCGCAGCTCAAGGCCGCGATCACCGTCGGCATCGGTCTGTTCATCGCGTTCATCGGACTCGTCGACTCGGGGTTCGTCCGCACCACGAAGAACGCCTCGCCGCCGCTGCAGCTCGGTGAGGACGGCTCCGTCGCGGCCCTCCCCACGATCGTGTTCCTGATCGGCCTGGTCATCATCGGCACGCTCATGGCCCGCCGGGTGAAGGGCGCGCTGCTCATCGGCATCATCGGCACCACCGTGATCGCCATCATCCTGCAGGCGATCTTCAAGGTCCCCACCTCGGTCGACTCCCCCACCGGCTGGAACCTCAACGCCCCCGGCCTGCCGAACGCCCTCTTCGCGCTGCCGGACCTGTCGCTCGTCGGGCACGCCGACGTCTTCGGAGCGTTCACCCGCATCGGCCCGGTCGCCGCGTCGATGCTCGTCTTCACCCTCGTCTTCACGAACTTCTTCGACGCGATGGGCACGATGACCGGGCTCGCGAAGGCCGCCGGTGTCGCGAAGCCCGACGGCACCTTCCCCCGCCTGAAGTCGGCGCTCGTCGTCGAGGGTGCCGGCGCCATCGCCGGTGGTGGCGCCTCGGTGTCGTCGAACACGGTCTTCATCGACTCGGCGTCGGGCATCGGCGAGGGAGCCCGCACGGGCATGGCCTCGGTCGTGACGGGCCTGCTGTTCCTGGCGTCGATGTTCCTCACGCCCCTGACCCAGGTCGTCCCGCTCGAGGTCGCGGCCGCCGGACTCGTCGTCGTCGGTGCGCTCATGGTCGCGCAGGTGAAGGACATCGAGTGGAGTGACTTCGGTGCTGCGCTGCCGGCGTTCCTGACGATCGTCGTGATGCCGCTGACCTACTCGATCGCGAACGGCATCGGCGCCGGCTTCATCAGCTGGGTGCTCATCAAGCTGCTGTCCGGCCGCGGCCGCGAGGTCTCCTGGCTCCTCTACGTCGTGGCGGCGGGCTTCCTGCTGTACTTCGCGCGCGGGCCGCTCGAGGCGTTGCTCGGCGTCGGGTAGCGCGCTCCCGCTTCCGCGTCCCGCGCTTTCCAGGCGCAACGTGGGCGGTCCTTCGCAGCGACGTTCCGCTGTGAGGGACCGCCCACGGTGCGTTCCGCGAGAGTGCGTCCGGTACGTCCGGTAGGTCCGGCCGGGAGGCGCTGGGTCAGTCCCGCAGGTCGGCCGGCTTGGCCTCGTGGCGGCGTCGGCCCGGGGTGCGCCGGTCCTCCTTCATGCCCGCCTCGTACAGGTGGCGCTTGCCGCCGACGAGCTGGTCGCGGGCGGTCTGCTCGAGCTCCTTGGCGAGGGCGTAGTAGTTGTCGTCGTAGTCCTCGACGATCTGGAACGTCCACCGTCCGTCGATGACGTTGCGGCCGACCAGCTCGGTGTCGATCCGCTCGGCGAGCTCGGTGTGGCCGGCCTTCCGGAGCTGTTCGACGGCCTCGCCGAGGTTCAGGTCCGCGGTCCCGGTGAGTCGGTGGAACCCGTAGAGCAGGCCCCGTGCGTGCTCGAGCACCTCGAGTGCGGCCGACAGCGTGCCGAGCGCCTCGACCGTCGCCTCGGACACCCCCTCGGGCACCACGTGTGCGTCGTCCGGTCCCTGTCCGTCTGCTGCCTGGCCGTCTGCGTTGCGCTCGTCCGTCATGCTCCTCGTCTACCGGAGCGTCGCTCGGGTCGCTCCGAGCAAGTGCGGGACGGCTACTTCGTCGCATTCGGGTGGTGCGTGTGCACAGCGATCACGCCGACGGTGCGCTGGGACTCGTTGACGGTGAACCAGATCCTTGCCCCGCGCTTCAACTCGAGCTGCCGCCGCGTCCACTGCCGGCCGGAGTGCACGACGATCCCCAGTTCTCCGCGGAGTGCGTGACACGCCAGGTCCTCCGTGAGCGGATCCGTCGCCAGACGGTCCCATGCGTCCGCCACGGCGTTCCGCTGCGTCGCCACGAGATCGCGCCAGCCCACTTCCGCTGCCCGGGTCAGGAACACGATGGAGTACTCCGTGGTGCGCACCGGCCGTGGCACCGTCGTCCGTCGGCCCACGGCTCGGTCAGGGGCGCTCGACGGCGATCGGCTCGTCGAGCAGCTGCGGTTCCGAACGGCCCCACCCGGCAGCGAGCGCCTCGGCAGAGTTGCGCCACGCCTGCATCTCGAGCAGGAGCGTCCGCGGTTGGCGCAGCGAGAAGGAGCCGCGCGCGATCTCGGTGATCTCCTTGGCGAAGCGCACCTGGTCGTCAGCACTGAGGAGCTTCAACCACGGGTAGGGGATCGCAAGTCGGTCCTGCAGCGGGAGTTCGACGTTGACGGTCATGGCCGCGATCAGCTGCGCCGCGATGTCGAGGACCGCCTCATCATCGTCAGAGCGCTCCTTGGTCGTGAGGACGAGCGGTTTGCCGTCACGACGTGTCACCTCGAGCGGCTCGACCTCCGCCGCCGCGAACACGTCCTTCGCATGGCGGGACAGATCGGACGACTGGACCGAGCGGCGTCGACGAGTGGGAGCGAGGAGGGTCATGTCCCGAGCTTATTCAGAACGCGTTCTGAACACAAGGGCTCAGTGCGAGACAGCGGAACGCTCAGCGAGCTTCACCCCGGACGCGTCGGCGGCAGCCGGCTGCCGCTCCATGAGCCGCCAGGACCCACCGAGCAGCGGCGACAGCGTGACGATCGTGTAGACCACGGCCACGATCGCGAACGTCCCGGTCACGCCGATGCCGTCCGCAGCGATGCCCCCGAAGAGTCCGCCGAGCGGGATGCCCGCCCACGACCCCGCCGACAGGAGCCCGAACACCCGGGCCCGCATGTGTGACGGGATGCGCTCGAGCTCGACCGCCCCCAGGATCGGGTTGAGCGCGCCCGCCGCGAAGCCCGACAGCACGCACGCGCCGAGCACCCACGGCAGCCCGAGCCCGAGCGCCGGCACCGCGAGCGACGGCCCGCCGGCCAGGACGAAGCACACCACGAACGTGATCCGCCGGGGCACCCGGTGCGCCACGTACCCGAACGCGAGGGATCCGAGGAACGCCGCACCACCGAAGGTCCCGCTGACGATCCCGAGCGACTGCGCGCCGTCGAGCACTCGGTCGGCGTAGAGCGGGAGCAGCGCTGTCGAGCGCGCCGCGTCGAGCAGGTTCGTCACGAGCACGAGCGTGATGACGAGCCGGAAGAGCGGGTCGCGCACGCAGAAGCGCAGCCCGGCGCCGAGGTCGCGCCAGTACCCGGCGGACGGCTCGGCGGCGCCCGCGTCGGTCGCGGGAGCGACGACGACACCCCGCAGCGTGACGGCGGCGAGCACCGCTGCCGCCCCGAACACGGCGGCGGTCACGGCCAGTGCGGGCAACGGCCCGACGGCGCCCACGAGCAGTCCCGCCGCGGGGGCGCCGAGCAGCACCGAGAAGCGCACCGACGCCTCGAAGTGGCCCACGGCACGCTCGAGCGGGATCCCCGCCGCCGTCGCGAGTCCCGGCAGGAGCACCCGCCGGCCCGACTCCCCCGGGGTGTCGAACAGGCCGCCGAGGAACACGAGCACGAGCAGCGCCCAGGCCGGCAGCCCGACGGTCCACGCCAGGAGCGGGATCGCGACGAGCGTCGCGGCGCTGACCAGGTCGGACGCCACGCTCGACCGGACGAACCCGAAGCGCTCGACGAGCACGCCGCCGAAGGCCCCGCCGAGCACGATCGGGATCGTCGCCGCGAAGGCCGCGATGCCGACGTCCGTCGCCGACCCGCCGCGGGAGAGCACCACGAACGGCACCGCGATCGTCGTCGCGACGTTCCCGGTCCGCGAGACCACCTGGACGGCGAGCAGCGACCGCAGCCGCCAGTGCGCGTTCACGGGCGCGCCGACCGGTAGCTCTGGACGACCGCGGTGACCCGCTCGGCACCGTCGCCGGGTTCGTGCTCGGCGCTCCGCGCCTCCCACCGGTCGAGGACGCCCTGCAGCTCCGACCCGAGGGCACGCAGCTCGTCGACCGTCAGCCGGAGGGTCCGGTCACCGCTGTTCGACGCCGCGACCCACTCGCGCCCGAAGGCCGGGACGTGGTCGAGGAACGCCGTGTACTCGTCGGCGTACGCCTGCGCGACGGTCCGGTCGAGCGCAGTGCCGGCGACCATCCGGTCGGGGTCGTCGAAGCCGTCCGCGAGGTCCCACGACGTGTGCTGCGCGACCGCCCGCCACCAGCGCTCACGTCGGTCGGTGCCGAGCTCGGGTGCGGGCTCGATGAAGCCGGCGTCGGCCAGGCGCTTGCAGTGGTAGCTGATCGTCCCCGGTGCCTCGTCGACCTGCTCGCCGAGCATCGCCGCGGTCTGCGGGCCACCGGTCCGGAGCAGCCCGACGAGCCGCAGCCGGGTCGGGTGGGCGAGCGCGCGCATCTGCGCCGCGTCGTCGAGTCGCTGCACGTCCATGGCTCGACCATAGGTGCACAACACGTCTTGTGCAACGTTTCTTGCGCAATGGTCGTTGCGGATCAGTCGGGAGGCTCGCCCCACCGCCGCCGGGCAGGCTACGGTTCCGGCATGGCCAGGTGGGTCGCGCTGCTGCGTGGGGTGAACGTCAACGGGATCACGATCCGGAACGCCGAGCTCGCGGCGCTGTTCGGGGGTCTCGGGTACACCGACGTGCGGACGGTGCTCGCCTCGGGCAACGTCGTGTTCACGGCACCGGGCGACGCGTCGGCGGTGCAGACCGCCGTCGAGCAGGCCCTGCGGGACCGCTTCGGGTACGACGCCCGGATCGTCCTCGTCCCGCACGAGCGACTCGCCGAGGTGGTCGACGGCTTCCCGTTCGACTCCGCCCCCGACCGGCACGACCACGTCGTCTTCGGCTCCGACGACGCCGCCCTCGACGGCCTGGTCGCCGACCTGTCGCTCGACGACGGTGTCGAGCGGGTGGCCCGGGGCGTCGGTGTCGTCTACTGGTCCTGCCCGAAGGGCTCGAGCACCGACACCGCGTTCGCGAAGCGGGCCGCCGCCGCGCGCTTCCGGCGCACGACGACGACCCGCAACACGAACACCCTGCGCAAGCTGCTCTGAGCCGCGCGTCGGACGGTCAGGACTGCGCGGGCTGCCCGTTGCTCGCGGTCGTCCCGCCGTCGACCGGCAGGATCGCTCCCGTGATGTAGGACGCAGCGTCGCTGGCCAGGAACAGGACCGCTGCAGCGACCTCCTCCGAGCGCCCGCCGCGACCGAGCGAGACACGCTCCGCGAACGCGTGCTGGAGCTCCTCGTCCTCGGCCTGCTGCTGGGTCATGTCCGTCCAGATGAGGCCCGGCGCGACCGCGTTCACCCGGACACCGAACTGCCCGTTGTCGAGCGCCGCGGCCTTCGTGAAGTTCGAGACGCCGCCCTTCGCCGCGTTGTACGGGCTCATCCGCCAGTCGGCGTCCATCCCGGAGACCGATGACGTGTTCACGACCGACCCCTTGGTCTCCCGCAGGAACGGCAGCGCCGCCCGCGTGCCGTAGAACACGCTCGACAGATCGGTCTCGATGACCCGGTGCCACTCGTCGGGCTCGATGTCGGTGATGTCGCCGGAGGTGAAGGTGCCGGCGTTGTTCACGAGCACGTCGACGCGGTCCCACCGATCCACCGCGTTGGACACGATCGTCTCCCACGCCGCCGGGTCGGCCACGTCGGCCTGCAGCGCGACCGCACAACCGGTCGGCAGGCTGTCGGCGACGGCACGGACCTTGTCCTCGACACTGTCGACGAGCAGCACGGCAGCTCCCTCGCCGACGAACGCCCGCGCGGTGGCCTCGCCGATGCCCGACCCGGCTCCCGTGACGATCGCGACCTTGCCCTCGAACCGCTTGTCCATGTGTGTCTCCTCTCGATGCACTGCTCGTGCCGCAGGAGACGCCGTCGGCCCGGGGGCACGGACGACCACGGTGCCCGCACCCGCCTGGGCGCGTGTGCAGGCGGGACGGAGGCGGCACCGGTGCCGGTGTGGAGGGTACGGAGACGACGGGAGGCGCGGCGCGGGGCGGACCCGCACCGCGCCTCCCGGCCGGACGATCAGGCGGTGGTCTCGTCGAGGTCGAGGTTCCGGTCCAGCGAGATCATCGGGATCGACGCCGTGATGACGGAGCCGTCCGCCCGGAGCGTGCCCTGGATGTCGCTCGTGGTGGGCGCGTGCCCGCTCATCCGCGGCCCGTGGTGGGCGAGCGGCACGACCGTCGGCGCCCCCGCGGTGACGTCCCACTGCTGGTTGTGCACCCACGCGGTGAAGCCCTCGCCGGTCTCCACCGTGAAGGTCATCGCGTCCTCTTCCAGGTCGACCCGGACGCGCGAGCCGTGCACCTGGATGCGGTAGGTCAGGCGCTCCCAGTCCTTCGGCAGGCGCGGGTTGAACGTCATCCGGCCACCGTGGTCGCGCATGCCGCCGAAGCCGTTCACGAGCGCACCCCAGATGCCGCCCGTCGACGCGATGTGCACGCCGTCCGCGGTGTTGCCGTGCAGGTCGGCGAGGTCGACGTAGAGCGCCGTCAGGAAGTACTGCGCCGCCAGGTCGTGGTACCCGACCTCGGCCGCCATGATCGACTGGACCACGGCGGAGAGCGTCGAGTCACCGGTCGTCAGGGCGTCGTAGTAGTCGAAGTCGCGACGCTTCTCGGCCGCGGTGAACTCGTGGCCCTGCAGGAACAGCGCGAGCACGACGTCGGCCTGCTTGAGCACCTGGAACCGGTAGATCACCAGCGGGTGGTAGTGCAGCAGCAGCGGCCGCTTGGACTCGGGCGTGTTCTCGAGGTCCCAGAGCTCCTTGTCGAGGAACTGGGCGTCCTGCGGGTGGATGCCGCGGTGCGGGTCGAACGGGATCTCCATCGACTCGGCGGCGTGCTCCCACTCGGTGACCTCGTCGTCGACGAGCCCGGTGCGCCGGACCATGCGGCCGTACTCCTCCGGGTCGTCGGTCGCGAGCTGCCGGCAGGCGTTCACCGCGAACCACAGGTTGGCCCGCGCCATCACGTTCGTGTAGAGGTTGTCGTCGACGACCGTCGTGTACTCGTCGGGCCCGGTGACCCCGTCGATGTGGAACTTCCGGTCGCCGTTCGACCGCCAGAAGCCCAGGTCGGACCACAGGCGGGCGGTCTCGACCAGGATGTCGATCGCCCCGCGCTTCAGGAAGTCGGTGTCGCCCGAGGCCCGCACGTACTGCATGAGCGCATGGGCGATGTCCGCATCGATGTGGTACTGCGCGGTGCCGGCCGCGTAGTACGCGCTCGACTCCTCGCCGTTGATCGTCCGCCACGGGAAGAGCGCCCCGCGCTGGTTCAGCTCCCGCGCCCGCGACCGAGCGGCGTCGAGCATGTTGTAGCGGAAGCGCAGCGCGTTCCGCGCGACGATCGGCGCCGTGTACGACAGGAACGGCAGGACGTAGATCTCCATGTCCCAGAAGTAGTGACCGCCGTACCCGGAGCCCGTGACGCCCTTCGCCGCGATGCCGTGTCCGTCGGTGCGGGCGGTGGCCTGCGCGAGCATGAACAGGTTCCACCGGACCGCCTGCTGGATCGCGGGCTGCCCCGGGATCTCGACGTCGCTGCGCGTCCAGTAGTCGTCCATCCACGCACGCTGCTTGGCGAAGGTCTCCTCGACCGTCTCGGCGCGCGCACGGTCGAGCGTCCGCTCGCACCGGTCGGCGAGCTCCCGCGCCGGCACCCCGCGGGACGTGTGGTAGACCATGTGCTTCACGAGTCGGATCGGCACCCCGGCGCGGGCCTGCACGCGGTAGACGTGCTTCGCGAGGTCGTCCTCGATCGACGACGCCTCGTCCCACGAGTTCTCGGTCTCCAGGTGGTGCTCGACACCGACGCAGATCGTCATGCCCGAGCTCGACGCCTGGTAGCCGAGCAGCGAACGGCCGCCCGTGCTGCGCTTGAGCTTCGGCTCGAGCACCCGCTCGGTGAACGCCTCGGCCTTGCGGGGGTCGAAGGCGTTCGCCGCAGCCCGCATGCCCGCGTGGTACTCGTCCTGCACGTCCTGCCGGTTGAGGATCTGGCTGGACAGCAGGATCGAGGCGTCCCCGTCGAGCACGGTGACCTCGTAGTCGATGACGGCGAGGTGCCGGTCGGTGAACGACACGAGTCGACGGGCACGGATGAGCACCCGCTTGCCGGACGGCGTCGACCACTCCGTCTCGCGGTACAGGTAGCCGCCGCGGAACTCGAGCCGACGGGTGTGCCGCAGGATGTCGGCCTCGGCCAGGACCAGCGGCTCGTCGTCGACGTACAACCGGATGACCTTGGCGTCGGGCGCGTTGATGATCGTCTGCCCGGTCTTGGCGAAGCCGAAGGCGTCCTCGGCGTGCCGGATCGGCCAGGTCTCGTGGAAGCCGTTGACGTACGTGCCGTACTGCACGCCGCCGCGGCCCTCGTCGAGGTTGCCGCGCAGGCCGAGGTAGCCGTTGCCGACCGCGAAGTTCGTCTCCGCGACGCCCTGCTCGTCAGGGGCGTACTCGGTCTCGACGAGCGCCCACTCGTCGACCGGGTAGCGGACGCGGTCGAGGGGGTCGGAGGTGATGGGGTTCATGGCGTGTGCTCCGTGGGAGGGAGGAGTCGTGCGGTGGTCGGACGGTCTGGCCACGCCGTCGGGGCCGTTCCGGTGGGACGGGAGGCTAGCTGGTGCGCGGGGCCGGGAGCTGGTCGACGAGTTCGGCGAGGTCCTGGACGACGACGTCCGCGCCGTGCTCGCGCAGCGCGTCGGCTCCGGCGCCGCGGTCCACGCCGACGACGAGCCCGAAGGCACCGTTCCGACCGGCCTCGACCCCGCTCGTGGCGTCCTCGACGACGACGCACTCGGCCGGGGCCAGCCCGAAGCGCCCGGCGGCGTCGAGGTAGGTGTCCGGCGCGGGCTTGCCGGCGAGGCCGTCCTGACGCGCGACCAGGCCGTCGACGACCACCGGGAAGTGGTCGAGGATCCCCGCCGTCCGCAGGACCTGCGTCGCGTTCGCCGAGCTCGACACGACGGCGACCTGCATGCCGGCGGCGATCGCGGCGACGAGGAACCGGAGCGACCCCGGGTACGGCTCGACGCCGTGCTCGGTCAGCTCGGCCGTGAACTCGGCGTTCTTGCGGTTGCCGAGCGCGCACACGGTGTCGCTCCCGGGGGCGTCGTCCGGCGCGCCCTGCGGGAGCTCGATGCCCCGGGACGCCAGCAACGAACGGACCCCGTCGTAGCGGGGCTTGCCGTCGATGTGGTCGAAGTAGTCCTGCTCCGTGTACGGCGCAGCGCCGTGCTCGGACAGGAACGACGTGAACAGGCGGCTCCACGCGCGCATGTGCACGTCGGCGGTGGGCGTCAGCACGCCGTCCAGGTCGAACAGGAGTGCCCGCGTGTCGGCGAGTCGTGCGGGCGTGCGCCGGTCCGGCATCGTCATCGGAGTTCCTCTGGTCTCGGTGGTCGGTTCGGCTCCGATCGAGTCTAGGACCGCCCCGGCTCGGACGCTCAGGCTCGGGAGGACCCGTGTCGACCGCGCCGAGCGGACCTTCCGGGAGCGCTCGGACCGCTCCCCGTCGAGGTTGGGCGTGACGGAAGGCACCACATGAGCACCACCACGACGGCCCAGGACGGCTCGGGCTCGAAGCTCAAGCAGGCGATCACCGGCCCGCTCCTGTTCCTCTTCATCCTCGGCGACGTGCTCGGCGCCGGCATCTACGCCCTCATGGGCACCCTGTCGAAGGACGTCGGCGGCGCGCTCTGGGCACCGCTGGTCCTCGCGCTGCTCCTGGCCCTGCTGACCGCGGGCTCGTACGCCGAGCTCGTGACGAAGTACCCGAAGGCCGGTGGCGCCGCGGTGTTCGCCGAGCGGGCGTACAAGACGCCGATCGTGTCGTTCCTCGTCGGCTTCAGCATGCTCGCCGCCGGTGTCACGAGCGCCGCGGGGCTCTCGCTGGCGTTCGCGGGCGACTACCTCGGCACCTTCGTGGACCTGCCGCCGGTGCCGACGGCGATCGTGTTCCTCGCACTCGTCGCCTGCCTGAACGCCCGGGGCATCTCCGACTCGCTGCGCAGCAACGTCGTCATGACGATCATCGAGGTCTCCGGCCTGGTCATCGTCATCGTGGTCGTCGCGGTCATGCTGGGCGGTGGCGGCGGCGACGTCTCGCGCATCGGCGCCTTCCCCGCCGAGGCGAACCCCGCACTCGCGACCCTGAGCGCCGCGATCGTCGCCTACTACTCGTTCGTCGGCTTCGAGACCTCGGCGAACATCGCCGAGGAGGTCCGCGACGTCCGTCGCATCTACCCCCGCGCGCTGTTCGGCTCCCTCGCCACCGCCGGCGTCGTCTACGTGCTCGTCGCGCTCGCGAGCTCGATCACCCTGCCCGCCTCGGAGCTGTCCGGGTCGAGCGGCCCCCTGCTGGCCGTCGTGTCGGCGACCGGCGTGCCGATCCCCGACTGGGTGTTCAGCCTCATCGCCCTGGTCGCCGTCGCGAACGGCGCGCTCCTCACGATGATCATGGCGAGCCGCGTCACGTACGGCATGGCGGAGCAGCGGCTCCTGCCCGCCCTGCTCGCGAAGGTCCTGCCGAACCGGAAGACGCCGTGGGTCGCCATCGTCGCGACCACCGTCGTCGCGATGCTCCTGACGCTCGTCGGTGACGTCGGAACCCTCGCCGAGACCGTCGTGCTCCTGCTGCTGTTCGTGTTCATCAGCACGAACGTCGCCGTGCTGGTGCTGCGGAAGGACAGGGTCGAGCACGACCACTTCCGTGTGTGGACGTGGGTGCCGGTGCTCGGGGTGGCGTCCTGCATCCTGCTGCTCACGCAGCAGAGCGGGCAGGTCTGGCTGTACGCCGCCCTGCTGCTGGCCGTCGGCGTGGTGCTGTACTTCGTCGCCCGCGCGACGGGTCGCCGGACCGGTCGCGACCACGAGGCGGGCCGCATCCACTGATCACTCCCCGATCAGCCGACGGTCTGGAGGCTCGGTGCCGGCTGGCACCGAGCCTCCGGT
This sequence comes from Curtobacterium sp. NPDC088465, assembly GCF_044753165.1. Taxonomy (NCBI): domain Bacteria; kingdom Bacillati; phylum Actinomycetota; class Actinomycetes; order Micrococcales; family Microbacteriaceae; genus Curtobacterium; species Curtobacterium sp. NPDC088465. Next base: position 1,331,574 of record NZ_JBIVMR010000001.1, on the reverse strand, counting down.
CTGTCGTGTGGTCGCGTCAGCCCAGGGTGCGCACCCAGTCCTGGACGGCCGCGCTGATCTGCGCCCGCGCGTCCTCGCGTGAGATCGTCGCCGTGCGGTCGCCGGGCTGGTCGCCGTACGCGCCGAAGTCGGCGTGGTTCGCACCCTCGATCTCGACCATCCGCGCCGTGGAGGGGAGTTCGTCGCGGGCGGCGGCGACCTTGTCGGGCGTCGAGAGGCCGTCGCGGGAGCCGGAGACGCTGAGGACCTGGACGTACGAGCGAGCGATGTCGTCCGCGCAGTAGCTGCCGAGCAGCAGCAGACCGTCCGCGTCCTGCGCGAGCTGGCACGCGCGGACGCCGCCGAGCGAGTGGCCGCCGACCGCCCAGGTGCGGACACCGGGTGCGTGCGCCTCGAAGGTCGCCAACGGGCGGGTGTCGAAGAACGCCAGGTTCAGCGTCGGCTTCGTGATGACGACGGTGGTGCCCGAGGCGACGACCTGGCGGAAGGTCGCCAGGTACGCGAAGGGGTCGACCTTCGCGCCCGGGATGAAGACGATCCCCTTGCCGTCATCGCTGCCCGTCGGGGTCATCACGACGCTGTCGCCCACGTCGCGCACGGCCACACGATCATCCCGCCAGACCTGCAGCGCAGCGCTCCTGGTGCCCTGCATGACGATGTTCGCGTACACGAGGAAGACCACCGCGAGCAGCACCACCACGGTGACGACCCAGGCGGTCCATCGGAGTGCTCGGTTCACGGTCGGTCCTCCTCGTCGGGCTGGTCCTCCTCGGGCCGACGGGCCGTCACGGTCAGCCAGCGCTCCTCGGCGCCGGGGCGGGTGGTCTCACGGACCCGGACGTCGTGCCACCCGGCGGTCGTGACGGCTGCCGCGAGGGCGTCCTCGTCCCAGTAGGTGAACCAGCGGGGGTCGTCGAGCTTCCGGTCGCTCCAGCCGTCACCCTGGCCGTCACCGTCGCCCCGCTTCACCGTCGCCGCGAGGACGCCACCGGGGCGGACCGCCCGGCGCGCGCGCTCGAGCACGGCGGGGGTGTCCGACCGCGCGACGTGCAGGAGGACCGCGTTCGCGACGACGGCGTCGTACGGGCCGCCCCAGCCGTCGCGGCGGACGTCGAGCACGCGGGCCTCGTGGCCGGCGGCGCGGAGCCGGTCGACGAACGCCGTGGTGCCGTCGGTCCGGTCGACACGGAGGCCCGCTGCCTCGAGCGCGTCCGCGTCCCGACCTGGGCCGGAGCCGAGTTCCAGGACGTGGGCGCCGCCGGGCACGAGGCCGAGCAGGTCGTCGACGAGTCCCGCGCGGTGGTCGTCGGTCCGTTCCGTCCAGCGGTCAGCGCCGCGCTCGTACGCGAGGAGCGTGCGCTCGGCGCTGAGGTCGCGGCGCATCACGGTCTCGGTCCGGCCGTCCGGAAGCCGGTCACCGGGGGTGTCCGTCGCGCTGAACCCGATGCGCTCGTACGCCCGGCGAGCGCGGTCGTTGTCCGGCATCACCGAGAGCTCGAGGTGTTCGGTCCCCTGCACGACGAGCACGCGGGCGACCTCGTCGACGAGGCGTGCGACGAGTCCCCGACCGCGGGCGCCCGGCGCGACCCACATCGAGATCAGCTCGGCCAGCGCGGGGTCGTCCGGGTCGGGGACCCCGCTCGCCATCCCGACGGTGTCGCCCTCCTCGACCGCGAGCAGGTCGACCGCGCCCGGCAGCGACAACCGGGTGCGCCAGCGGTGTTCCGGAGCGTCCTGCCAGTCCTCGAGGCGGGAGCCGAACGCCTGCGGCGCGTCGGTGAGGGCGGCGAGGCGGACCGGGCGCCAGACGGCCCAGTCCTCGGCGGTCACCCGGCGCAGCTCGATGGTCACGGATCGACGGTACCGCCCGCTCGTGTCCGGGGGACGCGGGCGGTACCGGCGGTGTCCGTGGTCAGGACGCCGGCGTGAGGTCGTACATCGTCACGCCGTCGACCGTCGTCGGCTCGTAGTGCGCGGCGACCCACTCGGCGATCTCGGCTGCGGCGTCGCTCCCGCTGCTGCTGGTGCTGGTGCTGGTGCTGGTGCTGCCACCGACGAACCAGTGCACCTTCCCCGCGGCGACGAGTGTCCGGAACTCCGCCAGGGTCGGGGCCGGGTCGGTGCCGTTGTAGCCGCCGATCGCCATCACGGGGTCGCCCGTCGCGAGCTGGTACGTGGCGGCGCTGTTCGACCCGACGGTCGCGGCGGCCCAGGTGTACTCGTCGGCGTCCGCGGACAGCGCGGCGACGACCTCGTCGGACACCTCGGTCGAAGCGCCGAGCAGGTTCGTGCCGCCGCCGGGGGCGTTCGTGGCGCCGTCGGCGCCGCCCGCGGTCCCCGGGCCGTTCGCGTTCTGGCCGTTCGCGTTCTGGCCCGTCCCGTTCTGGCCGTTCGCGTTCTGGCCCGTCCCGTTCTGGCCGCCCGGTGCTCCGCCGGGGCCGCCCTGACCGCCGGGCGCTCCCTGACCGCCGGGCGCTCCCTGGCCGCCGGGGCCACCCTGACCACCGGGCGCGCCGCCGCGACCCCCGCCGAACCCGCTCGTCGTGACGCTCGGCCCGGCCGACGGGAGCGCACCCGTGTGCCCGACCGTGGTGGTCTGCACCGAGAACGCCGTCGGCCCGAGCAGCGCCGCGACGAGCACGGTCGCCACCGTCGCCCCCGCGAGGCCCCGACCGCGCGGCGGCAGCAGGACGAGGACGGTCCCGACGACGGCCGCGACGAGGACCACCCACCGGATCCACGGTTGCCACGACGACGCCTGGGACAGCAGCGCGGACGACCACGCTCCGGAGAGTGCGACGACGCCGGCGGCGACGGTGCGCCAGGCGAGCACCGCGCGGCGCTGCCACAGGAGCCCGGTGCCGATGCCGACCACGCCCGCGATGTACGGCGCGAGCGCCACCGTGTAGTACGGGTGGAAGATCCCGCCCATGAAGCTGAAGACCAGCCCGGTGACGAGCAACGAGCCGCCGAGCACTAGCACGGTCGCGAGCCGCGGGTCACGGCGGCGACGGACCCCGAGCGCCACGAGGGACACGACGAGCAGCACGAGCGCGGTCGGCAGCAGCCAGGTCACCTGCGTGCCGAACTCCGAGCCGAACAGCCGGGTCAGGCCGGTCGAGCCCCACGACCCCGCCCCGGTCGTCCCGCCGGGCACGACGCTCCCCGTCTCGTCGCCCGTGACCCGGCCGAGCCCGTTGTAGCCGAAGGTCAGCTCGAGGAAGCTGTTCGTCTGCGACCCGCCGACGTACGGCCGAGCCGAGGCCGGCACGAGTTCGACGATCGCGACCCACCACCCGGCGGAGACCACCACGGCGAGCGCCGCCGCGGACAGGTGCCCGATCCGCCGGAGCACCGGGCGGGGCGACGCGAGGAGGTACACCCCGACCAGGGGCGGCAGCACGAGGAACGCCTGCAGCTGCTTCGTCAGGAAGCCGAGCCCGACGAGCACGCCGGCCCAGACGACCCACCGCATCCGCCCGGACTCGATCCCGCGCAGCGTCAGGGCGATCGCCCCGACGGTGAGCAGCACGAGCAGGGCGTCCGGGTTGTCGTAGCGGAACATGAGGGTCGCGACCGGGGTCGTGGCCAGGACCGCACCCGCGGTCAGGGCGGCACCGGCCGGGAACCGGCGCCGGACGATCCGGTACAGGACCGCCACCGACGCGACGCCCATCAACGCCTGCGGCACGAGGATCGACCACGAGTTCAGCCCGAACAACCGGACGGAGATGCCGATCACCCAGAGGAACGCCGGCGGCTTGTCGACCGTGATCGCGTTCGCTGCGTCGGAGGAGCCGTAGAAGAACGCCTCCCAGCTCTGGCTCCCCGCCTGCACCGCTGCCGAGTAGAACGCGTTCGCCCAGCCGTTCACGCCGAGGTTCACGACGTAGAGGACAGCGGTCACCAGCAGCAGCCCGAGGAACGCGGGGCGCTCCCACCGCGCGGTGTCCGCACGGCCGCGGACGAGACCGACCAGGCGGTCGCGGACGCCGTGCGGACGGATGGGTGGCGGGAGCAGGCGCGGGCGCTCGGCGGGGATCGTCTGGGTCATGCCCCCGAGGGTGCGATCCCGACGTGCGCGGATCGTCGGCGCAGCCTTGGACGCCCCTAAGGGACCGGTACGGGCGGGACCAGCAGCCGGCTCCACGCGACCTCGTCCCCGAGCTGCCCGGTTGCGCGGAACAGCTCGACCTGCGTCGTGCCGGCGAGCACGGTCGCGAGCTCCGCGCGATCGGCCGGCGCGAAGCCGAGGCCCTGCCAGAACGGCCCGGACCGCCGACTGAACAACCACGCCCGTCGCGCCCCGCCCGCCGTCGCCTCCGCCATCGCGAACCGAGCGAGCGCCGCACCGCGACCCGAGCCGCGCAGCGCCGGTCCGACGGCGACGCTGCGGAGGAGGGCGTGCCTCCCGTCCGGCCCGGTCTCGTACCCGGTGGTACCGACGACGGCGCCGCCCGGACCACGGAGCGCCCAGAGCCGGACGCCCGGGTCCGACAGCCCCGCGACCGTCAGATCGCACGCCGACAGGAAGGCGTGCACCTCGTCGACGTCGTCCGGCCCGACGCGGACCGGCGTCGGCTCAGCGAGCGGCACGGACCGGCACGCTTGTCGCCGACGACAGCGGCCAGCGCCGGTCGAGCCAGGGGCCGAGCACCGAGTCGAGCAGGAACCGTCCGGCCAGCCGCCCGACCACCCAGTACGCCCCGACGAGCAGGAACACCAGCGAGGACCACACGTGCAGGACGAGGAGCAGGACCGTGACGATCCCGAAGGCGATCCCGACCGCGGAGTACAGCGACCAGAACCCGCCGACGAACCGGTCACGCGCGGCCTGCTCCGACGCAGCTGCAGCCGCGGCGGCCTCGGTCCGCTCGTCGAGCCCGCGCACGCCCGGCTCCAGCTCCGCGGGGTCGTCCTGCGCGAAGAGCTCCCGCACCGGGACCTCGAGTGCACGGGCGATCGCGGACAGGGTCTCGAGGCTCGCGTCGTTCCCGCCCTCGAGTCGTTGCACGGTCCGGACGGCCACGCCGCTCGCCTCGGCCAGCCGTTCCTGGGTCCAGCCGCGCTCACGTCGGAGGGTGGCGATCCGCATCTCGTTCATGGTGCCGAGCCTAGGAACGCCCGGGGCGACAGCACCACGACACGGACACGACACGCACCCGCCAGTGCCCCGTCACGGCCCGTCAGACCCCGCTCGGGTCGAACCGGTACCCCATGCCCGACTCGGTCACGAGGAACCGCGGGTGCGACGGCTCAGGCTCGAGCTTCCGCCGCAGCTGCGCCATGTAGAGCCGCAGGTACCCGGAGTCGTTGCCGTGCGTCGGACCCCACACCTCGGTCAGGAGCATCTCGCGGGTCATCAGCCGCCCGGGGTTCGTGACGAGGACCTCGAGCAGCCGCCACTCGGTCGGGGTGAGCCGGATCGCGGGGCCGGTCGGCGGGGTGACCTGCTTCGCGACGAGGTCGACGACCAGGTCGCCGATCGTCACCGTCGGCGTGACCCCCGCGGTCGCCGCGGCCGACGCCTGCCGCCGTCCGAGGGCTCGGAGTCGGGCGAGCAGCTCGTCCATCTGGAACGGCTTCGTGACGTAGTCGTCCGCTCCGGCGTCGAGCGCGTCGACCTTGTCCGACGAGTCGGTCCGCCCAGAGAGCACGAGCACCGGCACCTGCGACCACGCGCGGATGCCCTCGAGCACCCCGATGCCGTCGAGTCGGGGCATGCCGAGGTCGAGCATGACGATGTCGGGGCGCTCGGTGATCACGGCGTCGATGGCGGCCCGACCGTCACGGGCGGTGGCGACGTCGTACCCGCGCGCGGCGAGCGTGACGGACAGGGCGCGGACGAGCTGTGCGTCGTCGTCGGCGATGAGGACCTTCGTGCTCACTTGACATCCACTCCCAGGTGTCCGGCGATCGGCAGCCGCACGACGACGGTGAGCCCGCCGCCCGGGGTGTCGTCGACCTCGATGGTGCCGCCCATGCCCTCGGTGAACCCGCGGGCGAGGGCCAGCCCGAGGCCGAGGCCGGTCTCGTTGTCGGTGTCCCCGAGCCGCTGGAAGGGCTGGAACACCTCGCCGCGGCGGTCCTCGGGGATGCCGGGTCCGTGGTCGGCGACACGCAGCTCGACCCCGCCGCCGAAGGCGCTGGCGGCGACCCGGACCCGGGTGCCCTCCGGCGCGTAGCGCTGCGCGTTCGCGAGCAGGTTGACGACGACGCGCTGCAGGAGCACCGGGTCGGCGAGGACCGGCGGCAGGTCGGCGGGCAGGTCGAGGTCGACGTCGTCCGGCCCGAGTTCGAGCTCGTCGAGCGCGGGGGCGACGACCGTCTCGAGCGCGGTGGGCAGCGGGGTGACGGCGAGCACCCCGGCCTGGACCCGGCTGACGTCGAGCAGGTCGGCCAGCAGGACCGCCAGCTGACCGAGGCTCTCGTCGGCGGTGGCGAGCAGTGCCTCCCGGTCGGGTGCCGACAGCTGGATGTCGGACGCCCGCAGCGTCTGCACGGCGGCGGAGGCCGCCGCGATCGGCCGGCGCACGTCGTGGCCGACGGCCGCGAGGATGGCGCTCCGCACGCGGTCGGCCGCCGCGATCCGCTCGGCGTCGACCGCGGTGCGGGTGAGTCGGCGGTGCTCGACCGCGGCGTCGAGCTGCTGCTCGACGACGCGCAGCAGCCGGCGCTGGGTCGGGTCGTCGGGAGCGCCGGAGAACTCCAGGACGGCGCCGGACGGGAGGCTCGTGGTCGCGTCCGGCCCGTCGGCGAACGTCCCCGACGTGGCCGGGACCTCCTCGCCCTGCCGGATCCGCACGCCGGTGAACCCGAACGCCTCGCGGGTGCGGTCGAGCAGCGCCTGCAGGGCGTCGTCGCCGCGGAGGACGCTGCCGGCGATCCCGACGAGCAGCCCGGACTCGGCCGCCGCGCGACGGGCGGCTCGACTGCGGCGGGCGGACCGGTCGACCACGAAGCTGACCAGGACGGCACTGATCACGTACATCACGAGGGCCACCAGGTGCCACGGTTGCTGGACGGTGACCATGTAGAGGGGTTGCACGAAGAAGTAGTCGAGGCTCAGGCCGGAGAGCACCGCGGTGAAGACCGCCGGCCACATCCCGCCGGTCAGGGCGACGACGAGCACGAGCAGTTGGTACGACAGCACGTCGACCGTGATCGAGTCGGGGTCGCTGCCGAGCGACAGCAGCCAGGTCAGCAGCGGGCCGAGCAGCAGCGAGACCGCGAACGCCGCGGCGATCCGGCCGCGCGAGAGGCTGCCGCCGAGCTTCGGCAGGGCGAACCCGCCGCCGGCGCGCTCGTGCGTGACGACGTGCACGTCGATGTCGCCGGACTCACGGACCACCGTGTTGCCGATGCCCGGCCCGGTCAGTGCGGCGGCGAGGCGGCTGCGACGGCTGACGCCGATCACGATCTGGGTCGCGTCGACCGACTTCGCGAAGCGCACGAGGGTGCTCGGCACGTCGTCGCCGACCACCTGGTGGTACGTCCCGCCGAGCTGCTCGAGCAGGGCGCGCTGCTTGCCGAGCGCGCCGGGGTGGCGCTCGCGCAGCCCGTCGTTCGTCGTGACGTGCACGGCCGCGAGCTCTCCACCGGCACTGCGGGCGGCGATGCGGGCACCGCGGCGCAGCAGGGTCTCGCCCTCGGGACCGCCGGTCAACGCGACGAGCACGCGCTCCCGGGTCTCCCACCGGTGGTCGATGCCGTGCTCGGCGCGGTAGGCCTTGAGCGCGTCGTCGACCTCGTCGGCGAGCCAGAGCAGTGCGATCTCGCGGAGCGCGGTGAGGTTGCCGAGGCGGAAGTAGTTCGAGAGCGCCGCGTCGATGCGAGCGGCCGGGTAGACCAGCCCGTCCGAGAGCCGTTCGCGCAGGGACGCCGGCGACAGGTCGACGACCTCGATCTGGTCGGCGGCGCGGACCACGGTGTCGGGGACGGTCTCGCGCTGCACCGTGCCGGTGATCTCGCGGACGACGTCGCCGAGGGACTGCATGTGCTGGATGTTCACGGTCGAGATGACGCTGATGCCGGCGGCGAGGAGCTCCTCGACGTCCTGCCAGCGCTTCTCGTTCGGGCTGCCCGGGGCGTTCGTGTGCGCGAGTTCGTCGACGAGGGCGACGTCGGGTGCCCGTGCCACGACCGCGTCGAGGTCCATGTCGTCGAGTGCGACGCCGCGGTGCTCGACGACGCGGCGGGGCACGAGCTCGAGACCGTCGACCAGGGCTGCGGTGGCGGCTCGCTCGTGGGTCTCGACGACGGCGACGACGACGTCCCGGCCCTCGGCACGCAGCCGGTGGCCCTCCTCGAGCATCGTGTACGTCTTGCCGACACCCGGAGCGGCGCCGAGCAGCACTCGGAGTTTCCCGCGCTTCACGTGCTCATCCTCCCGCGGTTCGGTGTGGTGTGGTGGTGGTGGTGCGTGGTGCGACGTGCTGCCGAACAACCGGAAGCACGTCGCACCACGCGGTTCCGCGGCGCGAGGTGCTTCCGGTTGTGCTGGCGGCTCCGCCCTCGGGCCGGACCGGGCCGGCCACGGCCAGGCCGAGCCAGACCGGCCGGACCGGCCGGCCGGCCGGCGTCAGCGTTCGGCGGCCAGGGCCAGGTTCAGCTCGAGGACGTTCACGACCGGCTCGCCGAGGAACCCGACCTGCCGGGACTCGGTGTGCTGCTCGACGAGCGTGCGGACCGTCGACTCCGACAGACCCCGGGCGTCGGCCACCCGGGCCGCCTGCTGCAGCGCGTACTCCGGGCTGATGTCCGGGTCGAGCCCCGAGCCCGAGGCGGTGACCGCGTCGGCGGGCACGTCGGCAGCGCTGACCCCGTCGGCCTCCGCCACGGCGGCCCGCCGCTCCTCGATGCTCTTGAGCAGGTCGGGGTTGTTCGGCCCGAGGTTCGAGCCGGACGAGGCGTTCGCGTCGTAGCCGTCCTCGCCCGCGGCACTCGGACGCGACTGGAACCAGCGGTCGGCCCGGGCCCCCGCGAAGGACTGCCCGATCAGGGACGAGCCGACGACCTTCCCGGAGGAGTCGGTGACCATCGAGCCGTTCGCCTGGTCGTGGAAGGCCGCCTGCCCGACGCCCCACACCGCGAGCGGGTAGGCGACGCCGAGGACGACGGTGGACAGCAGGGCGAGACGGATCGCCACACCGGTGGAACGGAGGAAGGAGCGTGATGAGGAAGCCATGGTCTAGAACCCCGGGATGAGACCGACCACGAGGTCGATCAGCTTGATACCGATGAAGGGGACGATGACGCCGCCCAGCCCGTACACGAGCAGGTTGCGTCCGAGGACGGACGATGCCGAGGCGGCGCGGTAGCGCACACCCCGCAGCGAGAGCGGGATGAGCGCCACGATGACGAGCGCGTTGAACACGACGGCCGACAGGATCGCCGACGCCGGGCTGTGCAGCCCCATGACGTTGAGCGCCGCGAGGCCGGGGAACGCCGCCTGGAACATCGCCGGGATGATCGCGAAGTACTTCGCGACGTCGTTGGCGATCGAGAACGTGGTGAGCGCCCCGCGGGTGATGAGCAGCTGCTTGCCGATCCGGACGACGTCGATGAGCTTCGTCGGGTCGGAGTCGAGGTCGACCATGTTGCCGGCCTCCTTCGCAGCGGTCGTGCCGGTGTTCATCGCGACGCCGACGTCGGCCTGAGCCAGGGCGGGGGCGTCGTTCGTGCCGTCACCGGTCATCGCGACGAGGTTCCCGCCCTCCTGTTCCTTCCGGATGTAGGCGAGCTTGTCCTCGGGCGTGGCCTCGGCGAGGAAGTCGTCGACGCCGGCCTCGGCGGCGATCGCGGCCGCGGTGCGGGGGTTGTCGCCGGTGATCATCACCGTGCGGATGCCCATCGACCGCAGCTCCGCGAAGCGCTCGGCCATGCCGTCCTTCACGACGTCCTTCAGGTGCACGACCCCGAGCAGGTCGACGGCGCCCGAGGCCGAGCGACGGCCGACGACGAGCGGCGTCCCGCCCTGGTCGGAGATCTCGGCGACCGCGGTGTCGACCGCGGCGACCACGGCGGCGTCGGCAGACCCCGCCCAGGCGAGCACGGCGGCCGCTGCACCCTTGCGGATCTGCGATCCGTCGGCCAGGTCGAGCCCGGACATGCGGGTCTGCGCGGTGAAGGGCACCTCGAGCGCACCCGCCGGGGTGCCGGGCGTGATGCCGTCCTGCTCGGCGAGCGTGACGATGGAGCGGCCCTCCGGCGTGCTGTCCGCGGCGCTCGACAGGGCTGCGGCCTCCATGAGCGTCGCGACCGTGACGCCCGGGACGGGCACCACGCGCGATGCCTGCCGGTTGCCGTACGTGATCGTGCCGGTCTTGTCGAGGAGCAGCGTGGTGATGTCCCCGGCCGCCTCGACCGCGCGCCCGGACATCGCGAGCACGTTGTGCTGCACGAGCCGGTCCATGCCGGCGATGCCGATCGCCGAGAGCAGCGCGCCGATGGTGGTCGGGATGAGGCAGACGAGCAGGGCGATGAGCACCGGCACGCTGACGGTCGCACCGACGAGGCCGGCGATGGGCTGCATCGTCAGGCAGACGATCACGAAGACGATCGACAGCGACGCCAGCAGGATGTTCAGCGCGATCTCGTTCGGCGTCTTCTGCCGCGCGGCACCCTCGACGAGCCGGATCATCCGGTCGATGAAGGTCTCGCCGGGCGTCGAGGTGATGCGCACGACGATCCGGTCGGACAGCACCCGCGTCCCACCGGTGACGGCGCTGCGGTCGCCACCGGACTCGCGGATGACGGGCGCCGACTCGCCCGTGACCGCGGACTCGTCGACGCTGGCGATGCCCTCGACCACGTCACCGTCGCCGGGGATGACCTCGCCGGCGACGACCACCACGACGTCGCCCTTCGCGAGGTCCACTGAGGCGACCTCCTCGGTGTCGTTCGACAGCGCGGCGGCGTCGGACGCATCCCATCGCAGCACCCGGCGGGCGCTGGTCGTCGAGCGGGTCTTCCGCAGGGTGTCGGCCTGCGCCTTGCCCCGGCCCTCGGCGACGGCCTCGGCCAGGTTCGCGAAGACGACGGTCAGCCAGAGCCACACCGCGATCGCGGCGGTGAACACCGACGGCTCGACGAACGCGGTCACGGTGGTGAGCGCGGCGCCGACCTCGACGATGAACATGACGGGGTTGCGCCACATCAGGCGCGGGTCGAGCTTGCGGAGGGCGCCCGGGAGGCCCGCCGCCAGTTGACGGGGACCGAACGCGGACGATCGGGCGACCGGCCGGGAGGCACTGCTCGCCTCCGGCGCGCTGGTCACGGTGGACGAGGGGGTCGGGGTGGACACGGGTTCGGTTCCCATCAGGAGAGGGCCTCCGCGAGCGGGCCCAGGGCGAGCACGGGGAAGTAGGTGAGTGCGGTGACGATCACGGCGACGGCACCGAGCAGGCCGATGAACAGCGGCCGGTGCGTCGGCAGGGTGCCGACGGTCGCGGGCACCTTGTCCTGTGCGGCCAGGGACCCGGCGAGCGCCAGCACGAGCGCGATCGGGATGAACCGGCCGAGCAGCATCACGACGCCGAGCGCCGAGTTCATCCACGTGGTGTTCGCGGTGAGACCGCCGAACGCCGAGCCGTTGTTGTTCGCGCCGGAGGTGAAGGCGTAGAGCAGCTCGGACAGCCCGTGGTTGCCGGGGTTGAAGATGCTCGTGCCGAGGACCTGCTCACGGACACCCGGGATCACCAGGGACAGTCCGGTGCCGAGCAGCACCAGGGTCGGCGTGACGAGGATGTACAGCGCCGCGAAGGTCATCTCACGGGCGCGGATCTTCTTGCCGAGGTACTCCGGGGTCCGGCCGACGAGCAGTCCGCCGATGAACACCGTGATCACGGCGAGCACGAGCATGCCGTACAGGCCGGAGCCGACGCCGCCGGGGCTGATCTCGCCGAGCATCATGTTGAGGAGCGCCATCATCCCGCCGATCGGCGTGAAGCTGTCGAACATGCCGTTCACGGCGCCCGTCGACGTGGCGGTCGAGGTCGTGCCGAAGAGCGTCGTGCCGAGGATGCCGAAGCGCATCTCCTTGCCCTCCATCGCCGCACCGGCCGCCTGCGTGGCGCTGCCGCCGCCCGCGAGCTCGGCGATCGACATCACCGAGAGCGACACGAGGAAGATCGCGCCCATCACGGCGAGGATCGCGTACCCCTGGCGGTCGTCACCGACGAGCCGCCCGAACGTGCGGGGCAGCGAGAACGGGATGACGAGCATGAGGAAGACCTCGACGAGGTTCGTCCACGCCTGCGGGTTCTCGAACGGGTGCGCCGAGTTCGCGTTGAAGTAGCCGCCGCCGTTCGTGCCGAGCTCCTTGATCGCCTCCTGCGACGCGACGAAGCCGTCGGGGATGTGCTGGGTGCCACCCGCGAGCGTGGCGATGTCCGTGCCGCTGCCCCACGACTGCACGACGCCGCCGGCGACCAGGACGATCGCGAAGACGAACGCCCCGGGGAGCAGGAGCCGGCCGGTGCCGCGGACGACGTCGACCCAGACGTTGCCGAGCGTGCCGCTCCTCCGCCGTGCGAACCCGCGCACCAGGGCCACGGCGACCGCGAGCCCGACCGCGGCGGACAGGAAGTTCTGCACCGCGAGCCCTGCCATCTGCACGGAGTACCCCACGGTGGCCTCGGGCGAGTACGACTGCCAGTTGGTGTTCGCGACGAAGGACGCGGCGGTGTTGAACGCGAGCGACGGGCCGACGTTCGGCAGCCCGAGGTCACCGGGCAGCACGACCTGGATGCGCTGCAGCAGGTAGACGAGCAGCACGCCGACGGCGCTGAAGAGCAGCACGCCGCGCAGGTACGCGGGCCAGGACTGCTCGGCGTCGGGGTCCACACCGATCACGCGGTAGACGCCGCGCTCGATGCGGGCGTGCTCCGTGGGCGTGTAGACACGCGCCATCCAGTCACCGACCGGGCGGTACGCGACCACGAGGAGCAGGACGAGGGTGGCGACCTGGGCGATCCCGGCCCAGGTGTCGGCAGCGCTCATCAGAACCGCTCCGGGTGCACGAGCGCCCACACGAGGTAGACGACCGAGGCGATGCCGAGGACGGCGGCGGCGATGGTGACGACGATCACAGCCGCTCCACCCCCTTGGCGATGAGTGCCACGACACCGAACACGGCGAGGACACCGGCGACGACGAAGACGTCGAACACGAAGGACTCCGTTGGTTGCTGCGGGTCCGACGCCGGGCGGCGCGGACCGCACCACGTGTGGTGCGGTACTGATGCTGGTTCCGGCCGTGTGCCTCCAGGCCGGTCCTCACGGAATCCTCACGCCGTCCTGACGGACGCGTGCACCGCCCTAACGCGCAGGGCACGAGGGAGCTTCACCGTTGCCCGCCGTGGACGGCTCGGCTATCCTCGGAGCATCACGATCGGCCCGCTCGCCTCACGGCTCGGGCCGATTTTCTCGTCTCGGGGTGGGAGGACGAGGTGTCGTACGCGAAACCGTGGCTGTCGATCGACGAGCAGATCGCGTTGCTGCGCGAGCGGGGTCTGTCCATCGAGGACCACGACCGCGCGGCAGCAGCGCTTCGCGAGAGCGGCTACTACCGCCTGAGCGGCTACCTCCACCCGTTCCGTGTCTCCGGAACGGAGATCGACGAGAGCGGACGCCACACCACCGTCGTGCTCGAGCAGTACCGTCCCGGTGCCGACCTGGACGCAGCCTGCGAGCTGCTCACCTTCGATCGGTCACTGCGCCTGCTCGTCCTCGAGGCGGTCGAGCGCTTCGAGGTCGCCTTCCGGACGTGTCTTGCACACGTCCTCGGGGCGGTGTCTCCGTTCGCCCACGAAGATCCAGCGATCTTCAACACGGCCTTCTGCGCACCGCGGAACGGGGACGACCCGAGGAGCGAGCACGCTCGGTGGCTCGACCGCCTGGAGGACCGGAAGACCCGGTCGGACGAGTCGTTCGTCGCGCACTTCCGCGAACACTACGACGGTCGGATGCCCATCTGGGTGATCGTCGAGCTGCTCGAGCTCGGTCAGGTGTCACGCCTGTACGGAGGACTGCGGAACGACCTCGCGACGGAGGTCGCTGCATCCTTCGCCGTCCCGACGAAGCAGCTGATGCGGAGTTGGCTCGCCTCGGTCAACTACGTCCGCAACGTCGCGGCCCACCATTCGCGACTCTTCAACCGCAAGCTCGTCACCGCACCGAAGCGGGCGAGCGCAGAGCAGGTCCCAGCGCTCGCACATCTCGTGGTCGGCCGGGCACCGAAACGCTTCGGCGTGTACGAGGTCCTGGCAGTCCTGGCGTACCTGCTCGATTCCGTGCCGTCGAACGTCGACTGGCAGGTCCGTACCGCAGAACTCCTGTCCGCGTTCCCGGCGGTCGACGGGATCGACGTCGGTTCGATGGGTCTCGTCCCCGCCTGGCTCGACGAGCCGATCTGGAGCCGACGCCTGAGGGAGGACGGTCCGGTCAGTCCCTGAACGATCGGCGCAGTCGGGTGGCGAGCGCGTCGACAGCGGCGCGGAGTTCCTCCGGCCCCTCGACCACGAACGGCACCGTCAACCCGGCGATCGCGCCGGCGAGACCGTCCCACGACCAGGACCCGAGCGTCAGCCGTCGACGGTCGTCGTCGGCATCCTCGAGCACGGCGCCCTCCGGCAGGAACGGGGCGACCCGCGCGGCGTCGGCAGCGGTCAGCGAGACCGACCCCGTGCACGGCCACGCGTCGTCGCGGTCGGACCCCTTGAAGCGGGCCGCCACGAAGGCTGCCACGTCCCCACCGGGTACGGGTCGCTGCACGAACGGGAGCCGCGTCCGCATCCGCGGGGCGATCCGGTCCACCCGGTAGGTCCGCCAGTCGTCGTGCTCGGGCTCCCACGCCAGCAGGTACCACCGACCGTGCCGGGCGACCACCGCGTGCGGTTCGACCCTGCGGGGACGGTCGTCCGTGCCGTACCCGAACCGGAACACCTCGTGGCGCTGCACGGCCTCGCTGACGGCCACCAGCACGTCCGGATCGACCCGCGGGGCGGACGATCCCACGACGGCATCCACCAGGTCCACCCGGTTCCGGAGCCGTTCGGGCATGACCTGTCGCACCGTCGCGAGCGCGCGGGTGGCGGCCTCGGCGATGTCGGCACCCGATGCCGGCGCCACCGCGAGGGCGAGGGCGATCGCCACCGCCTGGTCGTCGTCGAACAGCAGCGGCGGCAGGTCCGATCCGGCGGCGAGTCGGTAGCCGCCGGCCGGACCGCGGACGGAGTCGATGCGGTAGCCGAGGTCCCGGAGGCGATCGACGTCGCGGCGGAGGGTGCGCGGACTCACGGTCAGGCGACCGGCGAGCTCGTCGCCCGTCCACTCCCGGTGCACCTGCAGCAGGGAGAGCAGCGCGAGCATGCGCGAGGAGGGTCCGGACACGTCGTCCATCCTCGTCGGAGAAGCGGTCACGATCTGACCGCAACGCTCGCGACACTCGATCCATGAGCATCGAGACCATGACCCACCTCAACTTCGACGGACAGGCCCGCGAGGCCCTGGACCACTACGCATCCGCGTTCGGCGGCACCGTGACCGCCGCCACCTACGGCCAGATGGGCGCGTCCCAGGACCCCGCCTGGGCGGACCGCATCGTGTTCGGTCAGGTCAACACCGAGGCCGGCTTCCGGATCATGGCGTTCGACGTCTGGCCGGACCAGCCGTACGACCAGGGCACGAACGCCTGCTACGTCTTCGTGCACGGCGACGACGCGGACGAGGTCACCCGGTACTGGGAGGCGCTGTCCGAGGGTGCCGAGGTGCGACAGCCGCTCGCGCCCTCGCCGTGGGCCCCGCTCGCCGGGCAGCTGCGCGACCGGTTCGGCGTCGTGTGGCAGTTCGACGTGGCGGTGCCGCAGGGCTGACACCCGACCCCGGCACGTGGACGGCCGACGGCAGCGCCTCAGTGCTGCCTGGCGACCGTCCACGTGCTCACGGTCACCGCGGCCGTCACGGCCGTCGGCGCGAACACCCGGTCCGGATCGACGTGGTGGTGGCTCGGGCCCATGTGCACCACGTCGTGCACGTCCTCCGCGGACAGCTCCATCGTCCACGTGAGGTCCTCGGACCCCTGCAGCGCGAACGTCGGCTCGAGCGACTCCCGCAGCCGCCGCTCCTTCTCCGGGTCGACCGCGATGGTCGCCTCGGCGAGCTCCGCCAGGTGTCCGGTCCGTGGCGTCACGACGACGAGCACGCCGTCCGGGTGGAGCACCCGCGCGTACTCCCGCTGGTTGCGCGGGGCGAAGACGTCCAGCACGACGGCCGCCGCGTCGTCGACGACCGGGAGGCGCTCGGTCACGTCCCCGACGACGGCGCCGGCCCGCGGGTGGACGCGTGCCGCCCGCCGGATGGCGACGGGTGACAGGTCCAGCGCGACCCCGAGGCGGGCAGCGACGGGGCCTGCCGGGGCCGAGCCGGGCCTCCCGGCCGACGCAGTCTCGTCCGGTCCGTCCGCGTCCAGCACGTGCGCGAGGTAGGTGCCGGGGCCGGAGCCGACGTCGAGGACGACGCCCGGCGCCTCCGTGGCGGCGACCACCGCGGCGAGCGCCCGCTCGACCGGTGCGTAGTGCCCCCGCCCGAGGAACCGGATCCGCGCGTCGACCATGTCCGGGGTGTCCGCGGTCAGGGCGCGGCGCTTTGCGGGCAGGAGCGTGAGGTGGCCCTGCTTCGCCTCGTCGAACCGGTGGCCGCCGGCGCAGCCGACCTGCCCGCCGTCGACACGGGCGAGGGGCTCGGCGCAGACGGGGCAGGCGAGCACGGGGAGCAGGTCGTCGCGCACCGACCCAGCGTACGGGCGTCGGTAGCCTGGCCCGATGGCACTGGAGCAGCTCTTCGGCCTCGACGGACGCCGTGCACTGGTCACCGGGGGCAGCTCCGGCATCGGTCGGGCGATCGCGCTCGCCCTCGCGGACGCGGGTGCCCACGTGCTGGTCGCCGCGCGCACGCGGGAGGCGATCGACGAGACCGTCGCGACGATCACCGCCGACGGCGGATCGGCCGCCGGTGTCGTCGCGGACCTGTCGACCCGGGCGGGCGCCCACGCGCTCGCGGACGCCGTCGGCGAGGTGGACGTCCTCGTCAACTCGGCCGGCATCAACCTGCGACCGCCGATGCCGGACCTCGACGAGGGCACGTGGGACGCGACGATGGCCGTCAACCTCGACGCACCCTTCATGCTCGGCCAGCGGCTCGCGCCCGGCATGGCCGCACGCGGGTACGGCCGGATCATCGGCATCAGTTCGCAGCAGGCCCACCGCCCCTTCGCCGCGAGCGGCGCGTACGGGGTGTCGAAGGCCGGCCTGGAGGCACTGGCACGCTCCCAGGCGGAGGCCTGGTCGGGCAGCGGCGTCACCTCGAACGTCCTGGTCCCCGGCTTCGTGCAGACCGCGCTCAACAGGCGACTGTCCGCCGACCCCGAGCGGGTCGCGGCGCTCGCCGCGCGCACGCTCGTCGGACGCAACGGCGAGCCGTCGGACTTCGCGGCCGTGGCGGTGTTCCTGGCCGGACCGGGGTCCGCGTACGTCACGGGCCAGTCGATCGCGGTCGACGGCGGCTTCTCGGTGCACTGACCCCGTGCACTGACCTCCGCGCCCTGACCTCCGCGCCCTGACCGCCGGGCACTGACCGCCGTGCGGCGGGCCGACGGTGGAAGCCGAGGTCTGCTCGGTAGCGTCGGTGCATGGCCGTCATCCACCGCGCAGAACTCCGACCGTCCAAGGCCGAGGCCCTCGCCGCCTGGCTGCCAGCGCAGCCGTGGAGCGGCCTCACCGCCGGTGCCGCCGTCGAGATCGTCACCCGCTTCCGGTTCGACGACCCCGAGGGCGAGGTCGGTGTCGAGGAGATCGTCGTGCGGACGCCCGAGGGACGGCTCCTGCACACGCCGCTGACCTACCGCGGCGCTCCGCTCGACGGCGCCCGGGGCTCCCTGGTGTGCGAGATGCACCACTCCGTGCTCGGGCAGCGCTGGGTGTACGACGCCGTCGCGGATCCGGTGTACGCCGACGTCCTGCGTCGTGCGATCGCCACCGGCGGGCACGAGGCGGAGCTCGAGCGCGCCGACGGCTCCGGACGGTTCGACAAGGAGGGCACGGCGGTCGGCAGCGGGTCGGCGCCGGACTCCCCCACGGTGACGTCGGCCACGGCCAGCACCGACGGGACCGAGACGACGGTGCGCACCGACCACGGCGACCTCGTCGTGCTGCGGGTGATCGGGCTGCCCGTGCCGGACGGCGAGACGCTGACCGCGACCTGGAACGACCGCTCCGCCGTCGTCGCGGTCCTGCCCGCCTGACGGACCCGGTCGCGGCCGCTCCGCGACGTGCCCCGTCCGGGGGACTCGGAGCTTCCGGGCGTCTGATTGCAATGTGCAACTTCAAGGCGGGACCGACTGGGTGGGGCTGCTCCCCGCCTCGGTGGTCGCCGCCGCTGCCGACCACGACCTGAGCGGCCCCCTCGCCGACGAGGAACGCGCGGCGATCGCCCGTGCCGTCCCGGCGCGGCGTGCCGAGTTCCGGACCGGCCGCCTGCTCGCCCGCCGCGCCCTGACGGCGATCGGCACCCCGGTGACGGCACTGCCCGTGGGTCGGAGCGGGGCTCCCCGCTGGCCCGAGGGCGTGGTCGGCACGATCACCCACTGCCCCGGCCTGCGCGCCTGCGCCGTCGCCCGGCGCGACGACCACGCCGGCATCGGCATCGATGCCACGCCGGCACGTCCCCTGCCGCCGGGAGTGCTCCGACGCATCGCGGACGTCACGGACGACCGTGTCGCGCGGGGTCTCACCGCACTCCGGCGAACCGGGGTTGAGAGTCCGGACAGCGTCCTGCTCGCCGCGACCGAGGCCGTCGCCAAGGCCCGCTCGGCCGCGCACGACGGCTGGTTCGGCATCGACGGTGCCCACGTGGAGCTGCGCCCGGACGGGACCTTCACGGCGAGCGAGCGTCGCGGCCCGGCGTTCGCGGCGACGGGACGGTGGGCAGTGGACCGGGGGACGGCGCGTGCGGGCATCGTGCTCGCCGCGCGCTGAGAGGCCGCGCGCGGGGGCGCGTCGGACGAACGAGGAAGGGAACCACCATGGTGCAGCAGGACGAGGACACCTCCGTCGAGGCGGTGTTCGACCGGTACGCCGACCGAACGGCGATCCGACAGCGGGACGGCGAGGTCGTCACCGACACGAGCTTCCAGGAGCTCCGGGACCGTGCGCGGGCCCTCGCGGCGGTGCTCGGCGAGTCCGTGGCCCCGGGTGACCGGATCGCGGTGCTCGGTCCGCCGAGCGCCGACGTCGTGACCCTCGAGCTCGCGTGCTCGGTGCTCGGCGCGGTGAGCGTGCCGCTGCAGACCAGCGCGGCCGTCGAGCAGCTCCGTGCGATCGTCGACGAGACGACGCCGGTGTGGCTGGGCGTCACCGCCGACCAGGCCGCGACGGCCCGGGCGGTCACCGACGCGGCCGCCGCCGAGGTGCACACCGTCCTGCTCGACACGACGGGTGCGGCCGGCGCGGCGACCGGGGCCGAGGGCACCGACGGTGCGGCGGCGCTGCCGACGCTCGCCGACCTCGTGGCACGGGGCCGCGAACTGCCCCAGCCGACCCCGTGGCGACCGGCGCCCGACGAGGACCCGCTCACCCTGCTGCTGTACACCTCGGGCAGCACCGGGACCCCGAAGGGCGCGATGTACACGCGGTCCATGGTCGAGCGGCTCTGGCACGCCCTCCCGCCGGACCACCCGGACGCCGTGACCGTCGGCTACGCCTACCTGCCGCTGAGCCACCTGACCGGTCGCGCGGCGCTGCTCGCCACGCTCGGCCGCGGCGGCACCGTGGCGCTCGCGACCTCGACCGACCTGTCGGCCCTCTTCGAGGACCTGCGGGTCTACGCACCGACCGAGCTCGTGCTCGTCCCGCGGATCGCCGAGATGGTCCGCCAGGAGGGCGCCCGAGAGGAGCAGCGCCGACTCGCGGCCGGAGCCACCGACGCCCCGGCCGTGCGTGCTCAGGTGCAGGACGACCTCCGGACACGTGCCTTCGGTGGTCGCGTCGGGCAGGCCGTCTGCGCCAGCGCCCCGCTCACGCCCGAGCTCCGCACGTACCTCGAGGAGTGCCTCGGCGTCCCGCTGCACGACCTGTACGGCTCGACCGAGGCGGGCAGCATCCTGCGCGACGGCGTGGTGCAGCAGCCACCGGTCACCGAGCACAAGCTGGTGGACGTCCCCGAGCTCGGCTACCGCACCACCGACCGACCGCACCCGCGCGGCGAGCTGCTCGTGAGGAGCACCGCGGTGATCCCCGGGTACTTCCGCCGCCCGGACGTCACCGCCGCGGTGTTCGACGAGGACGGGTTCTACCGGACCGGCGACGTGATGGCGCAGACCGGTCCGGACACGTACGAGTACCTCGACCGCCGGAACAACGTCATCAAGCTCTCGCAGGGCGAGTTCGTCGCGGTCTCGGCCCTCGAGGCGACCTTCGGTGGGACGCCGGAGGTCCGGCAGATCGCCCTGCACGGGGACAGCAGGCACGCGTTCCTCGTCGCGGTCGTCGTGCCCGTCGACCCGGACGCCACGGAGGGCGACCTGCTCGCCGCCCTGCAGCGCACCGCCCGCGCCCACGGACTCGCCCCGTACGAGGTGCCGCGAGCGATCGTGGTCGAACCGGACCCCTTCACGGTCGACAACGGCATGCTCTCCGATGCCCGCAAGCTCCTCCGCCCCCGGGTCACCGTCCGCTACGGGGACCGGTTCGCGGCGCTCTACGACGCGGTCGCCGAGCAGCAGAGCGGCACCCTCGTCGCGACGCTGCGCGAGCACGTGGGTGACGAACCGACCATCGACACCGTCGTCCGTGCCGCCCGTGACCTGCTCGGTGCCGAGGTCAGCACGGAGACCGCCTCGGCCGCCCGGTTCTCGGACCTCGGCGGTGACTCGCTGTCGGCCCTGACGTTCTCCGGGGTCCTCGAGGACGTCTTCGAGACCGAGGTGCCCGTCGGTGTCATCACCGACCCGACGAACGACCTCGCGGCCGTGGCCGCGTACGTCGAGCGTTCGGCCGCCGACGACCGGCCGACCGTCGCCCGCGTGCACGGCGCCGACCCGACGGTGCTGCGGGCGTCGGACCTGCGGGTGGACGACCTGCTCGGTGCGGTCCCCGCGCCGGTGGCACGCGCACCCCGCCCCACCTCGGACGGGCCGCGCACCGTCCTGCTCACCGGCGCGAACGGCTACCTCGGCCGCTTCACCGCGATGGACTGGCTCGAGCGGCTCGCACCGGTCGGCGGCACGCTGGTCTGCGTCGTGCGCGGGTCGGACGACGCCGCTGCCCGCCGTCGACTGGACGCCGCCTTCGCGGCCGATCCCGCGTTCGCCGACCGGTTCGCCGAGCTCTCGGGGTCGCTCGAGGTGGTCGCCGGGGACGTCAGCGAGCACCTGCTCGGCCTCGAGGGACCGCGGTGGGAGGACCTCGCCGCGCGGGTCGACCTCGTCGCGCACGCCGCCGCCCTGGTGAACCACGTCCTGCCGTACACCGCGCTGTTCGGGCCCAACGTCGTCGGCACCGCCGAGGTCGTCCGGCTCGCGATCGCCGCCGGGAGCGTCCCCGTCACCTTCGTGTCGAGCGTCGCCGTCGCCGGTGGAGCCCGCCCGAGCGCAACCGAGGACGTCGCCCCCGACGCCCCTGCGGCACTCGACGAGCGAGCGGACCTCCGGTCGACGATCCCCGAGTGGACGATCGCCGACGAGTACGCGAACGGGTACGGCGCGAGCAAGTGGGCGAGCGAGGTGCTGCTCCGCGAGGCGCACGAGCAGCACGGCGTCCCCGTCGCGGTGTTCCGCTCCGACATGGTGCTGGCGCACCCGCGCTGGCGCGGCCAGGTGAACCTGCCCGACGTGTTCACCCGTCTGGTCTGGAGCGTGCTCGCGACCGGGCTGGCACCCGTGTCCTTCGTGCAGCGGACCCCGGACGGCCGGGTGCAGCGCTCGCACTACGACGGCCTGCCCGCCGACTTCACGGCCGCCGCGATCGACGCCATCGGCGCGTCGGTGGTCGACGGCCACCGGACGTTCAACGTCGTCAACCCGCACGACGACGGCGTCTCGCTGGACACCTTCGTCGACTGGCTGGTCGAGGACGGGTACGCGATCGAGCGGGTCGCGGACCACGCCGAGTGGGTCGAGCGCTTCCGGTCCGCACTCGAGGCGCTGCCGGACGAGGACCGTGCACGCTCGGTGCTGCCGCTGCTGCACGCGTTCGCGACCCCGGAGGTGCCGCACGCCGGGTCCGCGATCCCCGCGGACGCGTTCGCGGCCGCGGTCCGCTCGGTGCGTCCGCTCGGCTCACCGGACATCCCGTCGCTCGACCACGCGCTCGTCACCAAGGTGGCGGACGACCTGACGTTCCTCGGTCTGCTCGGCCCGGCCGCGTCGCCCATGCGCTGAGCACCGGACGGGAGGCGCGGTGCCGGTCCGGCACCGCGCCTCCCGTCCGTCACCCGGTCGCATCGGGCGTGACTGCCGGGCGCGGCCCGACGGGCACCGGCAGGGCCTCTCTGCGCACGGCGAGCTGCTGGCAGGATCGAGCGCGTGAAGACACTGGAGTTGCCACAGACCGACCTCACCGCGTCCGACGTCGTCGTCGGCCTCATGCGGATCAACGACATGAGCGACGAGGACATCCGCGAGCTGTACACCGCCTCGCGCGACGCCGGCGTCACGATGTTCGACCACGCCGCCGTGTACGGCGTCTGGCACGGGTGCGAGCAGCGCTTCGGTTCCGCCGTCACCCTGTCGCCGTCCGAGCGCGCCGACATCCAGCTGCAGACCAAGGTCGGCATCCGCCCGACGCCGGACGGCGCGTACTTCGACTTCTCGTACGAGCACATCATCGAGTCCGTGCACGAGTCCCTCGAGGCGCTGCGGACCGACTACGTGGACGTGCTGCTCCTGCACCGTCCCGACGCCCTCGTCGAGCCCGAGGAGGTCGCCCGGGCGTTCGACGAGCTGCACGCCGCCGGCAAGGTGCACCACTTCGGCGTCTCGAACCACACCCCCGGTCAGGTCGAGCTGCTGAAGCGGTCGGTGCGGCAGCCGCTCGCGTTCAACCAGGTGCAGCTGAGCATCACGCACGCCAACGTGATCACGCAGGGCCTGACGGCGAACATGGCCGGGCTCGACCAGTCGATCGACCGCGACAACGACATCCTCAACCACGCCCGCCTGAACGACGTCACGCTGCAGGCCTGGTCGCCGTTCCAGAAGGGCTTCTTCGACGGCGTCTTCCTCGGCGACCGCGAGCAGTACGCCGAGCTCAACGACGTGCTCGAGGAGCTCGCCTCGGCACACGGCGTCACCCCGACGGGGATCGCGGTCGCGTGGATCACCCGACACCCCGCGCACTTCCAGGTCGTCCTGGGCACGACGAACCCGCAGCGGGTGCGGGACTCGGCCGCGGGTTCCGACGTCCGGCTCTCGCGCGAGGAGTGGTACCGCGTCCTGACGGCGGCGGGGCACACCGTCCCCTGACCGGGCTGCGGGGCTGGCCCTGAGCGTGCCGCGCTCCGGGGCTGGGCCCTGACCGTGCCGGGCTCCGGGGCTGGGCCCTGACCGTGCCGCGCTCAGCACAACGGGGAGCACGTCGCGCCACGGAAGTCCGTGGTGTCGCGTGCTCCCCGTTGTGCTGACGCACGTCGTGCCCCCAGGCTGCTCGGCTCGGCTCGGCTCGGCTCGGGCGGGATTGGGCGGGCGGTCAGTCGTCGGTGGTCGGTGCGCTCGGCACGCGCACGTCGACGGGTGAGACCCGTGACGGGTCGGCCGACGCGCCGCCGACGACGTCGAACGAGATGCCGAGCTCGGCGGCGGTGTCCTCGTCGAGCTCGAGTCCGTCCTCGGTGACCTGGTCCTCTGGGATGGCGCGACCCTTCGACGGGTCCCACGCGTTCGCGAACGACATGCGCACGAGCTTGCCGTCCCCGACCGACAGGACGCCGTGAGCGCCGTCGGCGGCACCGGCACCCCCTCCCCAGAGCGGGGGACACGCCTGACATTTCATCGTATCCGCATTACGATCCTCCTCGGTTTCGGAACGCAACACAGAGGAGTCCTGATTGGACGAGCGGCAGGGCAGCCGAGCAGCAGGACTCCGCGGACGGTCCGAGGAGGTCAGGGGCGGCCCCGGCGCACCCGTGGTCGTCTCCGTGCGGGACGTGTCGAAGCGGTTCACGATCCGCAAGGACAACTCGCTCAAGGAGCGGGTGGTCACCTTCGGCCGTGCAGGCCGCCGGCACAGCGAGGACTTCTGGGCGCTCCAGGGGGTCGACCTCGAGATCCCGGCCGGCAGCACGGTCGGCCTCATCGGACCGAACGGTTCCGGCAAGTCGACGCTGCTGAAGATGATCGGCGGCATCCTCGAGCCCACGACCGGCGTCGTCGAGCGCCGCGGTCGCCTCGCCGCCCTCATCGAGCTCGGCGCCGGGATGCACCCCGACCTGACCGGCCGCGAGAACGTCTACCTGAACGCCTCGGTGCTCGGCATCCCCCGCGACGAGGTCGACGCCCGGTTCGAGGCGATCCTCCAGTTCTCCGGCATCGGTGACTTCATCGACACGCAGGTGAAGTTCTACTCGTCGGGCATGTACGTCCGGCTCGCCTTCGCCGTCGCGATCAACACCGACCCCGACGTGCTGCTGGTGGACGAGGTGCTGGCCGTCGGCGACGAGCAGTTCCAGAAGAAGTGCATCGACAAGATCAAGGAGTTCCAGGCGCAGGGCCGCACGATCGTGCTCGTGTCGCACTCGCTCGGCCAGGTCCAGGAACTCTGCGACACCGCGGTCGTCCTCCACCACGGTGAGGTCAAGTACCACGGGCCCGCCCGCGAGGCGGTGCAGAACTTCCGCGAGATCCTCGAGGGCCGCCGACTCGCCGAGGCCGAGGCCGAGGACCCCGACCAGGACCCCACGCCGGGCAGGGTCACGGACGTCGACGTCCGCGTCCCAGGACGCGAGCCGCAGGAGATCGTCCGCCCGGGAGACCCGCTGCGCATCACGGTCCGCTACGAGCACGCGACGCCGCTCGACCGCTGGAACGCCGGGTTCCTCATCGAGAACTCGCTCGGCAACCTCGTGTACGGCACCGACACGGGTCGCGTGGAGAAGGTCCTCTCGCCGCTCGACGGCTCCGCGACGGTCAGGTTCGACCTGGACGCCGTCGTGTTCGGGAACGGACCGCACTTCGTGCACGCCTTCCTGTCGGACGAGCGCGGTGAGTACATCGCCCTCCGACGCGACGCCGCCCGGTTCGTCATGGAGGACGACCCGACCCACCTCGGCACCCACCGCATCCCGACCCTGATCAGCGAGGACCACACCGCATGACCCGACCGATGGTGACCATCCAGTCGGTGCTCTACCACTCCGACACGGAGCGGGTGGAGCGCGCACTCGAGAGCCTCGACAACGCCGCACGCTGGGCACGGTTCGACGACCGCGTCGCCGGGGTCCGCGTGCGCTACGGCGACTGCTCACCGGCGGCGACCGTCGACCCGGCCCTGCTCGAGCGCTGGCGCCGGGCGACGCCGAACCTCGCCTCGCTCGACTACGTGTCCTTCGGCGAGAACCTCGGGCACGGCGGCGCGCAGAACCGCCTCGCGGCCGAGGACGACTCCGAGCTGCGCATCATGGCGAACCCCGACGTGATCATCACCGGGGACACGCTCAGCCAGTTGGTCGAGCGCATGGACGACACCACGATCGGCGCGGTCGAGGCGAAGCAGCTCCCCCTCGAGCACCCCAAGGACTACGACGTCCGGAGCGGCATCACCTCGTGGGTCGCCGGTGCCTTCTGCATGGTCCGCTCCGCGCTCTTCGACGAGCTCGGCGGGTACGACCACGAGTCGTTCTTCATGTACTGCGACGACGTCGACCTGTCCTGGCGCATCCGGGAGCGCGGCTTCGGCGTGGCGATCGTCCCCGCAGCCCTCGCGTTCCACGACAAGCGCATCGGGTCGACGAGCGGCGTCCTCGAGCCGACGTCCGCCGAACGGTACTACTCCGTGGAGTCCGCCCTGCTGCTCGCCGACAAGTGGTCCCGGCCCGACATCAGCGAGGACATCCTGCGGTTCTTCGACGCGAACCCGGAGC
Organism: Curtobacterium sp. NPDC088465; assembly: GCF_044753165.1. Classification (NCBI taxonomy): domain Bacteria; kingdom Bacillati; phylum Actinomycetota; class Actinomycetes; order Micrococcales; family Microbacteriaceae; genus Curtobacterium; species Curtobacterium sp. NPDC088465. The sequence goes on along the minus strand of NZ_JBIVMR010000001.1, from coordinate 1,305,445 downwards.
CGGAGGCCACGCGTGCGTGCGCCGAGTACCGGCGCCGGCGCGACGACGGTCTGCTCGCGGACCGCCACGACCCCGACCACACGACCGCCGAATTCACCGGCGGCAACTACGCGGAACACCGGTACGGACTGTGAACGACGAGGCACGCTACGACAACGCCTACTCCGAGGAGAACACCTACGGGGCCGTCCTCCGCCTCCTGCGACGCTCCGTGGTCACGTCGGGCGAGCCGGCGGTCCTCCTCGACCTCGCCTGCGGCTACGGGGCCATCGCCGCGGCGGTCGAGGACCAGCTCGGCGCGACGTACGTCGGGGTCGACGTCGACGCGGACGCCGTGACGGCGCTGCGCGACGGTGGCTTCGAGGCCCACGTCGGCGACGTCGGCGATCCCGAGGCGGTGCGCGTGCTGCTGCGCGACGTCGTCGGCGACCGCCGCGTGCTCGGGGTCACCATGCTCGACGGGCTCGAGCACCTGCCCGCCGGACGGGCCGTGCTCGCCGAGGTGTCGACGTTCCTCCGCGACCACAGCGCTCCGCTCGTGCTCAGCGTGCCGAACAACACCCACCGCGACGTCGGGTTCAAGCTGGCGTTCGGCGCATGGGAGTACACCGACACCGGGCTGCTGGACGACACCCACGTCCACCTCTACAGCGAGCCCGAGCTCGAGCGCACGCTCCGTGCCGCCGGTCTGCACCGCACGGACCGCGAGGACTTCCTGCTGAGCAAGAGCGACCAGCACTTCCCGCTCGACCACCCGGCGCTCATGCGTGGCACCACCGTCAACCAGTGGATGAACGCGCTGCGCGACCAGGCCGCGCCGAACGCCCGCGTGAACCAGTTCGTCTGGGCCTGCCTGCCCGGGCCGGTCCCCGCCGCCGCGGTCACCCGGACGTCGACCGAGGACGACCCGTTCCTCACGGTCGTGATCCGGACGCAGGGGCGTCGTCCGCAGCAGCTCGCCGAGGTGTTCTCCTGCCTGGCGGGCCAGACGGACCAGGACTTCGAGGTGCTCATCATCGGCCACCACGTCGACGTCGCGACGCAGATCGTGCTCGAGCGGTTGATCGAACGCCAGCCGCCGTCGATCGCCGGCCGCACGCGCTTCGTCAAGGTCGACCACGGCTCGCGCGCCACGCTCCTCAACGAGGGCTTCCGACTGGCGACCGGGCAGTACGTCGTGGCGCTGGACGACGACGACCTGGTCTTCGCGCACTGGGTCTCGGCCTTCCGGGACGTGCACCGCAAGCACCCGGGGATGGTGCTCCGCAGCGTCGGGTCCCTGCAGGCGGCCGACGTCGTCAGCACGAGCGGCCACTGGGGCGTCCGTACCGAGGGGCCGATCACCCGGCCCTACGACGCCGAGTTCTCGATGGTGAAGCACCTCGTGCTGAACCAGACGCCGTTCATGACGGCGGCGTTCCCCCGCGGGCTCTTCACGAACCTCGGACTGCGCTTCGACGAATCGCTGACCACGACCGAGGACTGGGACTACCTGCTCCGTGCCGCGTCGCTCGTCGGTGTCGCGGACTCCCTGCAGCTCACCGCGATCTACCACACGTGGGTGTCGCAGGACGGCTCGCGCACCGACCACGACATCGCGGAGTGGCTGCTGAACCAGTACTCCGTCGACCGCAAGATCGACGCCCTGCCGATCCTGCTGCCGGCCGGCGAGACGCGGCGCATCCGCGAGCTGGTGAAGCTCGCCGAGCAGCCGGCTCCGCCCCCCGCACCCGTGGCGCAGGAGTCGGCCGTCGACCACGGTGAGCGCTTCGCACTGGCGCAGCGACTCATCTCCCTGCTGGAGTCGCGGTCGTGGCGCGTGAGCGCTCCGCTCCGAGCCGTCTCACGCCTCCGCGGGACGAGCGGCCCCGTGCGGGCATCGGCCTTCGTCGACCCGGCCACCGACGAGCAGATCCTGCGCGACGCGATCGACGCGGTGCTGCGGTCGCGGTCGTGGCGGTCGACCCGTTGGCTCCGGCGCGGCGGCGTCTGAGCCGCAGCACCACGACGGGCCGCCCCTGGATCGTCCGGGGGTAGCCCGTCGTCGCGTCAGCGGTCGTCAGCGGGCCCCAGTGGGCCGTCCGGGCGAGGTCGGTCAGCCGTCTCGGGTCACCGGGCGACCGGGCCCCCACCGGCCTCGTCTTCGTCCTCGTGCGGGGCCGGCGAGACCGACGGGTCGACCGAGTCCGGGCCGACGTCGGCGCCGCGGTCCTCCTCGACCTCGATCTCGGTCTGGTCGTCGCCGTCCACGGGGAGGTCGGCGCCGGGCTGCTGCGGATCGAACGGTGTGCTCATCGACATGCTCCGAGCGTGCTCCCGCGACGGTGGGCGTCGGCTCGACGCTGTCCGTCCACCGCGCCGGGGTCAGCAGCGACCGCGTCAGCCGCGGCCGGGGCCCGTCGCCGGCCCCTGGGTGAGCGACCCGACGGTGGTGTCGACCGTCGTGTCCGCCGCACCGGATCCCTTGCCCTTGCCGCTGTTGCTCCCGGGACCGTTGCCGTTGCCGTTGTTGCCCGCGCCGCCCTGCGGGGCCTCGACGGGGTTGGACGCCGGACCGCCCGGTCGGGGGCCGACGCTCGGGTCGTCGGCGGGCTGGCTCGGTTCCTGCGCGGGCTCGCTCGGCTGCTGCTGCTCCTGGCTGGGCTCCTGCGCCGGCTCGCTCGGCTCCTGCGCGGGTTCGCTCGGCTGCTGCTCCTCCTGGCTGGGCTGCTGCTCCGGCTCGCTCGTCTGCTGCTCCGTCGGCGACGAGGGCTCGCTGGAGTCGGTCGGCGCGGGCGTCGAGTCGTCTCCTCCGCCCAGCGCGATCAGCGCGACGCCGATCCCCGCGAGGACGAGGATCCCGACGACCACCGCGGTGATGATCCCCGCACGCCGTCGCTTCGGTCCGTCCGTACCGGGACCGCCCCGTCCTGCAGCCCCCGCTGGACCACCGGCTCCTCGCGACGCGGCACCACCGGCCACCGCACCACCGCCAGCAGCAGCGGCGGCGCCCGCTCCACCGGCGCCCCGCTGCGCACCGAGGACCGTCGTCGCGACGTCGTCCTGCGCACCCGTCCGGTCGTACGCCCGGGTCGCGGCGTCGGCACCGCCGGCGGTCGGCATCGCCCGCGTGGCCTGGTCGCCGTCCGCAGCGCCCGGCACGGCCCGGGTGGCCTGGTCGGCGTGGGCTGCGTCCGGTCCCCCGGCACCGAGCGCGGCACCGGCGAGACCGGCTCCGGCACCGGCCGCTCCGCCGGCAGCACGGGTGAGCGTGCCGGGTCCGCCCGGGAGCAGCTGGGTCGCCGGTGCCGTCCCGTCGCGTTCGAGGGCACGGAGACGTCGGGCCGCCTCGGCCGCGGTCGGGCGCTCGGCCGGGTCCTGCGCCGTCATCACGTGCAGCAGCGTCCGCCACGCGGTGGGCAGGTGCTGGTCGATGTCGGGGCCCCGCGTGAGCCGCGCGGTGGCGGACTCGACGGCGGTGCCGGGGAACGGACGTGCACCCGTCAGGCACTGCAGCAGGACGAGCCCGAGGGCGTAGACGTCGGCCTGACCGGTGACCTCGCGCCCGAGGACCTGCTCCGGCGAGATGTAGGCGGCGGTGCCGATGACGGTGCCGGTCCCGGTCACGCGGGCGGCGTCCCGGAGCAGCGCGATGCCGAAGTCGGCGAGCTTGACGTGCTGGCCGTCGCTCTCGAGCAGCACGTTGGCGGGCTTCACGTCACGGTGCACGATGCCCTGCGCGTGCACGGCGGCGAGTCCCTCGGCGACCTGGGCGCCGGTGCGCGCGGTCGTCGTGGTGTCGAGCGGGCCCTCGCGCAGCCGGGTGTCCAGGTCGCTGCCGGGGACGAGCTCCATCACGAGGTACGAGTCGCCGTTGCCGTCGTCGAGTGCGGCATCGTAGAGCGTGACGAGCGAGGGGCTGCGGAGCGCGGCCAGCGTGTGCATCTCGGCCTCGGCGCGCGCACGTTCGCCGTGGTCGACCGCGCCGATCCGGAAGACCTTGACGGCCACCTCGCGGCCGAGCTGCTCGTCGACGGCGCGGTAGACGGAGGCCATGCCGCCGTGACCGAGCGTGCCGGTGACGCGGTACCTGCCGCCGAAGACCCGTTCTTCCATGCGGGTGAACCTACCGTGACGACCTGACCGGGCGTGCCGGTCCGCGGCCGCGCACGACCGGGTCGGCACCCCGGTGGAGGGCGGTCAGGTACAGCCGGTGCGCCGTGATCACGAGCGCCAGCCACGCCAGACCGAGGGCCCACGCGGCGAGCACGTCCGTCGTCCAGTGGTGGCCCAGGAACACCCGCGAGACGCCGATCGACAGCACGAAGAGCGTGCCGATGACGATCGTCCACACCCGGGTGACCGTGCGTGACTGCCGCAGGATGAGCAGGTACACGATCGTGCCGACGACGACCGTGGCGTTGAGCGTGTGGCCGGACGGGAACGACGGCGAGTGCTCGTACGGCGGCACCGCGTCGGACAGCGGCGGTCGGGCACGGCCGATCAGGTCCTTGCCTGCGATGGTCATGAGGAGCGAGCCGCCGCTCGCCGCGACGAGCAGCACGAGCGGGGTCCAGGCGCGGCGCTGCACCGTGAAGCCGATCAGGAAGCAGACGGCGACGATCGGCATCCCGATCGTCCCGGCGATGTCGGTCCACCACGTGACCGCCTGGTCGGCGAACGGGGAGCGCAGGGTGAGCATCCAGTCGAGGACGGGGCGGTCGAGCACCGCGACGTCGTCGGACGCCCGCACGGCGTCGTACACCTCCGATGCCGCCCAGGTCGCGGTCGCGGCGATGCCGACACCGACGGCCAGCGTCAGGACGAGCAGGGGGAGGGCGCCGTAGCGGCGGCCGAGTGCCGCCCAGCCCTCGGCGACCGTGTGGCCGGCCCGGGACCGCCACGTCGTGAGGTCGAGGTCGCCGACGCGCCGGTCCTCGACGACCGCCGCCTGCTCCGCACGGTCGACCCGACCGGTAGCCGAGGGGTCCTCGTCGTGGTGTCGCTCCATCGACCCACCCTGCCCGTCCCAGGCTGCGAGCGCGCACGCGCCGGCCCGGACGCAGTCCTCACCACGGGCGAGCACCCGCCCGTGCCGGACCGGGCTCAGTCCTTCGCTGCCCCGTAGTCGCGCACCGTCGACACCGTCAGGGGGAAGACCACCGGGAAGTCCCGGAAGAGCAGCCGTCCGGCGTCGACCGCCGCGGCCCGGACCTGCTCCGCCACGAACGCGGCGTGCTCGACGGGCGTGTGCACCACGATCTCGTCGTGCACGAAGAACACCAGGTGCGGCCCGGCCGTCAGCGGGCCGGGGAACCGGGTCGCGAGCCGGGTCCGGAGCGATCCCATCCACGCCAGTGCCCACTCGGCCGCGGTGCCCTGCACCACGAAGTTCCGCGTGAAGCGCCCCCAGCTGCGGGCACGCCCCTCGACCGCCCGCTGCTGCGCCGGCGTGCCGTCCACCGACCAGGCGCGGTTGCGCGCGGCGAACCAGGCCTCGTCGGGGACGGGCGACGTCCGGCCGAGCAGCGTCGTCACGGGCTCGCCGCGCTCGCCCGCCCGGGCCGCCCGGTCGACGAGCCCCAGCGCCGCCGGGAACGCCCTCGCCAGCCGCGGGACGAGCCGTCCAGCGTCACCCTGGGTCGCGCCGTACATCGCGCCGAGCATCGCGCCCTTCGCCTGCTGCCGCGTCTCGACCGCGCCCGAGGCGACCACCCCGTCGTACAGGTCCCGCCCGTCGCCCGCGGTCGCCATCGCCCGGTCGCCGGCCATCGCCGCGAGCACCCGCGGTTCGAGCTGCGCCGCGTCCGCCACCACGAAGGCCCAGCCGTCGTCGGCGACCACCGCACTGCGGACCGTCCTCGGCAGCTGCATGGCACCGCCGCCGTCCGCCGCCCAGCGCCCGGTGACGACCCCGCCGACGACGTACTTCGGGTGGAAACGCCCGTCCTGCACCCACTCGTCGAGCCATGCCCAGCCGTTCGCGGTGAGCAGGCGGGACAGGCGCTTGTACTCGAGCAGCGGCGCGATGACCGGGTGCTCGAGCTCCTGCAGCTCCCACTTGCGCGTCGACGTCACCATCAGCCCGACCGCCCGGAGCGACCGCAGGACGTCGGCGGGCGAGTCGGGGTTGAGTGCGGGGTCGCCGAGGTGGGCGCGGATCTCCCCCGCGAGCTCCTCGAGCCGGCGCGGCCGTACCCCGGCGGGCACCCGGGGGCCGAGTTCCTCCTCGAGCAGGCGCTCGTGCACGTCCGGACGCCAGGGCAGACCCGCGGACAGGATCTCGGCCGCGACGAGGGCTCCCGCCGACTCGGCGGTGGTGAGCAGGCGCAGTGCGCCCGGCGTCGTCGACGTGGCGACCGCGTCGAGCTGGCGGCGGAACTCGGCGACCGGATCGGCTGCGTCGTCGGCCGGTGCGACGGTGAAGAGCGCGTCGTCGAACAGCCGGGCCTGCGTCGGGCGGGTGGGGCGGGCCTCCTGGCCGGGGTCGTCCCACGTGTCAGGTGGTGCCGTCGCGAGGGCCGTCCCCCGTGCGGCGAGCGCGCCGCGCAGGATGCGACGGCACAGGCGGAGGTCGACGCAGCGGCCGACGCGTCCTCCGGCCGCCAGGACGGCCGGGTACCAGCGGGCGGTGTCGTCCCAGACCCAGCGCACGTCGGGTGCGTCGTGCGCGGCGACGAAGGCCGGGAGGCCCGGCTCGTCCAGGCGCGTCGGCTCGCCGGCCGGCTCCCCCGCGTCGGTCAGGGGCGTCGCGGTGACGCCGCCGTCGACGCGGTGGAGGACGAGGTGCACCCGACGATCATCCTCCTTCCCGCGGGACGCACCGTCGGCGGGTGCTCGCAGCGGTACCGCGGTGCGAGGTGTCGCCGGGGTCGCGTCGTGCGAGGGAGGGCTCAGTCGGCGGGGTGGGGGTCCTGCGTCGCGTCGGTCCGGGGGTCGGTGCCGTCGGCGTCCCCCGGGCGGACGGCCGCGGAGTCCGCGACGTCGATGCGCACGTCCCCGTCCTCGGCGCGGGAGACCTCGACGCGCGGATCGGCGTCGTGCTCGTCCGACCCGGACATCCTGCGGAGGGTGTCCTGTCGGCGTTCCTCGAAGGACATGTCGACGCCGTCGCCGAGGTGGTCGTGGTCCGTGTCGCTCATGCGTCCGACCGTACCCGCGGCGGCCGGAGTGCCTCCCGGCAGTGCACGTGAGCAGCGTTCAGCGATTTGGTGCGCGAATCGGACAGACGCCATGGTGGAGTGATGGAGGTGGAGTGATGGAGACGGAGCGCGCACGAGCACCACGGTGGCGACCGGTCCCCGCCGACGACGTCCCGATCCACGCGGTGGTCCGCTACCGCGACCGCGGGCGACTCGTCGCCGGGACGGCGGTGGACGTCCTCGACACTCCGGGGCGTCCCGCACTCATCGTCCGCACCGACGACGGGCAGCACCACGTCGCACCGCGCGCGATCCCGCTGGAGATGCAGGTCCACTGACCGGCCCGGGCGGTCGTACCGGGGCCGTCGCCACGACGCAGCGCGCTGCGGCCGCTCAGCAGAGGGGGACGTTGACCGCCAGTCCGCCCATCGCGGTCTCCTTGTACTTCGTCGACATGTCCGCACCGGTCTGCCGCATCGTCTCGACGACCTGGTCGAGGGACACGTGGTGCACACCGTCCCCGCGCAGCGCCATCCGGGCCGCGTTGATCGCCTTGTTCGCCGCGATCGCGTTCCGCTCGATGCAGGGGATCTGCACGAGGCCGCCGATCGGGTCGCAGGTCAGCCCGAGGTTGTGCTCCATCGCGATCTCGGCGGCGTTCTCGACCTGTTCGGGGGTCCCACCGAGGACCTCGGCCAACCCGGCCGCCGCCATCGACGCGGCGGAGCCGACCTCGCCCTGGCAGCCGACCTCGGCGCCCGAGATCGACGCCCGCTCCTTGTAGATCGAGCCGATGGCCCCGGCCGTGAGCAGGAAGCGGACCACGGCGTCGTCGCGGTCCTCCGGGAGGACCTCGGAGACGTAGGTCAGGGCGTAGTACAGCACCGCGGGGATGATCCCGGCGGCACCGTTCGTGGGGGCGGTGACGACCCGGCCACCCGTGGCGTTCTCCTCGTTGACCGCCATCGCGGTGAGGTTCACCCACTCCATCGCGAAGAGCGGGTCGTGGTGCGGGTCGTCGCGGGTGAGCTGCTCGTGCCAGTTCGCCGCGCGACGCCGGACCGTCAGGCCGCCGGGCAGCGTGCCGGTGCGGCGGATGCTGCGGTCGACGCTCTCGCGCATGACGTCGTGCACGTGCAGGAGTCCGGCGCGGACCTCGGCACCGGTCCGTGTCGCGGTCTCGTTCGCCATCGCGACGCCGCTGACGGGCAGGCCGGTCGCGGCGCACGCGGCGAGGAGTTCGGCGCCGCTCGAGAACGGGTGCGGGACGGCGTCGTCGACGGGGATCGCGGCCTCGGCCACGGCACCCTCGGTGTCGCTCGTGATGAACCCGCCACCGATCGAGTAGTAGGTCTCCTCGGCGAGGACCGCCCCCGAGGCACCGGTCGCCCGCAGCCGCATCGCGTTCGGGTGGCGGGGCAGCATGGTGAGCGGGTGCAGCACGATGTCGGCCTGGCGGAACGGCACCGTCGCCCCGCCCGCGAGCCGCAGCACACCGGTGCGTTCGAGGTCGTCCAGGGCCGCTGCCATCGCGTCCGGGTCGACCGTCTCGGGGTCGGAGCCCATCAGCCCGGCGAGCACCGCACCGAGCGTGCCGTGTCCCTGCCCGGTCGAGGCGAGCGAGCCGTACAGGTGGACGTCGAGCCCGGTCACGGGGGCGTCGGCGAGCCCGGCCGCGAAGGCCGCGCCGGCACGCATGGGCCCGACGGTGTGGGAACTCGACGGGCCGATCCCGACGCTGAACAGATCGAAGACGGAGACCGGCATCCCGCCACACTAACCCGTCCGGACGGCACTGCTGTCGGGTACCGGGAGTGGACCGCTCCATCGGCACGGGCGTGGGAGACTCGTGCCATGCCCATCCTCCACAAGGACATGCAGGTCTGCATCTCGCTCGCGGCCCGACCGAGCAACATCGGCACGCGCTTCCACAACTTCCTCTACGACGAGCTCGGGCTGGACTTCGTCTACAAGGCGTTCACCACGACCGACCTGCCCGGCGCGGTCACCGGGATCCGCGCGCTCGGCATCCGGGGCTGCTCGGTGTCGATGCCCTTCAAGGAGGCGATCATCCCCCTCGTCGACGTGGTCGAGGAGTCCGCGGCCGCCATCCGGTCGATCAACACCGTGGTGAACGACGACGGTGTGCTCACCGCGTCGAACACCGACTACGAAGCCGTCGCGTCCCTGCTCCGCACGCACGACGTCGACCCGACGGCCCGCGTGGTGCTCCGTGGCTCCGGCGGGATGGCCAAGGCGGTCACGGCGGCGTTCCGCGGTGCGGGCTTCGAGCAGCTCACCGTCGTCGCGCGCAACGCGGAGACCGGTCCTGCCCTGGCCGAGCAGTACGGCTTCGACTGGGTCGCGAGCGTGCAGGAGGCGCCCGAGGCCGACGTCCTGGTCAACGTCACCCCGCTCGGCATGCGCGGTGCGGACGAGGACGCCCTCGCCTTCGCGCAGGACCGTGTCGAGGCCGCGTCGACCGTCTTCGACGTGGTCGCGTTCCCCGCCGAGACCCCGCTGGTCCGCGCCGGTCGCGCCGCGGGTGCGCACGTGATCACCGGCGCCGAGGTCATCGCACTGCAGGCAGCCCGCCAGTTCGAGCGGTACACGGGCGTCGCCCTGACGGACGACCAGGTGCGTCGAGCGAGCGAGTTCAGTCGCGCGGAGTGACCAGGTGGCGGCACGGAGGCTCGTGGCGGTGCCGCCACGAGCCTCCAGACCGTCTACTGGGCGCCCGCGCGCCCCTCCGCGACCCAGCGGAGCCGCCGGATGCTCTCGTTGTTGCGGATCCAGATGCCGGGCTGCGCGATGAACCCGGGCACGAGTGATCCGGGACCCCGGACGGGGTTCTCGCGGAGCGTCACCCGGCTCCCCCGCGGGTGCGGTTCCACCTCGACCTCGACCCGGGCCTCGCCGACCGGCCAGCCCTTCGCCTGGATGACGAGCCGCCGGGGCTCGTCGACCTCGAGCGAGATCGTCGTGTCGTTGATCAGGAACGGCCAGATGCCGAACGAGTGGTGCAGCTCCGTACCGACGGCGGGCCACCCCGGGTCCTGACCGCGCATGCGCGAGGCGCCGACCACCCAGGTCGGGTAGAGCCAGCCGTCCCGGAGCACGTCGAAGACGGCCTCCGGGCTGCAGTGCACGATGCGGACGTTCTTCGCCATGGTTCAGTCCTCCGGTGCGAGGTCGACGTGCTCGGACAGGCCGAAGGTGTGCCGCAGGGCGCTGCGGGCCGCGTGCCAGCCCGCCATGCCGTGCACACCCGGGCCGGGCGCGGACGCCTCCGAGCACAGGTACATGCCGCCGCCCATCCGCCACGGATCGGACGACAGGACGGGCCGCTTGACGAGCTGCCAGAAGCTCGCGGCCCCGGCGGCGATGTCGCCGCCGACGTAGTTCGGGTTGTACTCGCCCATCTGGACGGCCGTGCGGCTGCTCGACTGCAGGACGGTGTCGCGGAACCCGGGCGCGAAGCGCTCGACCTGCCGGACGATCGCGTCGGTCGGGTCGACGTCGGAGCCCGCGGGCACGTGTGCGTACGCCCAGAAGACGTGCTTGCCGCGCGGGGCCCGGCTCGGGTCGACCACGGTCGGCTCGCTCCCGAGGACGTACGGGCGTTCGGCGTGCCGACCCTGTGCCACGGCGTGCTCGGCCTCGGCGATCTCCGCACGGGTGCCGCCGATGTGCACGGTGCCGGCCTTCCGCAGCTCGGTGTTCGTCCACGGCACCGGGTCGGACAGCGCGAAGTCGACCTTCGCCGCCGCGTTGCCGAACCGGAAGCGGCGCAGCGCCCCGCGCTTCGGGGTGGGGATCTGCTTCCCGGCGATGTGCAGCATGCCCGGGACGCTCGTGTCGAAGAGGACGGCCTTCGCCGGGGTCAGGTCGGCGAGGGACCGGACCTCGCGCCCGGTCTCGATGGTGCCGCCGTGGGCGACGAGGTCGGCGGCGAGCGCGTCGACGATCGCCTGGCTGCCCCCGATCGGCACGGGCCAACCGCGGGCGTGGGCGTAGGAGCCGAGCGACAGCGCGGCCGCGGCGGTCGACAGGGACGGCATGTGCTGGATCGAGTGCGCCGCGACGCCGGAGACCATCGCCGGTGCGACCTCGTCGCGGAACCGGGCGTTCCAGGCGGCGCTGCCCTGCTCGAGGGCGCGGAGACCGAACCGCAGGACGGTGAGCGGGTGTCGCGGGACGTGCAGCAACGCGTCGGTGGCGAAGTCCGCGACCCGGTCGGCGCTGCCGGACAGGGGCGCCATGAGGTTCCGGAAGGCGCGGCCGTCGATGCCCAGGCCCTCGGCGGTGCGCTCGAGGTCGCGGTAGGCGATGCCGGCGCGGCCACGGTCGAGGGGGTGGCCGTACTGCACCTCGGGCAGCCGGAGCTCGATACGGTCCTCCATGCGGAAGAGCCGGAAGAACTCGGACTGCAGCGCCATGGGGTGCACCGCGGAGCAGACGTCGTGGTGGAACCCGGGCAGCGTGAGCTGTGCCGTGCGGGCGCCACCGCCGATCGTGTCGTTCCGCTCGACGACCTCGACCGACAGCCCGGCCCGCGCGAGCGTCACCGCCGCCGCGAGTCCGTTCGGTCCGGCACCGACGACCACCGCATCAACCATGTACCCGAGCCTAGGGACGCGCGCCCCCGCGGGCGGTCAGCCGTGCCCGGCTCCCGCACTTGCCCGCCCGCACGCGCCCGTTCCTTCCCATCACGCGCGCTGTCCCTGGCGGGAACGGGCGTACCGGGTGGTCCGGCGGGACCAGGTACGCCCGATCCCGCCCGGTACGCCCGGAACGACCAGGCACCTGCAGGACCTCGCAGGGTCCGTCGTCAGGGGCGTGCGGTGTCCGCGTCGGCGGGATCCGTACCGTCCTCGGCGGCGTCGCCCTCGTCGGGCTCGTCCGCATCGGCCGGCGTCGCGACCGGGGCCTCGGCGCCCGCCGGGTGCTCCGCGAGCAGCGCCGCGAAGTCCTCGTCGAGCATCTGCTGCAGACGTTCGTCGCGGCCGATCTCGTAGTCCTCGGTCGGGCGCTGCGCCCACCCGAGACGTCCGACGACGGTCGTGCCGATGTCATCCCACGCCCGGGCACGGGCCTGCAGCACGATGCGGTCGACGAAGCCCTGGTCGTCGCGCCGCCGGTCGAGCATGGCGGCGAGCTGCTCGTAGGTGGCCTCGCGCGTGCGGAGCTTCAGGTCGTCGCCGCGCTTGTAGTCGTGCTGGTGCTGCGAGCGCCCCCGCTTGTTGCTCGACGTGGACCGGATCTCCCGCATGCGGGCGGCGTCCCCGCGCTGCTCCTCGGCCATGCGGTGCAGTTCCTCGCGGGTGGCCTCGGCGATGACGGCGTGGTCGAAGTACCCCTGGTCGCGGAGGGCGTTCGTGATGATCCGGTTCGCCACCGCGACGGTGACGGCGGCCCTGGCGATGAGGAAGCCCTCGTCGACGGCCCGCTTCAGCTCCACCTGGCTGACCGGGCGGTCGCGAACGTCGTTCCTGGGGCGTCGTCCGAACAGGGCCATGCTCCGACGATACCGGCGTGCGGCCGTCCGTCCGCAGGAGATCCGTCCCCGGGAGGACCCGCGGTCACACCACCGGGGGACGCGCCGCGGCAGCAGGACCCCGTAGCGTCGGGGACATGACCACCGTGCAGCACACCCCTCGGACCGGCCTCGGCACCGCGAGCCTCGTGCTCGGGGTCTGCTCGCTGCTCGCCGGGTGGACCTTCTTCGCCCCCGTCGTCGGCCTGTGCCTCGGGATCGCCTCCCGCAGTCGTGAGCCGATGGCCCGTGGCCGAGCGGGGTGGGGCATCCTCCTCAACCTCGTCGCGCTGGCGGTCTGGATCGTGGTCGGCGTGCTGCTCCTGCTCGGCGGCGCGTTCGCCGTGTGGGCGGGCGTGTCCCAGGGCCGCTGAGGCAGCGTTCGTCCCGCCGGGGGCCCGGCGGAGCGCCGCCGAGGACCGTCAGGTCAACAGCCCGTACACCGCCACGTCGACCCGTCGGGGCCCGAGCGGGAGCGCGCTGCGCAGCGTCCCCTCGTGCACGAACCCGAGCCGCTCGGCCAGCGCCCGGCTCCGGGCGTTGTCGACGCCGGTGCGGACCTCCACCCGGGCACTCCCCCGCTCGCGCGCGACCTCGAGCAGTGCAGAAGCGGCCCGTCGGACGATGCCGCGCCCCTCGTACCGCTCGTCGATCCAGTAGCCGAGCGACGCCTGGCCCAGGTACGGGTCGAGCGCGAGCGACACCGAGCCGACGATGCTCCCGTCCACCCGGACGACGCACGGCACCGCCCGGTCCATCGCGTACTGCCCGAGCAGCTGCTCCGTGTGCAGGACGAGCGAGTCCCGGGAGACCGGCGCCCAGGCCCACGGTTCCGCGGCCCGGAGGCGTGCGAGGTTGGCCTGCACCAGGTCGTGGACGGCGTCGACGGTGCTCAGGTCGCGCAGCGTGAGCGTGCACCCGTCGCCGAGGTCCCGTCCCGAAGCCGCCACGTGTCCGAGACTATGCACGCGGCGTGCGCGCCGTCCGGAGCCGGCCGCGCGGACACGCAGACACGCGAACACGCAGCGACGCGGCCACGCGGCCACGCGGCCACGCGGCCACGCGGCCACGCGGCCACGCGGCCACGCGCTCGACGCGATGCAGCCCGTCCGGAGCTCGGGAGCAGCGACGCGACCCCGCGGACGACGGGAGGCGCGGTGCCCACCGGCACCGCGCCTCCCGTCCGACAGGTCACCCGGTTCGCCCGGACGACCGAGTCACCCGTCAGGGCGCCGTGATGAAGCCCTTGTCCACCATCCAGTCGAAGGCGACGTCCGCCGGCTCGCGGCCCTCGACGTCGACCTGGCGGTTCAGCTCCTGCAGCGCCTCGTCGGTGAGCTCCGGCGAGATCTGGTCGTACACGTCACGGAGCTGCGGGTACTCCTCGAGCGTCTCGGAGTCGATCACGGGTGCGACGTTGTACGCCGGGAAGAACCCGCGGTCGTCCTCGAGCACGGTCAGGCCGAGCGACTTGATGCGGCCGTCGGTCGTGAAGACCTCGCCGAAGTTGCACTTGCCCCGGTCGGTCGCGGTGTAGACCGTGCCGGTGTCGAGGATGCTGACGTTCGACGTCGGCACGCCGTTCTCGCCGGACCCGCCGAGCTCCAGGCCGTACTTCTCGAGCATCGGCTTGAAGCCGTCCGCACGCGAGTTGAACTCCGACTCGACGCAGAACGTCCGCTGGTCGACCGGCAGCTTCGTGATGTCCGACAGCGTCTTCACGTCGTCGAGCTCGGACACCGCCTCGTCGCGCACGGCGAACGCGTAGGTGTTGTTCATCGGCGCCGGTTCGAGCCAGGTCAGCCCGTTGCCGGCGTCCTCGTCCTTGACCGCCTGCCACTGCTCGGTCTTGTCGGGGATCCCCTGCTCGTGCGCCATGAACGTGAGCCAGGCGGTGCCCGTGTACTCGTACGTGAAGTCCGCGCCGTGCGAGGTCATCAGCTCGCGCACCGCGACGGACCCCGGCACGTTCGTCTCGTCGGTGACGTCGAACCCCGCCGCCTTGGCGGCGAGGACGGCGATCTTGCCGAGGACGAGCTGCTCCGTGAAGTTCTTCGACGTCACGGTCAGCTTCGCGTCGTCCGGCAGGTCGTCGATCCGCTGGATCGATCCCGGCGCGGCACCCGGCACGAAGGACGCGGCCGGCTGCAGGCCGCAGCCGGTCAGGACGAGGGCACTCGCCCCCGCGACGGCGGCGGCGGCCACCCAGCGGCGACCGGTGGACGGACGGGAGGCGCGGCGGGCGCCCGTCCCGTCGGTGCGGCGGGCGCGACGTGCGCCCTGCTCGCGGGTCGTCTCGTCGGCGTGCGTCGTGTCGTCGGGCGTCATCGGAGTCCCTTCGGTCGTGCGACCGTCTCGACCACGCGGCCGATCCAGTCGATGGTCAGGGCGAGGAGCGCCACCAGGAGCGCCCCGGAGACGAGCACCTTCGGCAGGAACAGGGTCACGCCCGTGGTGATGAGGAGGCCGAGGCCGCCCGCGCCGACGAAGGTCGCCAGGCTCGCGGTGCCGACGAGCAGCACCAGGGCCGTCCGGATGCCGGAGAGCATGACCGGGACCGCCAGCGGCAGTTCGACCTTGAGCAGCACGCTGAGGGCGCTCATGCCCATGCCGCGGCCGGCCTCGACGAGCCGGTCGTCGACGCTCTGCACACCGAGCATGGTGTTCCGGAGCACCGGCAGGATCGCGTAGAGCACGAGGGCGACGACCGCCGACCAGCTGTTCAGGCCGAGCCAGGCCGCGAGCAGCACGATGAGCCCGACCGCGGGGGCCGCCTGTCCGAAGTTCGCGACGGCGATGACCGTGGTGCTCGCCCGCCGGAAGGGCCCGCGGGTGAGCAGGACCCCGAGCGGGATGCCGATCACGAGCACGAGCACGGTGGCCTGGAGCGTCAGGACGAGGTGCTGTCCGGTGAGCTCGAGGATGCCCGACGGGTTGAGGGTCGAACGCTCGGTGGCACTGAGGTCCGCGGTGTTCAGCCAGAGGACCCAGGCGGCCAGGACCACCAGGATCGTGATCGGCTGGACGAGCAGGCCCTTCCAGGGGGTGCGCTGCGCGGTGCCCGGGCCGGCTGCGGCGGGCGCGTCGGTCGCGACGGCGGTCACAGGTCCTCCCCGGACGTCGCGACCGTCGGGGCCACGGGCGAGGACGGCAGGGTCTCGATCGGGTTCGTGTTCGTACCGACCGGCGTGTACGCCTGCTCGTCCGCGGCAGCCGCACGGGACCGGGTGATGGCCTCCATGACGGTCTCGACGGTGATGACGCCGCGGAAGGCGTCACGGCGCCCCGTGACGAGCGCGGCACCGGCGCTCGAGACGAGCATGGTGTCGAGCGCGTCGTTGAGCGTCGCCCCCTCGCCCACGACGGGCAGGGCGGGGTCGATGCCCTCCGGGATGCGGTCGAGGCGTTCGAGCTGCCGCCGGGACGGCCACCCGATCGGGCGCTGACGGCGGTCGACCACGACGGCGTGCCCGTGCCGTCCGGCCTCGTCCATGCGCTGCAGGACGGCCTTCGCCTCCTCGCCCGGCGAGCAGGTCACGGCGTCGACGACGTCGACGTCCCGCACGCGGTTGAGGGTCAGCTGCTTGAGGCCGGCGCCGGAGCCGATGAAGTTCTCCACGAACTCGTTCGCCGGTTCGGCCAGGATCCGCTCCGGGGTGTCGTACTGCACGATGTGCGCACCCTCGGTGAAGATCACGATCCAGTCGCCCAGCTTCACGGCCTCGTCGAAGTCGTGGCTGACGATGACGATCGTCTTGTGCAGTTCCTCCTGGATGCGCAGCAGCTCGTCCTGCAGGCGCTGCCGGGTGATCGGGTCGACGGCGCCGAACGGCTCGTCCATGAGCAGGACGGGCGGGTCCGCGGCGAGCGCCCGGGCGACACCGACGCGCTGCTGCTGGCCGCCGGAGAGCTCGCGGGGGAAGCGGTCGCGGTAGGTGGCCGGGTCGAGCGAGACCAGGTCGAGGAGCTCGTCGACGCGGGCGGCGATCTTCTCCTTCGACCAGCCGAGCATCTTCGGGACGATCCCGATGTTCGCCGCGACGGTCATGTGCGGGAAGAGGCCGCCGGCCTGGATGACGTAGCCCATGCGTCGGCGGAGCTCGTCGGCGTCGATGCCGGTGACGTCCTCGTCCCCGACGACGATGCGGCCCTCGGTGGGTTCGATGAGCCGGTTGATCATCTTCAGCGTGGTGGTCTTGCCGCAGCCGGACGGGCCGACGAGCATGACGATCTTGCCGGCCGGGATCTCGAGCGTGATGCCGTCGACGGCGGGCTTCTGCTGGCCCGGGTACCGCTTGGTGACCTCGTCGAGCAGGATGCTGCGGCCGGTGACGTCGCCCTCGGGGGCGGTGGTGGTGGCGGAGTCAGTGCTGGACACGGATACCTCTCGGGGTGGTCAGGCGGCCGAGGCCGATGAGGAGCAGGTCGAGGACGAAGGCGAGCAGGACGACCCCGACCACCCCGACGACGACGGAGTTCAGGGCGTTGGCGCCGCCGAGGCGGGACAGGCCGGAGAAGATGAAGCCACCGAGGCCGGGGCCGAGCGCGTAGGCGGCGATCGCGGCGATGCCCATCACCATCTGCGCGGACACCCGCACGCCGCTCAGGATGATCGGCCACGCCATCGGCAGTTCGACCTGCAGCAGGGTGCGCATCCGGCTCATGCCGATCCCCCGCGCCGACTCGACGACCGTCGGCGGGATCTCGGCGAGGCCGACCACCGCGTTCCGCAGGATCGGCAGCGTGGCGAAGAACACGACCGTGACGACGGAAGGCACGACGCCGAACCCGAGCGGCACGATGAGCAGACCGATCACGGCGAACGACGGCAGGGTCAGCCCGACGGCGGACACCCCGTTCGCGATCGAGGTCAGCTGCGGACTGCGGTAGACGAGTGCTGCGAGCACCACGGCGATGAGCGTGGCGAGCACGGTGCACTGGACGACCAGTGAGAAGTGCTGCCACGACGAGAACCAGATCTGGTCCCATCGCTCCACGACGTACTGGAACACGGTTGGGCGCCCCTCCCTGGTCGGCCGAACGCCCCACCGGACGGGGCACGAACTCGACCGACCGTACGCAGGGGTCGGGGTACTTGACCAACGGCAAACGTCCGATCCGTGCAGTTCCTGCAATTTCGCGCAGGAAGAAACCCCAGTTCAGCGGGCGAGGGAGCGGTGTCACCTGGGAGAACGGTAACGATGTCGAGCAGCGGTCGGCTACTGCGGGATCCTGCCCGCAGCGAGGACGACCCGCCGCACGGGGTACGACGGGTCGTCCGGTGGGACCCGGGACGGTCCGGCTCCCCGATCAGGCCGGCAGGGGGACGCGTCGGGCGGCGACCCGCTCGGCCTCGTGCACGGCGACCCGCTCCGCGGTGAGGAGCAGCGACGCGACCTCGGCAGCGCTCCGCCCGGGCCGGTCGTTCCAGGTGGTGAGGTCGCGGACCCGGGCCATCCGGACGTCCGGCGCCGGGCACCAGACCACCGGTCGCCCCTCGTCGGCGGCCAGGGCGTGCCACACCAGGTCGAGGGCCCGCTGCACCGGCTGCGAGTGCACGACCTGCGGGCCACCCGCCGCCGAGACGACGGCCCCCACCAGGCAGGCGGCGACGAGCGGTCGGCCCTGGGCGGCGAGCGCCGCAGCACTCGACGCCTTGCGCAGGCGTCCGTGCTCGTCGAGGTAGGCGAACCAGGAGTGTTGGATCCACCCCTGCTCGACGACGCCCCGTGCGCCGCTGAGCAGCCGTTGCAGGTCGTCGAGCTCGTGCAGGTGGGCGACCAGCCGTCGGTCGCGGGCTGCCGCGCGCCGGACGGCCAGGCGGTCGAGCAGACCGCGGAGACCGGTGCGACGGACGGCGTCGGGTCGGGCGGACGGGGCGGGAGAGGCGTCGGTGTCGACGTCGTGCGGGACGCGGAACTCGAGGGTCATCAGGCCCCTCCGATCTCCAGTGCACGGACAGGTGAGGGAACGGTAACCCCTGCGGGCTCAGCCGTCCAGCACCGCGTCGATCGCCCGGGCCGCGACCGTCCGGAACGCGTCGTCGTCCGTCACGGCGAGCGCCGACGCGATCGACACGGCCCACCCGCGCGCCCGGGTCCAGGTGGCGGGGTCCGCGTCGACGAGCGACGCGAACGTCCGCCCGCCGGCGTCGTCGAGCGTCAACCACCGGGTGGCGAGGTCGACCGCCGGGTCGCCCGCGGTCAGGTCACCGAAGTCGACCACGGCCGACAGGCGTCGGTCACCGAGCGGCGTCGGCTCGACGAGCAGGTTGAACGGGTGCAGGTCGCCGTGCACCCAGACGGGAGGCCCGACGTGCGTCGGCGCACCGGCAGCGGTCCGCCAGAGCGTGGCCAGCTCCACGGCGCGGGGCACGTCGTCCGTCGCCAGTCGCGTCGTCACGGCCCCGCTCCGCGTCGCGAGCGGGACGGCGCGGACCGGGTTCGCGGGGGCGTCCGCCGGTGCCGGCACGTGCAGGCGGGTCACGACGGCGGCGAGGTCCCGTGCCACCCGGACGCCCTGGGCCTGCTCACCCGCCGGTCGCCCGGGCAACCACGGCACGATGCTCCACGCCCAGGGGTAGCCGAGCGCGGGACGGCCGGTGCGGACGGGCTCCGGGACGGGTGCGGCGTCCCCCACCAGCGCAGCGATCGTCGGCAGCCACCGCTGCTCGTGCTCGACGAGGGTGGCGGCCGCGGCGCGGCGGGGCAGCCGCACGGCCAGGGCGTCACCGGCACGGACCACGACGTTGTCCCACCCGCTCGCCACGACCCGCAGGGGCAGGTCGGCGAGGTCCGGGTGCTGGTCACGGAGCAGTGCGACGACCAGCTCGACGTCGACGTGGAACTCGGCCGCCGGGGTGCCCATCGGGCCAGGGTACGACGTCGTCGTCATCCCCGCGAAGTGGGGCTGCTGCGGAAACGTACTCCTTGGTATCCTCCAAGAGAAGCGACGTGGGTGTCCCTGGGGGGACCCGCGTCGCTCAGACCTCCCCGGGGCACTCCGGCCGGATGATCGCCACGAGTCGAGGCACCTCGGCCCGGGTCCGTTCGGTCGCCATCGCCGACAGCAGCATCGTCCAGAGCTCCTGCAGCCGGTCGTACAGGTCCGCCCGGTCGTGCAGCATGTCCGACACCATCTGCACACCGGCGACGGCGGGGCTCACGACGTGCCCGACGAGCTCCGGGTCCCACGACGGGTCGACCTCGCCGACCTCGATCGCCCGACGGATGATGTCGGCCGTGTGGTCCACCCAGCGGCCGAACGGGTGCTCGCGCGGGATCTCCCGGGCGTTCGGGTCCGCGGCGAGCCGGAGCCCGGCACGGACCACGACCTCCCGCGTCATCTGCGTCGCCACGCCCTGCGACATCCACATCAGGGACTCCAGCGGCGATGCCGAACGCGTGGCGGCGACCTCCGCGTAGTGCCGGGAGATCTCGTCCTGCCGAGCGATCACCGCGCTGGCGATGTCGGCCTTCGACCGGAAGTGGAAGTACAGCGCCCCCTTGGTCATGCCGGCACGCTCGGCGACGCCGTCCATCGACGCCCCGAGGTAGCCGCGCTCGTCGAACTCGGCCGCCGCGGCCTCGATGAGGGCCGCGCGCGTCGCCACCGCCCGCTCCTGCCTGATCCGGCCGTCCTGCGCCATGTGCTCGATGGTAACCAGCCGGCCCTGCCCGGAGGAGGCCCTCAGGGGACCCCCCGAGCGCTGCCGTACCGTGACCGGCATGGACGGATGGCGGGACCCGCGGCGCTGGGTACGGGTGGGACGGTGGCTGCTGCTGCCGATCGCCGTGCTCGACTGGGTGGCCCTCACCCCGCAACCGGTCGTCGTCATCGCCTTCCTGCTCGCCGTGGCCGGCATGGCCGGCATGGCGGCAGCCCTCGTCGTGCGGATGCTGCACCGGTCCCGTGGCGCGATGGCGGGCCTCGGCGTGGTGCTGCTCCTCGGGGGACTCGTGGTCCTCGGGCTCGACCCCTTCCCCGGCACGGTGCCGTTCCTCGACCCGTGGTGGCCGGACGCGATCACGCAGCCGCAGGTCGTCGGCAGCGCCTACTGGAAGACCGCCGGCCTCGGGGTCGAGCTCGCCGGCTTCGCGCTCCTGGCCACGCTGCTCGTCGCGGCCGCCACCGGACGACCGGCGCCCCGCGGCCACTGACGCCGCAGCACGTCCACCCGGAGGGGCACCCGTCCCCGACTCCGCGCGGTCAGGTGCGGGTGAGCACCACGACGGCGACGTCCGCGCCGTCGCCACCGACGGGGACGAGCGATCGGACGTGCGCGACGAGGTCCTCGGGGTGCGCCACCGCCAGCGCTCCGAGCCCCTGCACGTCCCCGACACCGTCGAGCGCCAGCGCGCCGTCGGTCGCCAGCACCACGCGGTCCCCCGGCCCGAGGTCCAGCGCGCCGACCGTGCGCGGCACGGTGTCCGGCTGCAGGCCGATCGGCAGGTCCGACGACCGCAGCGCGGCCACCGTCCCGTCGGCCCGCACGAGCAGCGCCGGACCGTGCCCGGCGTCGACCCACTCGGTGTGACCCGTCGTCGGGTCGAGGCGCACGTGCAGGAGCGACCCGACGGCACCGCCGGCCGACAGGTCGGGGGCGAGCTGCGCCTCCAGGCCGGCGAGCGCGTCGTGCAGCGGCAGGTCCGTGCGGGCGACGACGGCGGCACGGACCGACGCCGCGAGGAGCGCCGAGGCCCGACCGCCCGCGGTGACCGTGCCGATCGTGGCCTGGACGGACCCGTCCGCGGCGGTGCGCCAGTCGACCAGGTCGCCCCCGTCCTCGTCCGGCTCGAGGAACCCGTCGACCGCGGCTCCCCCGGTCGTGACCGGGTCGGGCACGAGCCCGGTGAGGACACGTCGTACCCGGCCCCGCTCGATCGAGTGGCCGAGCTCGCGCTCCGCCCACCGGGCGAGGTCCCCGAGGAGCGCGAGGTCCTCGTCGGAGAACACCCGCGGCTGCGCGTCCATCACACACAGCGTCCCGACCCGCGTGCCGTCGGACATCGTCAGCGGTGCGCCGGCGTAGAACCGGACCCCGTACTCGGTCACGGCGGGCGTGTCGGCGAAGCGGAGGTCGAGGAGCGTGTCCGGGACGACCATCGGCTCGGGGGTGAGCACCGTCGTCGCGCAGAACTGCCCGGTCGCCGGCACGCTCGTGCCCTGCTGGAACCCGAACGTCGACTGCGTGGTGACGAGGTCGTGGTGGACGAGGTTGAGGAAGGTCAGCGGGACGCCGAACGCCTCGTGCGTCATGCGGGTGATGCGGTCGAAGCGCTCCTCGGGCCCTGATCCGAGTACCTCGAGCGCCTCGATCACCGCAGTGCGGCGGGCCGCACCGTCGAGATGGTTGGTCACCCCTCCTGTGTACCCGCACCACCGGCGAGGAACCAGTCCCGCGGGTGGGGGTCAGCCGTCAGCTCGCGTCGCTCGGACACCGGGGCCGCCCAGGCCGCCGCGTTCGCGAGCACCCGCTGGATGTCCGGGTGGTGGTAGACGGGGTACTCCTGGTCGCCCGGCGAGAAGTAGAAGACCCGGCCGAGACCCCGGCGGTAGGCGACACCGGAGCGGAAGACCTCGCCGCCGGCGAAGGTCGACAGGAAGACCTCCTCGTCGGGGCGCGGGATGTCGAAGTACTCGCCGTACATCTCCTGGCGGTCGATGACGATCGGGTGCGGGACGCCGGCGGCGATCGGGTGCTCGGGTGCGATCGTCCAGACGAGCTCACGCTCACCGTCGTTCCGCCACTTCAGCGAGCACGTCGTGCCCATCAGGCGCGTGAACGGCTTCGAGTAGTGCCCCGAGTGCAGGACGACCAGGCCCATCCCGGCGTGCACGGCCTCGACCACGCGGGTGACGACCTCGTCCGACACGTCCTGGTGCGCGACGTGTCCCCACCAGAACAGCACGTCCGTCTCCGCCAGGCGCTCGGCGGTCAGACCGTGCTCGGGCTCCTGCAGCGTGGCGGTGCCCACCGATGCCTCGGGGTGGTGCTCCCGGAGCGCGGCGGCGATCACGGTGTGCATGCCGTCGGGGTAGTGCCCGAGCACGGTCGCGTCACCGCGGCTCTCGTGCACGTTCTCGTTCCAGACGACGATGTTCAGGGGACGGCTCTCGGTCGGCGCTGACATGCCCCCGACGCTACCCGCTCCCCTGGTCGAATCGATACGACCGGCGGTGTGTCGGGGGTGTCGGGGGGGGGTGTCGGGGGTTCTCCCGGACGGGTGCGCGACCATGTCGGCATGACCCCTCGCTCCCTGTTCCGTGCCGCCGCGGTGGCCGAACTCGTGACCTGGACACTGCTGATCGCCGGGATGGTGCTGAAGTACGGGCTGGACGCCGGCGACCTGGGCGTGCGCATCGGCGGGAGCATCCACGGGTTCGTGTTCCTGGCGTACCTCGTGGTGACGACGGTCGTCGCGGTGAACCAGCGCTGGTCGGTCGGGGCGCTCGTGCTCGGGTGGGCGAGCGCCGTCGTGCCGTACGCGACCGTGCCGTTCGAGGTCGCGGTCGCCCGGCGCGGCATGCTCGCGGGCCCCTGGCGACGGACCGCCGACGAGCGGTCCGGGGTCTGGGACCGCCTGCTCTTCTTCGTGGTGCGTCGGCCCGGGGTGTCGGTGGCGATCGGGGTCGTGGCGGTCGCGCTGGTGTTCTCGGCGCTGCTGGTCGTCGGTCCCCCGGTCCCCAAGGGCTGACGCGGCGCCGCCCTCGGCCGACCCGGTCGCACGACTTGCCGCCCGCGATCGTCCTGGTCGCACGACTTGCCGCTCACATCCGGCGGCGACGGCATGTCCTGCGACCAAGACAGGGTCTGAGCGCGACCGCGTGACGGACGGGAGGCGCGGTGCCAGCCGGCACCGCGCCTCCCGTCCGTCGTCGGTGCGCGCCTAGAGCGCGGCCAGCGCCTCGTTGAGGGTGGCCGACGGACGCATCACGGCGTTCGTCTTCGCCGCGTCCGGGCGGTAGTAGCCGCCGATGTCGGCCGGCTTGCCCTGGACCGCCACCAGCTCGTCGACGATCGTCTGCTCGTGCTCGTCGAGCTGCGCCGCCAGGCCCTGGAACGCCGCTGCGAGCTCGGTGTCCTCGGTCTGCCGGGCGAGCTCGTCGGCCCAGTACTTCGCCAGGTAGAAGTGGCTGCCGCGGTTGTCGATCGACCCGAGCTTGCGGCCGGGCGACTTGTCCTCGTCGAGGAACGTCCCCGTGGCACGGTCGAGCGTGTCCGCCAGCACCTTCGCCCGTGCGTTGCCCGTCACACCCGCGAGGTGCTCGAGCGACACCGCGAGCGCGAGGAACTCACCCAGGGAGTCCCAGCGCAGGTAGTCCTGCTCGACCAGCTGCTGCACGTGCTTCGGGGCCGAGCCGCCGGCACCGGTCTCGAACAGCCCGCCGCCGCCCAGGAGCGGGACGACGGAGAGCATCTTCGCCGAGGTGCCGAGCTCCATGATCGGGAACAGGTCGGTGAGGTAGTCGCGGAGCACGTTGCCCGTGACCGAGATGGTGTCCTCGCCGCGACGGATGCGCTCGAGCGAGAAGCGCATGGCGTCCTCGGGCGCCATGACCTCGATCTGCAGCCCGTCGGTGTCGTGCTCGCCGAGGTACTGCCGGACCAGCCCGATCAGGTTCGCGTCGTGCGCACGCGTCTCGTCCAGCCAGAACACGGCGGGCGACCCGGTGGCACGGGCGCGCGTGACGGCGAGCTTCACCCAGTCGCGGATCGCCACGTCCTTCGTCTGGCAGGCACGCCAGATGTCGCCCTGCTCGACCTCGTGCTCGATGACCGTCTCACCGGAGCTCGTGACGACGCGGACCTTCCCGTCATCGGGGAGCTCGAAGGTCTTGTCGTGCGAGCCGTACTCCTCGGCCTTCTGCGCCATGAGCCCGACGTTCGGCACGGAGCCCATGGTCGACGGGTCGAAGGCGCCGTTCGCGCGGCAGTCCTCGATGACGGCCTGGTAGATGCCGGCGTAGCTCGAGTCGGGGATGACCGCGAGGGTGTCGTGCTCCTCGCCGTCCGGGCCCCACATGTGGCCGGAGGTGCGGATCATCGCGGGCATCGAGGCGTCGACGATGACGTCGCTCGGCACGTGCAGGTTGGTGATGCCCTTGTCCGAGTCGACCATCGCGAGCTCGGGGCCGGCGTCGATCCCGTCGGCGAACGCCTGCGTGATCTCCGCGCCGTTCGGCACGCTGTCGAGCCCGGCGAGGATCGAGCCGAGGCCGTCGTTCGGGTTGAGTCCGGCGGCGGCGAGGTCGGCCCCGAAGCGCTCGAACACGCTCGGGAAGAACGCGCGGATGACGTGGCCGAAGATGATCGGGTCCGAGACCTTCATCATCGTGGCCTTGAGGTGCACCGAGAACAGGACGCCCTGGTCCTGCGCGGCACGGATCTGGTCCTGCAGGAACGCCTCGAGCGCGCGGACGTGCAGGACGGTGCCGTCGACGACCTCGCCCGCGAGGACGGGGATCGACTGCTTGAGCACGGTGGTGTCGCCGTCGGCGGCCACGAACTCGATCGTCAGGGTGTCGTCGGCGGGGGCGATCCACGACTGCTCGTTCGAGCGGAAGTCGTCCTTGCCCATCGTCACGACGTTGGTCCGCGACTCGTGGCTCCAGGCGCCCATGCGGTGCGGGTGCTTGCGGGCGTAGTTCTTCACCGACAGCGGCGCGCGGCGGTCGGAGTTGCCCTCGCGCAGGACCGGGTTGACGGCGCTGCCCTTGACGCGGTCGTAGCGGGCCCGGACGTCGCGCTCCTCGTCGGTGGTGGGCTCGTCGGGGTAGGCGGGCAGGTCGTAGCCCTGCGCCTGGAGTTCCTTGACCGCCGCCTTGAGCTGCGGGATCGACGCCGAGATGTTCGGCAGCTTGATGATGTTCGCCTCGGGCGTCCCCGCGAGCTCACCGAGCTCGGCCAGGGCGTCGTCCAGGCGCTGCTCGTCGGTGAGCCGCTCCGGGAACTGGGCGATGATCCGACCGGAGAGCGAGATGTCGCGGGTCTCGACGTCGACCCCCGCGGTGCGCGCGAACGCCTCGACGACCGGCAGGAACGAGTGGGTGGCGAGGAACGGTGCCTCGTCCGTGAGCGTGTAGATGATCTTGGCCATGCTGGCGGGTACTCCCTTGTTCGACCGTGCCGGACCTCGGTCCGTCCACGGTACTCGCGGCGCGGTTTCTCTCGACGTCAAGATACCCGGTCGGGCCCTGCCGTGGGGTCGGGTCAGATCGTGATCCGGAACACCCGCACCCCGGCGGCCCGCAGTCCGGCGGTCCCGAGGCGGGTCCGCATGCTCCGGAAGGGGCGCTTGAAGCCCGAGCGGGCCGAGGCCACGCCGATCTGGTGGAGCACCTCGGACGTCAGCGTCCGCTCGACCTTCGGGGCGAGCCGGGTCACCCCCGAGACCGTGATGACGATGCGCACGGCGTTCGGCGCGAGCAGCGGCGCGATGAGCTCCGCGGCCTCCTGCGCCCGGTGGAACGCGGGATCGTCGCCCGGTCGGCGGATGGCGATCACCGCGAGGTCGGCGTCGGCGTGCTCGTGGGGATCGGGGAGGTCGTCCACCCCGACGACCCGCATCCTGGCGGCGTCGACGCCCGCACGGACGGCCGACGCCCGGAGGACGGGGAGCAGCTCCTGGGTGCCGGCGAGCACGACCTCGGCGGTCGCGAGGTCGATGGGTTCGTGGCGTTCCCGCGGCGTTCGGGCCATGGCGCAGGTCCTTCCGGTCGCTGGTC
Organism: Curtobacterium sp. NPDC088465; assembly: GCF_044753165.1. Lineage (NCBI taxonomy): Bacteria > Bacillati > Actinomycetota > Actinomycetes > Micrococcales > Microbacteriaceae > Curtobacterium > Curtobacterium sp. NPDC088465. The sequence goes on along the minus strand of NZ_JBIVMR010000001.1, from coordinate 1,279,060 downwards.
TCGGACACTACCGACGCGACGTCCAGCGGGCACGCAACCGCGGTGACACGTCAGCGGACTGTCAGCCGTTCGGTAACGGGAAGATCACGATCGCCCCTGTACAAAGCGACAGACTCGTGCAGAATGGTCTGCGGCCATGACGACGACACACGACACCGACCAGCAGCAGCCGGAGACCCCGGTCGTGCACCTGTCCCGTCGCGCTGCCCTCGAGGCCGAGCGCGCAGCGGCCGGCAAGGCAGCGCGTCGCACCCGCGCTCCCCGCCCGTCCCGCTCGGACGCGGCCCCGGCGGTCGCGACCGTCTCCCCCGCACCAGCGCCCGGACGAGCACCCGAGTCGTCGGCCGCTCCGGCTCCGGCTCCGGCTCCGCACACCGTCCCGGTCGCTGCGCGGTCGGGACGTCGCACGACCGAGGCCCGGGCCACCACCGAGCACGTCGACGCGCGGATCACCCGGGTCGTCCGTCGACGGAGTGCCGCGCTGCCGGTCGCCGCGACGCCCGCGGCACGTGCAACGCGCCCGTCCCGCTCGCACCGCGCGAGCCGCATCACGCTGACCAGCGCCGCTGCCGCACTCGCGATGTTCGCCGCGTCCGCGATGCCCGCCCACGCCAGCGCCGGCACCTCGTCAGCGACGTCCACGCTCGCGCCGCAGGTCCGCACCCAGGACTACGCGGTCACCCAGGCGGTCACGGCGGCCGCCCTCGACCGCGACGACTTCACGGTCGGCGGCGGGCAGCAGGTCGTCGTCGCCGGTGACGGCGGCGCCGAGGGCGCGGTGTCGTACGGTGGCGAGGTCCGCTCGCCGTTCCCCGGCCCGGTGCGCATGAGCTCCGGGTTCGGGTACCGCTCCGCTCCGTGCGCCGCGTGCTCTTCGCTCCACCAGGGTCTCGACTTCAACCCGGGCATGGGCGCCCCGATCGGCGCCGTCGCCGCCGGCACCGTCCGCGTCTCGGGCACGTACTTCTCGTACGGCACGACGGTGATCATCGACCACGTGATCGAGGGCCGCCGGGTCTCGACCCTGTACGGGCACATGATCCCCGGGTCGTCGCCGCTGCGGGCCGGCGACACCGTCGAGGCCGGCCAGTTCATCGGCAGCGTCGGCTCCTCCGGCGTCTCGACGGGCGCACACCTCCACCTCGAGGTCCTGATGGACGGTGTCACGCCGATCGACCCCGAGGCCTGGCTCGAGGCCCGCATCGGCCGCTCGCTCACGATCTGACCCGAGCACGACCCGGCCCGAGCACGATCCGACCCGAGCTCGATCCGACCCGGGCGACCCGGCGGATCGTCGGGACCGCTGACGTCCCGGTCCGTGCACCCCGGACCCACAGCACTCGTGCAGCACCGGCGCGGCGGCGTCCCAGCATGGCTGTACAGGATCACAGCATGGACGATCACCACAGACCGCCCGCCCGTCGCCGACCCACGGTGGTGTCCCGCTGATGGACGCCGACACCTGGATCGCCTTCGGGCTCGTCATCCTCTTCGTGCTCGTCGGCGGTGTCTTCGCCGCGGCGGAGATCGCCCTCGTCTCGCTCCGCGAGTCACAGCTGCAGCAGCTCGAGCGACGTGGCTCCCGCGGAGCCCGGGTCGCCGCGCTCGGGCGTGACCCGAACCGCTTCCTGTCCGCCGTGCAGATCGGCGTGACCGTCGCCGGGTTCTTCTCGGCCGCGTACGGTGCGTCGTCGATCGCGCCGGACGTCGCGCCGCTGCTGTCCGGCCTCGGACTCGACCAGGGGGCGGCCGAGGCCGTCGCCCTCGTCCTGATGACCCTGGTCATCGCCTACCTGTCGCTCGTGTTCGGCGAGCTCGTGCCGAAGCGCCTCGCCCTGCAGCGCGCCGAGGGCTTCTCGATGGCCGTCGCGCCGACGCTCGACCGGTTCGCGACCGCGATGCGCCCGGTGATCTGGGTGCTGTCGAAGACCACGAACGGCGTGGTCCGGCTGCTCGGTGGCGACCCGGACGCCCGCAGCGAGTCGATGAGCACGGAGGAGCTCCGCGGTCTGGTCGAGGACCACGACGCCATCGACGCGCAGGGCCGTCGCATCGCCCGCAGCGCCCTCGACGCCGGTGACCGGATCCTCCGCGAGTCGATGCGCCCCTGGTACGACGTCTCGACCATCGACGCCTCGCTCAGCATCGCGGACGCGACCGACCACGCCATCGAGGTCGGCCACACCCGGTACCTGGTCACCGAGGGCTCGCGGGACGACGTCGCGGGCTTCGTGCACCTCCGCGACCTGCTCCGCCCGACCGACCCGACGGCACCCGTCTCGACGCTCGTGCGCCCCGTGCTCGCGCTGCCGGAGACGAAGTCGCTGTCGAGTGCCATCGCGGACATGCGCACCGAGGGACACCAGATCGCGCTCGTGGTGGACGAGTACGGCGGCAGTGCGGGCATGGTCACGCTCGAGGCGCTGCTCGAGGACCTCGTCGGCCGCATCAGGGACGAGTACGACCCGCCGGCCGCCGAGTCCGACGGGATCGACGGTGCGACCGTGCTCGAGGACCTCGCGGCCGACGGCGGTCCGCTGCTGCCGGACGGCGACTACGAGACCGTCGGCGGGCTCGTGCAGGTGCACCTCGACCGCGTGCCCGAGGTCGGTGACGTGGTCGAGACCGGCGAGCACCGCCTCGAGGTCACCGAGATGGACGGGCACCGGGTGGCGCGTGTGCGCGTGACTCCCCGAGCGGCGGACGCCGCCACGGCGGCGCCGGCGGCCACCGAGCCGGTGCACGCGGTCCCGCCCGTCTCCTAGCCGGGCCACCACCGGACGGGAGGCGCGGTGCCGACCCGCACCGCGCCTCCCGTCCGTCACGGGTACCGCCGGTGCCTGTCGTCGCGACGGTGCCGCCACGTACGCTCGTGCCATGGGTATCGACGTGCGCAACGAGATCCGTGACTTCCTGTCCTCGCGGCGGGCGCGGCTCACCCCCGACGAGGTCGGCATGCCGTCGTTCGGCGGCGGCGTCCGCCGGGTGCCCGGCCTGCGTCGGCACGAGGTCGCGATGCTCGCCGGAGTGAGCGTCGACTACTACACGCGGCTCGAGCGCGGCTCGCTCAAGGGCGTCTCGGACAGCGTGCTCGAGGGACTCGCGGGCGCGCTGCAGCTCGACGAGGACGAACGGACGCACCTGTTCGACCTCGCCCGTCTGGCCAACGCCGGCGTCAAGGTGATGCACCGGAACGTGCCGACGCGTGTCCGGCCGGGCGTGCAGCGCCTGCTCGACGCGATCACCGGCGCGCCCGCGTGGGTGCGGAACGAGCGCGGCGACGTCGTCGCGACGAACGAACTCGGCCGGGCCCTGTACGCGCCGATGTTCGCGGGCCCCGGGCGCCCCGTGAACACCGCACGGTTCACGTTCCTCGACCCGGCCGCGCGCGAGTTCTTCCCCGACTGGTCGGCCACCGCGCGCGAGGCCGTCGCCGTCCTCCGCGCCGCGGCCGTCGCGAACCCCTGCGAGCCCGGTCTCGTGACGCTCGTCGGCGAGCTCTCCACACGGAGCGAGGAGTTCCGCGGCTGGTGGGCTGCCCACGACGTCCGGGTGCACCGACGGGGCGGCAAGCGCATCGCGCACCCCGTCGTCGGGGAGCTGCAGCTGGACTTCGAGGCGCTCGAGCTCGTCGCCGACCCGGGCCTGACGATGTTCACCTACTCGGCGGAGCCGGGCAGCGAGTCCGAGCGGTCGCTCGCGCTGCTCGGGACCTGGGCCGCGACGGAGCGGTCCGAGCGGCTCGCCGCCGTGCGTGCGGGCGAGGCCGAGCTGGACGACTGACGGGCCGACCGGACGACCGCCGTGGTCAGCGGTCGGTCGTCACGGAGCGGACGGTCCTGCGGGTCCCTCGGGGCGAGGGGCGCCGTCGGTGCCGTCGGTGCCGTCGTCGCTCCCGAGCGTGTCGACGAGCGAGTCCACGCGGAGCCGGTCGATGCGCAGTTCCTTCTCGGTCGCGGTCAACCGCAGCACGCGGATCGCGGCGAACACGAGCACGATGAGTGCGACGACGAGCACGAGCAACAGCAGCACGACCGCCAGGTAGACGATGCTGACGACGGCGAATCCCCCGGAGACCATGCGACGACGCTAGCAGGGAGCGTTCGTAGGGTGGGGCCGTGACGAGGATGCCGGTGGACGAGGACACAGCGGCGCTCCTGCGACGACACCGCCGCCCGGAGCCGACGTTCGTCCGTGCGGTCGCGGGGTCCCTGGCCGATGCCCGCACCGTGCGCGAGGAACGGCCTGGTCCGGTCTCGTACGTGCCCGCGGACCGGCGGGTCGTCTCCGACGGGGACGCCGACGCGGTGCTGCTCACCTTCCCGAGCGTGGACACCGTCGCCGGGCTCGCACGGCCCGAGGACGGCCGGGTCGTCGTCCTCGCGCGCGACCCGGACCGGCTCCGCACCGGTTGGCTCGCCGAGTACGCGTCCGCGGTGGTCGCCGCCGAGGCGGACACGCTGCCGACGGTCGACCGGCTGGCGACGCTCGTCGGACCGTCCGTCGAGGTCGTGCGCCTCCCGGTGCCGTTCACCTGCGTGGACGGCTTCGGCGAGGGCTACTACGCGCGACCCGAACGGCTCCTCGACGCCGAGGTCCGCGCCGCCGACCCGGCGTGGAGCCTGGTCGACGACCTCACCGCTCGCCGATCGGTCGCCGCCCTGCGGAGCGCGCTCGCGTCGGGCGAGTGGGACAGCCGGTACGGGGCACTCCGCCGGCGGCCCGCGCTCGACGGGTCGGTCGTCCTGCTGCGGCCCGCTCCGTGACTCCCTGACCGGGTCGACGACGACTCCCCGACCGGAGCGACGACGACTCCCCGACCGGGTCGACGACGCGACACGCCCGGCTTGACACGCCGTCGTAGGCTGGGACCGTGAGTCAGCAGGAGGTGGTCGGCGCGCAGAGCGCCGGCATCAGGGCGTGACGCCCCCGGCTGTGCCGTCCGGCACGGCCGCGTCCGTCGAACCCTGACCACACCTCCGCCCGTGCGGCGCGCACCCGCGCCCGGGCCCGTCGAGAGCGACCACACCGTGCTGCCCATCAGCGAGAAGACCATCCGTTCGTCCTTCGTCAACGCCTCCCGCAAGGAGGTCACCGACCTGACCCTGCCGACCGACCTCGAGACGCTGGACTGGGAGTCGCTCGACTTCCTCGGCTGGCGCGACCCGAAGACCGCGCGCCGCGCCTACGCCGTCGTCCCGACGCTCGAGGGCGACCTCGTCGGCATCCTGTTCCGGCAGGCCGAGGCGTCGCCGCGTGCACGGGCGCAGTGCTCGTGGTGCCAGGACGTCAAGCTGCCCAACGACGTCGTCTTCTACGCCGCCAAGCGCTCGGGGAAGGCCGGTCGGAACGGCAACACCGTCGGTACCCTCGTCTGCCAGGACTTCCAGTGCTCCCGCAACGTCCGACGCCCGGTGCCCCCGGCGTACGAGGGCTACGACGTCGAGGCCGCCCGGGTCCGCCGGATCGAGGACCTGCAGCTCCGGATCGCGTCCTTCGCCGCCGACCTCTGAGCCCGCCGAAGCCGCGGGACGCAATCTTGGCGGATGCTCGCAGCGCTGTACCGCTGCGAGCCTCCGCCGACGTTGCGTGCCGCGGAGGAGCCCCGGGAAACGCCGGCGTAACGCGCGGTCCCTAGGGTGTGGCGGGTGGACCTCCGCGACTTCGACTCCGCCCCCGCCGACGACGCCCGACGGACCGCCCTGCACTGGGCAGCGGTGCCGGCGTGGGCGGACGCCCTGGTGGCCGCTCGACCGTTCCGCACCGTGCCGGCCCTGGTCGCAGCGGCCACCGAGGCGGCGGCGCAGTGGACCGCGGCGGACCTCGACACCGCCCTCGCCGAGCACCCCCGCATCGGCGAGCGCACCACCGAGGCGTCGTCGGCCCGCGAGCAGGGCGCGATGGCGACGGCGGCGGACGACGTCGCAGCGGCCATCGCCCGCGGGAACGCCGCGTACGAGGACCGGTTCGGCCGGGTGTTCCTCGTGCGTGCCGCCGGGCGGACGCCGGAGGAACTCCTCGCCGAGCTCGAGCGGCGCCTCGCGGGGGAGCCGGACGCCGAGGTGACCGAGGCCACCGCTGCCCTGGCCGACATCGCCGTGCACCGGATCCGAGCGACCTTCGGCGTCCCGCACCTGACCACGCACGTGCTCGACGCCCGCACCGGCACCCCGGCCGTCGGTGTCGCGCTGACACTGCGCACCCCCGAGGGCGAGGTCCTGGCCACGGGGGAGACGGACGCGGACGGGCGCGCGGGGCTCGGGCCGGACGTGCTGCCCCGTGGGGACCTGGAGCTGCGGTTCGACACCGGCGCCCACCACCGCGTCGCCGGGGTCCCGACGTTCCACCCGTACGTCGTCGTCGCGTTCACGGTGACCGGGACCGACCACCTGCACGTGCCGCTGCTGCTCAGCCCCTTCGCCCACAGCACCTACCGCGGCAGCTGACCACGCGGTCGCCCGGCGCCCGGCGCCGAGTCTCGCCCAGGCGGACACGTTCGTGGTCCCACGACCGCGAACGTGTCCGCGGAGCCGAGTCTCGCGGGAGCCGCGGCGGCGCGGCGCGGCGGCGGCGCGCCCGGCGCGGCGGCGGCGCGCCCGGCGCGGCGGCGGCGCGCCCGGCGCGGCGCGCCCGGCCCGGCGCGGCCCGGCGCGCGCGCCGCGTCAGGACCGGCCGTCGCCGACCGTCGCGACCGGCGCCGTCGAGCGCACCGCGTCGTACGACCCCACGGCGGGGTCGGCGCCGTAGCGCTCCCGCAGCCCGCGCGACCCGAGCAGCAGGTTGAGCAGGATCGCGGCGATCGCTCCGGCCGAGATGCCCGAGTCGAACACGAGCGTGAACCACGTCGGGAACGCCCCGTAGATCTCCGGCGCGACGGTCGGCAGCAGCGCGATCGCGAGCGGCAGCGCCACGACGAGCACGTTCCGGTTGTCGAACCGCACCTCGGAGAGCGTCCGGATGCCGCTCGCCGCCACCATGCCGAACAGGGCGACCCCGGCACCGCCGAGCACCGCGTGCGGCACCGCCTCGACGACCGCTGCGACCTTCGGCACGAGCCCGAGCACGACGAGCATGCCGCCGGCGGCCGTCGCAACGTACCGCGAGCGCACCCCGGTCAGGGCCACCAGCCCGACGTTCTGCGCGAACGCCGTGTACGGGAACGTGTTGCAGACCCCGCCGAGCACGGTACCGAGGCCGTCGGCCCGCAGTCCGTCGGCCAGCGTGCGACGCGACACCGGACGGTCGACGACCTCGCCGACGGCCACCATGTCCCCCGTGGTCTCGGTCATGATGACGAGCCCGACGACGAGCATCGACACGATCGACGCGAGGTCGAACGTCGGCAGCCCGAAGTGGAACGGCGTGACGACGGCGAACCAGGCGGCGTCGCCGATCCCCGAACCGTCGACCATGCCGGGGACGAACAGCGCCGCGACGGTGCCGAGGACGAGCCCGAACAGCACCGAGACCCGCGCGAGCCCGCGCGGAGCGAAGCGCTCGACGAGCACGACGGCCAGCAGCACGCCGGCCGCGAAGGCCACGTCGAGCGGATCGGCAGCACCGTCCTCCCCACCGTCGGTGATCCACCCGGCGGCGACGCTCGTGAGCGAGACGCCGATGATCAGGATCACGGTGCCGGTGACGATCGGCGGGAACAGCCGCACGAGCTGCGAGAACCACGGCGCCACGAGCACCATGAACACCCCGCAGGCGATCGTCGCCCCGTAGACCGCGGTGATGCCGTGCGCACTGCCGATCGCGATCATCGGACCGACTGCGGCGAAGGTCACGCCCTGCACGAGCGGCAGGCGGACCCCGAAGCGCCAGAAGCCGACGGACTGCACGATCGTCGCCAGCCCGGCGACGAACAGGTCGGCGCTGATCAGGAAGGCCAGGTCGGCCCGGTCGAACCCGAGCGCCCCACCGACGATGAGCGGGACGGCGACCGCCCCGGCGTACATCGCCAGGACGTGCTGCAGGCCCAGCGGCAGGAGCCGACCGAGCGGCGGGACCGTGTCCACCCCGTCCGGTCCGGTGGTCGTGCGTGGTGGTGTCGTGCTGGTCATGGTGCCCCCGTCGCGGTGCCGGTCACGTGTCACCTCGACGCTAGGGAGCCCCTGTTTCCGCCCCGTGACGAGCACGGGTCGCGCGCATCACGCACCGCGGCCCCGGAACGCGCGTTCCGGAGCGACCGCCGACACCGTGACGGACGGGAGGCGCGGTGTCGGCCGACACCGCGCCTCCCGTCCGTCTCCTGGTCGCGTCAGCGACCGATGGACGACATGTCGGGGTACCGGTCACCGGTCGGCACGGGCAGCGCCGACAGGCGCGCGAGCTGGTCGGCGGAGAGCGTCACGTCGGCGGCGCCCACGTTCTCCTCGAGCCGCGAGACCCGCTTGGTGCCGGGGATCGGCACGACGTCGTCGCCCTGCGCGAGCAGCCAGGCGAGCGCCACCTGCCCGGGCTTCGCGCCGACCTCGTCGGCGATCGCCGTGACGGCGTCGACGATCCGCATGTTCTCGGCGAACGCCTGCTCCGCGAAGCGGGGGTTCTGGCGGCGGAAGTCGTCCTCGTCCAGGTCGGACGGCTTGGTGATCGCGCCGGTCAGGAAGCCGCGGCCGAGGGGCGAGTACGGCACCAGGCCGATGCCGAGCTCGCGGAGGGTGTCGAGCACGTCGCCCTCCGGGTCGCGCGTCCACAGCGAGTACTCGCTCTGGAGCGCGGTGATCGGGTGCACGGCGTGCGCCCTGCGGATCGTGGCGGCGCTCGCCTCGGAGAGCCCGATGTGGCGGATCTTGCCCTCCTGCACGAAGCCGGCGAGCTGTCCGACCACGTCCTCGATCGGGACGGCCGGGTCGACGCGGTGCTGGTAGTAGAGGTCGATGTGGTCGGTGCCGAGGCGGCGGAGCGAGCCCTCGAGCGCCTCGCGGACGGACTCGGGTGCGCTGGAGATGCCGCGCTGCTGCGTGGGGGTCTGCTCGCCGGCCTCGTGCCGGTAGAGGCCGAACTTGGTGGCGATCACGACCTGGTCGCGGCGGTCGCCGAGGGCACGACGGAGGAGCTCCTCGTTCGTGTACGGGCCGTAGGCCTCGGCGGTGTCGAAGAGCGTGACGCCGAGGTCGATCGCGCGGTGGATCGTGCGGATCGACTCGTCGTCGTCAGTGCCGGCGCCCGTGTAGAAGGCGCTCATGCCCATGGTGCCGAGGCCGACGGAGCCGACCTCGAGGTCTGCGAGCTTGCGTGTCTGCATGGGTGCAGGTCTACTCCTGCCGGCACCTCGTCAGGGAGGTACCGGCACGGCTACGCTGAGGGCACGGACAGTGTCCGCGACGGAAGGGGAACGTCATGACCGTGGTCTGGATCGTCATCGGCCTCGTGGTGGTCGTCGCCGCCCTGCTCGTCGTGCTCGAGGTGCAGAACGCCCGGCGTCGGAAGGCCCTGGCGCACCTGGAGCCCGTCGACCCGCGCGTCGGGGAGCGCGCGATGTCCGAGGCATCCGGGGAGCACGCGATCATCGAAGGCGTGGCGAAGTCGGCACACCCGGGGATCAGCGGCGCCGGGGGCGGCCCGCTCGGCTGAACCGCCCCGACCAGGCGGTTGCAGGTTCCGCTGCACGGTGTTGCACTCGACACCGGACGCGCTCGTGCGGTTCCTCCAACGGGATCGGACGCTCAGCCCGGCACTGGTGTGATCGACCCGTGAACCTGTACCTCCGGCTCTTCCTCCTCGGCCTGCGCCTCCGGCTGGCCGCCCTGCGACCGGGGCGGCGCCCCTCGCTGTGGGACGAGGCCCGCACGCCCTTCCGCGTGCTGCCGACGGACCTGGACACGCTGCGGCACGTGAACAACGGCCGGTACCTGACGCTGATGGACCTCGGCCGCTACGACCTGCTGTACGGGTCCGGCTTCTGGCAGGAGTCCGCCCGCCGCGGCTGGTACGCCGTCGTCGCTGCGCAGACGATCACGTACAAGCGCTCCCTGACGCTCGGGGAACGCTTCACCCTGCACACCCGGGTGCTCGGCGTCGACGAGCGCGCCGTGTACATGGAGCAGACCTTCGTCCGGCAGGGCGCGGTCGTCGCTCGGGCGGTCGTCCAGGCACGGTTCCTGCGGCGCGAGGGCGGCCAGGTGACGCCCGACGACGTGGTGGCCGCGGCGGGCGGCGCGGCGCGGGACCTCACGCTGCCCGGCTGGGTGCACGAGTGGGCCGACGCCGTGCGGATCAGCAGCGGCGGCGGCGTTCGCTGACCGGTCCGCCCGCGGCCGCGGTGCCCGTCCTACGATGACGGCGTGGACGACGACGACCTGGTGCTCCCCGACGCAGCCGCCTGGCGTGCCTGGCTCGACGAGCACGAGGACGATCCCGACGGCGTCTGGCTGGTGCTCGCCAAGAAGGGCACGACGGAGCCGACGTCGCTGACGTACGACCAGGCGCTCGACGAGGCCCTGTGCTCGGGGTGGATCGACGGGCAGAAGCGCGGCCGGGACACGGCGACCTTCCGGCAGCGCTTCACCCCGCGCCGCCGGGCGTCGCTCTGGTCCCAGCGCAACATCGGGCTCGTCGCGGCACTCGAGGACGCCGGCCGCATGCGCCCACGCGGTCGCGCCGAGGTCGACCGCGCGAAGGGCGACGGACGGTGGGACCGCGCCTACGCCGGAGCGGCGACCGCCACCGTGCCCGACGACCTGCGGGCCGCGCTCGACGCCGCACCCGCTGCGGCCGCGCTGTTCGCCGAGCTCGACGCGACGAACCGGTACGCCGTGCTGCACCGGGTCGTCACGGCACCGAGCGTCTCCGCACGAGCGAACCGGATCGCGAAGCTCGTCGCCGGGCTCGCGACCGGCGAGACGCCGCACCCACGCCCGGGTCGCTGACCAGGGCGCCCGCGCTGCCCGTCGCACGCGCCAGGGGGACACCGATCCAGCAACGGGTCACTCCACGGGCGTAGACCGGGGTCATGACCACTGGTACCGACACCACGAACCGTCCTGCCGCCGCCTCGGGCACGTTCCGCATCGGCGGTGACCTCGAGGTCCACCGCCTGGGCTACGGCACCATGCAGCTCACCGGCCCGGGCGTCTGGGGGCCGCCGAAGGACCACGACGAGGCCGTCCGTGTCCTCAAGCGCGCGGTCGACCTCGGCGTCGACTTCTTCGACACGGCCGACTCCTACGGCCCGTACGTCGCCGAGGAGCTGCTCCGTGAAGCCCTGCACCCCTACGGCGACGACATCGTCATCGCGACCAAGGCCGGCCTGACCCGCACCGGCCCGAACGAGTGGCCGCCGGTCGGCCGCCCGGAGTACCTCCGCCAGGAGGCCGAGATGAGCCTCCGCCGCCTCGGCCTCGAGCGCATCGACCTGTTCCAGCTGCACCGCATCGACCCGAAGGTCCCGCTCGAGGACCAGATCGGCGAGCTGAAGAAGCTGCAGGACGAGGGCAAGATCCGCCACATCGGCCTGTCCGAGGTCTCCGTCGACGACGTGAAGGCCGCGCAGGAGCACGCCGAGATCGTCACCGTCCAGAACCTCTACAACCTGCAGAAGCGCGACGCCGAGGAGCTCCTCGACTGGTCCGAGGAGCAGGGCATCGGCTTCATCCCGTGGTTCCCGCTCGCGACCGGTGGACTGACCGGCGAGGACTCGCCGCTCACCGAGATCGCGCAGCGCAAGGGCGCCACGCCGGCACAACTCGCGCTCGCGTGGCTGCTGAAGCGCTCGCCCGTGATGCTGCCGATCCCGGGCACCTCGAGCGTCGACCACCTCGAGGACAACATGCAGGGCGCGACGATCGAGCTCACGGACGAGGAGTTCGCGGAGCTGTCGAAGCTGGGGGAGTGACCCCACCAGGCACCGGACGGGAGGCCCGTGGCGACACCGCCACGGGCCTCCCGTCACGTCTCGTGACCACTTCGTGACCCGTCTGGGCTTGTCGGGGGCTACCCGGTATGTGCATACTCGGTATGTCCGAGAGGGACCGAGGCGGGGGAGTCACGATGAGCGTCAAGATGGGCGTACTCGCGCTGCTGGTGGGAGGACCCGGGTACGGGTACCAGCTCCGGGGGGAGTTCGAGCACCGCACCGGGGGGAGCTGGCCGCTCAACATCGGCCAGGTCTACACGACGCTCGACCGTCTCGAACGGGACGGACTCGTGGCCCGCGGCGACGCCGACGACGACGGACACGTCGTCTACACGGCGACCGACGCGGGCCGCGAGGAGGTCGCACGCTGGTTCAGCGAGCCGGTGCCCGCGAAGCGCGGTCGCGACGAGCTCGCGATCAAGTTCGCGCTCGCCGTCACGGTCCCCGGCATCGACGTCCCTCGACTGGTGCAGGTGCAGCGCGCCTCGGCGATGCGTGCACTGCAGGACCTGACGCGGCTGAAGCGCTCCGCCGACCCGTCGGAGGACCTGGCGTGGTCCCTCGTCCTCGAGTCGATGGTCTTCCAGGCCGAGGCCGAGGTCCGGTGGCTCGACCACGTGGAGAGCTCCGTCGCGCGGTACATGCCGCCGGCGGCACATGTACCGAAGGCACCGGTCGATTCCCTCGCCGACACGGCACACGAGGGCGTCCGATGAGCGCCGCCGACTCCGAGGCGCTCCTCGCCCTCGATGCCGTCAGCGTCCAGTACGGCTCCGGTGAGCGGTCCGTAACCGCACTGGCGGGTGTCGACCTGACGATCCGACGAGGAGAGATGGTCGCGGTGATGGGGACCTCCGGGTCCGGCAAGTCGACCCTCCTCGCGTGTGCGGAACGCTGCTGCCGCCCACCAGCGGCGAGGTGCGCATCGGCGGCGAGTGGGTCTCCGACCGCCCGGCGCGGGAGCTCGCGGCGCTGCGTCGACGTCTCGTGGGGTTCGTGTTCCAGGACTTCAACCTCATCCCGTCCCTCACGGCGGTCGAGAACGTCGCCCTCCCGCTGGAGCTCGACGGGTGGAAGGCGAGCAAGGCCCGCCGCGCGGCCGAACTCGCGCTCGAGAACGTCGAACTCGGTGACCGGGCTGACGCCTTCCCCGACGACCTGTCCGGCGGGCAGCAGCAACGCGTCGCCATCGCCCGTGGCGTCGTCGGTGACCGGCGACTGGTGCTGGCGGACGAGCCGACCGGTGCGCTCGACTCGCAGACCGGCGAGGTGGTGCTCCGGATGCTCCGTCGGCACGTCGACAACGGAGCGGGCGCCCTGCTCGTGACGCACGACGCACGGCACGCCGCCTGGGCGGACCGGGTCGTCTTCCTGCGCGACGGACGGGTCGTCGACGAGACGGTCTACGCCGGCGTCGAGTCGCTCGTCGGCCGAGCGGCCTCGTGAGGCTCTGGCCGGCGCTCCGACTCGGTCGCCGCCTGGCCTTCGCGAAGATCGGCCGCGCGGTGCTGATCGTGTCGCTCATCGGCATCCCCACCGCGGGGTTCGCGGCGGCGGCCGTGGTCATCCAGTCCACACTGCCCACCGTGCAGGAGCAACTCCGGTACGACCTCGGCCACGCAGCCGCCCAGATGCGCCTGTCCGGCCCGGACCTGCCCGGGATGCGGCAGGATCCCCTGCAGTGGCAGCTGACCGACTCCGCGCCGGACAGCCCGGTGACGAGGGCGGACGAGAACTCCCCCTGGGCCGACCTGCTCGACCACGTGCCGGCGGGAGCCGAGGCGATCCCGGTCCGGACCACGCAGGTCGTCGTCGCCGGCCCGGGGGTGCCCGTCGCCGTCTCCGCGGACGAGGGAGCGACGTGGTCGCCCGACCTCGACGGACACTGGCACGTGCTGTCCGGCCGTGCACCGACCTCCCCCGACCAGGCGATGGTGACCCCCGCGACGCTCGAGCGCCTCCACCTGTCCGTCGGCGACACACTGACGGTGACCGATCCGGTCCGCGAGCGGTTCACCGTCACGGGCACCATGCGCGACGCCGCCTCAGGCCCGGGTGCCCAGGGGGTGTTCCTGCCGCCCGGGTCCCTGCCGGCCGAGCTCCCGTACTCCGTGCAGCGGGGTGGGTCGGACACGACCGTGTTCCTGCCCGAGGTCGCCCCGACGTGGTCGGAGATCCGCGCGCTCAACGCGCACGGGATCGTCGTCGAGTCCCGTCCGGTCGTGCTCGACCCGCCGGCGGACCGACTCGAGGGCGTCCCGACCGAGACGACCGTGAACGCGTACCTCGGTGCCCTGGCGCTGGTCGGGGTGTTCGCCGCCTTCGAGGTCGCACTGCTCGCCGGTGCCGCGTTCCTGGTCGGCACCCGGGCGGACACCCGCACGTACGCGATCGTCACGAGCCTCGGCGGTGAGCGCGGCTTCGTGCGGGCGGTCGTCGCCGGCTCCGGGCTGGTGCTCGGTCTCGTCGGCGCCGTGCTCGGGACGGCCCTGGGCACCGGGATCGGTGTGCTGGCGTTCCACCTGCTCGACGACGGCAACGTCGGGACCTGGCCGGGGCTGCACGTGCCGGCACTCGCCCTCATCACGATCGCGGCGGTCGCCGTCGTCGCCGGGCTCGTGGCGGCCCTGGTCGCGGCACGTGCAGCGACCAGGATCGACGTCCTCGCGGCCCTCCGCGGGTCCCTGCGCCCCGCTGCACCCCGTCCCCGAGCGGAACGGCGGCGGCGGACCTGGGTCCCCGTGCTGGTCGTCAGCGGGACGGCGATGACACTGGCGTGCGGCGTCGGCGTGCTCCTGCTCAACGACCGACCCGTGCAGCAGGACCGGTGGGCCGTGCTCGCCGGCGTCGGGGTCGCGCTCGGGCCGTGCCTGGTGCAGCTCGGTGTGGCCCTCGCGTCGCCGTGGGTCCTGGCCGGCGTCGCACGGCTCTCGGCGCGCCTCGGTCTGTCCGCCCGGATCGCCGCGCGGGACGCTCGACGCAACCCGGTCCGCACGGTCCCGGTGCTCGCGAGCGTGATGAGCGTCGTGTTCGTCGCCTCGGTCGTGATCACGTGGAGCGCCTCGGAGCACGCCCGCTTCGTCCGGGGGTACGAGTACACGACCGCCGTCGGGGTCGCGACCGCGAACGTCTCGCTGACCGACCGCGACGGGTACAGCGACGGGTACGACGCCGCGGTCACCGACCGGGCCGCGCGCGTGCTCTCCGGAGCGTTGGACGGCGTCCGGCTGCACGTGCTCGCCGTGAACCGCGAGGACGCCGGCAAGGAGCCGACCACGATCACCACGCCGCACGACTTCGTGCAGCGGGACTGCCAGACGTACGACACGACCGGTTGCGCGGGCTTCCTGCAGAGCGTCGGGAGCGGCGAGCCGCACATCGCGGCGGGGACGGTCGACGACTACGCCCTGCTCACCGGGCACCGTCCGTCCGCCGAGGTCCGACGGGCGCTCGAGGACGGCGAGGCCGTGTCGCTCTGGCCCGAGTACGTCCGCGACGGAGCGGTCCGCATCGACACCTTCCGGAACCGCACGATCGACGACACCGCGCAGCTCGAGGACACCCGCCCCGATGCCTCGACGACGATCCCGGCCGTCGTCGACGTGCAGACGCCACGGATCAAGGTCGGGGTCTTCATGACCCGGGACACGGCAGCGGCCCACGGGGTCCCGCTGGTCGACGGCCTGCTCGCCATGCACCTGCCGCAGGACCTGACCCCGTCGCAGTACGACGCGCTGTCGTCCGCGTGGCAGAGCGGTGGCGGCGCTGACCGGGAACGGTGGGGTGGTCCGGGCTTCGCCTACGAGCGCGGTCCGGTCGACGACCAGGCCGCCGTGCAGGCCCTCGTCCTCGCACTGGCCGCCGCCGTCACGATCGGCGCCACCGCCGTCGCGGTCGGGCTCGCCCGCTCCGACGGACGCCGGGACGACGAGGTGCTCGACGCGATCGGGGCGGAACCGGTGCTGCGGCGCCGGGTGTCGGCGTGGCAGGCGGCGATCCTCACCACTGTCGGCGCGGTCGTCGGCACGCTGCTGGGGTTGCTGCCGATCCGGGCGCTCACCCTGCGGTTCGACGGCGGCCCGACGGGGACCACGCACCTGCCGTTCGTGGCGGACTGGCCGGTGCTGGCGCTGCTCGCCCTCGGCCTCCCGCTCGTCGTGACGGCGGGCACCTGGGCGACCGCCGGACGCAGCTCCCGCCCGGTGGTGCGCCGTGCCCCGTGAGCCCGAACCTGGGAACGGCCGCGAGGACCCTCAGCGACGCTGCGCGTTCCCCAGGTCTGGGGCCTGGTCCCGGCGGGCGATCCGGAGGATACCTGTACCCGTGACCCGCACCACCCGTCTCGCCGTCGTCGCGAGCATCGTCTCCGCAGCCTGCCTCGTCGGGGCCGGCGTCTTCGTCGTCGCCGCACCCCACACGGCGAGCGCCGAGGACCGCCCCGTCGCCGCAGCAGCCGACACCCGCGTCGAACGCGGCACCACGGACCTCGCTCGTCCGAGCACGCCGGACCAGGTGGTCTCCGGAGCGCTCAGCACCCCGGCGCTGCCGGACGCCGTGCCGTTCGCGTACGCCGGCGACTCGATCACCGCCCGACCCGACTCGTGGCTGCACCAGCTGGAGTCCGACGACCGGCTGCGCGCCGTCGGCGGCTACGCGCACAGCGGGTACCGTGCCGACCAGGTCCTCGCGGAGATCGGTCCGGTCCCGCAGGCGCGCGTGCTCGTGGTCGAGGTCGGCACGAACGACGTCAACCAGGCCGTCCCGCTCGACCGGACGATCGCCGGTGTGGACGCGATCGTCCGCAAGGTCGGTGCGGCGCGGGTCCTCGTCGTCGCCGGTCCGCCGTCCGACTGGACGTGGAGCCGGTGGGGTGCCGACCGTCGCTCGGGTCAGATCGTCCTGACCGATGCGCTGCACGCTGATGCCGACGCCCACGGGTGGGCGTTCGTCGACCCGTTCCGCTCGCTCCGGGCGGCCGACGGGGCCTACGTGGCGGGGACGACGCCGGACGGCATCCACCCGACGGCCGAGGCGAACCGTTCGGTCGCCGCGGCGATGGCCGACGCGATCGAGCGCACCGCGCGCTGACGCTGCCGGCTCGGGCGTAACGAAGCACCGTGCGACGGACGGGAGGCCCGTGGCGATCCCGCCACGAGCCCGGCGTCCGTCGTCGCTCACTCCGGCAGCGGCTCGGCGTGGGTCCGGAAGTCCCCGCGCTCGGTGTGGATGCTCCAGAGCCGCTCGGCGACCGCAGCCGACGAGTGGTCGTCCTGTCCGTCGTCGATGCCGAACGGGATGATCAGCTGACCGACGTGCACGTGCTCGTCGGCCACCGCGTCGTGGAGGAGCTGCGCGTAGGCGCTCTCGCCCGCGAACGCGACCGACGTGCCCGTCACCCGGGCGCCGGGTCGGACCGCGCTGCCGCCGTTGACGAAGAGGATCGTGCCCGTCCCGATCGCCCGCATGCCCGGGAGCACCTGGCGCACGGCGTTCACCGAGCCGTAGACCGAGAACTCGATCGGGCCGACCAGGTCCTCGGCGGTGGTCTCGAGCACCGGGCGCATGTACTCCTTCGCGGGCAGCGGGCTGTACTGCAGCACCTCGATCGGGCCGAGCTGTTCGGTGGCGGCCTCGAGCGCGGCGCGGAGCGAGTCCCCGTCGCGGACGTTCGCGGCGAAGCCCTGCGCGCGGTACCCCGACGACCGGAGCTCGGCGGCGAGCGCGTCGAGCCGGTCCTGGTTGCGGGAGATCAGGGCGACGTCGAAGCCCTCGCGGCCGAAGCGGTCCGCGACGGCGAGCCCGAGGCCCTTGCCGGCGCCGACGATGGCGATGGTGGTCATGCGGTGGTCCTTCCGTGGGTGTGGCGCCGACGGTAGGCCGCCCCGCGCAGCGGTGAGGGGTTCCGCCGGGAACCCCCAGCCGTTTCCCGACGGGGCCGTGTGGACTCGGGGCACGACCCGGGAGGATCACCGTGGACACCACCCGCACACGCCGCAGCCGCCGCACCTGGTCCGCCCTCGGGTTGGCCGCCGTGGCAGCCCTCGGCCTGGCCGCCTGTTCGGACGACCGCGCGACGACCGGTCCGGGCGACCCCGCCGGGCAGGGCAGCACCGCGAGCCCGCCCGCCGACCTCGCTGCCGGCCAGCTGGCGCCGGACGGCCGGACCACGGACGTCGTCTCGGGCCTCGAGGCGCCGTGGTCGGTGGTCCCCGTCGGCGACGACGGCGACGCGTTCGTCAGCGAGCGGGACTCGGCGCGCGTGCTCGAACTCCGGGCGGACGGGTCGACGCGGGAGGTCGGGACCGTCGACGGGGTCCGGCACGGCGGCGAGGGCGGACTCCTCGGCCTCGCCCTGCACGACGGAGACCTGTTCGTCTACTCGACCGCCGACGACGGCAACCGGATCCAGCGGTACGACCTGACCGGGGACACCGGCTCGTACCGGCTCGGTGCGGCGACGACGGTGATCGACGGGCTGCCCGCGAACACCTTCCACGACGGCGGGCGCATCGCGTTCGGCCCCGACGACATGCTCTACGCGAGCGTCGGCGACGCGGGGCAGCGGTCCGAGGCGCAGGACCGCGGCTCCCTGGCGGGCAAGATCCTGCGGCTGACCCCGGACGGCCAGGTACCCGACGACAACCCGTTCGACGGTTCGCCCGTGTGGTCGCTCGGGCACCGGAACGTGCAGGGCATGGGTTGGGCCGAGGACGGCACGATGTTCGCCGCGGAGTTCGGGGAGGACCGCTGGGACGAGCTCAACGTCATCGAGCCAGGGGGGAACCACGGGTGGCCCGAGGTCGAGGGCACCGGCGGCGAGGACCGCGGGTTCGTCGACCCGGTGCAGCAGTGGTCGACGGACGAGGCCTCGCCGAGCGGGCTGACCGTGATCGGCGAGACCGTGTTCGTCGCGAACCTCAAGGGGGAGTCCGTCCGCGCCGTCCCGGTCTCCGACCCGTCGAGCTCGACGGTGTACTTCCAGGGCGAGCACGGGCGCATCCGCACGGTGCTGCCCGGCCCCGACGACACCCTCTGGTTCGTGACGAACAACACCGACGGCCGCGGCGACCCACGCGACGGCGACGACCGGATCCTGTCCGTGCCGCTCACCAACGTGCGCTGACGGGAGACACCGTGCGCTGACGGGGGTTCCGGCAGCACCTCGTTGCGGATCCCGCACGGCCGTACCGTGGGGCGCATGGATCACCGTGACGAAGCCCGCGACTTCCTGTCCAGCCGTCGCGCACGCATCAGCCCGGAGCAGGTCGGCCTCCTGACTTCCGGCACCCGTCGGCGCGTCCCCGGACTGCGGCGCGAGGAGGTCTCCCGCCTGGCCGGCGTGAGCATCGACTACTACACGCGGCTGGAGCGCGGGAACCTGCAGGGCGTCTCCGACAGCGTGCTGGACGCCGTCGCCACGGCGCTGCAGCTCGACGCCGCCGAGCACGAGCACCTGCGCGACCTCGCCCGGCACCAGAACACCAGCCCCCGCCGGGCGGCCCGGTCCGTCCCGGTCGCCGCCGTGCGCCCGGAGCTGCAGTACCTGCTCGACGTCGTGACCGAGGCGCCCGCCATGATCGTGAACAACCGGCAGGACATCGTCGCCGCGAACACGCTGGGGTGGGCGTTGCACGCCGAGATCGTCACGGGCGACCGACCGATGAACTTCGCGCGGTACATCTTCCTCGACTCCAGGGCGCGCGACTTCTACCGTGACTGGGACCGCGCGGCGCACACGAACGTCGCGATCCTCCGGCGCGAGGCCGGTCGGGCCCCCGGAGACCGGGAGCTCGCGGCGCTCATCGGTGAGCTGGCGATGCGCAGCGAGGACTTCCGGGAACTCTGGGCGTCCCACGACGTGCGGCGGCACTACGCCGGCGTGAAGTCCTTCGACCACGGCGTGGTCGGACCGATCGAGCTGCACTTCCAGTCGTTGGAACTCACCGAGGACCCCGGCCTGTCGCTGACGATCTACCCAACGACCCCGGGCAGCGCGACCGCCGACGCGCTGCGGGTACTCGCGTCGTGGGCCGCAACGGAGCGGATCGCCGAGCGTGCCACAGGTCCGACGACGGCCGACGCGACGGGACAGGAGCTCGCGTGACCGACACCTCCGCCGTCGCCACACCACTGTCCGGGCGACCGGGGCCGTGGGCACGCCTGCGCTTCCGGTGGCAGGCCGAGCAGGAGGTCCACGAGCTCACCCGCGACCGGGAACACGAGCGACGGGTCCTCGCCGAGGCGGCCGTCCGCCTGCAGCCCGGCCCGTGGGCCGTCGGCCTGCTCCTCCGCCGTGATGCGGACACCGACCAGGGCACGTCCCGGTGAGCAGAGAGCAGGCTCCGGCGACCATGACCCGCGGCCGCACGCTGCTCTTCGCCGTCGCGGGCGGTGCGGCGGTGGGCAACCTGTACTGGGCGCAACCGCTGCTCGACGACATCGCCGCCGACCTCGGCACCTCGCCCGCGTCCGCGGGGTTCCTCGTCACGCTGACGCAGGTCGGCTACGCCCTCGGGATCCTGCTGCTCGTGCCGCTCGGCGACGTGGTCGACCGTCGTCGGCTGGTGCCGGGCGTGCTCGCAGCCTCCGCCGTGGCCCTGCTCGCGGCCGCACTCGCCCCGGGGTTCAGCGCCCTGCTCGTCGCACTCGCGCTGGTCGGCGCCACGACGGTCGCCGGACAGCTCCTCATCCCGCTCGCGGGCGACCTGGCCGACCCGGCGTCACGTGGTCGGGTGGTCGGGACGATCGCGTCCGGCGTGCTCACCGGCATCCTGCTGTCCCGGACCGTCAGCGGCGTGATCGCAGAGGTCGCCGGGTGGCGGAGCGTGTACGTCCTGGCCGCGGTGGTCGCGGTCGTGCTGGCGTTCCTGCTCGCGCGGGCGGTCCCGCGCCTGCCACGGCGCGAGCGGGTGCGGTACCCGCAGCTCATCGCGTCGGTGGTCGGAGTCGTCCGGGCACACCTGGCGGTCCGCGTGACGCTGGTCGTCAGCGCGTCGGTGTTCGCCGTGTTCACGATGTTCTGGACGGCGCTGACGTTCCTGCTCAGCAGCGCACCCTTCGGGTACTCGACCACCGCGATCGGCGCCGTCGGTCTGGTCGGGCTCGCCGGGGCGGTGGCGGCGCAGCGCGTCGGGCGGCTGCACGACCGCGGCTGGTCGGTCCCGGTCACCGGTGCCGCGCTCGTGCTGGTGCTCGTCTCGCTGGTGGTCGCGGGGCTGGGGGCGCGGTCGATCGTGGTCGTGCTCGTCGCGGTGCTGCTGCTCGACGTCGGGGTGCAGGCCACGAACGTGCTGAACCAGACACGGCTGTTCCCGATCGACCCCGCGGCTCGCAGCCGGTTGAACACGGCGTTCGTCACCGGGAACTTCGCCGGCGGCGCGGTCGGGTCGGCGATCGCCGGCGTGCTCTGGAACGCCGGCGGGTGGACCGCCGTGACGGTCGGCGCTGCCGTGCTGGTCGGCTTCGCGACGACGGTCTGGGCGGTGCACCGACGCGGGGCACTCGCGCTCCCGGGGCGCACCGCGTCGAGCTGACGGTCGGGATCAGGGCCGGAACGACTCCGGCACGTCGAGGTCGCCGTGCTCCGCCTGCCACCGCAGCGCATCGCGCACCGTCGCCGACGCCGTGTACGCCGGTGCGTACCCGAGGACCCGCCGCGGCTTCTCGGTGCTGAACACCTGGCTGCGGGACAGGTGCTCCCAGCTCGCGTCGGCGTGCTCCGGAGCCGTGGTCTGCCGGAACCGGTCCCAGTCGACGGACTCGAGCCGTGCCTCCCGGCCGGCCCACGACGCGACCAGGTGGGCGTACCCGCGCACCGTGAGCGCCGTCGGGGCGGTCGCGAAGAAGTCCTGCCCGGCGGCGGCGTCCCGCTGCTCGACCGCGAGCTGGAACAGCTGCGCGACGTCGTCGGCGTGCACGTGGGCCATCGACTCCGCGCCGAGGCCCGGGACCTCGACGACCTCGCCCGCGGCGAGCCGTTCGACCACCGTGGGGTCGAGGTTGCCGAGCGGACCGATCGGCATCCAGCCCGGACCGCTGATGTGCCCGGGGTGGATCGACGTCGTGACGACCCCGCCGTCGGCGGTCTCCTGCAGGAGCATCCGGGCGATGGCGTCCTTCTGCGTGCCGTACTCGCCGAAGGGCGGCGTGGCGGTCTCCTCGGTGATCGGCAGGACGTGCGAGACGCCGGCGCGCCAGATCGACCCGCAGTGGACCAGGTGGGTCCGGCTGCCGCGGAGCGCCCGGACGAGCTGCTCGGCCGACCCGAGCGTGAAGCAGACGAGGTCGACCACGGCGTCGGCGCCGAGAGCGGCGATCCGGTCGCCGAACGTGCCGTCCCGGTCCTCCTGCTCGCGGTCGGCGGTGATCCGCTCGACCTGCTCCCACTCGGGAGCCTCCGCGTACGGGCTGCTGGTGCCGCGCGTCACGACCCTGACGTGGTGCCCGGCGCGCACGAGGCGGGGGACCAGGAAGGTGCCGATGTGGCCGGTGGCTCCGATGACGACGATGTCCATGCGGGCCACGCTAGGCGCGCGTCCCCGTGTGCGGCAGGCCCTGCCGGTGCTCCCCGGCGGGCGGGACGGCGACGGACCGGACGCCGGACGGACGGGAGGCACGTGGCGGGTCCGCCAGGTGCCTCCCGTCCGGTGTCGGTCCGGTCAGGACCAGCTGACCACCTTGACGGAGCCGGCGATGACCGCCGCGTCCTCGGCGAGCGCGCCGACCGGGTCGGGCAGGCCGGAGCTGCTGAGGAGCTTGCGGGCGGCCCACCCGGCGAAGCTGCCGACGATCGCGCCGACGCCACCGAGGATCGCGCCCTCGAGTCGGAGGTCGCGCCGACCGGTCGTCCCGAGCGCCGCACCCGCGAACGCACCGGCACCGATGCGGCCGACCAGGCCGAGCGGCGAGATGCGGGCGGGGGCCTTCGGGGACTTGTCGCCGACGAGCTCGCCGATGGCGGACGCGACGAGCAGGCCGCGGCCGAGCGGCGAGCTGAAGGCCTTCCACTGCTGCCAGTCGCCCTTGACGGCCTTGTTGTCGTGGTTCAGCGCGAGGACGGCCAGCGGGGTGCTGCTCCGTCCACCGCTGAGGAACCCGAGTGCCAGGGTGCGGACCAGGGTGTGCTGCTCGTCGTGCTTGCTCATCGGTTCTCCCGTCGTGTCGCACCGGACGGTACTCGCCGGGCGCTGGGGGACGGACCCGCTCCCGCCGCTTCCGAGCCGCACCGCGTACCGTCCGGGCCATGAGCAACGTCATCCTGTTCGGCGGCCACGGCAAGGTCGCACTCCTCGCCACCCGGATCCTCACCGAGCGCGGACACCGCGTGACCTCCGTGATCCGCGACCCCGACCAGCAGGACGAGGTGCGCGCCCACGGCGGCGAGCCCCGGGTCGCCGACGTGCAGGAGCAGTCGCTCACCGACTTCGCCGACCTGGTCCGCGGGCACGACGCCGTCGTCTGGTCGGCCGGTGCCGGCGGCGGTTCCGCGGACCGCACCTGGGCGATCGACCGCGACGCCGCCGTCCTGTCAATGCAGGGCGCCGCGCAGGCCGGGGTCGACCGCTACGTGATGGTCTCGTGGTCCGGGTCGAAGCTCGACCACGGGATCCCCCAGGACCAGGACTTCTTCGCGTACGCGCAGTCCAAGATGATCGCCGACGCCGTGCTCCGGGACTCCGGGCTGCAGTGGACGGTCGTCGCGCCGAGCACCCTGACCGACGACGAGCCGACCGGCTCGGTCGACTGGGACGGCTCGGCGTCGCAGGTCCCGCGCGGTGACGTGGCCCACGTGGTCGCGGACGTGCTCGAGGACCCGTCGACGGCCGGTCGGACCATCCGCTTCAACGGCGGCGACACGGCGATCGCCGACTTCCTCCGGGGCTGACCGCGTGGCGGACGCCCCCCGGTCGCTCACGCTGGAGATCGGGGACCACGAGCTGGTGATCCGGCTCGTGCGGCGCGTCCACCTCCGACGGATCGGGGGCCCCGTCACCGAAACGTCGCGAGACTTCTGACCACCGGGACGAACGGACCAGTCCATGCACGCTCTCCTCGTCCGCATCCGGGAGTCCTTCTGGTTCCTGCCGGCCGTGCTCGGTGTGGTGGCGATCGTCGCCGCGCAGCTGCTCGTCACCCTCGACCGCGAGGTCCTCGACGGGCGGGTCCCCGCGGTGCCGTTCCTCGACGCGCTGAGCGCCGGGGGCGGTCGGTCGATCCTGACGACGATCGGCACGGCGATGCTCACGGTCGCCGGGACGTCGTTCTCGATCACGATCTCGGTCCTCGCCACCACGTCCTCGACGTACGGCCCGCGGCTCGTGCGGAACTTCACGGCCGACCGGGCGAACCAGCTCGTGCTCGCGGCGTTCACGTCGACGTTCCTCTACGCGATGGTCGTGCTGCGGACGGTGCACACCGACGTCGACGACGGCGACCCGTTCGTCCCCGTCGTCGCGATCCACGTCGCGGTCCTGCTCGCCGTGCTCGACGTGGGCGTGCTCGTCTTCTTCATCCACCACATCGCGTCGAGCACGCAGATCACGTCGCTGCAGCGGCAGGTGCAGACCGACCTGCGTGCAGCGGTCGACGAGGCCTACCGGGACGGCGACGACGATCGACGGACGATCGCCCCCGTCGTCGTGCCCGAGGACGGGTGGTCCGCGGTCCGGGCTGCGGCCGACGGCTACGTGCAGTCGGTGGAGTGGCGCGCCCTGACGGCCTGGGCGGGCCGCAACGACCGTCTGGTCGACGTCGTCGCGACCCCGGGCCGGTACGTGATCCAGGGCGACGTCGTCGTCCGGGTCCGCGCGGACGGGGGCAGCAGGCCGACGGTCGACGCCGCCACCGCTCGGACGCTGCGCGCCGCGGTGGTCCTCGGCACCGCCAGGACGCCCGTGCAGGACGTCGAGTTCGCCCTGCAGCAGCTGGTCGAGATCGCCGTCCGCGGGCTCGCTTCCGGCTCGAACGACCCGTACACCGCGGTCAGCGCCCTGGACATGGCGACGCCGGTCCTGGTGCCGCTCTGGCGGGACCGGGCGGCCGTCACGGCGCTGCTCGGCCCGGAGGGAGCGCCGCGCGTCCTGCAGCACTGGCCGGCACCGGAGGACCTCGTGGCGGGCCTCTTCGCGACCGTCGGCCACTACGGCGCCGGGCAGCCGCTCGTCGAGCGTGCCGCCGACCGGCTGGCCGGTCGGCTCGAGCAGCAGGCGTCCCAGCGGCGGCGCGGACTCGTCGCGACGATGCGTGCGCGGACCGTCGACCCCGGCCAGGACAGCCCCGCCTGAACGGTTCCACAGCACATCAGGCACCATGGACGGATGGCCACCACCAGACCACCCGCAACCGCATCCGATCAACTCCGGCCCGGTGAGCCGGTCCGCACCACCCCCCAGCTCGCTCGTTGGGTCTTCTGGCCGGCCGCCGTGATCGTGCTCGGCTTCGTCGCCTGGACCCTCATCGCGCCGTCGTCCGCCGAGGCCGTGTTCACCGCACTGCAGAGCGGGATCGTCCGCAACTTCAGCTGGTACTACGTGCTCATCGCGGCGTTCTTCGTCGGGTTCTCCCTGTTCGTCGGCTTCTCGAGGTACGGCGACATCAAGCTCGGCAAGGACCAGGACGAACCCGAGTTCTCCACCGGCTCGTGGTTCGCCCTGCTCTTCGCTGCGGGCATGGGCATCGGCCTCGTCTTCTACGGTGTCTCCGAGCCGCTCAGTCACTTCGCCTCGCCCCGGCCCGGTGTCACGGGCACCGAGAACCAGCTCGCCCAGCAGGCGATGACCCAGACCTTCCTGCACTGGGGCCTGCACGCCTGGGCCATCTACGTCGTCCTCGGCCTCGCCCTGGCGTACGCGATCCACCGCAGGGGCCGCCCGGTCTCGATCCGCTGGGCACTCGAACCGCTGCTCGGCAACCGCGTCCGCGGCGGGTGGGGCAACCTCATCGACGTGATCGCCCTGATCGGCACGCTGTTCGGTGTCGCGACCTCGCTCGGCCTCGGTGTCATCCAGATCGGTGCCGGCCTCGAGAGCGCGGGCCTCGCCGAGAGCAGCACCGTCAGCCAGATCGCGATCATCGCGGTCATCACCGCCGTGACGATCGTCTCCCTGGTCACCGGTGTGACCAAGGGCATGAAGATCCTCTCGAACTTCAACCTCATCCTCGCGGCGGCACTGCTGCTCTTCATCCTGATCGTCGGCCCCACGCAGTTCCTGCTCCGCGACTTCGTCCAGTCGATCGGCGCCTACCTGCAGAACGTGGTCGGCCTGTCCTTCAACGTCACCGCGCAGCAGGGCGCCGCGGGCGAGGAGTGGCAGGGCGCCTGGACCACGTTCTACTGGGGCTGGTGGATGTCGTGGGCCCCCTTCGTGGGCATCTTCATCGCCCGGATCTCGCGCGGTCGCACCGTCCGTGAGTTCGTCTTCGGCGTGCTGCTCGTGCCGACCGCCCTCACCTTCCTCTGGTTCGCCGTCCTCGGCGGTGCCGCGATCCACCAGGAGACCGACGGTGCCGGCGGCCTCGTCGGCGCGGACGGCTCCGTCGACGTCGAGGGATCGCTCTTCACGCTGCTCGCCGACCTGCCCGCGGGCGTCGTGCTGACGTTCGGCGCGATCCTGCTCATCGGTGTGTTCTTCGTGACGTCCTCGGACTCGGGGTCGCTCGTCATGGCGATGATCGCCTCGGGCGGTGACATCGAGCCGAAGAACTGGCTCCGCGTCTTCTTCGCGGTCGTCGCCGCCCTGCTCGCCGTCGCGCTGCTGCTGACCGGCGGGCTGAACGCGTTGAAGACCGCGGCGATCACCACGGCACTCCCGTTCAGCGTCGTGCTGCTCATGGTCTGCTGGTCCACCGTGATCGCCTTCAACCGGGAACGCCGGGCGTACGACAAGGCGGAGCGCGAGGTCCTGCTCGAGCACGTCGGCGCGTACTACGGTCTCGAGGTCGACGCACCGGAGCAGCGGCAGTCCGGTCGCCCCTGGGACCTGGTGCGCCGGATCCGCGGCGGCCGTGGGCGTTCCGCGTCGGCCGTCGGCGAGGTCAGCACCTCGCCGGACGCCTTCCCGGTGCACACGCAGACCGTCTCGCCGGACCCCGGCATCGACGCGACCCTCGACCCGGCGCCGGCGGACACGTCCGCCGACCGCCCGGAGGAGCGCCCCGGCTCCTGACGCGACCCGGTGACGGACGGGAGGCGCGGTGCCGGCTGGCACCGCGCCTCCCGTCCGTCCGTGCGCCGTACGCCGCACGGCCCGGGCAGCTCGTCGCACTGTCTGCTGGTGGCACGGGGGACCGGGGTGTAAAACTGGGGGCATGACAGTTGCAGCAGGGATGCACCACGCGCGGTCGACGCGGCTCGACCTGCGGGAACTCGTGCAGGAACTGAACGCGGCTCTCGGCCCGACACTCGTAGCTGCCGCCACCGGGAGCAAGGACCGCAAGCTCCCGCTGAAGTGGGCCAAGTCCGACGGTCCTCGCCCGGGGAACGACTTCGAGCGGCGACTCCGGCTGCTCTCTCGCACGTGGAACGCGATCGCGGAGCACGAGGGTGCGCACGTCGCCCGCGCTTGGTTCATCGGCGCCAATCCGTTCCTCGAGGAGCGCACTCCACTGACCGCCGTCCGTGAGGACGACGCTGCGCAGCTCGGGCGAGCAGTGCAGTCGTTCATGGAGGGCACCGCGGACACGTGACGAGCCGAGGGCCACGCACCTGCACGACGACGGGGCTCCGACTCCTTCCTGCTCGGAGCGACACCGGGTACCGCATCGCGAAGAGCAACTACCCGCCGGTGTCCGCACCGACTCGAGGTCGGCACGGCGACCACGCTGCAACGGAACGCTCGAGCTGGGGTCGCTACGACGCCGCCGGTACGGAGACCTACTACACGGCCGAACTCCGCACCGGTGCATTCGCCGAGGTGCTCGCGGCGTTCAAGATCCCCCTCGGGACGGGCAGCGCGCTCGAGGTGGATGCTGCTGCTGTCGGGCTGACCCTCGAGGAGTTCCTCGCCGATGTCGCCGCCGACTGGGACGAACGGTCGTTCATGCAGACCGGAACCCTCCCACGATCGTGGCGCGATGACCGGACGGTCCTCTCGCTGGAGCACCCGAGCACCGGTTGGTTCGTCGACGTCGAGCACCCCGACACCCTGAGCGCCGTCGAACCCAGTCTCCGGTCGCACCTGCTCGTCGGCGGTTGGGCGTCGTTCACCACAGCCACCCTCCGATCGGACGACCGATCGGTGACCACCGCCGTCGCCGACCTCGTGCACGACGCCGTGCTCGACGATCAGACCCGTCCGCTCGGCATCCACTTCGGGAGCAAGCACGGCGAATCCTGGTGCCGGGCGACCTGGCTCGACAGGACTCGGGAACTGTCCGTGGTGTCCAGCCAGGCCATCGGACTCGGCGACCCCGACTTCCGTACGGCGACGCACCGATTCGGCCTTCGAGCCTTCTGACGTCAGGAGTTCCCCGGAGACCGTCCCGGTCCGGCGGCGACCAGGTGACGGACGGGAGGCGCGGTGCCGGCTGGCACCGCGCCTCCCGTCCGTCTGCGGTCGCCCTCGGCGAACACGGCGGACATGTCCGCGGGCGCTGCCTAGGTTCAGGGCATGACCGGTGCACCCGTCCTCGTCTTCGTCCACGGCGCCCTCGTGAGCGACGGCGCCTGGTGGTGGCGCCCCACCGCTGACCTGCTCCGCGAACGGACCGGCGTCCCCAGCACGGCCGTCGCCCTGCCGTCGTGCGGGGAGACGGACGCCGCCGGGGGTGACCTGCAGGCCGACGCCGCCGCACTCCGTGCCGTGCTCGACCAGCACGACGACGTCGTGCTGGTCGGGCACTCGTACGGCGGCACGGTGATCGCCGAGGCCGGCTCCCACCCCTCGATCCGCCACCTGGTGCTCGTGTCGAGCTACACACCGCCGGTCGGAGCGTCGCAGGGATCGATCATGTCCGAGGAGCCGGACCCGGTGACGGTGCGGGTCGAGGACGGCCGGGTCGCACTCGACGGGTACGACCCGGCGTCCTTCGGCGCCCGCTTCCTGCAGGACGCCGACGAGGCGACCCAGCGCGCGGCCTTCGACCGGACGACGAGCCAGGCCGCCGAGGCGTTCGGCTCCCCGACCACACGGCGCGGGTGGGCCGACGTCGACTCCACTGCGCTGGTCTGCCTCGACGACCGCAGCACCACGGCGGCCCTGCAGCGCGATCACGCATCCAGGGCGACGCGTGCCGTCGAGCTGCCGACAGGCCACCACCCGTTCGTCACTCGTCCGGACCTGGTGGTCGACGTGCTGGAACCGCTCCTGACCTGAGCGGTCCTGTCAGCCCAGCTGCGCCGCGAGCACGTCCGGCGTCTGCTGGAGCGACGCCTTGACCATCGCGCTCCACTCGTCGACGACGACCTCCGCGAGCCCCTGCTCGACCCCGTCGAGCGACGCGCGTGCGACGTCGGCCGGGTCGGTCATGTGGCCGTCGTACCCGGCCATCATGTCGGTGTCGGCCGCGCCGAGGTGCAGCCCCTGGACCGTGATCCCGGCGTCGCGCAGCTCGAGCCGGACCGCGTTCGTCATGTTCCACTCCGCGGCCTTCGCCACCCCGTAGGCACCTGACCCCGGGTACGCGAACCAGGAGAGCGCGGAGAGCACGTTGACCACCGCGCCACCACCGTTGCGCTCGATGACCGGTGCGAAGGCCCGCAGCATCGACAGGGTGCCCCAGAGGTGGGTGTCGAGCAGCCGGTGCGCGTCGGCGAGGTCGTCGCGCAGGAGCGAGCCGGTCCCGGCGATCCCGGCGTTGTTGACGAGCAGCGTGACGTCCTGCGCGGCGGCAGCCGCAGCGGCGACCGACGTCTCGTCGGTGATGTCGAGCGGCAGCACCTCGACGCCGTCGATGTCGACGAGCTCGGGGCGGCGAGCGGTCGCGTAGACCTTCGACGCGCCGCGCTCGAGCAGCTGGGTGACGAAGCGGCGGCCGATGCCCCGGTTCGACCCGGTGACGAGTGCGACGGATCCGGCGATGTCCATGGTGTCCTCCTGCCTGGCGGGTCCTTCCCGCTGCGGCTCGGCTACGGTAGGACCTCACATCGGTGTCAGGTGCAAGTGTGGATCGGAGACGACGTGCGGATCGGTGACCTCGCTGCGGCGACGGGTGCGAGCGTGCGCTCGCTGCGGTACTACGAGGAGCAGGGGTTGCTCAGCGCGGAGCGGACCGCGGGTGGCCAGCGGTCCTACGCGGCGGCGTCCGTCGAACGGGTGCAGCTCGTGCAGCAGCTCTTCGCCGCCGGACCCCCGAGCCGGACCATCGTGCAGCTGCTGCCGTGCGTCGACGCGGGGGTGGCGACGCCGGAGTCCTTCGCGCTGCTGGTCGCCGAGCGCGACCGGATCACCGCACAGCTCGCGGAGCTCGAGGCCGCCCGCGACCGGCTCGACGAGGTCATCGCGATCACCGAGCACCCGACGCCCGAGCACTGCCCGGCGCTCCGGGAGCACGCCGCCGCGGCCTGAGGGACGCCGACGCTGTCGGTGGCCCCGCCTAGCGTGAGGGCATGCCCGAGGGTGACTCCGTCCACCGCTTGGCAGCTCGACTCCGTGCCGTCGACGGGGCCCTGGTCGCCCGCGGCGAGCTCCGCGGCGGCGCCGACGCCGGCACCCCGCTCGGCGGCCGGCGCATCGTCGCCCACGCCACGCACGGCAAGCACCTGCTCACCCGGTTCGACGACGGCACGACGCTCCACACCCACATGCGGATGACCGGTTCGTGGACCACGACGGGTGCGGGGAAGCGGCTGCCGGTCCGCGCCGCGCAGGACGCCCGGGTGCGCATGGCCCTCGACGACGGACGGACGGTGTGGGGGATCGCGCTGCCCGTGGTCGAGCTGCTCCCCACCCGCGACGAGCACCTGGCGGTCGGGTACCTCGGCCCGGACCTGCTCCACGACGACTTCGACCGCGACGAGGCCGTCCGACGCTGCACGGCCGACCCGGACCTGCCCGTGCGCACGGTCCTGCTCGACCAGCGGCGCGTGGCCGGGCTCGGCAACCTCTGGGCGAACGAGCTCGGCTTCGTCCGCGGGCTGCACCCGGACCGGCCGATCGGCACGGTCGACGTCGGGACCCTGCTCGACACCGCGCAGCGGATGCTCCGCCACTCGGCGACGACACCGGACGCCCACCAGGTGACGACGGGGGTGCTCCGTCGTGGGGAGCGCCACTGGGTCGTCGGGCGGGCCGGTCGGCCGTGCCTGCGCTGCGGCACGCGGGTGCGCGCCCGCGACGACGTCGAGGTGGTCGGCTCCGCGCCCCGACGCGTCTGGTGGTGTCCCCGCTGTCAGCCCGCGGCGATCGGGCTCGCCGGGACCGCCGCGGGCTGACCGTCAGCGATGCCCCGGGCGACCTGCTCGGGCGTGCGTCCGACGGTCGACACGACCTCGGCGGCGTCGTGCAGCCAGCCGTCCGCCGCCTCGGCGTACGGGGCGAGGCGGCTCATCCGGAAGGTCGAGTAGCCGACGACGGCGTCGTCCTCGATCCGTCGGCGCAGGGTGTCCTGGTCGGCGTGCAGGACGACGTGCCGCACCGGGATCCCGTGCTGCGCGAACCCGTCGGCGATCTCCCGCCAGTAGGCCTCGACCAGCACGGTCTGCGGCATGACGAGGGTGCCGCCGACCTGGTCGAGCACCCGCCGCGCGGTCTCGACGACGAGGGGGCGCCACGGGGCCCAGTGCTGGAAGTCCCCGTGGTCGGGCAGCGCCGGTCGGACGTCCATCAGGACCTCGCCGATCTTCTCCGGGTCGAGCACGTGGGCGTCGGGCAGCATCGGCTGCAGCAGGCGGGCCGTCGTCGTCTTGCCGGCCCCGTGGGTGCCGTTGATCCACACGATCACCCCGCGGACGCTACCGCACCGACCCGCTCGGGTGGGTCACGATCTGGACGCGCCACGGGACGGACGGGAGGCACGGTGCCGGCCCGCCACGGGCCTCCCGTCCGCCGCCGGGCCCGTCCGTTCACCTCGGTGCGGCAGGATGACCCCACCCCGTCCCGACGACCCCCGGAGTCACCGTGCCCGACCAGAAGCCCGCCGTCCTGTTCGTCTGCGTCCACAACGCCGGCCGCTCGCAGATGGCAGCCGGGTGGCTCCGGCACCTCGGCGGCGACCGTGTCGACGTCTTCTCCGCCGGGTCGGAGCCCGCCGACCGCATCAACGCCGTCGCGGTGCAGGCGATGGCCGAGGAGGGCATCGACATCGCGGGGGAGCAGCCCGCCGTCCTGACCACCGACGCGGTGCGCCAGGCGGACGTCGTCGTGACGATGGGCTGTGGGGACGCGTGCCCGGTCTTCCCGGGCAAGCGCTACGAGGACTGGGCGCTCACCGACCCGGCCGGCCTGCCGATCGACCAGGTGCGCCCGGTGCGCGACGACGTCCGCCGCCGGGTCGAGGCCCTGCTCGCCGAGCTGCTCTGAACCAGCGCCGCGACCGCTCGGTCAGACCAGCGCGGCGATCCCGAGCAGGAGCAGCGCGAGGAGCGGCAGCGCGCCCTGCGTGGTGGCGGCACGGCGCTTCGTCGCGTCGCTCGTGAACAGCACCAGCGCGGCGGCCAGCATGCTCCCGGTGCCGGCGACGACGAGCGTCAGGCCGACGGCGGTGCCGCCCGACGCGACGACGACGATGCCGACCAGGACGAGCACGGCGAGGAACAGGTTGTAGAAGCCCTGGTTGAACGCGAGCGAGCGTGTGGCGGCGGCCTCCTGCTCGGAGGTGCCGAAGGTGTTCCGCGCACGCGGGGTGGTCCAGAGGACGGACTCGAGCACGAAGATCCAGACGTGCAGGAGCGCGGCGAGGGCGGCGAGCACCAGGGCGACGACGGTCATGCCCAGACCCTACGACGTCCGGTCAGCGACGTCGCGTGGCCCGGCGTCGCACGAGCCCGAGCGCCGCTGCCGCGAGCAGGCCGCCGATCACCGCGCCGATGCCGTTCGTGACCAGGTCGCTCGTGTCGCAGGCCCGGCCGATGCCGAGCACGAACGCCTGCACCGCCTCGATGCCGGCGGACAGGCCGATGCCGGCAGCCGCCGTCAGCAGTGGCCGGCTGGTGCGCAGCCCGGCCAGGAACACCACCGGGACGAGGACGCCGGAGGCGAGCCACGGCACCTCGACGAGCAGGGTGGAGAGCAGGGGTCAGGTCCTTCGGTGCGCAGGGAGCGGGAGCTCGTGCGCCGCGTCCCAGGGCTCCGTCCAGCCGAGCCGGTCGAAGAGCGCGTCGAGCAGCATCGCCGTGAACCCCCAGAGCGTGTGCACGCCGTGGTCCGACCGTACCGTGAAGGCCGGCCCCCGCCACTCCCGGCCGCCGCGGCGGAGGACGGTCACCCCGCGGTTCGCCGGGTCGAGCAGGTCGGCCACGGGCGTCCGGAAGACGG
The DNA here is from genome assembly GCF_044753165.1 of Curtobacterium sp. NPDC088465. Classification (NCBI taxonomy): domain Bacteria; kingdom Bacillati; phylum Actinomycetota; class Actinomycetes; order Micrococcales; family Microbacteriaceae; genus Curtobacterium; species Curtobacterium sp. NPDC088465. The sequence goes on along the minus strand of NZ_JBIVMR010000001.1, from coordinate 1,245,790 downwards.
CGGCGGACTCCCGTTCGTCGACGACCCGCACGGGCGTCGGTTCGCGCCACCACCCGAGCACGGGCCGCACCAGGTGGTTCGAGTGCGCGAGCGGTACGGCGGGCAGTGCGCCGAGGACCTCGACACCGGACGGGTCGAGCCCGGTCTCCTCGCGGGCCTCCCGCAGAGCCGCAGCGGGCGCGTCGACGTCGTCCGGGTCGATGCGCCCGCCGGGGAACGCGATCTCGCCCGGGTGCGAGCGGAGGGTCGAGGCGCGGGCGAGCAGCAGGACGTCGAGGTCACGGTGCACGGCGTCGGCGACGGCGGGGCGCGTGCTCGGGGTGCGGTCGAGCACTCCGAAGAGCATGAGCACGGCCGCCGCCCGGGGGTCCGGCGTGCTCGGCATCGCGGGCACGAGCGGGACGGCGTCGGGACCGGCGACGGCGGCGAGCGCCGCGCGGGCAGCGTCGGCCGGCGGGACCTGCGCCGCCCGGGTCACCGCCGTGTGCCGTCCTCGTCCGTGCCGTGCCCGACCGTGCCGTGCTCGCCCGAGTCGTGCCCGGCGGTGTCGTCCTCGACGTCCGGTCCCGCGGCGGGGACACCGTTCCGACGGGCCAGCAGGGCGCGGACGCCGACGACGCCGGCGAACACGACGACGACCAGCGCGACGATCAGCAGCAGGATCGTGTGGTGTCGGTGGTCGACCGGGGCGGCGGCCGCCTGGGTCGCCGACACCTCGTCGGAGGTGCCGGACGCGGCGTCCGCCGTCGCCGTCGCGGTCGGCGCTGCGGAGGACGCAGCAGCGGTCGGGGTCGGCGTCTCCGCGATGCCCGAGGTCGTCGAGGAGTCGAGCGCTGCCGGGCCGCTCGACGCGAACCGGTACTCGCCGGAGATCGGGTGCCCGTCGACGGAGACGCTCCGCCACCGCACCGAGTACGACCCCGCTTCGGAGATGTCGAGGTCCTTGCCGATGGTGTTGCCCTCGACCGTGACCTCGCCGGACGTGTGCTCGGCGTCCTGGGCGTCGGTGACGCTGATCACGATGCCGGTCTGCAGGCCGTTGAGCGGCGGCTCGGAGAGGGTCAGGGTGATGCGGTCCAGGTCACCCGCGACCGTCGCGTCGGCCACCGGGTCGGACGCGACCAGCACGTCGTGGGCCGATGCCGGCCCGGCGACGAACAGGACGGGCGCGAGCGCTGCGACGAGGACGGTGGCGAGGAGGGGTCGGAGACGCACGGGTGCCTTTCGACGAGGGCGGACCCGGCTGGTACCGGACGCCCCGAGCGTACCCGGGGCGTCCGGCAGAGCGGCCCGGTCAGCCCTTGCTGACGAACTGCACGTCGGACGAGCCGAGCTGCAGCTGCTCCTCGATGCCCTGCTGGTCCGTCGAGCCCCAGCGCTCCGCGATCCTGCCGTCGACGAACTTCGACACCTGGATGCCACGGACGGTGAACGAGCGTCCGGTCGGCTCGTGCCCCTGGAACGGACCCGTGTGCGTGCCGTGGATCGTGAACACCGCGGTGACGAAGTCGTCGGTGACGATCAGCGGGTCGGCCTCGAGCGTGACGTCGGGGAACGCCGTCGTGAACTCCGTCCAGAAGTCGACGATGCCGGCGAGTCCGGGCGCCTGCCCGGGTGCGGGGTCGTGGTCGACGACGTCCTCGTGCCAGGCCTCGTGCATGCGACCCCAGTCGCGGGCCTCGAGGATCCCGCCGAGCTTCTCCTGCGTGGCGGCGTTCGCGTCCTTGGTCATGTGGGTTCCTCCCGTGGTCGGACGGTGAGGGTCATGGCTACGCCGGAGACCCCGGAACGACCCGAGTGTCCGAGGGACACGCTGTCCGATCGGCGAACGACGGTGGCGACGGACGGGAGGAACGTGGCGACCCCGCCACGCTCCTCCCGTCCGTCCGCCGACCGGTCAGCGGTCGGTCCCGCGCTGGATCTCGACGTCGCCCGCCACCGCCGTGAACCGGTACTGCTGCGCGGCACCGGGATCGGTACCGAGCTCGTTGTCGACGTCGCCGACGGTGGCCTCGGCGGTGATCCGGTAGTCGCCGTCCGGCAGGCTGACCACCTGGTCGCCCGACGTCGTCTCGACCGTGATGCTCCGCGGCGCCGCAGCGAGGGTGAGCTGCACGTCGCCCGAGGTCGCCTCGACGGCGAGGGCGTCCGCCCGCCCGTCGAGCGTGACGTCACCGGCGGTGCTCGTCAGTGCGACGTCACCCCAGCTGCCAGCGAGCAGCACGTCGCCGGCGGTGGCGTCGACCTCGACCGGGACGTCCGCGGCGTCCTCAGGCACCCGCACGGTCAGGTGGGCGCCCTGTCGGACCCCGACGGAGAGGTCGACGATGCTCCACGCCGGACCGGACACCGTGAGGTCGAGCACCCCGTCGCGGACCGCGTGCCGTTCACGGAGTCGGGTGTCACCGGCGACGAAGACGACCTCCGTGCGGTCCACGTCGACCCGCTCGACGCGGACGTCGGTGGCTCCGGTCTCGATCCGGATGCGGTCGAAGGACTCGTCGACGGCACTCGTCCGTGAGTGGTCCTGCCGGTCGCTGGCGGCGACGGACTGCACCACGACGACGGCGAGCAGTGCGACGAGCAGCACGGAGCCGACCACGAGCAGGACGGTCCGCAGGGTGCGGGGACGTCGGGGAGCCGGCGGGGGCGTGGAGCTGGTGGGCGGGGCGATGGTCGTCACGGGGATCTCGTTCCTTCGGGTGCTGGTGCGGGGTGGGCGGGCGGGGCGGGTGCGCGGTCAGCGTCCCCGGCCGGCGGCCTCGGACAGGTAGCGGAGCACGGCGAGCACGCGGCGGTTGCCGGTGCCCTCGGCCGGGACGCCGAGCTTCGTGAACACGGCGGAGACGTGCTTCTCGACCGAGCTCTCGGTGATGTGCATCGCAGCGGCGACCGCGCTGTTCGACCGACCCTCGGCCATGAGCTGCAAGACCTGGAGCTCCCGCGGGGACAGGGTGTCGATGCCGTCCGTGCGGCGCGAGCGGGCGAGGATCTGCGCGACCACCTCGGGGTCGAACACGGTGCCACCCGAACCGACCCGCGCGACGTCACCGAGGAACTCGTCGACCTCGACCACGCGGTCCTTGAGCAGGTACCCGAGTCCTGCGGTGTCGCTCGTGATGAGGTCGGCCGCGTAGCGCTCCTCGACGTACTGGGAGAGCACGAGCACCGCGACCCCGGGGTGCTGCGCGCGGATGAGGACCGCGGCGCGCACCCCCTCGTCGGTGGAGGTCGGGGGCATCCGCACGTCGACGATCGCCAGGTCGGGGCGGTCGGCGGCGACGGCGTCGAGGAGGGCGGGAGCGGTGTCGACGGCCGCCGTCACCTCGTGCCCGGCGTCGGTCAGCAGGCGGACGAGTCCGGCCCGCAGGAGGACGGCGTCCTCGGCGATCACGATGCGCACGGGAGCTCCACGGTCACTCGGGTCGGGCCGCCGACGGGGCTCTCGGTCAGCAGGGTGCCGCCGGCGGCGCGGACGCGGTCGCGCATCCCGCTCAGTCCGCCGCCGGGGTGACCGTCGGTGCCGGCGCCACCGACCCCGTCGTCCCACACGACGGTCCGGACACCGCCGGGCACCTGGTCGACGGTGACGGCGCACCGCGTGGCACCGGAGTGCTTCGCGACGTTCGTCAACGCCTCGGCGACGGCGAAGTAGAGGACCGCCTCGACCTCGGGCCGCGGTCGACCGGTGAGCACCACGTCGACGGTCGTCGGGACGGCGTTGCGTGCGGCCACGGCGGACAGCGCGGCGTCGAGCCCCCGGTCGGTGAGGATCGCCGGGTGGATGCCTCGGGCGAGCTGTCGGAGCTCGGTGATCGAGTCCTTCGCGTCGCGGTGCGCCTGGTCGAGGAGCTCCCGGGTGGCCGCGGGGTCGCTGTCGAAGCGCGACCGGGCCATGCCGAGGGTCATCGCGAGCGCCACGAGCCGGGGCTGGACGCCGTCGTGCAGGTCGCGCTCGATGCGGAGTCGTTCGGTGGTCGCGGCGTCGACCGCACCCTGCCGGGCGTCGGCGAGGGCGTGGATGCGGTCCTGCAGCGCCGCGGTCCGGCTGGAGCCGAGGAGCAGCGGTGCGAGCGCCCGGTCGAGACTGCCGGCGCCCCACACGTAGAGCACGGTCACCACGAGGAGCACCACGCTCGCCGTGACACCACCGGCCGTGCCACCGGGGAGCAGTCCCGGCAGGGGACCGGATCGAGCCGTCGTCACGATGAACGGAGCGAGCGTCACGAGCGAGAGGAACCCCCACCCGAGGACGGTGGACACCAGGTGGTGCGCCAGCGCCCGCCAGGTCACCGGGTCGGCGAGGTCGACGAACGCCTGCACCACGGGACGCCAGAGCCCGGTCGTGCGGGTCGTCCGGCGGATCGGCCGTGGGATCTCGACGTCGCGGAGGGCCGCGGCGCGGCGGCGCTCGAGCTCGGCGGCCCACCGGGCCGTCAGGGTCGTGGCCACCAGCAGGAGCACCCCGACCCCGGCGGCGGGGATGCTGCCGATCGAGGTGGCGAGGAACGTGACGAGGAGGACGGTCCAGACGAGGCCGAGGAACGCGTCGAGGAGGAGGTCCACGGCGGAGCTCCAGAGGGCGATCGCTTTCTGCACGGCTTCACAGTAGGGGCGGACGCGAGCACCGCTCGACGGTGGTGACCGCACGATCGGGTGGGGGTTTCCCCCACCCGCCCACGGACGGACGGGAGGCGCGCGGCGACCCCGTCACGCGCCTCCCGTCCGCCGTGTCGGTGGGTCAGCGACCGGCGGCGTTGTGGTTCGCGACCTGCGTCGCGGACAGCTCCGTCGAGTAGACCGCGGCGTACCGCATCGACCCGGTGAAGTACTCCCTGGACGGCGCCCCCGGCCACCCGCTGATGGTGTCGTACCCGATGCGGAAGTACCCGGTGTAGTTCTCCGGGGCCTTGAACGCGGTGTTCGACGCGACGAGGGTGCCGTCCAGGTACAGGCGCATCCCGTTCGTCGGCGACATCGTCGACACGACGTGGTGCCACGCACCGTCGGTGACGGCCTTCGGGGACGTGATCACCTGCGTGGTGCCGTTGTACGAGCCGAACACGAGCTGCCCCGAGGTGTTGACGTAGATCTGCCGGTCGTGCTGCCCCGAGGTGGCGACCTGGTTGCTGCCGAAGCCGATGAGCAGTCCACCGGCCACCGTGGTGCGGAACCAGACCTCCTCGCTGAAGGTCGTCGGGTTCGCGTAGGCCCGCGGCGTCGAGACGAAGCTCGTCGACCCGTTCAGCGTGTACGCCGGACCACCGTCGCGGGAGCACGCTGCCGGGTTCGCGGTCGTGGTCATCGACCCCTGGTAGGTGCCGGCGTTGCCCTTGCCCGACGAGTCCGCCGCGGTCTTCGCGCCGGCAGCCTCGTCGAGGTCGTAGGCGAACAGCGCGCCGGAGGCGTCGGCCAGCGCTGCGGCACCGCAGGTGAAGTACGGCGCGGTCGCCGCGGTGTTGCCGGTGTTCGCGACGGTCGCGCTGTACGCGGACCGCGTCGGAGCGAACTGGTTGAGCAGCACGACCACGGCGAGGGCGACGACGAGCAGTGCGGCGACGACCCGGCCGTCGCGGAGGCGACCGGCCCTCACGAGGCACGCACCGGTTCGACACGGCCGACGGCCAGGCAGAGCACGAGCGGCACGAGGCACACCAGGACGAGCGCAGCCCAGCCGACCGGGTCGAGGTGGATGTTCGAGGTCAGCTGGTAGTGCCCGTTCGCCGTGAGCTCGTGGATGACGACGCGTCCGACCTGGCCGTCGACCAGGTGCACGGTGGTGCCGCCGTGGGCCTCGACGCGGACGGGGAACATCCCGGAGGAGACGATGGTCGCCTCGACCCCCTCGGGGCTCGAGGTGTTCGTGATCGTGGTCACGTTCACGAACGGCTTGAGGACGAAGGCTGCGTACGAGGTCGTGAGGGCACCACCGGCGATGCGCAGGCAGGTGCGGGTCACGCGGTCGGTGAAGGCGCTGGTGAGCGTCCAGATCAGCAGGGTGCCGACGAGCAGGATCGGTGCGGCGCGGAACAGCCAGCCGAGGTGGGGCACGAGGAGCACCGGTGCGCCGATGACGTCGTGCTGCGTGAGCGTCCACGGGTCGGTGGCACCGTTGATGTCCCCGCGGGTGTGCAGGCCCTGCGCGTCGATGCCGATGATGCGGTGCGTGTAGACGACGCCGGGGTTCGCATCGGTCGCGAACGAGACGACGTCGCCGACCGCGAGCGTGTCCACGTCGACCGGCATGTCGAGCACGAGGGTGCCGACCGGGGCGGCCACGCCCATCGAGGGCGTCTCGACGACGAACCAGCGACCACCGGCGGACAGGAACAGCACCGCGGCGGTCAGCAGCACGGCGGCGACCGCGGCGACCGTCCAGGCGAGGACGGTCTCGGAGCGGCTGACGGCACGGCCGCGCAGGACCGGACGGTCGAGCGTGCCGCTGAGCGGGATCGCTGCGGTCTGGCTCATCTGCTGCTCCGGTGGGGTCGGCCGCCCCGGAGGGACGGCGGGTGGTGCGGGTGCGGGGAGTGCGTGGGGAAGGGGGGCGGCGCTCGGGCGTGGGGGGACGTCCGAGCGCCGCCGGGGTGGACGCGTCCGACCGGACGGGGGGATGACGGTCGGACTGCGCCGGGGGTGACGTCACCCGGCCGGAAGGGGGGAGGCCGGTCGGGGGGCGTCGGTCTGTGGAGTTCGGTCTGGGAGCGGGGGGTACCGTGCCGGCGGGACGGGATCAGGGCGTCACGCCGGCTCGCTCCCTGCGGGTCAGGCGGTGAAGGTCCAGGTCATCGGGACGGACGCTGCGAGGCCCTGGTACGTGTTGCCGGCCGACGGGTCGAGGGTGACCGCGAAGTTGAACGGCACGGTGGCGCCGGCGGCGGGGGCCTGGGGCATCGTGAAGGACGAGGCCGGCGCACCCTTGAAGCTGGCGAGGGTGCCGCTGAAGACGGTGGTCGAGCCCGAGGTGATGACGAGGTTCATCTTCGCGCACAGGTCGGTCGCGGTGCCGTTCTGCGTGCCGTTGGCCGACTGCGTGCAGGTCGCACCCGGGGTCAGCGTGAAGGTCGCGGCGTTCGCGGTACCGGTGTTCTTGATCGAGATCGCGGTGTTGACGGTGTTGCCGGGCGTCATCGTCGTGCTGCCACCGAACTTGTTGATGGTGGAGCAGGTCGCCGCGTTCGTGGAGACCGAACCACCGTCGGTGCTGAGGCAGGTGACGGTCGCGCCGGCGTTCTGCTCCTGCATGACCAGCGTGCCGGTCGCGGCGGTGTTGCTCGAGTTGGTGATGCTCGCGGCGAACCCGGAGAGGGTGCCGGTGAGCGAGAGCGACAGCAGGACGGCGGCGAAGATGCCGGCGAGGAGTGCCACGGGGGCGAAACGGATCCGCTTCATCGCGGAGGTGCGGAGCTTGGTGGACACGGTGTACCTCATCGTTCGGTGGTGGTGCGGGCAGTCGGAGCAAGTGGTTCGGGCTCACTTGCTTCAATGATCAAGATAGTCAGTTGTTCACCAATTTGACCACTCGTATACTTACCCCAGAGCGGGGGACGCCCCGTGTCCCCCCTTCGACGGAAGCAGGTCCCGTGGCCCCCTCCACCGACGACGCCGACCTGATGGCGGCGTTCGCCGCGGTCGTCCGCGCGAACACGAGCCTGGTCGGCCAGCTCAGCGCGCAAGCCGGCATCCACGAGAACGCCCTGCGTGCGCTCGTGCTCGTCAGCGACACCGGGTACTCGACCCCCACCGAGGTGGCCGGCTACCTCGGGCTGACCTCGGGTGCGGTGACGAACATGATCGACCGCATGACGGCCGCCGGACTGATCGAGCGCGCACCCAACCCCGCGGACCGACGGGGGTCCCTGCTGCGCCTGCTCCCGGCTGGCGACGCCGTCGTCGAGGACTACCGCACGCGCTACGGCGCGATGCTGCGCGCCGTCGACGGCGCGCACGGCGGCGAGCTCCACGAGGTGCTGAACTCCCTGGCGACCAGCCTGTACGAGCAGGCGGCCGACGCGATCGGCGTCCGCGGGGACTGAACCGGGACGCGGCGGACGGAAGGGACGTCGCGGGCCCGCCGCGCGCCTCCCGTCCGCATGCCCCAGACTGGAACGATGCCCCAGCTCCCCGTCGTCTTCGAGGTCGGCTCCATCATCGCGCTCGTCGCGATCCTGCTCGTCGACCTGCTCATCGTCGCCCGCCGACCGCACGTCCCGAGCCTGCGCGAATCGGGCACGTGGGTCGGTGTCTACGTGGGGCTCGCGCTCGTCTTCGCGGTGCTCATGCTCGTCTTCGCCGGCGGGGACGCCGCGGGGCAGTTCGTCGCCGGCTGGCTGACCGAGTACAGCCTGAGCATCGACAACCTGTTCGTCTTCGTCATCATCATGGCGCGGTTCAGCGTGCCGAAGGCGATCCAGCAGGAGGTGCTGATGCTCGGCATCATCATCGCCCTGGTCCTGCGCGGGGTGTTCATCCTGGTCGGCGCGCAACTCATCGAGGACTTCACCTGGATCTTCTACCTGTTCGGCGCGTGGCTCATCTGGACCGCGATCCAGCAGCTCCGTGAGGACGACGACGAGGAGCAGCAGGACAGCGCCCTCGTCCGCCTGCTGCGCCGTCGGGTGCGCATCACGGACGAGTTCGACGGCATGAAGTTCCGCGTCTCCCAGGACGGGGCGAAGCACTTCACACCGCTGCTCATCGTGCTCATCGCGATCGGCACGACGGACCTGCTGTTCGCGCTCGACTCGATCCCCGCGATCTTCGGCATCACCGAGAGCGCGTTCATCGTCTTCACCGCGAACGTGTTCGCCCTGATGGGTCTGCGGCAGCTGTACTTCCTGCTCGGCGGGCTGCTCGAGCGCCTGGTCTACCTGAAGTACGGGATCGCGCTCATCCTGGCGTTCATCGGGGTGAAGCTCGTGCTGCACGCCCTGCACGAGAACGAGCTGCCGTTCCTCAACGGGGGCGAGGGGTTCTCGTGGGCACCGGAGATCCCGACCTGGGTGTCCCTCGTGGTGATCCTCGTCGCGATGGCGGGCGCGACGGGGGCGAGCCTCGTCCGGATGCGACGGGACGCGGTGGTCAGCGGGCGCTGACCGTCCGGGCCGCGGTGGTCGGCCGGCGCTGACCCTGCGGCCGCGTCAGGCGGCGGGCTCGGCGCTCTGCGGGATCGGCAGGGCGATCTCGACGTCGGGGTCGTCCTGCCGGGCCGCCCGGATCATCGAGTTCGCGGTCGCGGCGAGCGGTACGGCGAAGAACCCGCCGGCGATCCCGCCGATCGTCGTGCCGGCGATCACCGCGAGCAGCACCGCGAGCGGGTGCACGGCGACGACGGACCCGGTCAGGAACGGGTGCAGCACCTGGCCCTCGAGCTGCTGCACGAGCACGACGACCCCGAGCATGACCAGGGCGACCACCCAGCCCTTGAACAGCAGTGCCAGGAGCACCGCGACGGCCCCGGCGGCGAAGGCCCCGACGACCGGGATGAACGCCCCGACGAACACCACGACACCGATCGGCCCGGCGAGCGGCACCCCGAGCAGGAACGCGCCGAGTGCGATGCCGATCGCGTCCGTCGCCGCGATGACGACCTGCACGCGGATGAAGTGCGTCAGGGTCGTCCACCCCGCCTCGCCGGCGACGCCGATCCGGTGCTGCGCGGCCCGGGGGAAGAGCGAGACGACCCACTCCCACATCCTCCGTCCGCCGGTGAGCGCGAAGATCGTCACGAAGGTCACGATGAAGAGCCCTTCGCCGAGGTGCACGAGGGTGGCGCCCGCGACGACGACGCCCTGCTGCAGTTCGGCGGCGTGCTGCTCGACGAAGGTCCTGGCGTCCGTCGAGAGCGTGTCGAGGTCGACCGACGGCAGGCCGAACGGCGGGTGCCGCAGCAGGTCCTGCACGGTGCCGATGAGCGCCACCGTGCGGTCCTCGAGGCTCGGGAGCTGCTCGCTGACGCGCCAGACGACCAGGAAGACGAGCAGGGCGATCCCGACGACGAGCGACAGCAGCGCGAGGACGATCGCGAGCCACCCCGGGACACCGTGACGCTGCAGCAGGGCACTGAAGGGCACGAGCAGCGCGGCGACGACCAGCCCGATGAGCAGGGGCACCACGACGTTCGACAGGGTGAAGGCGATCCACCCGACCAGGCCGACGGCCGCCGCGATGACGAGGATGCGACCGGCGAACACCGCGCCCGTGCGCAGGCCGGACGGGCGGGGAGCGGGTGTGGTGGTCACGGGGTGTCCTTCGTTCGGGGTGCTGGTGCCGGGCGCTCGGTCGAGCGCTCGGCACGGGGGTGCGTCACGTGGTCCGGTGTGCGTCGGGACCAGGTGCGCTGCACGTGGTCCATCCACGTGACGACGACGGTGTGCGGGGTGGTGAGTGCCGCGATGAGCACCAGGTAGACGCCGAGGTCGGCTCGGCGGACCACGACGGCGAGTGCCACGAGCATCGCCACCGCGATCGCGGTGATCGGCCACGCCTGACGGGCGAAGCGGAGGAACGGCGCGAGCAGCCGCCCGCGGTGCAGCTGTCCCGCGCTCGTCGGCTCGGTCAGCTCGAGGCGCAGGATGTGCCGGACCGCGTGCCACAGCGTGAAGTAGAGGCCGACCGCGAGCACCGGCGGCACGACGGCGAAGAACGCGACGAGCACGAGGTCCTCGGAGACCTGCCGCCAGCGCGGTCCGCCGGCACGGGCGACGATCACGACGTGCAGCACGACGAGCGCGGCGACCAGGACGGCGCCGGCGAGCCGGACCGCGCCGGGCACCTCGAGCACGGCGCCGTCGAGCCCGCCGTCGACCACCGCCGCCGACTCGACGACCACGTGCGCGGCGGCACCCGGCTGCGCGACGAACGGCACGGTCATCGGCAGGGCTCCGCGCACCGCCACGGTCAGGGTGGACCCGAGCGCACCCGGCACGCCGTCGCCGAGCAGCCGGTCGACGAACAGGTCGCCCTGCCCCCAGTGGAACCAGGTGATCCCGACGAACACCGCGAAGCCGAGCAGCGGTGCGGTGGTCCAGAGCGCGACCGTCGCCGCGCCGACGACGAGGTAGAGCGCCACGACCGTGTCGACCGACCGCGCGGTGCTCGTCCCCGGACGCAGGCGCGCGGGGACCAGGTGGTCGAGGGCGCCGTGGGGGAGCCCGAAGACCAGCACGCTCACCGCGAAGGGCACGAGCTGCACCGCCACGGGGACGGCAGCGCCGCTGAGCGTCGTGACGGCGCAGGCGAGTGCGACGAGCGCGAGCACCGCGGTCACCGGCGCGAGCACGCGGTCGGCGACCCAGGTGCGGAGGGCGGGCGGCGCTACGAGCCCGCGGTCGGGCAGGACGCCCGCCGGCACCGCGGTCACGATCGGCCCCCGGACCGGGCGGCCGTGTCCCGGTCCGTCCGGGTCCGGGTCCGGGTCCGGGTCTGGGTCCGGGTCTGGGCGATCGTGTCCCGGTCCGTCCGGGTCCGGACGACCGCGTCACGGACGGTCCGCGCCAGTGCCGCCAGGAACGGGCGCTTCTGCAGCGCCAGGACGATGCGCAGCTCGTCGATCGGGCCCGACCGCTCCGACAGGAACCGGACGACGAGGGGACCGGGCAGCGCGAAGAGCCGCCGGAACGCCTCCGCTGCCTGCTCCGGCCGGTCCCGCAGGAACCGCAGGAACACCGCGTCGAGGAAGCGCGTCCGCCACCCGTCGACGAACGGCGGCACCGCGGTCCCGGCGGGGAGGTGCTGCGCGACGAGGGCGCTGTGCCGGTTGCTCCGGGCGAACCCGTAGCCGCTGCTCGGACGGGTCGTCCCCACGACGGCGGTCGCTGCCGACCACCGGGCGTCGGGCCGTGCCGGTGCGTCGGTCATCGGGATGCACCCGCGTTCCTCGTCGACCACGCGCCACTCGTCCGGACGGAGCCCCCACCGTCGCCCGACGTAGCCGGCGACGTGGCCCTCGTGGTCGAACGGGTCGGCGGCGTCCGGGGTGAAGACCGTGCTCTCGACGAGCGCCTCGGTGGGGGAGACCGGCAGGACGTAGACGAACCGGACGGGTCCGGCGGCGTCCTGTCCGGTGAAGTCCATGAGCGTCGCGGACGACGTGTCGAACACGGGTCGGTCGGCGGTGACCCAGTGTCCGACGAACCGCTGGTGCAGGAGCACGCGGCCTGCGCCGATGTGGTCCGGGCACCGGGGTCCACGGGCGTCGAGCACCTGCCGTGCGCGCACCGTCCCGAGTCGGGAGGTCACGACGCACCCGTCGTCGGTGCGCACGACCGTCGAGACGGGGGCACCGCCGACGACGCGGACGGTCCCGGCGGTGTCGTGGCCACCCGCGGCGATCCGTCGCTCGGCTGCCTCCCGACGATCGGCGGCCCGGACGAGCACGTAGGGGTGTGCGGGGTCGGTCCCGGTGCTCGTTCCGTGGTCCGTGCGGACCTCCCACCGGTCCCAGCTCGCCGACCGCGCCTCCGGCAGGGGATCGCTGCCGTCGTCCCACGAGCACCACGAGCGCGGGTCGGGCGTCGAGCGCCCCTCGAGCACGAGGACGGTCGGTGCGCCCGCGGAACCGGCCTCGGCACCAGCACCGACACCGACACCGGCACCGGCCCCGGCCCCGGCCCCGGTCTCGGCCTCGGCCTCGGCCTCGGCCTCGGCGAGCCGGATCGCGGTGGCCAGGCCGGAGCAGCCGGCCCCGACGATCGCGACGTCGACGGTGCCGGGCAGTGCCGGACGGACGGGGCCGGGGGCCGGAACGCCGTGCGCTCCGACCCCCTGGCTGGTCGCGACTGTCGAGTCAGCGACGAGCACGCTGCGCACCGGGGGCGGCGGTGGCGTGCTGCGAGTGGTGCGCCGTGGCGGTGTTCGGGAGCGTGCCGTCGGAGAGCTTCTCGGACGAGATCCAGAGCGCCTCGGGGAGGGTGTCGACGCCGGTGCGGACGTCCTCGGCGGAGCGGAGCTTGGCGATCTTGTGGATCATCGACCCGAAGCCGACCTTCGCGACGATGTCGGCTGCCGACAGGACGATCTGCATCCACGTGATGACCGCGCCCCCGTGCCCCCAGCCCTGCAGGCCGAAGATGATCGGGTACGCCATCCACGTGACGATGAGCAGGATCCCGGCGTTGCGGAGCGTCCCGGCGGCCTCGGTCCCCTTGAGGTCACGGCCGCCCTTGACGACGACGTAGATGACGAGGACGTACAGGACCACCATGAAGACGCCGGAGATGACGCCCCAGGTCCAGAGCGCGCCCGTGTTCGTGCCGGAGTCGATGACGACACCGCCGACGAAGCCGGTGCTGATCATCAGGAACGCGGCGGCGATGCCCACCGCACGCAGTCGACGGGCCGCGGCACCGGCGAGGGTGGCGACGGCGATGAGCTCGATCACCAGCAGCGGCACGGTGACGGTCCAGTCGAAGTAGCGCGGCGCCCAGGACAGGATCGCGTTCGCGTTCGGCACCCAGGACGCACCCTTGCGGTCGTAGCCGATCGCGAACTCGAGCACGAGCAGGACGTACGACAGGAACGCGATGCCGGTGATGCACAACCCCGCGTACACGCCGCTGCGGTACCGGCCGGTGACCTCGCTGACCGAGACCCACGACTTCACGAAGAACGCGAAGAGCGCGAGTCCCGCGACCGAGAGTGCGTAGACGATGAGCGTGTGCTCCGCGAGCGTCAGCGTCGCGTTCCACGGAGCGAGTGCATCCGACATGGGGGTCCTTCCGGGGGATCGAGGGCCGACGGGAGACCGCCGACCAGGAGAACTTGCTCCTGGGCAACCGTCGCGGTTCCCAGGCCCGGCTGCGGACGGGGTACAGCACCGTCCGTAGCGTGGTGATCCCGAACGAACCAGGGCACGATCGCGCCCGTCTCACCCCCAGGGGTGGTCCTGAGAGGATCCAGATGTCCGAGCGCATCCGCGTCGCACTCGTCAACGACTACGAACTCGTCCTCCGCGGCCTCGCCGACCTGCTCGCCCCGTTCTCGGACCGACTCGAGGTCGTGCAGCTCGACGCCCGTCACCGGGTGACCGTGGACGTCGACGTGGCGCTCTACGACACGTTCGCCCAGCCGCAGCCCGACGACGAGGACGTGACCCGGCTGGCCGCGAACCCCCGCATCCGGACCGTCGCCGTCTTCACGTGGAAGATGGACCAGGACCTCATCGACGCCGCCGTGTCCCGTGGCGCGACGGGCTACTTCGCGAAGAGCTCGACCGCCGAGCAGCTCGCCGGCGGGCTCCTCCGCGTCGCGGCGGGCGAGCGGGTGCTGGACGAGCCGCGACGTCGGGTGGCGAGCGGGCCGGGTGTCGACTGGCCCGGCCGCGAGCTCGGGATCTCGGACCGGCAGTCCGAGATCCTCGCCCTGATCACCCAGGGGAAACGCAACGACGAGATCGCCGAACTGACGCACCTCAGCCCGAACACGGTGAAGACCCACATCCGCACGCTCTACAGCAAGATCGGCGCCCGGACCAGGGTCGACGCGGTGCTGTGGGGGACCGACCACGGGTTCCGGCCCGACCACCGCAGCGTCGACCGGGCCACGTCGCCGTAGGCTGGCCCGGTGGGCGACGACGATGAGCAGCAGTCACGAACGGAGTCGTCCGTCGTGGACGCGTCGGTCGTCGGGCTCGGCATCGTGCTCCGCTCCCTCGCGCCCGCGCTCGAGCAGGTGACGCTGCAGCAGTACCGGATCCTCGTCCTCCTGGCCACCCGCGGGCCGCTGCGGGCCGGGGACCTGGCCGTCGAGCTCGGGCTGCTCCCGTCCGGCATCACGCGGATGGTCGACCGTCTGGTCCGCGACGGGTGGGTGACCCGGAGGACCTCCGGTCGCGAGGTCCTGGTCACCGCCGGTGAGGACGCCCTCGCGCTCGTCGAGCGCGTGCTCGCGCGTCGGGCCGTCGAGTTCCGGGCGGCGCTGCGCCGGATGACCCCCGAGGAGCGGTCCGCCGTGCGCACGGCGGCGGACGCGCTGGCGCGCACCGCGGTCGCGGACCCGGTGCTGGACGCACAGCTCCTGCTCGCGACCCCACCCGAACGGTGATCCCCGGGTCGTACCGTGGGGGCGTGACGATCACGCTGACCAGGACCGACCCGCAGGGCGCCGACCGGGAGGCCATGGTCACCTTCCACACGTCTGCCCGCTTCCCCTTCCACGTCCGTCCGCAGCCCACCCGCGTCGACCTGGAGCGCGCGATCGACCGCGGTGCGTTCCGCGACGACGAGCACGACTCGTGGTGGCTCGACGACGAGCGGCTCGGACGCGTCGGGCTGGTCGTCCTCGAGGACCTGCAGGACCCGGCACCACTGCTCGACCTGCGGCTCGCCCCGGCGATCCGTGGGCAGGGACTCGGGGTGCCGGCGCTCCGAGCGGTGACCGACCACGTGTTCCGCACCATGCCCGACGTGACGCGCTTCGAGGGGCAGACGCGCGAGGACAACACCGCGATGCGACGCGTGTTCCTGCGCGCCGGGTGGGTGCAGGAGGCGCACTACCGGGAGTCGTGGCCGGTCGAGGGCGGAGCACCGCTGGCGTCGGTGGCGTACGGCGTCCTCCGGCGGGACTGGGAGACGGGTCGGGTGACGACGTTCGCGTGGGACGCCGTCACGCTCGACGACTGACCGAGGAGTCGTCGCGATCAGCCCGACTCGTCGCGATCAGCCCGACTCGTCGCGATCAGCCCGACTCGTCACGATCAGGACGGCTCGTCGACCAGGGCGGTGAACCGACTGCCGACGCCGTACACGAGGTGCCGCGTCGTCCCGGCCGCGGGCGGCGGCACCTCGTCGTGGTCGTCGCACACGAGCAGCGTCCAGTCCGGCCACCACTTCTTCGGCCGCTCCTGCTCGGAGAACCCGCAGACGGCGCACTCCAGGTGCGTCCAGACCTTCTTCGTCCCCGTGCGGTTGCCCCGGGACTGCACCAGCCAGGCGGGCGGGTCCTGCTCGATGCGCTCGAGTTCGGCCTCGCCGATGTGCGACGGGATGCCGTGGCGAGCGGCCATCTCGAGGGGGATGTCGAGCCGGATCGCGGCGTCACGGCGGGAGAGCATCCGTCCAGGGTAGGTCGTCCCGAGGTGTGCGGATGCGCCGGTTCCCGCGTCGCCACCCGGCCACCCGAGTCATCCGCGCGGCGGATCTTGCCTGAGCCCCCGTTCAGCCCACGGTGGAACGACCGGTGCTGACCGGGACTTTCCCGTCTGCCCCTCGGGCGGGGGACCAGCCGCGCGCCCAGGATCCTCCTACTCTGCGCGAACCGACAGATTCCCGTTCTGTCACCTGACCCCTGGGGGAACCCGTGCGCCGTAGCACCTCCACCGCCCGACGCGCCTGCGCCGTCGGCACGACCATCGCCCTCGTCGGCCTCACGACCGGCCTCGGCATCATGACCGCGACGTCGGCCTCCGCCCTCGAGCCGACGACGAGCACCGCCGTCGCGGACGGCGGGACCACGTCGACGGTCGCCCCGAGCACCGACAGCCCGAGTACCGACACGCCGGGCACGGAGGCACCCGCGACGGGGACCCCGACCTCGGACGCCCCCGCCACCGAAGCACCGTCGACGGCTGCTCCCACGACCGACGCCCCCGCCACCGAGACACCCGCCACCGACGCGCCGACCCCGTCCGAGGGCGACGAGCCGACCGGCTCCTCCACGACGACCGCCGACCGCCCCGCGGCCGCCGGCACCGTGACGATCGACGGCGTCGCCGCGGTCGGGTCGAAGCTCACGGCCGAGCCCTCGGGCTTCACCGCCCCGGCGAACCTCAGCTACTCGTGGACCATCGACGGCACGTCCGTCAGCCAGGGCCAGAGCTACGTGGTGAAGCCCACCGACGCCGGCAAGGTCGTCATGGTCGCCGTCACGAACACGCAGGGCGGGATCGCCGTCGAGTCCGAGTCGGCCCAGACCGACCCGATCACGCAGGCCCCGGTCTTCGTCGACGAGGACGGCGAGCCGGTCACCGACGGCATCACGACCGAGGGCGACCTGACCCTCACCGCGACCGCGGGCGAGGCGTTCTCGTACACCTTCCGCGCGATCGGCTCACCGAAGCCCGTGCTGGCCCTCGACTACTACAACTCCGAGGACGGCGAGGACGCGGACGGCTGGACCCCGGCCGACCAGCTGCCCGAGGGGATCTCGTTCGACCCGGCGACCGGCGTGCTCAGCGGGACGACCGTCGATGCCTCGTACTGGGACTTCGCCGTCACCGCGACGAGCGGGACCGAGACCGTGACGCAGACCGTCGAGCTCGACGTGCAGGCCGCCGCACCGGTCGGGCTCGAGGCGACCGCGGTCGACCGCGCCGACTTCATCGACTACGCGAAGGCCGGCTTCCCGGTCGGCTGGTTCGACGACGAGGCGACGAAGAAGTCCGGCTCGCTCCGGTCCTGGATCATCAAGGCCGACGGGTCGGTCGTCACCGAGCACACCGACTGGGAGCAGACGCCCTTCGGCGGGTCGGAGTTCATCGACGAGGTCCCCGGCGGCACCCCGACCGTCCCGCAGGGCGGCACGCTGCTGCTGTCCGGCACCCTGGTCGACGAGTTCGGCAACGCGGTCGAGGACGAGGAGGACGACCTCGGCGTGACCACCATCGACGTCCGCTCGAACGTCGCGTCCGACGTCGTGGAACAGGACTCCCTGCTCGGTGACTCGGGCTTCGTCGGGGTCACCTTCCCGCACGCCTCGGTGCACCGCCTGACGGTCAGCGCGTCCGACTTCAGCACCGCGTTCGACGTGCAGGTGACGCCGACGCCGGTCGCGGCCGTCCCGGGCGGCACCACGACCCCCGCTGCGGTGCAGCACGGCACCGCGTCGGCGCCGAAGGGCCACGGCCGGCTCGCCTACACCGGCGCCGACGAGACCTCGCCGGTCGCATGGGCACTCGGGCTGCTCGTCGCCGGTGCCGGCCTGATCGGCGCACGCACGCTGCGTCGTCGACGCGCCCGTTCCTGACCCGGTCCCTCCCGTCCGTCAGGTGCCCACCTGACGGACGGGAGGTTCCTCCCGCGGCCCCGCCACGTCCCTCCCGGACGCAGCGGGGCCGTCGCGCGTCCGTGGACGGGTGGGTCAGACGGCGATGCGGCCGCCGTCGACGGGCAGGACCGCGCCGTGCACGAAGGACGCCGCGTCGGCCGCGAGGAACGCGATCGCCTCGGCGACCTCCTGCGCGGAGCCCGGGCGACCCGCCGGACCGGCCGCGGCCAACTGGTCGAGTGCCTCACCCATGGCCGCGGTGCCCTCGGTACGGGTCGGTCCGGGGCTGACCGCGTTCACGCGGACGCCGGAGGGACCGAACTCGGCCGCCCACGACTTCGTCAACAGGACCAGCGCCGCCTTGGTCGAGCCGTACAGGCCCATGCCGGCGGCGCCGAACTCGGCGACCATCGTGGTCACGTTGACGATCGCGCCCGTGCCACGCTCCGCCATGCCCGGCGCGAGCGCTGCGACGAGGAAGTACGGCGCCTTGACGTTGAGGTCGTAGACCTCGTCGAACCCCTCGGGCGTGGTGTCGGCGGTCGGGCCGAACGGGAAGATGCCCGCGCTGTTCACGAGCACGTCGACCCGACCGTCACCGATGCGCAGCGCCGCAGCGGCGAGGGCCCTGGCGCTCTCCGCGTCGCCGAGCTCGGCGCGCACGAAGTCTGCGGTACCGCCGGCCGCGCGGATGCCGCGGACGACCTCCTCGCCGCGCTCGGCGCTGCGGCCGGACACGACGACGTGCACGCCGCGCGAGGCGAGGAGCTCGGCGGTCGCGCGGCCGATGCCGCTGGTGGAACCGGTGATGAGGGCGGTGGTGCTCATGGGACAGTCCTAACTGAACAGATCTGTTTGGTTTGTGGTGCTGGTAACTGTACAGATCGGTGCAGTAAAGTCAAACCATGGCCGAGCCCACCAAGACACGCCGCCGTCCCGCGTACGAACGCGCCGTCGCGACCGCCGACCGGCTGTTCTACGAGCAGGGCATCCACGCCGTCGGGGTCGACCAGGTCGCGGCAGCAGCGGACATCTCGAAGGCGAGCCTCTACACGCACTTCCGCACGAAGGACGACCTCGTGCTCGGCTACCTGCGCGGCCGGAGCACCGCCTGGCAGGACCACGTCGCGACCGAGCTCCCGCAGCGCGGGGCGACACCGCACGAGCGGATCGTCGCCGTGTTCGCGCTGCTCGGCGAGTGGTTCGACGAGCCCGGTTACCGCGGGTGCCCGTTCATCAACGTCGAGGCCGAGTACGGCGCCGGACACCCCACGCACGAGGTGACGCTCGAACATCGCGACTGGGTGCGCGGACTGTTCAGCGGCCTCCTGGCAGAAGCCGGCTCCGCGGACGTCGACGGCACCGCGCTCCAGCTCTGCCTGCTCTACGACGGCGCCATGGCCAGTGCGCAGGCCGACCCGTCCCGACCGTGGGCCCGGGCGGCAGCGGCAGCCGCACGGGCACTGCTCGGACCGGCGCAGTAGCCGGTCCACCGGGAGGGGCGCGGCCCGACCTCGTGGTCACCGGGCGCGGTCGGGCACCGGCCTGCTGAACAGGTTGACGACGTTGCCGTCGGGGTCACGGACCAGCGCCGAGCGGTTGCCCCAGGGCATCGTGGTCGGCTCGAGGACGACGTCCTCCGGTCCGAGCCGGAGCCCCGCGAAGGCGCCGTCGACGTCGGCCACCGCGAACTCGATGAACACCGACCGGTTCGTGGCGGGCGTCAGGGCCCCGCCGAGCATCGCGACGGTGGCGGTACCGGCGATCGCGAGGGTCGCGCCGGGTCCGGTGAACTGCGCGAAGACGGGCGCGGGGCGTTCGGCGCGCTGGCCGGTGACCCGCTCGTAGAAGGCGACGAGGCGGTCGAGGTCGTCGGTGACGATGCGGATGGATGCGAACGACAAGGGTTCCTCCGGTGGTGCTGGTGCTGACGTGGTCGGCGCCCAGCCTCACCGGGGGTCGCGACACCGTCCTGTCGGTGTTCGCGGGATCCCGTCCGTGTCCGCGGGATCCCGTCGTGAGAGCGCGGACGCGGTCAGTCGACGACCGGGCGCAGTCGCCCGTACTCGACGCCCAGGTCCTCGGTCCGGAGCACGCGCCTCGGTGGTCGTTCGTCGGTGACCTCGATCGCCACCATCCGGTCGGCGCGGAACGCACGGACGCCGTCACGCAGTCGGCACCACGCCACCAGGTACCACTGCCCGTCCTTCTCGATCGATCCCAGCGGTTCGACGTCCCGGATCGAGACCGCGCCGTCCGCAGCTCGGTACCGCAGGCGCACCACCCGGTCCGCACCCAGCGCCTCCGCGAAGGCGACCTGCGTGACGGGGTCCTCGTCGGCCTCCAGGAAGTGCACCCGGGACGCAGCGGCACCGGCGCGAGCCGCGTCGCGGTCCGGCATGACCGCGAGCACCTTGCGTGCCGCGGTCCGGGCGGCCTGCCGGAACGGGCTGTTGCCGAGGGCGCCGAGGCCGATCAGCACCGCGAGGGCCTCGTCCGGCGTGAAGCCGGCGGGGCCGAGCGTGGCAGATGCGTCGATGACGTACCCGCCGGTGCGGCCGCGCTCGGCCCAGATCGGCAGACCCGACTGCTGCAACGCCGCCAGGTCCCGCTCGACGGTCCGCACGGACACCTCGAACCGCTCCGCGAGACGGCGTGCGCTCCGCGGCCGGGGTGCGGCGGCCCGGAGCTCCTCCACGATGCCGTAGAGGCGGTCGGTGCGGTTCACGGACCCATCATCCGGCAGGGCGGACCGGTCCGCGGACGTCGGGTCCCCGAGCGCCCTTCGGTGCGACGGTGCTCACACGTTCGCGAGCCGACCAGGCGGGAGTCGAGCCAGCACGCCCCCCGGGCAGCGCCCCCTGCGCGACGCAGCATCTCGATCCGGCGTTCGGAGCGGCGCGAGCGGATGCTTCTCGTTGACTCAGACGACCGTCAGGCCGTCAGACCGCTGTTACCTTCAGCCCATGAGTACCGGGCATGGCAATGCACCGCTTCGCTTGACTCCGGCGGTACGGATCGCAGCGGTGCTCGCCGCCGCGTACGGCTTCTCGCTCGTCGCGCTGGCAATCGTGCTCGCCACGGATCAGGCCCTCCATCGAGGAAACGTCGGCCACCTCCACAGCCTCGCTGCGTCTCGCGGGGTCGTGTACTTCATCGTTGCGTGTATCGCCGGCGCTGCTCTGCTGATGACGGGCAGCGTCCGAGCATGGCGCGGCGCGAGGGGGCTTCCAGCGCTCATCCCCCTCGGACTCATCGTTGCCATCGGTTGCATCGGCGAGCCGATCGACATCTTGACCGGTCAGAGCTTGAGCTCCGACATCACCGGTGTGGCGATCATCTGCGCCGCCGCCCTCCCGGCAGTACTCCTGATCCTGCCCCGAAAGGACACCGCGTAGCGATCGGCTGATGAAACGGCGGCCGTCTGGCCGTCAGCCGATGCCGAGCAGCGGTCTCGCTGACCGATCGGCTGTCGAGATGCGAGCCGTAGTTTTCATCGCCGACTGGTTTGATGAGCTGTGCGACGACAACGCGGAGAACCGGACACGCGCAAGCTAAACCTGGCACTCGTGCTGGCGCTCGTCGCCGGATTCTTCTGGCTCCTCGCGCTTGCGCTGCCGATCTACCTGCTCGCCCTCATCGGCAACCTCCCCGGGGAGGACCCCGAGCGCGCCGAGCGGTCCCTTGTCATCGCTTCCGGCGCTTCCTTGAGTTCCGTGCTCCTCGCAGTCCCGGCAACGATCGGCTCTTTCGTTGTGCGCCGCGCAGGAGTCCGCAGAACCAGCGCCGGAGCGGAATCGACCTGAGATCCGTGTCCGACAGCCGGTTCTTGACCGGACGGCTCTAGGGTCTACATCCCCTTGCGCTTATTGGTCTCCCAGTAGCCGAGCACCACGTCGTCTCCCTCCGGCAGCTCTCGTTCGACGAGCAGCAGCAGACGACGTCCTTGGCGTTCGTGGGAGCGCGCAGCCGCCTCAGTCGGCCAGCCAGTTTCGATGCCGTAGTTCTCGTTGAAGTCGCGAGCCCATTCGAGAATCTCGTGCTCAAGTCGGGGCGTGAAGGACGGCGTGCCAGCGTCGCAAGGACCGTCGTCGTGCAACAGCGGCCAGTCGCGGCTGTACTCATTCATCAGCCGGTAGCGCACACCAGCAGGATCGCACAGGTAGCGAGACCCTGTCCGAGCCCGATCTCCCGGAGGATGTCGTCGAGCTGCCGCTGCCGCCCTTCGACCAACTCTCCGACCAGGCCAGCATGGACGGTCTGAGCGACACGGACCTCGAGCAGTTCCGCATGCAGGCCGTGTCGCAGCCCGCCTCCGTCCTGCGCGATCCGGTCGTGTTGCACGATCAGGGAGGCACGCGTGTGCCGACCACGCTGGTGTGTTGTTCCTTCCCGAGCGCGCAGGTCCTCGAGCTTGCCCGCGCGGGGCATCCGATGTTCGCGCCGATCGCAAAGCTCGAGCGAGTCGACGTCGTCGATCTCCCGACCGGGCACTGGCCGATGTGGAGTCGTCCAGAAGAGCTGGGACGGCTGATCGCCCAGGAGTCCGCGCGGTAGTGGCGCCTTCGACGACGACGTCCGGAAGCTCAGCGGTTACCGGACGCTCGGCGATGAGAACCGATGCTTCACTTTGGTCTCCGCCCTGAGCGCGGGATCCAGATCGCGACTCCCGCGTGGGTCGACACCTCGACGAGCGACGACCGCCCCAGCATCGAAGGCTGCTGGGGCGGTCGTCGCCTCACCGCGGTCCTGGCCTCTGCCGCTTCCGTCGGGCGATCACGGCATCTCCAGCGATGAGGGCGAGTGCTGAGGCGGCTCCGATGATGGCGAGCAACCACCAGCCTATGTCGGTGAGGAAGCCGATCAAGCCGAGGACGACGATGGGAATCGGAATGTATTTCAGCAAGTTCATTGCACCTCAACTGCAGTTGCTTCGAGCGGTCTTCACGAAGGGTCGAGACTCGCCGCCGATCTTCGTCTGGTAGCAGGAGTTGCCCGCGTACTTCTTGTTCGAGTAGATCTTCGCGATGCTCGTGAAGACCTGCTTCACCGTCACTCCTCCAACGGCGGTGCAGAGGATCGCGGCCGCTTTCGCGGGTCCCGCCGGGAGTTTGGTCGCGCCCCCGCAGATGGCGGCAGCGCTGAGTCCCGTAACGGCTGCCACTGCCGTAGCGATCGCCTTCATCTCCGCTCCGGTCAGGTTGATGTACGCGCCGGGCCCGTAAGGAGTGCCGGTGATACCCGCAGTGATCTTCGGATCTGCGACCACTGGGTACGTGGTTCCTGCATTCCTGTGTTCGACCACCTGGACGAGGCGTCCGCTGTCCACCTCGTAGTGGGTCGGGACAGTGACACCAGCCGCGTCCTTTGCCCAGGGAGCGTCGATGATGCCTGCGACGGACGGCACGGTGTCGTCCGTCTCCGGGCTGTCGAAGAGCACGACTGAACCGTCCTCGTTCAGAACTGGGACGACCGAGTCCGGCAGTGCGTACGTGAAGCGCGACGGCGCGGCGTTGTCCTGCAAGACTGCCTGGACGCGCACTCCATCGCTGAGCGCCTGTGCTGCCACGTCAGTCGACGTCGCGGCGTTGGCGTAGACGACCGTACCGTCCGCCGCAGCTTGCCCGACCGCGTTCCGTGCAGCCCCCGGCAGGCCGAAGCGCAATGTGCCGTCCGCAGTTGCGAGCTCGATCGCACCGGCGGTGTCTTCTGGGAGCGTCGTCACCGACGAACCACCGTCCTGCACATCCAATTCAGGAGCAACGCGCGCGATGTCCTGAGCAACTGCGTCCGCGTCCGAGGTGCCGTCGGCGTGCGCCACTCCAGCGCCTGCCAGAACCAGTGCTCCAGCAGCAACGGTGGCCAAGAGTGCGTGTGTCCTCACCTGCATGTTCGATCCCCTCATCGTCCAGTGGGCAGTGCGCCGGTCGGAGCTTGACAGCTACGCGAGGGCCCGCGCATCCAGCCGAGGAGGGAGGCGCTCTGGCCAGACGGCCAGCACGTGACCCCAGGCGGACGTCTGAAGTGCACCTCAGCTGAACGTAAGGATCCGTGACCGGCTCGGTTCGACAAAGGCGGGCTCTCTGACCTCCTCGTGGATCTGAGGCTTCCAGCTGACCGTGATGGCGGGTCAGCTGGTCGGGGTGTGGGGGCGAGCAGCACTGGGGTGCGGCGCGTCAGCCGACGGCGTCGCATTGGGGAGTGTCGAGTTCAGGGCACCGAAAAGGACGCGGATTGCCCGCAGTTCGAGGCGATGGTCGGGTCGTACGAGGACGGGGACATGCCCTCCCCCTCCACAGAGTCCCGATAGCCGATCAACTACCGGACAGCTGAGATCAAGCCTCGCCGTCTGCTGCTCGCTACCTTCGATTCATGAGCAAGTCATCGTTCTGGCGTCGGGCGAGCATTGCTACCGCCTCCCTTGTGCTGGGCCTGGCGTGCCTACTGACGCCAGCGCGGACCGCGATCACGACACACGGCTTCCCGACGTGGGTCCTCGCCGTCGTTCTTCTGATTGGCGGCGCGGGCTTGTGGGTTGATGCGCTGATCGGCCGAGCTCGAGATCGCGATTGAGTCGAAGGGGTTGGAAATTTCCGGCTGCTCTTCTCAGTGCTCGTCAGCTGTGCTCTCGACGTCACATCGGCGTATCAGATGACAAGCCCCATCGGGCGTTACGGCTGCCTTTCTGCACGGTGCAAGATGGGGTCGTGAGCAAAGAACCCGAGAAGAAGCGAACGTGGTCGCGTGGCACCATGATTCTCGTCGGATCCTTGGTCGTCCTGTCCCAAGTGCTCACGATCACGTCCCGAATTCTTGACGGCGACAGCTTCTTCAGCCCGTGGGTCATCTTCAGCGCGGCCCTCGCCGTAATCGGTGCAATCTTCGCCGGGATCGCGCTCACCAGGACGAAGCGGTCTCGCTGACGCCTCTCGCGTCCGGTAGCCGATCGGCTATCGAGACGGCATGGTGGGCTGTTCCTCTGGTTTGGGCGCGGCCTAGGCTGAACGGATGTCTCGCGTCTCTGACAATTTCGGTTCTATGACGGTGACTGAGTCCGGCGGGACGCCCGGGCGTCGGACGTTGCTGTCTGTCTTGCCGTTGACGACGGCGTGGGCGGGGGCCGCAGCTGTTGTCGCCGTCCCGATCGCGGGCGTTGTCGTCGGTGCCGTTGTCGAGCGTTCGACCAGTGGTTTGTCGTTCATCCCGATCATGGTTCCGGTGCTCGTGGGAGCGGCGGCGGCCACATTCGTGTTCGGGCTCGCTGCTGGAGCGTTGGCGGGTCTACCGGATTGGTTCCTGCGTCGACGTCCACTCGGCACGGTCGGCGCCGTTGCGGCCGTCGTGATCCTGACTCTGGTCGTGGCGGGCGCATCGAGCGCCGCGTTTCTGGTGGCGCCCTACTTGATCCCATGGCCGGTACTGACGCAGGTGTGCGTCGTGGCAGCAACGACAGCGATCGCGACGCTGGTGGTCGTCGCCTTGCACCGCCGACGCGAACGTCAACGACACCAGTAGACGAGCGGCGTCGCTGCTGCCCCTATTCGGCGGAACGGTGTCCGGAGGACCATCGGCTAGCGAGACAAACCCTCAAGCGACTACTGGCCCGAACCAGAGCAACACGGGTCCCAGGGCAAGCAGGACCGCACTCGCGGCCATGACTGCCTCGCTGCGCTTAGCCCCTGCTTCCTTTCGGGACCGTGCCGCTAGCGCGAGGGCGGTCCAGGTTCCGCCCCACGGTCCTACGGCCAGTAAGAAGACAATCGGGTAGAGGAAGAGGGTGCCCTCGCTGCCGGTTAGGAGCACGGGGAGCCACATGATCGCCCAAAGGATCGCGAAGCCCGCCGCAGAGCAGATCAGCAGCGCCAGCGCTGTGCTGTAACGCCCGTTGGTCGGCGACTCAGGCTGAACAAGCGTCCACATAGCATGATGCTAGCCAGACTGTCGCTGCCGCGTCGGCTATCAGACGCAGGGGGACGGGGCACAGTAGTGCCATGTCTTGGCTCGCGGCGCAAATCTTCCAGCGGAACCAAGACCGTCGCGCGCGTCAGCATGCAGCTCACAGGCTGGCTGCACCCCCGGCGCTTCACCCGATTCTGGGAGTTGGAGGTCGGTCGATTCAACTCTCGATCGCCTCGGACGTCCCTCCCGACCCTGGCGCGTTTGAACTTGCAGCCGAGCACATACACACTCTCGTGATGCGGCAAGACACTGAACGTAGCGACCTCTTACAGGCGGCGCGGTGGCTTCGTGGTCTCTGGTCCCCCGAGGCCCCCGCGTCAGTCCTCGCTCGACTCGACGACGACCTCGAGGAGCTTGACCGCCGTCAGACGAAGGGGTATTAGTAGCCGATCGGCTACCGGGCAGGCGCGTCGGGTAATGACACGGTGAACTTGAAGCCCACGTGCGAGTCGATGAAACCGAGACGACGGTAGAAGCGGTGCGCATCGGTACGCGCAGCGTCGGAGGTCAGCTGCACCAGCGGAGTCCTGAGTTCGATCGCGGCCTGCGCGACAACCCATCGCATCAGACTCGTTCCGACGCCCGAAGACCGCTCTGTGCCGGCGACGCGGACTGCCTCGACCAGCAGCCGGGCACTGCCTCGTCGAGCCATTCCGGGGATGACCGTCAGCTGCAGCGTGCCGATGACGGCTGCGAGCTCGTCTTCCAGGACGAGCACATCATTGCTCGGGTCGCCGATGATGCGTTGCAAGGCTTCCGCATAGGCCGCCTCGTCCGCGGTGCTCCCCACGTCGCCACGCCCGGCGCTGATCGGATCGTCCGACAGGAGCCGGATGATCGGATGCAGGTCCGCGGCTGTGGCCCGTCGGAGCAGCAGCTCACGGTCGCGGGAGGGGATGGTGGCGGGGAGAGTCAATCCAGAGATCACACCGCATTGTCTCTGACGTACAAGAGTCAGGAAGCAGACCGCCACCGCAGTGAAGCGGACACGGATGAAGGATGCAGATGCGGTGCGGCGAGCAATCAACTGACGCACCTACAGCTCATCGTGACCGTCCCGATAGCCGATCGGCCACCGGACGCCGCTGGAACGATGAACGTGTGACGTTCCACACCATGACCGAGCATGACGTCGAACCCATTCGTGCTTTCCTGCGCGACGCCGACCTGACCCTTGCCGGTCTCGACGAGCCGACCGTTCACCTCTGGATCGAACAGGAGAAGCGGGGACAGTAATCGGTAGCACCGGCTTCGAGCTGAGCCGGGACGGCACCGACGCGCTGATCCGGAGCGTCGCCGTGGCACCCGACCGTCGTGCGGCCGGTGCCGGCTCGCGCCTCGCCATGTTCGCACTCGAACAAGCGGCACAGGCCGGGGCATCGTGCGCCTGGCTGTTCTCTCGACGATCGGGGCCGTTCTGGCAGAAGCTCGGCTTCACCAACGCCGACCGAGAACGCCTGGCGGCCGTGTTGCCCGAGACGCAACAGGTTTGCCTCTGACTCGGCGACACCGAACGCGGAGCCATCCAGCGCGGGCGAGGTCGGCGCGTCGCTGAGGCGTCTGCTAGCGCTGGCTGTCGGGAACTCTTGTCTCAGATGGGTGGACCGCGATCCTTCTCGGTGAAGGTGCGTCATGCGGACTCTTCGCGCGCGCTCCCCGGACCCGGGGTGGGCGACGGACCGGCGCCCCCGCGCCCACGGGAACGGCGACGAGTTGTGCGCGAAGGAAACGGGTCATGGGCGCGGCGACAGGTCGCCCTACTGCGGCATGTCGACGAACCGCGAGAACATCCCGTGGAACGCCACCGTGATGGTGTCCGTCGGGCCGTTGCGGTGCTTGGCCACGATGAGGTCCGCCTCACCCTGACGCGGGTTGTCCTTCTCGTACGCCGACTCACGGTGCAGCAGGATGACCATGTCGGCGTCCTGCTCGATGGAGCCCGACTCACGCAGGTCCGAGATCATGGGCTTCTTGTCGGCACGCTGCTCCGGACCACGGTTCAGCTGCGACAGCGCGATGACCGGCACGCCGAGCTCCTTCGCCATGAGCTTCAGCGCACGCGAGAACTCCGAGACCTCCTGCTGACGGCTCTCGACCTTCTTGCCCGAGGTCATCAGCTGCAGGTAGTCGATGACCACGAGCTTGAGGTTGTGCTGCTGCTTGAGCCGGCGGCACTTCGCCCGGATCTCCACCAGGGTCATGTTGGGGGAGTCGTCGATGAAGAACGGGGCGTCGTTGATGCGCCCGCGGGTCTGCGCGATGGTCGTCCAGTCACGGGAGTCGACGGTGCCCTTGCGCATGTTCTGCAGCGGCACGCTCGACTCGGCGGAGAGCAGGCGCATCGCGATCTCGGCGCGACCCATCTCGAGCGAGAAGAACGCGGCGGTCTGGTCGTGCTTGAGCGCTGCGGCGCGGCACAGGTCGAGGGCCAGGGTCGACTTGCCGAGCGCGGGTCGGGCGGCGACGATGATGAGCTGCCCGGGGTGGAAGCCGTTCGTCAGGGCGTCGAGGCCGCTGAACCCCGTCGGGACGCCGGTCATCTGCCCGTCGCGCCCCTTGGCGGCCTCGATCTCGTCGATCGCGGCGCCGATGGCGTCGGTGAGGGGCACGTAGTCCTCGGTCTGCACGCCGCCGGCGACGTTGTAGACCTCGGCCTGCGCGCTGTTCACGAGGTCGGTGACCTCACCCTCGGACGCGTAGCCCATCTGCACGATGCGGGTGCCCGCGTCGACCAGACGGCGGAGCACGGCCTTCTCGGCGACGATCGCTGCGTAGTACCCGGCGTTCGCCGCGGTCGGCACCATGCTCGTGACGCTGTGCAGGTACTCGGCGCCGCCGGCGCGGGAGAGCAGTCCGGTCTTGGTCAGCTCGTCGGTGACGGCGATCACGTCGGTGGGCTCACCGTGCGAGTACAGCGACAGGATCGCGTCGAAGATGACCTCGTGCTTCGGGATGTAGAAGTCCACCCCGCGCGCGGTCTCGATGACGTCGGCGACGGCGTCCTTCGACAGCAGCATGCCGCCGATGGTGGACTGCTCCGCGAGCAGGTCGTGCGGCGGCGTCCGCTCCGAACCCCGTTCGGACAGGTCCTGCGGGGACGGATCGAGATGCGCGATCGACACACGGACTCCCTCTTGTCGTGACGGTGCGGGCCTCGGCCCACACCGGCTTTCCTACCCCGGACGACCGACATCCCCAGCCCTCCGCCGAGTCGCTGGGCCAAGCTACGGGGACAGAGTTATCCCCAGCAAACGGCCCTGTGGATAACTCTGTGGAGAGGATGCGGAACACGCCGGACACGCATGTGCACAACTGTGGATGGACGTGTGGGCAAGTCGGCGTTCGAACACGTGTTCTTGCCCTGGACCTGGGCTTTTCCGTTCCACACCGTGTGTGGAGAACCGCGGTTCAAGTACACCTTGAAGGTTCCGATTCGGGGCGTTTCGACTGTGTAAAACGACTTGACAACAGGCCCTCCTGTGGGGAGCGTTCTCGGTTCGTTCCCAGCAAGCCCGGACGGGAGCGAGGGGTAACCGGCCAACGCAGCAACACCTGTCCCACAGCAACACCCGCGCGCGGCGAGCCGCGCGCACGACGAAGGGCGGGCCTCCCGGAGGAGACCCGCCCTTCGACGGTGGTGACGCTGCTTACTTCGCGGCGACGACCTGCAGGGAGATCACCGCGGTGATGTCCTCGCGCAGACGCACGGTGGCCTCGTGGTCACCGACGGTCTTGATGGTCGCGGGGACCTCGACCTTGCGCTTGTCCAGCGAACCGACGCCCTGCGCCTGGACCGCGTCGGCGACGTCCGCCGGGCGGACCGAGCCGAACAGGCGGCCGTCCTTGCCGGCCTTGACGGTCAGCTTGATGGTCGCGTTCTCGAGCTTCATCTTGAGGTCCTGGGCCTCTTCGATGGTGGCGAGCTCGCGAGCGGCACGGGCCGCACGGATCGACTCGACCTGCTTCTCGCCGCCCTTGGACCACGCGACGGCGAAGCCCTGGGGGATGAGGTAGTTGCGGGCGTAGCCGTTCTTGACGTCGACGACGTCACCGGCGGAACCGAGGCCGGAGACCTCGTGGGTGAGGATGAGCTTCGACATGGTGATCCTCCTGATCAGCGGCCGGAGCCGGCGTAGGGGAGGAGCGCCATCTCACGGGCGTTCTTCACGGCACGGGCGATGAGGCGCTGCTCCTGGACGGAGACGCCGGTGATGCGACGGGCGCGGATCTTGCCACGCTCCGAGATGAACTTGCGCAGGGTCGCGACGTCCTTGTAGTCGATGACGCCGACCTTGATCGACTTCGCGGGAGCGGCGTTCTTGCCACCCTTGCCGCGAGGCTTCCGGCGGTCGCCGGTGCTCTTTCCAGCCATTGTTTGTCCTTAGAGAAGAAGAAGTTGTGTGTCCGTCAGACCGCTGAGGATCAGAACGGGGTCTCGTCGTCGTACGAGCCGCCGGGCTGGCTCCACACGTCGTTCGACTGTGCGTTGCCGCCCTGCTGGCCGCCCTGGGGCGACCACGGTGCGTCCGACTGACCGCCGCCGCTGTTGTTGTTCCAGCCGCCGCCGTTCCCGCCCTGGCCACCGCCGGAGGCGTTGCCGCCGCCGACCTGGCCACGACCGCCACCGGAGCCACCCGCAGCGCGGGTGATCTGGGCGGTCGCGTAGCGGAGCGACGGGCCGATCTCGTCGACCTCGAGCTCGATGCTCGTGCGCTGCTGGCCCTCACGGTCCTGGTAGGAGCGCTGACGGAGACGACCCTGCGCGATGACGCGCGAGCCCTTCGTCAGCGAGCCCGCCACGTGCTCGGCGAACTCGCGCCACACGCTCGCACGGAGGAACAGCGCGTCGCCGTCCTTCCACTCGTTCGCCTGACGGTCGAACGTGCGAGGGGTGGAGGCGATGGTGAAGTTCGCCACCGCGAGCCCGTTCTGCGTGTACCGCAGCTCCGGGTCTGCGGTGAGGTTGCCCACCACCGTGATGACGGTTTCGCCGGCCATGAGCTACTCGGCGCTCGCGGTCGCGTTCGCGGCCTTGCGGGCCGCGCGGGCCTCGTCGCGCTGCTTCTGCGCGGCGACCTGGGCGATCGCCTCTTCGGCGCGGAGGACCTTCGTGCGGAGCACGGCCTCGGAGAGACCGAGCTGACGGTCGAGCTCCTTGGCGGCCTCGGGCGTCGAGGTGAAGTCGACGACGGCGTAGATGCCCTCGGACTTCTTCGCGATCTCGTAGGCCAGGCGACGACGGCCCCAGACGTCCACGTTGTCGACGGTGCCACCGTCGTTGCGGATGACCGCGAGGAACTTGTCCAGGCTGGGAGCGACGGTGCGCTCGTCGATCTCGGGGTCGAGGATCGCCATCAGTTCGTACTGGTGCATGCGGAACCCACCTCCTTTGGTCTCGGCGGCTCCGGGCGGTTCCCGGAGCAGGAGGGTTGATGCATGTGTCCGGACGCGCAGGAGCGCGTGGACAACTCGAGTAGCTTAGCCCACGGCCTGGAGGCGCGCCACCGGTCGTGCAGAGCGGCCGGCGTCGTCAGGCGGTCGCGCCGTCAGGTGGTCGCGTCGCGCTCGGCCCACCAGGCGCGCAGGCGCTGCTCGGCCTCGTCGGTGCCGAGGGGACCCTCGTCCATGCGGACCTCGAGCAGGTGGCGGTACGCCTCGCCCACGGCACGCCCCGGCGGGATGTCGAGGATCCGCATGATGTCGTCGCCCGTCAGGTCCGGACGGATCGAGTCGAGTTCCTCCTGGTCGGCCAGCGCCGTGATGCGGTCCTCGAGGTCGTCGTACGCGAAGCCGAGCCGGTCGGCCTTGCGGCGGTTCCGCGTCGTGACGTCCGAGCGGGTGAGCTCGTGCAGGCGCTCGAGCAGCGGGCCGGCGTCCCGGACGTAGCGGCGGACGGCGGAGTCGGTCCAGGCACCCTCGGTGTAGCCGAAGAACCGCAGGTGCAGCTCGATCAGTCGGGAGACGGCGGCGATGGTGTCGTTGTCGAACCGCAGCGCCCGCAGTCGCTTCTTCGCGAGCTTCGCGCCGACCAGGTCGTGGTGGTGGAAGCTGACGGCACCGCCGGGCTCGAGCTTGCGGGTGGCCGGCTTGCCGATGTCGTGCAGCAGGGCCGCGAGCCGGAGCACGGTGTCGGGGGCCTCGCCCGGGTGCCGCTCGGCCTCGTACCCGATGGCCTGGGACAGCACCGTCAGCGAGTGCTCGTACACGTCCTTGTGGTGGTGGTGCTCGTCGATCTCCAGCCGCATCGCGGGGAGCTCGGGCAGGAAGCGCTCGGCGAGCCCGGTGTCCACGAGCAGGCGGATGCCGGGGACCGGCTCGGACGTGTTCAGCAGCTTCACGAGCTCGTCACGCACCCGCTCGGCCGACACGATGTCGATCGAGTCGGCGAGGTCCGTCATCGCGGCACGCACCTCGTCGGACACCGTGAAGCCCAGCTGCGCGGTGAATCGTGCGGCGCGCATCATGCGCAGGGGGTCGTCGCGGAACGAGACGGGCGCCGCCTGCGGGGTGTGCAGGCGCCCGGCGAGCAGGTCCTCGACCCCGCCGTGCACGTCGACGAGCTCACGCTGGGGGAGGCGGAGCGCCATGGCGTTCACCGTGAAGTCACGGCGGAGCAGGTCGTCCTCGATGGTGTCACCGAACGCCACCTCGGGCTTGCGGGTCTCGCCGTCGTACACGTCGCTGCGGTAGGTCGTGATCTCGACCTGCTCGCTGGCGACCCGGGCGGCGATGGTGCCGAACTGCCGACCGACGTCCCACGTCGCGCTCGCGATCGGCTCGACGATGCGCAGGACGTCGTCGGGGCGGGCGTCGGTCGTGAAGTCGAGGTCGGTGACGGCACGGCCGAGGAAGGCGTCGCGGACGGGGCCGCCGACCAGCGCCAGCTCGTGTCCGGCGTCGGCGAACGCCCGAGCGAGGACGGCGACGGGCTCGGTGGCTGCGAGTGCGTCGAGTCGTTCGACGGCCTGGGCAACGGACTGCATGACGGACCTCATCCTCCCAGATCGGTGCGCCGAGTTCTCCACACGGCCCGCGTGCACGGGATCGTCCCCGTCCGCCCCTCGTACACTCGTGCTCGGCCGGAACCGACCCTCGGGCCCTCCTGTATGCACATCCTCCGCTCCACGCTCGCCGCCGCTGCCACGGCCCTCGTCGCCGTCGGCCTCGTCGCCACGCCCGCAGGTCCGGACCCGGCGCACGCCGCCTCCGTCGACCGCACCACGACGCGCACCGCGGCTCCGGCCGCCGCCGACCAGGGGAAGACCACCGTGTCGATCGCCCCGGCCGACCGCGGGATCGTCCGACGGGACGAGGACCTCCAGGTCACGGTCACGGTGACCAACGACACGGACACGGACGTCCCCGCCGGGTCGGTCGAGCTCGACATCTTCCGCTCCGAGAGCACGCGCGACGTCCTCTCCGACTGGCTCTCCGACACCACCACGACCGGTTACCTCGGCGCCCCGATGGACTCGGCGGACGTCCCGGTCGTCCCGGCGCACCGCTCGGTGACCCAGACGGTGACCATCGTGCCGGGCAACGTCGCACTCGGCGGCTACTCGTCCTTCGGCGCCCGACGCATCGCGGCCGAGTACACCGCGGGCGACACCTTCGCCGTCGCCCGGTCCGCGATCACCTGGTACCCGGACTTCCAGCAGACCCCGGTCGGTGTCTCGGTCGCGATGCCGATCACCCTGCCGAGCACGGCCGACGGCGTGATCGGTGCCAACGACCTCGCGGCGGCGACCGCGGTGGACGGCACCCTCACCCAGCAGCTCGACGCCGCCGTGGACCACAACGTGGCCGTCGGTGTCGACCCGAGGATCATCGCCTCGATCCGGCTGCTCGGCGAGAACGCCCCGTCGAGTGCGCGCAACTGGCTCGACCGGCTCGAGGGGCTCCGGAACGAGACCTTCGCGCTGTCGTACGCCGACGCCGACGTCACCGGGCTGCGCCAGGCCGGCGCGGACGGGATCCCGGGCGTGATCTCGCTCGACCAGGCGGTCAAGGAGCAGAACTTCCCCGGTGCCAGCACGCCGACCCCGACCCCGACGGCCACCGGGACGCCGACGGCCTCGGCCAGCGCGGGTGCCCCCGTCGACGAGACCCCGGACGCGACACCGACCCCCTCGGACGACGTGACCGCCGGCACCCAGGACGGCGCAGGTCAGGACGGCTCGGGGCAGGACGACACCGACGGCACGACCACGACGCTGCCGACCACCGCCAGCCTGCTGGACTTCCCGTACGCACTCGACGACGTCGCGTGGCCGGTCGAGAACACCGTGGCCACCGACGACCTGCCCGCACTCGCGAAGGCCGGCACCGAGACGACGATCATCGCGAGCGGCAACACCTCCGCCGGCCCGGACACCACCGTCTCCGCCGCCGAGCGCATCGGCGACCAGAAGGTCCTCGTCGCCGACCAGGGCATGTCTGCCCTGCTGCGGGACGCCGCCGACGCCACCGACCAGCGCGCCTACGACGCGGCCGTGGCGGAGCTCACCGCGACCCTGGCGACGGCGGCGCGTGCCGGTACCGCGCAGAGCCCCGTGCTCCTGACCCTCGGCCGTAGCTGGCCGACCGAGACCGGTCGGCTGAGCGCCGTGCTCGACGCGCTCGAGGACACCCCGTGGGTGTCGCCCTCGGACCTGTCGACCGCGGCGAAGGCGACCGCCGGCTCGCTCACCCTGGCGCCGGCCGACGACGGCGACGCCCGCCTCGACCGCCTGCGGACCCTGGTGGACAGCGAGCGCGAGCTCGTCGCCTTCGCATCGGCCGTCGACGACCCCGCGACCGTCACCGCCCCTGCGCGGCTCCAGCTGCTCGCCCTGGCGTCGAACGCCTGGCGGGACGAACCCGACGCCCTCACCACCGCCGTCGACCGGCAGGCCCGGTCCTGGACGCAGACCACCGACCAGGTGAGCATCCCCGACTCCAGCTCGCTGACGCTGCTCGGGGACCGATCGTCGCTGCCCGTGTCGGTCCGCAACCGGACGGACTACCCGGTCACCGTGCGCCTCAACGTCCAGCCGTCGAGCTCGGCGCTGCAGGTCGTGCGGAACGACATCGAGGTGAAGCTCCAGCCGCAGTCCTCCGCCCGCACGACCATCCCGGTCCGGTCGGTCGCGAACGGCACGGTCAACCTGACGATGTCCCTGACCACGCCGACCGGGGTCACCGTGTCGCAGCCCACCACGGTCGAGCTCAACGTGCAGGCGCAGTGGGAGACCGTGATCACCGCGGTGGCCGCGATCGGCCTCGTCGCGATCTTCGGCTTCGGGATCTTCCGCAGCATCCGGAAGCGCATCCGCCGCCGCAACGGCGAGCTCGACGACGAGGACGACGACGACCCGAACCGTCCGCTCGCGGTCCAGCCCGATGCCCCCGGCGCCCCTGCCCGATCGGGAGGCCCGTCCCACGTCGCACAGGCGGCGCCCGCCGCCGCCGTGGTCGGCACCACTGCCGCGTCCGGTCCCGCGCGCGTCGCACCGCAGCAGGCCGGTGCGCGCCCTGCGGACGCGACGGTGCGCGACGGCGGCGAGCCGCGCCTCCAGGCCGGCCGTCCGGACCAGGACGACACCCCGCCAGATCCCGAGGAGCCGACCATCAGCACGCAGCAGCAACCCGCCGTCGACGCGGAGCCCGCGGCCGAACGGAACCTCGGTCGGGCGAGCGCGATGCTCGCGGCGGGCACGATGCTCTCGCGGGTCCTCGGCTTCGGCAAGACGTTCGTGCTCGCCTACGCGATCGGTCAGGCGAAGTCTCCCGGCGCCGACGCGTTCGCGCTCGCGAACCAGCTGCCGAACAACATCTACGCGCTCATCGCCGGTGGTCTGCTCTCCGCGGTGCTCATCCCGCAGATCGTCCGGTCGATGCGGGAGAGCAGCGACGGCGGTACGGCCTACGTCAACAAGATCGTCACGCTCGGCGCGACGGTGTTCGTGGTGATCACCATCGTCGCGACGGTCCTCGCACCGTTCCTCGTGTTCGTCTACAGCCAGCAGGCGACCGGGGACGGCAAGGGCTTCACGCCGGCACAGACCGACCTGGCCGTGGCGTTCGCCTTCTGGTGCCTTCCGCAGATCCTCTTCTACGCGCTGTACTCGCTCCTCGGTGAGGTCCTCAACGCCAAGCAGGTCTTCGGCCCCTTCACGTGGGCACCGCTCATCAACAACGTCATCGCCATCGCCGGTCTCGTCGTCTTCATCGCGATGTTCGGCGGTCAGGACGTCAACTCCTCGGTCGACGGCTGGACACCGCTGAAGATCGCGGTGCTCGCGGGGAGTGCCTCGCTCGGCGTCTTCGCGCAGGCCGCGTTCCTGCCGTTCTTCTGGCGGCGCGCCGGCCTGTCGTTCCGCCCGGACTTCCGCTGGCGCGGTGTGGGCCTGAAGGCGACGGGCACGGCGGCCGGCTGGCTGTTCGCGATGATCCTCGTGACGCAGCTGGCGGGCATCGTGCAGTCGCGCGTCGCGTCGCTCGGTACGGGCGCCGCAGGCAACGCGGTGCTGCAGAACGCGTGGCTGCTGTTCATGCTGCCGCACTCGATCTTCGCGGTGTCGATCGCGACGGCGTACTTCACGCGGATGAGCCACGACGCCGGCCGCGGCGACCTCGACGCCGTCCGGCGCAACCTGTCGCTGTCCCTGCGGATCGTCGGACTGTTCACGGTGTTCGCGTCGGTGGCGCTGATCGTCGTCTCCGTGCCGTTCGGTCGCATGTTCGCCGGCACCTTCGAGCAGGCGCTCTCCATCGGCGCGGTGCTCCTCGCCTACATGCCCGGCCTGGTGCTGTTCAGCATGCTGTTCATCATCCAGCGCGTCTTCTGGGCGATGCACGACCACCGCACGCCGTTCCTCATGCAGTGCGTACAGTCGGTGCTGTTCGTCATCGGAGCCCTGGCCGTCGCGACGTTCCCGCAGAGCATCGTCGGCGTCTCCATCGCGGCGTGCACGACGCTCGCCGGCACGGCGCAGACGATCATCGCGCTCGTGCTCGTCCGTCGTCGCCTGAACGGCATCGAGGGCCCCGTGGTCACCCGCTCCCACGTGCAGTTCGTCATCGCGGCACTCATCGCCGGCGTCGCCGGGGCGGCCGTCGTCACCGCCCTCGGGACCTTCTCGCCCGACGGCTTCGCCATGTCCGACCGGACGGGCGCGCTCGTCACCATCGCGCTGACCGGAGCCGTCATGGCGCTCGTGTACTTCGGCGCCCTGGTCGTGTCGAAGAACGGCGAGATCGCGAACGCGGTCGCGCTGCTCCGCAAGCGGCTCGGACGCTGACCGCCGATCGTCCGCACACCGGCTGTCCGCACACCGGCTGTCCGATCATCGGCTGTTCGCTCACCGGCTGTCCGCTCACCGGTGGGCCGGAATGTCCCGCCGCTACCATGTGTTCACCCGGTCAGCACTCAACGGAAGGGCAGCGAGGCATGCGCCAGCTCATCATCATCGGTTCCGGTCCCGCCGGGTTCACCGCCGGCATCTACGCCGCGCGCGCGGAGCTCAAGCCCCTGATCGTCGCGTCCAGCGTCGAGACCGGCGGCGAGCTCACCAAGACCACCGAGGTCGAGAACTTCCCGGGCTTCCCCGAGGGGATCCAGGGCCCGGACCTCATGATCAAGATGCAGGAACAGGCCGAGAAGTTCGGCGCCGAGGTCCTGTACGACGACGCGGTCTCGGTCGACCTGACCGGTGAGGTCAAGAAGGTCACCGTCGGGTCCGGAGAGACGTACGAGGCCCTCGCGGTCATCTACGCGACCGGATCGGCGTACCGCCACCTCGGTCTCGCCGACGAAGAGCGTCTGTCCGGCCACGGCGTCAGCTGGTGCGCCACGTGCGACGGGTTCTTCTTCCGGCAGAAGAACATCGCCGTCGTCGGCGGCGGCGACTCCGCGATGGAAGAAGCCACGTTCCTCACCCGGTTCGCCGACAAGGTGACGGTCATCCACCGCAAGGACAGCCTGCGCGCGTCGAAGATCATGCAGGACCGTGCGATGAACGACCCGAAGATCGAGTTCGCGTGGAACAAGGAGGTCACCGGGATCACGGGTGACTCCTCGGTCGAGGGCGTCACCCTCCGCGACACCGTCACCGGGGAGGAGTCCTCGCTCCAGCTCGACGGCCTGTTCATCGCGATCGGCAACGACCCGCGGACGCACCTCATCCACGGGCAGATCGACCTCGCTCCCGAGGGCACGATCGCGGTCCAGGGTCGTTCGTCGAAGACCAACCTGCCCGGGGTCTTCGCCGCGGGTGACGTCATCGACCCGACCTACCGTCAGGCGATCACGGCAGCCGGTTCCGGTACCGTCGCCGCCCTCGACGCGGAGAAGTACCTCGCCGAACTCGACGACGCGCTGGTCGACCAGGCCGAGGGCGTCACGCCCGCGGGGCCGGCGATCATCGACGTCGAGGCCGCACGGGCCTGACCCAGACCGGAATACCGCAGCGGCCCAGCCGTTGCACCAACTGAACTTCTCGAAGGAGCACACATGTCCAACGCAAAGGCCGTCACCGACGCCACCTTCTCGGACGAGGTCCTCAAGTCCGACAAGACCATCCTCGTCGACTTCTGGGCCGAGTGGTGCGGCCCGTGTCGCGCCGTGTCCCCGATCCTCGACCAGATCGCCGCGGAACACGCCGACAAGATCGAGATCGTCAAGCTCAACGTCGACGACAACCCGCAGTCGGCCATGAACTACCAGATCACGTCGATCCCGGCGATGAAGGTGTTCAAGGGCGGCGAGGTCGTCAAGACCGTCATCGGCGCCAAGCCGAAGCCGGCGCTCGAGGCCGACCTCGCCGAGTTCCTGGCGTAGTCCGACCGACAGACCGCGAACGGCCCCGCTCTCCTCGGAGGGCGGGGCCGTCGCCGTTCCCGGATGCCGGCTGCGCGTGCGAGGGCCACAGCTTCAGGATCGGCCCCCGCCTCCCACCGCGGATCCGGCAACGCATGTCGTAGTGTGGCGGGAATGTCCCACTGAACGGAGCACACGATGACGAACGGCAACAGCCTCGACCCCTGGTACGACTCCTACGCCCAGCGCACCGCCGGGCTGAGCGCCTCCGAGGTCCGAGCCCTGTTCGCCGTGGCATCGCGGCCCGAGGTGGTCTCGCTCGCCGGCGGCATGCCGTACGTCTCGGCGCTCCCGCGGGAGCTCGTCACGGGGTCCATCGACCGCGTGATGACCGAGGACGCCGCGATGGCGCTGCAGTACGGCGGTGGGCAGGGCCTGCGCTCCCTCCGTGAGCACATCGTCGACGTGATGAGCCTCGAGGGCATCCGTGCCAGCGCCGAGGACGTCGTGGTCACCACCGGCTCGCAGCACGCGCTCGACCTCGTCACGCGGCTCTTCATCGATCCGGGCGACGTCGTGCTCGCCGAGTCGCCGTCGTACGTCGGCGCCATCGGGGTCTTCCGCTCGTACCAGGCGGAGACCGTCCACGTGACCACCGACGAGCACGGCCTGGTCCCCGAAGCGCTGCGCGAGGCGATCGCGAACCTGCGCACGCAGGGCAAGCGGATCAAGTTCCTCTACACGATCCCGAACTTCCACAACCCGGCGGGTGTCACGATGAGCCGTGAGCGCCGCATCGAGGTCCTCGACATCTGCCGCTCGAACGGCATCCTCGTGCTCGAGGACAACCCGTACGGACTGCTCTGGTTCGACGAGCCCGCTCCGCAGGCGATCCGGTCGATCGACGACGAGGGCGTCGTGTACCTCGGGTCCTTCTCGAAGACCCTGGCTCCCGGCTTCCGTGTCGGTTGGGCCCTCGCCCCGCACGCCATCCGCGAGAAGCTCGTGCTCGCCAACGAGTCGGCCGTCCTCGCGCCGAACTCCTTCGGTCAGTACGTCGTCAACGCCTACCTGGACGCCGCAGACTGGAAGGGGCAGGTCGACACCTTCCGGGGCCTCTACGCGGAGCGCAGGGACGCGATGATGGCCGCCCTGGGGGAGTTCCTGCCGGACCTCACCTGGACGAAGCCGAACGGTGGGTTCTTCGTCTGGCTGACGCTGCCCGACGCCCTCGACTCGAAGGGCATGCTGCCCCGTGCCGTGAAGGAACTCGTCGCGTACACACCGGGGACCGCCTTCTACGCCGACGGCCGTGGCGGCGGCAACATCCGCCTGTCCTTCTGCTACCCGACCCCCGATCAGATCCGGGTCGGCGTCAAGCGCCTGGCCACCGTCATCAACGACGAGCTCGAGCTCCTCGAGACCTTCGGACACACAACCCGTCCGAGCGCGGTGTCCGAGTCGCGCTCCACCGTCGTCGCGCCGCCGCCGAACGTGTCCTGATCAGCACTTCCATCGTTCGCTCTTCCCGGAGGACCCTCGCATGGCCGAGCTCACCCGTCGTCACGTCGTCGTCGTCGCGGGAGGGATCTCGCACGAACGAGACGTCTCCCTGCGGTCAGGGCGACGCGTCGCCGACTCACTGACCGGCTACGGCTGGACGGTCGACCTGCGCGATGCCGACGCGTCGCTCCTGCCCGCGCTGCGCGAGTCACGCCCGGACGTCGTCTGGCCGGCCCTGCACGGCGCGTCCGGCGAGGACGGCGCGCTGCGGGGCATCCTGGAGGCTCTGGACATCCCGTTCGTCGGCTCCCGTT
Source organism: Curtobacterium sp. NPDC088465 (assembly GCF_044753165.1). Taxonomy (NCBI): domain Bacteria; kingdom Bacillati; phylum Actinomycetota; class Actinomycetes; order Micrococcales; family Microbacteriaceae; genus Curtobacterium; species Curtobacterium sp. NPDC088465. The sequence goes on along the minus strand of NZ_JBIVMR010000001.1, from coordinate 1,205,233 downwards.
CCACGTCAGCCCGGCTGGCATGGGACAAGCCCACCTCGTCCGCGCTCGTCGCGCGGGCCGGTGTGCGGACCCCTCGGTCGGTCACGTTGTCGCACGACGTCTTCCGCGAGCTCGGTGCCGTGGGCGTCCTCGACGCCATCGCCGCGGAACACCCGGTGCCGCTCGCCGTGAAGCCGGCACGAGGCGGGAGCGCACAGGGGGTCACGCTCGTCGAGGACGCACACGATCTCCCGCGTGCGATGGTCAGCGCGTACACCTACTGCGACGACGTCGTGGTGGAACAGCTCATCCGCGGCACCGAGGTCGCCGTCGGGATCATCGACACGGGTGACGGCCCGGTGGCGCTCTCGGCGGTCGAGATCGTCCCGAAGAGCGGGACGTACGGGTTCGAGGCGCGCTACAACGCGGGGGAGACGACCTTCTTCACGCCCGCCCGACTGTCGGGCGACTTCGCCTCCGCCGCCGCAGACGCAGCCGTGTCAGCGCACACGGCGCTCGGTCTCCGCCACATCTCGCGCGTCGACCTGATCATCGATGCGGCAGGGACGCCGTGGTTCCTCGAAGCCAACGTCCTCCCGGGTCTGACCGAGACCTCCCTCGTTCCGCAGGCTCTGAGTGCCTCCGGCTTCGACCTCGGTTGGACCTACGCGGAGCTCGCGGAACAGGCCATCCGGGACCACCGCAGCTGACCATGTCAGTACGACGCAGGGGCAGTGTTCCACGTGGAACACTGCCCCTTCTCGTTGTGGCCGTCCCGTTGGGCGCTGCCGCGATCGTCGGCGAGGTTGCTCATGCTGTGGCATCGGTGACCGCGCGGCGCGCGCTCGGCACGATTCCGACTCGCAGCGCAGGGAGGACCGCGGGTACCGGAGCGGTGACGGCCATCGTCGTCCTCGGTTTCGCGAATGCAGGCCCCGAACCGAACGCGGTGAACCGGTGGCGCGCCCGTATCGCGGTGCGCACGGCGCGGCGGTACGAAGCGGCGGGTGACACTGCCACCGTCGTGTGCTGCGGCGGAGCGGTGCGCGGTGCGTTCCCTGAGGCTGATCTACTCGAGGATGCGGTGCGCAGGCTCGAATGGACCGGTGCGATCAGGAAGGATCGCGACAGCGTCTCCACATGGGAGAACATCGCGAACGCGAGGCCGATGATCGCCGCCGCCGACCGCGTCGTCATCTGCTCGAACGGACTCCACGCCGCGAAGGGGCGAGCGTACCTCCGCCGCCAGGACCCGCACCTGGCGTCGAAACTGGCCCCAGCGCTGGACTATCGCGTCGGAGAGATGCTCTGGGCCAAGCCGGTCTTCGCCGCCGTCGGTATCTGGAAGCTCCTCCGGACGCGCCGTTCCACGTGAAACACTCCGACGAGTGGTCCCCGGATGCACTGTCGCCCGTCGTGGGACGGTTGACGAGGACGTCTCCGGGGAGGGCGCTGAACCACGTGATCCGGACGCGGTGAACAGAGCCGGCGTGCGTTCGTCATCTCCATCGGGAGAGGGGCGCGGAGGCCGATCATGCTCGCCAGCGCGGTAGAGGTACTGCATCGCCGGTTCCCAAGCGGAGATTGCGCCGATCAGTCCCTCGGCTGCTGACCGGGTGCGGACAGCTCTCGCACGACGGTCGTCGTCGAGGTGCACCGCGCCGCCGATTCTCCAACCTCGACCCTTCGTGCAGCCCCGAGCCTCGCATTGGTGCAGGAGCGGACTCAGGGCGCCTCGTGCACCACGGGCAAGCCGGTCGTGAATTGGTGCATCCGGCGCACAGGTGCCGCACATCGCTCCGGTCCTGGTCGACCCCGACGGTGGCCTACGGGCGTCGCAGGATGCATCGGGTTCGCGCTCGCACCGCCGAACGGCTCGGCTCGAGCCTCACCTGAGCCGATGCCGTCGGTCGCAGCGATCCTCGTCCTCCTCGATGAACCCCCGCCAGCCCAGAGACCGTATCCCGCGGCCCGGTTCACTTCGCGCGCGTCGCGGGCCGAGCGGGGGAGGGCGGCGCTGCAGAACGACCAGTGCGGACGAGTTCGAGTAGAGCGAGACCCTTCCGACCCTGATGCAGCGCAGCCACGGGATGCGGGCCATCCGCACGACACCCTTCGCAGGTCGCCTCCCGTGGATGGTGCGGGCATCTGCATCCTCATCCCGGACGTCCCGCTACCGTCACCAGGCGGCGAGGTAGGCATCACCTGGCGCCGTCGAGGTCGTCGCACCACCGCCGTCCGTCCGCGGCGCCCGACGGTACTGCCGACGGCCAGGGAGCCGTGCCGCCCGTAGCCGCAGACGGACCGCTCGGTGTCACACCTTCCGCACATCCGGGTTGGGCCGACCTACTCAGTTCGAAGTCCCCAGCGCCCGCTCGCTCGTGCCGCCAGCGTGAGGACGAACGATGCGCTGCCCGCTTACGGTGTGAGGTCGGGTCTCAGCACCAAGCCACGCGGCCGTCGTCCGCCCGAGGTCCGGCGCCGCACCCGTCCCGGGTTGTTCTGATCGAACGCCGTCACAAGCATCGTTGCGCCGTCGCCGTCGCCGTTGCCAGGGAGGCCGAGCACCAAGCCGTTTCTGTCGCGCACGACCGCTCGTTTGACGGGCGCACTGCCGGTACCGCGAACACGAGGATCGTGGTCGAGGTCGAGGTCGACGACCGACGCACTCGGAGGACAAGAGGGAGAGAGACCATGGAGCAGTGATGGTGCCAGCACGTCCGGTGGCCCGTCATCGCGTAGCGGCCATGCGATCCGCGTACTGCCGCAGGCTCACCCCAGCTGCACTCCGCGAGCCGTACGCCGGCACAGGCTCCGATCGGTAGCACCGGAAGAACTCGGTGGCGTACGCAGCCTTCTCCAGCTCGCAGGGACCACCGGCAGGCACGCACATCGCCACATCGTCGAGATGTGCGGGCCGCGAGCGCCCGAGCAGCCTCGCGAGACGAGACGGCTGACCCGAACAACCGGATTCAGACGTTTCACGTGGAACACTGCCTCAACGGCCTTGGCGTACGCGCGAGCGCAGCTGTCGCCCTCGGCGCCTCGTCAACGCCGCCGTACGCCCCGCAGGCGGCCGAACAGGTCCGACCGGGGACTGGATGACGGGGACGCACAGTACGCTCCGCACACGGCCACAGGGCGCCGTCCCTGCACCAACGACGGCCTCCGAGCGCGTCTAGCCAGCGATGTCGCTGATGCCCAGCTCGCCGAGGATGCGGTTGAGATCATCGCCGTTCGCGAAGTCGATCGTCACCGAGCTCTTGCGAGCACCAACCGCGATCTTCACGCGTGTGTTCAACCGATCACCGATGCGCTCGGCGAGGTCGTTGAAGTGCGCCTGTCGCTTCGTCGGCTCCGCCTTCGGCTTCACCGGCGTCTTGGCCGACAACTGCTGCGCGATCGCCTCTGCGGCCCGGACGGAGAGGTCCTCGTTGACGATCTTCTCGGCGAGGTACTCCATCGCCTCGGCGTCCGGTGCCGCGAGGACGGCACGTGCGTGTCCCGCGGACAGCACACCGGCAGCGACGCGGCGCTGGACGGGGGAGGGCAACCGGAGCAGACGGATCGTGTTCGTGATCTGCGGACGCGACCGGCCGATGCGCTGCGCGAGCTGCTCCTGCGTGATCCCGAAGTCCGCGAGCAGCTGCTGGTACGCCGACGCCTCTTCCAACGGATTGAGCTGTGCACGATGCAGGTTCTCGAGCAGCGCGTCCCGAAGCATCGCGTCATCAGGGGTGTCCTTGACGATCGCGGGGATGGTCGCGAGCCCGAGCTCCTTCGTGGCACGCAGACGACGCTCACCCATGATGAGCTCGTACTGCGCCTCGGTGCCTGATGCGCCGGCGATCGGACGGACGACGATGGGCTGGAGCACACCGATCTCGCGGATCGAGTGGACGAGCTCCTGGAGCTCCTCCTCGCGGAACTCCTTGCGCGGCTGCTGTCCGTTCGGCACGACGTCGAGCGGATTGAGGTTCGCCAGACGTGCGCCGGGAACGGCGACGAGGTCCTCAGCGGTCGCACCGGCGGAGGGTGCCGAGGCCGGGGAGCCGCCCGTCGGGAAGAACACGTCGACGGGCCGGTCCTGCTGGTCCGACGCCGTCGGGATCAGGGCGCCGATGCCTCGTCCGAGTCCAGTTCGCTTGGGTGCCATCAGTCCTGCGCTCCTCGTGCTGCGATCTCGGCGGCTGCCTCGAGGTACGAGAGCGAGCCCGACGAGTTGACGTCGTACGACACGACGCTCTGTCCGTAACTCGGTGCTTCGCTGACGCGCACCGACCGGGGGATCACGGCCTTCAGCACCTGCTCGCCGAAGTGCTCACGGACATCCGCTGCAACCTGGTTGGACAGGTTCGTGCGTCCGTCGAACATCGTGAGCAGGATCGTCGACACCCGGAGGTTCGGGTTGAGGTGCCGTTCGATCAGCTCGATGTTCCGCAGGAGTTGGCTGAGGCCCTCGAGCGCGTAGTACTCGGTCTGGATCGGGATCAGCACCTCCTGCGCGGCGACGAATGCGTTGATCGTCAGGAGGCCGAGCGAAGGCGGGCAGTCGATGAAGACGTAGTGGTACGGCTCCTCGAGCGACGACAGGTACTGGTCGAGCGCCGTGCGCAACCGCTGCTCGCGCGCCACGAGGGAGACGAGTTCGATCTCCGCGCCCGCCAGGTGGATGGTCGCCGGGACACACCAGAGCGTCTCGGACTCTGGCGATCGTTGAACAGCATCGGCGATCGGCGCCTCGTCCACGATCACGTCGTAGACGCTGGTCACTTCGGCCTGGTGCTCGACCCCGAGCGCGGTCGAAGCATTGCCCTGCGGATCGAGGTCGATCACCAGGACACGGGCACCACCGTGCGCGAGGGCAGCCGCGAGGTTCACCGTGGTGGTCGTCTTCCCGACGCCACCCTTCTGGTTCGACACGGTGAACACGCGAGTCTTCGCGGGGAGCGGGAACTGCTGCGTGGCGATCGCTCGCCGCCGCCGGTTGAGGTCAGCGATCTCGCGAGCCAGGGGCGTCGACGAGTCGTAGTCGGTCGATGAACTCAACGAAGACCTCTTCCCCGGGTCAGTGTTCCACGTGGAACGTCGGGCTCTCTGGTCCAGCACAGCCGGACCCAGCCGCGGCGTCAGTCAACTGTAGCCCGGAAGACTCGCGTGGTCTCCTCGACCACACCGTCTCCGAGCTCGAGCACCTCGACATCGGCCAGGCGCTTCCGGAGGATCACCTTCCGAGCCTTCTCGATCTCTTCGTCGACCCGCGCACCCTTCATCAGGATGAGCTGACCGCCCGACCGCACCAGCGGGACCGTGAGCGGGATGAGCTTCGACAGCGCACTCACCGCACGAGCCGTGACCTGGTCGACGACGACCGAGTCTGCGACGTCCTCGGCCCGCCCGCGGAGGACGGTGACGTTCCCCAGCCCGAGTCGCTCGGATTCGGCGTTCAGCCAGTCGCAGCGACGCTCCATCGGTTCGATGAGCGTGAAGGAGACGTCGGGACGGGCGATCGCGAGCACCAGGCCAGGCAGCCCTGCTCCGGAACCGACGTCCGCGACGCGACCTTCGACCTCCAGGAGCGGCGCGAGCAAGGCAGAGTTGAGGATGTGTCGCGTCCACAGGCGGGGGAGTTCGAGGGGGCCGATGAGGCCCAGTTCCTCGCCGCGACGAGCAAGCTCGGCCGTGAAGGACCGCGCGACCTCGATGCGGTCGCCGAACAGCTGCGCAGCGGCAGCCGGCTCCCGCTCGAGGACCGGCGTGACCTCGTCGGTCATCGCGTGACGACCGTGTGGCGGTCTCGTCCCTCGCCCTCGGACTCCGAGTGGAAGCCCTTCTCGGCAACCAGGTCGTGCACGAGCTTGCGCTCGTAGGACGACATCGGGGGGAGCGCCGCCGACGTCGAACCGCTCTCGATGCGCTCGACAGCGGTGTCGACCAGACGCTGGAGCTCCGTCGCTCGGGCGTCACGCGAGCCACCGACGTCCAGGATGAGGCGGCTGAACTCGCCGGTCTCGGCCTGCACGGCGATGCGGGTCAGCTCCTGCAGGGCCGACACCGTGTCCGGCTTCGAGAGCACCCGCAGCGCGCCGCCCTCGTCGCTCACGGACAGGTACACCCGTCCGCCACGCTCCTCGATCTCGATGTCCCCGTCGAGGTCGCAGATGTCGAGGAGTTCCTCGATGTAGTCCGCCGCGATGTCCGCTTCGTCGCGGACCTCGTCGGTCTCGGTCTCCGCCGCGGCGTCGACGGTGGGTGCGGTGTCCTGCTCGGTCACTTACTTCTTCCCGTTCTTCTTGGAGCGGTTCTTGCCGACGGGCTGCTGACGCTGCGTGGTCACGCGGACGGGCTCGACCTCGACCGCGGTGGAGCCAGCGCCGGCCTCGGCGAGCACCGGGGTGCCGCGACGCTGGGCCTTCTTGGCCAGGCGGGCCTCACGGGCGAGTGCGGCCTCGGAACCCGGGGTCGGCATGCTGCGGATGACGAAGTACTGCTGCGCCATCGTCCAGATGTTGGAGGCCAGCCAGTAGAACATGACGCCGAGGGGGAAGCTCAGACCCGAGATCACGAACACCAGCGGGAGGATGTACAGCATCATCTTCTGCTGGCGGTACATCGGCGACGCCTTGGTCTCCGGCGACATGTTCTTCGCCACGAGCTGCAGCTGGGTGACGAACTGCGATGCGGTCATCACGACGATCATGAAGCCCGCGATGACCCGGACCTCCCACCCGGAGGCGTTCGTGAAGGTCTCGTGCAGGGGAGCGCCGAACAGGGCCGCGTTGCCGAAGTCCTGCGCCAGGGTGTTCGTGAGCAGACCGATGCCGGTCTTGTTGATCTGCGCCTCGTGCAGCACCGAGTACAGCGAGAAGAAGATCGGCATCTGGATGAGCAGCGGCAGGCAGGAGCTCAGCGGGTTCGTCCCGGTCTCCTTGTAGAGGGCCATGGTCTCGCGGCTCATGGCCTCACGCGAGAACTGGTCCTTCTTGCCCTTGTACTTGTCCTGGATCTTCTTCAGCTGCGGCGCCACCTCGAGCATGCGTCGCTGCGACTTGATCTGCCGGACGAAGATCGGGATGAGCGCGGCCCGCACCACGAAGGTGAGGAAGATGATCGACAGCACCCAGGTGATGCCGGCCGACGGGTCCATGCCGATCGACTCGAAGATCCAGTGGAAGGCCACGAGGATCGCCGAGACCACCCACTTCAGTGGCCAGAGGATCGTTCCGATGAAGTCCATGAGGACGGTCACGCCTTTCGAGTGCGCTGGGGGAGCAGGACCGGACGACGGGCATCGCCGGACGGCTGGGGGTGCAGCTGGGACGGGGGGAGCACGAACCCGAACCGGGTCAGGCGGTAGGGACGGCGGCGGTCCCGCACGTCGTCGATCCCGCCTGCGGCCCACGGGTTGCACCGCGCGATCCGCCAGGCCCCCATCGCCGACCCGCGCACGACGCCGTACTGCTGGATGGCCTCGAGCGCGTACCGTGAGCACGACGGGTGGTAGCGGCAGACGTTCCCGTACAGGGGAGAGATGACCGCGCGGTAGGCGCGCAGCACGACGACGCACACGTTGCGCGGGAGCAACGCGACGACCCAGGCCAGTCGGTTCAACGCCAGCCGGGTCCACTGGATGCGGTTCATGCTGCCTTCTCCACCCCGCGCGCGAAGGAGCGCGAGACGTCTCCGAGCAGGCTAGGCCATCCGGCCTGCGCCGCGGCTGGCAAGGCCCTGATGACCACGTCGTGGCCGGTCGGCACCTCGGTCAGCAGATCGTGGGCGATCGCCTTGAACCGACGTCGCACCGTGTTGCGGGTGACGGCGTTGCCGACCGTCTTCGCGACGATGAACCCGAAGCGGGTCGGGTCGTCCGGACCGGGCTCGGCCCCGACGGGTCGACGGACCACGGATACGACGACGTGCGCCGTGGCGCTCCTGCGACCACGACGCACGACGGACCGGTAGTCCTCACCGCGGACGATGCGGTTGGCGCGAGCCAACACGATCGCTACCGGGTTCCGATTCGGGACCGGATCAGGCGCTGCCCCGAGGGGCGCAGCCCGATCAGGCGCTGAGCTCGGTGCGGCCCTTGCCGCGGCGCGCGGCCAGGATGGCGCGGCCGGCACGGGTGCGCATGCGGGCGCGGAAGCCGTGCTTCTTGGCGCGACGACGGTTGTTCGGCTGGAAGGTGCGCTTGCTCATGATGATCTCCACACGGCTGCGCTCGAGGACGGGCTCAGCGCGAGCCGACACGTATGTCTGGACAGCCGCTCGACGAGGCCGAACGACACGATGGGCGCGACCAGGTGGCCGCAGTCAACTGGTTAACGGTACGTGACAGCGGCGGTGAGGTCAAACGGCGACGACGGCCGCCCTCGTCCGAGGTGAGCGCACGATCATCATCCACATTGGGGAAAACGTGCGTTCGGTACGACTCGGTCGGACCCTTTACAGTGGTGTGATCGATCGGCCCGTTCCGCGGAGCGACGGGGGAGTCACCTCACCGTCCGCAGCCGGGCCACCGTGGACAGGACTGTGGACAACCCTGTGGATCACCGCCACGGCGTGACGGCGGTCCGGCCCGTGGATCGGCCGCGCCGGACACCACTCGCGGAGCGGCACCGACCCGGCGCGCCGGAGTCCCGCCGTTCCGGGCACCGAGCACCGAGCACCGAGCACCACGGCACGGGACCGGCGCCACGACACCAGCACACCGACACCAGACCAGGAGACCAGCGCGAATGACGATGCCGGCCGACCCCGTCGAGGACCTCTGGTCCTCCGTCCTGGGCCTCCTCTCCGAGGACGACCGCATCACCCCGCAGCTGCACGGCTTCCTCAACCTGGTCGAACCGAAGGGCGTGCTCGCCGGCACCCTCTACCTCGAGGTCCCCAACGACCTGACACGGGGCATGCTCGAGCAGCGGATCCGGGTCCCGATCACCGAGGCCGTGTCGCGGGTCGGTGACGACTCGGTCGCGAACTTCGCCATCACGGTGAACCCGGACATGGCGTCGGAACCGCGGGTCGAGGCGGTCGTCCCGAGCCACGTCCCCGAGTACGCCGAGCCGGTGCAGGCGCCGGTGGAGCAGAGCGCGGCACCCCGCCAGTACATCGAGGCACCGTTCGTCCCGAGCCAGATCGACTCCCCGGGCACCGGCGGTCGCCCCGAGTCGCGACTCAACCCGAAGTACAACTTCGACAACTTCGTCATCGGCTCGTCGAACCGCTTCGCCCACGCCGCCGCGGTCGCGGTCGCCGAAGCTCCGGCCAAGGCGTACAACCCGCTCTTCATCTACGGCGACTCCGGTCTCGGCAAGACGCACCTCCTCCACGCGATCGGCCACTACGCCGAGAGCCTCTACCCGGGCATCCGTGTCCGGTACGTGTCGAGCGAGGAGTTCACCAACGACTTCATCAACTCGATCGCGAACAACCGGTCGAACCAGTTCCAGCAGCGCTACCGCGACATCGACATCCTGCTGATCGACGACATCCAGTTCCTGCAGGGGAAGGACTCCACGCAGGAGGCCTTCTTCCACACGTTCAACACGCTGCACGACCACAACAAGCAGGTCGTGATCACGTCGGACGTCGCGCCGAAGCACCTGACCGGCTTCGAGGACCGGATGCGCTCGCGGTTCGAGTGGGGCCTCATCACGGACGTGCAGGCGCCGGACCTCGAGACGCGCATCGCGATCCTGCGCAAGAAGGCGCAGTCCGACCACCTGCAGGTCCCCGACGACATCCTCGAGTTCATGGCGTCGAAGGTCTCGAGCAACATCCGTGAGCTCGAGGGGACGCTCATCCGCGTCACGGCGTTCGCGAGCCTGAACCGGACGGCCGTCGACATGGCCCTGGTGCAGACGGTCCTCAAGGACCTGATCACCCTCGACGACGACAACGTGATCGCGCCGACGGACATCATCAACCACACCGCGGAGTACTTCAAGCTCTCGGTCGACGACCTGTACGGCTCGTCCCGGTCGCAGGCGATCGCGACCGCGCGGCAGATCGCCATGTACCTGTGCCGTGAGATGACGAGCCTGTCGCTGCCGAAGATCGGGCAGCTGTTCGGCAACCGCGACCACACCACGGTCATGTACGCGAACAAGAAGATCACCGAGCTGATGAAGGAACGACGGTCGATCTACAACCAGGTCACCGAGCTGACGAGCCGCATCAAGCAGGACCGCCGCTACCGCTGACGCGGACGCGAGCAGGACGCGGACGCGAGCAGGACGCGGACGCGACCAGCTGACGGACGGGAGGCACGGTGCGACACGGCACCGTGCCTCCCGTCCGTCGTCTCCCCTCGACCCGACATCCGTCGCACCGGTGTCCGACCGGGAGGCCCGCCCCACGGCCCCGGATCGGCCCGCCTCGGCGCGCATCCACCATCTGAGACGGTTCCATGCGCCGAGTTTCCCCCAGTGTGGAAAGCCTGTGGATAACTGTGGAGGACACGCGGTCCGGTTGTTCACAGTTCTGTACCCACCTGTGGAGACTGGGGATGGAAGCGGATAGATGAGATTTGTTCATCCAGACGCTGCCAACACGGGACTCACAACTCACACGTGTGTAGTTCCCTGTGGAGAAGCGGGATGCACAGAGTTATCCACACTGTGCACAGGCGTTAACACCATTGATCCTGGTTAACGATGAAGTTCCGCGGGCCAACCTTGTGGACGGCGGGATGACAAGAAATCCGGGCCCTGCTCCGCTGTGCCACAATGGGGCGGCCGGACAGTCCGCACCGATCGACAGGGGTCCCAGCTGTGAAGTTCGAGGTCAACCGGGACGTCTTCTCCGAAGCCGTCTCCTTCGCGGTGAAGCTCCTCCCACAGCGCACGACCCTCCCGATCCTGTCCGGAGTCCTCATCCACGCCGAGGGCGATCGGCTCACGCTGTCGTCGTTCGACTACGAGGTCTCGGCGCAGACCTCGATCACGGCGCAGATCGACGAACCGGGCACCGTGCTCGTCTCCGGCCGTCTGCTCAACGACATCTCGAGCCGACTGCCGAACGCCCCGGTGACCTTCACCACCGAGGACACGAAGATCTCCGTCACCTGCGGATCGGCGCACTTCACGCTGCTGTCCATGCCGGTCGAGGAGTACCCGACGCTGCCGGAGATCGGTGAGCAGACCGGGGTCGTCCCCGGCGACGCCTTCTCCGAGGCCGTGTCCCAGGTGGCCGTCGCCGCGAGCCGCGACGACGTCACCCCGGTCATCACCGGTGTGCAGCTCGAGGTCGGCGACAACGACCTGTCGCTCATCGCGACCGACCGCTACCGCGTCGCGGTCCGCACGATCGCGTGGGACTCCGGTCGTGTCGGATCCGACCCGCTGCACGCGCTCGTCCCCGCCCGCACCTTGCAGGAGGTCGGCCGCACGTTCGGGTCGGCGTCCACGGTGTCGGTCTCGATCAGCGGGTCGTCGGACCGCGAGCTCATCGCGTTCCACGCCGACGACAAGACCGTGACCTCGCTGCTCATCAAGGGCAACTACCCGCCGGTCCGCCGGCTCTTCCCCGAGACGGTGAACGACCACGCGGTGATCAACACCGCCGAACTCGTCGAGGCCGTCCGACGGGTCTCCCTCGTCCTGGAGCGCGAAGCGGCGCTCCGGTTCTCCTTCTCGGTCGACGGGCTCACGCTCGAGGCGATCGGATCCGAACAAGCGCAGGCGTCAGAGTCGATCAGTGCGTTGCTGACCGGGGAGGAAACGGTGGTCTCGCTGAAGCCCGCCTTCCTCCTGGACGGGTTGAACGCGGTGCACTCCGAGTTCGTCCGCATCTCCTTCACCAAGACGGAGAACCCCAACAAGCCGGGTCCGGTGCTCATCACCGGGCAGACCTCGCAAGAGGCCGCGGCGACGGACGGATACCGGTACCTGCTGCAGCCCAATCTCCTGCTGCGATAGCGCAACAGCCGTACCACTGCGCTGACGCGCCTCTGGCCACCAGCGCGACGACGAACAGAAGAGGAAATCATGCACATCGGTCTTGTCGGCCTCGGTCGCATGGGCAACAACATGCGTGCCCGTCTCCGCAACGCAGGCATCGAGGTCACCGGGTACGACGCGAACCCCGCCGTCTCCGACGTCGCGGACCTCGGCGCCCTGGCAGCCGCACTGCCCGAGGGCAAGAAGCTCGTGTGGGTCATGGTCCCGCACGGCAAGATCACCGACGACGTGATCACGGACCTCGCCGGCGTCCTGGGTGAGGGCGACCTCGTCATCGACGGTGGCAACTCGAAGTGGCTGGACGACACGATCCACGCCGAGCAGCTCGACGCCAAGGGCATCCGGTACATGGACGCCGGTGTCTCCGGCGGTGTCTGGGGCAAGGACAACGGCTACGGCCTGATGGTCGGTGGCGCCCCCGAGGACGTCGAGTTCGCCATGCCGGTCTTCGACGCACTCCGCCCCGAGGGCCCCCGCGAGGAGGGCTTCTCGCACGCCGGCCCCGTCGGCGCAGGTCACTACGCCAAGATGGTCCACAACGGCATCGAGTACGCGATCATGCAGGCGTACGGCGAGGGCTACGAGCTCCTCGAGGCCAAGGACATCATCAAGGACGTCCCCGCGGTCTTCGCCGGGTGGCAGCGCGGCACCGTCGTGCGCTCCTGGCTGCTCGACCTGATGGTCCTCGCGCTGAACGAGGACCCGAAGCTCGACGCCATCGAGGGTTACGTCGACGACTCCGGCGAGGGCCGTTGGACGGTGGAGGAGGCCATCGAGCACGCCGTGCCGATGCCGACCATCTCCGCGTCGATCTTCGCGCGCTTCGTCTCGCGTCAGGGCAGCGCGTCCCCGACGATGAAGGCCGTCGCGGCCCTGCGCAACCAGTTCGGCGGTCACGCCGTGAAGAAGGCGTAGTTCAGGTCACCACCTGAGCTCGTCCCGGCCCGCGTGCACGTCGACCACCTGCAACTCACCGACTTCCGGAACTACCGGGAGGCGGACGTCGACCTCGCACGCGGGCCGAACCTGTTCGTCGGGCGGAACGGACAGGGCAAGACCAACCTGGTCGAGGCGATCGGCTACCTGTCGACCCTCGGGTCGCACCGGGTCCCGACCGACGCAGCCCTCGTCCGCCAGGGCTGCGACGCGGCGATCGTGCGCGCTCGACTGGCGCACGAGGACCGCAGCATCCTGGCCGAGGTGCAGATCAACCGCACGGGGTCGAACCGCGCCCAGGTCAACCGGGCCGCGATCAAGCCCCGCGAACTGCCGCGGTACTGCACCAGCGTGCTCTTCGCTCCCGAGGACCTGGCCCTCGTCCGCGGTGAGCCCTCGGGCCGTCGGCGCATGCTGGACGAGCTGCTCGGCCAGATCGCACCCCGGATGCAGGGCGTGCTCGCCGACTACGACCGGACGCTCAAGCAGCGGAACACCCTGCTGAAGTCGGCACGGGCGACCGGTGCGCGGTCCGGGTCGCTCGTGACGCTGGACGTCTGGGACGACCGGCTCGTCGCGTTCGGTTCCGAGATCATCGCGGCCCGCGACCACCTCACCCGTCGGCTCGCGCCGTTCGTCACCGAGGCCTACGCCACGGTCGCCGGCGAACGGCACGAGGCGACCATCTCGGGTGTGCTCAGCGTGCGCGGCGGTGACCCCGAGGACGCTGCCGCGACCGACCCGGTGCTCGGGACGCCGGACAAACCGGTGTCCGTCGCCGCTGCGGCCGAGGCCTTCCGTGGTGCGCTCGAGCGTCGGCGTCGGGACGAACTCGACCGCGGACTGACCCTCGTCGGACCGCACCGCGACGACGTGCTCTTCCAGCTGAACGGGTTACCTGCGCGCGGATACGCCAGCCACGGCGAGTCGTGGTCGTTCGCCCTCGCGATCAAGCTCGCCGGCGCCGCGGTGCTCCGGGCGGAGTCGACGCTCGGCGACCCGATCATCATCCTCGACGACGTGTTCGCCGAGCTCGACGAGTCACGGCGTGAACGGTTGGCGGGGGCGGTCGCCGACTACGAGCAGGTGCTCATCACCGCCGCGGTGTTCGGGGACGTGCCCGACCAGCTCGCCGCCCACACCGTCCGGATCGAGGCGGGCACGATCGTGACGGACGAGGCTCGCGCCTGATGCCCAAGCCGTGGAAGCCCTCCGAGCCCTCGCGGGTGTACCGGCACCTGCGCGCCGTGTTCGGCGACCCGTCCCTCCGCACCGTCGACGCCCGACGTCGCCGGTCCCGCGAGCTCGACGCCGACACGGTCCCGTACGGCAAGGGTCGCGAACCCCGGGGGCTCGGCGACGTGGTCGGCGCGCTGGCCCAGGAACTCGGGTGGTCGGAGCCGTTGGCGCGCTCGGAGCTCTTCGTCGACTGGCCCGCCGTGGTGGGCGACGAACTCGCGAAGCACTCGCGCCCGATGACGATCGACGACGGCACGCTCGTCATCCGCTGCGACTCGACGGCGTGGGCGACGCAGCTCCGTCTGATGCGCGCGACCGTGACGACGACGATCGCCGAGCGGCACCCGGGAGCGGGCGTGCAGTCGATCCGGGTTTCCGGCCCGGACGTCCCCACCTGGAAACGTGGTCCCAGGACCGTCCAGGGGCGTGGTCCTCGCGACACCTACGGTTGACGCGACGAAATCGTCCTCGGGGATGAAGAACACCCGTCCAGCGGGCGGATGAGCCCCGTGGAGAGGGGCTCCTGCGGTAGACTGGCGAGTGCAGTGTGCGGGCGTTCCGCGCGCAGGCAGGAGCAATCCCGACATGGCATCAGAATCTGACGACGACCGGACGATCCCGCAGGACGAGACCGAGCAGGCTCCACCGACGGAACCATCGTACGGCGCAGACCAGATTCAGGTGCTGGAGGGGCTCGAGGCGGTCCGCAAGCGCCCGGGCATGTACATCGGCTCGACGGGTCCGCGCGGTCTCCACCACCTGGTGCAGGAGATCGTCGACAACTCCGTCGACGAAGCACTGGCCGGCTACTGCGACACGATCGACGTCACCATCCGCGAGGACGGCGGCGTCCGCGTGGTCGACAACGGCCGTGGCATCCCGGTCGACACCCACGCGGCCGAGGGCGTCTCGACGCTCCAGGTCGTCCTCACCGTCCTGCACGCCGGCGGCAAGTTCGGTGGCGGCGGGTACGCGGTGTCCGGTGGTCTGCACGGCGTGGGCTCCTCCGTCGTGAACGCCCTGAGCTCCGAGCTCGACGTGGAGGTCCGCCGCCAGGGCCACGTCTGGCGCCAGAGCTACACCGACGGCGTCCCGGTCGCCCCCGTCTCGAAGGACGAGGAGACCGACGTGACCGGCACCACGATCACGTTCTGGCCGAACGCCGACATCTTCGAGACCGTCGAGTTCGACTACGAGACGCTGCGCACGCGCTTCCAGCAGATGGCCTTCCTCAACAAGGGCCTCCGCATCAACCTCACCGACGAGCGCACCCCGGACGAGGGCGAGGAGTCGCGCCGTGACTCCTTCCGCTACGAGCGCGGGCTGCCCGACTACGTCGAGTACCTCAACGCGCAGAAGAAGGCCGACCTCGTCCACCCCGACGTCATCGCGATCGAGGCCGAGGACACCGAGCGCAAGATCGCGCTCGAGATCGCCATGCAGTGGAACACCTCCTACCAGGAGAGCGTCCACACCTTCGCGAACACGATCAACACGCACGAGGGCGGCACCCACGAAGAGGGCTTCCGTGCGGCCCTGACGAGCCTGGTCAACCGGTACGCCCGCGAGACCAAGATCATCAAGGAGAAGGACGACAACCTCACGGGTGACGACATCCGCGAAGGGCTGACCGCCGTCATCTCCGTGAAGCTCGGCGAGCCGCAGTTCGAGGGCCAGACGAAGACCAAGCTCGGCAACACCGAGGCGAAGTCGTTCGTGCAGCGCGTCGTCGGCACCGAGCTCACCCACTGGTTCGAGAGCAACCCGTCCCAGGCGCGCGACGTCGTGCGGAAGGCGATCCAGGCGTCGCAAGCCCGGCTCGCCGCCCGCAAGGCCCGCGAGACCACCCGGCGCAAGGGGCTGCTCGAGTCGGGCGGCATGCCCGGCAAGCTCAAGGACTGCCAGTCGAAGGACCCGACGCTGTCGGAGATCTTCATGGTCGAGGGTGACTCCGCCGGTGGTTCCGCCGTGCAGGGTCGCAACCCCATGACCCAGGCGATCCTGCCGCTGCGCGGCAAGATCCTCAACGTCGAGAAGGCCCGTCTCGACCGCGCCCTGGCCAACCAGGAGATCCAGTCGATGATCACGGCGTTCGGCGCCGGCATCGGCGAGGACTTCGACCCGGACAAGGCCCGGTACCACAAGATCGTGCTGATGGCCGATGCCGACGTGGACGGTCAGCACATCACGACGCTGCTGCTCACGCTGCTCTTCCGCTACATGCGTCCGCTCATCGAGCGCGGGTACGTGTACCTCGCACAGCCGCCGCTGTACCGCCTGAAGTGGTCGAACGCGGCACACGAGTACGTGTTCAGCGACCGGGAGCGCGACGCCCTGATGCAGGCGGGCATCGCCGCCGGCAAGCGCATCCCGAAGGACAACGGGATCCAGCGCTACAAGGGTCTGGGCGAGATGGACTACAAGGAGCTCTGGGACACCACGATGAACCCGGACACCCGCACGCTCCTGCAGGTCACGCTCGAGGACGCCGCCGCGGTCGACAGCGTCTTCGCGACGCTGATGGGTGAGGACGTCGAGTCGCGACGCCAGTTCATCCAGCAGAACGCCAAGGACGTCCGCTTCCTCGACATCTAGTACCGGCCTGGAGGCGCGGTGCCAGCCGCGTCGACCAGTCCCGACCCCCTGTGGTCGCGCCCGGCGCGACCGACGGAACCAGTGCCTCCCGGCCGACGACCGGAGGGCCACCAGAAAGGTGACCAAGCCACATGGCTGACGACAACGAGAACGGCGCCGACGAGCAGCCCGAGATCGTGCACGGCGAGGTAGGCGACATCGTGGTCTCCGGCGACCGCATCTCGCAGGTCGACCTGCAGCTCGAGATGCAGCGGTCGTACCTCGACTACGCGATGTCCGTCATCGTCGGACGTGCGCTGCCGGAGGTCCGTGACGGTCTGAAGCCGGTCCACCGCCGCGTCATCTACGCGATGTTCGACGGCGGCTACCGGCCGGACCGGGCGTTCTCGAAGTGCTCCCGCGTCGTCGGTGACGTCATGGGCCAGTTCCACCCGCACGGCGACAGCGCGATCTACGACGCGCTCGTCCGCCTCGTGCAGCCGTGGTCGCTCCGGTACCCGCTCGCGCTCGGCCAGGGCAACTTCGGGTCCCCGGGCAACGACGGCGCCGCGGCCCCGCGGTACACCGAGACCAAGATGGCACCGCTCGCCATGGAGATGGTCCGGGACATCGACGAGGACACCGTCGACTTCCAGGACAACTACGACGGCCGCACGCAGGAGCCGTCGATCCTGCCGGCGCGCTTCCCGAACCTGCTGGTCAACGGATCGGTGGGCATCGCGGTCGGCATGGCCACGAACATCCCCCCGCACAACCTGCGCGAGGTCGCCGAGGGCGCCCAGTGGGCGCTCGCACACCCGGACGCGACGCGTGAGGAGCTCCTCGGCGCGCTCATGCAGCGGATCAAGGGCCCGGACTTCCCGACCGGCGCGCAGATCCTCGGCACGAAGGGCATCCAGGACGCCTACCGCACCGGTCGTGGCTCGATCACGATGCGCGCGGTCGTCAACGTCGAGGAGATCCAGGGTCGCACGTGCCTGGTCGTCACCGAGCTGCCGTACCAGGTGAACCCGGACAACCTGGCGATCCGCATCGCCGAGGGCGTGAAGGACGGCAAGCTCGCCGGCATCGCGGACATCCGCGACGAGACCTCCGGCCGCACCGGTCAGCGCCTGGTCATCGTGCTGAAGCGCGACGCGGTGGCGAAGGTCGTGCTCAACAACCTGTACAAGCACACGCAGCTGCAGGAGAACTTCGGCGCGAACATGCTCGCCATCGTCGACGGGGTGCCGCGCACGCTGTCGCTCGACGGCTTCATCTCGGCGTGGGTCGACCACCAGATCGACGTCATCGTCCGCCGTACCCAGTACCGGCTCCGCGAGGCCGAGAAGCGCGCGCACATCCTGCGCGGCTACCTCGCGGCGCTCGACGCCCTCGACGAGGTCATCGCGCTCATCCGTCGGTCGCCCGACGTCGAGGAGGCGCGGACCGGCCTGATGGACCTGCTGTCCGTCGACGAGATCCAGGCACGCGCGATCCTCGAGCTGCAGCTCCGCCGCCTGGCCGCCCTCGAGCGCCAGAAGATCCACGACGAGGCCGAGGAACTCGAGCGCAAGATCGCCGACTTCCAGGACATCCTGGCGTCGGAGACCCGGCAGCGCACGATCATCGGCGACGAGCTCGCCGAGATCGTCGACCGCTTCGGGGACGACCGTCGCAGCGAGATCATGCTCGGCTACGACGGTGACATGTCCATCGAGGACCTCATCCCGGAAGAGGAGATGGTCGTCACCATCACCCGCGGCGGGTACGTCAAGCGCACGCGGAGCGACAACTACCGGTCGCAGCACCGCGGCGGTCGCGGCGTCAAGGGTGCGCAGCTCCGCGCGGACGACATCGTCGAGCACTTCTTCGTCACGACGACCCACCACTGGCTGCTCTTCCTCACCGACCAGGGTCGCGTGTACCGCGCCAAGGCGTACGAGCTGCAGGAGGCGAGCCGTGACGCCAAGGGGCAGCACGTCGCCAACCTGCTCGCCATGCAGCCCGACGAGCAGATCCAGCAGGTGCTCGACATCCGCGACTACGAGGCGGCGCAGTACCTCGTGCTCGCGACCGAGCAGGGTCTGGTCAAGAAGACCGCGCTGACCGAGTACGACACCAACCGCACCGGCGGCATCATCGCGATCAACCTCCGCGAGGGCGACAAGCTCCGCCAGGCGCTGCTCGTCGACGAGACCGACGACCTGCTGCTCGTGTCGAAGCACGGCATGTCGCTCCGCTTCACCGCGACCAACGACACCCTCCGTCCGATGGGCCGGTCGACCTCCGGCGTGAAGGGCATGTCCTTCCGCGGCGACGACGCACTGCTCGCCGCACGTGTGGTGTCGGACGACGGCTACGTGTGGGTGATGACCGAGGGCGGCTACGCCAAGCGCACCTCGGTCGACCAGTACCGGGTGCAGGGCCGCGGTGGTCTCGGCATCAAGGTGGCCAAGCTGGCCGCCGATCGGGGCGACCTCGTGGGGGCGCTCATCGTCGGCGAGGACGACGAGGTGCTCGTCGTGCTGCAATCGGGCAAGGTGGTAAGGTCTGCCGTGTCCGAGGTGCCCGCCAAGGGTCGCGACACGATGGGTGTGGTCTTCGCGAGGTTCGCGGAGAACGACCGGATCATCGCGGTGGCCCGGAACAGCGAGCGGAACCTGGATGACCAGGACGACGCCGACCCCGAGATCGAGCCTGCGGGCCCGGTGGAGACGGTGAGCCCTGACGAAGCGGCCCCCGAACCCGCCGACCCCGCCGACACCGAGCCTGTCGAGGACGAGGCCGGAGAGGACCAGTCGAACAATGAGTAGTGTCGCCGAGAAGCTCCAGAAGAAGGCGAAACGTCCCAGCGGTACCCGGCAGGTCCGCCTGCGTCTGGTGTACCTCGACTTCTGGTCGATGGTGAAGCTGAGCTTCCTCATCGCGCTCGCCGGTTCGATCGTGATCATCGTCGCGACCGCGCTGGTCTGGGTCATCCTCAACCAGACCGGCGTGTTCACCCAGATCGACGCCCTGCTCAAGGACGTCACCGGGCAGAACAGCTACTCGATCATGGACCAGTTCTCGCTCGGGCAGGTCCTCGGGTTCTCGGTCGTGGTGGGCATCCTCAACGTGGTCGTCGGCACCGTGCTCGGCGCGATCGTGAGCGTCCTCTACAACCTCAGTGTGCGGATCACGGGCGGCCTGCTCGTGGGCTTCACGAACAACTGACACACCCGGGCCGGACGGCAGTCGCCCCTCGATTTCGTTCTCCGAGATCGGTACGGTAGGCTTTCTTCTGGTCTGAGGGGCTATAGCTCAGGCGGTTAGAGCGCTTCGCTGATAACGAAGAGGTCCAAGGTTCAAGTCCTTGTAGCCCCACCACTTCCCACCGGGACCAGTACGCTGGTCCTCACGGGGCCTTAGCTCAGTTGGTAGAGCGCCTGCTTTGCAAGCAGGATGTCGGGAGTTCGATTCTCCCAGGCTCCACTCGAGAAGCCCCTGCTCGCGACTTCGTCGCTTCGCAGGGGCTTCGTTCTGTGCTGGCCAGCGCCTCCGGCGCGCCGCTCCGCGATGGTCGCCTTCTTCCGGGCGTTGCCGCTGCGGGATGGTCGTCTCGGTCGTCTCGGTCGTCTCGGTCGTCTTCGGGCGTGAGGTGCTGCCGCTGGCGGGTGGTCGTCTCGGTTGTCTTCGGGCGTGAGGTGCTGCCGGCGCGGGGTGGTCGCCTCGGTTGTCTTCGGGCGTGAGGTGCTGCCGCTGCGGGATGGTCGCCTCCGTTGTCTTCGGGCGAGAGGTGCTGCCGCTGCGGGCGTTCGCCCCGGCGCTGGCGCACGACATGCCGTCAGTGGTGCTTCGACGCGGCATGTCGTGGCACCTGTGCGAGCGACGGCGGCATGTTGCGCGACGGCGCATCAGCGGCTGACGGAATGAGGGCGTGCCTCCAGTCTGTGGCTGTGGCTGGGGCTGAGGCCGGGCCTGTGCCTGAGGCTGGGGCCGGTGCTGTGCCTGAGCCTGAGGCTGAGGCTGTCGAGCGGGCAGGACGTGCCGCGTGCGGGGCGTCGACAGGGTTCTTCTCGTCGATTCTCAGCGGTGAGCGGGCCGTATGTCGCCCGTTCGGGGCTCGGGGCTCGGGGCAGGTGGCACGGGGCCGGGGCCGGGGCAGGTTCTGCGGCGTGCGGGACGGCCGGGGACGACGAAGGGCCCCGGCGCGGTGCCGGGGCCCTTCGTACGAACCGGGAGGTCAGGCGGCGGGCTTCTCCGCCGTGTCGGCGTCGTCGGCGACCCACAGGTCGTCGTCGGCGCGGAGCGTCTGGTAGGCGGCGTACGCGGCACCGGCAACGGCGACCACACCGACGACGATGAGGGCGACCCCACCGAACCCGAGGCCCTTCTTCTGCTGCCCCGGCGTGTACTTCGCCGCGGCCTTCTTCGCCTTCTTGCCCTTCTTCTGGGCGTCCTTCACGATCTTCTTGACGCGCGGGTCCTTCGCGAGGTCCTTCACGCTCATCACCGAACCAGCGGTCGCCACGAGGCCGGGGACGACCTCGGTCTGGAAGCGGTGCGACGCGCTGTGCGCGGCCGAGGTCGCTGCGTGCACGCCCGTCGCGACGGCGGGACGGATCCCGTTGTCGATCGCGTTCTGCACGCGGGGGGCGATGTCCTTGCGGGCTGCGTCAGCAGCGTGCGAGCGGGCCTCGGCGAGGATCGCGTTCGCGTGCTCGAGGACCTTGCGCTGCTCGCCGAGGAGCGAGGCCGTCTTGCCCTTGAGCTTCTTGATCTGCTTCCGACGCTTGCGCGGGATCTCGATCGTCGTCATCTGGTACCTCCATCGGATCGGCGTGACCCCATCCTGCCACCGAGCACCCTGACAGGTCACGGATCGTCGGCTGTGTGATCCGTGTCACCGTCAGGAGTGCATGCGAGAATCGACACATGTCTCTGCACACCGCTGTCGCAACGATCCACACGAACAAGGGCGACATCCGCGTCAACCTGTTCGGCAACCACGCCCCGAAGACCGTCAAGAACTTCGTCGACCTCGCGACCGGCAAGCAGGAGTGGACGCACCCCGGCACGGGCAAGGTCTCGACCGACAAGCTCTACGACGGTGTCGTCTTCCACCGCATCATCAAGGACTTCATGATCCAGGGCGGCGACCCGCTCGGTCAGGGCATCGGCGGTCCGGGCTACCGCTTCGACGACGAGATCCACCCGGAGCTCACCTTCCAGGAGCCGTACATCTTCGCGATGGCGAACGCCGGCATCCAGGGCGGGCGCGGCACGAACGGCTCGCAGTTCTTCATCACGACCGTGGCGACCCCCTGGCTGCAGGGCAAGCACACCATCTTCGGTGAGGTCGCCGACGACGAGTCGCGCGCGGTCGTCGACGCGATCGAGGGCGTGCCGACCGACGGTCGCGACAAGCCCGTCGAGGACGTCGTCATCGAGAGCATCGACGTCGAGGACGTCTGAACCCGGTGACCGACCAGGCCCCGGGGCGGGACAACTACTGCTACCGGCACCCGGACCGGCAGAGCTTCATCCTGTGCCAGCGGTGCGGGCGGACGATCTGCACCGAGTGCCAGACGCCGGCGGCCGTCGGCGTGCACTGCCCGGAGTGCGTGCGTGAACAGCGCGCGCAGTTCCAGGCGAACCGTCGTGCCTCCGGGGCCCCGGGCGGCCTGACCGTCGCCCGTCGTCGGTTCGCGATGATGGACCAGAAGGCGACCACGGTGATCATCGCCGTGTCGGTCGTGATCTGGCTGCTGAACCTGCTGTCCGGCAACGTCGTCAACCAGTGGCTCAGCTACTGGACGCCGTTGGTCGGGACCCAGCCGTGGCGCCTCGTCACGGGGCTGTTCGTCCACTCGTCGATCTTCCACATCGGGTTCAACATGCTCGCGGTGTTCATCTTCGGGCGGATCCTCGAGAACCTCCTCGGCACGTGGCGTTTCGTCGCGCTGTACTTCCTGGCGGGCCTCGGCGGTGACCTCGCGGTGTCCCTGCTGACCCCCGGTACGCCGGTGGTCGGTGCCTCGGGTGCGATCTTCGGGCTGTTCGCGGCGTTCTTCGTGATCCAGCGCAGCCTCGGCTACAACGCCGTCCAGCTGCTCGTCATCATGGGGCTCAACCTCGTCGTCGGCTTCCTGCCCGGGACCAACATCTCGTGGCAGGCCCACGTCGGTGGCATCGTGCTCGGGTTCGTCACGGGCTTCGTCTTCTCGAAGACCCGGAACGTCCGGCAGCGTGGCCTGCAGGTCGGGCTCCTCGTCGCCGAAGCGGTCCTGCTCGTGGCCGGGATCGGCGCCGCGTACATCAGCATCGGTGGCTACGCGATCGGCTGACGAGTCCGCCGCCGCTCAGGACGCCCCGTCCCACCACAGTGTGGGGCGGGGCGTTCTGCCTCTCTGGAGGCCGCTTTCCACAGCCGTCCGGTGAGTTCTCCACAGTTGGGGACAACTCGGTGAGTTACACGGGTGTGATTATCCCCACTGTGGACGGGCCTGTGGACAACTCGGGGGCCATGGTGTGGATGGTCGTGTGGAAAGTGTGGACAACTGTGGAGAACGTGGTCCCGGGTGTGGACGGATGCGTCGGGGTGGTGTCGGGCTTGTGGACAGCGAGCAGGAACCCGGGCCGAGACGGGCCGGGACAGGACGGGCCGAGACGGGCCGGGAGGGGACGGGCCGGGGCGAACGACGACGCCCGCCGTACCGGGCGGTACGACGGGCGTCGGGAGATGCTGGGCGGCGGTCAGCGCCACCGCGTGGTCATGAGGAACCCGATGAACATGATCCCGAAGCCGATCAGGATGTTCCACGACCCGAGCGACGGTACGGGCAGCGTCGTGTTCGAGATGTAGAAGACGATGACCCAGGCCAGCCCGATGAGCATGAAGCCGAACATGACCGGCTTGAACCACACGGGGTTGGGCTGGTCGCCCGCCGTGTCGACCGAGTCGGCTCGGGTCCTCCGGGCGGGCTTGGTGCGGTCCTTGTCCTTGGCCATGGCCGGTATCCTACCGTGACCACGTCTGTGGGAAGACCCTCAGCAGCCCGCGCACATCCCCCACGAGTACGGTGATCCGACCATGACCAAGATCCTCGTCGTCGACAACTACGACAGCTTCGTCTACACGCTCAACGGCTACCTGCAGCAGCTCGGTGCGGACACCGACGTCGTCCGGAACGACGCGTTCCCCGAGGACGAGATCGCCGAGCGCATCGCCGACTACGACGGTGTGCTGCTCTCGCCCGGGCCGGGCACCCCCGCGGACGCCGGTGTCTCGATCCCCACCGTGCGTGCGGCCGTCGACGCCGAGACCCCGCTGCTCGGCGTGTGCCTCGGGCACCAGGCGATCGCTGAAGCCATGGGCGCCACGGTGACCCACGCCGAGGAACTCATGCACGGGAAGACCTCGCAGGTCGACCACGACGACAGCGTGCTCTTCGCCGGTGTCCCGCACCCGTTCACCGCCACGCGGTACCACTCGCTCGCGATCGTCGACGGGACGGTGCCCGACGAGCTCACCGTCACGGCGCGGACCGCAGGTGGGGTGATCATGGGCGTGCAGCATCGTGACCACCCGGTGTACGGCGTGCAGTTCCACCCGGAGTCCGTCCTCACCGAGGGCGGGTACCGGATGGTCGGCAACTGGCTCGAGACCACCGGTCTGACCGGTGCTGCCGAGCGGGCCGCAGCGCTCAACCCGCTGATCGCCGAACACCGGTCCTGACGCCGGAGCGGTACGACCGCCGACGCGTCCGGTGACCACCGGCGCAGGCGACGTCCGCGGGGATGCTGCCGCGTGCCTCCAGGCCGACGGACGGACGCCCGCCGCAGCCGACGTGACGGACGGACTACTGTCCGGCGCCGCCGCCCTGGACGGTCCCGCTGCCGCCGCCACCGTCGCTGCCGCTGTCGTCGCCACCCCGGTCGGGGACGGACGGCGCCTGCGACGGCCGCTGTGCCGAGGCTGCGCAGTACGTCAGCGTGATGGTGCTGCCCTGCGCGACGTCGCCCTGCGGCACGCTCTGCTGCACCACGGTGCTGCCCGTGCAGGTGTACGTCGGGGACGCCACGACCTTCAGCCCGAGGTTCGCGAGTGCCTCGTTGGCGGCGCTGATCGGCTGCTGCGTGACGTCCGGCATCTGCACCTTGCCGTTGGAGACCGTCAGGTTGACGACGGAACCCTTCGTCAGCTGCGTGCTGCTGCCCGGGTCGCTGCTCATCACGGTGCCCTCGGGCACGTCGCTCGAGTAGTCGCTGTTGATCGCTCCGACCGCGAACCCGGCGTCCTTCAGGGCCTGTTCCGCCGCGTCCTGCGTCTGGTTGGCGACGTCCGGGACGGCGACCTGCTCCGGTCCCAGGGAGACGACGACGCGGATGCTCTGCTTGCGGGCGACGTTCGTGCCCTCCCCGGGCTCGGTGCGGATGACCGTGTCCTTGGCGACGTCGTCGGAGTTCTCGCCGACCTCGACGGCGCTGAGGTCTCGCTTCTCGAGTTCGGTCCGCGCCGAGTCCCACGTGGCGCCGACGACGTTCGGTACGGACACCGACGACGACACCGGTGCCTTGCCGGGCTGCAGGTTCGCGACGAAGAACACCACGCCCGCGATGACGGCGGCGGTGAGGATGATGCCGAGCCAGATCCAGGCGACCGGAGGGCGGTTCTGCGTGCGCTGGGGTCGGTGGTCAGCGGCGTCGTCGTCGAGCTCGCGGAACGCCACGGCAGGGTTCGAGGTCGTGCGGGGGTTCACGCCGAAGAGCATCGTGGACGCGTCGTGTGCCGCGTTCTGCTGGAGCGTGCGCGTGGACACCGGGACCTTGCCGGCGGCGGCCTGCTGCAGGTCGGTCCGGAAGTCCGCGGCGGTCTGGAACCGACGGGTGCGGTCCTTCACCAGGGCGTGCAGCGTCACCGCGTCGAGCGCCGGGGACACCTCGGGCACGAGCGTGGAGGGCGCGACCGGCTGCTCGCTCACGTGCTGGTAGGCCACGGCCACCGGGGAGTCGCCGACGAAGGGCGGGCGGCCGGTGAGCAGCTCGAAGAGCAGCACGCCGGTCGAGTACAGGTCGGTCCGGGCGTCGACGGTCTCACCGCGGGCCTGCTCCGGCGAGAAGTACGAGGCCGTCCCGAGGATCGAGGTCGTCTGCGCGACCGTCGCGGACGTGTCGGTGATGGCACGGGCGATGCCGAAGTCCATCACCTTGACCTGGCCGCTGTGCGTCACCATGACGTTCGCGGGCTTGATGTCGCGGTGCACCACGCCGGCGCGGTGCGAGTACTCGAGGGCGGTGAGGATCCCCTCGGTGATGCGGACCGCCTCGGCCGGGTCGAGCGGGCCGTCGTCGAGCACGTCGGAGAGTGCGCGACCGTCGACGTGCTCCATGACGATGTAGGGCACCTGGACCTGGGCGCCGGAGGGCTCGGTGACCGTCTCCTCGCCCGCGTCGTAGACGCGCACGATCGTCGGGTGCGCCATGCGGGCCGCCGCCTGGGCCTCCTGCCGGAAGCGGATCCGGAAGGTCGGGTCCGTGGCGAGGCTCGGCTTGAGGAGCTTCACCGCCACCTTGCGACCGAGTCGCGTGTCGGTGCCCACGTGCACCGTCGCCATGCCCCCACGACCGATGACGTCACCGATCTCGTAGCGGTCGGCGAGGAGCGTGATCCCCGCGGTCACACCTTCTGGCACGTACTCCTCCGAATGTTCGTCCGGGCAAGTGTACGGCAGGGGTTCCTGCCCGAACGCTGACGACGGGGGCTGCCGACGAACCGTTACACAACGGTGTCGACAGCCCCCGTTCGGGTGACGATCAGTTGGCGTCCTGCGGGCCCGTCGGGGTCGGGGTCGGGGTGCCCGAGGGCGTCGGGTCCTCGGCCTGTTCCCACGTCGCCGTCGCGGCGTCCGAGGACTCGGAGGCAGCGAGCGAGCCGCACGTGACCGTGTAGGTGAAGGACACCTCGTCGTTCACGGCGTCCGCCTGGATGGTGACGGCCGTCGAGCTGGTGTCCCCGGAGGTGGCTCCCGAGGCGTCCTTGCCGCCCGTGACCGTCCACGTGTACTTCGACACGTCGTAGCCGTCGGGGCACGTCGCGCCCGACCAGCTGAAGGTGACCTGGCCGGACTCGGACACCGTCCCCGCGGTCGGGGTGTTCGGCTTGTTGGCCGTCGGCGGGGTCGTGTACTGGGTGAGCGTGACGAGGGTGCCCTCGACGACGCTGCCCGTCGGGGTGAGGTCTGCGACGGTGCCGGCCTGCTCTGCCGTCGGCGCGGGGCTGCCGTCCTGCACGGTGACCTCGAAGCCGCGGCCCTGGAGCTCGTTCCGGACCTCGTCGGCGCTGCGGCCGACGTAGTCGCTCTTGTTCAGGAACACCCGTGCCGTGGTCGGTGTCGGTGTCGGCGTCGACCTGGTCGGCGCGGCCGAGGCCGACGTCGGTGCGGGGTCCGGGTCGTCGGAGCCGCCGAGCGCGAAGGCCGCGATGACCCCACCGATGACGAGCACCGCGAGGACCCCGACGAGCCACCAGATCCAGGCGCGCTTCTTGGTCGGCTCCTCGTCCTCCGGCGCTGCCGGTGACCGCGGCGTGCCGGGAGGGCCGGCGACGGCTCCGGCCTGCGTGCCGATGAGCGCGGTCGCCGCGTCGCTGCCCGGACGCTGCGGCGGGTTGAACGCGACGGTGCCCGCGCCGCCGACTGCAGGCACGGCGACGGTCGCTGCGGCGACGTCCCCGCGCCGCAGCGCCTGGGACGCGCGGGCCAGGTTCGCCGCGGTCGCCGGACGGTCCGCCGGCTTCTTGGCGATGCAGGACAGCACGAGTGCCGAGACCGGCTCGGGCACGTCACCGGGCAGCGCGGGCGGCTGCTCGTTGATGTGCGCCATCGCGATCGCGACCTGGGACTCGCCGGTGAACGGACGACGCCCGGCCAGGCACTCGTACGCGACGATGCCCAGCGAGTAGATGTCGGTCGACGGCGATGCCGGGTGGCCGCTCGCCTGTTCCGGGGACAGGTACTGGACGGTGCCCATCACCTGGCCGGTCGCGGTGAGCGGGACCTGGTCGGCGATGCGCGCGATGCCGAAGTCGGTGATCTTCACACGGCCGTCGGGCGTGATGAGCAGGTTCCCGGGCTTGATGTCACGGTGCACCAGGCCGACGGCGTGGGCGGCCTGCAGGGCGTTCGCCGTCTGGGCGACGATGTCGAGCACCTTGTCGACCGGCAGCGTGTGCTCCCGCTCGATCATGGTGGACAGGGCCTCGCCCGGGACGAGCTCCATCACCAGGTAGGCGCTGCCGTCCTCCTCGCCGTAGTCGAAGACGTTGGCGATCCCCTCGTGGTTGACGAGGGCAGCGTGGCGCGCCTCTGCGCGGAAGCGCTCGAGGAAGCCCGGGTCGCCGAGGTACTCGTCCTTGAGGATCTTGAGTGCGACGGTCCGGCCGATGACGAGGTCGGTCGCCTGCCACACCTCACCCATGCCGCCGATCGCGACCCGCGAGGAGAGCTGGTACCGCCCACCGAAGGTGAGTCCGCTGGTGGGTCTCATTTGTTCAGCACCGCCTCCATGACCTTCTTCGCGACCGGGGCCGCGACCGTGTTGCCGACGCCGGACTGCCCGAGTCCGCCGCCGTTCCCGACGACGACCGCGACGGCCACCTCCGGGTTCTTCGCCGGGGCGAACCCCGTGAACCACAGCGTGTACGGATCACCCGTACCGCCTTCCGCCGTACCCGTCTTGCCGGCGACGTCGACTCCGTCGATCTTGGCATTGGTGCCGGTCCCGCCGCTCACGACGCTCTGCATCGCCTCGGTCAGGTCGGCGGCCTCGGAGCCGGACAGCGGGTCGCTGTACTGCTTCGGCGAGAACGACTCGACGGTCTTCAGGTCGCTCGTGGTGATCGAGTCGACGAGCGAGGGCTGCATGACCTTGCCGCCGTTCGCGATGCCGGCCGACACCATCGCCATCTGCAGCGGCGAGACGCGCACGCTGGCCTGCCCGAACGCGCTCAGCATGAGCTGGGCGGTCGAGTCGACGTCGGGGTACTGGCTCGCGGTGGCGCGCATCGGGACCTCGATCGCGTCACCGAAGCCGTACTCGTCCGCGACGGACTTGATCGTGTCGTACCCGAGCTTCTGGCCGAGCTCGGCGAACGGGATGTTGCACGAGAACTGGATCGCCGTCCGGAGCTTCACCGTGTCGCCGCCGCCGCAGGAGCCGCCCTCGGCGTTGTTGATGTACGAGCTGGTGCCCGGCAGCTGCAGGCGCGACGGGTTCGGGAACTCGGAGTCGAGCGAGTACTTGCCGTCCTTGAGCGCGGCGGAGGCCACGACGAGCTTGAAGACGGAGCCCGGCGTGTACAGGTCGCCGCCGATCGCCCGGTTCTGCAGCGGGGTCGGGGTCTGCTGCAGCAGGGCGTCGTACTGCTGCTTGACCTGCGCGGTGTCGTGCGAGGTCAGGGCGTTCGGGTCGTACGCCGGCTTCGACACCATCGCCAGGATCTTGCCCGTGCTGGGCTGGATCGCGACGACCGCACCGCTGTTCTCGCCGAGTGCGTCGTACGCGGCCTGCTGCACGTCCGGGTCGATGGTGAGGTTGACGTTGTCGCCCTGGACGTCCTGACCGGTGAGGATCGCGTTGAGGTTCTGGAAGAACGACGCGTCGGAGTTGCCGGAGAGCACGGCGTTCTCGGCGCTCTCGATGCCCGTGTTGCCCTGGCCGATCGTGAAGTAGCCGGTCACGGCGGAGTACAGCGCACCGTTCGTGTACTTGCGCTGGTACTGGTACTGGTCGTCCGAGGGGGTCGACTCGGCGATCGGGCTGCCGTCGACCAGGATCGCGCCGCGCTTGGTCGAGTAGCTGTCCAGGATCGTGCGGGAGTTCCGCGAGTCGGCACGCAGGGTGTCGGCGGCGAAGAACTGGATCGAGGTCGTCGACACGAAGAGCGCGACGAACATGAGCACGATGACGGTCGAGACGCCGCGGAGCTGTCGGTTCACCGGGTGCGCTCCTTCCTGGTCGTCGCACCGCGTCCGGAACGGCCACGGGCGGCGGGGACCGCGCCCTGCTGGACGCGCTGTTCTGCGGGGATCGAGTCGGTCAGTCGCAGCAGCATCGCCGCGATGATCCAGTTCGCGATGAGCGACGAGCCACCCGCGGCCATGAAGGGTGTGGTCAGACCGGTCACCGGGATGATCCGGGTGATGCCGCCGACGACGACGAAGACCTGCAGGGCGATGATGAAGCCGAAGCCGACACCGAGCAGCTTGCCGAAGTCGTCCTGCGCCATGAAGGCCACGCGGAGGCCCCGCGACGCCAGCACGATGAACAGGGCGAGGATCGCGAAGACACCGATCAGCCCGAGTTCCTCGCCGAGCGACGCGACGATGTAGTCCGCGTTGGCGACGGGCGTGATGTACGGACGGCCCTGACCGAGGCCGGTGCCGGTGATCCCGCCGTTCGCGAAGCCGAACAGGCCCTGGACGAGCTGGTAGCTGCCCTGGGTCTGTCGGTCGAAGATCGCCTGGTCGAACGGGTCGAGCCACTGCTCGAAGCGTCCACGGACGTAGACCAGGACCGACTGCGCGACGAGGGCACCGCCGACGAACAGCCCGAGCCCGATGACGACCCAGCCGAGCCGGGCGGTCGCGACGTAGATCATCACGAGGAACAGGCCGAAGTAGAGCAGCGCCGTGCCGAGGTCGCGCTGGAACACCAGGACGGCCATGGCCGACGCCCACATCACCAGGATCGGGCCGAGGTCACGAGCGCGCGGGAACGTCATGCCGGCGAACTTCTTGCCGACGATCGACAGCGAGTCCCGGGCGGTGACGAGGTACCCGGCGAAGAACAGCGCCATCGTGATCTTCGCGAGCTCGCCGGGCTGGAACGAGAACGGGCCGACGCGGATCCACACACGGGCGCCCCCGACGTTCTCCCCGATGCCGGGGAGCATCGGGAGGAGCAGCAGCGCGATCGTCGCGAACATGAAGATGTAGCGGTAGCGCTGCAGGAAGCGGTGGTTGCGGACCGCGACGACGGTGATCGTCGCCAGGACCATCGCGAGCATCGTCCAGACGATCTGCTTCACGCCGATCGCGTCCCAGCCGGTCAGGCCGTTGTGGACGTCGATGCGGTAGATCTCGGCGATGCCGATGCCGTTGAGCACCAGGGCGATGGGCAGCACGAACGGGTCCGCGTGCTTCGCGACGACGCGGAGCACCACGTGCATGACGAGCGCGAGGCCGAGGATCCCGCCGCCGACCCAGAGCACACCGGTGTCGAAGATCCGGCCCTTGGTGCCGAGCTGGACGAGCACCATCGCGCCGGCGCAGATGCCGCACGCGATGACGAGCAGCACGAGCTCGAGGTTCCGGGCGCGGGCCGGCTCGCGCAGCTTGATGGTGATCGCCTGCGTGAAGGACTGCGCGGTCGCGGCGCTCATCGGCCGTCCCCCGGGCTCTCGGACGGCGAGGCGCTGCCGGACGGCGAGGCGCTGTCCGACGGTGACCCCGTCCGGGTCGGGCTGGGCGACGGCGACGAGTCCGCATCGCCGCCCGTGCCGGCCTGGTCCTGGCCGGTCTCGGCGGCCTTCCGCAGCCGGTCCACGATGTCGCGCGCGTCGGAGAGCGAGGTCGCGTTGATCGTCGACCGCACGTTCTCGCGCGTGTAGTCCGGGAGCGACGTGACCGAGATGTCGGTGTCCTCGTAGACGTCCGACAGCGCGATCGGCCCGATCGACTGCTGCACGCCCTGGTAGATGGCGACCGTGCCGCGGTCGGTGCCGACGTAGTAGTGCGCCTGCGTGATCCGCCAGCCCAGGAACACCGCCCCCACGAGGGCCGCGACGGCGACGACGAGCGCGATCGACCAGGCCACGCGGCGCCGGATGCGGCGACGGCGGTCCTCGGCGATGAGTTCGGCGAAGTACTGGTCGGACTCGGGCTCGAAGTGGGAGTCCTCCGGCACGGCGCTCACCTTGAGCGGGTGGAGCAGGATCGTGGGGAGGCGGATCGGCTTGCGACCGGTCGACGCCTCGAAGGTCAGGGGTGCCGCGGCGGAACCGACCGTGGTGGCGGCGGCGTCGTCGTCCTCGGGTTCCGTGTCGGTGACGTCCATCACGACGACGGTCACGTTGTCCGGGGCACCGTGGTCGAGCGTCTCCTTGACCAGGCGCTGCGTCACCTGGTTCGCGTCCATGGTCGACGCGAGCGCGTGCCGGATCCGCTCCTCGGCCAGGTACGACGACAGACCGTCCGAGCAGAGCAGCCAGCGGTCGCCGGTCTGGATGTCCATGACGGCGGTGTCGACCTCGGGGGCGGCGTCGACGTCGCCGAGCACGCGCATGAGCACCGAGCGCCGGGGGTGGACGGCGGCTTCCTCCGGCGTGATGCGACCGCTGTCGACGAGGCGCTGCACGAAGGTGTGGTCGGAGGTGATCTGCTGCAGCTCGCCGTCGCGCAGGCGGTAGATGCGGGAGTCGCCGATGTGCGCGATGGCGATCTGCTCGCCGACCCGGATGAGTGCGGACACGGTGGTGCCCATGCCGGTGAGTTCCTGGTGCTCGAACACCGTCTCGGTGATGAGCTGGTTCGCGGCGATGAGCGCGGACTGCAGGGCGAACTCGGCATCGTGCGCGGACGGGAACTCGCGGTCGACCTCGCGGATGCGGCGGATGGCGATCGCGGACGCGACGTCGCCGCCGGCGTGGCCGCCCATGCCGTCCGCGACGGCGAAGAGGTGCGTGCCGGCGTAGCCGGAGTCCTGGTTGTTGGCGCGGATGCGCCCCACGTGGGACACAGCGGCGCTCAGCGTGCGAGCCGTCATGTCCCGGTTACCGCCGCAGCTCGAACGTCGTCGTCCCGATCGTGATCGGCGTCCGTTCCGCGATGGTCACGGGGCCGGTCACCTTCTGACCGTTGACGAACGTGCCGTTCGTGGACTCGAGGTCGGACAGGACCCAACCCTCGCCGCGGAGGTCGAGGCGGGCGTGGTTGGTCGACGTGTAGTCGTCGCGGATGACGACGTTCGACTCGCTGGAGCGTCCGATGGTGATCGGACCGCCGCCGAGGGGCATCTCCATGCCCTCGCGGGAGCCCTCGGTGATGACGAGGCGCGTCGCGACGCCGGTCGACGGTGCGGAGCCGGACTGCTGCTGTGTCGGGCCCGCGGGTTGGCCGATCAGCTCCGTGAACGCGCCGGGCGCTGCGGCTGCAGGCGCTGCGGCGGCGGGCACGGTCGGCGTCGTCGGTGCGGACGCTCCGGCCTTCGGGTCGGTCGGGATGGTGCGGACGCGTTGGCCGAACAGGTCGCTCCGCAGGGCGAAGACGATGACGAACACGAACAGCCACAGCACCGCGAGGAAGGCGAAGCGCAGGACGAGCAGGGTCAGGCCCGTGGTCATCGCGCACCTCCGTCGTTCTCCGGGATCACCCGGAACACCATACGGGTACGACCGATCTCGATGGTGGAGTCCGGCTCGACGATGGCCTGCTGGAAGCGTTCGCCGTTCAGCTTCGACCCGTTCGTGGACCCGAGGTCGTTGGCCTGCGCGTGCTTGCCGTCCCAGATGATCTCGACGTGCTTCCGACTCGTCCCGGTGTCGGCGACGGTGATGTCCGCGTCGGTGCCGCGCCCGATCACGGTGCGGCCGCGGTGCAGCCGGTGGCGCTGCGACCCGATGTCGAGCACGGCGACCCACGCCACGTCACGCTGCACCGTCGACGAGTCGACCTGCAGGATGCCGGTGGACAGCGTGCCGTCCTGCTGCAGCGTGATCGAGACCGGTCCGGAGAAGGAGTAGTTCTGGGCCACCGCGTGCTGCTGCACCATCTGCGACAGCTCGTCGATGAGCGGGCGCCCGATGTCGTTCATCCGCGTGTGGTCCGGCGGCGCGAGGCGCACCGTGAACTCGTTCGGGACGAGGATCCGCTCGCGGGAGACCACGGCGGCCTTCGTGTCGAGCTCCCGCCGCAGCGCGCTGGAGATCTCGACGGGCTGCACGCCGGAGCGGAAGGTCTTCGCGAAGGTGCCGTTGACGGCGCGCTCCAACCCTCGCTCGAAGCTGTCCAAGAGGCCCATGTGTCTCCGTGTTCGTCGGTCAGGGACCACTGCATGGTAGTGGGTGGCGCTCGTGCCCGTCTGTGCGTGGTCACGGGCACCCTCCGTCGCGTGCTAGTGTTGCCGGGCTGGCGCGAGTGGCGGAATTGGTAGACGCGCACGGTTCAGGTCCGTGTGCTGGAAACGGCGTGGGGGTTCAAGTCCCCCCTCGCGCACCAGGTGAGGAACGGCCCCCGGAGGAATCCGGGGGCCGTTCCGCGTTCCGGCGCCGACGCTCCCCACGACCGGCCTGGAGGCTCGTCCCACCTCCGTCCGTCGGCCGCAGCCGTGCACGGATCGGGTCCGCCTCGGCGCGCCGACCGGGTCGGCCCACCGACCCCGTGGTGACCGCCGGCCTGCCCGTTCTGGGGGTTGCCCCGCCGCTGCCGCTCTCCGCACACTGATCGGCGTCGTACCGGGTCGTGCCGGTGCGCCTGCTCCTGGAGGACCCATGCGGACGTCGTCCGTGACCGCTGCCGTGGTCGCACTCGGGACCGCGCTCGTCGCGGTCGTCACCACCAGCGTCGGGGTCGCCCCCGCGCACGCCGCGCCGTCGTGCCGCGGTGACCGGATCACGGTCGCCGAGCTGTCCGGTGGCTGCGTCGTCGCGTCCGGCTCGGTCGTGCTCCCCGACGGTCGCGTCTTCGCGGTGCCCGACGCCGGCACGACGGTGACGGCGCTGCCCGTGGCGACGACGACCGGTGGTGACCCCGGGGACGCCTCGGTGACGAACACCGGCGCGGCAGGCATCGCCGTGGCGATCGACGGCCGCTGGTCCGGCGCCCCTGCTGCCGTCCGGCGGGTGCTCGCACTGCGCGAGGGCCGCGTCGCCGCCGGGCACGACGCCGGTGCGGGTGCGGCCACGACCGGCACCGGATCGGCGGCCTCGAGCTGCACGGACCGGTCCTACACGCTCCTGGCGTACCGCTGGACGAGGGACGTCCGGTGGTGGTCGAACCCGACGGGAGCGAAGGCGGCGGACCGCGTGGCGATCCGCGCGGGTGCGACGGCGTGGAGCGGACGGCTCGGGACCTGCGGGCGCTCGATCACGTCGAGTGCCGCGAACACCTGGGTCAGCACGACGGCGAGGACCCCCGCGGTCTCGAGCACCGGGGGCTGCGGCGACCCCGACCGTCGGAGCGTCACCGGCTGGGGCTCCCTGCCCGCGGGCACGCTCGCGACCACGTGCGTGTGGTCGCAGGACGGCATCGCGGTCGAGGCGGACCAGCGCTACTCGACCCGGTACGCGTGGTCGTCGACGGCGACGTGCTCCGGGAACCGGTACGACCTGCGCGGCGTCGCGACGCACGAGTGGGGGCACGCGTACGGCCTCGGGCACACCGCAGCCTCGTCGGCCCTCGTCATGAAGCCCGCGGCCGCGCCGTGCGACGTCGCCCAGCGCAGCCTCGGGCTCGGGGACGCCCTGGGCATCGACGCCCGGTACTGACGATCGCCACCGGTGCCGGGCGCCGGCGCACACCGGCCACCGCCGCCGCGGGACGCGCAGGTCGCGGGACCCTGCACTCTCTAGGATCGACCGCATGACGAGCACGATGCCGGGCTTCGGCTCCGCGCGGATCACCCAGATCGGGTTGCGCGACCGCGTGTACGACCGGGTGCTCGAGGTGCTCATGGGGCACGACGTCGAGCCCGGGATGCGCCTGTCGATCGACGGTCTCGCCCGGACGCTCGGCGTCTCCCCGACCCCGGTGCGCGAGGCCCTCGTGCAGCTCGAGCGGACCGGCCTGGTCACGCGCGAGGCCAACAAGGGGTACCGCGTCGCGCCGCCGCTCGCCGGCGACCAGCTCGAGGCGCTGTTCGACGCGCGGCTCATCGTCGAGAGCGGGGCGGTCGAGCTCGCGGCACGCGGGGACGTGGCCGTGCTGCGGGAGCGGCTCGCTGCGGCGCTCGCCGAGCAGGAGGCCGTGGCCGCCGAGGTCGCCCGGGTCGGCGCCCGCCGTGCGTCCGAGGAGCTGATGGCCCGGTTCTTCCGCTCCGACTGGCGGTTCCACCAGCTCGTGTTCGACGCGACGAGGAACCCCTTCCTCGAGGAGATGTCCGCGATCATCACGACGCGGGTGCACCGCATGCGGCAGATCGTCGAGGGCGGGGACGACGACACCGAGCGGGCGGTCGCCGAGCACCGTGCGGTCCTCGATGCCCTCGCCGTGGACGCGCCCACGGCCGTGGCGGCGATGCGGCACCACATCGACGCGGTGCGGGTGCGCTCCCGGGCCGACGCGTCACACTCCGCCTGACGGAGCGGGGTTGCGCTCTGGCTCAGCGCGAGTATCTTTCCTATAGGAAAGAGGTTCAAGGACGAACCGCGTGATGCAAGGGAGCACTCCGTGAGCACACCGCAGGACTGGGTCGAGCAGGACTGGGACCCGGACAGCTGGACCGACCGGACGTGGCCGATCGCCGTCTGCCTGCACGGCTTCGACCGGGTCACCCGGGACGGCACCGCCTTCCACGACGCCCCCGTCGAGGTGTGGGACGACGTGTTCGCCCAGATCGCCGCAGCGGGCTTCTCGCTCGCCGAGCTGGCCGACAGCCACATCCGCCCCGCGGACCTCGAACGGTCCCGGCGCGACGAGCTCTTCGCGGTCGCGGCGGCCCACGGCGTGGGGATCCCGTCGGTGCACCTGCAGCGTCGGAGCGTGATCCAGCCCGGGCACGAGGAGGAGAACCTCGCCTACGCCCACCGCACGATCGACGCGGCGGCCGAGTGGGGCATGCAGGTGTTCTCGACCGGACTGCACCAGCCGTTCTCGGAGGCCCAGCAGCGCGCGCTCTGGTTCTGGACGGCTCCCGGGCCGGAGGACCCCGAGGACCCCGACGTGTGGGACGCGGCCGTCCGACGCCTCCGCGAACTCGGGGAGCACGCGGCGAGCGTCGGCCTGCCGATGGCCCTCGAACTGTACGAGGACACCTACCTCGGCACCGCGGACAGCGCGGTCCGGCTCGTCGAGGAGATCGGGCTCGACACCGTGGGTCTCAACGCCGACGTGGCGAACCTCGTCCGCCTGCACCGTCCGGTCGAGGACTGGCGGGAGCTCTTCGCGAAGACGATGCCCCACACGAACTACCTGCACGTGAAGAACTACACGCGCGACGAGGCGGGCGACGGCAGCTGGGCGACGAGTGCGCCGAGCACGATGGAGACCGGGCTCATCAACTACCGCCAGGTCCTCCGGGACGCGGTCGCCGACGGCTTCCGCGGGATCGTCATGACCGAGCAGTACGGCGGGGACAGCCTCGGCGTCTGCGCCACCAACCAGCAGTACATCCGGTCGGTGCTCGCCACGACGAGCATCGGCACGAAGCACGGAGGAGCAGTCCGATGAGCACCCTCGACATCGCCGTCGTCGGGTCCGGGTACATGGGCGGCGGGATCGCCCAGGTCCTCGCCCTCGCCGGTCACACCGTCCGCATCGCCGACGTCTCGGCCGAGATCGCGCAGCAGAACCTCGAGCGGCTGATCCGGGAGACGGGCCAGTTCGTCGCCGACGGCCTGTTCCCGGAGGACGCCGTCGCGCGGGTCACCGCGCACCTCAGCGCCGCCGAGTCGATCGAGGCCGCCGTCGCGGACGCCGACTTCATCGAGGAGGCGGTCCCCGAGAAGCTCGCGATCAAGCACGAGACCCTGCGTCGGATCAGCGCCGCCGCCCGACCCGACGCCGTCATCGGCTCGAACACGTCGACGATCCTCATCGAGAGCCTCGCCGAGGCCGTCACCGGTCCGGAGCGCTTCCTCGGCGTGCACTTCTCGAACCCGGCGCCGTTCATCCCCGGTGTCGAGCTCATCCCGCACCCCACCACCGGCGAGCACGCCGTCACCGTCGGCGAAGCAGTCGTCGCGGCGACCGGCAAGCAGTCCGCACGGGTGCAGGACTCGACCGGGTTCGTGCTGAACCGCCTGCAGTACGCCCTGTTCGAGGAAGCATCGAAGATCGCGGACGAGGGCATCGCCAGCCCCGACGACATCGACACGATCGTCCGGACGACCTTCGGGTTCCGCCTGCCCTTCTTCGGCCCGTTCGCGATCGCGGACATGGCGGGACTCGACGTCTACGCGTTCTGCTTCGAGTCGCTGCAGACCCGCTGGCCCGAGCGTTTCGCCACCCCGCCGACGCTGCAGCAGCACGTCGACGCCGGCGAGCTCGGCACGAAGACCGGATCGGGCTACCTCGACGTGCCCGCCGACCGCACGCCGGAGCTCGTCGCCTACCGGAACAGGGCCTACGTCGCCATGCAGGAGCTCCTCGACGAGCTCGGCCCGGCCCCGATCCACTGAAGGAGCACGCGATGCGCAACGAGCAGCAGACCGTCGTCCTCACCGGCGCGGCGTCCCCGCGCGGCATCGGCCGTGCGACCGCCCACCACCTGGCCGAGCAGGGCTGGAACGTGGGGATCGTCGACCTCGACCAGGCGGCGAGCGAGGCCGTCGCCGCCGAACTCCGCGAGCAGCACGGCGTGCAGGCCGTCGGCGCGGGCGCGGACGTCGCCGACGAGGCCGCCGTCCGGGCCGCCTTCGACACCATCGAGGCTGGGCTCCCGCCGATCGCGGCACTCGTGAACCTCGCGGGTGTCTCGTCGGCGCACGCCTACCTCGACCTGCCCGAGGGGGAGTGGCACCGGGTGCTGAGCATCAACCTCGACGGGGTGCACTTCGCCGGTCTCCGGGCAGCCGAGTCGATGGTGCGGAACGGGTACGGCCGCATCGTCAACCTGTCGTCGGTCTCCGCGCAGCGCGGCGGCGGGACGTTCAGCAAGACGCCGTACTCGGTCGCGAAGGCCGGCGTGATCGGCCTCACCCGCGGGATGGCCCGCGAGCTCGGGCAGCACGGCGTGACGGTGAACGCCATCGCGCCCGGCCCGATCGACACCGACATCATGGGCGGCACCCTCTCCGAGGAGCGCAAGGCCGAGATGGCTGCCGACGGTGTCCTGCCGCGCATCGGCACGCCGCGGGACGTCGCCGCCGCGGTCGCCTACCTCGTCAGCGCCGACGCCGGGTTCGTGACGGGTCAGACCCTGAACGTCGACGGCGGCCTCTACATGCACTGAACCCGACGGCACGCACCGGAGCCGACGGCTCCGACCACCAGAACGACCACTCATGATCGCGAAGGAGCGATTCGTGTCCGCAAGCAGCCCCGCCCTGGGGTCCACCCACGACCCGGCACTGAGGTCCGCGATCGCCAAGGCGACCAAGCACCTCATGCCGATGCTGGTCATCCTGTACTTCGTCGCCTTCCTCGACCGCACCAACGTCGGCTTCGCCGAGGAGGCCCTGAGCGTCGACCGGAACATCTCCGACGCGGCCTTCGCCCTCGGCGCCGGCATCTTCTTCATCGGCTACGCGATCTTCGAGATCCCGTCCAACCTGCTGCTCAAGCGCTTCGGGGCGCGCTTCTGGCTCGCCCGGATCGCCGTCACGTGGGGCATCGTCGCCGCACTGTTCTCGTTCACGACGAACGACACGATGTTCATCGTCCTGCGCTTCCTGCTCGGTGTGACCGAGGCGGGACTGTTCCCGGGCGTGATCATGTACCTGTCCGAGTGGTTCCCGAACAAGGTCCGCGTGCGGATGTTCGCGATCTTCTACCTCGCGCAGCCGTTCTCGCAGATGATCGGCGCACCGCTGTCCGGCGGGCTCATCAGCGTCGGTGACCAGGTCACCCCGTTCCACGGCTGGCAGGTCATGTTCTTCGGCGAGGGCATCCTCGCGGTGCTGGCCGGTGTCGCGGCGCTGTTCTTCCTGACGAACAGCCCGCAGCAGGCGAAGTGGCTGGAACCGGGGGAGAAGCAGTCGCTCACCGCGGCGATGGACCGTGAGGACACCGCCCGCAACGAGGACGGCCCGAAGGGCATCTGGAAGGCGATGGCGAGCGGCCGCGTCTGGTACTTCACGATCATCTACTTCTGCCTGCAGGTCGCCGTGTACGGCACGACGTTCTACCTGCCGCAGCAGGTGTCGTCGCTGCTCGGGCAGGACGTCGGCTGGCAGGTCGGCCTCGTCGCGGCGATCCCGTGGCTCGTCGGCCTGGTCGCCTGCTACCTCGTCGGGTCGAAGGCCGACACCGTGGGTCGTCGCCGCCGCTGGGGGACGATGTTCTACATCACGACCGGGCTGTCCATCCTCGGGTCGGCGTGGGCGGGTGCGAACGGCCAGCCGGTCCTCGGCATCCTGTTCATCACCCTCGCCGTCGCGAGCTTCCTGGCGGTCGGCCCGATCACCTGGGCCTACCCGACGGCGTTCCTCACCGGTGCGGCGGCGGCCGCGGGCATCGGCCTGATCAACTCGCTCGGCAACCTCGGTGGCTTCGTCGCCCCGATCATGCGCACCGCGATCAACGAGGCGGTCCCGACCGACAGCGGGGCCTTCGGCATCGTGTCGCTCGGTGTCCTGGCGTTCGTCGCCGCCGTGATGATCTCCTGCACCAGGTTCTTCCGGGGCGCGAAGGCCGACGAGCTGCTCGACACCTCGCACGTGGCCACCACCTCGACGAAGGGGACGACGCGATGACCCGGTTGTACAACGACCCGGCGGCCTTCGCCGACGAGGCCACCGACGGCTTCGTCGCGGCGAACGAGCGGTGGGTCCGCAGGGTGCACGGCGGTGTCGCCCGCGCGACCACCAGTCCGGACGGCACGGTCGCCGTCGTGATCGGCGGTGGTTCGGGCCACTACCCGGCGTTCGGCGGTCTCGTCGGGCACGGGCTGGCCGCCGGCGCGGCGATGGGGAACCTGTTCGCCAGCCCGTCCGCGCAGCAGGTCGCCGCGGTCTGCCGTGCCGCCGAGCACGGTGGCGGCGTGCTGCTCAGCTACGGCAACTACGCCGGCGACGTGCTGAACTTCGACGCCGCGGCCCGCACGCTCGAGGACGAGGGCATCCCCGTCCGCACGGTCCGGGTGACCGACGACGTCGTGTCCGCCCCGGCCGGTGCCGAGGCCGACCGGCGCGGGATCGCGGGCGACCTCTGCGTGTTCAAGGTCGCCGGGGCCGCGGCCGAGCAGGGACGCCCGCTCGACGACGTCACCGCCGTGGCGGCCCGCGCGAACGATCGGACACGGAGCTTCGGCGTCGCGTTCTCGGGCTGCTCGCTGCCCGGTGCCGAGGAGCCCCTGTTCGAGGTGCCCGAGGGACGGATGGCGATCGGCATGGGCATCCACGGCGAACGCGGCATCGACGAGACCGACGTGCCGAGCGCCGACGGTCTGGCGGCGCTGCTCGTCGAACGGCTGCTCGACGAGGTGCCCGCGGGCGTCACGGTCGAGGGCGCCCGGGTGGTCCCGGTGCTCAACGGGCTCGGCAGCGTGAAGTACGAGGAGCTCTTCGTCGTCTACGGCTCGGTGCAGCGACGGCTCCGGGACGCCGGTGTCGTGATCGTGGAGCCGGAGGTGGGCGAGCTCGTCACGAGCTTCGACATGGCCGGGGTCTCGCTGACGCTGTTCTGGCTCGACGACGAGCTCGAGGAGCTGTGGTCGGCACCCGCGGACACGCCCGCCTTCCGCAAGGGCGGGGCGGTCCCGCAGGAGCGGGTCGCCGACGACGTGGTCGCGGACGACGAGGAGGGCATCGTGATCGGTCCGGCGGGCGACGACTCGCGTGCCGCGGCCGGTCGCATCGCAGCGGGCATCAGCGCCGTGCGCGCGGTGCTCGACGACCACGCGGACGAACTGGGCCGCATCGACCAGGTCGCGGGGGACGGCGACCACGGCATCGGGATGCAGCGCGGGTCGCACGCGGCGGACACCGCCGCCGCGGACGCGCTCGCCCGGGGTGCGGGGGCGGGGACGCTCCTGCGGGTGGCGGGTGACGCCTGGTCCGACCGGGCAGGCGGGACGTCCGGTGCGATCTGGGGTGCCGCCCTGGAGGCGCTGGGTCGCGTCGTCGGGGACGACGCGCGTCCGACGTCGGCGACGGTCGCGGACGCGGTGCGGGCCGCCACCGAGGCGGTCCTGGCCTTCGGCGCGGTGCCCGGCGACAAGACGATGGTGGACGCCCTCGTCCCCTTCGACGAGGAACTGCGGCGCCGGCTCGAGGCCGGCGATGCCCTGGACACCGCGTGGCGGACGGCGGTGGACGCCGCCCGCCGGGCAGCGGACGCCAGCGCGGACCTGCTGCCGCGGAAGGGCCGCGTGCGGACGCACGCGGAACAGGCCGTCGGGACCCCCGACCCGGGCGCGGTGTCCTTCGCGCTCGTCGTCGAGACCCTGACGGCGACGATCGACGAGGAAGGAACGGGAGCATGACGCTACGACTGGTGGTGGGCTCGGACGACGCGGGCTTCGACTACAAGGAGGTCATCAAGCGGGACCTCGAGGCCGACGA
The DNA here is from genome assembly GCF_044753165.1 of Curtobacterium sp. NPDC088465. Taxonomy (NCBI): domain Bacteria; kingdom Bacillati; phylum Actinomycetota; class Actinomycetes; order Micrococcales; family Microbacteriaceae; genus Curtobacterium; species Curtobacterium sp. NPDC088465. The sequence goes on along the minus strand of NZ_JBIVMR010000001.1, from coordinate 1,163,122 downwards.
CCGCGTGGCCAGCGTGGTCGACGTGGGCGTGGACGCGGACGGCCACACGGCGTACCCGCACGTCGCCGTCGATGCCGCCCGGATGGTCGCGGACGGCGAGGCCGACCGGGCGATCCTGGTCTGCGGCACCGGGCTCGGCGTCGCGATCAGCGCGAACAAGGTGCCCGGCATCCGGGCCGTCACGGCGCACGACTCGTTCAGCGTCGAGCGTTCGGTGCTGTCGAACGACGCCCAGGTGCTCTGCATGGGCCAGCGGGTCGTCGGCATCGAGGTCGCCCGGCGCATGGCGAAGGAGTGGCTCGGGTACACGTTCGACCCGTCGAGCGCGAGCGCGGAGAAGGTCGCCGCGATCTGCGAGTACGACGGCTCCGCGCCGGTCGGCACCGACGCCCCTGGGGACGGGACGGACCCGGGCGCATGACGATCGTCGGGGTGTCGCTGAAGATGTACTTCTCGCACGCGCAGACGCTCTCGTGGGCGAGCGCGGTGGCGGACATCGCCCGGCGGCACCCCGCGGTCGCCGCCGGCGCGGTGGAGCTCTTCGTCGCGCCGACCTTCCCCGCGCTCGTCCCGGTGCGCGAGCTGCTCGCCGGGTCGGGCATCCGGCTCGCCGCGCAGGACCTGTCGGCGTCGGACGAGGGCGCGTCCACCGGCGAGGTGTCCGGCGCCGAGCTCCGCGAGATCGGCGTCGACCTCGTCGAGATCGGGCACGCCGAGCGGCGCTCCCGGTTCCACGAGACGGACGAGGTCGTCGCGCGCAAGGTGCACGCGGCCTTCCGGCACCACCTCGAACCGCTGGTGTGCGTCGGCGAAGCTGTCCGCGCCTCCCGTGCGGAGGCCGTGGCGGAGGTCACCGGGCAGCTCGACCGGGCGCTGGCGGTGGCCGCGGAGGCCGGGACGACCGGACGGGTCACCGTGGCGTACGAGCCCGTGTGGGCGATCGGCGCCGCCGAGCCGGCGCCGCACGAGCACGTCGTCGGGGTCCTCGAGGGGATCGAGCAGTCCCTGGCGGCCCGGCCGGCGTTCGTGGGGTCGCGGGTGGTCTACGGCGGCAGCGCCGGACCGGGGCTGCTCACCCGGGGACGCGGACGGATCGGCGGAGTGTTCCTCGGGCGCTTCGCGCACGAACCCGCGGCGGTCGGTGCGGTGCTCGACGAGGCGGCGGCCCTGGCCTCCTGACCGGGTCGCCGGTCACCCCTCCCGGGCGCCCGCCAGGCCGTGGTCGTGCGCGTAGACCACGAGCTGCACCCGGTCGCGGAGCTCGAGCTTGCCGAGGATGCTCGAGATCTGCGACTTGACGGTCGACTCGGTGACGAACTCCTTCGCCGCGATCTCGGCGTTCGAGAGCCCTCGGGACGCCCACCCGAAGACGATGCGCTCCCGGTCCGTCAGGGTCTGGAACGCCTCGGGCTGGGGAGCAGGGGCTCGGTCGACGTCGGCGCCGAACAGCTGCGACAGGTCGTTCGGGGCGATCACCGAGCTGCCCTCGTGCACGGCCCGCACCGCGGCGAACAGGAACGGCGGTGTCGTGTCCTTGAGCAGGAACCCGCTCGCACCGAGCCGGATCGCGGTGGCGGCAGCGGGGTCGAGGCCGAACGTCGTGAGCACCACGACGCGGGGGAGCGGCCCCGGGACGGCGCCGGAGAACAGCTGGCGCACCGTCTCGACGCCGTCCATCCCGGCCATGCGCATGTCGAGCAGGACGACGTCGGGCCGCAGCTCCCGGACGCGGTCGAGGGCCTCGGCGCCGTCCGAGGCCTCGCCCACCACCTGCATGTCGGGCTGCGCGTCGAGCACCACGCGCAGGCCCGCCCGGAAGAGCGCCTGGTCGTCGGTGAGCAGGATGCGGATCGGGTCGGTCATCGGGTCGTCCCCCCTCGGACGTCGAACGGGATGCGGGCGCGCGCGACGAACACGGCGTCCAGCACGGCGGCGTCGAACGACCCGCCGATCGTGGTCAGTCGGGTCTGCATGCCGGTCAGGCCCCGGCCGGAGCCACGGGTCGACGTGACCGTCGGCTGCTCGGCGGTCGCGGTCGGCTGTCCTGCGGTCGCGGTCGCGGTCGCGCGGACGGGGACGCCGCCGGTGGCCGCCGCGGCGAGTTCCTCGAGCCCGAGCCCGGGCCCGACCGGCAGCGCGTCCGACGGGACGGCGTTCTCCACCTCGAGCACGAGGTCGGCGGACCGCCAGGTCTCCCGGACCTCGACGGCACCGCCCGGTGCCCCGTGCCGGAGGGCGTTCGTGAGCATCTCCTGCAGGACCCGGCGGGCAGCCGTGCCGTGCACCGCGCCGAGCGGTCGGGCGACACCGCGCACGGCGTGCTCGACGTCCACCCCGGCGTCGCGGATGCCGCGGACGATCTCCTCGAAGGACGTCGGGTCGCTCGCGGTGTCCGACCCGTCGATGTGCCCGAGGACCTGTCGCACCTCGACCAGGGAGCTCCGGGCGGTGCTGGCGATGGTGGCGCTGACCTCGCGGATCCGCGCCTCGTCGTCGAGGAAGGGCACCGAGTCCGCCTGCGCGATGATGACCGCGAGCGAGTGGCCGACGACGTCGTGCACGTCGCGGGCGATGTCCGCACGGATGCGTTCCGCCTCGGCCTCGTCGACCGCGCGCGTGGCCACGGCCTCGGCACGGTTGGCCACCGCCTCCGCCCGGCTGGCGGCAGCCTCGGCGTCGGCGCGCCGGACGGCCTCGGCGTTCTGCGACCGGATCGCCCGACCGGCGAGACCAGCCGCCCAGAAGGAGAGCAGGACGAGTGCCGGGGCGGCCAGGACGAGGACGACCTGGTCACGCGGCCCGTTCAGCAGCAGTGCGTAGCGGTAACCGGTCGTGGAGAGGTACATCGACGCCGAAGCCCCGGCGACCACGGCGAGCAGACCGGCCAGCACGGCCTCGAACCGCGTCCCGACGACGGCGACGGTGCCGATGACGACGGCGATGGCGAGGTCGACCAACGACGGTCGCTCGCCGCCGGCCACCTGCACCGCGCCCAGAGCGACGGTCGCGGTCATCGCCGCGCTCGGCGAGAGGCGGCGGACGGCGATGGCGACGGTGGCGATCGCGACCGCGAGGGGGCTGGCGTGCTCGAGCTCGACGTCGATCGGGGCGGCGGACACCAGCGCGGCGAGGCCCGCCCAGAGGAGGTCGACGACGACCGACCGGGTCCGCATCGGCCGGAGGAACGTGCGCCGGTCCGTCACGGCTCGATCATCGCACGACGCGGGCTCACGGCACGGGGGACATCGCGACGAGGGCCACCGCGGTGACGACGATGATCGCCGCGCAGGTGGCGAGGGTGGCGATCACGTGCTTGGTCGAGCTCTCCATGCCACCGAGCCTGTCGGTCGACCAGGTCGTCGGGCATCGTGCGGAGGGACGAACGGGGTCGTCCTGCAGGACGAACCCGTCAGATCGTCAGTTGTCCCAGCACGCGGTGCCCGATCGACACCGACTCCCCGCTGACGACCGAGCGCGGGGACGACAGGAACGCGACGAGGTCGGCGATCTGCTGCGGGCTGGACTCGCCACCGGCCCCGGGCTGCACCGTCCTGGCGGGATCGTCCGTCACCGCACCGGGGTTCACCACGTTCACGGTGACCCCCGTGCCGACGGACTGGTCGGCCAGGTTCCCCGCGATGATGCTCGTCGCCGCGTTCCGGAGCGAGGTCGTGACGTTGCCGGACAGGTAGGCGTTCTGCCCGCTCACCACCACGACGCGGCCGAAGCCCGCCTCGCGCTGCACGGGCAGCACGGCGTTCGCGACCCGGAGGAAGCCCAGTGCCTTGCCGTCGATCGCCGCGGCGACCTGATCGGGGTCCGACGCACGCTCCGGGTCGAGGGTCCCGGCCGCCGGCGCGGCGGTGACGACGAGGACGTCGATGCGTCCGTGCTGGTCGAGGACGCGGGCGACCCCGGCGTCCACCGACTCCTGCGACGCGGTGTCCATCGCCACGGCGTCGTCCCCGTCGGCGTTCCGCGACGCGACGACGACCCGGGCGCCCTCGCGACGCAGGGTCTCGGCGACGACGGAGCCGATGTACCCCCGTCCGCCGACGACGAGGGCGACACGGCCGGTGAGTTCGAGGTCCATGCGCCACACGCCAGGCCGATCACCCGCGCTCGGACCGGGTTGCGTACTCAATGTGAAACACAATACGTTGGATCGACTTCAGCGGGAGGAGGTGACCATGAACGACGACAAGCAGCCGATTACCGACGACGTCTTCTACATCGAAGAGCTCGACAACGCAACGCACCTGATCACGGTCCGCACGTAGGACGATTCCGGTGCTGGGAGGGTCGTTTCGTCCTCCCAGCACCTTGAACCGAGAGAACTGATGAACTCGTACAAGGTCCGGCCTGGCTGGTCGATCATCCACACCCAGGCGGACGAACTCCGATTCGCTGGTGAGGCCCGGCAGTTCACCGTTCGTATGCCCGGCGGCGTCGAACTCCTGCTCGACGCGCTCCGGCTTGCCGAGGAGCCGTCTCATCGGGTTGAGCGTGTGATCCGCGAACTCGAACGACTCGGCGTTGTCATGCGATCGCCCGGTGACCGCGACATTGCTGGGCGATGTGCCCGGCAGCTCGAGTACTTTGACGCGTTCGGCGACGATTCCGCTGCGATCCAAGCGCGGCTCGAACGGGCCCGGTTGCTGCTCCTCGGCCTTGGTGGCACCGGATCCGAGTTCCTCAGGCACATGGTCGGGGTCGGGGTGCGGGACTACCTCCTCGTTGACCAGGACGCCGTCGAGGAGAGCAACTTCAACCGACAGAGCTTGTACACCTACAGTGATGTCGGATTGCCGAAGGTCGTCGCTGCGCAACGCTACGTCGAGAGCCGACTCACCCGAGCACGCTGCGACACGCTGCACACACGCGTGCGAGCAGACGACCAGCTCCGCCAGCTGATCCGCTCGTTCGACCCGACACTCCTGATCGTGGCGATCGATGACCCCGTGGACATCTCCAGAGACGTTGCGGCTGCGGCGGCCGGACTCGGAGTGCCCTTCCTCATCGCTGGGGTCGGAGTACGGCAGGGGCGGATCTACCCCGTCTCGCACGCGCCGGGGCCGGAGACGTCGTTCTGCGGAACGGATGCTTCCCTGGCCACGACCAATGCTGTGGTCGCTGCGCTTGCTGCCCATCGCGCGGTCGAGTTCCTGAGCGGCACGAATCTGCCCTTCGAGGTGCTCGATGCGTGAAACGCTCGATCTCGTTCTCGATCGTCGCCCTGACGGGGTCGGCCTGCAGGCGCGCGATTGGGCGGGTATGCAGGTGAGCAGGCTGTGGAGCGTGCCGCTCTTCGAATCGGTGACGCAGACCAACGAGTACCGCAACGTGGGCGCGTCGCTCATCACTCGACTCGACGCGCACGACTGGCGGATCGAGGTCGACATCGCGCGGGTCGGCTCCGCGGCACAGGTCCTCGAAGCCTGGCGCACCAGCGCGAGCATCCGCGGAGCTGCTGCCTTCCACTTCCTGACGTCAGTGCAGGCAGAAGGGGAGGGCACCATGCGGATCACGACTCGTGCACCCTACGCCGACATCCGGCCCTTCTTCGATGCCTACGACCTCTGGATCGGGCTCGGATCCGCGAGTGAGGCCGCGCGTGCTCGAGAACGATCGTCGGCGGCAGACCTGTACCCGATCACCTCGAACTCGGAGGTTCGTGTCACGGTGGACTCCGACGGTCGGAGCATGGTTCCGGATCGACGCTGGACCGCCTCGGGTCTGCCAGCGACCTCGGAGCTGAGCGCGCAGGTCTCCACCACCTTGCTGACGTTCGTGACCTTCGCGGAGGGCCCCCGAGGACATCTCGCAACGGTGGACCCCGGTCTCCTTCGAGGCCGACTCGCTCATCGACTCTCCTCCGCGCCAGGATGCGAACCCCTTCACGAACCAACCGTCGCCATCGATTCGACATGGCGGAGAGCAACTCTTCGTTTCGCGGATTTCTCGCCGAACCGGCACGTTGCTCGAGCAATCTGTGATGCCGCCGATGCCACGCTCGGCAAGCCGCGGCTGGCCAGCCGTGCAACGACCTACCGCGAGGATCCCCGTCCCAGATCCGAGCCCGGACTGTTCATGACGATCATCGTGCCGATGAACTCCGCAGGTACCGGATTGCAGCGAACGCTCGCGGCGAGTCCCTGGGCAGCGGTCGGTGACGAAGACCGACGCGCGCGCTTGCATGCCTTGCTCGACCGGGACGATCTCGGCAGGAACTCGGAACCGATCACGAGTCCGAGCGTCCTGGCCGAATGCTCGGGCATCGGTTCGGTAGGCAACTACATCGCTGGCCGATCCAACAACCACGGGTGGAAGCCCCCCGTCTCGAAGATGGGCATCCTGCCCCTTGATGAACTGGAGATCGCATGAGTACCCCGTCGTCTGACACATCTCGCGGACCTCGCCGGGAAGCGGGACTCGCAATCCGTGACGAGGCGATCGCCTTCCTCAGCAGCGACACGTTCGTTCGGAGTCTCGAGGAGGTGTTGCGAGGTGATTCTCTCGCCAGGACGGTCGCGCTCCGGTCGTCCTTTGACTGGCAGGCGGTCCTTCAAGACATGAGATCCGACCCGAAGTGGGCCGAGGAGCGGTGGCGATTGGACGCTGGCGGCGATGTCGAGATCGTGTCAGGCTCGCGATTCGACGCGCTTCCGGCTGCGGAGCGATTCTCATGGTCAGACTCACTCCGGAAACCCGCCCCGGATGCGTACGCGCTTCGAGGGTTGTTGTCCGCGCTGCACAGTGACACGGTCCTCCGTCGCTTCAGTCAGGCCGACGGGCGAAGGTTGCAGTACCGATCCGCTGACATCGCGCGGTATCGACCCGGTCACTACCTTCGGAGACACGACGACCTCTACGACGGACGCGTCTTCGGACTGGTGTTCTTCTTGCACGACCACTGGCCCGACGGGGCCGGAACCCACCTGGTGGCGGAGAAGCCGGACGGGCGATGCGCTGTCGTCGAGCCACGGCCCGGCACGGTCGCGATGATGCGTCTGGCGGGTGAGCACTTCCACCAGGTCGAGCCGAACACGTCAACGGACTGGACCCGGTACTCGATCGCGGTCCACTTCGGGGAAGAACGTGCGTGAACACCACCGACGTCTCCTCGCCACCCTGACGGCATCCGAGATCGGGGGTGCGCTCGGCTTACAGATCACGTACTTCCTCGTCCCCCTGACGGCCGTGCAACTCTTCGAAGCCGGGCCGCTCGCGATCGGAGCCCTGAACCTGGCTGATTCAGTCGCTGCTCTGGCTGTCGGGATCGTCCTCGGCCGGTGGATCGATCGAGCGGGCAGTGTGCGAGCCATGACCGCCGCGAATCTGCTGCGCTTCACGGTCCTGGCGCTGCTCGGTCTGAGCTTGAGCACGGCTCCGCAGATGTGGTTGCTCTACGTCGCCATGCTCTGCATCGGGGTCGCTTCGATCGCCCATGACGCGGGCCTCACCGCGGCCGTCCTGCACCTCGAGGTTCGGTCCGATCACGGTCTCAACCGCATCAATGCTGTGCTGCGCACTGCTTCCACCCTCTCCGAACTCGCTGGTCCAGGCGTCGGGGGACTACTCGTGACATCACTCGGATTCGCGACGGGCGCCGGTCTGGGCTCGCTCACCTTCGGAGTCGCGGCATTCGCGGGGGTGCTCTTCCTCCGGCGTCGATCGGACAGGGCTCGGGACGCCGTTCTGGAGGATCAGGCTCCGCCGCAGCCGCAGCCGCAGCCGCAGCCGCAGCCGCAGCCGCAGCCGCAGCCGCAGCCGCAGCCGCTCCCGAAGCGGACGAACGGTCCGATGAGCGGTGTGCGATTCATCTGGAGCGATGTCGTGTTGCGCAGGCTGTCTATGTCGTCACTGCAGTTCAACCTGTTCAGTGCCGTGTTCCAGGCGGTCTTCCTGATCTACTGCGTGCGTGAGCTCGAGTTCGACGCGGCCGCGATTGCCGTCGTTGCTGTCTCTGCTGGAGGGGGAGCTCTTCTCGGGGCGGTGGCTGCTGCGTCAGCCGCGGTGGCGGCATCTCCCAAGGCCTTCTACTGCTGCGCCTTGGCACTACCGGCCTTCTGTGTTGCCGCTCTGATCTTCGCGGATCGTGTCGAGGACGCCGCTGCACTCGTGATCGTGGCGGGTTCCCAGGCGCTGTTCTCGTTGTGCATGGTCGTCTGCATCGTGCTCTTCAACACCATCCGTCAGGTCAAGAGTCCGGGACACATGGCCGGGCAGATCGCTGCCGCTGAACGCGTTCTCGCGCTCATCGGCGAGATCCCAGGGGCTGTGCTCGGCGGCATCCTCGGTACGGTCTTCCTTCTTGCGCTCCCACTGGCCGTGGCCTCGGTCGGCATGCTCAGCGCTTGTCTCTGGGTCCTCGCGGTCCCCGACTGGTCGTCCAAAGCGTCTACCGACCGGACGGAGACGCAACGCCCCTCGGTGAACTGACCGGGACGTCGTCCGCGCGATCCGGCCAACGGACCCGCGCGATCCGTCCACCCCGAACGCCCGCCCAGTCATCCGAGCGGAGCGTCGGCCACGACGACGGACCCCGCCGCGCCGCCGTGCACCACGACGACGTGACGACCATCGAGACAGGAGAACGAGTTGTACTTCCACAAGCAGGAGCTCCAGTTCAAGGCCACCCCCGACAAGCCCGACGCGGTGTACGCGCGCAAGCTGCAGGAGGTGCTCGGGGGTCAGTACGGCGAGATCTCCGTCGCCCTGCAGTACCAGTTCCAGGCGTGGAACATGCACATCCCGGGCAAGTACCGCGACATGGTGTTCGGCATCGGGGCCGAGGAGATGGGCCACGTCGAGATGCTCGCGACGATGATCGCGCAGCTGCTCGAGAAGAGCCCGCTCGGCATCACCGAGGACGCGCTGCAGGACGACCCGACCGTGGCCGCGATCGTCGGCGGGACCGACGTGCAGCACGCCATCGTCGCGGGTGCAGGCGCCCGTCCGGTCGACAGCAACGGCAACCCCTGGCAGGGTTCCTACATCACCGCGTCGGGCAACCTGCTCGCGGACTTCACGGCCAACGAGAACGCCGAGATGCAGGGCCGTGTCCAGGCTGCCCGGCTCTACCACATGACCGACGACCACGGCGTGCGGGACCTGCTCTCGTTCCTCATCGCCCGCGACACCATGCACCAGAACATGTGGGCGACCGCCGCGGCCGAGCTCCGCGAGCAGGGCGTCGAGGGCTTCCCGGTGCCGAGCAACTTCCCGCAGTCGAAGGAGCACACCGAGTTCAGCTACCAGTACCTCAACTTCTCGGACGGCAAGGAGGCCGGCGACGGCCCCTGGGCGAGCGGCCCGTCGTTCGACGGCAAGGGCGAGTACTCCTACCACGACGGCCCCACGTCGTCGGTGCCGATGCCGCCGCCCACGCACCCGGACGTGCGGTTCTACGGCACGACGGAGCTGCCGAACGTCGTCGAGAAGACCGCGGGGCTCGTGCAGGACAAGCTCAACAAGGAGTGACGGTCCGCCGGTCGCGCGGCCTCACCACCCGACGCGGCCGGGAGACGGACGGGAGGCCCGGTGCCAGCCGGCACCGGGCCTCCCGTGCGTCACGTGGTCACGCCGTCACGACTCCACGCCCACCGTCGCCAGCGCGGCGGTGTCGTCGTCGCGCGGTGCGCGCGCTGGCTCGAAGATGCCGGACCAGAGGCGCGTCGCGCTCCAGAGTGCGATGAGCGCGACCGTGCCGGCAACCGCGGCGAGCCAGGGGAGGAGCGGGACCTGTGCCCACGCGCCGGGCGCGACCAGCCAGGTGAGGAAGTTCCCCGCCGTGCTGCCGGCCGCGCCGAGGAGCACGGCCACCCGACGGTCCAGGCTCGTCGCGACCAGCGCTCCCGTCACGACCGCGACGGCGAGGAAGGCGTTGATGATCGTCGTCACCGCACGCCCCCGGACTACTCGGCGGAACCGCTGCCGACCGCGAGCTGCTGCGCCCCGCCACCGGTGGTGACGTCGATCTTCCGGGGCTTCGCGGACTCCTTGACCGGGATCGTGACGCTCAGCACGCCGTTGTCGTAGGCGGCACTGATGCGCGCGGTGTCGAGGTGGTCGCCGAGCGTCAGCTGCCGGACGAACGTGCCCGGCTGGCGCTCGCGGGTCAGCCACTGCGAACCCTCGGGGGCACCGAGCGTGCGCTCGGCGCGGATGGTGAGCACCGAGCCGTCGACGTCCACGTCCACCGATCCGGGGTCGATGCCCGGCAGGTCGACGTCGAGGACGTAGTGGTCGCCGGTCCGGTACAGGTCCATCGGCATCGAGCGGGGAGCACCGGCGCCGGCACCGAGCAGGGAGCCGGCGAGTCGGTCGAGCTCGCGGAACGGGTCGAACTGCATCGTCATCGAGATCAACTCCTTCGTCCTTGTTGAGTCCCTTCGACTCAACTGCGTCATGTTCTAGCACTCTCCCCTCAGGAGTGCCAAGAGAACGCTCGGAGGGCGCTGGGAGCACCGGGTCGCCGACGATCAGTGGTCGCCGCGGTGCGCGATCTCGCGGTGGAGGTGCTCGAGTGCGGGGAGCGCTGCGGCCAGCGCGGCTCGGTCCTCGGGGGGCAGCCGGTCGAGCGCCTCGACGAGCACGGTGGTCGAGGCGTCGTCGTAGGCGGCGAGTCGTTCCTCGGCGAGGGGTGTCAGGCGGAGTTCGGTCCGGCGTCCGTCACCCGCTGCCAGTCGTCGCTCGAGGAGCCCGGCGGTCTCCATCGCCGACACGAGGTTGCTCACCGTCGAGCGAGCCAGTCCGAGCCGGCCGGCCAGGGCCGAGGGCGTGGTCGTGGTCCCCGTCAGGGCCCGCATCACCTCGACCTGGGCGTCGGGCAGGTCCGGCAGGTCGGCGACCTCGCGCGAGGTGCGGAGGAGGGCGCGTCGGAACGGGCCGATGCGGTCGCTCAGCCTGCGCGCGACCTGCGTCGTGCCGCCCGGTCCGTCCGTACCCTGCACACACGGCAACCTAGCAGCGAGGTCTGTTTGCAACAAAACCAGTTCGGGAGCAAACTCGATGCATGACCACGCAGACCTCCGTCGAGCACCCCGAACCGCCCCAGGACCTCACCGGCATCGTCGGCCACCGGTTCGTCTACACGTACGCCAACGGCTGGCAGTACGAGATGTACGTCAAGAACGCGACGACCATCGACTACCGCATCCACACCGGCCACGTCGGCGGTCGCTGGGTGAAGGACCAGACCGTCGACCTCGTCGCCCTCGCCCCCGGCGTCTACAAGGTGTCCTGGAACGAGCCGACCGGCACCAGCGTCGTCGTCAACGTCGTCCCGGAGCAGCGCGTCCTGCACGGCACGATCTTCTTCCCGCGCTGGATCGAGCTCGACGGGCAGAAGACCGTGCTGTTCCAGAACGACCACCTGGACGACATGCAGCGCTTCCGCGACGAGGGTCCGACCTACCCGATCTACGTCGTGCCGGAGTTCGCGCACATCACGCTGTTCGAGCACGTCGGCGCGGACGACGAGACCGTGATCGACACCGCTCCCGGTGACCTGCCGGCCGGCTGGGCGGACCGGACGAACTGATGTCCGTCGTGCCGCTGCGGGGCGCCGATCCCCGCACCACCCCGACCACGCTCGACCACCACGGTCGGACGGTCCGCGGATGGCAGTGGGAGCCGCAGGACGGTGCGGCCGCGGATGCGCCCGTCGTGCTGCTCGTGCACGGCTTCAGCGACAGTGCGCTCGGCGGGCACCAGCTCTTCGTGCAGACCGCACGACACCTGGTCGCCCGAGGCGCGGTCGTCCGCAGTCACGACCGACTCGGACAGGGCGCCAGTGACGGGGAGTTCGCGGACATCACCATCCGTGACGAGGTGGAGCAGGTCGTCACGATGATCCGCGCCGCCGACCGTGGGCAGGGCGTGCACGTCGTCGCGCACAGCCTGGGGGCCGTCGAGTCGGCGCTCGCCGCGGCGCAGGAGCCCTCGCTCGTCCGGACGCTCACGCTGTGGTCACCCGCCGGCGTCGTCGTGGACGACATCACGGAGCACGACGTGATCCAGGGGCAGCCGCTCGCCCCGGTGCGCGAGCACGGATGGTTCGACTTCGGCGGGATGCCCCTCGGTGGCGCGTTCATCGCCGACGTGCAGGACGACCTCGACGTGTACGGGCCGGTGTCGGGCTACGGCGGACCGGCCGACGTGGTGCACGGCAGCGAGGACGCGATCGTGCCGGTGTCGTACGGTCGCCGGTACGCCGACCTCCTGCCGGGTGCGCGACTCACGGTCGTCGACGGTGCGGACCACGGCTGGTCCTCGGTGCCCTTCCGCGAGCGGCTCCTGGCGCTGCTGGACGAGCGGCTCGGCCTGCGCTGACGCCACCGTCCCGCACGACGCAACGTCGGCGGCAGCTCGCAGCGGTACAGCGCTGCGAGCGACCGCCGACGTTGCGTTCCGCGATCTGCGCCAGGCCGGGCCGGGCCGGGCCGGGCGGACGGAGCCGGTCCGGGGTCAGCTCACCTGACCGGAACGGGCTCCCGACCACAGGTCGACGTCGAGCACGCCGACCGAGTGCTCGTCGATGCGGCGCAGCTCGTCGTCCGTGAAGGACAGGTTGCCGAGCGCCGCGACGTTCTGCTCGAGCTGCTCGACGCGCGACGCCCCGATGACGAGCGAGGTCACCCGCTCGTCGCGCAGTGCCCACGCGAGTGCGAGCTGCGCGAGGCTCTGCCCGCGGTCGGACGCGATGTCGTTCAACGCCCGCAGGTGTCCGACGACCTCGTCCGTCAGGGACCCGGCGTCGAGGGACTTCCCGGCGGCGGCGCGCGAGTCCTCCGGCACGCCGTCGAGGTACCGCCCGGTGAGCAGGCCCTGCGCGAGCGCGGTGAAGCCGATGACGCCGAAGCCCAGGTCGCCCGCGGCGTCGAGCAGGCCCTCGTCCTCGATCCAGCGGTTGAGCATCGAGTACGAGGGCTGGTGGATGAGGAGCGGCGTGCCCAGGTCGCGGAGGATCTCGGCGGCCTGTCGGGAGCGCTCCGCGTCGTAGGACGAGATCCCGACGTAGAGCGCCTTGCCCTGCTGGACCGCGGTGTGGAGTGCGCCCATGGTCTCCTCGAGCGGGGTCGAGGCGTCGAGGCGGTGCGAGTAGAAGACGTCGACGTAGTCCAGGCCCATCCGCTCGAGCGACTGGTCGAGCGAGGCGAGCACGTACTTCCGCGAGCCGCCGCCCTGCCCGTACGGCCCGGGCCACATGTCCCAGCCCGCCTTCGTCGAGATCACCATCTCGTCGCGGTAGGGACGGAAGTCCTCCCGCATGAGCCGGCCGAAGTTCACCTCGGCGGCGCCGTAGGGCGGGCCGTAGTTGTTCGCGAGGTCGTGGTGCGTGATGCCGAGGTCGAACGCCCGGCGGCTGATCGCCCGCTGCGTCTCGAAGGGCTTGTCGTCGCCGAAGTTGTGCCAGTAGCCCAGCGAGAGCAGTGGCAGGTCGAGGCCGGAGCGGCCGGTCCGGCGGTAGGGCATGGAGTCGTAGCGGTCGTCCGCGGCGATGTAGGACATGGGACCCATCCTGGCCCCGCCCTGTCGAGTGCCGCGCGAACCGTACAGAACGCGAAAGGTTCGTTGCACTGATCGTTCGCGTCGTGAAACAGTTCACTCGTCCGACCAGGACGGCAACGACGCAGGAAGGCGGGATCAGTCATGCACAGCACGTACTCCGGGATGCCGCGCACCACACGGATGTCCGCGACCCACACGCGGGTCGGCCTGACCGACCCCGCCGTGATCGACGCCTGGGTGTCCCGGCGCATCCAGGACCCGTCGCTCCTGTCGACGCGCAGCGAACCGTCGTACGCTGACTTCTTCACGGCGCCCACCGCGTAGCCACCCGCTCCGACCGGATCCGCCCGACAGAGAGACCCCACCAGCCGATGCCCCTGACCGTCGTCCGCCGTGAGCACGTCCACCTCTACGCCAGGGAGCCGCGGTCGAAGGCCGCGAAGGTCGCCGTCGACGCGCTCCTGCGTCTGCAGCACGTCGAGGAGCAGCAGCTCGAGCAGGCCCGCACCGAGAGCGGCCTGACGAAGAACGAGTTCCTGACGGTGCGGTACATGCTGCAGGCGCACCGGGACGGTCGGGCGATGGGCCCGAAGGACCTCGCCGTCATGCTCAACGTCTCGAACGCGTCGGTCACGAAGATCGTCGACGGGCTCGCGGCGAAGGGCGACATCGTCCGCGTGCCGCACCCCACCGACCGACGGGCGCAGGTGCTCGAGCCGACAGTGCAGGCCGCCGAGAAGATCGACTCGTCGTACGCCCGGTTCCACGAGGCCGTGGTCGGCGTGATGGACCACCTGTCGAGCGAGGACAACGAGGTGCTCGCGCGCTGCCTGTCGCAGATCACCGACGCCCTCGCCGTCGGGACCCCGACACCCGTCGACGAGTACACGGTCGACCCCGACGGCGCTGCGGAGCCGAACGACTCCTAGCGGCGACCGCAGGGTGGCGCGAAAACCTTCCAGCGGTAAGTTGGGGGGATGACGCACGAGGTCGACGACGACGGCGCGACCCCGCCCCGACGCGGTGGGTACCGCAAGGGCGCCGAACGCCGTGCGCAGATCCTCGACGAGATGATCCGCATGGTCGCGGCGCAGGGCGTCGACGCGTCGTCGCTCCGCTCGGTCGCCGACGCGCTCGGGATCACCCACGCGGCGCTCCGGCACTACTTCCCGAGCCGTGACGAACTGCTGCTCGCCGTCTACCGCGAGCACGAGGTGCGTGAGCAGGACGCCCCGGACCGCCTGCGGTCCGCGATCGGCGACATGCGGGAGAGCGCGTCGCGGAACCGCGCGGTCCCCGGGCTCGTGCAGCTCTACACGACGCTCGCGGCCGACGCCGTGCAGGAGGGGCACCCCGCCACGCGCGACTTCATGCGCGAGCGCTTCACGCGGCTCCGCGCCGACCTCGCCGAGCTGATCGCCGCGGACCAGGCCGCCGGACGGATCCGGGCCGACCTGGACCCGGTCGACCTGGCCAGCCTCGGCATCGCCGCGTCCGACGGCCTGCAGGTGCAGTGGCTGCTCGACCCGGAGGCGGTCGACGGCGAGCGGGTGCTCCGCCTGCTCGAGTCGATCATCCCCGCCGCGGACGACTGAGGCGGCTCCGCGCGGCCGGACCCGTCGCCGGTGCGCCACCAGCGACGGACGGGAGGCGCGTGGCGGTGCCGCCACGCGCCTCCCGTCCGTCGGTCGCCCCGTTCAGGACGCCGGCGCACCGTCCGCGATGTTCGCCGTGATCGCGTCGACGTACGCCGCGCGTTCCTCGCGGCTGTGGGGGCGACCCGGCACACCGGGCCGTTCCTCCCACGGGCGCGGGCCGGACTCGTGCCGGTACGCGACGCCGAGCGCGTCGAGCCGGGCGAGGTGGTGCGTCAACCGCTGCCGGAACTCCTCGACGTCGCGCGGGCGGGCGACGTCCGCCGACCAGAGCGCCTCGGACAGGGCGACCACGCGCGGGAACAGCTGGTAGTCGAGTCGGCCGACGGTGTCGACGTGCTCGGTCCACATGTTCGCCTGCCCGCCGATGACGTGTGCCCGCTCCGCCTCGGTGAGCTCCGCGGGCACCGGGTCGAAGGCGTACACGTCGTCGACGGTGAGCACGATCGACACCGGGATCGGCTCGTTCGGCAGGTCGCTCTGCCGGTAGTCGAGGTAGACCTGGTCGTCCGGTGTCGAGATGACGTCGTGCCCACGCCGTGCGGCGGTGATCGCTCCCTGCAACCCGCGCCACGAGACGACGGTCGCCGACGGGGACAGCGTGCCGCCCTCGAGGATCTCGTCCCACCCGAACGCCCGGCGTCCGTGCGACTCGAGGTGCGCCGCGAGCTGTCCGACGATCCAGGCCTGCAGCTGCTCCTCGTCCGCGAGGCCGAGCTCCCGGATGCGCTCCTGGGTGCGGGGATCGTCCTCCCACTGGTCCTTCGGGCACTCGTCGCCGCCGAGGCCGATGTACTCGGAGGGGAAGAGCGCGACGACCTCGTCGAGCACGTCCGTGAAGAACCGCACCGTGCTGTCCTCGGCGTTCATCACGTCGTGCGCGATGCCCCACTCGGTCCACACGTCGAGCTGCCGCTCCGGGTGCACGCCGAGCTCCGGGTACGCGGCCAGCGCGGCGCGGACGTGTCCGGGGGTCTCGATCTCCGGCACGACCGTGACGAACCGGTCGGCCGCGTAGGCCACGATCTCGCGGATGTCGTCCTGGGTGTAGGAGCCGCCGTGCGGGCGTCCGTCCTTCCCCGCGACCCGGAGCGTGCCGTCCGCGTCCGGCACGTGTGCGCCGACCTGCGACTCGGTGCGCCACGACCCGACCTCGGTGAGCCGCGGGTACTTCGTGATCTCGATGCGCCAACCCTGGTCCTCGGTCAGGTGGAAGTGCAGGCGGTTGAGCCGGTGCACGGCGAGCTGGTCGACGAGGCGCAGGACCTCGGCCTTCGTGCGGAAGTGCCGGGCGACGTCGAGCATCACGCCGCGCCAGGCGAAGGCCGGGGCGTCCTCGACGACCGTCACCGGGAGCGTCCACCCCTCGGTGCGCACCTGGCCGCGGCGGTACACGTCGGCGGGGAGCAGCTGGAGCAGTGCCTGGACGCCGTAGAAGACGCCGGCAGGGCCACCGCCGGTGACGACGACGCCCTCGGCGGTGACCTCCAGCCGGAAGGCCTCCGAGCGGTCACCGCCGGGGCCCTCCGGCAGGTCGCTCGGGTCGGCGGCGACCCGGAGGGCGACCAGGGGGACGTCGGTCGCGCCGGCGGCGCCGAACAGGGGGAGACGGGTGGAGGCGCGCAGGACCTGCTGCAGGTACTGCGCGACCGGCTCGGCCGCGGGGTCGGCGGTGACGCGGGTCCGCTCGTCGAGGGTGAACGAGCCGGCGCCGTCGACGCGGGAGCGGGGGCGGGGGATGAGCATGCGGTGCTGTCCTTCCGGGGTGGTCGGGGACGGATCGGGATGGTCAGAGGCGGAACGGGTTCGTGCGGGTGACGGCGAGCAGGTACCAGGCCGTCGCACCGGTGTGCAGGCTCGAGTGGTAGAGGTCGCCGAACCCGGTGTCGAGTCCGTCGGACGACGCCGAGACGATGCCCTTCCCGTCGCCGTTCGCCTGCGTGCGCTGCGCGAGCTGGACGCTGTCGAGGACCGAGGCGGACCGGGTGCGGTCCGTTCGCGTGCCCCGTGCCTCCAGGGCGAGCGCCAGCTGACCGGACCCCTCGAACCAGACCTTGCTGACGTCCGTGTCCGAGAAGGACGGGCCGGTGTACGGACCGTCGTGGGCGATGAGGTGGTCGAGCACCCAGGTGACCGATGCGGAGTACCGGCGATCGAGCGTGGCGAGGTACGCCCAGACCTGCACGTCCTCGGGGATCGGCGTGCGGTTGATCGTCGTGCCGTCCGGGTCGGTGCCGGTCCACAGGTGCCCGTCGGTCCGGTCCTGCATCGCGCGGACGAAGGACTCCGCCAGGGTCGCTCGTCGGGACCAGGTGCGGTCGCCGGTGAGCCGGGCGAGCTGGGTGAAGAACGCCGTCACGTCGATGTTGTGCTCGGTCGACTTGTAGGTGATCGGCTGGTCGTCGGCGTTCCGTCCGCCCGTGTACCCGGCGGGCTGTCGTACGTCGTCGCGGGCGTTCGTCTCGATCCAGGTGCCGAGCCGGAGCGCGCCGTCGAGGAACCGACGTTCCCGGGTGACCACGAACAGGCGGCAGAACGCCATGCCGACCCACGACTGGTTCCCCGTGTAGGCGGCGGGGGAACCGATGTCGATCGGACGCGGGGGCGTCGCGACGGGGAAGGTGTCGGGTTGGTACGAGGCCCGGGTCCGACCGTCGCCGATCGGGTCCGCAGCCTGCAGCGCCAGCAGGGTGTCCCCGAGCACCGTGGCCCGCTGGACGTCGCGGTGCCGGCCCCGGCCGAGCCAGGCCAGCACCATGAGGGCATCGTCGTAGGCGAACGACGACACGAACTCGGTGGGCAGCGACGCGAAGTACCCGCCGAAGTAGCTGCGGGGGAGGCGGAGCTCCGTGCCGGAGCCGTACTCGTCCATGCGGAGGTCGAGGTACTCGTAGGCGAGGTCGCGGGAACGGGCGCGCGACACCGGACCGGTCGGGGGTCGAGCACCCCCGCGCGGTACGGTCGGCGGCGTCGCGGCGGCGATGCCCGGGGCGCCGAGCGTGACCGCGGCGGACGCGACGGTCGCCGCGGCGCCGAGCACGATCCCTCGGCGCGTCAGCGTGCCGCTCGCTCGGGGGCTGTCGTGGTCGGAGGGACGGGATGTTCCGGTCATGGCGTGCTCACTTCCGCTGCGTCGGGACGCGATCGGTGGGTTCGAGGCTTCGGTGGTGCGGGCGGCCGGTCGACCGCGGTCAGGCGGTCGAGACGGCTGGCTCGACCGCGGTCAGGCGGTCGAGACGGCCGGCGCGGGCGCGAGGAACGCGGCCCCGAGTGCGGCGAGCGGACGGTCGACGGGGGCGATGTGGACCCTGGACGACAGGTCGAGCGAGGCGGCGAAGGGGGACGTGCGCGCGGCGCCGTCGAAGCCGGCGCGGACGCGGGCGAGCAGGCGTTCGCCGAGGGTGGCGAGCCCACCGCCGACGACGACCGACTCGACGTCGGCCGTGACGACGAGGATGCGCACGGCCGATGCGAGGCCCGAGACGAAGCGGTCGCGGACGGCGACGGCAGCGGGATCACCCGCGTCGGCCGAGTCGAACAGGGCCGTCGCTGCGGAGCTGCCGTGGCCCGGCCACGCGACTGCCAGGGCGGACCCCGATGCGAGGGTCTCGAGGCAGCCGCGCTGACCGCACACGCAGGGCTGCCCGTCCGGCACGACCGGGATGTGCCCGACCTCGCCGGCGTTGCCCCGTGCTCCGCGCCACAGGCGCCGGTCGACGACGAGTCCGGCGGCGAGTCCCGTCCCGATGTTCAGGTACGCGTGCGGCCCGTCGAGCTGCATCGCCTGCGCGGCACCGAGCGCGGCGACGTTCACGTCGTTCTCGACCTGGACCGCCGCGCCCGTCGCAGCGGCCACCAGCGGACCGAGTGCGACCTCCGAGAGCCCGAGGTTGACAGCGTGTCGCACCCAGCCGGTCTCGTGGTCGACCAGACCGGGGACACCGATGCCGATCGTGTCCGCGGTCGAGCGCGTCCGGACCTCGAGCGATCGGACGACGGCGAGCGTCTCGGCCACCACCGCGTCGGGCCCGAAGCCGGTCGGGACCCGGACCCGATCGACCACGTCGCCCGCCGGTGAGACGGCGACGGCGTCGATCTTCGTCCCGCCGATGTCGAGGCCGATCCTCATGGTGCTCCCGTCCTGGGGGTGCGCGGCCTCGTCAGCGAGGACGCGGCGTCAAGGCTGCGCATGCGGGTTAGTAAACACGCCTAACTCGACGCTGGCAAGAGCGTGTCGAGCAGTGTTTCCGCGAGATCACGGGGCTGTTACGGCTTCAGATCGGTGCTTGACATCGGATTAGGAACGGTCCTTTACTAAGGCAACCACTCGGAGGGAGGAACCCCATTGGCGAACGACACGGATGCTCCGGCACCCTTCGCGGCGCAGGTACGGCGTCAACGGAGCAAGGCCCTGCCGCAGCACAGCCGGGCGCTCAACCGCTCCCTGATCCTGCAGACGCTCTTCACCGACGGCGCGATGAGCCGAGCGGACCTCTCCCGGCACTCGGGGCTCACCCGGCCGACCGTCTCCGGTCTGGTCGCCGAACTCGAGGCCGATGCCCTCGTCACCGAACTCGGGCCCCGCGAGGACCTGCGCGTCGGGAAGCCCGCGACCCTGATCAACCTGAACGTCGACGCCTTCCACATCGTCGTCGTGGACCTCTCCGTCCCCGACCACTTCGTCGGGGCGGTCACGAACCTGCGTGGCGACGTCGTCGACAGCGCGAAGATCGAGGTCGACGGTGCCGTCGGGGACCAGGCCCTCAACCGCATCATCCGACTCGTCGAGCGCCTGGCGGCGACGACGTCGCGTCGCCTGCTCGGGATCGCCGTCGGGTGCCCCGGCGTCATCGACGAGACGGGCACGGTCCTCGACTCGGTCGCACTCGGGGGCGGCTTGCCCCTGCAGCGGCAGCTCGCCGAGCACTTCCGGCTCCCGGTGCACGTCCTCAACGACGCGAACGTCGCGGCGCTCGGCGTCCACGCCTTCGAGGTCGACCCGACCCGGGACGTGCTCGTCGTCGCGCTCGAGCACGGCGTGGGGACGGGGATGGTGCTCGGCGGACGACTCGTGCTCGGTGAGCGCTACGCGGCAGGTGAGATCGGCCACCTGACGATCGACGAGGACGGCGAGCCGTGCCCCTGCGGGCGCCGTGGGTGCCTCGAGGTGATCATCGGGGCCGACCACCTGGCTCGGCGGCTCGACGCTGCCCCCGTCGCCGACCGTGCCGGCCTCCTCCGGTCTGCGGGGGACACCCTCGGCCGGGTGCTCGCTCCGATCGTCAGTGCTGTGAACATCACCGAGATCGTCGTCACCGGGCCCGCCGACCTCGTCGAGGGTCCCCTCGTGCAAGCCGTGCACGACACCGTCTCGGCCCGCACGCTCGCGAGCGTGGGTGACGACCTCGCCGTGACGGCCACGTCCACCAACAGCGACCTGATCCTCCGGGGCGGGGCAGCGTTCCTGCTCGCCGCGGAGCTCGGGGTCAGCTGATCCGACACAGCAGAACGACCACCAAGGAGAAGCAATGCGTACGAAGAAGTTCGCGGCAGCAGCTGCCGTGGCCCTGACCGTCGCCCTCGGGGTGACCGCGTGCTCCAGCGCCGGCAACACCGGTGCTGGTGGCAGCGGTGGCACCAAGGAGATCGGGGACGTCAAGGGGGACGGCAAGACGCTGACCGTGTGGGCGATGACCGGGGACTACTCCGACAAGACCATCGCCGCGATCAACGACCAGTTCGAGAAGGAGACCGGCGCGAAGGTCAAGGTGCAGATCCAGCAGTGGGACGGCATCACGACCAAGGTCTCGACCGCGCTGGCCACGAACACGCCGCCGGACGTCCTCGACCTCGGCAACACGCAGGTCGCGAGCTACGCAGCGAACGGCGCGTTGCTGGACCTCACCCCGTACGAGTCGGACCTGGCACAGGGGCAGACCTGGCTCGACGGCCTGTCCGACCCGGCCACGGTGGAGGGCTCGCTCTACGGCGTCCCCGGTTTCGCCGGCGCCCGATCGGTCATCTACAACAAGCAGATGTGGAAGGACGCCGGCATCACGGAGGTCCCGACCACCTACGAGGAACTGACGGCCGACCTCGACAAGGTCAAGGCAGCGAACACCGCGAAGGACTTCTCCGCCTTCTACATGCCCGGTCAGTACTGGTACGC
Source organism: Curtobacterium sp. NPDC088465 (assembly GCF_044753165.1). NCBI lineage: Bacteria > Bacillati > Actinomycetota > Actinomycetes > Micrococcales > Microbacteriaceae > Curtobacterium > Curtobacterium sp. NPDC088465. The sequence goes on along the minus strand of NZ_JBIVMR010000001.1, from coordinate 1,141,783 downwards.
CGGGATGCAGTTCGTCTGGGACGCGGGCGGTGACATCGCGACCGAGGACGGCGGGACGTGGAAGGCCGGGTTCGGCGACGCGAAGGCGCAGCAGGGCCTCGAGGACTTCCGGGCGTTCGCGAACGCGTACTCGACGAAGGCCTCGGCCACCCTCAACACCGACAGCCCGGACATGAACCAGGTCTTCGCGGACGGCAAGACATCGGCCATCCTCAGCACCAGCGGCACGCTCGGGCTCATCGAGCAGGCGAACCCGGAGATGACGGCGGACACGATGGGCACCTTCCCGTTCCCGGGGAAGTCCGGGAAGACACAGCCGGTCATGCTCGGTGGATCGGACTGGGGCATCGCAGCGAAGTCCGGCAACACCGACCTGGCGCTCAAGTGGGTCGAGATCGCGTCGAGCCCGGACGTCCAGAGCAAGTACGTCTACGGCGACAACGGCTGGATCCCGAACAGCACCGAGGGCATCAAGGCCGCCGACTCCAGCCTGAGCGAGATCAACAAGGCCTTCTTCACCGCGGCGTTGAACTCGAAGGCGACCCCGGCCAACGCCCGGTGGGCCGACCTCGAGGGTGACCAGAGCATCAACACCCTCTTCTCGAGCATCGTCTCCGGTTCGAAGACGCCGGAGGAAGCCGCGGCGACCTTCGACAAGGCCGCCGACGACGTCCTGAACAAGCAGTAGGACGACCCACCAGGACGGTGCGGGCGCCGTCGTCACGCGACGGCTCCCGCACCGCCCGCCCCGACCGGAAAGGCCAGACGTGACCGTCTCAGCCACCCGCCCGAGCACGGAGCGCCGCAGCCGCCCCGACCGCTCGCCCGGGGATCGTCCCGGCGGCGCTCCGCAGCGCCGGGCAACCCGCTCGTTCGCCCCCCTCTGGCTCCTGACCCCAGCAGGGCTCGTGCTCGTCTTCGTGACGGTCGCCCCCATCGTCTTCCTGGTCTTCACGTCGTTCACCGACTACGACCAGCGCTCGCTCTTCACCGGTGCGTACGACGCCGTCGGGCTGGCGCAGTACGGGCAGATCCTCTCCGACCCGGCCTTCTGGGCATCGCTCGTCCGCACCGTGCTGTTCACGGCGGCGATGGTCCTCGGGAGCATCCTGATCGGCGCGGGCGTCTCGCACCTGATGACCCGGCTGGGCGTGGTGCTCCGCTACGCCGTCACGATCGTCCTGATCTGTGCGTGGGGCATGCCGAACGTGGCGTCCTCGCTCGTGTGGAACTGGCTCTTCCAGCCGGGCTACGGGGTCGTGAACTGGGCGCTCACGCAGCTCCGGGTCTTCGGTGACATGACCGACACCGACTGGGGCAACAGCGCCGGCCTGGCGTACACGTCCATCTGGATGCTCGTCGTCTGGCAGGCGGTGCCCTTCATCGCGCTCACCCTGTACGCCGCCGAGACGCAGATCCCGATCGAGGTGAAGGAGGCCGTCCGGCTCGACGGCGGCTCCGAGTGGACGGTGTACCGCGTCGTCACGATCGAGTACCTCCGACCGACCCTGCTCCTCGTCACGATGCTCTCGATCATCTGGGACTTCAACGTCTTCAACCAGATCTGGCTCGTCTCGCAGGGCGGTCCGGACGGTGCGACGTCCACCCTCGGTGTCTTCACCTACGTCACCGCATTCGTCGGGCACGACATCGGGACCGGCTCGGCGGTCGCCGTGATCGCGGCGCTGATCCTCATGGCGCTCAGTGCCCTCTACATCCGGAACCTCGTCCGATCGGGAGAAGAGCTGTGACCACCGCGATGCCGACGGGCGTCCCCGTCCGAGCCGACGTCCCCGCAGCCGTCCCCACCCCCGAGGGCGTCGCGGCGACGAGACGCATCCGCCGTCGCCGACGCCCCGTGCGCTGGATCAGCAGCTCCATCGCGATCGTGTTCTGCGTCGTCTGGATCTTCCCGGTCTACTGGATGATCAACACGGCTTTCAAGCCCCGCTCCGAGGCCCTGACCAGCACCCCGCTCTTCGCTCCGGCTCACCCCACGCTCGACAACTTCGTGACGGCCTTCACCCGAGCGGACTTCCTGGTCTACCTGGGCAACTCGACCATCGTCGTGGCAGGGGCCGTCGTGCTCTCGCTGGCCCTGGGCATCCTGGCGTCGGCGGCACTCTCGCGGTTCCGGTTCCGTGGCCGTCGCGCGATCCTCGTCACGATCCTGCTCGTCCAGATGCTGCCGGGGACCGCACTGCTCATCCCGCAGTTCCTCATCTTCAACCAGGTCGGCCTCACCGGTACCTACGCGGGGCTGATCCTGGCCTACGTGGCTGCGGTGCTGCCGTTCTCGATCTGGGTCATGCGCGGCTTCTTCCTCGCGATCCCGATGGAGGTCGAAGAGGCAGCGCGCATCGACGGTGCCAGTACGTGGCAGGTCCTGACGAAGGTGCTCTTCCCCCTGGTGATGCCGGGCATGATCGCGACGAGCGTCTTCGCGTTCATCGCCGCGTGGAACGACTACATCGTCGCGTACACGTTCATGCAGGACCAGGCGCACTACACGCTGCCCGTGTGGCTCGCGTCGTTCACCACCCAGACGACCGGCACCGACTTCACCGGTCAGATGGCCGCGTCCGTGCTGTTCTCGCTGCCGGTCGTGGTGTTCTTCATGATCATCCAGCGCAACCTGGTCTCGGGGATGTCGGCGGGAGCGGTGAAGGGCTGACTCGACGGACGGGAGGCACGGTGCGGGCCCGCACCGTGCCTCCCGTCCGTGCGCGTCAGGTGCGCGGCGCCGGGTCGGGTTCCCCGAGCAGCCGGGTCGTCCAGTCGGCGAGGGCCGCGACCGCCGACCGCGAGACCGCCGCTCCCGGCACCATGCTCGTGAAGCCGTGGAACGCACCCGGCCACACGTGCAGCTCGGCGTCGACCCCGGCGGCCCACAGCGCGCTCGCGAACGCCACGGTCTCGTCGCGGAAGACCTCGGCGCTGCCGCAGTCGACGTAGGTGCGGGGGAGTCCGGACAGGTCCTCGGCGCGCGCCGGTGCCGCGTACGGGGAGACGTCGTCGGTGCCCCGGCGCTCGCCGAGGTACGCGCCCCAGCTGAAGTGCATCGCCTGGCGGTCGGCCACGCCGACGCCGTCGATCTGCCGGGTCGACACGGAGGCATCGCGGTCGTCGAGCATCGGGGAGACCAGGACCTGCGCGAGGACCTCGGGGCCGCTGCGGTCCCGGGCAAGCAGGACGGTCCCCGCGGCGAGGCCCCCGCCGGCGCTCTGGCCGGCGACGACGATGCGCGCCGGGTCGATGCCGAGCTCGTCGGCGTGCTCCGCGACCCAGACGAGTCCGGCGTAGCAGTCCTCGACCGGGGTCGGGTCGGGGTGCTCCGGGGCGAGACGGTAGTCCGCGCTGACCAGCACGACGTCGTGGTCGAGCAGCCAGTCGTCGTACGATTCGAGGTTGCCGAGGTGGTGGCCCATCACCATGCCCCCGCCGTGGATCGTGTAGACGCCCGTGGTCGGACCGGTCCGGCCGGCGCGCTGGATGACCGCGAGGTCGATCGGGTCACCGCCGTGTCCGGGGACGGTGATGCGCCGCCGCTCGAGCCCGCGGGCGCGCAGGCGGTCGTCGAGCTCCTGCTCGGTGATCTCGAGCGCACGCATGCGGGGGAGGGCTGCGGCGTCGATCGTGAAGGGACCGCGGGCCTCGAGTGCGGTGAGGAAGACGCCGAGTTCGGGGTCGAAGGGCGGTCGGGGCGTGGTGGTCTCAGGCACGGGAGGACTCCTGGTGGTGGTCGGCGGAAGTGGACGAGGAAGAGGAAGAGGAAGAGGTCGGCATCGGCGGGGTCGGGGTCGGTTCCGGCGTGCCGACGGCGCGTCGCGCGCGGAGCACCCCGACGGCGACGAGCAGCGCCGCGATCACGGTGATCACGGCCCCGGCGACCTGCAGCGCACCGACGACGGCGGCAGCGTGCGCAGCCGTGGTCCGGGCGACGGTCACGCTGCCGGGGACGAGCGCGGCGAGCACCGTCCCGGTCGCAGCGATCCCCACCGCCGTGGCGAGTTCGCTCGCGGTGTCGACGAGTGCCGCCCCGATCGACGTGCGGTCCGTCGGGAGCCCGGACAGGACACTCGCGCCGGCGACCGCTCCGACGACACGCATCCCGGCCGCGACGAGCACGAGGGCGACCGCGACCGCCGGGTACCCGGTGCGCCCGGACAGGGTGAACACGGCGAGCCCGACGACGACGGCCGTCGCGCTCGTCCACGCGGCCCGATCGAGCCCGACCCGCCGGACGACGGGCCCGACGAAGCGGCCGCTCGCGAGGAGCACCACGACCTGGGGCAGGGTGCCGAGCGCGGCGAGGGCCGGCGGCCACCCCCACGCAGCCTGCAGCTGCAGGGTCACCGCGTAGGACAGCCCGGCGGTGGCGAGCCCGGCGGCGGCCTTGTACGCCAGCCCGCTCGCGACGAGGGGCCGCGCCACCAGAGTGAGGTCGAGCAGCGGGTGCGGGGCCGTCCGCTCCCGCACGACGAAGCCCGCGACGGCGGCGACAGTGGCGGTCGCCGCGGCCCAGGTCGGCCAGCCGGTGGTGGACACGGCGAGCGTCGGGGTCACCAGGACGCCGACGACGGCGGCCGTGCCGAGCACGGCGCCGACGAGGTCGAGCGGGTGCCGGTGCAGGTCCGCCGGCCGATCGGCCACGATCCCGGAGCGGATGCCGACGAGCGCGACGAGGGCGATCGGCACGTTCGCCACCAGGAGCACCTGCCACGGCGCCACCGCGAGCACGAACCCGCCGATCGTCGGGCCGACCGCCAGCCCGACGAGCCCGGCGGTCGACACCACGGTCAGCGCCCGGACGCGCAGGTCGTCGGCGGAGAAGAGCCGGAAGGTCAGGGCCATCGAGCCGGGCGTGGTCATCGCGGCGGCGAGGCCCGTGAGGACCCGGACGACGACGAGCTGCTCCACGCTGGTCACCAGGACGGTCGCGGCGCTCGCCGCGGCGAGCAGCACCAGCCCGACGAGCATCGTGCGGCGGCGGCCGAACCGGTCGGCGACCGCCCCGAACAGGAGCATGAGCCCGCCGAACGCGACCGAGTACGCGCTCGAGACCCACTGGAGCGAGGCAGTGGACGCGGCGAGGTCCCGACCGATCGTCGGCAGGGCGACGGTGAGGACCGAGTTGTCGAGCATCTCGAACAGGAACACGGCGGACAGCCCGGACAGGGCGATCCACGTGTCACGGAGACGGGCGGGTGGGGTGTGTGCAGACACGGGTGCACTCCTTCGATGAAGAAGTGGCGACTCCCGTGAGACGCGTGCACGCTCCCGGCCGGTGAGCGGCGCGGGATTTTTCCCTCTGCGAGGAACAGTAGCCGATCAGCGGCACGTGCAGAAGAGCGGCTGGGGACCTGCCGGGCGTGATGACTTCCGCGCCCTGCTACAAAAGCAGAACCCCGGCCGTCTGATCTGGCCGATGAGGGCCTACAGGGACGGTTCCGGGGTGTTGACATCGATCTTACGTCAGTGGGGGGATCTTGAGCAACGAGACGTGGGACTCCGTCGAGCACCACATCGGTCGCGAGCGGTTGCAGCACTACCTCGCCGCCGCGTCCGGCGACACGTCCGTCGCGAGAGCGTTGTACGACTGGAACGTCGAGGCATCGGCTGCGTTCTGGGGCTCCTTGGGGCACCTCGAAGTCGCCCTGCGCAACACTGTCGATGCGCGGATGACCGCTCGGCACGAGCGACTCGGGCGCGAAGGCCACTGGATCTTCGACGACCAGTACGAGTTCGGCCGGCGCGAGCCGCCGGCTGCGCACCAGTACCCCTACGTGGACGTCGTCAGGGCGAAGCGCCGCGTCATGAAGAACGGGAAGCCGGTGACGCCAGGGCAGTTGATCTCAGAGGTCTCGTTCGGGTTCTGGCACCAGATGGTCTCCCGGGCGCAGATGCGGTTCTGGCCCGACGTCGCAACGGGGTTCCCCGGCGCTCCCGATCGAGCGCAGACGACCGTTCGTGCACCGGTCAGCCGCCTCCGCGACCTCCGGAACCGCATCGGCCACCACCACCGCATCTGGAACCAGGACCTCCGAGGACGGTACGACGACGTCCTGTTGGTCACCGGGTACATCGATCCGGTGCTCAGTGCCTGGGTCGATGCTCGGTCAGCAGTCCCCGCGGTCCTGCGTCGTCGTCCCCAGCTCTCCTGACGCCGTCCGGGTCGATCCCGCCACCACCGGGTGTACGCAGGACCCATGAGCCGTCCCCGCAGCCCCTTCCGTGGCCTCCGCGCCCTCGTCACCGGCGCCAGCGGGGGGATCGGTGAGGCGCTCGCCCTCGGGCTCGCCGCAGCCGGCGCCGACGTCGTGCTGGTCGCCCGGTCCGAGGGCCGGCTCGACGCGCTCGCCGAGCGCATCCGCCGCGACCACGGCGTGACGGCGACGGTGCTCCCCGCGGACCTCGCCACGGCGGACGGCGTCGACGGGGTCATCGAACGTCTCGGGGGCACCCGGGTGGACATCCTCGTCGCGAACGCCGGCGTCGGCGACCACGGGCCGTTCGCCGCCGCGACGGACGAGCGGCTCCGGACCCAGGTCGACCTCAACTGCACCGCGGTCGTGCGGCTCGTGCACGCGTTCCTGCCCGGGATGCTCGAGCGCCGGCTCGGTGGTGTGATGACCGTCGCGTCGACCGCCGCGTTCCAGCCGACGCCGCAGATGGCCGTCTACGGCGCGACGAAGGCGTTCGTGCTGTCGTTCACCGAAGCGGTCTGGCAGGAGAACCGGGGGAGCGGGGTGCGGTTCCTCGCCCTCTGCCCCGGCCCCACCGCGACGGGCTTCTTCGACGAGGCCGCCCGGGGAGCGGGGTCGGCGGGCGTCATGGAACGCGGGCGGCAGTCGGCTGAGCAGGTCGCGGCCGTGGGGCTCCGGGCGTTCGCGCGGCAGGGCGGCCCGACGGTGGTGTCCGGCCTCGGCAACGCGGTGACGGCGAACGCCCACCGGTTCGTCCCGCGCGGACTGATGGCACGGATGTCGGCGCTCGTCACCGGCGGAGAGTGGTCGCCGAGGTCGGCCGCTCAGTGCAACGAGTCGCTCACCCGTAGCCCTCGTCGTACAGTCGCCACCCGTCCTCGGTGTGGCGGAAGCAGAACTGCCACCCCTCGAGGGTCCCGGGGTCGGCGCCGCTCGTGTTCGTCTCGGTGACGTCGACGGGGATGCACTCCTCGGCGACCCCGCTGCGCTCGTCGGCCGGGATCCGCTCGACGGCGCCGACGTTCCGGTGGGCGAGCAGGTCCGGGTGCTCGTCGAACCAGGACGACGGCTGCCGCTGCCCGCACCACGCCTGGTCGGGTGACGACGGCGCGTGCGCAGCCGTGAGGGCTTCGGTCACCGCGCAGTCGTGGGCCTCGGCGGCGCGGAGGTACACCCGCAGGACCTGCTCCGACGAGGCGCTCGCCGGAGGGAGGCGTCGCGCGGTCTCGGCAGCGTGCTCGAGGTGCACGCCGATGCCGACCCCGATGGCGACGACGGCCAGCGCGGCAGCGGACATGAGGACCGGCAGGACCCGTCGTCGTGGCGCTCGGTCGTGCGTCGTGTCCGTGGCGCCTCCTTCGACAGCGGTCGGATCCCCCTCGCTCGACCCTGACACTGCAGCGCTCCCGTCGGCATCCCCCTGCGGGACGAAGCCGACCGGCCGGTCGGCCGGTCGGCTCGTCCTGTCACCCACGAGCGGGCAGGACACGCCGCTCGTCGTCCGCCCGGGGGGCGGAGGACGTCGGTGTGCGGCTCCGGACGTGACGGATCTGGCCCGCTCGGTGGGCCGGACGCACCCACGACGCTGACGGACGGGAGGCGCGGTGCCAGCTGGCACCGCGCCTCCCGTCCGTCACGTGGCTGGCTAGGCGTTCGCGCCCTCCGCCAGCACCGCAGCAGCCGGGTCGAAGTCCTCCGGCAGCGGCTCCGGCTTCGTGATGCGCGAGGTGATCTCGACGGCCTGGCCGGAATCGGCGGCGTCCCGGATGCCGAGCATGACGTCGAGCGCGTGGGACGCGACGGCACCGGAGGCGCGCTCCGGGCGGCCCTCGGCGATCGCACGTGCCATCTCGACGACGCCCGTGCCGCGACCCCAGGTCGAGCCCTTGTGCTCGAGGGTCGTCGGTTCGTCCTTGCCGAGCGTCCACAGCGTGCTGTCGCCGTCGAAGACGTTCGGGTCCGGCAGCACGATCGTGCCCTCGGAACCGTTGATCTCGACGAAGCCGTTGCGGGGCAGGGCGTGCTGGAACGACAGGGTCGTCTGCGCGGACTGCCCGTCGGCGAACGAGATGAGCGCGGCGTGGTGCGTGGGCACCTCGACCGCGAACTCGGTGCCGGCACGGGGGCCGGAGCCGATCACGCGGGTCTCGCGGGACTTCGACGACACGGCCTGCACGCGCGAGGCCGAGCCGAACGCGTGGAGCAGGGTCGTCACGTAGTACGGGCCGATGTCGAACAGCGGACCGGCGCCCTCGGCGTAGAGGAACTCGGGGTCCGGGTGCCACTGGTCCGGGCCGGGCACGTGGAACATCGTCGTCGCGGTGAGCGGCGTGCCGATGTCACCGCGGGCGATGGCGCGGATCGCGGTCTGGATGCCGGCACCGAGCACGGTGTCGGGGGCGGTCGCGTACCGCACGCCGGCGGCCGACGCGGCGGCCAGGAGCGCCTGGGCGTCCTCGGCGGTGGTGGCGACCGGCTTCTCGCTCCAGGTGTGCTTGCCGGCGGCGATGATCTGCTGGCCGACCTTCGCGTGCTCGGCCGGGATCGTGATGTTGACGACGATCGAGATGTCGTCGCGGGCGAGGAGCTCCTCGACCGTGCCCGACGACGGCACGCCGTACTTCTCGGCCTGCGATGCCGCGCGCTCGAGGATGAGGTCGGCGACCATCAGGACCTCGACGTCGGCGAACTGCGTCAGGTTGGTCAGGTACTGGTCCGAGATGTTGCCGGCACCGATGATGCCGACTCCGACGCGGCTCACTTGTCGTTGCCCTTCAGCCACTCGAGCGACTCGGTGATGCCCTGGAAGACGTCGCCCGAGTACGCGTCGAACTCGACGACGCGGATGGCCTGCGGTGCGGCGGCGAGGATGCCCCGCACGTCGACGTCGCCCTGGCCGGCCGGGGTCTGGTTCTCGAAGGCGCGCTGCAGTGCCTCCGGCACGACGAGGGCGCTCTCGGACGAGGGCAGCGCGGTGAGGATGTCACCGTCGACCTTGCCGTCCTTGACGTGGATGGCGACGACGCGGTCGCCGAGCGACTGCAGGACGGCCGGGGCGTCGGCGCCGCCGACGGTCGCCCAGAAGGTGTCGACCTCGAGGACGGTCTCCGGCGAGAGCTGCGACACGAAGAGCTCGTAGACGGTCTTGCCGTCGACCTTGTTCGTGAACTCCCACTGGTGGTTGTGGTACCCGAACTTCAGGCCGCGTGCGGTGGCCTCGGCGGTGAGCTCGTTGACGCGCTCGGCGATCTTCGCGACGTCGTCAGCGGTCTGCCAGCGGTCGGTCGGGATGAACGGGTCGATGACGGTCTGGATGCCGAGGCGCTGGGCGGCGTCCCAGATAGGCGCGGTGTCCTCGGCGTCGATCACGGCGACGTGGCCGGACGGGGCCTTCAGGCCCGTGGCGGCGAAGGCCTTCTCGAGGTCGGCGGCGCGCTCGACGAACGCGTACGGCTCGACGTTCTCGTAGCCGATCTCGCGCACCCGGGCGATGGCCTTGTCGAGGTCTTCGGCGATGGCGTCGCGCAGCGAGTACAGCTGCACAGAGGTGGTGGGCATGGCAGAGGGCTCCTTCGGTCCTGTCAGGTTGTCGGGGCCCGTCGAGGATCGATGCTCCCCGGCGAGATCGAGACCGACGCTACCCCAAAAACCACCCGCTGTGTAGTTTTTGTCGCGCGTCGTCGGTTGCGCACTCGCGCGCCGTCTGGACGACACGTGTCGATCACGCCTCGGGCGATGTATGCTCGCCGACGGAAAACCTTGCAGTACAAGGTTTCCGATCGACTCAAGGAGGCGTCATGAGCACACCCGAACCCGGCAGCCCCGCACTGCTGGACCCGGAAGCGGGCATCACCCAGCCCGTCAGCACCGTCAAGGTGGGGATCGGCTACCAGGTCGCCCTGTTCCTCGGACAGTTCGGCCTGTTCGTGGCGCTCATGGCCCCGGTCTACGTCAGCATGCAGATCAAGGCACAGGCCCTGGTCGGCGACGACGCGGCGAACGTCATCGGCTCCGTGCTGCCGATCGGCGCGTTCGGTGCGCTCATCATGAACCCGCTGGCCGGCGCGCTGTCCGACCGGACCCGCACGCGCTGGGGCCGCCGACGCCCGTGGCTGCTCGGCGGTGTCGTCGTCTTCGCGATCGCGCTCGCCTGGATCGCCTACGCGCCCGACGTCCTCAACCTGACGCTCGGCTGGCTGCTCGCGCAGCTCGCCGCGAACGCCACGCTCGCCACCCTGCTCGCGAGCTTCGCCGACAACGTGCCGCAGCTCCAACGCGGCCGGGCGTCGAGCATCATCGCCCTGGCGCAGAACATCGCCGTGCTCGCCGGCACCTACCTGTCGGTGTTCTTCGTCGCGAACCTGCCGGTGCTGTTCATCGCTCCCGGCATCCTGGCGATCGTCCTGGTCGTCGTGTACGCCCTGGTCGCCCGTGACGACCTGCCCACCTACAAGCTCAAGCCGTTCACCTGGATCAACCTCATCTCGTCGTTCTGGACGAACCCGATCAAGAACCCCGACTTCGCGTTCGCGTGGTGGTCGCGCTTCCTGATCATCCTGGCGACGTTCATGTTCACGACGTACCGCCTGCTCTACATGCAGGAGCACCTCGGGATCGCGGACCTGAAGGAGGCCACCGAGGCCGTCGCGTTCGGCGTGCTCCTCTACACGCTCGCCCTGCTCGTCAGCGCGGCACTCTCCGGCTGGGCGTCGGACCGGATCGGCCGCCGCAAGGTCTTCGTCGGCGGATCGACGGCGCTGTTCGCGGTCGGCCTGGTGATCCTCGCCCACGCCGACACCGTGACGGGCTTCTACGTCGCCGAGGTCGTCATGGGCTTCGCCTACGGCATCTACTCGGCCATCGACACCGCGCTCGTCGTGGACGTGCTGCCGAACGCCGACCGTCCGGGCAAGGACCTCGGTGTGATCAACATCGCGAACGCGCTGCCGCAGTCGCTCGCACCCGCGATCTCGCTCTTCTTCCTCAAGATCGGCAGCAGCCACCCGGACAACTACGAGCTCATGTGCTGGGCCGCCGGCATCGTCGCCCTGCTCGGTGCGCTGGTGGTCATCCCGATCAAGCGGGTCCGCTGACGCCCGTCGCACTGACGGACTGAAGGCGCGGTGCCAGCTGGCACCGCGCCTCCGGTCCGTTCGTCTGGCGTCCGCCGTCCGTCCGCAGGTCGCGTCGTTACCGTGGGTCGGTGCGCTCCACCGAAACCCGTTCCTTCGACTCCCCGGCCGGCACGATCGAGGCGGTCGTCGACGGCGACGTGACCCGCGCCCTCGGGATCCCCTACGCGCAGGCCGAGCGCTTCGCGCCGCCGTCGCCGCAACCGCCGTTCAGCGGGCCGTTCCGCGCGGACACCCCGGCGCCCGTCCCACCGCAGCCGAGCGCGCAGTTCGTCGACCAGCTCCTGCCGTCGATGGACCACCTGCAGGTCGACGAGCACTGCCAGCGACTCAGCATCACGGTGCCCTCGGACGTCCGACCCGACGAGCGCCTGCCCGTGGTGGTCTGGGTGCACGGCGGGTCCTACGTGCTCGGCGGCGGTGACCTGCCGATCCACGACGCCCACGACCTGGTGACCGAGCAGCGCGTGGTCGTCGTCACGGTGACCTACCGGCTCGGGGTGCTCGGGTTCCTCGGTGACGGCGAGACGGTGCCGGCCAACCTCGGACTGCTCGACCTGGTCGAGGCGTTCCGGTGGGTGCAGCGGAACATCGCGGCGTTCGGCGGGGACCCCGACTCCGTCACCGCGTCCGGGCAGTCCGCCGGAGCCGACGCGATCGCGCACCTCATGATCAGCGAGGGCGCCCGCGGCCTGTTCCGCCGCGCGATCGTGCAGAGCGCGCCGCTCGGGCTCTCGCGCGGGCGGGCGCGGATGAACCGGGCGATGGTCCGGGCCGTCGGGTCGGTCGCGGCGGACACGTCGCTCGACGAGGTCCTCGAGCGGCAGGCCCTCGCGGCGAAGGCCGGTGGCCGGTACGGCCTGACCGGCGGCATGCCGTTCGGCACGCAGTACGGGTTCGCACCGTTGCCCGCCGAGCGCGACACCGACCGGGCCTGGCGGTCGGTCGCACCGGAGGTCGACGTGCTCATCGGGTCCGGCTCGGACGAGGCGGGCATGTACGTGCCGCTCGTCCCGGGGCTCCGGACGGCCGCGCGGTCCCGCCTGGTCCGACCCCTGCTGCGCTGGCTGCTCGTGCGGCCCCTGTCCGAGGTGATCTACGGCCGCGATGCGCGGCGCTTCGCCGATCGTCACCGGGCCGCCGGTGGACGGGCGACGGTCTACCGGTTGCTGCGGCACCCGTCCGTGGCGCCGGTCGGTGCGGTGCACATGAGCGACCTGCCGTTGCTGCTCGGCGGTCGGTCGGCGTGGGTGGGCAGTCGCTTCGTGCCGGAGCGGGACTGGCCGGAGGTCGAACGGCGCGGGCGGGCGTTCCGGGCGGTCTGGGCGGAGTTCGCGCGGACCGGACGGGTGACGGCGGCGGACGACGAGACGCTGGTGTTCGACCGGGGGTGACCTCCACCGGGCCCGTACCGGCTGCACCGCGAGGGGCCGGGCACTCGGCCCCGACCCCTGCGACGGTGTGCTGCGGTGTCGCGGTGCTCAGCCGCGACGCGTCGCCCCGATCGCCCAGACCCGGGGCGGTTCGACCCCGTTGACGGCGTGGTCGCCGACGATCCGGGCCTTGAACACCCACGGGTTGTGGCTCCCCGCGGTGCGGGCGTTCCGCCAGTGCCGGTCGAGGTTCTTCGTCGTGCTCACACCCGAGGCCGCGAGGGCGTCGAACAGGTGTGACGTCGCCGTGGTCGCGAGGGACGTGAGCGAGACCTGCGCCTGTGCGGTCGCGAGCTCGGCGCGGTCGTTGCGGCGCTCGTCCTCTGCCTCGTCGAGGGCAGCACCCTCGTACGCGGCCTGCAGCGCCTCGGCTGCCCGGTCGACGATCGCGGTCGCCGCGAATCCGGCCGCGGACACCTCGCCGACGACCTGCAGGATCTGCGGGTCCGCGGCGAAGGTGTCGGCGTTGCCGTGCGAGAACACCCGGTTGCGGTTCCTGACCTGCAGCGCGATCTCCCGCTCGGCGGCCAGGACGGAGCCGGCGAGCACGGTGAGGAGCACCGCCTGGTAGAACGCGGTCTGGTACTTGAACCGGTCGTCGAACAGCACGACCGCGTCGGCCTGCACGACGGCGTCGGTGAACGTGCTCGTCCCCGAGCCCGTGGTCCGCTGGCCGAAGCCGTCCCAGTCGTCCGAGTGGGCGACCCCCGGCTGGTGTGCGTCGACGATCGCGATGACCCGCTCGCCGGTGTCGGTGCGCTCCGCGTACGTGTCGATCCAGTCCGCGAAGATGCTGCCCGTCGAGTAGTACTTCTGCCCGCTGACGCGGAAGGTGCCGTCGTCCTGCGGCGTGACCTTCGTGACGACGTCGCCGACCTGCACGGCCCCGACCTCGGTCCAGGAGTTGCCGGCGATCTCGCCCCGACCGAAGCGTCCGAGCCAGGCATCGCGTTCGCCGGAGCGCCCGACGAGCCGGTCCTCCACGAGGGCGAAGTGCCCGCGCAGGGCCTGCGGGATGTTGCTGTCCGCGGCGGCGAGCTCGGTGAGCAGGCGGAAGAGCTGCGGGAGGGTCGCGCCCGCGCCACCGAACGCGACGGGGACGCGGACCGCGCCGAACCCGGCGGCTGCGAGTTCGCGGATCTCGTCGAAGGGGAGCCGATGGTCCTGCTCCCGCTCGGAGGCGCCGGCGGCGATGCGGTCGAAGATCGGCCGGAAGCGACCGGCAAGGGTCTCGTAGTCGACCGGTGCGGTGGTCTGGGCGGTGCCGAGCTGGTCGGCCGTGGTGTCGGTCATGGTGTCGTGCCTTCCGGGTTGCGTGTGCGGGTGCTGTTCAGGCGGTGGCCGTCGGTGTGACGACCTGGGGCTGGGCGGGGGTCGACGGTGCTCTGCGACCCCCGCGTCGGGAGAGCACGGCCGCGCCGACGAAGACGACGAGCGCGACCAGGGCGGCGCCGACGGTCCACGCGGCCCCGGCCGGCCACCGACCGGAGAGCCCGAGGAGCGCCGGCGCGGTCGTGGTGGTCTGGCTGGCGAGGACGAGGGCCCAGGCGGTGTACCGGCCGAGGTCACGACCCAGGGCGAGCAGGAGGAAGAAGAGCGTCCAGAGCCCGGCCCAGGTCGCCCACAGCACGGCGAGGACCGGGTCGACGGTGACGTTCGTGACCGCGAAGACGACGGCGATCGCGGCGACGAGGCCGCAGAACCAGCCGAGCCCCGTCGAGCCGAGCCCCGCGAGCGCGTCGATCCCCACGTACAGGTAGGTGAGGCCGAAGAGGAACGTCCCCGCGATCGAGAGCAGGACGGGCAGTGACCCGTCGGCCGTGACGGAGACGGCCGTGCACAGCACGAGCTGCAGCCCGCCGATCAGGACTTTGAACACACCGCTGTCACGGCCGGGGACCCGACCGAGCAGGGTGAGCCCGTTGATGAGCAGTGCCGCTCCGGAGAGCACCAAGCAGATGTACGCCATGGCGACGACCGTGGCAGCGAGGGGACCGCCGCGGAAGGGTTGTGTCGCACTGTGTCCGACGGTGACGATCCGTGAGGTCGAGCGCTCACTGCTGCTCCCGACGTCGCTCGCCCCCGGACGGGAGGTCGCGCGCACACCGCTCCGTGGGCAGGATCGACCACATGCCCGACGCCGACCTCCGCGCCCGCATCGTCTCCGGTGCTGCCGATGCCTTCCGTGACGGCGACTTCCACACGGTCGGCCCGGACGACGTCGCCCGGGCCGCCGACGTCACGGTGGCCGAGGTGCACCGCGTGTTCCCGTCGTGGGACCTGCTCGTCGTGGCCGTCGTCGACCGGTGGACCAAGGACGGCCGCGATGCGCTCCGCGGGGTCGCCGAGCAGGAGGGGGCCGTCGCGTACCTCCGAGCCCGGCTCGACCGCGGGCACCGGCACCCCGCGGTCGTGCGGGTCCGCGTCGCGCTGCTCAGCGCGACCTCGACCCCGGGCCACCCGGCGTCGGGGTGGTTCCGGCAGCAGTACACGATGCTCTTCGAGGACGTGACCCTCGCCCTCGTGCGGGACGTCGTCGCCGGTCGTGAGTCCCGCGGGGCTGCTCCGCGGCACGCCGCCGAGCAGCTCGTCGCGCTCTTCGAGGGGCTGCAGCTGCAGGCGATGCTCCGCGACGACGCCGACCTGCTCGCCGGGTGGGACCGGGCGGTCGCACGCATGCGGGCCGGCTGGGCCGCCGCCGCCGTCGCGGCCTGAGGGGAGCCGGCCGCGCGGGTACCGGACGTTCACGCAGCGCCCTGCCGGGGCCCGCGGGTACCCGGACGTTCGCGCAGCGCCCTGCCGGTGCCGGGTCCTAGGACCCGCGTGTCCCGTGCCCGCGGAGTCCACGGCCGACGAGCAGCACGACGGCACCCACGACCAGGGCGACCGCGACGAGTGCCGGCACCCGGAACGCCAGCGCGGTGACCACGCCACCGATCCCGCCGCCGGCGAGGAACGACCGCACCCCGACGGCCAGCGCCAGGACGACGACCACGGCCAGGGCTGCGACCGGGACGAACCGCTCGACGGGGCGCAGGGGCCCGACCGGCCGGACGTCGGCGCGTCGCCACCACACCGCGGCGACGACGAGCAGGGCGAGCAGCCCGAGCACGCTCGACAGGTCCTGCAGCAGGAAGGGCAGCGGGTACCCGCCGACGGCGCCGTCCCGCAGTGCGGGCCAGGCCCGGACCACGAAGCCGTGCTCGTGGGTGAAGCCGTCCCACACGACGTGCGTGACGCTGCCGAGCAGGCAGCCCACGACCACCGGCAGCACGTCGCCCGCACCGAGTGCCGGCCGGCGACCCCAGCCCCGCGGCAGACGCCGACGCAGCCCCGGGACGACCGGTGACCATGCCGGCCGCACGAGGAACCACCACGTGGCGAGCACCACGAGGGAGACGGCGAGGTCGATGGTCGGGACGCCCCACCACGAGTGCGCGTCCTCGTAGGGCGGCAGGAACGGCGCGAACAGCACCGTGTCCGGCGCCATCGAACCGATCGCGACGGCGGCGACCGGCACGGGCAGGCGACGTGCTGCCAGGGCGACGACCGCGTGGCTGACGGTGAAGGGCACGGTCACGTCCTCGTCATCGGGCCAGGTGCGTGCGGTGCACGAACCACTCGACGCCCTCGGCCAGGGCGACACCGGCGGTGTGCCAGTCGTGGCCACCGTCCTCGATGATGCGCTCCGTCACCGTGACGCCGGCTGCACGTGCGGCCGCCACGACCCGCGGGACGACCGGTCCGTACCGGCTGTCGTCCGCACCGGCCGCGACGAACGCGGCGGAGTCGCGGTACGGCGCCCGTTCGGCGAGCACTCGGAGCGGCTGCGCGGCCTCGTACGCCGCCCGGTCACCGCGGAAACCCCTCGAGACGGTGTCGTCGCGACCCTGCAGGACCGGCCCGATCTGTCCCGAGACGTCGATCCACGAACCGAACCGGTCGGGTCGGCCGGCCCCGAGCTGCAGGGCGCAGGTACCTCCCTGCGAGAAACCCGCGATGGCCCAGTCCGCCCCGCCGGCAGCGGCGTGCAGGTGCTCGCGCACCCAGGTCGGGACGTCGTGCGTCAGGTAGGTGGCGCTGTTCCCGAGCGGACCGTCGACGCACATCGGGTTGTTCGATGCCCGGGCGAGCTGGTCTGGCATCACGACGATCGGCGCGAGTCCGCGGTGCCGGTGGGCGATCGCGTCGAGCCGGGTCGCCATGCGGCCGGCCTCGACGATGTTCGCCGGAGCGGCGCCGGGTCCCTGCCCGGAGAGCATCACGACGACGGGCAGCTCCGGGGCGTGCTCGACGAGGGCGGCCGGGGGGAGCCAGACGATCGCGGGTCGGGCGTGGAAGTGCGACACGGTGCCCGGGATCCGCACCGAACCGTAGCGGCCGTGGGCCGGCATGTCGCGCGGGGGTCGCCAGCTCGCGGCGTCGACCGGGGCCGATCCCGGGGCCGGGTCGTCCGGCAGGCGGAGGGGCGGCACGTGCGACTGCCCCAGGGCGTCGGCGATCGTGGGGAAGAGCCCGGCGTCCCGGTTCACCGCCAGTCCGCCGGACACCAGGGCGAGGGGGACCAGCAGCGCGGCGACCACCCGGGTCAGCACCCGGCCCCGCCGTGCCCGGCCACCGCGGACGAGTCCGACGACCGCGACCCCGAGCAGTGCGCACACCACACCCGTCCAGACCCGGTCGACCCAGGTCGGCGGGACGCCGAGCACGTCGAGGACGTCGCCGAGGAACCAGGAGAGCAGGGTCCCGACCAGCGCTCCCGCGACGATCGCGACGGCTGCCCAGCGCCAGGAGCGGCGGACGGCGGTGAGGACGAGGACGGCGGCGACCAGGGTCAGGGCGTAGAGGGGCAGCAGCACGTGGGCGGACAGGAGCGGCAGGGTGGTCACGGGCGGGTCCGACGGTCGGGACGCTCTCGGACACCCGGCGGGTGACGGGACAGGAGCGGCGTGGTCCAGCGACGGTAGCGAGCCGAGGTGTCCGGACCGGCAGCGGGGAGCCCGTCCCCGGCGGTCTCCCGGCTGATCCTGAGCGATCCTGCACGGGGGGTGGCCGGCCGACGGTCCGGAGCTGTCCGAGCGGCCAGGCCCGGGTGGTCCGTCGACCGTGCGGAGGACCGCACCGTCCCCGCACCGGACGGTGGCGGGCGGCGCGTCTGGGTGTGCCCTCCAGGGGATCCTGGCAAGGTCGGCGGATGGAGTACACGGACTACGACACCCGGCTCGCCGCCTACGGCGTGATCACCGAGGGCGACCGTGTGCTCCTGGCCCGACTGCGGGTCCCCGAGGCCGGCACGTGGACGCTGCCGGGCGGCGGGGTCGAGTTCGACGAGACCGTCGAGCAGGCCGTCGTGCGCGAGGTCCTCGAGGAGACCGGGTACGAGGCGACGTGCGGTCCGCTCCTCGGCGTCCGGCACCACATCGTGCCGAAGGAGCGCCGGATGCACGACAACGGGCGGCCGATGAAGGCGGTGCAGGTCGTGTTCCGCGTGACCGTCACCGGCGGCGAGCTGCGCAGCGAGACGGACGGCTCGACCGACGAGGCCGCGTGGGTCCCGGTCGCCGAGCTGCCCCACCGACGGCACGGGCTGCTCGTGCCGATCGCCCTCGGCTGGGCTCGACGACCGTGAGCGGCGAGGCCACCGACCTGTCCGCCCGGCTCTGGGACGAGCGGGCGCTGCTCGGCGACCTGGTCACCGCTGCGGCCGACCCCGACCGCGTCCGCCGGCTCCTCGACCGGTTGCGCGAGCTGCGCCTGGAGCAGGACGTCCTCGTGCACGCCCTCGCCGAGCAGTGGGGCACCGGTCCCGACACCGCCACGCTCCGGTCGCTCGAGCGTGTCGCACCCCCGCCGTGGGACCTGCTCCTGCCCGAGCACCTGACAGCCCTGGCGAGCCTGACCGCCGAGGTCGCCGCGGTGCTGCCACCCGGCCCCGTGCGCGACGCGTGGGACCGGATCAGCCCTCGAGCACGCTGAGCACGTTGCCCGACGGGTCGGTGAACCACGCGATGAGCGGACCGCCGTGCCGGTTCACCCCGCGCTCGTCGGTCACGCCCTCGTAGCGCAGGAACGTGACGCCCTTCGACGACAGCTCGTCCACGGCGGCGTCGACGTCCGGCACCGGGAAGTTCAGCACCGTGAACGACGCCGGCTCGTGCGCGGGCCCCTTCGGGTAGACGAGCACCCCGGCGCCGGAGCCGACGTGCAGCACGAGCATGCCGTGGTCCTCGCTCACCGGCAGCCCGAGGACGCCCTCGTAGAACGCCCGCGCCCCGGGGACGTCATGCACCGAGAACCCGCTGAACGCCGTCGTCGCATCGACCATGCGGCCAGTGAACCACCGCTCCTGTCAGGATGGGACGGTGACCCCGACCGAGCTGTCCGTCGACGCCGCCGTCGAGCGGGCGGTGGCGCTCGCCGCGGGTCCCGGCCGCGCGGTGCTCGGCATCGCGGGGGCGCCCGGGGCGGGCAAGTCGACGCTGGCACGCCGGATCGTCGTCGCCGTCGACGCTGCGCACGGGCCCGGCACCGCGGTGCAGGTCCCGATGGACGGCTTCCACCTGGCGAACGCGGCACTCGACGCCCTCGGCCGGCACGACCGCAAGGGCGCGATCGACACCTTCGACGCGGCCGGCTACGTCGCCCTCGTCCGTCGTCTGGTCGTCGCGGACGACGACGTCGTCTGGGCGCCGGACTTCGACCGCCGCGTCGACGAGCCCGTCGCCGGCAGCATCGCCGTGCCGCGGAGCACCCGGCTCGTCGTCTCCGAGGGCAACTACCTGCTCGACACCGACGCGCCGTGGTCCGCGCTGCCCGACCTCTTCACCGAGACGTGGGCGTGCGTCGTGGACGATCGTGTCCGCGTCGACCGTCTGGTGGGCCGGCACGTGCGGCACGGACGCGACCACGAGGCGGCCCGGACCTGGGCGCTCGAGGTCGACGGCGTGAACGCGGCGAGGGTCGCGACCACGGTGACCCGTGCCTCCCGGACGGTCCGGACCTGACCGGAGCCGGACGACCAGGGCGACCCGACCCGAGCCACCCGACCAGCAGCACCGAAGGACAGGAGCGACCATGACCATCGCCATCACCGGAGCCACCGGCAACATCGGCGGGGCCGTCGCCCGCGCGCTCGCCCGGGCGGGCACGCCGATCCGCATGCTCGTCCGTGACGCGGCCCGGGCACCCGAGCTGCCGGGAGCGGAGGTCGCGGTCGCCTCGTACGCCGACGCGACCGCGTCCCGCGCCGCGCTCGAGGGCGTCGACATGCTGCTCATGGTCTCCGGCGCCGAGGCGCAGGACCGCCTCGACCAGCACCGCGCCTTCGTGGCAGCGGCCGCGGACGCGGGCGTCGCCCACGTCGTCTACACGTCGTTCGTGGGTGCGGCACCGGACGCCACCTTCACCCTCGGTCGCGACCACTGGGCGACCGAGCAGGCGATCGAGGAGACCTCGATGCGGCACACGTTCCTGCGGGACTCGTTCTACCTGGACTTCGTCGAGGACCTGGTCGGCGAGGACGGCGTGATCCGCGGACCGGCCGGTGTCGGCGCGATGGCCGCGGTCGCGCGGGCGGACGTCGCGCGGGTCGCGACCGAGGTGCTCCTGCACCCGTCGGACCACGCCGACCGGACGTACGAGCTCACCGGACCGGAGGCGATCACCCTCGCCCAGGCGGCCGCCACCGTGTCCGAGGTGCGCGGCCGCGCCGTGACGTACCAGCCGGAGACGGTGGCGGAGGCGTACGCCTCGCGTGCGCGTTGGAACCCGGAACCGTGGCAGGCGGACGCGTGGGTGAGCACCTACACGGCGATCGCCGAGGGTGCGCTGGCGCACGTCTCGACGGACGTCGAGCGGGTGACCGGCCGTCGGCCGCTGTCGCTGCGCGAGGTGCTGCAGGCGGACTGACCCGGCCGGGAGGCGCGGGGCGCGTCCGCCGTGTCGGCCGCGGGTACTGCTGCACGACGGGAGGCACGTCGCACCACGTCCTTCCGTGGTGCGACGTGCCGTCGGTTGTTCGCAAGCGCGTCGAACCACGTCCTCGAGTACGGGCCGATCGCCGCGCTTCGCCGCCGCGGCGCGCCGCGCCGCTGCGCCGCGCGCCGCCGCGTCAGCGCACGCGTCGGGCCGCGAGCGTCCCCGCGACGCCGAGCGTCAGCACCGCGACGAGCACGACGAGCAGCGGGGCCGTCCAGCTCCCGGTCGCGCCGTGCAGGGCCCCGGCGACGAGGGGTCCCGCCGAGCCGATCAGGTACCCGCCGCCCTGCACGAACGCGGACATCCGCCGGGCGTCGTCGTCGCTCGTGACGATCCGCACGACGATGATGAAGACGACCGTGATCCCGCCGCCCTGCGCCGCTCCGCCGAGCACCGACCAGAGCAGCCAGAGCTGCGGCGCGAACAGCAGCCCGAGGGGCATCGCGAGCCAGAGGAAGGCGACGAGGGCGATGATCGCGCGGGGCGCCCAGCGGGTCGCGAGCACCGGGACGCCGAGCGCGCCGACCACCGCCAGGATCTGGAACACGGACGAACTCGCGCCCGAGGACTCCGCCGAGAAGCCGATCTCGTCGTGCAGCAGCGTCGGGATCCACGCGGTCAGGGCGTAGTACGAGAACGCCTGCCCGCCGAAGGCCAGCGTCAGCCCCCACGTGATGAGCCGGCGCGCGGGTCGGACGGGCTCCGACGCTGCCGACACCGTGCGGATCGACCCGGTCTCGGTCAGGAGCTCGACCGGACCCGTCGCGACCACGGGCTCGACCCGGGCCGGCCGGAGCCACGCCGCGCGCGCCCCGACCGCGTACGTCCACGCGGCCCCGGCGACGACGGCGAACACCGCCCACACGGCGATGGCGACCGGCCACCCCCACGCGGCAGCGATCGGGGCGGTGCCGAGCGAGGTGATCATCGACCCGACGTTGAGCGCCGACGTGTACACGCCGGTCACCAGCCCGACGCGCTCGGGCGAGGTGTCCCGTCGGATGACCACCGGGATCACGACGTTGCCGATCGTGATGCCGATGCCGATGATCGCGGTGCCGACCAGGAGCGCCGCCGCCGACGGGGTCGACCGGACGACCGTGCCCGCGAGCACGATCACGAGCGCCAGTGACACCGCACGCTCCGGGTCGGCCTTCGCGATCACCCAGCTGGCGAACGGTGTCGCCAGCGAGAAGCACAGGACCGGGATCGTCGTCAGGAGCCCGGCGATCGTCGCGGTCAGCCCGAGGTCCACGCGCAGGTCGCCGATGACCGGCGCCGGGGCCACGATCGGCCCGCGCAGGTTGAGGGCGATGAGGACGATCGCCGCCGGCAGCAGCCAGGCCGCGCCGCGGAGTCCGCGACGGGCGACCGTGTTCACCGGTCCCTGCTCACGCCGCCGCGTCCGGCAGCAGGATCGGCAGCAGGTCGAGCGGGGTGGCGGCACGGGCGACGGTGCCCTCGGCCTCGGCGGGGGAGCCGTAGCCCCACTCGGCGAAGACGACCGGCACGCCGTGCACGTGGGCGCCCTCGACGTCGTGCAGCCGGTCGCCGACGAGCACCGGGCGGCTGACGTCGTGGCCGGCCGCCTCGAGTCGTCGCAGGGCCTCGGCGACGACGTCGGCCTTGGCGCTCCGGACCTCGTCGTCGCTCGCGCCGGTGACGAAGTCGAAGTACCCGGTCAGGCCGTAGTGGTCGAGGATCACCGTGGCCGGTGTCTCGGGCTTGCTCGTCGCGGTGGACAGCGGCAGTCCGGCCTCGTGCAGGGTGCGGAGCACGACGTCCATGCCCGTGAACATCGCCGAGTCGAGGGCCCCGTGCGACAGGTAGTGCTCGCGGTACACGGCGAGCGTCTGCTCCGCACCGGCGTCGTCCATGCCCATCGCCGTCCGGAAGGTGTCCATGATCGGCGGGCCGACGAACGACATCAGCGTCGCGTGGTCCGGCACGGGCACGCCGACCGTGCGGAAGGTGTGCGTCATGCTCTCGAGGATCCCCGGGGCGGAGTCGCTGATGGTCCCGTCGAGGTCGAACAGGATGGCGGAGTAGGGGCGCGTCATGTCCTGACCAGCCTAGTCGCGGCGGTGGGGCCGGCCACGGGGCGGGCCGGTGGGCGCGCAGGGCGGTGGGGCGAGCCTCCCGGCTCGGTGCCGGTCCTGCGACATCGCACGCGTCGATCGACGGGTGCGGTGTCGCAGAACGCGTGCCGAGCGCGCCACGCGACCGTCAGAACAGGCGGGTGTGCCCGCCCTCGATGCCGCGCATCGCGTCGTAGTCGAGCACGAGGACGCGGATGCCGCGGTCCTCGGCGAGCGTGCGTGCCTGCGGTGCGACCGTCTGCGCGGCCAGGACGCCCTGCACCGGCCGCAGGTGCGGGTCGCGGTTCATGAGCTCGAGGTACCGCGTGAGCTGCTCGACGGCGTCGATGTTGGCGTTGCGCTTCATCTCGACCGCGACGCTCGCCCCCGCGTCGTCGCGCGCCAGGATGTCGACCGGACCGATCGCCGTCATGTACTCACGTCGGACGAGCGTGTGCCCGTCGCCGAGGAGCTCGATCTGCTCGGCGAGCAGCTGCTGCAGGTGCGCCTCGACGCCGTCCTTCACCAGACCGGGGTCGACGCCGAGGTCGTGGCTCTCGTCCGCGACGACCTCGTACAGGCTGACGATGAGCTTGTCCTGCGTCTTCTTCTGCGTGACGGTCCAGACCTGGGTGATGCCGGCGCTCGCCTGCTCCTCGTCGGGCTCGGTCATCTCGATCGAGCACGGCGGGCTCATCCAGTTCAGCGGCTTGTAGCTGCCGCCGTCCGAGTGGACGAGCAGCGAGCCGTCCGCCTTGAGCATGAGCAGACGGGTCGCGAGCGGCAGGTGGGCCGACAGGCGTCCGGCGTAGTCGACGGAGCAGCGGGCGATGACGAGACGCACCCGGCGATCCTAACGGTCGGCGCGCGTCCCACCGGACGCGGCGGGGTCCGCCACCGTGTCGTCCGTCCCGTGGTGCGGGCGGTCGGTCTGGAGGCGCGGCTCGCCCCCGCCGGGCTGCGCGGCGTCCGGCTGCTGGTCGCGAGCCGCCCCGTGGTCACCGTCGTCGCGTCCGCGCCGCTTCCGCAGCGTCTCGGCCGCCGCGCCGGTCTCGCGCGCCGCTCCCGATGCCAGGCCGGCGGCGATGATGAACACGAACACCACGAGCAGCGCGCCGAGCAGGCCGATGTGCTCGCCGAGGAACCCGATCAGCGGCGGACCGGCGAGGAACGCCACGTAGCCGATCGTCGCCACGGCGCTGACCTTGAGCGCTGCCGAGCGGGGGTCGTCGGCGGCGGCGGACATGCCCATCGGGAAGCCGAGGCTCGCACCGAGGCCCCAGAGGACGACACCGACGATCGCGATCGGGATCACGTCCACGAAGATGAGCAGCCCGAGGCCGACCACGGCGACGGCGGCGCTCACGCGGAGCACGGGCACCCGGCCGAACCGGTCGATGAGCGGGCTGCCCGCGATGCGTCCGGCGGTCATCGCGGCGAGGAACACCGTGAGCACGGCGGAGCCGGCGGCGTTGTCGAGTCCGTGCCCGTCGATCATGGCGAGGGGCAGCCAGTCGTTGGCGGAGCCCTCGGCCAGCGCCATGCCGAGCACGATCACACCGATGAGCAGCGTCGACGGTTGTGCCCAGACCTGCCAGCGTGTGAGCTGCACCGGGGTCGGGCTGGTCGCGGTGGACTCGTGCTCCTCGTACCGGTGCTCGTCCCCGAAGCGCGACGCCGCCGCGAGCATGACCAGGCAGACCACGACGCCGAGCACCGCGAAGTGCAGCACGACGGGGACGTCGAGCGCCTCGGTCAGGGCGCCGAGCCCGGCACCGGCGAGCGTGCCGACGCTGAACGCAGCGTGGAAGAGCGGCATGATCGTGCGACCACCGGCCTTCTCGGCGGCGGCGCCGGAGACGTTCATCGACACGTCGACCAGGCCGTTGCCGAAGCCGAACGCGATGAGACCGATCCAGATCGCGGCGAAGCCCCAGCCGGCGGTGACGGCGACGCCCGCGAAGACGAGGCCGACCGCCAGGCAAGCCGAGGCCACCTGCACGCCCCGGCGGGCGCCGACCTTCGCGACGATGTGGCCGGCGAAGGTCAGGCCGCCGATCGAGCCGACCGCCATGCCGAGCACCAGCAGACCCATCTCGAAGGTGGTGGCACCGAGGGAGTCGCGCACGCTGGGGATGCGTCCGAGCCAGGTGGCGATGGCCAGACCGGACAGCGTGAAGGCCACGAAGACCGCGATGATCCAGGTGCGGGTCGTCGGGGCGGTTCGGGTGGACGTCGTCGTCATGCGGAGCTTCCGGTCTCGTGCTGGTCGTGTCGTGGGCCGCCGGCGAGGCCGTCCCTGGTCGGGTTCCTGCCTGCGGCTGTCCGGTCGAATCGATTCGACCGGTTCGTGTGACTACGCTAACGGGCGATGGACCACCCGGCAACAGCACCCGGCGCGTCCGGGGCGACGAACCCCCGCGACCACGCCGACGGTCCCGTGCGCCGAGGGCCGAGGCCGACCCTCGCCGCGGTCGCACGGGCAGCGGGGGTCGCACCGTCGACCGCCTCCCTCGCCTTCAGCGGTGCCGGCCCGGTGTCCGAGGACGCGAGGGCCCGGGTGCTCGCCGCCGCTGCCGACCTCGGCTACGGGGGCCCGGACCCGCGGGCGCGCTCGCTCCGCCGGGGGCGGTCCGGGGTGATCGGCGTCGTGATGGACGAGCGGCTGAGCGATGCGTTCCGCGACCCGGTCAACGTCCTGACGCTCGACGGCATCGCCGAGGTCGCGGGCGAGGCGGGCGCCTCCCTGCTCCTCGTGCGCAGCCCCCTCGACGACGAGCACGGCGCCGGGCCGATCGTCGACGCCCCGATGGACGCCGTCGTCCTGGTCGGGTGCAACGTGCGGATCGACCCTGCGGTCGCCGTGCTCCGCCGACGACAGATCCCCGTCGTCGCGATCGAGGCCGACGACATCGAGGGCGCGGTCCCCGTCCAGCTCGACAACCGCGAGGCCTCCGGTCGTGCCGCCGACTACCTGCGCGAGCTCGGCCACACCGCGGTCACCGTCGTCACCCTCCCGCTCGACGCCGAGCGCCGCCGCGGCCCCGTCGACGCAGCGCGCGAGGCGGAGGGGGTCGCCCACACCACCCTGGAGCGTCTCCGTGGTGTGCGCGGTGTCTACCCCGACGCCGTCGCGGTCGAGGCCGCCGCCAGCTCCGTCGAGGAGGGCCGGATCGCCGGACAGTCGCTGTTCACCGGCGACGGATCGGTCCCGAGCGCGGTGATCGCGCAGAGCGACCTGCTCGCCGTCGGGGTGGTCTCGGCAGCGCTCGACGCGGGACTCCGGGTGCCCGAGGACGTCAGCGTCGTCGGCTTCGACGGCATCACGGTCGACGACAGCCTGCTCCACCGCTCGCCGATCCGGCAGCTCACGACGCTGGTGCAGCCGTTCGAGCAGAAGGGTCGGGCCGCCGCACGCGCCGCGCTCGCGATGCTCGAGGGCGACGAGCCGCAGCCGGCGGCCTTCCGGTCGGAGCTGCGCGTCGGCGACACGACGGGGCCGGTGCGCCGGGCGGTCGGCGACTGAGCGCCCGGGTCCGCGACCCGCGCGCCTCCTGCCGGAGTGATGGGGGCTAGGCGCCCGAGGTGCCGCTGGTGGCGATGCCCGCTGCGCCGATGCCGATCACGAAGATGACGAGCAGCGCCCAGCCCACGACGAAGAGCCCGTTCAGGATCAGACCGGTGACCGCCATCCCGCGACCGGCAGGTTCCTTCCGGAGGCCGACGATGCCGAGGACGAACCCGACCAGCGGCACGAGGAAGGTGAACCCCAGGACGATCGACACCAGGCCGAGCACCATGCTGGCGATGCTCAGACCACGGGGCGGAGCGGGCTGGTAGCCGACCGTCACGTGCGTCGGCTGCCCGTACTGCGGCGCCGGCGCGTACTGCGGCTGGTGGTGGCCCTGGTTCCCCTGGCCCGGGTACTGGTCGTCACTCATCGGTTCCCCCTCGTCGAGTCCGCTGTCGCGTGCCCCAACGGTAGCGGATGGCGGGGCGCGGCCCCGGCTGG
Organism: Curtobacterium sp. NPDC088465; assembly: GCF_044753165.1. Classification (NCBI taxonomy): domain Bacteria; kingdom Bacillati; phylum Actinomycetota; class Actinomycetes; order Micrococcales; family Microbacteriaceae; genus Curtobacterium; species Curtobacterium sp. NPDC088465. The sequence goes on along the minus strand of NZ_JBIVMR010000001.1, from coordinate 1,114,945 downwards.
GTGCCGGTTGGGGGTTTCCTCAGCGCCGCAGGCCCCTGCCACCGACTGCTCACGAGGAGCGCTCCCTACGCTCCGTCACGTGCAGCCGATCGATCGTTCCCGGGACCTGGTGTGGCTCGTCGTGGTCCTGGTGGTCGCGTTCGTCTCGGTCGCGCTCACCGTCGTCGTCGTGCGATCGGTGGGGTCGTCCGACCAGGCGACTGCTGCTCCGGCACCGAGCGCGACGCTGATCGCGCCGCAGCGCACCCGCAGTGTGCCGACGAGTTCCCGCGGCATCCCCGCCACCGAGCGCCCGACGTCGCGCGAACCGTCGAGCGTCGACCTCGCGACGACGTGGACCCCGCCCGCCGACCTCCCGCAGCAGGGGCGCCTGCTGCACGTCGCCATCCCGGGCACCCGGTCGCACTTCGTCGCGCGGGACGCCCTGCTCTGGCTCCCACCGGCGGCACTGGTCGCCGATCCGCCACCACTCCCCGTCACCGTCCTCATGTCGGGGCAGTCACGGGGCGCGGGCCCCGACGACGTCGAGACCGGCGGGCACATCGCACACACCATGGATGCGATCGCCGGCCTGCACCGCGGCCTCGCGCCGATCGTCGTCGTGCCCGATCAGCTCGGTCCACGATCGGGCAACCCGATGTGCGTCGACGGGCCGCTCGGCAACAGCCGGACGTACCTCGAGCAGGACGTCCCCGCGTGGATCACGAGTCACCTGCGCGTGCAGACCGGTGCCACGGCGTGGACCGTCGGCGGGTTCTCGCAGGGCGGCACCTGCGCGATCCAGCTCGGGGCGGGCGATCCACAGCGCTTCGGCAACGTGATCGACGTCTCCGGTGAGCTCGGCCCGACCGAGCTGACCCGCGCCGAGACCCTGCACGGGTTCGGCGGCAGCGTCGCGGCCTGGCGTGCGGCGCAACCGATCGCGGTGATGGCCCAGCACGGCCCCTACACGGGTACGTCCGCGTTCTTCACCGCTGCGCAGCTGGACCGGCACTACGGTCCGGCGATGCCCGTGGTCGCCGCGCACGCTGCTGCGGCGGGCATGCACGTGACGCGGTGGGTCGTGCCGGGAGGCGGGCACGACTGGGCGATGGCACGCGCGGCCATCGCTGCCGGGATGGCGTGGCTGGAGCCGCACGTGGGACTCGCGGCGTCCTGACGGCTCGCTCGCCACTCGAGGGCTCCGGCCGCCGGTCCCTCAGGAGTACTCGGAACGGATGAAGGCGGCGAACCCGGGGATCGTGAACTGGAGCATCCCCCGGTCGGCTGGTTGCACGAGTCCCTTGTCGATGAGCCGCGCCCGCGGCGTGGAGAGCTGGTTCGTCCCGGTCCCCAGCGCCTCCGCGATCGACGCCCGCGAAGTCGGACCGTCGCCGAGCCGTGCCATCGCCGTCAGCAGACGCCGTTCCGAGGTCGAGCACGCCGACCACCTCGCCCGGAAGAGCGCCTCCAGGTCGGCCTGCATGGAACGGTGTCCGGTCTCGACCGAACCGACGTCGATCACCGCTCCCGGATCGGGCCGCCCTGCAGCCGCCCACGCGGAGTCGGCGATGAGCTGGACGGAGTACGGGTAGCCCTGCGCGATCGACAACGCGCGGTCGACGGCTTCCGGCGTCCACTGCACTCCGAGGAGGCGAGCCGGTCCGACCAGCGCGATCTCCTCGGCATCACGATGCAGGGGGCCGAGCGGTCGGTACGCGAGGCGTTCGCTGAAGGTGACGATCTCGGCGATGGTCTCCGGCGCGTTCGGCAGTCCAGCGGCGAAGACCGCGGCGGGGACGTCCGTGCCCTCCGCCTGGAGGTGTTGCCAGGCGTAGACCAGCGTGCGGAGGCCTGCCGCGTCCGCTGACTGGATCTCGTCGACGAAGATGACGAGCGGCCGCTCCGTCGTGGCGGCGCGGATGACGTCCTCGAGGCCGCGGGCGCCCGCACGAGCGCGCTCGTCGTCCGGAGCCGTCGAGCGGAAGGTCCCCGTCGCGGTGGCGATGCCCGGCACCCCGAGCGAGAGCCGGAGTGACTCGACCTTCTCGCGGAGAGCCCTGCCGTGCGGGGCGCCGGCAGCCCCGACGGTCCGCCGCAACTCGTCGAGGATCTGCTCGACGAGCCCTTGCGGTTCACCTGCCGTCACCCACACGGTGGCCGCGCCGCGCGCAGAAGCCCGGCGTTGGTACTCGCGGAGCAGTGATGTCTTCCCGAAGCCTCGCGCGGCGTGGTCCACCCGGATCCGACCCACCAGACGGTGGAGGTCGACCAGGACTGACAGGCGCTCGTCCAGATCGGCGAGTTGGAGGGCGCGCCCGGGAACGGCGCGGGCGATCTCACCCGGTGTGTAGGGGCTCGGCTGCATGGGCCTCCGATGATCTGTTATGAAAGACGTCTTTCATAACAATCTATCGCACTCCTCCCGCCCGCGGCCCGCGCAGCCCGAGCACCACCACGGCGACGAGGTTCACCGCGCTCCCGACCAGGAACCCCGTGCTGCCCCCGGCCACGCCCCACGTCGGAGCGAGCACCGCCATGAGCACCACCCCGACGACGAACCCGGCGACCGACGCCAGCGCCACCTGCCGCGACCGCCCGGACGCGAGCAGCAGCGCCGCGGGCACGAGCCCGACCGTGAACACCCACACGCCGACCATCAGGTACCGCAGGTCCGACACGGCCTCGGCCCCCTCGGCGGGGTAGATGAGCGGCAGGAACCACCCGGCGAGCCACGCCACGAGCCCGAACACCACGGCGGTCCCGCCGGTGAAGCCGCCGACGAGCAGGAGCACCCCGCGTGAGCGCAGCGACCCGCCGTCCGAGCGGTGGGCGAACGCCGGCACGAGGACCTGGCCCAGCGCCTGGCCGACCATCGACGCCGGGGTCGCCAGGGTGAACGCCGCCGCGTAGACACCGGCCTCGTGCGCCGAGACGGAGACCTGCGCCGAGATCATCGTCAGCTGCAGCAGCCCGTTCGAGGTCACGACCGCGAGCACGTTCCAGGCCGCGAAGGCGAGCACCCCTGCGGTCGGTTCCGGTGCGCCGAGAGCACGGTTCCCTCGCGGCCAGCAGGCGACGGCGAACACGGTGTACCCGACCGCCAGCGGCAGCAGTACGAGGGGCTCGAGCCGGGCGACGCACGCTGCGACGAGCAATCCGAGGGCGAGCAGGCTCGTGACCGTGTCCCACAGTGCGACGCGTGGCGCCCGGTCGTACCCGAGTTGCGCTCCGCGGGCGTAGCAGTACAGGCCGTACCCGACGACGACCCCGACCCCGCCGACGACCATGCCCGGGCTCGTTCCCCAGGCGAGCGCGACCGGCACGGTCACGGCGGCGAGCACGGCGCTCGACACCGCCATCGAGGCCCCGAGCAGCCGGTTCACCGCGGCGTCCGAGCGACGGCCGCGCAGTGCGATCGCCAGCACCCTCGACGCGGTGTTCCCCGCGGCGTTCGGCCAGAGCAGCGCGGTGAAGACCGACAGGGAGAGCAGGGCGGTGGTCTGCCCGAGGGTCTCGGTGCCGAACACCCGGCCGACGACGACGGTGACGAGCAGCTTCGCGAGCCCCTGCACGCCGATGCCGACGGTGGCGAGCAGCGCCGACGACGCGACGCGCCCGTGCCCGTCCGCGCGCCCGCCCGTGTGCCCGCTCACCGCGCCAGCGCCTGTTCGACCCAGCCCCGACGGTGCGCCCGCACCCCGAGGGTCACCGCCCGGACGCCGATGTAGCCGAGCGCGAAGGCCGCCCAGAGCCCGGCGAGCGTCCCGCCGACCCACCAGAGCAGCGGCAGGTACACGACCAGGTTCACGAGCCCGGCGACGGCGAGGTAGCGCGCGTCCCCGGCACCGATGAGCACGCCGTCGAGCACGAACACGTAGCCGGCGACGGGCATCCCGACGGCGATGAGGACGAGCACGAGCGGCAGGGCCGAGCGCACCGCTGCGGAGTCGGAGAAGACCGGTCCGAGCAGTCCGCTCACCGCGAGGGTCAGCACCCCGAGCAGTGCCCCGCCGACGATGCCGAGCAGCACGAGCCGGCGCGTGACCAGCCGCACCCGGTCGGGATCGCGCGCGCCGAGCCCGTGACCGACGAGCGCCTGCCCGGCGATCGCCAGGGCATCGAGTGCGAAGGCCAGGGTCGAGAACACCGTGAGACCGACCTGGGTCGTCGCCAGGCCGGTCGTGCCCAGGCCCGAGGCGGTCGCCACGGTCGCGAGCATCGCCACGCGCAACGACGCCGTGCGCAGGAACAGCCACGCCCCGGACCGGAGCGCCCGCACGACGCCGGACGCCCCCGGTCGCAGCGGTGCACCCGATGCCCGGGCCGCACGCACGGCGATCACGACGTACACGGCGGCCATCGCCCACTGCACGATCACGGTGCCGGCGGCAGACCCCTCGACGCCCCAGCCGGCGCCGTAGATGAGCACGGCGTTGAGCAGCCCGTTCGCCACGAAGCCGATCGTCGCCACGACGAGGGGTGTCCGCGTGTCCTGCAGGCCCCGCAGCAGTCCGGTCGACGCCGTCACGACCAGGATCCCGGGGAGCCCGATCAGCGACACCGTCAGGTACGCGGTCGCCGCGGTCGAGACCGCCGCCGAGGCGCCGAACAGCTCGACGAGCGGTCCGGCGAGCGGCCAGCCGACGAGTGCGAGCACGACACCGAGCCCGAGCGCGAGCCACATGCCGTCGATGCCGGCGTGCACCGCTCCGCGACGGTCGCCGCCGCCCAGCGCCCGGGCCACCGCGGGGGTCGTCGAGTACGCCAGGAAGACGAGCAGTCCGGTCACCGTCTGCAGCACGACGCTCGCGAGGCCCACGGCAGCCAGCGCCGTCGCCCCGAGGTGTCCGACGAGCGCCGTGTCGGTCAGCAGGAAGAGCGGCTCGACGACGAGCGCGCCGAGAGCCGGCAGCGCGAGCCGGACGATGTCCCGGTCGACCGACCGACGCTCGGTCGTCGCGGCGGGCGAGGTCGGTCGTGGCACCGGACCATCCTGCCGGAGTCGGAGCAGCACCGGTCCGTCCCGCCGTCGGTACGCTGCGCGCGTGGACCTCCTCGCGCTCGCGCCCGGCGCCGTCGGCATCGCCCTGAGCCCGCTGCCCGTCGCGTCCGTGGTCGTCCTGCTCGGGCACCGTCGCGGCTCCGCCCCCGCCGTCGCCTGCACCGCCGGGTGGACCGTGGCCGTCGCCGCGGCGCTCGTCCTGGCGGTCGCGGTGGGGGAGCGGCTCCCCGTGCAGACGGCCGGTGGCTCGTCCGTCCAGGCGATCGTCGCCGTGGTCGCCGGGGTGGTGCTCGCCGCGCTCGCGGTCTGGCAGTGGACGGTCCGCCGGCTGCCGGACGGCTCCCCGTCGAGCACCCGCTGGGCGGACGTGGTCGAGCGGGTCGGTCCGGTGCACGGCTTCGGGCTCGGGATGCTGCTGTTCTGCAACCCGAAGGCGGTCGTGCTCGCCCTGACCGCGGGGCTCGCGTTCGGGGACGCCGAGCCCGAGCTCGGCGAGGCACTGCTCGCCGGCGCGGCCTTCGTCGTGGTCGCCGCGTCGACGACGGTGCTGCCCGTGGTCCTCGTGCTCGCGGCCGGTCGTCGCGCTCGCCGTCCCCTCGCTGCGATGCGCGCGGGCATCGCCCGGTGGGGCTCTGTCGGACTGGTCGCGGTGCTCGCCGTCCTGGCGGTGGTCCAGCTCACCGTCGGCGTGGTCGGTCTCCGCTGACGCTGGCCGACAGGGCGGGTGCGCGCACGACCGGACCGCGGACGGAACGGACGGGAGGCCCGTGGCGGGGTCGCCACGGGCCTCCCGTCCGGTGGTCCCGGCGTCAGTCCGCGCGCGGCTCCGCCGGGGTCGCCCCGGTGGCGGCGCGCGCCTCGTCCGACGCGCGGGGCGTCGCCGGGTCCGTCCCGCGGGCCCGTCCGACCAGGTCCATCAGGTGGTAGACGACGATCGCGGCGACCGTGCCGACGATGATGCCGCCGAAGGTCGCGCCGCCGAACGAGAACGTGAAGTCGGCGATGCCCATGATCAGCGCGATGCCGGCGGTCAGCTGGTTCTTCGGCTTGGCGAAGTCGACGCGGTTCTCGACCCAGATGCGGATGCCGATGACGCCGATCAGTCCGTACAGGGCGGTGGTCGCACCGCCGAGCACCCCGGCCGGCACCGAGGAGATGACCATGCCGACCTTCGGCGACAGCCCCAGCAGGATCGCGACGATCGCGGCGACCCAGTACGCGGCCGTCGAGAAGACGCGGGTCGCGGCCATCACGCCGATGTTCTCGCCGTAGGTCGTGGTGGCGGAACCGCCGCCGGCACCGGCGAGCACGGTCGAGACGCCGTCGGCGAAGAGCGCGCGACCCGTCAGCGGGGTGAGGTCACGGCCGGTCAGCTGTCCGACGCCCTTGACGTGACCGACGTTCTCGGCGACCAGGGCGAGCACGACCGGCACGAAGCCGAGGTAGATCGCGAGCTGGCCCGGGTCGAAGGCCGGGGCGGTGAAGGTCGGCAGGCCGATCCACGGGGCCGCGCTGACCGTCGACAGGTCGACCTGGCCGGAGAGCAGGGCGGCGACGTAGCCGACGAGGACGCCGATGACGATGGACAGGCGACCGAGCAGTCCCTTGAACAGCACCGTGACCAGGATGATCGCCGCGAGGGTGATCAGCGCGACGACCGGGGCCTTCGCGAAGTTGTCGCGGGCGGCCGGCGCGAGGTTGAAGCCGATCAGGGCGACGATCGCTCCCGACACCACCGGGGGCATGAGGCGGTCGATCCACCCGGCCCCGGCGAGGTGCACGATCGCGCCGACCAGGGCGAGCAGCACGCCGACCACGATGATCCCGGACAGCGCGAGCGGGATGCCGCCGATCTTCGTCGCGGCGCCGATCGGGGCGAGGAAGGCGAACGACGAGCCGAGGTAGCTCGGTAGCCGGTTGCCGGTGATCAGCAGGAAGAGGATCGTGCCGACGCCGCTGAAGAGCAGGGTCGTCGAGGGCGGGAAGCCCGTGATGAGCGGCACGAGGAAGGTGGCACCGAACATCGCGACGACGTGCTGGACGCCGAGCCCGATGGTGCGACCCCAGGAGAGGCGCTCGTCCGGCGCCACGATGGTCGAGGAGGAGACGGTCGCGCCGTCACCGTGCAGCTTCCAGCCGAGTCCCATGGCAGCACCGTAGCGGCTGCGCGGCTCACGGTGCGGGCTCGCGGGTCCCGCTGGTGCTAGTGCCCGCCGGTGTCCCCGCCCCGCGACTCCTCGCGACGCCGGACGACGAGGGTCCCGATGCCCTGCACCACGAAGAACACGGCGGAGGCGGCGAGGAGGACCGCCACGGCGACCGCGCCGGCGGACAGCCCCCTCGCGACGAGCTGCACGACCGCGACCGTGAGGAAGACGCCACCCATCACGATGACGACGACGGGGTTCTGCGCGACGAGGAAGCGTCGTCCGCCGTTCGCGTCGGCGACCGCCCGGGAGCGGGCCTGCGCCACCGCGTCGGGAGACCGGCCGTCGCGACGATCAGCGGCTCGGCGACGTGCACGCACACCGAACCAGACGACGGCACCGATCACGACCGCAGCTCCGTACGCGATCGGGCTCGGAGCCTGGAGCAACCCCGACACGAACAGCACCACGATGCCCGTGACGATGCCGGCGACCGACGCGGTCGTCCAGGTGTCGGTGCGGCCGTCGACCCCGGTGACGTAGCCCGGGCGCTTCGCGTACGGGTCGTGCGGCTGCTGCTCGTCGTCGCGCGACGGTGCGTTCGCTTTCGGTCGGGATCCCACCGAGCAGAACGTACGCGCGCGTCCTGGGGCTCGCAGGAGCCGGCACGCGCGTCCTGACGTGACACTGCTGGCTCCGTCCCGACGCGGACCCGGTGGCTATCGTGGAGCGCATGACCGACGTCGCACGCACCTCAGGGATCCACACCGACGAGCTCGACCCGGCCGTCCGCCCGCAGGACGACCTCTACCGGCACGTGAACGGGACGTGGATCGCGCAGACGCCGATCCCCGACGACAAGGCGCGGTACGGCTCGTTCACCGTGCTCGCCGAGGACGCCGAGGTCGCCGTGCGCGAGATCGTCGAGCGCTCCCAGCAGGCCGCACCCGGCACCGAGGAGCGCAAGGTCGGTGACCTGTACACGTCCTTCACCGACGAGGAGCGGCTCGAGGCCCTCGGCACCGGACCGATCGACCCGCTGCTCGGCGAGATCGACGCCGTCGAGACCACCGACGACGTCATCGCGATGGTCGGACGCTTCGAGCGCCTGGGCCTGCCCGGCTTCGTCCAGCTCTTCGTCGACAACGACCCGGGTGACCCGGAGTCGTACGTCGTCTTCCTCGAGCAGTCCGGCCTGGGCCTGCCCGACGAGTCGTACTACCGCGAGGAGCGCTTCGCCGACATCCGGTCGAAGTACCGCGAGTTCGTCGCGTCGATGTTCCCGCTCGCGGGCTTCGCCGACGCCGGACGGAGCACCGAGGCCGTCATCGCGCTGGAGACGGCGCTCGCCGCGGCGCACTGGGACAACGTGACGACCCGCGACAGCCAGAAGACCTACAACAAGATGACCTGGGACGAGGTCGCCGCGCTCGCGAACGGCGCCGACCTGCACCTGTGGTGGCAGGCGATCGGTGCCCCGGCGGGCGCCTTCGAGACCGTGGTCGTGCGCGAGCCGTCGTTCATCACCGGCCTGGCCGAGCTCCTGCGCTCCCAGCCGCTCGACGCGTGGAAGGACTGGCTGCGCTGGCAGGTCATCCGCGGCTCCGCGGCGTACCTGACGAGCGCGATGTCCGCCACGAACTTCTCGTTCTACGGCACGGCGCTCACCGGTGCGCCGAAGCAGCGCGAGCGCTGGAAGCGCGGCGTCTCGCTGGTCGAGGGCGCGATGGGCGAGGCCGTCGGTCGCATCTACGTGCAGGAGCACTTCGACGAGACGTCCAAGGCCGAGATGGACGACCTCGTCGCCAACCTGGTCGAGGCGTACCGGCAGAGCATCACCGCGCTCGACTGGATGACCGACGAGACCCGCGCCCGTGCCCTCGACAAGCTCGACAAGTTCACGCCGAAGATCGGCTACCCGGTGACGTGGCGCGACTACTCGGCCCTGTCGGTCAGCCCCGACGACCTGATCGGCAACGTCCGGGCCGTCGCGAGCTTCGCGGTCGACCGCGAGCTGGGCAAGATCGGGAAGCCGATCGACCGCGACGAGTGGTTCATGACCCCGCAGACGATCAACGCGTACTACAACCCGGGGTTCAACGAGATCGTCTTCCCGGCGGCGATCCTGCAGTTCCCGTTCTTCGAGGCGTCGCGCGACGCCGCCGCGAACTACGGCGCGATCGGTGCCGTCATCGGGCACGAGATCGGACACGGCTTCGACGACCAGGGCTCGCAGTACGACGGGGACGGCCGACTGCAGAACTGGTGGACCGAGGCCGACCGCACGGCGTTCGAGGAGCGCACGAAGGCCCTCATCGCCCAGTACGACGCGCTCGTACCGACCGAGGTGCCGGACGGCCACGTCAACGGCGCGCTGACCATCGGCGAGAACATCGGTGACCTCGGCGGGCTGTCGATCGCGTGGAAGGCGTACCTGCTGTCCCTCGACGGCCAGGAGCCCCCGGTCGTGGACGGGCTGTCCGGCGCCGAGCGCTTCTTCCTCAGCTGGGCACAGGCCTGGCGGATGGCGATCCGTCCGGAGGAGGCAGCGCGTCTGCTGAGCATCGACCCGCACTCGCCGAACGAGTTCCGCTGCAACCAGATCGTGCGGAACATCGACGGCTTCTACGAGGCCTTCGGCGTCACCGAGTCGGACACGATGTACCTCGACCCGGCCGAGCGCGTCGCGATCTGGTGATGACCGAGCCGGACGCGGCTCCGTCGTCCGAGCCGAGCGCTGACCACAGCGGGACACCCAGCGCTGCGCCGGGCGAGACGCCGGGCGCCGACACCGGTGCCTCCCGCCGTCCCCGCCGCCGACACCAGGTCGGCGGCGGGAACGGCGCTCGTGCGCGCGGACGTCACCGTGGCGGGGCCGACGAGCGGTTCGGCGCGACGGTCGACGCCCTCGGTTCGATCGCCCGTGACGGTGCCGCCGTCAGCGCGTCGATCATCGACACGTCGACCGGCAAGGCCCTGCTCGCCGTCGACGACACCCTGGTGCAGCCGGTCGCGAGCCTCGGTCGCGTGCTCCTGCTCATCGAGGTCGCGGCGCAGCTCGAGGACGGCCGGCTGCACGGCGACCGGCTCCAGCGGATGGCACGGGACACCGCCACCGGCGCCGGGCTGTGGCAGTTCCTGCAGGAACCGACGATGCAGGTGCCGGACCTGGCGACCCTGGTCGGGGCGACGGCGGACGCGTGGGCGATGAACGCACTGCTGTCGACCGTCGGCATCGACGCGGTGCGGCAGCGGGCCGAGGCGCTCGGCATCGACCGCACGGCACTCATCGACCGCGTGCGGGACCGGCGCGGTCCCGACGACGCCCCCGACGCCTCCGTGGCGCCGGCAGGCGAGCTCGCCTGGCTGATGCGCGGCCTGGCCCTCGGCGAGGTCGTCGACGAGGCGGTGTCGAACCGGGTGCTCGGTTGGCTGAGCCTGGCGAGCGACACCACGCTCGTGGCGGGCTCGTTCGGCCTCGACCCCCTGGCGCACCGTGCGCTGGACCACGGGTTGCAGGCCGTGGTCGTCACCGGCTCGTCGACCGGCGTCCGCGCCGAGGCCGGCATCCTCCGGGGACCCGGCTCGTCGGTGAGCTACGCGGTCACGGTGACCTTCGACGACGCGACACTGCAGCGGCGGCTCGCGGTCGTCGAGGCCCTGCGCACGATGGGCACCGAGGTGCTCGAGGCCGTGCACACCCCCGCCCGCCGCTGACCAGCACGGACGAGCACGGACGGGCGGGCGCAGACGGGCGCCGGCGGGCGCGACGGGCGCCGGCGGGCGCGACGGCTCAGTCGGCCGCCTGCCCCTCGGGCACCAGGCCCTGCACGCTGAGCAGCCCCGCGTCGGTCGACCGGCACGCCGTGATGCCGGAGTCCCGCACGAACAGTGACTCGGTCGACCCGGGCGGGTACACGCGGAACCCGTCCGCGGACACCGGGTCGCACGTCGCCGTCGGGTAGTTCTCCGCCTGGGTGATCTTCAGCGGTGCGACGGCCACCGCGCCGGGCGCCAGCGTCACGGTCGGGTGCGCCGATGCCTCGTCACGGGTGGCCGGGGCGCCGATCTGCTCACCCGAGCCGCCGCCGACGAAGGAGACCCCGGGCCACCCCTGCAGCGTGCAGGTCGTGGAGCCGGTGTTGCGGAGCGCGAGGTGCACGTACGTGCTGCCGGCGGCCCCACCGCTGCCGGACTCGACGCTGCCCGACAGCGATCCGGTGGTGCACCGGCCACCGTCGCCGCCGGACCCGCCACCCGCCGAGCCGCCCGACGACGACGACGCCGCCGACGACGAGGACGGAGCCGACGTCGCGGTGGAGGGTGACGAGCCCCCGGCCGACGCGGTCACGGTCTCGGTGGCCGTCGGCGCCGTGTCCGTACCGCCCGACGAACAGCCGGTGAGCGCGAGGGCGAGTACCACCCCGGTGCTCGCGAGGACGATGGGTGTGCGGGTGCTGCGGTGCATGCCTCGACGCAACACCGGCCCCCACCCACGGGACTCGGTGAGCGTCCAGTCGTCACGGGCACACTCGCGTCACAGCCAGGAACACGAGCGACGGAGGTCGGAACATGGCAGGCAAGCACGAGCAGGCACGCGGCGAGGACGGTCGGGCGGACGGCGTCGACACCCGCGCCGGCGCCTTCACCGACAGCGAGATCCCGGGCGAGCAGCACGTCGAGTCGCACGAGCCCGCGGGAGAGTTCGTCTCCAGCGACATCCCCGGCGAGACGCGGCCCCAGGGCGCGGGCGGCGCGGACGAGGGTGAGTACGTCGAGTCGGACATCCCCGGCGAGGCCGAGCCCACGCCGGACGGCGAGGCCGGGCACTACGTCGACAAGGACGAGTGAGGCGCCGAGGGGCACCGGTCGGAGCTGACCGGATCCTCAGGCGTCAGGACCTCAGTCGACCAGATCGGCGGCGACCAGCCGGCGGAGCGTCTCGACGCCCGCCGGCGGGCACCGGTCCGCGTCCGACGAGGTGACCCACTCCACCTCGTCCACCTCTGCGGAGGCGACGGGCGAGGCGGCGTCGCCGGTGCCTCCCGGCCGGACCCGGAACAGGGCCATGGCGACCATCGTCCCCTCGCCCTGGCCGTGCGCGGCCTCGGTCACCGTGCCGAACGGCTTGAGGTCCGCCTCGGTCAGGTGCAGCCCGGTCTCCTCGCGCGCCTCGCGGATCGCGGCTTCGACGTCGGTCTCGTGCGGCTCCGCCTTGCCGCCGGGCAGGTAGAGCACGTCGCGTCCGCGGGCGCGCACCATCAGGACCTGCCGGTCACGGACCAGCAGCAGCGCGCTGACGCGCAACGTGCGGGGGACTGCCGGGAGGCTCAGCTCGCGTCCGCCTCGCCGGTGCGGTCCGTCGAGACGGGGCACTCGGGCGCGGTGCGCTCCGCGAGCGGCACGATCGGCGACGGCAGCTCCGCCTCGGGCTCCGGGTGCACGCCGAACAGGGCGTCGAGCGCCCCGACGAACTCCTCGCCGCGACCGGCGCGACCGAGCTCGCGCGCGCGCACCGAGGGGCGGTGCAGCAGGACCCCGACCAGGTGCCGGAGGGCCCGTTCGGTCTGCTCGAAGGACTCCGGGTCGCCGTCGCGACGCTTCGCGCGGTCGATCTCGTCGTCGAGGATGTCGAAGACGTGCTTGCGGAAGGCCACGAGCGCCGGCGTGGTCGACTGCTCGAGCGCCTGCGCACGGAAGCGCGACACGGCGTCGTCGACCATCTGACGCGCCTCGGACTCGGCGTTCAGCTCGGCGATCGGCGCGTGGATGCTGATCGTCTCGAGGTCGAGCAGCTCGACGCCCTCGACGTGGGCCGCGTCGGGGTCGACGTTGCGGGGCAGCCCGAGGTCGATGACGATGCGGCGCTGGCCGTCGGCGAGGTCGGCCGGTTCGACGACCGGGACCTCGCTCGAGGTGCAGGTGATGACGACGTCGCTCGTGCCGATCGCCTGGCGCAGGTCGGTCGCGGCGACCAGGTCGTGCTTCGCGGCGAACCAGGGCGCGCGGCCGGACGGCGAGAAGACCTGGATGTTCGCGGCACCGCGGTCGCGCAGCGCGGCGATGGTGGTGGCCGCGTAGCTGCCGGTGCCGACGAGCAGCACGCGGGTCCGGGCCCAGTCGGTGATCCGCGACGAGGCGAGCTCGAGCCCGAGACGGACGAGCGACCGGCCGGCGGCACCGATGCGGGTGCGGGTCTTGACGCCGCGGGAGGTGTGCGCTGCCTCCTGGAACAGGCGCTCGAGGTCGGACGTCGTGGTGCCGTTGGCGCGGGCGTCCTCGAGTGCCCGGCGGACCTGGCCGGAGATCTCGGTCTCGCCGACGACGACGGACTCGAGTCCGCTGGACACGGCGAACAGGTGCTGCACGACGTCCCCGCCGCCGAGCACGCTGACGGAGTCGAGGACCTCGGCGGGCACGAGGTCGCTGGCGGTGGCGACGGCGTCGACGGTGGCCGACACGGCGGAGTCACGATCGTCGCCCGCGATGTCGAGGTAGGCCTCGAAGCGGTTGCAGGTGGCGAGGACGACGGCTCCGTCGAGCACGTCGGAGTCCGTCACCAGACGGCTCGCGGCGGTCGGTGCGCCGATGCTCAGTCGCTCCAGGAGGTCGAAGCTGGCGTTGCGGTGCGACGCCGTGAGACAGATGAGCACGTCTTCCATCGTAACTCGCGCTCGGGCCACCGGCTGTTCGCCCTCCGCGTGCACAGCAGACTGTGCGGTGGCGCCCGTGTCCGGGGCGGGTCGTGCCCGGCCGCGGATGGGACAATCGGTGGGTGACCTCCGCCGCACCCGCCGCCCTGCCCGACAGCCACCCGCTCGTGACCGGCAGGACCTCGGGGTCGCCGCTCGTCCGGGCGCTCCGTGGGGACCGTCCGGAGACGCTGCCCGTGTGGTTCATGCGGCAGGCCGGCCGGTCGCTGCCGGAGTACCGGGAGCTGCGGGTCGGCACGGCGATGCTCGACGCCTGCCTCGACCCGGCGCTGGCGTCCGAGATCACCCTGCAGCCGGTCCGTCGGCACGGGGTCGATGCCGGCATCTTCTTCAGCGACATCGTCGTGCCGATCAAGCTCGCGGGGGTGGACGTCGAGATCGTCCCCGGTCGTGGCCCGGTGCTCGGGTCCCCGATCCGCACGGCGGCCGACGTGGACGCGCTCGCCCCGCTCGACCCGGGTGCCCTGGCGCCGATCACCGAGGCCGTGCAGCGCACCGTCGCCGAGCTCGGGGACACCCCGCTCATCGGCTTCGCGGGCGCACCGTTCACGCTCGCCGCCTACCTGGTCGAGGGCGGCCCCTCGAAGGACCACATCCGCGCGCGCACGCTCATGCACAGCGACCCGGAGACCTGGGCACGGCTGCTCGACTGGGCCGCCGGCGTCTCGGGCGCCTTCCTCCGTGCGCAGGTGACGGCCGGTGCCTCGGCCGCGCAGCTCTTCGACTCGTGGGTCGGCTCGCTCTCCCGCCGGGACTACGTCGCCTCGGTGGCCCCGCACTCGGCGACGGCGCTGTCGCACGTGGCGGACCTCGGTGTCCCGCGCATCCACTTCGGCGTCGGCAGCGGCGAGGTCCTGCACGAGATGACGACGCTCGGCGACCCGTCGGACGCCGTCGCGGTCGACGCCGTGGGTGTCGACTGGCGTGTCCCGCTCGACGATGCCGTCCGTCGCGTCGGCACCGGCGTCACCGTGCAGGGCAACATCGACCCCGCGATGCTCGCCGCCCCGTGGGAGGTGCTCGAGGCCCACGTGCGCGACGTCGTCCGCCGTGGCGGCGCTGCCCGTGCGCACGTGGTCAACCTGGGCCACGGTGTCCCGCCGGAGACCGACCCGACCGTGCTCACCCGCGTGGTCGAACTGGTCCACGGGCTGGGCGACGGCCGGGGCGACGGGACCGGAGCCGCGGCGTGACCGACGTCGTCGTGGTCGGCGGTGGGGTCGCCGGCCTGGTCGCCGCCCGTGACCTGGCCGAGGGCGGCGCGCACGTCGTGCTCGTCGAGGCCGGGGAGCGCCTGGGCGGGATGATCCGCCGGCACACCGTCGCCGGGCTCGACCTCGACATGGGCGCGGAGTCCTTCGCGACCCGCACCGACGCCGTCGAGCGGCTCGCGACCGAGCTCGGCCTCGGGAACGACGTCGTGTCGCCCGACCCCCGCGGTGCGTGGCTGATGACCCGCGACGGCCGGACGGCCCCGATCCCGCAGACCGGCTTCCTCGGGATCCCGGGCAGCCCGATGGCCGCCGACGTCCTCGCGGTGGTCGGCCAGGGCGGTGGCCTCCGCGCACAGATGGACTCGCTGCTGCCCTCGCCCGTCGGTGCCCGGGCACAGTCGCTCGGTGTCCTCGTGCGGAAGCGCATGGGGGAGCGCGTGCTCGACGACCTGGTCGTCCCGGTCGCGGGCGGCGTGTACTCCACGCACCCCGACCAGCTCGACCCCGACCGCGTGGCCCCGGGGCTCCGTGCGGCCCTGCAGCGTGAGGGCTCCCTCGCCCGCGCCGTGCTCGCCCTGCGCTCCCGATCCGCCGCGGGCTCGGCGGTGCAGGGCATCCGCGGTGGCATCGCCCGGCTCGTGGACGAGCTCGTGGCCGACCTCGAGACCCACCGCGTCGACGTCCGGACCGGCACCCGCGCCACCGCGGTCGAGCGCTTCGCCGTCGAGACCGTGGCAGCGGACGGCACCCGCGAGCGCCTGCCCGCACAGCACGTCCTCGCGTCGACGGCCGACCCGGGCCGGACCGCGGCGGCCGACCGCACCGGCATCGAGCTCGTCACCCTGGTCGTCGACCAGCCCGAGCTCGACGCCGGGCCGCGCGGGACCGGGATGCTCGTGCACCCGGAGGCCGTCGGGGTCGGGGCGAAGGCCCTGACGCACGCGACGGTGAAGTGGCCCTGGCTGGCCGAGGCGGCCGCGGGCCGCCACGTCCTGCGGCTCAGCTACGCGACCGCACCCGACGATCCGGTGACCGGTGACGACGGGGTGGGGACGAGCCTCCCGGTCGACCCCGAGGACACCGTCGGCGCGCGCGCCGTCCGGGACGCGACCGCGCTCCTGGGCGTCCCCGTGACCGCGGACCGTGTGCAGGGCGCCGCCCGCGTCCGCTGGTACGGGCCGGACCTGACCGCAGCCGGCTTGGCCGAGGGGGTCGTCGGCATCGGCGAGACCTCGTCCGGCCGCGGTCTGGCGGGCATCGTCGCCGCGGCCCGGGCGTCCGCTGCACGCATCCTGGAATCCTGAGCGGACCGAGGAGCACCCGAGGGCTACTGTGGACCAACGCCGGACGTATTCCGTTCGGCGCATGACCACCGCACACCCTCAACAACGGAGGATCGCACATGCGAGGCAAGCTCCTGTTCGTCGCCGGCGCCGCACTCGGGTACGTCCTGGGATCGCGAGCCGGACGGGCGCGGTACGAGCAGATCAAGACCGTCAGCGGCAAGATCTGGAACAACGGCAACGTCCAGAAGGGCGTGCACCAGGCCGAGGAGTTCATCCAGGACAAGGGCCCGGACGTCGCCGAGTTCGTCGGTGAGCAGACCAAGAAGGTCGTCCGCAAGGTCAGCCAGAAGAAGGACTCGACCACCTCATGACCGACACCCGCGACCGCAAGTCGCGATCGTTGTTCGGTCTGGTCGGGGACATCCCGAAGCTGGTCAAGAACCTCGTCAAGGGCGAGATCGACCTGCTGAAGGCCGAGATGATCGCCAAGGCGAAGGTGTTCGGCCTCGCCGCCGGGCTCCTCATCGGCGCGCTCGTCATCGTGCTGTACGCGATCGGCGTGCTGCTGACCGCTGCCGTCATGGGCCTCGCGACCGTGATGCCGGCGTGGCTCGCAGCCCTGCTGCTCGCCGTCGTCATGCTCATCGTGGCCGGCATCCTCGGCTTCGTCGGCTGGAAGCGCTTCAAGAAGGGCCTGCCCCTCACCCCGAAGCGCACGATCGACAGCGTCAAGGACGACATCAACGCCGTGAAGGGCATGGGCAACAAGCCCGGCCAGCACGACCGGATCACCCGCTCCTGAGCGGGACGACCGACACCCCCACCGGAGGACCCCTGTGACCGATCAGCACGACGACCTGGCGAACCGCGTCGCGGCGACCCGCACGCAGCTGTTCGAGACCCTCGACGCCATCGAGGACAAGCTCAACGTCCCGAAGCAGCTCGGCATCGCGGCGGCCAGGGTCAAGCAGGGGATCGACGAGAAGCCGGTGCCGTACCTGGCCGGCCTCGCAGCCGGTGTGGCGGTGGTCGGGAGTATCGTCGTAGCGGTGCTCCGACGGCGGTAGACCGCCTCTGATCGGTGGTCTCCCGGACGCGGCGCGCAGCCACGACCCAGGCAACCGACAAGACGAGGAACCATGAGCTCCGACGTGCACGCAGCCACGCACGAGAACGTCCCCGACAACGCCGCCGCGCCCGGCGGCAGCCCGGCGCACGAGACCGACCCGGCGAGCGGGATCGACCCGAACCTCCTCACGGCGTACGCGCTGTGGGCGGTGTTCCGGCGTCCGCTCGGGCCGATCCACCGCGTCGGTGACGACGCCGTCGCCGAGCTCGACGCCGCGGTCGCCCGCGCCGCCGACCAGGGCGTGACGATCCGCGGTTTCTACGACGTCTCCGGCTTCCGGGCCGACGCCGACGTCATGATCTGGCTGCACGGCGACGACGCACAGGCGATCCAGGCCGCGCTCCGCGACCTCCGTCGCACGGCGTTGTTCCAGGACGCCGAGCCGGTCTGGCACGCGATGGCCATGCACCGCGAGGCCGAGTTCAACAAGCGCCACACCCCGGCGTTCCTGCGCGGCAAGGACCCCGAGGCCTGGATCACGGTGTACCCGTTCGTCCGGTCCTTCGAGTGGTACCTGCTGCCGGAGGAGGAGCGCTCGAAGATGCTCCGCGACCACGGCATCGCCGGCGCGAAGTACCGCCGCGTGCTCACCAACACGATCGCGACCTTCGCCCTCAGCGACTACGAGTGGATCCTGCCGCTCGAGAGCCCCGAGCTGGTCGACCTCGTCGACCTCATGCGCGACCTGCGCTACACCGAGGCGCGCCTGCACGTGCGCGAGGAGGTCCCCTTCTTCACCGGTCGTCGGGTGACGACCGCCGAACTGCCGGAGGTGCTGTCGTGACCGACACCAGCCAGATCACCAACGGGAAGGTCCTCGCCGCGACCCCCGCCGCGGTGGACGGCCCCGAGCACGTCGAGGTCCCGACCGCGTACGACGCGATCCTGCTCGCCGGCTTCGGCGGCCCCGAGGGCCAGGACGACGTCATCCCCTTCCTCCGCAACGTCACCCGCGGCCGCGGGATCCCGGACGAGCGTCTGGAGGAGGTGGCGCACCACTACCGCCACTTCGGCGGCGTGAGTCCGATCAACGCGCAGAACCGCGCGCTCAAGGCGGCGCTCGAGGGCGAACTCGCGAAGCGCGGCATCGACATGCCCGTGCTCTGGGGCAACCGGAACTGGGCGCCCTACCTCGAGGAGGCCTTCACCGAGGCCGCCGACAAGGGCTACACCAAGCTCATCGCCATCGCGACGAGCGCCTACTCGTCGTTCTCGAGCTGCCGCCAGTACCGCGAGGACTACGCCCGCGTGCTCACCGAGACCGGCCTGATCGACACGATCCAGGTCGACAAGGTCCGCCAGTTCTTCGACCACCCGGGCTTCGTGCGCCCGTTCGTCGACGGCGTGCGCGACGGCATGGCCCGCGCGATCCGCGAGAACGAGGGCCTCGACGTCGCGACCGAGCTGCACATCCTCTTCTCGACGCACTCGATCCCGTCCACCGACGCGGCGAAGTCGGGCCCCGACTACCGGGGCTTCGACGAGCACGGCGCGTACGAGGCCCAGCACCTCGCCGTCGGCGAGGTCGTCCTCGAGCAGGCCTGGAACGAGCTGCTCGAGCAGCCGGAGTTCGCGCACCTGCAGGGCACGTCGAAGCCCGCGTGGAAGCTCGTCTACCAGTCGCGGTCGGGCCCCCCGACGCAGCCGTGGCTCGAGCCCGACATCAACGACTACATGAACGAGGAGCTGAAGGGCGGCCCGACCCGCGCGGTGCTCATCGTCCCGCTCGGCTTCGTGAGCGACCACATGGAGGTCATGTGGGACCTCGACGAAGAGGCCACCGAGACCGCGGGTGAGCTCGGCTTCTGGTCGCTCCGCACGCAGACGCCCGGCGTGGACCCGGCGTACGTCGCCGGCCTCGTCGACCTGGTGCTCGAGCGCGTCAACGGCACGCCGACGACCGAGCGTCCGCACCTGACCGACATCGGCCCCTGGTACGACGTGTGCCGTCCGGGCTGCTGCGAGAACGTGCGCGCCGGGTTCAAGCCGGCCGCGGCCGGGGTCGCCCCGTGACGGACGCCGACAGCGCGACGCCTTCCGACGGCCCGGCCCCGATCCGGCTCGGCACCCGTGGCAGCCGACTCGCGGTCGCGCAGTCGCAGGACGTCGCCGACCGTCTGGCCAGGGCGGCGGGGCGTCCGGTCGAGCTCGTCACGGTGACGAGCGAGGGCGACACGAACCGCGCCTCGCTGGCGAGCCTCGGCGGCACGGGCGTCTTCGCCAGCGCCCTGCGCGAGGCCCTGGTCGCGGGCGAGGTCGACGTGCTCGTCCACTCGCTGAAGGACCTGCCGACCGCTCCGTACGAGGGGCTCACGATCGCGTCGGTCCCGAAGCGCGCGGACGCCCGTGACGTCCTGGTCGCCCGGAACGGCGCAACGGTGGAGACCCTGCCCGAGGGCGCGAAGGTCGGCACGGGCTCACCCCGCCGCGTCGCGCAGCTCAGGGCGAAGCGTCCCGACCTCGACGTCATCGACATCCGCGGGAACATCGACACCCGGCTCGGCCGCGTTGACGACGACCTCGACGCCGTGGTGCTGGCCGCCGCCGGCCTCGGCCGGATCGACCGGCTGGACGCGGCGACCGAGCTCCTCGACCTCGGCTTCTGGCCGAGCGCTCCCGGCCAGGGAGCACTCGCGGTCGAGATCCGGGCGGACGAGACCGACAAGGGCCTGCTCGCTGCGCTCCGCAAGCTCGACCACGCCCCGACGCGCCTCACGGTGACGGCCGAGCGCGAGGTCCTCGCGAAGCTCGAGGCCGGCTGCTCCGCCCCGATCGGTGCCACGGCGGTCGTCGATGCCGAGCTGCTGCTCGTGTCCGCGACGGTCTACCGCCCGGACGGTTCCGAGTACCGCACGGCGTCGCACGCGGCACACCTCGACGGGTCCGCGCAGGACCGTCTCGACGAGGCGCTCGAGGTCGCCGGTCGCGTGGCCGCCGAGCTCCTCGAGAACGGTGCCGCCGAGCTGGCGGACCTGGCGTCGACGGTGACCGGTGCCCCTGCCGAGGGCGACCACTCCGCCGGGCCCGGTCTCGCCACCCTCGCCGCCGAGCAGCCGGCGGACGACAGCTCCACGACGACGGCCTAGGCGGTCACCACGGACGACACCGCTCGCGTCGCGGACGAGGCACGGCCCCCGGTCGTCCTCGTCCCGCGCGGCGGTGCGTGGGGGGACGCGGTCGCCGCCGCGGCACGGGAGCGCGGGCTCGTGCCCGTCGTCGTCCCGCTCATCACGGACGCTCCGCCCGCCGACCCGGCGGACCTCGACGCGGCGCTCGTCCGGTTCGCAGATGCCGCGCTCGCCCCGTCCGTCGACCGCGCGTCGGGACCGTCCGTCGTCGACGCCCCGGCCGGGAGGCACGACACACCACCCGCGGTCGGCACGCGTCCCGGGGGAGTCGGCTCCGGAGCCCCCTGGCTCGTCGTGACCAGTGCGACGGCCGTGCGCGTGGTCGCCGGGCGCGTGCCGCGCCTCCCGGCCGGCGTCCGCGTGGCCTGCGTCGGCGACGCGACCGCGCGTGCTGCCCGGCATGCCGGGTGGCCGGTCGACCTGGTGCCGGACGAGGAGTCCGCCGCCGGGCTCGCCGCGGCCCTGCCGACGGACGCCGGACCCGTGCTGTTCCCCCGATCCGAGATCGCCGCGACCACCCTGGTCGACGCACTGCGCGCCCGCGGCATCGCCGTGTCGGAGGTGGTGGCGTACCGTACCGTGGGGACGGGCCTCGATCCGATCGTCCTCGACCCCCCACCGGACGCCGTGCTCGTGACGAGCGGGAGCGTCGCCCGACAGGTCGCAGCGCGGATGACCCCGCTCGACCCGAGCACGCACGTCGCGTGCATCGGACCGTCCACCGCCGACGCCGCCCGTGCCGCGGGACTCCCCGTGCACGTGGTCGCCGCCGCTCGGTCCGCCGAAGCCCTGCTCGACGCCGTCGTCGAGACCCTCCACCCGAACCCCAGAACAGGAAGGTCATCGTGACCGGACGCTTCCCCCAGGTCCGCCCCCGTCGACTGCGGGCCACCCCCGCCATGCGACGACTCGTCGCCGAGACGCGGATCCACCCCGCCGAGCTCGTGCTGCCGATGTTCATCCGCGAGGGCGCCACCGATGCGATCGACATCTCGAGCATGCCGGGCGTGCAGCAGCACTCGCTCGATTCGTTCCGCCGGGCGCTGAACGAGGCCGCGGCGCAGGGCGTCGGCGGTGTGAACCTGTTCGGCGTGCCGACGTCGAAGGACGCCGAGGGCTCCGGTGCGACCGACCCCGACGGCATCCTGAACGTCGCGATCCGCGTGGCGAAGGAGGAGGTCGGTGACGCACTCGTCGTGCAGTCCGACCTGTGCCTCGACGAGTTCACCGACCACGGCCACTGCGGCGTGCTGGCCGCGGACGGCTCGGTCGACAACGACGCGACGCTCCTGCGGTACCGCGACATGGCGGTGGCCCAGGCCGAGGCGGGCGCGGAGCTCGTCTGCATGAGCGGCATGATGGACGGCCAGATCGCCGCCGCGCGCGACGCGCTCGACACCGCCGGCCACAGCGGCACGGCGCTGCTCGCGTACTCGGCGAAGTACGCGTCCGCGTTCTACGGTCCCTTCCGCGAGGCCGTCGCGTCGACCCTGCAGGGCGACCGACGGACGTACCAGATCGACGCCGCCGACGGCCGGCAGGGCCTGCGCGAGGTCCTGCTCGACATCGAGGAGGGCGCCGACATCGTCATGGTGAAGCCCGCGATGAGCTACCTCGACGTCCTCGCCCGCACCGCCGACGTCTCCGAGGTCCCCGTCTGGGCGTACCAGATCTCCGGCGAGTACGCGATGATCACGGCCGCCGCCCAGAACGGGTGGATCGACCGTGACGCCGCCGCGATGGAGGCCCTCGTCGGCATCAAGCGCGCCGGTGCCGACGCGATCCTGACGTACTTCGCCGTGGACATCGCACGGAAGCTCAACCAGGAGGCCGGCCTGCGCACGTCCGGCAGCACCGCGGCGGTGTCCGGCGTCGCCTCGACCGGGAAGGCCCCCGAATGACCACCACCACCGCTTCCACCGGCACCGCTCCGGTGTCGAACGACGAGCTGTTCGGCCGCGCGAAGGACAGCATCCCCGGCGGGGTGAACTCGCCCGTCCGCGCGTACGGCTCGGTCGGCGGCACGCCCCGGTTCCTGACCGCGGCGAACGGCCCCTACGTCACCGACGCCGAGGGGCGGCAGTACGTCGACCTCGTCGCGTCCTGGGGCCCCGCGATCCTCGGGCACGCGCACCCCGGCACGGTCGAGGCCGTGCAGCAGGCGGCATCCCGCGGCCTGTCCTTCGGGGCGTCGACCCCGGGGGAGACCGAGCTCGCCGAGCTCGTGAAGCAGCGCGTGCAGGTCGACGGCGACGGACCGATCGAGAAGCTCCGCATGGTGTCGACCGGCACCGAGGCGACGATGACCGCCATCCGCCTGGCCCGCGGGTACACCGGCCGCGACCTCCTCGTGAAGTTCGCCGGGCACTACCACGGCCACTCGGACTCGCTGCTGGCCGAGGCCGGATCGGGTGTCGCGACGCTCGCGCTCCCGGGCAGCGCGGGCATCACCGCCGAGACCGCCGCACAGACCCTCGTGCTGCCGTACAACGACCTGGACGCCGTGCGGGCCGCCTTCGACGAGCACTCCGAGCGCATCGCCGCCGTGATCGTCGAGTCCGCCGCCGCCAACATGGGCGTCCTCGCGCCGGAGCCCGGGTTCAACCGGGCGCTCGCGGAGATCACGCGGGCGCAGGGTGCGCTGCTCATCGTCGACGAGGTCCTGACCGGCTTCCGCGTCGGCCCGGCCGGCTGGTGGGGCCTCGAGGCCGACGGCACCGTCCCGGAGGGCACCGGGTGGAAGCCCGACCTCGTCACGTTCGGCAAGGTCATCGGCGGCGGCATGCCCCTCGCCGCGCTCGGTGGTCGTCGTGAGGTCATGGACTTCCTCGCACCGCTCGGGCCGGTCTACCAGGCGGGCACGCTGTCCGGGAACCCGCTCGCGGTCGCGGCCGGCACCGCCACGCTCCGGGCCGCGACGCCCGACGTGTACGCGCACCTGGACCGCACCGCGGCGACGATCGCCGACGCCACGAGCGCCGCGCTCTCGGCCGAGGGGGTCGCGCACACCGTGCAGCACGCCGGCAACCTGTTCTCGTTCGCGTTCGTGGAGCAGGCACCGCGGAACTACGACGACGTCCGCGCGCAGGAGGCCTTCCGCTACGCACCGTTCTTCCACAGCATGCTCGACCAGGGCGTGACCCTGCCGCCGAGCTTGTTCGAGGCGTGGTTCGTCACGGCGGCGCACGACGACGAGGCCGTCGGCCGCGTGCTCGACGCGCTCCCCGCGGCCGCTCGCGCGGCTGCTGCCGCGACCGCGTAGGAGTCCCCTCGCAAGACGCCACGTCGGCGGTTCCGCGCAGCGACATCCCGCTGCGCGGAACCGCCGACGTTGCGTTGTGAAGGTCGGGGTGCGGTCGAGCTCGCGCTGGTGCGGAAACCGAGTGACATGTAGTGTTCCAGTGTGCTGAACACGACGCTGTCTTCGTACTTCCGCTCCGCGCGCGCTCGCCGACTCCTCGTCGACCTGGCCGTGACCGTCGCCTTCGCGTGCGTCATCTGGACGTACTCGCTCACGTACGACGGGTCGGTCGACAAGGGGGACCGGGTCGTCCAGACCTGGACCGGTTGGCACCTGGCGATCCCCGCCGTGACCGTCGCCCTGGTCGGGATCCGTCGGTTCGTGCCGTGGGTCGTGCTCCCCGCGCTGCTCGCAGTGGACTGGTACGACCGCTGGAAGTCCATCGGGAGCGAGCCCTTCGGTGTCGCGATGGGGCTGTTCGCCATCGCCAGCGAGCGTCCCTGGCGCCACACCCTCGTCGCGGGCGGTGTGGCGCTCACCGTGCTCGTGGCGTCGACACAGCTCATCGGCCGGACGACACGAGGGTTCTGGACGTGCCTGATCGTCTACACGTTCGGCATCGTCGCGGGATTGGCGGTGCGCCGTGCACAGGCCGCCCGATGGCGGGTGCTCCGGCTCCTCGCACAGTCGCGCATCGAGCGCAGGACGACCCAGCGCGCCGAGGAGCGAGCGGCGCTGGCCCTCGAGGTCCACGACGTCTGCTCCAACTCGCTCGCCGTCGTCAGTCGACTCAGCGAGGTCGCGCGCAGCCGTGTCACGACCGAGCCCGCCGAGGCGATGCGCCTCCTGGACGACGTCGCGCGCGTCGCACGGGACGGCATGACCGAGGTCCGACGGTTCGTCCGACTCGCCGAGAGCGACCCGGTCGACGGCGATGTCCACGCCATGATCGCGCGCGTCCGGGCGGTCGGCGTCCCGTTGAGGGCGACGATCTCGGGGGAGCCGCGGGACCAGCGGGTCGCAGCGACGGTGTACCGGGTGGTGCAGGAGGCCCTGACGAACGTGCTGCGCCACGCACGTCCCGCACGGGTCGACCTCGAGGTCCACCACGACCAGGACGGCGGGGTCTCCCTGCGGGTCCTGAACGACGGTGTGGTCGCCACCGTGCCCGGGTCCGGCCGCGGGACGCGTGGGATGGCCGAGCGCGTGGCGACGCTCGGGGGGACCCTCCGAGTCGGGCCCGGGCATGAGGACGGCACCTGGTGCGTGGAGGCGGTCGTCCCTCCGCCGGGCGGCGACCTCGCGACCGCCCAGCGTCGTTCGACGGCGGTGGCACGGTGATCCGCGTCCTCGTCGTCGACGACCAGCACCTGCTCCGCACCGGGACCGCGATGGTGATCGGGACGGCGGACGACCTCGTCGTCGTGGGGGAGGCGCAGGACGGTCTCCAGGCCCTGGAACGGGTCGGTGTCCTCCGGCCGGACGTCGTCGTGACGGACGTCCGGATGCCGGGGATCGACGGCATCGAGACCACCAGGCGGATCACGGAGCGCTTCCCGGCCGTCAAGGTCCTCGTGCTCACGCAGTTCGACCTCGACGAGCACGTGTTCGGCGCCCTCGCCGCCGGCGCGAGCGGCTACCTGCTCAAGGAGAGTTCCGCCGCGGAGCTCTGCACTGCGGTCCGGACGGTGGCCGCGGGCGATGCGATCGTGGCGCCTCGAGCGTGCCGACGCCTGGTCGAGACGGTGAAGCCGGCGTTGCTCACGGCCCGCCCGCAGCAGGCTCCGGCCTCGCCCTTCGACGCCCTCAGTGCTCGGGAGCTCGACGTCGTCCGGGCCCTGGCGGACGGGTCGTCGAACGCCGAGGTGGCCCGGTCCCTCTTCATCTCCGAGGCGACCGTGAAGAGCCACGTCGCGAGCATCCTGCGGAAGCTCGGGGTCCGTGACCGCGTGCACATCGTCATCGAGGCGTTCCGCTGCGGGGTCGTCCGGGACTGATCGTCAGGGCAGGACGACGATCGGCGTCCCCAGCGGCAGTGCGTCGAGCTGCGCGACGGCATCCGGTCGGACCCGGATGCACCCGTGCGACGCGCGGCCGCGGGGGTCCGGGTTGGCGTGGATCGCGATGAGCCCGCCGTCGGTGCCGGTGTACGGCTCGTCGGCTGCGGTCGCGTGCAGCGAGGTGAGCTGGATCGCCCCGGGCGCCAGCGCCTGCGCGGGGTCCACGTAGCGGGCCTGGAGGTAGCCGCTCACACCCGTCGGCGTCGGGGTGGAGTCCTGTCCGACTCCGACCTCGTGCCGGTGCGATCCCTGCGCTGTCGTGATCGTCATCGACTGCTCCGCCACGCGGACCGTGACCGAGGCGGTGGCTGGCTGCATCGCGGGCAGCTCGTCGGTCCGCGCCCACGCCGCCGTCTGCGCGGGTGCCCCCGACGCACCCGCCGTCGAGGGCAGCATCTGCCGGGCGGGCGTCAGGACGAGCGTCCAGTCGCCGGTCGTGGTCACCGCGGCGACGACGGTCGGTCCCCGCAGGAAGTTGCGCCCGGGGAGCACGGCGACCGGTTCTCCGTCGCGGGCCGCGTACAGCACGAGGTCGTGCTCGAGGAGCCCGGCGTGTGATGCCACAGCGTCGGTTCCGGGCAGGAGTGCGCCGATGACGGCGTCGTGCACGGCGACCGGCAGGTCCTCGGTGGGCGGACCGGCCGGTGCGGTGCTCGCCTCCGGGGAAGGGCTCGGTGTGGGGCTCGGCGGGGACTGGCCCTGCGCGGGTGACGTCGGGTGTGACGGACGCGGGTCCGTGGAGGTGGTGCTGCACGCCGACGCACCGGCCACGAGGGCAGCACCCACCGTGAGTCCGAGGCAGCGGAGCGCCGCACGGCGGTCGAGGGTCATGGATCGGTCCTTTCGACGGTCCGGGGATCAGCGGTGGGGGGACGGCGGGGCCGCAGCGACGTGGCGCCGCGGCCCCGAGCCGGATCACCCCGCGACGCGCGGGAGCTTGGTCGGGGGCTGGGTGACGCCCTGCTTCCCGACCGGGGCCTTCGGCTTCGAGCTGCCAGATCCGGGGGTGCTCTTCCCCGAGTGACGGTCAGGGTTCGCCGCCTCCTCCAGCTCGGATCCGTCGTTCGCGCTGCACCCGGCCGCGAGGAGCTGCCGAGCGCTCTCCGGCGTGATGTGTCCGTCCTTCCCGTACACCGGTGTCGGCTTCGTGCCCTTCGTGCAGGTGAAGCGGTCACCCGCCGGCTGCTGCTGGCGCTGCTGCTCGGACTGCGGCTGCTTCTTCTTCTCCGCGGGCGTCGTCGATCCGTCGTTCCCGCCCGACCCCCGCGCGCCGGACCCGGTCGAGCCCGACTTCCCGCCGGACCCCTTCGTGTCCGGCGTCCGAGGGTCCTTCCGGTCCTGTCCCTGGTTGCCGGTCTGCTGCTGCGAGGTGGTCGGCCGACCGGTCTCCGACCGGTCCGGTTCCCCGTGCGCCGTGAGCGGCGCGAGGACGACCCCACCCACGAGGGCGAGCCCGGCCGACGTGGCGAGGATGGTCTTCTTGATGGTGTTCACGATGTGCTCCGTTCGGTCGTGTCGGCGGTCTCTCCGTCGACATGAACAGTGAAGCGCTGGAACACCACATGTCACACCGTCCGGACGGACGGTTGCGCGCCCCGCCGTCCGGACGACGCGGCGCACGGTTCCCCGACCAGAGGTGGTTCCGGACGGGAGGCGCGGTGCGGCTACTCCGCGCGGCGCGCGTGCCAGCGGCCAGCGGTCCGCTCGATGGCCAGCGGGAAGGCGAAGGCGTGCGACACCGCCTCGGACGTGACGACCTCGTCGGCCGGGCCCTGGGCCACCACGGCGCCGTCGCGCAGCAGCATCGCGTGCGTGGTCGACGCGGGCAGGTCCTCGAGGTGGTGGGTCACCATCACGCTGCCGAGGCCCGGCTGGCGCTGGCGCAGGGCGTCGACCGTCTCGAGCAGGTGCTCGCGCGCGGCGACGTCGAGTCCGGTGGCCGGCTCGTCGAGCAACAGCAGGCGCGGTTCGCTCATCAACGCCCGGGCGATGAGGGTCCGCCCGCGTTCGCCCTGCGACAGCACCGGCCACCGGGCGTCGGCCCGTGCCGCGAGGCCGACGTCCGCGACGTGCCGTCGGGCGGTCTCGAGCTGGTCCGGCGTCGGCTCCCACCGCATCATGAGGTCCGTCGTGCCGGTCAGCCCGGTCAGGACGGTCTCGGTGACCGTCAGCGGCGACAGCATGCGGTGTCGCGGGTCGACGTGCCCGATGTGCTCACGGAGCTCCCGCACGTCGACGCGGCCGAGCCGACGCCCGAGCAGCTCGACGGTGCCCGCGGTCGGGTGCCCGTTCGCACCGAGGACGGCGAGCAGGGTCGACTTGCCCGCGCCGTTCGGACCCAGCAGCGCCCAGTGCTCGCCGCTGCGGACGGTCAGCGCCACGTCGTGCAGCAGGTCCCGCCCGGAGCGGGTGACACGGAGGGCTTCGGTTCTGAGCAGGACGTCGGTCACCCGGGCAGTCTGCCCGGTCGGGTAGCCCGCCCCGCCCGTCTCAGGCGGTCGCGTCGGCGTCGGCCTTCGCGTTCGCGGCGCGGATCTCCGCCATGTGCTCGGCCATCGCGCGGGACATGCCGCGGATGACGGCACCGGCGGCCTCGCCGTCGCGGGCCTTCGCCGCTGCACGGAACGAGTCGAGCCCGTGCTTGACGTCCCAGAACACGAACTCCGGCTGCCCGATGCGCACGAACTTCGCGCGGTTGACGATGCCCTCGGCGGTCTTGACGAGCAGCTCGTTGCCCGAGTGCGCGACGAGGAACGCGATGAGCGCGTCGACGTCGTCGTTCAGGGCGCGGTCCTCGGCGTCGGCGTGCTTGCGGGCCTGGTCGAGGAGCTTGCCGAGCTGCTTCACGGCGGCGTCGTCGAGCTTCGGCACGGCCCAGCGTGCGGCGAGCTCGGCGAACCCGAAGAGCAGCTGGAACGCGTCGTCGTACTGCTCGCGGGTCGGGGACGCGACGCGCGTGTACCGGTTCGCCTCCATCTCGACGAGCCCGAAGTCGACGAGCTTCGCGATGGCCTCGCGGATCGGGGTCCGACTGACGCCGAGCCACGCGACGAGCTCGTCGTCGTTGAGGCGTTCACCGGCCTGCAGCGTGCCGTCCTGGATCGCGGCGAGCATCTTCTCGAGCACGACGTCGCGCAGGAGCTTCCGGGGGGACGACTCCACCGACGACTTGGGTACCGGCATGGCTGCTCCTCACAGGTTCGGGTGTTCCGTGTGCCAAACCTAGCGTGTCAGTTGGCAAGCGTTCGGGAAATCACCTGTAAGGGAAACGCATCAGCGTCGCAGGTCGACCACCGTCCGGCCGTGCACCCGTCCGGCGACCACCTCGGCGCCGACCGCGACGGCGTGCTCGAGGTCGACCGTGCGGGTGACGTCGGCGAGCAGTGCCGGGTCGAGGTCGGTCGCGAGCCGCTCCCACGCCCGCTGTCGCAGGGGCAGGGGCGCCTCGACCGAGTTGATGCCGAGCAACGAGACCGCGCGCAGGATGAACGGCATCACCGACGTCGGCAACGCGGAGTCCTGCGCCAGGCCGCACGCCGTCACCGCGCCACCCCACCTCGTCGCGGCGAGGACGTTCGCGAGCGTGGCGCCGCCGACGCTGTCCACGGCGCCGGCCCAGGTCGCGCGCTGCAGCGGCTTGCCGAGCTCGGCGATCGCTGCGCGGTCGACCACGTCCGACGCGCCGAGGGCACGGAGCGAGGCCTCGTTCGCCCGCCGCCCGGTCGAGGCGGTCACGCGGTACCCGCGGGCGGCGAGCAGGGCGATCGCCACCGTGCCGACGCCGCCGGACGCCCCCGTCACGAGCACCGGCCCGTCCTCGGGCGAGACCGTCCGCTCGAGGGCGAGGACGGAGAGCATCGCGGTGAAGCCGGCGGTGCCGATCGCCGCCGCGAACGAGTCCTCGACCGTGTCCGGCAGCACGACGAGGGACCCGCTGGGCACGATGGCGTGCTCCGCCCACCCGCCGTACCGCGTCTCGCCCAGGCCGGCGCCGTTGCACACCACGCGGTCACCGATCGCGACGTCGTGGACCCCGGGGCCGAGCGCCGACACGGTGCCGACGACGTCGATGCCCGGGACCAGCGGGTCGATCCGGGCGACGCCGGGGTTGCCCGCCAGGGCGAGCCCGTCCTTGTAGTTCACGCTCGAGTACGTGACGTCGACGCACGCCTCGCCCTCGGTGGGGTCGGGGAGGTCGACCTGCGTGATCGCGGGTGGGGTGGAACGGGAGACGAGGACTGCGCGCGTCATGGACCGGACGCTACCCCGTGCCTCCCGGCCGTCGTTCCGACCCATCGCACGGAGGATGGAAGGACGATCCGCGCATGGTGAGCAGGAAGGAACGGCCTCCTCCGCGCGGAACGGCGCCGCGCCGCTCAGCCGAACATGATGGCGGCCTCGTCGTACCGCGCCTGCGGGACCGTCTTGAGCTCACCCAGGGCGTCCTCGAACGACACGTGCACGATCTCCGTGCCCTGGAGCGCGACCATCCGGCCCCACCGCCCCTCGACCACGGAGTCGATCGCCGCGAGCCCGAGCCGTGTCGACAGCACCCGGTCGTACGCGGTCGGGGTCCCACCGCGCTGGATGTGCCCGAGCGTCGTGGCGCGGGTCTCGATGCCCGTCATCTCCTCGATCATCGGCGCGAGACGCTCGCCGATCCCGCCCAGCCGCGGCCGCCCGAACGCGTCGAGGCCGCGCTCCGTGTGCGCGTTGTCCTCGTGGTCCGGCACGAAGCCCTCGGCGACGACCACGAGCGGCGCGCGCCCTCGGTCGTAGGCGGCACGCACCCACGCCGCGATCTGCTCCATGCTCGTCTTCTGCTCCGGGATGAGGATCGCGTGCGCACCCGCGGCCATGCCGGAGTGCAGCGCGATCCAGCCCACGTGCCGGCCCATGACCTCGGCGACCATGCAGCGCGAGTGGGACTCGCCCGTGGTGCGGAGGCGGTCCATGGCCTCGGTCGCGATGGCGACGGCGGTGTCGAAGCCGAACGTGTAGTCGGTGGCACCGAGGTCGTTGTCGACGGTCTTCGGGACGCCGACGATCCGCAGGCCGGCGTCGGTGAGGCGCTTCGCCGCGGCCAGGGTGCCCTCGCCGCCGATCGCCACGATGGCGTCGATGCCGTGCCGTCCGAGGGTCTTCGTGATGTTCTCGACGCCGCCGTTCGGCCCCTCGAAGGGGTTCGTGCGGCTGGTTCCGAGGATCGTGCCGCCCTGCTTGGCGATGCCCTGGATGTCCTTGCGACCGAGGGGCACGATGTCCCCGTCGACGACGCCCCGCCAGCCGTCGCGGAACCCGACGAACTCGTGGCCGTGGATCGCGATGCCCTTGAGCACGATGGCGCGGATGACCGCGTTGAGGCCGGGGCAGTCGCCTCCGGAGGTGAGGATGCCGATGCGCACGGAGACTCCAACGTCGTCGGGTTGCGGGGACCTCCCCATCATGTCTGACGGTGGTGTGGCATTACCATCCCCGTGTGTCCCTGCCGTCCTCCGTCGCCTCCGGTCCGTCCGGAGCGCCCGGTCGGCGGCCGGGTGGGTCCGGCCGGGGCGTCGGGTCCGGCCAGACCTCCGCTGCGGCCGTCCGGGTCGACACCGTGTACCGGCCTGGAGGCGCGGTGGACGTCCGCGCGACCCTCCGGCCCCTGCAGCGCGGTTCCGGTGACCCCGCCTTCCAGGTGGTCGGGTCCGACACGTGGCTCGCGCTGCGCACGCCGGCGGGGGCTGCCTCGGTGCTCGTGCGCCGTGCGGGCAGCGATGCCGTCGCGGTCTCCGCGTGGGGTGCCGGTGCCGCCTGGGCGGTCGAGCACGCACCGGACCTGCTCGGGCGCGGGGACGACTGGTCCGACCTCGACGTCAGCGCGCACGCCTTCCTGGCCGAGGCGCGACACCGTCAGCCGGGGTTACGGCTGCTCCGGACGAACACCGTCGTGGCGATGCTGGTGCCGGCGATCATGGAGCAGAAGGTGACCTCGCGACAGGCCTGGCGCGCGTGGCGGTACCTGCTCCGGCGCTTCGGCGAGCCGGCACCCGGTCCGGCGCCCGCGGAGATGTTCGTCCCGCCGGCCCCCGAGCAGTGGGCGCGGATCCCGAGCTGGGAGTGGCACAGGGCGGGCATCGAGCCCGGTCGCTCGGCGACGGTGATGCGGGCGGTCAAGGTCGCGCCCGCGCTCGAGCGGACGCTGGGGCTCGGTCGTGGTGGCGCGGTCGTGTCGCAGCGGCTGCAGTCGGTCCCGGGCATCGGGCAGTGGACCGCTGCCGAGACGGCGCAGCGGGCGCACGGGGACCCGGACTCGCCGAGCGTGGGCGACTACCACGTGCCGGCCCTCGTCGGGTGGGCACTGACGGGCGGCCCCGTCGACGACGACGGGATGCTCGAGCTCCTCGAGCCCTGGCGCGGGCACCGCGAGCGCATCGTCCGACTGATCGGGGGCTCCGGCTTCCGGAAGCCGACGTTCGGCCCGCGGATGACGATCCAGGACCACCGCTGGCACTGAGCCGGATCGCTCGCTCGCGGACCGGCGCCACCGGTGCGGTCCTGCCGGGCTCCGTGTCATGATCGGGGCGTGGGGAACGTCGTCGTCGTGCAGGTGGGAGACCCGCGCCGTGCGCGCCTCGAACGCGAGGGGTGGTCGGTCACCGCTCGGTCGTTCGGCGCGCAGCTCGACGCCGATCGGATGGACCTCGATCGCATGACGGCGCTCGTGTCCCGAGCTGGCGCGGGAGTCGCGTTCCGGTCGATCGGCCCGGACGACGTCGACGACGTGCTCGCCCTGGATCGCCTGACGGCGGACGACTACCCGGGCAGTGTGGCGACGCGGCACGAACAGATGGACCGGCGCGCCGCGACACCGACCGCGGAGCGCTGCGCTGCCGGGGCGTTCCTCGAGGACGGGTCCCTCGTCGCCGTGACCTACGTCGAACTCGACGGGGCCGTCGCCGAGACCGACTTCACGGTGGTGCACCCGTCACACCGCGGCCGAGGGATCGGCACGGCGCTCAAGGCGTGGTCGGTCGTGGCGCTCCGACGCGAGGGTGTCCGGCGTTTCCGTACCGGTGGCTCGGCCGAGAACGCTGCGATCCTCCGCGCGAACGCCGCTCTCGGCTACGAGCGGGACGAAGAGTGGGTGACGCTGACCGCCCCGGACAGGGCCGGAGCAGCGACGTAGGCTCCATGTGAGAACCGATCTCACGAAGGAGGAACCATGTCGGACCCGAACACCACCCCCGCCGCCGAGGCCGAGGAGCACCGCGTCGCCGAGCACGACGTCGCCGACCACGACCACGAGCAGGACGGCGGCGAGCACGAGACCGTCGAGCACGGCGACCACGTCGACTTCGTGCACGACGGCCACCGGCACGCCCGTCACGAGGACCACTACGACGAGCACTGAGCGGCACTGACGTGACCGGCGGCGGCCGGGAGGGGCGTGGTGGAGCCGCCACGTGCCTCCCGGCCGTCGTCGGTGCGGCCTCGGGCCTCCTACGCTGGCCCGATGACGACCTCCATCCGCTCCGCTCGGCCGAGTGACGCGGACGCCGTCGAGCGGATCGAGAACGACGCCGACCTGCTGTTGGTCGACCGCCTCCGCGCCGACGTCTGGGCTCCGGCTCCACACGGCGAAGCGCGGCTCGCAGAGCCCGGCTTCCTGCTCGTCGCCGAGGTCGACGGCGAGGTCGACGGCGAGGTCGCCGGGTTCGCGCACGTCCTCGAGGTGGACGGTGTCTGCCATCTCGAACAGCTGTCGGTCCACCCGCTGCTGTCGCGGCGGGGCCTCGGCCGAGCGCTCGTGGAGGCCGCGAAGGACGGAGCCCGCGAGCGTGGGTACGCACGCATCTCCCTCCGCACCTACGCGGACGTGCCGTGGAACGCTCCCTTCTACGCGACGGTCGGCTTCCTCGAGGAGGAGCCCACCACGTCCTTCCACGGGTCGCTGCTCGAGGTCGAGGCGCAGCACGGTCTCGATCGGTACGGGCGACGGGTGCAGATGAGCGCGCCCCTCGGAGACCCACGTCCGTAGGAGCGGTGTCGGCGTCGGCGGGCCTACGGGTGCCGGGTGCCCTCGCCGGCGAGCACGGCCCGGTAGCCCTCGCGGAACGTCGGGTACCGCGGCTCCCAGCCGGTCGAGCGCAGCAGGGCGTTCGCGAGCCGCTTGTCGCCGCCTGCCTGCCGCCCTTCGGGCTCGGCGCTCGGCAGCTGCTCGACGCCGAGCTCGTGCGCCAGGAACGTCAGGACGTCGTCGAGTCGGGCCGGTTCGTCGTCGGTACCGAGGTAGGTCGGTGCGGGGTCGTCCACCCCCGCCAGGTGGACGAGTGCCGCGGCGGCGTCGTCCCGGTGGATGCGGTTCGTGTGGGGCGACGTGCCGAGCGACAGCCGGGCCTGCCCGGACCGCACCTGGTCGATCAGTCGCTCGCGGCCGGGCCCGTAGATGCCCGACAGCCGGACGAGCACGGCTTCGGGTGCCCGCTCCCGCAGCAGCGCCTCGGCCTCGAGCAGGACGCCGGCGGTCGGGGTGCTCGCCCGCGCCGGGGTCTCCTCGGTCACCTCGCTGCCGTCGTCGACGTCGTACACCGCGGTCGAGGACACGACGAGCAGCCGGGGTGAGGCGCCGGACGCGTCGATGCCGTCGAGCACGTTGCGCAGGCCGTCGACGTAGGTCGCGCGGTACTCGTCCACGGCACGGGAGCCGGCGGCGAAGGCGACGACGACCACGCCCGTCTCCGGGGCGATCGTCGGGACCTCGTGTCGGAGGTCGACGCTGCGGCCGGTGATCGGGGCGGGGATGCGCTCTGCGCGACGGCGGAGCCCGGTGACCGGGTGGCCGAGCGCCGCGAAGCGCAGGGCGACCTCGGTACCGAGGTCGCCGCAGCCGGCGATGACGACGGGGGAGCGGTGCTGCATGCCCTGAGCTTGTCAGGTGCGCGTCGGAGCGGCCCGAGCGCGAGGGCCCGGGCCGTCGGTCATCAGATCTGCTCGTTGTCCGGCGACTCGGGCTCGCCGCCCGAGTCGACGTCGCTGTCCTGCTGCGGGTCCTCGGTCGCGTTGCCGGTGGATGAACCGTCGGGCAGGTCCTCGGTGCGCTGGAACTCGCTCTCGGGGGCGTCCGTGGAGCCGTCGGTCGGGGTGTTCTCGTGCTGCTGGTCGCTCATGCGGCGCACGCTACGCGGGAGCGCCTCCACCGCTGTCCGGGCAGGAGTGTCACCCGGGAGGCGACTCGGGCGCGGTGCTCGTGCGACCCGTACAGGCGCTGCGTCCCCCGGGTTTGTAACGGAGAGATAACGACTCAGAACTCGTCCAAACCCTTCGGCGGAGGGTCCCGAATCACCTGCATCAACCGGGAAACACCCGGAGCGCTCACCAGCCGCAGGTAGCTGGTTCTCCACCCCTTTCCGGGGTGTGTTCGGCGCACACACAGTGTCCGCGCCGAGCGCGACGACGAAAGGAACGCATCTCATGCGCAAGTCCCTCAAGACCTCGATCACCCTCGCCACCACCGGCGCCCTCGTCCTCGGTGGTGCCGCGTTCGGCATCAGCACGGCGAACGCCGCGACCCCGAACGTGCAGACGGTCTCCTCCTCGTCCGAGGCCTCGAAGATCCCCGCCCCGGTCGCATCCGTGCCGGACGTCCTCGGCGGCGACACCTCCGTCGCGCTCGACAGCAGCTTCACCGACGCGCTGACCTCGCTGGGTCTGACCCCGGGCGTCTCGGGCGACGCGAAGCTCGAGAACGGCGCCGTGTCGTTCCCGATCACCGCCGGCTCGGTCACCTACTGGAGCCCGGACGGCAACTACCGCCCCTACGTGCAGGGCCTGCTGAACCACAACGGTTCGGGTCTGACCCTGAAGGCCGGCGACACCACGGTCACGCTCGAGAACTTCGTCGTGAACCCGGGCTCGTCCAAGCTCTACGGTGACGTCCTCGTCAACGGCGAGGTCGCCGCGTCGAACGCCTACCTGTTCGAGCTCTGGGGTGGTTCGCTCAAGCCGCTGCAGCTCGAGGGTGACAACGCGGTCCTGACCGGCACCACCGTCCACATCTCCGAGGACGCTGCTGGCCTGCTGAACAAGACCTTCAGCACCGACGCCGTCAAGCGCGGCATGCTCGTCGGCACCGCCACGATCACCGCGCAGATCAAGTAACACCCCGCGGCACACCACCGCACCGGCACCACCACGAGAAGGCGCCGCTCCCCACCACGGGAGCGGCGCCTTCCGCACGTCCGGGTGAACGATCCGGCCGGCTGTCTCGTCGTCAGGGCATGGGACTCCGCACACGTACGAAGGTCGTCATCGGCATCGCCACCGGTGTCGTCGTCATCGGCGCCGCAGCCGTCATCGCCGGCCCGGTCATCTACGCGAACACCGTCAACGGCCAGGCCGCCGCCGCCCCCTCGCTGAGCGCCGCTCCGTCCGGCTCCGGTGCGACGCTCGATGCCCAGCAGGCCGACGGCACCTGGACGAGCACGAGCAGTTCGTACGCCGGGTACCGCGTGCACGAGGTCCTGCAGGGGAATGATGTGGACGTGGTCGGTCGGACGAAGGACGTGCAGGGCACGGCGACGGTCGACGGCGGCTCGCTCACGAAGGCGACCGTCACGGTGCAGGTCGCGACGATCTCCACACCCGAGGCCGCGCGCGACGAGTACTTCCGGAGCAAGGCCCTGCAGACCGACCGGTACCCGACGGCGACGTTCGCGCTGACGGAGCCGGTCGACGTCTCGAAGGCGCTCGACGGCAGCACCCAGGACGTCACGCTCACCGGCACGATGGACCTGCACGGCGTCGAGAAGCCGGTCACGGGCGACGCGCAGGTCGCGGTGACGAAGAACGGGTCCGTCCAGGTCGTCGGCTCGGTCCCGATCACCTTCGCCGACTACGGGGTCGAGGCCCCGTCGCTCGGCTTCGTCACCGTGGACGGGAAGGGCTCGGTCGAGTTCTCCCTCGACCTGGCGAAGTGACCGTGACGAGCCGTTCCGCCGACGAGCTGCTGGCGACGCTGTACCGCGAGCACGGCGACGCGCTCACCCGGTACGTCCGGCACCTGACGCGGGACGGCTCGACCGTCGAGGACGTCGTGCAGGAGACCATGGTCCGCGCCTGGCAGCGTCCGGCGGTGCTCGAGCGGGCGCCCGACACCGCCCGGGCCTGGCTGTTCACGGTCGCTCGGAACCTGGTCGTCGACGACGCCCGCTCCGCACGCAACCGGCGTGAGCAGGGCTC
Source organism: Curtobacterium sp. NPDC088465 (assembly GCF_044753165.1). Classification (NCBI taxonomy): domain Bacteria; kingdom Bacillati; phylum Actinomycetota; class Actinomycetes; order Micrococcales; family Microbacteriaceae; genus Curtobacterium; species Curtobacterium sp. NPDC088465. The sequence continues at coordinate 1,077,820 of NZ_JBIVMR010000001.1, read as the reverse complement.
CGAGCACCCGGTCGACCGTGCCGAGGCCGACCGGACGGACGCGGTGCTCGACCGCATCGTCGTGGCGGACGCACTCGCGTCGCTCAGCCCGGACCACCGCCGCGTGGTGGTCGACGCCTACTGGCTCGGCCACACCGTGCCGGAGATCGCACGACGACACGACATCCCCGAGGGCACCGCGAAGTCGCGGTTGCACTACGGGCTCCGGGCCCTCCGGCTCGCACTGCAGGAACGAGGAGTGACCCGATGAGCGAGGACCGGTACGCGGAGTGGGACGCGGCGTACGTCCTCGGCTCGCTCACGCCCGACGAGCGGCTCGAGTACGAGCGGCACCTCGAGACGTGCGACCGCTGCACGGCGGCCGTCGCCGAGCTCGTCGGCCTGCCCGGTCTGCTCGCGAAGCTCCCGGCCGACCAGGCGGTCGAGATCGCGGCACCGGACGGGAGGCCCGACACGCGTCCCGAGAGCACCCTCGCCGCCGTCGCGCACCGCGTCCGACACCGTCGTCGCCGCCGTCGGGCATGGGTGGCCGTGACCGCGGGGCTGGCGGTCGTCGCCGCCGTGCTCGGCGGGCTCGCCGTCGGCACGGCCGGTGGACGAGGTGCGACGGTGCAGGCCGGTGGCGCGCCCACGACGTCCGCACCGACGACCGCGGGCGACCGCTACACGATGACCGGGTCGCAGGGTCTCGACGTCGACCTGGCCGTGAGCGGCGAGCAGTGGGGCACGCGCTTCGACTGGGGGTGCTCGTACGGCGGCAGGGAGTGGTCGGCGGACGGCTCGGTGATGTACGACCTCGTGGTGGTCCGGAAGGACGGCTCCGTGCAGACCGTGGCCTCGTGGTCGGCAGCCGGGGCCGAGGCCCACGGGCTGTCGGCGTCGACGGACGTCCCGCGCGACGACATCGCCGAGGTGCAGGTCCGACTGCGCGGCGAACGCGGGTCCCTGGTGAGCACCGACCTCGCTCGACACACGGGATGATGGCGGGGTGGACCGCGCCGCACCAGTGCTCGACGACGTCGTCCGCGCGGTCGCGCGGACGGGCTTCCGCGCCCACGGCCTGCACGTGCTGGTCGGCGACGACACCGCCGAGCACCACTGGTCCGCCGACGTCCGCCGTGACGTGCACTCCGTCGCGAAGGGCGTGGTCGTCCTGGCCGTCGGGACCGCCGCGGACGACGGGCTGCTCGCGCTCGACGAGTCCGTCGGCACGCTGCTGCCCGACGTCGTGCTCGGAGCGGGTGTGCGGGACGTCACGCTCCGACACCTGCTGACCATGACGAGCGGCATCGACATGCCGTGGTCGCCGACGCAGACCACCGACTGGCCGGACCTGGCACGGGAGTTCCTGGGACGCCCGACCGTCGGACGGTCGTTCCGGTACGCGAACGCCAGCACCTACACGGCCGCGAGGGCCCTGGCCGCACGGGTCGGCGACGTCGGCGCGTACGCGCAGGACCGCATCTTCACCCCGCTCGGCATCGACGACGTCCGCTGGGACCGCTGCCCGCTCGGTCACGTCGTCGCGGGCGGCGGCCTGTGGCTCCGCACCGCCGAGGTCGCGCGCATCGGCCGGTTGCGGCGGGACCGCGGCGCGGCGGACGGGCGTCAGCTCGTGCCCGCGGCGGTCGTCGACGCGATGCACACCGACTGGGTCGCGGCGGGGTCGTCACCGTCGTACGACCGCTACGCCCTCGCGGGCTGGGGCGGCCCGGGACGGACCTGGCGACTGCACGGGGCGTACGGGCAGCTCGTGCTCCTGGACCCGGTCGCCGACGCCGTCGTCACCCTCACCGCGGACGACCACGAGCGTGCCGACGTGACGGCCGCGGCCGTCGCGGAGGTGCTCGCAGGCTCCAGCTGAGCCGGTCCCGCGAGCGGGCTCTCCTCAGGCCTCCGGCTCGACCGGACCGAGTGCGTCGAGGACGCGGTGGGAGACGGAGCGCAGGGTGTCCGCATCCGCAGCCACGGGCCTCCAGAACAGCTCCTCGAGTGCCGCGGTGTGCGCGCGGATGCCGGCGAGCACCGCGCGCCGACCCTCGGTCGTCATCGTCACCCAGCTGCCACGTCCGTCCGCCGGGCAGTCCGCGCGGGCGACGAGCCCGCGCCCGACCATCCGCGTGACCTGGTGGCTCACGCGCGACTTCTCCCACCCGATGCCCGCGGCGACGTCACGGACCCGCAACCGGTGGTCGGGAGCGCGGTGCAGGCCGATCAGGATCTCGAACTCGGGGATCGAGATGCCGGCACCCTGCTGGACGGCCTGGTCGAGCGCCCGGTCGAGCCGACGCCAGACGTCGTGGAACGCGTCCCAGGTCGCCCAGTCGTGCCCCTCGCCGCCCTGCTCCGCCATGACCGCCAGCGTAACCAGCGGGCGTGCCGCGGGACCGAGGATCATCCGTTCGGCTGACTCCGGGGCGGCACTCGGCGCGCTCAGAGGTCACGTCGGACGCCCGGAATACGATCACTCCATGCCGACCCCGCACCTCCGAGACTGCACCGACGACGCGGTCATGCGGGCACAGGGGTGGATCGAGGCCGCCCGCGGGGTGAAGCCGGAGCCCGCGGCCGCACGTCTGGCCGAGCTGCTCGCCGACCCCCGTGGCGCCGAGTTCGCCCGCGCGTTCGTCGACGTCGTGGTCCGGCCGGAGGACCCGAAGGTCGTCGCCCGGAACCTCGAGCGTGCGAGCCGGGCGGTACCGGACGACCTCGCCTGGTACCTCCGCGGCGCGGTGACGGTGGGCGGTGGCTTCGCGACCATGGCGCCGTGGGCGGTCGTCCCCTCCGCGCGGAAGGTGCTCCGGCGACTCGCAGGACACCTCGTCGTCGACGCCACGCCCGCCCGGACCCCCGCGGCACTCGCGAAGGTCGGCGGACCGGACACCCGACTCGACGTCGACCTGCTCGGCCCAGCCGTGCTCGGACCGGCCGGCCGCGACCGACGGCTCGCGGCACTCGACGACCTGCTGCACCAGGACGTCGCCGCCGTCACCGTCGACCTCGACGCTGTGCTGCCGCCGGTGTCCCCGTGGGACCTCGACGCCGCCATCGCCGACGCGGTCCGGCACCTCACACCGCTCCTGCACACCGCGGCGAGCCGGCCGACACCGCCCGTGGTCACCCTGCAGTCCGGCCGCGCCCGAGGTGTCGAACGGGCCGTCGCGGTCCTGAGCGCGCTGCTCGAGCACGACGGCACGCGGGAGCTCACCCTCGGGGTGACCCTGCCCGCCGAACTCCCCGAGTCGCTCGACCTGCTCGACCGGGTGACGACCGCAGCACGGGAGCGTCGGGCATCCGGCGGGGCACCCGTGCGCGTCCGCTTCACCAAGGGCACGCTCCTCGCCACCGAAGGGGTCGACGCCGTGCTCGAGAGCCGGCCGCTCGCCGTGACCGCGGACACCCGCACGACGGACACCGCGTTCCTGCGCCTGCTCGACACGGCGATCGACCCCGAGCGGACCGACGCCGTGCACGTCGGTGTCGCCACCGACGACCCGTTCGCCCTCGCGACCGCGCACGTGCTCGCCGAGCGCCGCGGCGTGCTCGACGTCGTCGGACCCGAGCTGCTCCTCGGCACGACGCGGTACGCCGAGGTGCTGCGCACGGCGTTCGGCCACGTGGTCCTCGGTGTGCCACTGGTGCGGCCCGACGAGTTCGACGCTGCCGTCCCGTACCTCGCTCGTCGACTGCGCGAGGTCGCCGGCCACCGCCCGGTGGGCGGCTCGACCACGGCCGGGTCGACGGCGGCGGACACGACCGGCTCGACCGACGACACCGCTGCCGTCGAGCGTGCCACCGCCGAGCACGTCGACGCCGTGGCCGCGCTCCTCCGTCCCGCGCCGCCCACGCGCCGCACCCAGGACCGCCGACGGCCGCCGGGTGACCCGGTGCTGCGCTCGGCTGCCGAGAACACGCAGGACACCGACCCCTCCACGCCGGGCAACCGCGCGTGGGCCGCCGAGGTGCTCGCCCGGGTACCGGAGTCGCAGCGCGGCACCAGGACGATCCGTGCCGCCCGCATCACCGACCGCGGACGCCTCGAGCGTCTCGTCGCCCGCACCGCCCAGGCCGGTGTGAACTGGGGCCGCCAGGACCCGGAGGACCGTGCCGAGCTGTTCGACCTGATCGGCCACGCGCTCGAGACCCACCGCGGGGCACTCGTCGAGACGATGATCGCCGAGCTCGGGCTCACCCTGACCGACGCCGACGGCGAGGTCAGCCGGGCCGTCGACGCCGCCACGCACGCCGCGGACCGCACGCGACACCTCGAGGACATCAACGGGGCGGTCCCGGTCCCGCCACGCCTGACGGTCGTCGTGCCCTCGTGGAACGCCCCGCTCCTCGATGCCGCCGACGGTGTGCTCACCGCGCTCGCCGCGGGCAGCGGGGTCGTGCTCCAGCCCGCCACCGCCGCCCGACGCACCGGTGCCGTCTTCGCCGACGTGCTCTGGGACGCCGGGGTCCCGCACTCCCTGCTCCAGCTCGTCGACCTCGACGGCAGCGACCTCGCACGCGACCTCGTGGCGCACCCCGCCGTCGACCGCGTCGTCCTGACCGGCACCCCGGAGACCGCTCGGTCCTACCGCTGGTGGCGCGCGGACCTGCCCCTCGTGGCGGAGCTCACCGGGGTCGTCACCGCGGTCGTCACCCCCTCGGCCGACCTCGACCAGGCGGTGCGCGACGTCGTCGCCTCCGCCTTCGCCCGCTCCGGACAGGCGTCGTCGGCGGTGTCGCTGCTCGTGCTCGTCGGGTCCGTGGGGGAGAGCCCGCGCTTCCGCGAGCAGCTCGCCGATGCCGTCCGTGGCCTTCGCACCGCGTGGCCGACGGACGCGACCGCCCAGGTCGGGCCGCTCGTCGCCGAGCCGACCGGCGCCGTCCGGACCGCACTCACCGAGCTGCGCCCGGGGGAGACCTGGCTCGTCGAACCGGTCGCGCTGGACGACACCGGCCGGCTCTGGTCGCCGGGTGTGCGCGAGGGCGTCCGCGCCACGGGCGACCTCGCGCGGACGGCCGTGCCGGCACCCGTCCTCGACGTCGTCCGCGTGGAGACCCTCGACGAGGCGATCGCCCTGCAGCACTCCGTCGACGGCGGCTCCGTCGCGGCGCTCCACACTCTCGACCCCGACGAGGTCGCGACCTGGTCCGACCGGACACGGGCCGGCGTGCTCGTGGTCGACCGCCCGACCACCGGGGCCCGGCCGGGACGCCAGCCCGTCGGCGGGTGGCGCGGGACCGCGGTCGGTCCGACCGTGCACCGCGGCGGGCCGCTGGCCGTGATCGGGGCGGACCGGTGGGACCCGACCCGACGTCAGCCGCACCGGAACATCCAGCTGCAGGGACTGGGCAACCGCGTCACCGCCGTCATCGAGGCGGCCCGGGCCGGACTGTCCTTCGAGGAGTTCGACCGCGTCCGTGCCGGGGCCGAGAGCGATGCCGCTGCCCGGGCATCGTTGTACGGACGATCGCGGGACACGGCCGACCTGGTCGTCGAGCGGAACGTCATCCGGTTCCGCCCGCAGTCGGTCGTGGTCCGGCAGTCCTCGGGGGTCGGCGCCGGCGACCTCGTCCGCGTGCTCGTCGCCGCGACCGCAGCGCGCGCGCACGTGCTCCTCAGCACCGCCCGTCCGCTGCCCGCCGAGCTCCTGCCGCTGTTCTCGACGGCGCGCTCGCCCCTCGACGTGGTCGACCAGGTCGTCGAGGACGACGCCACGTTCCTGGGACGGGCTGCGGCGGGCACCCTGCTGCAGGACGGGTGGTCGGACGGCGCTGAGCCGGAGGTCGACCCGATCGACCTGGTGCTCGCGCAGGAAGCGGAGCCCCGACGGCACGCGGCCTTCGGCGGCCCCGGGTCACGCGTCCGGCTGCTCGGCGGTGACGCCCGTGCCCTCGAGGAGGCCCTGGGCGCCGGCACCGAGACGACCATCCACGACGACCCCGTGGTGGAGTCCGGCATCGTCGAGATGCTGCACTTCCTGCGGGAGCAGACGGTGTCCGTCACCGCGCACCGTCACGGTGACGTCTCCCGGGTCTTCAGCCGCCTCCGCCTCTGAGGTACCGGACCGGATGCGGGCGTAGCGTCCGGACCATGAACGCACGAGCGAACGACGACGAGGTCCAGACCGCCCCCGTGATGGACGGTGCCACCGAGGCCACCAACGAGGAGAAGCTCGCCGGCCTGGTCGAGCAGGTCGATCACGACCACGGACACGAGGGTGCCGGGGCCATGGCCGACCACCTGCGCGACCGGATGGACGAGACGGGTGTCGAGGAGGAGCAGCCGAACGACGAGGTCGAGTAGGCAGCGGCGGTCAGCGTCGGCCGGGGCGACCGTGTCCCGTGCCGACGAGGCCGACCTCGAGCACGGTGAGGACCACGGCGACGACGAGCTGTCGTGCCGCGAACCCCCGTGTCTGCCGGTCGAGGGCGATGAGCGGCACCATCGAGACGCCGTGCGTGGCGTCGACCGCTGCGCCGAGGACGTGCGCTTCCGGTGACGCTGCGCGCGTGAGCAGTGCGGCCTGCACGAGTTGCCGGGCGCCGAGCACCCGACCGAACACGGCCACCCGGCCCGTCGACCCACGCGAGGCGAGCAGGTGTGCGACGCCGATGCCGGCGCGGAGCCCCTCGACCCACGGCGCCCGCTGCCGGCGGTCCCTGCGGGAGCGGCGGCTCATCGGCGCTTCCCCGCGGCCAGGGCGATCGCGCCCGCGACGCCGACTGCGGCTCCGATGATCCCGTTGCCGAGCCTGCGGTGCTCGACCCACCACGTCTGCGGCGACCAGGCGTGCGCGGAGTCGTCGAAGACCCCGTGCGCACCGTGGTCGCCCGGGACGGGCTCGTGCAGGTTCGTCGGCAGCGACTGTCCGTCCTTCTGCTCGGCCTGCTGTCCGCTGACCAGGGTCTTCGCGGCGTACCAGTCGGCGAAGCGTCCACTGATCCGGTTGCCCAGGATCGTGTAGACCGTCGATTCGCCCACCCACGTGCGGCGGCGCGGCCGCTCTGCAGTGACGGCGATTGCGCGGGCGCCGACCTCGGGCTGGTAGATCGGTGCGACGGGCTGCGGGTGGTGCGGCAGGAGCGACTTCACCCAGTTGAACTGCACCGTGTTGAGCGCCGGCATGTCGACGCGGCTCACGGCCACCCTGCTGCCCTGTTCCGTGAGCTCGGACACCACCGACTCGGTGAACCCGACGATGGCGTGCTTCGCGCTGCAGTAGGCGGCCTGCAGGGGGATGCCCCGGAAGCCCAGTGCGGAACCGACCTGGATGACGTGCCCACGGTCACGGGGGACCATCCGGGCCAGCGCCGCGCGGGTGCCGTTGACGAAGCCGAGGAAGTTGACGTCGACAGCGCGCTCGAAGTCGTCGGGGCCGGTGTCCGTGAAGCGCCCGAAGACCCCGACCATCACGCAGTTCACCCAGAGGTCGATCGGTCCGAGCTCCTGCTCGGTGCGCTCGGCGGCGGCCTCGACGGCCTGTCGGTCGGCCACGTCGGCGATCAGCGCGAGGCCTCGGCGTCCCGCGGCCTCGACCTCGGCGACCGCGGCGTCGACACCGTCGCGTCCACGGGCCAGGACGGCGACGTCCCACCCCCGGGCCGCGAGTTCGCGGACGGTCGCCCGTCCGAGTCCTGCCGAACCACCGGTCACCACTGCCACGCGCGTCATGCTGTCCGTTGTACGCGGGCTCGTGTCCGCACCGGTCCAGCCGCTGTCCCCCGGCCGCCGGACGGCGTGGGGCAGGATGGCGCGGTGGAGACGGACGACCAGGAGCAGACCGAGGAGGCACCTCCCGGCTGGGTGTTGCGGACCCCGACCCGGTACCGGGAGGTCCTGGGGTCACCGGTCCTCGCACTCGTGCTGGCGGTCGTCGCCGTCCTGGTCGGGAGGACGTTCGGCGATGCACTCGCCCTCGTCACCGGGACCGTCGCCGGTGTGCTCGGGATCGCGTGCGCGGTGGTGCTCCTCGTCGCGGCGCTGCGGGCGTACCGGGAGCAGACGCGTGGCGCGTCGTGGGACCTGCACCGCGTGCGCGTCGTGGTCGGTGTCACCGCCGGAGCGGCGGTGATGGTCGCGAGTCTCGTCGTCGGGTTCCCGATCGCGGCGACGATCGGGGTCGTCGGTGGCTTCTCGCAGCTCAGTCGGTACGCCCGATCCGTGCCACGTTTCGACCTCTCGGCCGTGGCCTGGGCGTTCCTCGGCGTGGTCCTGAGCTGCGCGGTCCTCGTCGTCCTGGGACTCGTGCTCCCCGAGGGCCCGGTGCTCCCCGCCTGGCGCGCGGCGGTCTGGGTCGGTGGCGGCATCGCGGCAGCCGTGTTCGCCGCGGTGCTCGCCCTCGTGCACGCACAGCGGGCAGGCCGAGCCCCGTCGCGGTGACGGGCGGCGGCAGCCGACCGTCCGCGGAGCCGACGTCGACCGGTTCCGTCAGTCGGACGACCGCCGCAGTGCCGTCGCCAGGTGCGACCGCACCGGCAGGACCGCCGATTCCTCCTCCGGCGCCTGCGGCAGCGCTCCCAGCGAGAACGACTCGACGACGTCCGGCCCGAACAGCACGCACACCGACGACCCGCCGAACTGGAAGTACCCGAGCTCGTCGCCCTTGCCGACGTGCGCACCGTCCGAGATCCCCTCGCCGATCACGCACGAGGAGACGTCGGACATCCCGATGAACACGACCGCGATCGTCCCGATCGCGGGGTCGTCGGCGTCGATGAGCACGATCGCGCGGGTGGCGACGTGTGCCAGGTAGCCCTGTGACAGCTGCGGCTCGGCGGCGTCGGTGCCCTGCGACGAGGCCTCGGAGTAGTAGGTCCCCGGTTCGACCCAGGCGCGCAGGACCGTCCCGGCGACCGGGCTGTGCCAGCGGTGGTACTCGAGCGCGCTGAGGAACGCCTGCCACACGGTGCCGTCGACGAACAGGTCGGCGGTCTCGTCGCCGGCGAGCAGCTCCTCGACCGAGTACGGCTCCGCCTTCGCCCAGAACGCGTCGAGCCGGTGGACGCGACTGGCGATCCGGTACGGGGTGGCTTCGCAGGGGCTCACCACGACCGCGTCGTCGTCGGGCGCGGCGACCGGGCGCTCGCCGTCCCGGAAGCGCCGCGTGAAGAAGTCGTTCCACGACCCGAAGCCCCAGTGCTCGGCGTCGGCATCGTGCTCGAACCGGTCCATGCCGACCGCCCGACGAGCGGCATCGCTGCACCACCCCGAGGGTGCGTCCACGAGCACCTCGAGGGACTTGTCGCTCGACAGGAAGTCGCACCACCCCTGCAGGATCGCCCGGAGCGCGTCGTTCACGCGCGGGTCCCGGTAGAAGGCGAAGCCCGCCGGCGTGGCCTTCGTCCAGTCGAGCACCCCGTCGAGCGGCGTCATCACCATCTGCTCGTCGCTGAACTCGGGCGCGGTCGTGATGACCTCGTCGACGAGCTCGAGCAGCTCCCCGAACGACTCGAGGTGCCGGTCCTGGTACTCGCGACCAGCGGGGACCTGCTCGATCATCTGGTGCGCGTGCATCCGTAGCACGGGGTCGCCCTCGACGAGGTCGCGGAGGGCCGAGACCGCCGGGTGCAGGGCCCGGTCGGGGTCGCGCTCCTGGTGGCGTTCGCGACGCCCGCGGAGCCAGGCCTCGAGCCCGCTCTGGTCCTGCGGGAGCCATCCCGCGCGGCGTCGGACGTCCTGCTGCTGCGCTCCACCGGTCACGTCCCCGACGGTACTCACGCACCGAGGGAGCGGTCGCAGTTCCGAGGATGACGGACCCCGCCGATCCGTGGATCGGCGGGGTCTCGTCAGGTCGCGACCCGGTCAGCGTTCGACGGTGACCTCGGTGGTCGTGAGGTGGTCCCACGCGCTGGTGTGCGGGTTCGTCTTGGCGAGGAAGGTCAGCTTGTACCGGCCCGGCGCCTGGTAGACCTTCGCGGCGAAGCGGCCGTCGCGGACACGGTACTCACCGGCTCGCTTCCCGTTGACGAGGACCAGCACGGTTTCACCGGGGGCCGTGCCCGTGTAGGTGACGAAGCCCTCCGAGTCGAGCTGCACCGACCCCGACTGGTCGACCGCGAGCTCGGCGGGCGACTGCTCGCCACCGCCGGAGCCGCCAGCGTTGCCGTCACCGGGCGTCTCGCCGCCACCGTTGCCGTTGCCGGGCTGTTCGCCGCCGCCGGAGCCTGCGTCGATGACGTTGTAGTGGAGGAGTTCGTGGGCGACGGTCTCGCCGTGCTCGGTGGCGGAGAGCGCGATGAACGCGATCTGGGCGCCGGCGACCGCGGGGATGTCGACGGACCAGCGGCCGTCCTCGACCCGGGTGGTCGCGAGGACCTGTTCGCCGCTGCCGTAGACGGTGATCCAGCCGGCGGAGGCGCGACCGGAGAGGGTGACCTTGCCGTCCTTCGGGGTCAGATCGGCCTGCTGCTGCTGGTCGAGACGCAGCGATCCGGGATCGACCTGCCCGCCACCGTTGCCGTTGCCGGGCTGTTCGCCGGTCTCGCGGACGAGGTAGCTCAGTCGTTCGTTGGCGACGGGTGCGCCGTGTTCGGTGGCGGAGAGCGCGATGAACGCGATCTGGGCGCCGGCGACCGCGGGGATGTCGACGGACCAGCGGCTGTCCTCGACCTGGGTGGTCGCGAGGACCTGTTCGCCGCTGCCGTACACGGTGATCCAGCCGGCGGAGGCGCGGCCGGAGAGGGTGATCTTGCCGTCCTTCGGGGTGAGCTCGGCGCCCTGCTGCTGGTCGAGACGCAGCGACCGGGGGTCGACCTGCTCGCCGCCGTTGCCGTCGCCGGGCTGTTCGCCGCCGCCGGAGCCGCCGCCGTTGCCGTCGCCGGGCTGCTCGCCGCCGCCGCTCGACCCGCCGCCGAACGTGTAGTGGTCGTCGGACTCGAGCGACTCCTTCTCCCCGAGCACCTGCTTCGCCCGCACCTGGTTGTCACCCGCGCGGAACTCGACGGGGACCGTCGCGACCCCGTCACCCGAGGCCGTGACGACCTCCGAGCGGCCGTTGGCCACGACCGTCACCTCGGCGCCCGGGAGCGCGTCGTACCGCATCTCGTGGACGAACTGGCCGTGTGCGACCGCACGGGCGATCTCCTCCAGGCGGCGCTCCGAGCTGAGGTCGAGCGGCGCGGACAGGGGGAGGCCGCGGAAGTCGAGGTCGACGACGCGGACGGCCGAGGACTGCCCGGTGTCCACCGCGTAGCGCGCAGTGTCCTGACCGGTGGGCTTCACCTGGAACACGACCTGCTTCCGAGGATCGCCGCTCTTCGCGGCGACGGGCTCACCCGACGGGTCGAGGAGGCGCACGACCGTCGGTGCGTCGACGGTGACGCGCACCTCGACCCACTGCTGGTCGCCGACCCGCTGCGGGGTCTGCTGGACGTCGGTGATGGCGGATCGGGCCGTCGTCGCGGACGATGCCGCCGACCGAGCGTGCTGCTCGGGCGCGGCGAACGCGCCGGAGCTCGCAGCGCCGACGGCGATGCAGCTCGCGAGGACCACGGCGGATCCGACGGTGAGTGGGCGGAGGTTCATGCTGTTCCCTTTCGGAGACTCAACGGACTCCGAAAGGCTATGTATGTGGAATACGGGATGCTGTCATCATGCCGAGTGTGATGCTCAGCGTCCCCGCCCGAACCGCGTGGTCACCCCCGGCGAGTACAGCACCGAGTCCGGCTCCAGTCCGGACAGTCCGAAGGGCAGCCCCGCAGCCGCCACCAGGTCGTCCCGCAGCGACACGAGGGACGCCCGGTGCAGCGGCCACGCCTCGTGCTCGTTCGGCCAGTAGCGTGTCGCGCCGACCCGCCGCACGTGCATGCCCCACCGTGCCGTCAGGAACGTCTCGAGGGGCGTCGGCTCGTCGACCGCGTCGCCCACCCGGACGTCGAAGGTCGACCGCAGGTGCGTCCCGTGCCGACGCATCGCGTAGCCCACCCGGCCGTCGGTCTTCCGGATCGCCGCGTGCGCCCACCAGTACGGCAGGCCCGTCGCGACCCGTGCGCCGATCGTCGGCAGGAGCTTCCCGGCGTCCAGTGACAGGAACGCGACGCCCCGACGGCCCTGGTCGTCGCGCGTGTAGACGCGCACGTTGACCTCGACGAAGTCGCCGACGCTGCCGGCCCGTCCGAGCCCGCCGAGCGGCGGGAATCGCGTGTCCGTGAAGCGGAACCCGATGAGGCCCACCCAGGTGGTCGCGCCGTCGTCCGTCCCGTCCGGCGCCATCGTGTCCGGGTGCGCTCCGGCGGGCAGCAGCGGTGCCACCGCCGACACGTCGACGCGCCAGTGCACGAAGACCACGTCGAGCCAGTCCTGCGAGATCCACGGCGTCCCGCGCAGGGGCGGTGCCTCCGGCGAGACGGCCGGGAGGCCCGGCTCGCCCCCGCCCCGCTGTCCGGCGGTCACGAGACGGTCCCGTCGGTCGCGCGGGCAGCGTCCGGCGCGTCGTCCCACCCCTGCTGCGGGGTCGCGCAGGTCCCGCGGAACACGTACTGCGACGGGCGCTTCCGCTCGTTCGACACCCAGTCGATGGCGGGACGTCGACGCTCCGGCGGCAGGTAGCCGATCCGGTAGACGGCCATCAGCTCGAGCTCCGGCGGCACCGCGAGGAGCCGCTCGACCTCGGCCCAGGCCTCCTCGACCTCCATCGGGAAGGACACGAACTGGATCCCGAGGCCGAGCTCGGTCGTCGCGAGCCAGACGTTCTCCATCGCCGCGCCCATGCTGAACACGGAGTAGAAGGCGTTGCGCGCCTCCTTCCGGTACTCGTCGCGGTCGAGCATCACCCCGAGCAGGAGCGGCGACCCGGCGACGAGCTTCCGGTTCTCCTCGCCGAGGGTCTGCGGTACCCGGAGCGTGTTCATGAGGAGCTGCCCGCGCTTGGTGAACACCTGCTTCGTGAAGGGCTTGAGCGGTCCCGGCAGCTTGTCGAACAGCATCCCGTCCCGACGTTCGTCCATCTCGGCCTGCGAGAACCGGAAGTACGGACGGTAGCGCGTGAAGAACGAGCCCTCGGCCATCGTCTGCGTCATCGACCGGCCGCTGATGTCGGCGATGCGGTCGATGGTGTCGCGCTCCTCGACGATGACGAAGCGCCACGGTTGGCTGTTCAACTGCGAGGGTGCACGTCCTGCGAGCTCCATCAGCAGCCGCTGGTGCTCCTCGGACACCGGGTCGGGCAGGAACGCGCCGTTGGTCGTGCGCCGGCGTCGGATGGCCTCGAAGAGCTCCACTGCATCCCTCGTGTCTCGTCGTCGCGGTCAGCGCCGTGCGAGCAACGCCCCCAGGTAGGACGGTGCGGCGGCGACCGCGACTCTCCAGTGTGCTCCGGAGCGGGGGTTCGTGCGTGGAGCGAGGGCGAGGGGGACGAGCGCCGGCAGCAGGAACAGTGCGGAGCGGTCCCGTGTCCAGGCCGGGGTGGTCGCGGCGACCCCGGTCAGGGTCGCGGTCACGACGAAGAGGCCGTGGTGCACGACGCGGAGCTTCTCCGTGCGGATGACCCGGACCGCGACCGCGGTGCCCCAGAGGCAGTTCGTGACGTACGCGGCGGCGGCTGCGGCAACCAGGCGGCGGGCCGCCGGCGGACGCGTGGGAGTGGCGCCGCGCCTCCCGGCCGTCCTCCCGATTCCCACGACCGCGACCCTACGCGCGGGACGCTCGCAAGACGCAACGAGGGCGCTCCCTCGGACCGCTGTGCCGCTGCGCACCGTCGCCGACGTTGCGTTCCGCGGAGGAGACGGGGGCTACGCGGACTCGCGGGAGACGAGCTTCGACAGGACGATGGCGCTGCGGGTGTGGTCGACCTGCGGGGCCAGGCGCACCCGGTCGAGTGCGAGCTCGAGCGCCGGCAGGTCACGGGAGCGCATGTGCACGACGGCGTCGGCGCTGCCGGTGACGGTCCCGGCGTCCACGACCTCGGGCACGGTGTCGAGCAGCGTGCGGAGCTCGTCGGGGGAGACGGTGCCGCGGCAGTACAGCTCGACCCAGGCCTCGGTCCCGCGGTCCTCGACCGCGGGGTCGACCTTGATCGTGAAGCCCTGGATGACCCCGTCGGCGACCAGGCGATCGACCCGACGCTTGACCGCCGACGCGGAGAGGCCGACCACCGATCCGATGTCGCCGTAGCCGGCTCGGGCGTTCTCCCGGAGCTGGTCCAGGATGCGGTGGTCGAGCGTGTCCATGTTCGTCGATCGTACGCGGGGTTCTTGCGAGCCAGGTGCGTCCGACGCAGGAATCGTGCGTCACCCGAACGGGTGCCATGCGCTCGTGGACGGGGTACTGCACCGATCGGACCGTTCGTGTCAGACTGCTGCTGGCGTCGACCTGGTCCGCTGCGGTGAGTGAGCCTGCATCTCATCGGAGTGCTTCACCCGTGGTGGTTCCTGGCAGGCTCGGGCCCCGGTCCCAGGAGGACTGATGTCGAACACCGCAACCGAACCGCAGGCCGCACCGGCCCGTGTCGCCACGAAGCGCACGATCCTGATGTGCAAGCCGACGCACTACACGGTGAGCTACCGGATCAACCCGTGGATGCACCCCGAGGAGCCGACCGACACGTCGAAGGCCGTCGAGCAGTGGCAGTCGCTCGTCGACGTCTACGAGCAGCTCGGCTTCGACATCTCGTACATCGAGCCGATCGAGGGCCTGCCCGACATGGTCTACGCGGCCAACGGCGGCTTCGTGCTCGACGGCGTCGCGTACGGCGCGAAGTTCCAGTACCCCGAGCGCCAGCCCGAGGGACCCGCGTACATGGACTGGTTCCGCAGCGCCGGCCTCACCGTCGCCGAGCCCGAGGAGACCAACGAGGGCGAGGGTGACTTCCTGCTCATCGGCGACACGATCTTCGCCGGCACGGGCTTCCGCTCCGACAGCACCTCGCACGAGGAGCTCGCCCGCATCTACGGCCGCGAGGTCGTCACCCTCAAGCTCATCAACCCGAGCTTCTACCACCTCGACACCGCCATCGCCGTGCTCGACCCGGAGCCCGACGCGACCGGCCGTTCGAACATCGCCTACCTGGAGAGCGCCTTCGACGAGCCCTCGCTGGCGATCCTGCGCGAGCGCTTCCCCGACGCGGTCATCGCGACCGAGGAGGACGCCGCGATCCTCGGCCTCAACTCGTACTCCGACGGCTACAACGTCGTGATCGCATCGCGTGCGACGACCTTCGCCGAGCAGCTGCGTGAGAAGGGCTACAACCCGATCGGTGTCGACCTGTCCGAGCTGCTGCTCGGCGGCGGCGGCGTGAAGTGCTGCACGCTCGACCTGCACCCCGTCGGCACCGGCACCTCGGTCGCGCGGTAACCGTGAGCACCGCGACCGGAGCCGGCACCCACGCGGGTGCCGGCGCGTCCGGCGACGCCACCGTAGCCGGTGGTGCCACCGTCGCCGCGCTCGCCGTCGAGGACCGCTCCCTCGCCCACAACTACAGCCCGCTGCCGGTCGTCATCGCGTCCGGCCAGGGTGCGTGGGTGACCGACGTCGACGGCAAGCGCTACCTGGACGGACTCGCCGCGTACTCCGCGGTGAACTTCGGCCACGGCAACCCCCGGCTGCTCGACGCCGCCCGGGCCCAGCTCGACCGGGTGACCCTGACGAGCCGCGCGTTCGTGAACGACCGGCTCGGACCCTTCGCCGCCGCTCTGGCATCGCTGACCGACACCGAACTCGTGCTCCCGATGAACACCGGGGCCGAGGCCGTCGAGTCCGCGATCAAGGTGTCGCGCGCATGGGGCTACCGCGTCAAGGGCGTGCCGGCCGGGCAGGCCACGATCATCGTCGCGTCCGGGAACTTCCACGGGCGCACCACCACGATCGTGTCGTTCTCGGACGACCCCTCGGCCCGCGAGGACTTCGGCCCGTACACGCCGGGCTTCCGCACGGTGCCGTACGGCGATGCAGCGGCCCTGCGGGAGGCGATGGACGAGACCGTCGTCGCCGTCCTGCTCGAGCCGATCCAGGGCGAGGGCGGCGTGGTCATCCCGCCCGAGTCCTACCTGCCCGAGGTCCGCGCGGTCTGCGACGAGTTCGGTGCGCTGTTCGTCGCCGACGAGATCCAGTCCGGGCTCGGGCGCACCGGGCACACCCTGGCCGTCTCGCGTGTCGGTGTCCGACCCGACCTGATCACGCTCGGCAAGGCCCTGGGCGGCGGCATCGTCCCGGTGTCGGCCGTCGTCGGCTCCCGCGAGGTGCTCGGCGTCCTGCGTCCGGGCGAGCACGGTTCGACGTTCGGCGGCAACCCGCTCGCGGCCGCCGTCGGGTCCGAGGTCGTCGCGATGCTCGGCGAGGGCACGTTCCAGCAGCGGGCGCTCGACGGCGAACCGCTGCTCCGTGGGCTGCTCGACGAGCTCGTCGGGCACGGGGTCGTCTCGCACCGGGTCGCCGGACTCTGGGCGGGGATCGACATCGACCCCGCGCTCGGCACCGGCAAGGAGATCGCGCACGACCTGGCCGACCGCGGCGTGCTCGTGAAGGACACGCACGGGTCGACGATCCGCTTCGCGCCGCCGCTCGTCGTCACCGACGACGAGGTGCGTCTGGCGATCGGGACCCTCGGCGAGGTGCTGGCCGCGCGCTAGACGCGACCAGCCGACGGACGGGAGGCGCGGTGCCAGCGGGTGCCGCGCCTCCCGTCCGTCGCGCTCGGCCGCGCCCGCGTCGCCCACCGCGCCCGCGCCCGCGTCGCCCACCGCGCCCGCGCCCGCGTCGCTCACCGCGCGCATCAGCACCCGTCCGCACAACCGGAGGCACGTCGCGCCACGCGATTCCGTTGCGCGACGTGCCTCCGGTTGTGCACCGGCGCCTCGCGCTGTGCGCCGTGCGCCGCGCACGTCGCACCTTGCGCCGCGCGCGCCGCACCCGCCCCGCGTCAGCGCACCTGCCAGCGCTCGACGAGCTGGTCCATCAGCCCGTCGAGGTGCTCGTCCGTCACCTGGCGCGACGGGTCGGCGTCGAACCACGCGACGATCTCCCGCGCCCCCTGCCGGATCGACGTCGTCTGCGCGAACTCGGGCACGAGCGTCTGCACCTTCGTGTTGTCGAAGACCGAGGTGTTCGCCTTGTCCCCGAGCAGGCTCGCGCCCCAGTCGGCGTCGAGCGCGTCGATCGCGTCGGCCGGGACGTGCACGAGCTGGAGGTCCTCGACCCCCGCGGCCGCCGCCAGCTCGTGGGCGATGCGGTCCCAGGTCGGGGCCTCGTCGCCGGTGATGTGGAACGCCTCGCCGATCGCCTCGGCACGGTCGAGCAGCCCGACGAACCCGACCGCGAAGTCCCGCGCGTGCGTGATCGTCCACAGCGAGCTACCGTCGCCGGTCACGACGATCGGCTTGCCCGCACGCATCCGTCCGAGCACCGTCCACCCGCCCGAGAACGGCACGAGGGTCTCGTCGTAGGTGTGCGACGGCCGGATGATCGTCATCGGGAAGTCGTCCTCGCGGTACGCCTTCGTGAGCAGGTCCTCGCACGCGATCTTGTCGCGGGAGTACTGCCAGAACGGGTTCTTCAGCGGCGTCGACTCGGTGATCGGCAGGTGCGTCGCGGGCGTCTGGTACGCCGAGGCCGACGAGATGAAGACGTACTGGTTCGTGCGACCCGTGAACACCTCGATGTCCCGCTGCACCTGGTCGGGCGTGAACGCCACGAAGTCGATGACGACGTCCCAGTGCTGGTCGCCGATCGCGGCTTCCAGCGCGGTGCGGTCGGACACGTCGGCCTGGAGGCGCGTCACGGCATCCGGGATCGGCCGCTTGTCGGTCGTGCCCCGGTTGAGCACGGTGACGTCGTACCCCTGCTCGACGGCTTCGCGGACGCACGCGGCGCTGATGATGCCGCTGCCGCCGATGAACAGCACGCTCGGTCCCGACATGGATGCTCCCTTGCTCCCGGCGGTGCCGCTGTGCACCGCGCCCCTGCGATCCTGCCCCTCATCCGCTGGGTCGGGCGTCGAGGACCGCGCTGAGCGACGTCACGTCCGCCGCCCACTCGGCGGCGGCGGGGTGGATCCAGCCGAGCAGCTCGAGCGCATCGTCGAGGTCGCGGTGGAGGTCCCGCCCCGTGCACTTCCGGGCGCCGCTCACCGCGCGTCGCTCTGGCCCGTGCCTTCGCCAGGTCGCGGCGTCCCGGTCCGTCCAACGGCGCGACGTCGAACCACGTCGCCTCTCGACGCCGAGATCTTGCCCAGCGCCGCAGTTCGGTGTCCATGGCGTTCCTTGCCACGACGTCGACGACACCGGTCAACTCCGTCACGGCGGCAGCAGCCCGCATGTTCCACTCGTAGAGCCGGAGCGCTCCCGCCACCCGCCCCGCAGATCGCTCGTAGGACGCCAGCCGCTCCCTGGTGAGCACCTCGACGAGCGCGTCGTCGCGTGTGACCTGCCGTCCTTCCACCGACGATCCCCCTCCGTGTAGCATCGTTCCCGAAGACCCCGGAACGATCACTGGCCTCGGCCACATCGCCGGGGTTTCGTCTTGCCCCGAGCAACTGATACTTCACGGTAGCGGCTCCGGAGTGAACGGTGGAGGCGGCACGGTCGACGCGGACTACCGTCACGGGTCGGGGCGCACCGACGCGCTCCACGACAGGAGTGACACGCACATGGAGTACCGCTACCTCGGCAACTCGGGCCTCAAGGTCTCCGAGATCACCTACGGCAACTGGCTCACCCACGCATCCCAGGTCGAGAACGACGCGGCGATCGCCTGCGTCCGGGCCGCGCTCGACGTCGGCATCTCGACGTTCGACACCGCCGACGTCTACGCGAACACCGGGGCCGAGACCGTCCTCGGCGAGGCGCTCAAGGGGGAGCGGCGCCAGTCCCTCGAGATCGCCACGAAGGTCTTCGGTCCGACCGGCCCGAAGGGGCACAACGACACCGGGCTGAGCCGGAAGCACATCCTCGAGTCGATCGACGGCTCGCTCGAGCGGCTGCAGACCGACTACGTCGACCTGTACCAGGCGCACCGCTTCGACCACGAGACCCCGCTCGAGGAGACGATGCAGGCGTTCGCCGACGTCGTGCGACAGGGCAAGGTGCTGTACGTGGGCGTCTCGGAGTGGACCGCGGACCAGCTCCGGGCCGGGGCCGAGCTCGCGAAGGACCTCGGGTTCCAGCTCATCTCGAACCAGCCGCAGTACTCGGCGCTCTGGCGGGTCATCGAGGGCGAGGTCGTCCCCGCGTCGAAGGAGCTCGGGATCTCGCAGATCGTCTGGTCCCCGATCGCGCAGGGCGTCCTGACGGGCAAGTACCAGCCCGGTCAGCCCCTGCCGGAGGGCTCGCGCGCCACCGACGACAAGGGTGGCGCGAAGATGATCGAGCGGTTCATGAACGACGAGACGCTCTCGGCGGTGCAGGAGCTCAAGCCGATCGCGGACGAGCTGAGCCTGTCGATGGCGCAGCTCGCGGTGGCCTGGGTGCTGCAGAACGAGAACGTGGCGTCGGCGATCATCGGTGCCTCGCGTCCGGAGCAGGTGCACGACAACGCCGGCGCTGCCGGGGTGCAGATCCCCGCGGAGCTGATGTCCCGCATCGACGACGCCCTCGGGTCGGTCGTCGAGCTCGACCCGGCGAAGACGAACGACAGCAGCCCGAAGACCCGCGAGGCCTGAGGCTGCGAAGCCGCAGCGGTCCCGCTGCACAACCGGAAGCACGTCGCGCCAGGGAAGTCCGTGGCGCGATGTGCTTCTCGTTGTGCGCGAGCAGGTCGAGCCGCCGAAGTGCGACGAGCGACGGATGACGAGCGCGGCCGAGCACCGGGCGCGGGAGCCCCGCAGCCCGCGCCGGGAACGCAAAAGAGCCCCTCACTCTCGTGAGGGGCTCTTCACCGTGGCTGGACACGGCATCGATCCGTGGACCTTTCGATTTTCAGTCGAACGCTCTACCAACTGAGCTATCCAGCCGTGGCGACCCTGACGGGACTTGAACCCGCGACCTCCGCCGTGACAGGGCGGCACGCTAACCAACTGCGCTACAGGGCCATATTGTGTTGTGTTCGGTGTCGTACTGCTGCTTGCTCACTCACGTGGAGTGACCCCAACGGGATTCGAACCCGTGCTGCCGCCGTGAAAGGGCGGTGTCCTAGGCCACTAAACGATAGGGCCGCAAGCTGCGCCGTGCGCTACCGGGAGTCAAGCATACGGACGCTCTGCGTGATGCACAAATCGAGTGCCCCCGAGCGTGCATCCCCGGCGTGTCGCGCCGTCCCCGTGGGCATCGGTCGGGCGCTCGGTGCGACCATCATGGGCGGCCGAGGCCCTCGCTCGGGGGTGTCCCTGCCGTGACCCGTGTTGTTACTGTTGCGTCTGTTGACAGTGTGGCGTGCCCGAGCCTCGCCGCACCGTTACGAAACCGAGACCATGTCGCCTGCACCCCACCGCATCCCCCGCCCCCGCTCCCGCCGCCGCGTGATCGCCGCCGCGGTCGCCGTCGTGCTCTCCGCCGGGGCACTCGCCGCGGTCGGCCCGGTCTCCGCGGCATCGGCTGCCGGGTACCCCAGCTGGTCGGACGTCGAGCAGGCCAAGGCATCGAAGGACGCCCAGCAGGCCAAGGTCACCGAGATCAAGGCGCTCCTGCAGGACCTGACCGCGAAGGCATCGGCCGCGCAGCAGGAGTCCGAGGCAGCCGGCACGGCCTACCAGACGGCGCAGACGAAGTACGACGCGGCGACGCTCGAGCAGCAGACGCTGCAGCACCAGGCGGACGACGCCGACCGCACCGCGAAGCGTTCCGAGGAGCAGGCCGGCCAGCTCGCCGCGCAGCTCGGTCGCGCGAGTGCGAACGACGTGACGACCGACATCCTCACGCACCCGTCCGACTCGGGTGACCTGCTCTACGAGCTCGGCGCGATGTCGAAGCTCACGGAGCAGGCCGACGGCATCTACTCGCAGGCCTCGCAGGACCGCGGTGTCGCCCAGGGCCTCGCCGACCGCGCCGAGCAGGCGAAGGAGGCCCTCGGCACCCTCGCCGACGCGGCCCAGGCGAAGATGCAGGCGGCCCAGGACGCCGCCGACCGGGCACAGACCGCGGTCGACGCGCAGGCGGACAACAAGGCCCGCCTCGAGGCGCAGCTCACCCTGCTGACCACGAACGCGAAGGACGTCGAGGCCGAGTACGACAAGGGCGTCGCTGCCGAGAAGGCCCGTGAGGCGGCCCGGGCTGCGGCGGCCGCGAAGGCTGCCGAGCAGGCGGCCGCGACGGGCCAGGGCGGCTCCGGCGGCGGGGCCCCGAACTCCTCCGGGTGGGTCCGTCCCGCCGGCGGGTACCAGACGAGCCCGTACGGCTACCGCGTCGACCCGTACACCCACTACCGGGCACTGCACGCCGGCGTCGACCTCGCGCCCGCCTGCTACGCCCCGATCTACGCCGCCCACGCCGGCACGGTGACGTTCGCGGCCAACGGCGGCGGCTACGGCAACGAGGTCGTCCTCGACAACGGCGGCGGCATCTCCACCGCCTACGGGCACATCGTCGACGGCGGCATCCTCGTCTCCGTCGGGCAGCACGTCGAGGCCGGACAGCAGATCGCGAAGATCGGCTCGACCGGTTGGTCGACCGGATGCCACCTCCACTTCGAGACCCGGGTGAACGGCTCCGCCGTCGACCCGGTCCCCTTCATGGCAGCGCGGGGGATCTCGGTATGAGCAACAGCGCCGTCGAGAGGCCCTGAGCGAGACATGAAGCCCTCCACCCTGTCCGGCTGCACCGCGGTCGTCGCCGTCCTCGGCATCGGTCTGTCGGTCGTCCTCGCCGGTCCCGCCCAGGCAGCTCCCTCGGCCCCGAGCTGGGACGACGTGCGCCAGGCGAAGGCCGACACGGCGCAGGCCCAGACGACGGCGGACGAGCTGAGTGCCCGGCTGCAGACGCTGCAGGACGCCGCGGACAGCGCCGAGGTCTCCGAGCTCCAGGCGGCGCAGGACTACGCGATGGCGGTGTCGCAGCAGCAGGAGGCGCAGGCGTCCCTCGACGACCTGACGGCGCAGGCGAAGCGTGCCGAGCGGCGGGCGGACGAGTCGGCGGCCCAGGTCGCCGGGCTCGTGGTCGAGCTCTCCCGCACGGGCGGCGGTGACCTGTCGACCTCGATGCTCGTCGACGCCTCGGACGCGAAGGACCTGCTCTACCGCGTGGGAACGGTCTCGCACCTGTCCGAGCGTTCGGCCCGTGTGCTCGCACAGGCACAGACCGACCAGAACACCGTCGAGTCGATCGCCGCGCAGCAGTCGGCGGCGACGAAGGCCCTCGCCGCAGCGACCACGAAGTCCGAGCGTGCCCTCGACGACGCCAACGACGCGTCCGCCTCGGCTCGTGCCCGGGTGCAGCAGCAGCAGGACGAGCAGTCCGAGGTGCTCGACCAGCTGGCGTTCCTCAAGGGGACGAGCAAGGCGACCGAGACGGCGTACTGGAACGAGCAGCAGGCGAAGCGGGCCGAGCAGCAGCTCGCTGCCAGGACCGCCGCCGCCTCCCGTGACACGGCACCCAGCGCCGGCGACCCCGGTGGCAGCAGCGACCCCGCGTCGCCGTCCGTGCCGTCGCGCCCGAGCACGAACCAGCCGAGCACGACGCAGCCGAACACGAGCCCCTCGCGCCCGAGCACGAGCCCGTCGCGCCCGAGCACGACGCAGCCGAACACGACCCCGTCACGTCCGGCTCCCGCGCCCGCGCCCGCGCCGGCCCCTGCGCCGGCGCCGGCCCCCGCTCCGGCCCCCGCACCGGCACCGGTCTCGAGCCCGTCGAAGGCCGCCGGCGCCATCGCGTTCGCCCGTGCCCAGCTCGGCAAGCCGTACGTGCTGACCGGCGCGGGTCCGAACACCTGGGACTGCTCCGGCCTGGTGATGATGGCGTACAACTCGCAGGGCATCGCGACCGGCGGGCACAACGTCGTCTGGCAGTACAACCACTTCGCGTCGATCGGCCGGCTCGTCCCGCTGTCGCAGCGCCAGCCGGGCGACATCCTCTTCTACTCGTCGAACGGCAGCGTCTCCGGCGCCTACCACGACAGCATCGTCACGAGCTACGGCACGATGGTCGAGGCCGCCCGCCCCGGTGTCGGCGTGGTCGAGCGCGGCATCTGGTTGCCGAACCAGCTCCTGCCGTACGTCGCCCGCCCGAGCGGCTCGCTCTAGCCCGAGCGACCGGCCGGCGACCGGCGACCGGCACCGGCACCGGCGACCGGTGACCGACGACCGACGACCGGAGTCCGAGCGACCGGCGACCAGCACGAACGACAGCGCCCGCGCTCCCCTCGGGGAGCGCGGGCGCCGTCGTTCGTGCGAGCGTCAGTGACCGGCGGGCACGTACGCGGCCTGGCCGGCCTGCACGATCGCCTCGGCCTCCGCGGCGTCGCCCCAGCCGTCGGCCTTGACCCACTTGTTCGGCTCGAGGTCCTTGTAGCGCTCGAAGAAGTGCGCGATCTCGGCCTTGGTCTGCTCGTCGACGTCCGAGATGTCCTGGATGTGCTGCCAGCGCGGGTCCTTCGCGGGGACCACGAGGACCTTCGCGTCGTTGCCGGCCTCGTCGCTCATCTTGAAGACACCGACGGGGCGGACCTTCACGCCGACGCCCGGGAACACCGGGTACTCGAGCAGCAGGAGCGCGTCCACGGGGTCGCCGTCGTCGGCCAGCGTGTTCTCGAAGAACCCGTAGTCGGTCGGGTAGACGAAGGACGTGAACAGCACGCGGTCGAGGTACACACGACCGGTCTCGTGGTCGACCTCGTACTTGTTGCGGCTGCCCTTGGGGATCTCGACGACGACGTCGTACGCGGTCATGGTGCGCTCCTGGTCTCATGTGCGGGAAGAAAGCGCGGCTAACGTTACCGGGTGAACACTCCGCGTCCCCGGTTGGACCCGGCCGTCGCCGCGACCCGGCTGGCGGTCCGGACGCTCCTCGCCCAGGCTCGTGACGAGGGGCTGCTGCACCGCGGCGACCTGGTCACGGTCGCGCTGAGCGGGGGAGCGGACTCGCTCGCGCTCGCCGCGGCCACCGCGTTCGAGGCACCGAAGCAGGACCTGCGGGCCGGCGCGGTCGTGGTCGACCACGCGCTCCAGGCGGGCAGCGAGGCGGTGGCGAGCCGTGCCTCCCGGACGGCCGCGTCGGTGGGTCTCGACCCGGTGACGGTCCGCAGGGTCGCGGTCGGCACGGACGGTGGTCCGGAGGGCGCCGCCCGGGAGGCACGGCACGCCGCCGTCGCGGAGGTCGCCGCCGACACCGGGTCACCCCTGGTGCTGTTCGGCCACACGCTCGACGACCAGGCCGAGACCGTGCTGCTGGGCCTGCTGCGGGGCAGCGGGCCGGACGCGCTGTCCGGCATGCCGCCGCTCGCGCGACGCGCGACCGGGCCGGCGTACGGCCGGCCGCTCCTCGGTGTCCGCCGGCACACGACCCGGCAGGCGGCGGTCGCCGCGGGCCTCGTGCCGTGGGACGACCCGCAGAACGACGACCCCGCGTACGCACGGGTGCGCGTCCGGAGCACGCTGATGCCGGCGCTCGAGCGGGAGCTCGGCGCGGGGGTGCCCGAGGCGCTCGCCCGCACCGCCGAGCAGCTCCGCGAGGACGCCGCGGCACTCGACCACTTCGCCGAGGAGATGGCGGAGGACCTCGCCGAGCACTCCGAGGCAGGCATCTCGCTCTCCGTGCCGGAGCTGCTGGCGAACCCGCCGGCGCTCCGGCAGCGACTCGTCCGCCTGGCGGTCGAGGGGGAGTTCGGCGTGACGCTGTCCCGCACGCAGACGCTCGAGGTCTGCCGGCTCGTGACCGACTGGCGCGGGCAGGGCCCGGTCGACCTGCCGGGGGTCCGGGCGTCGCGCGAGGGCGAGCGCATCGCGTTCGCCGCCCGTTAGAGTGCTCTGGTGGAACTCTCCGACGTCCAGGCAGACCTGTCCGAAGTGCTCTTCACCCCCGAGCAGATCGACGAGAAGCTCGCCGAACTCGCCGCGGTGGTCGACCGTGACTACGCGGGGAAGGACCCGCTGCTCGTCGGCGTGCTGAAGGGCGCCGTCATGGTCATGGCGGACTTCTCGCGGCACCTCAAGATGCAGGCGCGCATGGACTGGATGGCGGTCTCGTCGTACGGCTCCGGCACGAAGTCGTCCGGCGTCGTGCGGATCCTCAAGGACCTCGACACCGACCTGCACGGCCGCGACGTCATCATCGTCGAGGACATCATCGACTCCGGCCTGACGCTGTCCTGGCTGAAGCAGAACCTCGAGTCCCGCGGTGCCGCGAGCGTCGAGATCGTCGCGCTGCTCCGCAAGCCCGAGGCCGCCAAGGTCGAGGTCGACGTGAAGTACGCCGGCTTCGAGATCCCCGACGCGTTCGTGGTCGGCTACGGCCTGGACTTCGACGAGCGCTACCGCAACCTGCGCGGCATCGGCGTCCTCGCGCCGCACGTCTACTCCTGAGGCCCGCCGGGCCGTCCGGACCACGGGCGGCCCGTACGGCTCCCTCCGGGCACGGGTGGAGTTCGCCCGCAGAGGACACCCATTCTCGCCACAGAGTCACCGCCGTATGCTGACCTCCACGCAACTCCGGCAGAGAAAGGTGTCGGGCCATCGCGCCCGGATCACATGAACTTCAAGCGCATCTTCCGCGGCCCGTACCTCTACGTGCTCATCGCGCTGGTCGGCATCTTCATCGGCTGGAGCGTGATCGCACAGTCCGGCACGCAGCAGATCGACACCCAGAAGGGTCTCGAGCAGCTCGCCGACGGCAAGGTCTCGTCCGTGGTCGTCAACTCGACCGAGCAGCGCGTCGACCTGACCCTCAAGGACGGCAACGCGAAGGAGCAGTTCTACTACTCCACGCCGCGTGGCGAAGAGGTCGTCTCGGCCGTCAACGACGCGAACCTGCCCGACGGGTACAACGACGTGGTGAACCAGGGCAACTGGTTCCTGTCGCTCCTCGGGATCATCCTGCCGTTCCTCATCATCGGCGCCCTGTTCTGGTTCCTGCTCTCGAGTGCCCAGGGCGGCGGCTCGAAGGTCATGCAGTTCGGCAAGTCGCGCGCGAAGATGAACAACAAGGAGAACCCGCAGGTCACCTTCGCCGACGTCGCCGGTTCGGACGAGGCGATCGAGGAGCTCCACGAGATCAAGGAGTTCCTGCAGGAGCCCGCGAAGTTCCAGGCGGTCGGCGCGAAGATCCCGAAGGGCGTGCTGCTGTACGGCCCTCCCGGCACCGGCAAGACCCTGCTCGCACGCGCCGTCGCGGGCGAGGCCGGCGTGCCGTTCTACTCGATCTCCGGTTCGGACTTCGTCGAGATGTTCGTCGGTGTCGGTGCGAGCCGCGTCCGTGACCTGTTCGAGCAGGCCAAGCAGAACGCCCCCGCGATCGTCTTCATCGACGAGATCGACGCCGTGGGCCGCCACCGTGGCGCCGGCATCGGCGGTGGCAACGACGAGCGCGAGCAGACGCTGAACCAGCTCCTCGTCGAGATGGACGGCTTCGACGGCAAGACGAACGTCATCCTCATCGCGGCGACGAACCGCCCCGACGTCCTCGACCCCGCGCTCCTGCGTCCGGGCCGCTTCGACCGCCAGATCGGCGTCGACGCCCCGAGCCTGCAGGGCCGCAAGCAGATCCTCGAGGTGCACGCGAAGGGCAAGCCGCTCGCTGCGAGCGTCGACCTCGAGCTCCTCGCCCGCAAGACGCCGGGCTTCACCGGTGCCGACCTGGCGAACGTCCTCAACGAGGCCGCCCTGCTCACCGCCCGGTCGAACGCGCAGCTCATCGACAACCGCGCCCTGGACGAGGCCGTCGACCGCGTCATGGCGGGTCCGCAGCGCCGCACGCGCATCATGTCCGACCAGGAGAAGCTGATCACGGCGTACCACGAGGGTGGTCACGCCCTGGCCGCCGCCGCGATGCGCCACACCGACCCGGTGACGAAGATCACGATCCTGCCGCGTGGTCGCGCCCTCGGCTACACGATGGTGCTCCCGCTCGAGGACAAGTACTCCGTGACCCGCAACGAGCTCCTCGACCAGCTCACCTACGCCATGGGTGGCCGCGTCGCCGAGGAGATCGTGTTCCACGACCCGACCACGGGTGCGTCGAACGACATCGAGAAGGCCACGTCGACCGCACGCAAGATGGTCACCGAGTACGGCATGAGTCGTGCCGTCGGTTCCGTCAAGCTCGGGTCGGGCTCGAGCGAGCCGTTCGTCGGCCGCGAGATGGGCGGCAGCAGCGGACGCGACTACTCGGAGAACATCGCCGAGACGGTCGACGCCGAGACCCGTGCCCTGCTCGAGGCGGCGCACGACGAGGCCTACCAGGTGCTCAACGACAACCGCGACATCCTCGACCGCCTGGCCGGCGAGCTCCTCGACAAGGAGACGCTGGACGCGCCGGAGCTCGTCGAGATCTTCAAGGACGTCCGCAAGCTCCCGGAGCGCCCGCAGTGGCTCTCGAGCGACCGTCGTCCGGTCTCGAACCTGCCCGCGATCGAGTTCCCGGGCAAGGCTGCGTCGACCGCGGCGGAGCAGGGCGACACCGAGTCGTCGTCGAAGCCTCGTCGTCGCCCGTTCGGCAACCCCGGTATCGCCCCCGCGTAGGCCGGCATGACCGACCTGCCGACGAGACGCTCCCGTCGCCTCGCCGAGGCGGACCG
Organism: Curtobacterium sp. NPDC088465; assembly: GCF_044753165.1. Classification (NCBI taxonomy): domain Bacteria; kingdom Bacillati; phylum Actinomycetota; class Actinomycetes; order Micrococcales; family Microbacteriaceae; genus Curtobacterium; species Curtobacterium sp. NPDC088465. Next base: position 1,050,240 of record NZ_JBIVMR010000001.1, on the reverse strand, counting down.
CGCCCGTGCCGCCGAGCACGAGGCGCGGACCGCCGCGGCGGAACTGCCGACGGTCGCGATCGACCTCCGTGCGCCGGCACCGGTGCCCGAGATCGTGACCGGCCGGCGGCGTGACCGCGCGTCGAGCGGCAGCGCCGGCGGACCGGACGACCGCACGCGGGTGATGGGCATCCTCAACGTCACGCCGGACTCGTTCAGCGACGGCGGCCTGCACCTGGCGGTCGACGCCGCGATCGCGCACGCCCGCGACCTCGTCCGCGCAGGAGCGGACCTGGTCGACGTCGGCGGCGAGTCGACCCGACCCGGTGCCGAGCGGGTGCCCGTGGCGGTCGAGCAGCAGCGCGTCCTGCCGGTCGTCCGGCAGCTCGTGTCCGAGGGCATCGCGGTGAGCGTCGACACCATGAACGCGTCGACCGCCGAGCGCGCGGTCGAGGCCGGCGCCGCGATCGTCAACGACGTCTCGGGCGGCCTCGCCGATGACGACATGGCGAGGGTCGTGCGCGACACCGGTGCCGGCTTCGTCGTGATGCACTGGCGTGGGCACAGCGACCGGATGCACCGGAACGCCGAGTACGCGCACGCGGTCGAGGAGGTCCGGCGCGAGGTCGAGCTCCGCGTCGCCGAACTGATCGTCCTCGGAATCCGCGAGGAGCAGGTGGTCATCGACCCCGGCCTCGGCTTCGCCAAGCACGGCGCCCAGAACTGGGAGATCCTGGCCGGGTACGAGCGCTTCGCCTCGATCGGCCTGCCGGTGCTCGTCGCCGCCTCTCGCAAGCGGTTCCTCGACGGTGTCGGCAGTGCTGCCGGCGCACCGCCGCGCGACCGCGACCTCGCCACCGCCGCCATCAGCCTGCTCGCCGCCGAACGCGGCGCGTGGGGGGTGCGCGTACACGACCCCGCACCGACCCGTGCGGTGCTCGACGTCTGGGATGCCTGGAGGGCAGCACGATCGTGAGGGACACCATCCGACTGACCGGGGTCCGTGCCCGGGGGAACCACGGCGTGTTCGACCACGAGCGCGCCGACGGCCAGGACTTCGTCGTCGACGTCGCGGTCGAGGTCGACGCCCGTGTGTCGTCGGGGTCCGACGACCTGGCCGACACCGTGCACTACGGGGTCGTCGCCGAGCAGGTCGTGGCCGAGATCGAGGGCGGGCCCGTCGACCTCATCGAGACCCTCGCCGAGCGCATCGCGTCCGCGGTCCTCACCCACCGGGCGGCGCTCGCGGTCGAGGTCACCGTGCACAAGCCCCAGGCGCCGATCACGGTGCCGTTCTCCGACGTCTCGATCACGATCCGCCGCACCCGCGGTGGATCGGTGTCCCACGAGGAAGAAGAGTGAGCCGGGCAGTCATCGCCCTCGGTGCGAACCTCGGGGACCGCGGGAGCACCCTGCGGGCCGCGGCGCAGGCGATCGCGGCCGTGCCGGGCATCCGGCCGGTGGCGTCGAGCCACGAGGTCGAGTCCGTCGCCCTGACGCTCGACGGGCTCGACGACAGCAAGCCCCGGTACCGCAACGGCGTCGTCGTGGTGGAGACCGACCTGGCGCCGCACGACCTGCTCGACGCCCTGCACCGCATCGAGGACGACCACGGACGCACCCGCGAGGTCCGCTGGGGCGACCGCACCCTCGACCTCGACGTGATCGCCGTCGACGACCTGCTGATCGACTCCGGGACGCTCACCGTCCCGCACCCGCGGGCGGGGGAGCGCGCGTTCGTGCTCGCACCGTGGCTCGACGCCGACCCGGACGCGGTCCTGCCCGGCGCCGGACGCGTCGCGGACCTGCTCGACGGACTCGGCGACGACACCGAGCGCGTCGACGAGCCCCGGCTCTTCGACGCCGTGCCCGGGTCGGGGTCCGCCGCGTGAACCCCACCCGCGCCTCCACCCTGATCAGCGTCGCGGTCGTCGCCGTCGTCGCCGGGTTCGCGCTCGACGCCGTCCTGGCCTCGCGCCAGGCGCCCACCCTGCTGCTCTCGACGCCCCTCGGCGTGACGCTCGCGCTGATCGGCGTCGCGGTCGTCGCGATGGCTCGACCCGTGCGCCGCCACGCCCGCGACGGCGCGACCCGGCAGCACCCCGTCGACCCGCTCTACGCCACGCGCGTGGTCGTCCTGGCGAAGGCCTCGAGCCTGGCCGGTGCGCTCTTCGGGGCGTTCGCGGCCGGGCTGTTGCTGTACCTCCTGACCAGGTCGGCCCTGCCGCCGCTAGGCTCGGTCCTGCCGAACGCCGTCGCGGTCGGGGGCGGTCTCGTGCTCGTGGTGTGTGCGCTCGTCGCCGAGCGGATGTGCATGGCGCCGCCACCGGGCGACGACGACGACGACCTGCCGCGGGGTGGGACGACGGCGAACTGACCGACGACCGCAGGAGGCCGTGATGCCGCTGGAACGACTCGACGAGCCGGGCCTCGGCCTGACCGGGACCACGTGGACGCGGGTGTCGCCGAAGCTCGTCTGGACGGAGCTCGTCAGCACGATCGTGGTCGGGGTCGTCGTGACCGCCGGGTGCGTGCTCTTCGCGGTGCTCTTCGGCGGGTTCGGGGGCGCCGCCGGCACGGTGTGGAGCTGCGTCGCGATCGTGGTCGCCCTCGTCGCGCTGGTCACCGCCGTCCTGACGCCCCGTCGGGTCCGAGCGATCGGCTACGCCCTGCGCGACGACGACCTCGTGCTGCGCCGCGGGCTCATGTGGCAGCGCTTCACCGCGGTGCCGTACGGCCGCATGCAGCTCGTCGACGTGAACCGCGGACCGCTCGACCGGATCCTCGGGCTCAGCGAGCTGAAGTTCGTCACCGCGGCCGCCGCGACCAACGTGCGGATCCCGGGCATCCCCGCCGCCGACGCCGACGAGCTGCGCGACCGGCTCGTCGAGCTCGCCGAGTCCCGCCGCGCCGGGCTCTAGGGAGTCGTCGTGACGTTCCGACCCGGACCGCCGCCGCCCGCGCCCCCGCGGCGTGGCGATGCTGCCGCTGCCGCTCCGCTGACCGACGGCGAGTGGCACCGCCTGCACCCGCTGACGCCGCTGCTCAAGGGCGGCATCTTCCTCATCGTGATCCTCGGGTACGTGCTCAACAACCTGCGGGACCAGCTCCTCGAGTTCTTCGTCCCGGGCGGCGCACCGCAGGACGACGGCGACCCGGTCCGCTACGTCTGGGAGCACGGCGCCGTCGGCTGGGTGCTGCTCGGGGTGGTCGTGCTCCTGCTGGTGCTCTTGGGGCTCTTCACCGTCTCCTGGCGGATGCACGAGTTCCGCGTGACCGGCGACGTGGTCGAGGTCCGCTCGGGCGTGCTGTTCCGCAGCCACCGCAAGGCGCGGCTCGACCGGATCCAGGGCATCAACATCTCGCGGCCGGTGGTCCCGCGGATCTTCGGGACGGCGAAGCTCGAGATCGCCCAGGCCGGCAACGACGCCAACGTGCAGCTCGCGTACCTGGGTGCGCGGGCAGCCGACGACCTCCGGCAGCGCATCCTCGTGCTCGCCTCCGGCGCGCAGGACGACGAGGAGACGGCCCGTCGCGACTCGAACGGCGTGCTGCAGGACCGTGTCGGCGAGCTCTTCTCGCCGGAGCTCGACCCCGCCGCCGTGCACGCGACGCGCATCGTCAAGGTGCACCCCGGACGCCTGATCGCGTCGATGCTGCTCTCCGGGACGACGGTGTTCTTCGTCGTGGTGATCGTCGCGATGATCGTCAGCATCGCGATCACGGGTGAGTACGGCATCCTGATCGGTCTGTTCCCGGTGGTGATCGGTGCCGGCGGCTACACCGTCCGGAAGTTCTCGCGCTCGCTGCAGTACACGATCGCCGAGACCCGCGACGGCATCCGGATCGGCTTCGGTCTCGTCTCGACGTCGAACGAGACGCTGCCGCCCGGGCGCATCCACGCGGTGAGCGTCGCGCAGCCGCTGCTCTGGCGTCCGTTCGGTTGGTGGGACGTCCGCATCAACCGTGCGACGAACGCCGGCAACGGGGCGTCGAACAACCAGCAGGTGTCCTCGATCGTGCTGCCGGTCGGTCGCGCCGAGGACGTCCGCGAGGTCCTCGACATCATCCTGCCGGGGCTCGTCGGCACCGCGGTCGCCGGACCGACGGCGTCGCGCGAGGAGCTCCGCGAGGGCTCGTCCGAGGCGGTCAACGTCGTCGACGACAGCCTCACGACGACGGGGGACCGCGGCGGGTTCGTGCACTCCCCGCGTCGCGGCGCCTGGCTCCGCCCGTTCTCGTTCCGCCGCAACGGCTACCGCTTCGTGCAGGGCGCGGTGCTGCTCCGTCTCGGAGCCGTCTGGCGCTCGCTCGTGATCGTGCCGCTGCCGCGCGTGCAGAGCGTCAAGGTCGAGCAGGGGCCGCTCGAGCGGGTGCTCCGGCTCGCGACCGCACACGTCCACACCGTGTCCGGTCCCGTCTCGGCGCGGATCGGCGCGCTGGACGCGCTCGACGCCCAGCGCCTCTGGTCGGAGAGCGCGCACCGCGCCGTCGAGGCCGCGGCGGTCGACACCACGCACCGCTGGCGCGCCCGGGAGGCCCGCCGCACCCCCGCCACACACGCCCCGGACGGACAGGTGGTGGCGACCGCCGCCGACGCAGCTCCCACGGGAACGTGGCGGGCCGACGGGGGGACGCAGGCCGTGCCTCCCGGCCGCTGGTCCGACGTGCCGCCGCCCGGAGCGCTCCGGTGAGGGCCGGACGACTCGGCGTCGGCATCGTCGGCGCGGGCCGGGTCGGACCGGTGCTCGGGGCGGCCCTGGCGAACGCCGAGCACGCCGTCGTCGGTGTGACGGCCGTCTCCGACGCGGGCCGCGACCGCGCCGAGGCGATGCTCCCCGGTGCCCCCGTCCTCGCGACCCCCGACCTGGTCGAGCGCAGCGAGCTCGTGCTGCTCGCCGTCCCGGACGACCAGCTCGCCGGACTCGTGCAGGGCCTGGCGGACGCCGGGATCTGGCAGCCGGGCCAGCTCGTCGTGCACACCAGTCCGGACCACGGTGTCGACGTCCTGCGGCCCGCCCTGTCGGCCGGCGCGATCCCGCTCGCGATCCACCCGGCGATGGCGTTCACCGGCACGAGCGTCGACCTCGCCCGGCTCCGGGACGCCCACTGCGCGGTGACCGCCCCGGCGCCCGTGCTGCCGATCGCCCAGGCGCTCGTGGTCGAGATGGGTGCGGAGCCGTTCGTCGTGTCCGAGCAGGACCGGCCGGCGTACGCGGATGCCGTGCGCGCCGCGGTGTCGTTCTCGACCGCCATCGTGGACCAGTCCGCCGGGACGCTGTCCGGCATCGGCGTCGAGCGCCCCGGACTCGTGCTCGGCGCCCTCGTGCGCTCGGCCGTCGACAACGCGCTGGCCGCGGCCGACGGTCGGGCGGACCACTAGCGCCCGCTCCCCGCCGACACCCGGCGGGCCCTGCACGCCGCTGCGGGCCACGAGGACGGGCGGGAGCGGAGCGGCCGGTACCATCGGTGCATCCCCACGACCCCATCGGAGCCGCACAGCATGACCGACGAGACCGCATCCGCCACCGAGCCCTCGGGCGACGGCCCCTCCGCCGAGGAGCTCGCCGCCGCCGAGACCAGCGAACAGCGACAGGTGCGGCTCGACAAGCGGGCGAAGCTGCTGGACGCCGGCATCGAGGCGTACCCGGCCGAGCTGCCGATCACCACGACGATCCCCGCCGTCCGCGAGCAGTACGCGCACCTCGAGACGGGCGAGGAGACGCAGGACGTCGTCGGGCTCGCCGGGCGCATCGTGTTCTCCCGCAACACCGGCAAGCTCTGCTTCGCGACGCTGCAGTCCGGTGACGGCGCCCGCGTGCAGGCGATGGTCTCGCTGGCCGAGGTCGGCGACGAGGCCCTGGCCCGCTGGAAGGAGTTCGTCGACCTCGGCGACCACGTCTTCGTGCACGGCCGTGTGATCTCCTCGCGTCGTGGCGAGCTGAGCATCATGGTCGACGAGTGGGCGATCGCGGCGAAGGCGATCCTGCCGCTGCCGAACCTGCACAACGAACTGAACGAGGAGACCCGGGTCCGCCAGCGGTACCTCGACCTGATCGTCCGCGACCAGGCCCGCGAGACCGTCCGCGCCCGTGCTGCCGTGATGTCCTCGCTGCGACACACGTTCACTGGGCACGACTACCTCGAGGTCGAGACCCCGATGCTGCAGACCCAGCACGGCGGCGCCTCGGCCCGACCCTTCGTCACGCACTCGAACGCCTTCGACACCGAGCTGTTCCTGCGCATCGCGCCGGAGCTCTTCCTGAAGCGCGCCGTCGTCGGCGGGATCGACCGGGTCTTCGAGATCAACCGGAACTTCCGGAACGAGGGCGCCGACTCGTCGCACTCGCCCGAGTTCGCGATGGTCGAGGCGTACCAGGCGTACGGCAACTACGAGCAGATGGCCGACCTGACCCAGGAGCTCGTGCAGAACGCGGCGAAGGCCGTCACCAGGGGCTCCCTCGTCGTGACGCTCGCCGACGGTTCCGAGTACGACCTCGGCGGCGAGTGGGCCCGCATGGACATGTACGGCTCGCTGTCCGAGGCCGCCGGGCGGGAGATCACCCCGGAGACCCCGCTGTCCGAGCTGGTCGCGCTCGCCGAGGCCGAGGGTGTCGAGGTCGCGCACGCCACCCACGGCAAGTACGTCGAGGAGCTGTGGGAGCACTTCCACGGGGACGACCTGCACGCGCCGACCTTCGTGATGAACTTCCCGGTCGACACCTCGCCGCTCACCCGCGAGCACCGCACCCGCCCCGGCGTGGTCGAGAAGTGGGACCTGTACGTCCGCGGCTTCGAGCTCGCGACGGCGTACTCCGAGCTCGTCGACCCCGTCGTGCAGCGCGAGCGCTTCGTCGAGCAGGCGAAGCTCGCCGCCGGTGGTGACCCCGAGGCGATGCGCGTCGACGAGGACTTCCTGCGCGCACTCGAGCACGCCATGCCGCCGTCGGGTGGCATGGGCATGGGGATCGACCGCCTGCTCATGGCGATCACCGGCCTCGGCATCCGCGAGACGATCCTGTTCCCGCTGGTGAAGTAGGGACGCGACCGGAGACGGACGGGAGGCGCGGTGCCGGCTGGCACCGCGCCTCCCGTCCGTGCGGGCCCCGTCGCGGGCAGGTGGCGGTCACCGGGGCGAGGTACGATGCTCCGGTGCCAGATGGAGTCGTGACCGGGATCATCTTCGCCGTGACGCCGACCGTCGTCGTCGGCCTGATCTTCTGGTTCGTGATGCGCGCGATCATGCGGGCCGACCGCACCGAGCGGTCCGCGTACGCCAAGGTCGAGGCCGAGGAGCGAGCGCGCTTCGAGCGCGAGCACGGCCGTCCGGCCCCCGCGCCGAGCTCGGCGGAGTAGCCCTCCCCGGCAGTCCGTCACCACCCGTTCACCGACGGGTGCTGCAGTGACGTGGTGACCGCACGTCCCTCGCCGTCGTCGACCCCCTCGGACCCGGCTGATCTCGACCCCGAGGACGCCTTCGGGCACTCCGTCCTGCCCGACGCCGCACGTGACGCGGTCTGGCAGGACGATGACGACGACGACGTCGACGTCTGAGCGCCCGGCGTCGGTCACCGACCGTTCACCCGGTCGTCGCCGGGCGGTCGTCCGCGCGGGTGAGCATCGTCCGCATGTCCATCACGCACGTCTTCACCGGCCGCAGCCTCGTCGGCGACATCGAGAGCGAGTACGACGAGTTCGACCTCGACGCCGACCTCGAGGTCGCCGAGCGACGGGACGGGTGGCTCGAACCCTCCTGGTGACACCGAGCCCCTGCGCTCTTCGGGGTACGGCACCCGGATCACGATGATCCGGAACGCCGTACCCCTTTTCCGTGTCCGCTCGGCGCAGCGGTCCGGGGTACACGCCTTCGATCGTCGATGAAACATCCCTGTAACACCGGAAACACGGCGACATCCCCTTGTGCGCGGGCATCTGACGGGGCCATGCTGACACCAGGCCTGTACCCCGCGGGGGACAGTTCTGCGGGTGAAGCACGACGTTCCCTGGGAATCGATCCGATCGGTTTGTGGGGTACACCTCGGGACCGCTTTACTCGTCAACACCCCCCACCGAGGCCATCACCGTCGAACCGCAGGGAGAGTCACCATGACGATCGCGACCGCAGCACCGAAGACGACGACCACTGGCACCACCGCGCGCCGCAGCAAGAAGGCAGCAGCCGCGAAGACCGCCGTCACCGCGGTGGAGACCACCACGCTCGACGCCGTCGAGGTCGAGGCCGACGAGCAGCTCGCGGGTGTCCGCGGCGCCTCGGTCGACCAGGTCGGCGACTACCTGCGCCACATCGGGCGCCTCTCGCTCCTGACCGCCGAGGAAGAGGCGGACATCGCCCGCCGCATCGAGGTCGGTCTGTTCGCCGAGGAGAAGCTCGCCACCGAGGCCGGCATCGACAAGACGCTGCAGCGCGAGCTGCGCTGGCTCGTCCGCGACGGTGAGCGCGCCAAGGAGCGCATGATCACCTCGAACCTCCGACTCGTCGTGAGCATCGCGAAGCGGTACTCGCAGCGCGGTCTGCCGTTCATGGACGTCATCCAGGAGGGCAACCTCGGTCTGGTCCGCGCGGTCGAGAAGTTCGACTTCACGCAGGGCTACAAGTTCTCGACCTACGCCACCTGGTGGATCCGCCAGGCGATCTCGCGTGGTCTCGCCGACAAGGCGCGCACCATCCGCATCCCGGTGCACACCGTCGAGCTCATCAACAAGATCTCGCGCACCGAGCGTGACCTGACCGTCGACCTCGGCCGCGCGCCGATGCCCGACGAGGTCGCCGCCGAGCTCAGCATGACCACCGAGGAGCTCCTCGACCTCAAGGGCCGCTCGCACGAGCCGGTGTCGATCCACACCGTCGTCGGTGACTCCGACGACAGCGAGCTCGGCGACTTCATCGAGGACGAGGACGCCGCGAGCCCGAACGAGCTGACCGAGACGACGCTCCTGCACCGCGACATCCGGTCGATCGTCTCCGAGCTGCCGACCGACGAGGCCAACGTCATCCGCATGCGCTACGGCCTGGACGACGACAAGCCGATGACGCTCGACGAGATCTCGAAGATCGTGCACACCACGCGCCAGGCGGTCAGCCGCGTCGAGTCGCGTGCCAAGCTGCGCCTGTTCGCGAAGGCCGTGAGCCAGGACATGCAGCTGTACCTGACCGACTGAGGTCAGCAGGCTTCGGCCGGCGCGTGAGCGTCGGCACGGGGAACCGGGTCGTCCTGTGGGAAGGCGGGCCGGTGGGGTGATGGGACGGCCCGTCCAGGCACTGCCTGGGCGGGCCACTTCGCTGTCCGGGGCGCTGCGGTCCCGCCCTGTCGTTGCCTGGGCTAGTCCTCGATCTCGCGGCCGAGCTTCTGGCGCAGGTCCTGCGGGATGAGCTCGATGAGCTGGTCCGGGCGGACCGGCAGGTCGAGCAGGCTGAGCTTCACGCGGCCGGTGCGTCCGTGCCGCTCGGCGTCCAGGCGCACCACGCTGCCGGCGTCCTTCCGCAGCCGGATGTCGATCTGCGCGCCGGTGGCGACCTCGCCCACGACGAGGCCGTCGACCTCGAGGGCCGCGCTCCGGGTCCCCTCGGCGATGTCGAAGCGGTAGCGCTCCCGTGCCGCCAGGACGACGGCGCGGTCGATGCCCGCCATCGGGGCGACCGGCGTCACCACGGAGCCGGAGAGCGCCGGGGAGAGCACGGGGCCGCCGGCCGCGTAGTTGTACGCGGTGGACCCGGCGGGGGTCGCGGCGACGATGGCGTCCGCACGGTAGTACCCGTAGCCGAGCCCGTTCACGCTGAGGTCGGCGGACACCTGCCCGGCTCCCGGCCGTCGCACGATCGTCAGGTCGTTGAACGCCAGGTAGTCCGTCCGCGCGCCACCCCACGACAGCCGGGCCTCGAGTGCGTGGTGCGGTTCGAGCTGGTACTCGCCGGCGGACAACCGGTCGAGGGCGGCCTCGAGCTCGGGCGGTTCGATCTCGACCAGGAAGCCGACGTTGCCGTAGTTCACGCCGAGCACGGGCACCGGGCGCTTCGCCACGAGCCGCATCGCACCGAGCATCGTGCCGTCCCCACCGAGCGCGACGACGAGGTCGACCTGGTCGGTGAAGTCGTCGTCGCCGATCACCTCGACGTCGCCGCCGATGCGCTGGGCGTCCGCCCGCCGGGCGACGAGCCGGCCCAGTCCGGAGGCGTTCCACCCCTGCAGGGTCGCGATCGACTCCTGCACGTTCTTGGTGGGGTGGACGACGAGTCCGACGACGGGCTGCTCCATGCCCAGATCGTAACCGTCCGGGCCTGGTCGACGGCAGGTGCGGAGGTCGCGGGCCACCGGGCGAAGAGAGGTCACGCCCACGGCGAACAGGGGCAGCCCTGCGGGGGTCCGCTGGTTAGTCTCGATGTACGTCACCGAGCTCCCACGAGCCCGGCAAGGGAGAGCACATGTTCGAGAGATTCACCGACCGAGCCCGTCGTGTTGTCGTCCTCGCTCAAGAAGAAGCGAAGATGCTCAACCACAACTACATCGGCACCGAGCACATCCTCCTCGGCCTCATCCACGAGGGCGAGGGCGTCGCCGCCAAGGCGCTGGAGTCGCTCGGCATCTCGCTCGATGCCGTCCGCGAGCAGGTCCAGGACATCATCGGGCAGGGCCAGCAGCAGCCGACCGGGCACATCCCGTTCACGCCGCGCGCCAAGAAGGTGCTCGAGCTGTCCCTGCGCGAGGCGCTGCAGCTCGGCCACAACTACATCGGGACCGAGCACATCCTGCTCGGCCTCATCCGCGAGGGCGAGGGCGTCGCCGCCCAGGTCCTCGTCAAGCTCGGTGCGGACCTCAACCGCGTCCGTCAGCAGGTCATCCAGCTCCTGTCCGGGTACCAGGGCAAGGAAGCGGTCGCCGTCGGCGGCGAGCAGCAGCAGAACGCCCAGCAGGGTTCGCAGGTCCTCGACCAGTTCGGTCGGAACCTCACCCAGGCGGCGCGCGACGGCAAGCTCGACCCGGTCATCGGGCGCGAGAAGGAGATGGAGCGGGTCATGCAGATCCTCTCCCGCCGCTCCAAGAACAACCCCGTCCTGATCGGTGAGCCGGGCGTCGGCAAGACCGCGGTCGTCGAGGGCCTCGCCCAGGCGATCGTCAAGGGTGACGTCCCGGAGACGCTGAAGGACAAGCAGCTCTACTCGCTCGACCTCGGGTCACTCATCGCCGGGTCCCGCTACCGCGGTGACTTCGAGGAGCGCCTCAAGAAGGTCACGAAGGAGATCCGCACCCGCGGCGACATCATCGTCTTCATCGACGAGATCCACACGCTCGTCGGTGCCGGTGCTGCCGAGGGCGCGATCGACGCCGCGTCGATCCTCAAGCCGCTCCTCGCCCGCGGTGAGCTGCAGACGGTCGGTGCGACCACGCTCGACGAGTACCGCAAGCACTTCGAGAAGGACGCCGCACTCGAGCGTCGCTTCCAGCCGGTGCAGGTCAACGAGCCGTCGCTGCCGCACGCGATCAACATCCTCAAGGGCCTCCGCGACAAGTACGAGGCGTTCCACAAGGTGTCCATCACCGACGGCGCGATCGTCGCCGCGGCGAACCTGGCGGACCGCTACGTGCAGGACCGCTTCCTGCCGGACAAGGCCATCGACCTGATCGACGAGGCCGGCGCACGCCTCCGCCTGTCGATCCTGTCGGCGCCGCCGGAGCTCCGCGAGTTCGACGAGAAGATCTCGACGGTCCGCGGACAGAAGGAAGCCGCGATCGAGGAGCAGGACTTCGAGAAGGCCGCGAGCCTGCGCGACGAGGAGAAGAAGCTCCTCGGCGAGCGTCTCCGCCTCGAGAAGCAGTGGCGTGCGGGTGACGTCGCCGCGTCCGGCACCGTCGACGAGGGCATCATCGCCGAGGTCCTGGCGCAGGCCACGGGCATCCCGGTGTTCAAGCTCACGGAGGAGGAGACCTCGCGTCTCGTCTTCATGGAGAAGGCCCTGCACGAGCGCGTCATCGGTCAAGAGGAAGCCATCTCGGCCCTCTCGAAGACGATCCGCCGCACCCGTGCCGGTCTGAAGGACCCGAACCGCCCCTCGGGCTCGTTCATCTTCGCCGGCCCCACGGGCGTCGGGAAGACCGAGCTCGCCAAGGCGCTCGCCGAGTTCCTGTTCGACGACGAGGGCGCGCTGATCTCCCTCGACATGTCGGAGTTCGGTGAGAAGCACACGGTCTCGCGACTGTTCGGTGCCCCTCCCGGGTTCGTCGGCTTCGAGGAGGGCGGCCAGCTCACCGAGAAGGTGCGCCGCAAGCCGTTCTCCGTGGTCCTGTTCGACGAGATCGAGAAGGCCCACCCGGACATCTTCAACTCGCTGCTGCAGGTCCTCGAAGAGGGTCGTCTGACCGATGGTCAGGGCCGCGTGGTCGACTTCAAGAACACCGTCATCATCATGACCACGAACCTCGGTTCGCAGGGCATCGCGGGTGGCCCGGTGGGCTTCCAGGTCGAGGGTGACTCGGCCGTCGGCTACGACCGCATGCGCTCGAAGGTGAACGAGGAGCTCAAGAAGCACTTCAAGCCCGAGTTCCTGAACCGTGTCGATGACACGATCGTGTTCCCGCAGCTCTCGCAGTCCGAGCTGCTGCAGATCGTGGACCTCTTCGTGAAGCGCCTGGCGGACCGCCTGCTGGACCGCGACATGACGGTGGAGCTGACGCTCGCCGCCAAGGAGCAGCTCATCAAGGTCGGCTTCGACCCGGCACTCGGTGCTCGTCCGCTGCGTCGCGCGATGCAGCACGAGGTCGAGGACCAGCTGTCCGAGCACATCCTGCAGGGTGAGCTGAACGCGGGCGACCACGTGAAGGTCGACTTCGTGGACGGGAAGTTCGACTTCGAGACCGGGCGTCAGCCGGGTCGCGAGGAGGTCCTCGCCGGGGCTCCCGCAGTCGAGTCCGCGGAGACCCCGCAGGGCGAGATCGAGTCCTAGGACCGGTTCCACTCGGACGGGAGGCGCGGTGCCGGCTGGCACCGCGCCTCCCTCGCAAGCTCGGTCGGCGCACCCCGCGCAACGCTTCGCGTTGCACCAAGCGGGGTGCGCCCGTCCGTTCGTGGTCGCGGATCCGTGTGCGGGTTCCGGCGTGCGCTGCGGACGCGACCCCCGGGCGGGGGGTACCGTTGTTCGTGCGAGGGTTCCCCCCAACACCTCGCGACCGACGTCCGGCTGGTTCCCCCAACAGGTCGGACGTCAGTGGCCCCGGTCTCCCCCCGACCGGGGCCACTTCTCGTTCCGGTGAGTGTCCGTCAGCCGAGCGTCGCGGCGAACTCCCTGACGGCGCGCTCCCAGCGCTCCGGGTCCTCGTTCCACTCGAGCGTGTGCCGGGCGTGCGCGAAGGTCTCGACCCGGGCGCCGCGGGCGCGGTGCGTCTCGACGTCGGCCGCTGCCACCAGGGCATCGGCCGTCGAGTGCAGCAGGAGGGTCGGCGTGCGGTCGTCCTGCCAGCGGGTGACCGTGAGGGGGTAGGGCACCCCGGCGAGGCGGCTGAGACCCGGTGTGGTCGCGATCCGTCCCGCGACCACACCGACGGCCGCCGGGAAGCGCGCGGTCGTCACGGCGCCGCGCAGGGCCGACCGGACGTCGAGGAGCGGTGCGACCCCGACGATGCCGTCGACCGGCGTGCGTGCCGCCGCGGCGGAGGCAGCGAGGGCGCCGGCCGACCAACCCTGCAGCACCACCCGTTCGGCGCCGCGGGCACGCGCGGCGTGCGCGGCGGCGGCGACGCGATCGACCGCGGCGGGATCGAGGGAGCGCAGCGGCAGGTCGGACGTGTCGACCACCTGGTTGGAGGCGCCGAGCTCCCGCCAGACGCGCAGGCCACGCAGGACCTGCTGCGGGCCGAGCGACTGCCCGTGCACGTGAACGACGTGGGTGCGCCCGACGACGCCGTCCGGTTCGGTGCCCGGGACGGACCGCTCGTCGGCGTACACCAGCTCGGACTCCGGGGGCACGAACGGTGCGGGGCGGAGGAGCCGGCGTGCGGCGGCGGCCCCGAGGGCGACGCTGCCGGCGGTGGCGATCACGGTGCCGGTGACGGCGGTGCGGACGAGCTGCATGGTGTCCACCCTGCCAGGGTGACGTGTGCATGCGGTCCCGCCCACAGCGGAACGGGAGGCGCGGTGCCAGCCGGCACCGCGCCTCCCGTCCGTCGTGCTGCGGGTCCTAGGCCTGCACGTCGCCGCGCCAGCCCGGCTCGGTCGGGGCGTTCTCGACGCGCTCCTTGTAGTTCTGCAGGTCCTTCTTGACCGCGTGGCCGCCGACACCGACGGCGGAGCCGAGCTTCTCGAGGAAGCCCGACGGCTCCCAGTCGATCTGCGCGGTGACGCGGGTCTCGTTGTCGGACAGCTTGTGGAACGTGACCACGCCCGCGTGGTCGGTGTCGCCGTCCTTGACGGTCCACGCGACGCGCTCGTCCGGGTGCTGCTCGGTGATGACGGCGCGGAACTCGCGCTCCTGACCGGCGACCTTGACGGTCCAGTCGGTGGTCTTGTCGTCGACCTGGGCGATCTTCTCGACCTCGTCGAGGAAGTGGGGGAACTCCTCGAACCGGGTCCACTGGTCGTAGGCCTGGCGGACGGGGACGTTGACGTCGACGGTCTCGATGATCTGGGGCATGGTCGCTCCTTCGTTTCGTCGTGCTCTTCGGGTTCGTGACCGACGCTATGCCGCTCCGGCTGGAGGGTCCCCAGGGCAGTGTCCCCCTGCTGCGCCGTATGCTCGACGGGATGAGTGGCAACGGGAAGCACGCGTTCGACGAACGGGACGAGCACGGCATCCGGGTGCGCCCGGCCCTGGCCTCGGACGTGCCGCACATCCAGCGGCTCATCGCTCCGTACGTCGACCGGCGCATCCTGCTCGGCAAGGAGAACGTCGCGCTCTACGGCTCGATCCAGCAGTTCCGGATCGCCGAGGGGCCGGACGGCACGCCGATCGGCTGCGGTGCCCTCGCCGTGTTCTGGGACGACATCGCCGAGGTCCGCACGCTCGCGCTCGACGCCGACTGGATCCACAAGCGGGTCGGCCACCGGATGCTCGAGGCGCTCGAGCACGACGCCCGGGAGCTCGGCGTCGCCCGTATCTTCTGCCTGACCTTCGAGGTCGAGTTTTTCGCGAAGCACGGGTACCTGGAGATCGGCGAGCAGGTCGTGTCGCCGGACGTGTACGCCGAGCTCGTGCGCTCGTCGGACGAGGGGGTCGCGGAGTTCCTCGACCTCGCCCGGGTGAAGCCGAACACGCTCGGCAACACCCGCATGTTGAAGATCCTCTGACCGGGATCCGCTGACCGAGATCCTTCGGTTGTTCGGGGGCCACTGATCGGCGATCCGCTGCCTGTGGATTGCTGACGCGTTCGGTGGCGCATCGGCGTCGCGTCGCGGCGGAGAGACCCGTTCGCCCTACCCTGTGCGCATGTCGTCGTTCCGTCACCCTGTCGGACCCGAGTCGTCCGGTGTCTACTGGCGTCGTCGCGCGCTCGTCGCCGGCGTGCTGCTGCTCGTCGTCGTGGTGGTCGTGCTGATCGTGGTCGGGCGGGGGAGTGGGGCCTCGTCCGCGTCGGCGCCGGGGGCCTCGCCGTCGGCTGGCGATGGGGCCTCGCTCGCCCCGTCCGCGTCCGGGGATCCGACTGCTCCGGCCGGCGCCGGGGCGTCACCCGCCCCGTCGGCGTCCGCCACGGCACCCGCTTCGGCCTCCGGTGACGCCACGACGTGCTCCGAGGACCAGATCGAGCTCACGCCGGTCGTCGACAAGGGCACCTACGGGCCGACCGAGGACCCGCAGATCGCGATGTCGATCACGAACACCGGCTCGGACTCGTGCCACATGGACCTCGGCTCGGCGCAGCAGGTCCTGACGATCAGCTCCGGGCAGGAGCAGTACTGGTCGTCGAAGGACTGCCAGACGGGCGGGACGAACCAGGACGTCACGATCAAGGCGGGGCAGGAACTCACCACGCCGGCGATCGCCTGGGACCGCACGCGCTCGTCGACGACCACGTGCGACGGTGCTCGGCCGTCGGTGCCCGGTGGCGGGGCGAGCTACCACCTGCAGGTGTCGGTGGGGGACCTGGAGTCGAAGGAGTCGGCGCAGTTCGTGCTGAACTGAGCTGATACGCCGCGCGTGCTAGCCTGAACGCAAGTGGATTGGGAATGCCCGATCGGCGTCCGACCCCCGGCTCTGCCGGGGGTTTTCGCTTGTCCGGAGCGGGGTCCCGCTGCTCAGGGGTAGACCTTCAGTCCCCACCCAGCGACGGAGCCGCCCGGAGACTTCGGCATCCGTTGCAGGATTCGTTCCCAAGCCCGGTTCGTCCTGTCCGGGTGCAGAAGGTGGGTGCCGATCGGCCTGGCTACGAGATCAGCCAGCTGCAGACCGGTGCTGTTCGCTTGTTTGTGGGCGATGCAGAAGCGGAAGGTCTCGGGCATGCCGCGCATCTTGGTTCGTCGCATGATGCGGTCGAACTCGTCCTCGAGCTCTCGATCCTCCAACCGTCCGCGGCTCTCGAACACGACCGTTGTCTCGCGGCGTGAGACGCCCCGAGCCTGCAGCTGGAGGAAGACCCGCTCAAGACCGTACTCGAGTGCGACGTGGTACGGGCTCGTGTCCAGCCCGACGCGATCCCGGAACTCGGTCTTCCTGATCGCCGTGGCCACGACGCCGAACCGTTCTTCGAAGAGTTGATCGATGCGGCTCATGAAGGCCGCCCTCGTCTCGGCGTTGAGCAGAATGTCGAAAGGCGGCTTCGACTGGCGAATCTCGCGTTCGTGCAACACGACCATGTCGTGGTTGAAGAAGTCGAACTTCAGGCGTTGCACCAGCGGTACGATCCGGTCGACGTAGAGGTCAATGGGGAAGATCGAGAAGGCGAGCACGAACATCGGGTAGTCCGGGTTGATGCTGGTGAGACTGTGATCCCCGCTCTCGTCGACGTAGACCACGAAGCCGCTCCCCATGAAACGGCAGCATATCAGCAGGCGTCCCCTGCGCTCGTGCGCCGATGGTCTGCGTCTCAAGGGGCTGCGGCGCGCCCGGCACGTCATCCAAGTGACGCACTCCGCGCCGGGAGCTGTCCACGCTGCGTCATGCTGACAGAGTGTCGGATCAAGGAATCGTGCGGGAGTCAGCCTCGGCCTACGAGCGTGATCACGGCGTCGAGCCGGTGAAGATCGCGACGCTCAAGGGGCTCCGGAAGCGCGCGAAGCGCGGTCTGTTCGAGCCCGCGGACGACACGATCTGGTCGGACGGCGTCCGGAGCGAGTAGCGGCGCTGCTGCCGAGGGGCTGCTCCCGCACCTCCTCCTAGAGCTGCTCCTCGACTGAACCCGGTTCGAGTCCGGTCATGAAGTCGTCGAGGAACGTCTGCATGTCGAACGGCTGCGCGCTGTCTTCCGGTCCGTGGTGCGTGGAAGTCATGCCACCACGCTACGTCACATTGCTAGGTCGTCTAGCAATTTGTCCGGAAGCGGCGTTGCCCGGAGGCGATGCTTCCTGGCGGCGAGGCTGCTCGGAGGCGTCCCTGCCCGGAGGCGACGCTGCCTGGACATGCGAACGGGCCCGCCGTCCGAAGACGACGAGCCCGTTCCGAGCAGCTGAGGTCAGCCGATGACCGAGATGTTCTCGGCCTGCGGGCCCTTGCGGCCCTCGGTGATCTCGAATTCGACCTTCTGGTTCTCCTCGAGCGACTTGTAGCCGTTGCCAGCGATCGCGGAGAAGTGCGCGAAGACGTCGGCGCTGCCGTCGTCCGGAGCGATGAAGCCGAAGCCCTTTTCGTTGTTGAACCACTTGACGGTGCCAGTTGCCATGATGGCGTTTCCTTAACTTTCTTGCCAGGCCACGTTCGTTGCCTGTCTTGCGAGACGGCTCTTGCTGCCGCCGATCCACCGACGGTTGTCGTCAGATCAGTGCGTCCCGCGGGCATGGGCCGGTGGGACGGGTTCGGGGCCAGGCGACCTGGGAAGATCAGTGACCGATGGCGCTCGAAGGTGCAGAGCACCGGAAGAACGATGGACTCCCGCCGAAGCGGTTGAGACCAACCTACCGTGCTGTGGCCGCAATGGAAGAGGCAGCGCCCACTTCTGTGCAGGATCTCCGCCTCGCAGCCGTTCCTGTTCGCCGTCGGCGTGCAGATCTGGTGGACTAGGGGTGATGGCAGACAAGGAACAGCGCTTCCGGAGCGAGCAGCTCGAGGAGGCCCTCGCGAAGCAGGACGTCGCCGCGGTCGCGTTCGCCCTGCGGAACGACATCGTGATCGTCCCCCGGCTCGTCACCGGCAAGAAGGACATGCAGGTCCGCGTCTTCGGCCGCGAGGGCTCGGACAAGCGCATCCTGCTGCTCTTCTCGTCCGCCGATGCGTACACCGCGATGGTGCCGGACGAGAAGGTCCGCCAGGTCATGGTCTACGACGGGCCGCGGCTCGACGAGTTCCTGGCGGCGCACCTCGACTCGCTCGAGGGCGTGTTCTTCGACATCGCCGGGCCACACACGATGCAGGCGGCACCGGCGGACCTGCTGGCGGCGCTCCGCGCGTAGGCGCGGGCCTGGGCGGCGTCGGTTCGCTCTGGAGGCGCGACGCGCGCCCGTCCTGCGGCTCGCCACGGGCGATCGGTCCGGTCCGGCCTGGTCCGGTTCGGTCAGAGCTGGTCCGGTCCGGTCCGGTCAGGGCCGTCGGTGCCGGTTCCGGTCAGAATGCGCGGTCGAGCTCGCGTTCACGGACCGACTGCGTCAGCGAGAACGCGACGCGCAGCGCCTCGCGCAGGTGCTCGGCGTCCGCGCCGAGCACGGTCGTGAACCCGAGCCGCGAGGCCTCGTTCGCCCGCTGCTTCGCGCCCGTCGCCGGACGGATCTCGCCGGCCAGACTGATCTCGCCCACCGCCGCCAGTGTGTGCGGGTACGGACGGTCCCGCGCAGCGCTCGCCAGGGCCAGCGCGATCGCCAGGTCGGCGCCAGGCTCGGTGAGCTTCATCCCGCCGACCGTCGAGACGTAGACGTCCGCATCGGACAGCTTGAGGCCGGCGCGTCGTTCGAGCACGGCGAGCAGCATCGCCACGCGTGACGCGTCGACGCCGTTCACGACCCGGCGCGGCTGCGGAGCCGAGCTCGGCACGACGAGCGCCTGCACCTCGACCGGGAGCGCACGGCGTCCTTCGAGTGCCACGGTCACGCACGTGCCCGACACCGGGGTGCCGTTCCGCGACATGAAGAGTCCGCTCGGGTCCGGGACCTCGTGGATGCCGTCGCCGGCCATGTCGAAGCAGCCGACCTCGTCTGTCGGGCCGAAGCGGTTCTTGAGCGCCCGGACGAACCGGAGCGCGGTCTGCCGGTCGCCCTCGAAGTGGCAGACGACGTCGACCAGGTGCTCGAGCAGTCGCGGACCCGCGATCGTGCCGTCCTTCGTGACGTGGCCGACGATGAGGACGGGCAGCGACCGCTCCTTCGCCACCCGGATCAGGGTCGAGGCGACCTCGCGCACCTGGGAGGTGCCGCCGGCGATGCCGTCCACGGTGCTCGACGAGATCGTCTGCACGGAGTCGGCGATGACCAGGTCCGGTTGCACCTGGTCGATCTGGCCGAGGATGACGCCGAGGTCGACCTCGCTCGCCAGGTAGAGCTGGTCGTGCATGGCGTTCGTGCGCTCGGCGCGGAGTCGGACCTGGTCCACTGACTCCTCGGCGCTGACGTAGAGGACCCGCTTGCCGGTCGCTGCCGCACGGGAGGCGACCTCGAGCAGCAGTGTCGACTTGCCCACGCCCGGCTCGCCGGACAGCAGTACGGCGGCCCCGGGCACGATGCCGCCGCCGAGCACGCGGTCGAACTCGCCGATCCCGGACGTCCACCGCTGGACCCCCGTTCCGCGGGCCTCGGTGATCGGTCGGGCCACGCGCGCTCCAGCGACGGAGACGGCAGCGGGCCCGCGCGAGCTCGCCGCGGCCGCCGTCGTGTCCTCGACCGTGCCCCACGCCTGGCACTCACCGCAGCGGCCGACCCACTTGATGCTGGTCCACCCGCACTCGGTGCAGCGGTAGAGGGACTGGGTGCGCGCCATGGCTCGAGGCTAGAGCGCCCCGCCGACACCGCGGTGCCGCGGAGCATGCCGGCCGTGACCGGTGTCCTCGCCGTGCTCGTCGTCGGCGCCGCGCTCGTCGTCCTCGTCGTGCGCGGGTGTCCGGTCGTGGCCGCCTGGCTGCTCGGGCAGGGGGATGCCGCCCGTCATCCGCTGCCGCAGCCGCTCCACGCGACCGGGTCGGCCGCCGTGGTCGAGCTCCGTTGCGTGCTCGACGTCCTGCTCGGCCCGGGCGCTCGCGACGGCGCCGGCCTCGCGTCCGAGGTCCTCGGCCTCGCGAGCGGACAGGTAGTGCCGGATCGCGGCGACGGTGTCCACGCGGGCATCGACCGCGGGCTCGAAGGCGCTCGCCCAGATCTCGTACCCGCGGTCGTTCGGGTGGAACAGGTCGCCGTAGCTGTTGAAGAAGGTCCGACGGAGCCCGACGCGCTTCGTGATGACGTGGAGCGGCGCCACGGTCAACCCGAGTTCGGTGGCCACACGGTGCACGATCTCGTTCGCCACGGCGACCTTGCGCTCGCGGTCGGGCACGAACATGCACGGGAGCTCGGCGACGATCGCGTGCGAGGGCACGGCGCTGTAGATCGCACGGATGTTCCGCTCGAACTTGTCCGGGTGGAAGTCCGCGATGTCGTTCGCCCCGATCGACACCGTGCAGATGTCCGGCGAGTACTGACGCAGTTTCGGGAGCTGGTCGTGCTTCGCACCCCACGTCGTCGCGCCCGAGACGCTGAGGTTCACCACCCGCACCGACATGCGCGATCGGTGCCGGATGCGGCGTGCCAGGAGGCCGACGTACCCGCGCCCCGGAGCGGTCGCGCCGACGCCCTGTGCGGCGGAGTCGCCGATCGCGAGGTACGTCAGCTGGCCCTCGTGCTGCAGGCGCTCCCGCCACCAGTCGGCGTGCACGGGCAGCATGTCGACCACGCGCTGGGATGCGGCTCGCTGCCCGCGGATCCCCGCTCGGGCGCCGAACGCGCCACCACCCACGACGGCGAGCCCGCCGATGACGGAGGTGAGCAGGGCGACGAGGGTGCGGGTCTTCATGCCGGAGACCGTACGCGGGCTCGCTCACCCTGGGCTCTGCCGAGGCTGGCCCGTGGATGGACGGCGGGACAGCGCCGGCTGTGAAGGGGAGCGGCCGGTGGTGGTCGTGAGCACCGCCGGAGTCGTGTAAACTCTTTCCCGGTACCGTGTCCGAGCGGCCGAAGGATCATGTCTCGAAAACATGTGTGGGGGCAACTCCACCGTGGGTTCAAATCCCACCGGTACCGCCACAGAAGACCCCCGTTCACGCGGGGGTCTTCTTGTTTCTCACGTGGAATCGGTCGAGCCGCCGAGGTCCTCGATCGCGACGACCTGCTGATCATCGACCGCCTCGAGGTGGAGGTCGGCTTCGAGGACCTGCCGCACCCTGTGCCGGCGATCGTCTCCGCGGTGCAGAACGGGCCCGCGGCGCGGACGGCCGCGTTCGTGCTCGTGACCCGGCGCAGTGGGACGTCGAGCGAGATCCCCGACCGCGCAGCTGAGGAGCCCGCCCGTGCGGTGCCGTTCCCGTTGCCACCGGCGCTGCCGGCGCACATCTGGGTGGGCGCCCCGGCGGGCTCCTGCACGCAGACGCTGATCCGGCCACCGGCACGCTCACGATCCAGACCGGTGAGGGCGAGTTCGAGCTCGTCGGGCTTCCCGGCAACGCGCCAGCTCGTTGGCGCCGCGGTCGGGCGTGCTCCAGGACGAGCTCGACGCTGGCGTGACCGGCGCGATCCAGACCGGCGACGTCGACGGGTACCGAGGGGGTCGCGATCAGGCCGGCCTGAGCTGATGGTCCCGGTCGTGGCCCCTGGGACACATCCACGAGGACCCTCGTGGTCGGCGGTGACCCTGCCGCTTAGGGTGGCCGCGTGGAAGACGTACGCGGTCCGAGCCTGACGCGACTGCTCGTCACGCTCGCGGGCCTGCTGGTCCTGGCCGGAGCGCTCGTCATCGGCGTGCTCGCCGCCGTCGGCACCGCAGCTCAGCGCACGCTCGGGCCCTCGCACACCGCGGACGGCAGCACCTGCAGCCCGCTCGGCGGTGAGTGCAGCCAGCTCTCGCGTTCTGCCGTCGAGCAGATGGTCGGGATCAGCCTCCCGGCAGGAACACGACTCGTCTCCTCCGGGAGCCGGGACATGTTCAAGGCGGACGAATCGTGGGCGGTGGCGTGCGTACCGGAGGCGCAGCGGGTGTTCGACGCGGCCGAGGCCGACGGCTTCGTCCCGCGCACACCCTCCGACCACCCCGAACGCCGCGACTGGTCCGACAAGCAGCCCACGGACCTCGAGGTGCATCGAGCGGCGGCACTCGGAGCCGACCAGTGGCTCCAGCTCGGAGGGGCCTGCTCGGGCGGCTCGTACGTCTACCTCGGCCACTTCCTCGACAAGTGAGCGCCTCGCGGAGCCCGAGCGTGCGCGGTGCCTCGAGGCTGACATGGATCCTGCCGAGTGCAGCCCTCGTCGTCCTCATCGCGCAGATCATGGCCTGCGTCCTCGCCTACCGGTACGTGGCTCCGATCGACGCGGCATGGGAGGCCGACCCTGAGCGTCTCCGCGGCGTCCTGCACGCTCATCCGGCGGGTGTCTGGGCGGCGCGGCGGGCTCTCGCCCTGATCTGGATGGCGACTGTCCCCGTGGCGATGGCCGCGACGATGCTGGCCGTATCGGCCATCGACCGCTTCTGCGCCCAGGGTGCGGTCCACACCTTCGCGCAGACGGTCACAGTAGCTGGGGTCACCACTTCCGTCGCGGGTGTCGTTCTCGCAGTGCTCGCCGTCCTGGAGATCCTGAGCTCATGACGGACCGCTTCGGGGTGCAGGCCCGACCGCCGCGCGTGCTAGGTCAAGAACACCAGTGTGCCGATGCCGATCCAGACGAAGGCGACGCCGGTCAGCGCTGCAAGGCTCACGAGACTGGTCGCGATGATCGCGGACGCCTGTTCCTTCCAGAGCCGGAGTGAACTCGTCGCGATGACCAGGGCGACCACGGCCGCGGGCGGGGTCCCGATCAGCGCGACAGCCTGCACAGTAGCGATGGCGCGATCCTCCGAGGTGGGCGGCGTGTCCTCTGCGTCGTGGTCGAACTGGGAGGGCGGTGTGCGGGCGGCAAGATCGAACGCCGCGGGGGCCAGACCACGCCTCCCGTCACGACGATCAGCGCGATGGCGACGAGCGCTCGGACGTTCAGTGGAGCGCGCTGCGTCTGCCCCAGAAGCCCATGCGCCGACACTGGTGTGGCGCGATGATCGTGCACGAGGAGGGGCGACGACGCAGACACCAGGACCGCCGGCGGATGGCGGGGCTCGACGCGAGCGTCGACGCGGGCCGCGGGACGCCGCAGGCGTCGAACCTCGGTTCAGGACGCCGCCCACAGGTTGAGTGGCCAGGACAGCACCAGCGCCGCAATGACGCAGACGATCGAGATGAGCGGGAGCCACCAGAAGCTCACGCCCTTCCTGCGACGAGAAAGACCTCCCCAGAGCGGGAGCACGATGCTCAGGAGCTCTGCGATGAGGAAGCCGATGTAGATTCCTTGCTGCGCGCCCTCTGAGCACGTTTCCGTTCCCCCGCAGGGCGTGTAGACCATGAGGGCGAACTGGTAGATGAACCAGACGAACGTCGCCGTGACCACCGCTACGACGTTCAGGAGAATGAAGGTCACGTCCCGCCCGAGTGAGGTGGTCATTTCATCCCTTCGCTTGCTCGATCCTGACCGAGCTCCGACTCGTCAGCGAATCGCCGCTGGGGATCCGTGATGACGTTCCGGAGGAAGCTCGACGCATCCGAGCGGATCTTGGTGTCCTCGTTGTAGGAGTCGGAGGGTCCGAAGCTCGCCGTACTCCCGACCTGGCAGACGAAGTCGTTCGAGGAGCAACAGGAGCGAACGAGCGGGATGGCACCGAATGCGATGCTGTTCCCCGTCCAGCTGTCCATGCTGCCAGCTGGTCGGTCACAAGAGATTGCACCGTATGCCGCGATGCGCGCCTTCTCCCCAGCTTCCTCACGAGCAGGTCGCACTCGATCGAGGCGACGATGCCCCACGCCAGGCAGTCGGAGTCGCCCATGGCCGCTTCGCAGATCGCCGCCCACGCGTCCTCCTCGTCGAACTGCGCGATGCGCACGGCCCCGCCCTCGACGGTGAACGGTGCGACGGGGAGACCGCGCGCGCCGCGGGGTGCGCCACCGGTCGGTGTCGACGTCGTGGTCGGTGTGGGCGTCGGCAGGGGTTCGGCGGCCGCGTCCAGGAGGACCGCCTGAGGCCGGTCCGGCTCGGGCGTCGGGGTCACCCAGCTGCCGACCCCGGCCACGAGCGCCAGGATCGAGAGGCTCGCACCGAGCCACAGCGCCCCGTCTGGCGCTGCGCACGTCGGCGACGGAGACGGTCGGGCGCCACCCCGGTGTCCGAGGAGCGGTCGTCCTGCGCACCGATCGCCAGTGCCGTGTCGACGGCGAGGTCCCACCAGCGGACGCGCCGCCTCGAGCGACCCGCCTGTCCGCATCTGCGCCCGCACGACGTGCACGGACGTCCTCATCGGCAGGTGCTCCACGCGGCGAGGCTGCTGAGGCGGCCCGGACCACCGCGGGCCCCTGTTCGGGCCGGACCGGACGCCTGTCGGCTCGCCACTGGCGGACGGGAGGCGCGGGGGCAGCCCGCCCCGCGCCTCCCGTCCGGCCGTCGTCACGTCGAGTCGCCCGCCGTCTTCCGCCGCACCCGCCCCGCCGACCGCGGCGGGTGCTGCCGCAGGTGCCCGCTGATCCGCCCGAGGACGTCCCCCAGCTGCGCGGCGTCGTCGTCGCTGATGTGCGCGAACAGCAGTCCGTGCACCGTCGCGATGTGCCCGGGCAGCACGGTGGCGAGCGCGTCGCGCCCGGCGTCGGTGAGGGAGACCACGGTGCTCCGCTCGTCGTCGGGTGACGGTCCCCGCGTGACGAGCCCGCGCTGCTCGAGCACCTGTGCCTGGTAGGTGAGCCCGCTCCGGCTGTAGACGACCCCGTCCGCCAGGTCGGTCATCCGCAGCCGCCCGTCCGGCGCATCGCCCAGCCGGGCGAGCAGCTGGAACTGCACGTAGCTGAGTTCGCCGGCGTCGCGGAGCTGCTGCTCGACGGCTGGGCGCAGCAGGGCCGCGACCTCGGTGAACGACAGGTACGCGCCGAGCTGGGTCGGGGTGAGCGCCGACGGGGGAGAGTCCATGCCCCGATCCTACCTGTTGCTTCGAACTCGAAGCAGGTGTACGGTCGACCCATCGCTTCGAATTCGAAGCAAACAATGAAGGGGAACATCATGAACGAGGACACCATGCAGGCAGTGCGGTTCCACGAGGTCGGCGGTCCGGAGGTCCTGCGGATCGAGGACGTCGAGCGCCCGGTTCCGGGCACGGGCGAGGTGCTTGTGCAGGTCACCGCCTCCGCCTACAACGCCGCCGACAACGGCATGCGCGGCGGGTTCCTGCCGATCCCGGTCCAGCTGCCGCACGTTCCCGGCTACGACGTGTCCGGCACGGTCGCCGCGCTGGGCGAGGGCGTCGACGGCCTCGCCGTGGGCGACGCGGTGGTCGGGTTCCTGCCGATGGAACGCGACGGCGGTGCCGCCGAGTACGTCGTCACACCCGCGGAGGCACTGGTCGCCGCCCCGACGAGCGTCCCGCTGGTGGACGCCGCGGCACTCCCGTCGGTGGCGCTGACGGCATGGCAGGCACTGTTCGACGAGGGTCGCCTCGAGGCGGGCCAGCGCGTGCTGATCAACGGCGCCGGTGGCGTGGTCGGGAAGTACGCGATCCAGCTCGCCGTCCGTGCCGGCGTGCACGTGGTCGCCACCGCGAGCCCGCGGAGCGCCGACGCGGTCCGCGCCGCGGGGGCCCAGCAGGTGATCGACCACACCACGACCGACGTCCTGGCGGCGGTCGACGAGCCGGTCGACGTGCTGCTGAACCTCGCGCCGATCGAGCCGGAGCAGTTCCGGGCGCTCGTCGCCGCCGTGCGTGACGGCGGGGTCGTGGTGAGCACCACGGCGTTCATGGCGACGCCGGACGACGAGTCCCGGGGCGTCCGCGCCGCGACGGTGTTCGTCCTGCCGGACCGCGGGCGCCTGGCCGAGCTCGTCGCGCTCGTCGACGCCGGGCAGCTGACGGTCGAGGTCACCCGGCGCATCCGGCTCGAGGACCTCCCGGCGCTGCACGCCGAGGGCGCGGCCGGGCGGATCGCCGGCAAGGTCGTCGTCACCGTCTGAGGGAGGACGACCGCCGGCCGGTCAGCCGATGAAGGACGCCGCGTCGACCGCGTACTCGCCCGTGACGTACGGGGTGAGGTCGACCACCCGGTCGTCGAGGCGGAAGACGTACCGGCCGACCTGCTCGACCACGGCGCTCCGGCCGAGCCAGTCCGCGGCCTCGGAGCGCTCCTCCGGTCGGAGCCAGTCGACGGGGTCGGACGTCGACCGGAACCCGAGGACCGCCGCGGTGTCCTGCAGCGCCCGACGCTCGTCCGGACCGAGCAGGTTCCGCGCACTGCGGAAGTAGACCGAGTCGGGGTCCACCTCGTACAGCCGCCGCATCCACACCCGGTTGACCGAGGACACCAGCGCGTTGCGGGCGCCCTCGCCGGAGGGGTCGCCCACCCGCTCGGCGTTGTCCCAGAACGGCGCGACGTCCGGTCCGACACGGGCTCCGTCGAACACCCCGACCGAGGGGATCATCGGGACCCCGCACCCGAGCAGGTAGACGTCGTCGCCGACGGTGGCTCGGATGTGCTCGATCGCCTGCCGGTAGGCCTGTTCGCGGGGCAGGTCGACGTGTCGGTGCCCGGCGATCGCCCCGGCGTACATGAAGTCGAGCTTCAGGTAGCTGTAGCCGTCCGCGGTGATCCGGTCGAACACCCCGCGGAGGTGGTCGGTCACCTCCGGGTTCGTCGTGTCGAGCGAGTGGTAGTGCGACCCCCAGTTGTGCCCGGTGACGAGCGGACGGCCGTCGTCACCCGCGACGAGCAGGTCGGGGCGCTCGGTGGCGATCGTCGAGCCGGGCAGGGCGATCAGCGGCGCGAGCCAGATGCCCGGACGGAAGCCGTGGCGCGCGATGGTCCGTGCGGTCGCCGCCATCCCGCTCGGGAAGTCGGGCCCCGCCGTCCAGTCGCCGACGATGGGCTCCCACCCGTCGTCCATCTGGAAGACGTCGACCGGGTAGCCCTCGAGGTCGGCGGCCGCCCGCGCGATCCGGTCCTCGGTGATGTCCTCGTAGTACGAGTACCAGCTGCTCCACACGGTGCCGGCGCGGGCCGTCCGGCGACCGAGCCGCTCGGTGACCCGGTCGGCGTACGCGGCGAAGACGTCCTGCTCGGCGCCGTACGCGACGAACCACTCCGCGTCGTCCTGCTCGCTCGACGCCCACAGGACGTTGCCGTCGGCGCCGACCCGCGGGGTGCCGAGCCCGAGCGCCCCGACGAGGAGGGTGCCGCCGTCCGGACCGGTCACCGCACCCACCGCGCTGCCGGAGTGCGCGTGCGGTGTCTCGTTCGCGGCGTCGTCGGCGGTCAGCAGGCGTTCGGGGCTGTCCTTGATCCCGATGGTGTCGCCGTCGACCCGCGTCCACCCGCTCGGGCTCCACGAGTTCCAGCCGTGCCGGTAGAACTCGGCGCGGTGCCCGAAGGGGTGGAGCAGCGCGACGGGGCCAGCCGGGACGAGCCACCCGTCCGCCGTCCGGCGGGGTGGTCCGGAGACGTTCGCGGGCACCCGGAGGCCGTCGAACTCGAACGTGTACTGCACGGGTGGTCTCCTCGTGGTGTCGGTGCGTGGTGTCGATGCCTGGTGTCGGTGCGTGGTGTCAGCGGGCGGCGCTGGAGGTGGCCGGGACCGTCTCCGCGGTGAACCGCTCGGGGATCGGTGCCCCGGCCCGGCGCATCGCGACCAGGACGCTGCCGACGGTCGGATCGTGTCGGGGTTCGACGAGCTCGAGGGTCGTGTCCTCGGCGAGCAGTGCGATGGCGAACGCCTCGCGGAACCGCGGCGCCCGGAAGAGCCCGCCGGAGTACGACACGGGGACCGGCTCGTCGGCGGGGAAGCCGAGCGCGCGGACCGTCGTGCCGACCAGGGTCGTGAGCTCCGCGGCGGCGCGGCGCAGGACGTCGGCAGCAGCGTCGTCGCCGGCGTCGGCGGCTGCGACGACCACCTTCGCCAGGTCGGCGACGGTGCCGCGGTCCGCGCCCCACTCGTCCATGACGACGCCGATCAGGTCGAGGTCCTCGGTCACCCCGACCCGCTCGCGCACGAGTGCGTGCAGCGGACCCCGGGGGAGTCGGCCGTCCGCCATCCGCGAGAAGGCGTTGAGCCCCTGGACTGCGACCCAGTACGCGGACCCCTCGTCGCCGAACACCTCGCTCCAGCCGCCGACGCGGTGCGCGGTGCCGCCGCGCTCGCCGTAGGCCATCGACCCGGTGCCGGCGATCACGTTGACGCCGTCGCGGCCGGCCAGTGATCCGGCCCAGCCGCCGACCATGTCGTTGCCGCAGGAGTACCGGTCGTGTCCGAGCACGTCGGCGGGGAGGGCGTCGAGCACGGGGGTGTCACGACTCGACTCCCCGTGACCGGGGATGCCGAAGTGCGCGAACGTGATGTCCGCCGGGGCGATGCCGGCCGCCGACGTCACCGCGTCGACGCCCGCACGGACGACGTCGCCGACGAGACCGGTCCCCGCGTCGAACCAGGAGGAGGCCGGCTGCCGCGACTCGGCGAGCGTGGTGCCCTCGCCGTCGGTGAGCAGGAACGCGGTCTTGGTGCCGCCGCCGTCCATGCCGAGGAAGACGGTCATGCCCGTGCAGCTCCCGCGCGGTGGTCGTGGATGGTCACGCCCTGGACGACGCGGTTGACCGTGCCGCCCGGGAACGGGTTGTCCGGGGTGCACCCGTGCGCGACGGACGTGGCGAGCGCGAGGAGCTGGGCGAAGCCGACCAGGGCGACGCTGCGGAACGCGTCGTCGAGGCCCGCCAGGTCGTCGAGCGGGAAGGAACGCTCGTCGTCCGCGTCCCCGCCGACCGAGACGACCCGGACGGCTCCGTCCGCGCGGAGCTCCCGGAGGATGTCCGCGTCGTACCGCGCCGTGTACGGGTCCGACGAGCCGTAGACGACCACCAGGGTGTGCGCACCCGCGACGGCCTTCGGGCCGTGCCGGAAGCCGAGCGGGGTGTCGAAGAACGACACGACCCCGCCGGCGGTGAGCTCGAGCAGCTTCAGCGCCGACTCGCGTGCCAGGCCCTGCAGCGCTCCGCTGCCCAGGTACACGACGCGTTCGGTGCCCTCCGCGAGCGAGGCGATCCGTGCCTCCAGGCCGGCGATCGTCCGTGCCGCCGCGACCAGCGCGCCGGTGCCGGCCACGAGCTCCGGCCGGAAGGCCAGGAGGACGGCGAGGAGCATCGTGGAGAAGCTGGACGTCATCGCGAAGCCGGTGTCGTTCGTCTCGGCCGGCATGTCGAGGACGAAGGACCGGTCCTGCCCGCGGTGCTCGCGGGCGAGGGCGCCCGTGGGGTCGCAGGTGACGACCAGGTGGTGCGCACCGGGCGCGACGTCGTCGACGACGCGGGTCGCTGCGACGCTCTCCGGACTGTTGCCCGAGCGGGCGAACGAGACCAGGAGCACCCGGCCGGGGTCGCCGAGCGAGCCGTGCGGGTCGGCGACGATGTCGGTCGTGGCGATCGACTCGACGCGACGGCCGAGGTGGCGGCGCAGGTCGACGCTCGCGATGTCCCCGACGAAGGCCGAGGTGCCGGCCCCGGTGAGCACGATGCGCAGGTCCTCGTCGGCGAGCAGCGGCTGCAGGAAGGCGTCGAGCGCGGCACGGCGGTCGTCGAGCGACGCGACGAGGCGCTGCCAGCTGTCGGGCTGCTGCAGGATCTCGCGGTGGGTCGCGGTCTCGTCGGCGCGGACGGGGGCGGTGGTGGTCACAGGGACTCCTTGCTGGTGGTGGTGGTGACCGTACCGGTGGCCTGCGCGCGCGGGGCGACGGCGGCGGCGTACGGACGCAGGACGTCGCGGACGCGGTCGAGCACGATGTCCTCGGCACGGTTCGGCAGCAGGCCCTCGCGGACCCGCTCGTACTGCACGGGCAGGTACTGGCTCAGCAGCGGGAGCGGGATGCCGACCTCGTCGAGGCTGCGGACGAGCGCCTCGGTCGCGGCGGTGATCTCCGGGTCCGGCCAGTAGTAGCGCATGCGGTCGCTGTAGCTGTAGGTGCGGGCGATGCGCTGCTCGTGCGCGTCGCCCTCGTAGTAGCGCTCCCAGCGGTCCGGCTCCGCGAGCATCCGACGCTCGACGACGCTGCGCAGGTCGACCGCGCTGCCGTCCGGGACGAGTTCCGCCTCGACGGCGTCGAGGGCGAACAGCGCCTCGCGGAGCCCGAAGGTCAGGCCGGGGCCGACCTTGAGCACCGCCCAGTGATCGTCGACCAGGGCACGGAGCGCCTCGGGCGTCTGGTAGTCGGTCGAGTGGGCCTCGTACACGAGTCCGGGCGTCGCCTCGATGACCTCCTGCAGCGCGGTCGTGGCCTCGGGCACGTAGTCGATGACCTGCAGGTGGTCGAACTCCACCGCGGGCTGCACGACGAGCGCGACGACGCGCGGCCACACGTCGGCGAGGCCGGCGCGCTCGAACGCTGCGCGGTGCACGTCGAGCGTCCCGACCGCGGCCGTGGCCGGGGTCGGCTCGAGGTCGTGCAGCGTCTCCTTCGCCCCGCCGGGGGTCGGGACCTCGGTGCCGATGACGTAGACGATGCCGTCGCGGTCGATCCCGGCGTCGGTGGCGGCGGACTCCGCGGCGGCGAGCAGCACGGCGGCCCGCTCGGCGACGACCGCGTCGGTCAGCGGGGCGACCTCGCCCTGCAGCGGCATGCTGCAGTCGAGGTGGATCTTCGTGTAGCCGGCGGTGACGTAGGCACGGACGAGGTCGACGGCGAGCGGCATCGCCTCGGCGGCCGGGCGGTCCTGCCACGTGTTCGGGCCGAGGTGGTCGCCGCCGAGGACGAGCCGGTCGGCCGGGAAGCCCTCGGCCTCGGCGAGGTCGAGCACCGCGGCCCGGAAGTCCGCGGGGGTCATGCCGGTGTACCCGCCGAACTGGTCGACCTGGTTGGAGGTCGCCTCGACGAGCAGGGGCGCGTCGTCCTCGAGCGCCTGGCGCATCGAGGCCCGCAGGACGTAGGGGTTCGCCGAGCAGACCGAGTACATGCCCTCACCGGATCCGGCACGGTGGCGAGCGACGAGCGCAGTGATGGGGTTCACGTGGTTCTCCTGGTGCGTGCGCCGCGGTCGGCGGCGCTGCCGACGCGGCACCGTCCGGCGCCGCGTCCGGACCCAGTGTCGGCAACGACCGATCAGTTCCGCTGCCAGAACGATCACTCCGGTCATTCGCAGTGATCGTTCTGGCGCATGATGGGTCCATGGACAACGACTCGCCGGACGTCGGCCGCAAGCGGCGGGACCGGATGCGGGACATCCTCGAGCGGGTGCGCGAGCAGGGCTCGACGAGCACCGACGAGCTGATCCGGGCCTGCGGCGTCTCGGCGGCCACGGTCCGACGCGACCTCGGCGAGCTCGAGGCGCGCGGTCTCGTCGTGCGCAGCTACGGCCGGGTCGAGTCGGTCGGCGCGCTCCCGGAGCTGCCCGTCGTGATGCGGGCCTCGGAAGCCGACGCCGCCAAGCGCGCGGTCGGTCGGCTCGCCGCACGGCTCCTGCCCCCGGGGCGACAGGCCGTCGCGGTCAGCGGGGGGACCACCACGAAGGAGGTCGTGCGGGCGCTCGGCGACCGGAACGGTCTGACGGTGATCACGAACGCCGTGACCATCGCGCTCGAGGTCTCGCGCAGCCCGCGGGTGAAGACGATCCTGACCGGCGGCACGCTCCGCGCCACCTCGCTCGAGGCCGTCGGTCCCCTGGCCGAGGCCGCGTTCGCGGCGTTCAAGGTGACGACGGCGTTCCTCGGCACGGACGGCATCAGCGCGGCCGGCGGCGTCACCACGCACGACGACACCGAGGCGCGGACGAACGGCGTGATGGTGACGCACGCCGACCGCGTGGTCGTGGTGTGCGACGGCTCGAAGGTCGGGCGGCAGACGATGGCGCGGATGGCCGACATCGGCGACGTGTCGGTCCTGGTGACCGACGAGCACGCCCCGGCGGAGGCGCTCGAGCAGATCGCCGCGGCCGGGGTCGAGGTCCTCATCGCCTGAGCGCTCCACGCCCGAACGCGCACTCGTCCTGCGCGTTTCGCGAGGCTGCGTGGTGGTCGTGCCCACCGCGCCCTACCGTGGGGCCCGGCCGGCGAACCCCGTCGAGGCCGCGCACCCGGACGCCGCAGGAGCCCGCGTCGGGACGCGTGACCTCCCACCCCTCCGTGCCCTCTGCCACCCGCCGGGTGGCCCCGACCGTCGTCCCTCGGCGGTACCCCGAACGAAGGGCTTCCCATGACCCGCATCGTGTTCGTCGGCGCCGGGAGCGTCGTCTTCACGCGACAGCTGCTCGCCGACCTCCTCCGGTACGACGACCTCCCCGAGCTGGACCTCCGGCTGTTCGACGTCGACGAGCGTCGCCTCGCCGTCGCCGAGGCCACCGCCCGCCAGGTGAGCGAGCGCCTCGGCCGGCCGGTCACCCTCACGGCGACGACCGACCGACGCCGCGCCCTCGCCGACGCGGACTTCGTCGTCGACATGGTGCAGATCGGCGGGATCGCCGCGACCCGGACCGACCTCGAGATCCCGGAGCGGTACGGCCTGCACCAGACCATCGGTGACACCACGGGGGTCGGCGGCGTCTTCCGTGCCCTCCGCACCTTCCCGTTCCTCACCGAGCTGACCGCGGACATGCGCGAGGTCGCCCCGGACGCGGTCCTGCTCAACTACACGAACCCGATGGCGATGAACATCTGGTGGGCGGACACCGTCGCGCCGGACATCACGGCGCTCGGGCTCTGCCACAGCGTCTACTGGACCGCGCACGACCTCGCCGGACTCCTCGACCTCGACGTCGAGCAGACCCGGTTCCGCGCAGCAGGCGTCAACCACCAGTCGTGGTTGCTCGAGTGGACGCACGAGGGCGAGGACCTGTACCCGCGGCTCCGCGAGCGCATCCGGCAGGACCCGGAGCTCGAGCGGCGGGTACGGGTCGAGGTGTTCAAGCGGATCGGCTCCTACCCGACCGAGACGAGCGAGCACTCCTCCGAGTACCTGTCGTGGTTCCTCCGCTCGCCGGAGCAGGTCGACCGGTTCCGCCTGCGTCCGCTCGAGTACGTCGGCATCTCCGAGGACAACGTCGCCGAGTTCGAGGCCGCCGAGCGCGACCTGGCGGCCGGCCGACCCGTGCAGCTCGAGGAGGGCGCCTCGGAGTACGCCCCGCAGGTCATCCACTCGCTGGTCACCGGCACCGAGCGCGAGATCCACGCGAACGTGCCGAACAGGGGCCTGATCGACAACCTGCCGGACGGGTGCGTCGTCGAGGTCCCGACCACGGTCGGCGCTGGCGGCATCGCACCGATCCCGATGGGGGCGCTCCCCGTGCAGGCAGCGGCGCTGAACCGGCCGTACGTCTCCGTGAACGAGCTCACCGTGCACGCCGCGCGGACGGGTGACCCGGTCGCGATCCGGCAGGCGGTGCTCATGGACCCGAACGCGTCCTCGACGCTCACGCCCGAGCAGATCTGGGAGCTGTGCAACGACCTCGTCGTCGCCCACGGGGACCTGCTGCCGGAACCGCTGCGCGCGACGATCCCCGCACGCGGGATCTGAGCTCGCCGGCCGACGCACCACTGACGACGAAGGAGTCCGCAGTGACACGCACCACCAGCAGCAGCACACGCACCAGCAGCAGCACACGCACCGCCCGCCGCCGCACCGGACGCGGCGCGCTCGCCGTCGCGATCGCGGTCGCCGCGACGGTCCTCACCGGCTGCGCACCGCAGGGTGCCACCGAGCTCGACACCACGGCACCGGTCCACCTGACCATGTGGTCGGGCCAGAGCGACGAGGCGGCGAAGCTCCTGCAGGTGCTCGTCGACGAGTACGAGGACGAGCACCCGAACGTGACGATCGACATGTCCTCCGGGGCCTCGTCGACCGACGAACTGCTCCAGAAGCTCGCGGCGTCGTTCGCCGGGAACGACTCACCCGACATCTCGTACACCTTCGGGTCGTGGGCGAGCCAGCTCGAGCGATCCGGGCGGACGCTCGACCTGCGCGCCGAGGCGGAGGACCCGGACACGCACTGGGACGAGTTCTCCCCGGCGGCTCGCGGCACCGCGCAGCCGACCGGGCGGAAGGTGATCGGCTTCCCCGCGGTCGTGGACAACATCTCGCTCTTCTACAACAAGACCGTCTTCGACGCCGCCGGCGAGCCGTACCCGACGGCGGACTGGGACTGGTCGGACTTCCGTCGCGCCGCGAAGGCGTTGACGGACCGGGACAGCCAGACCTTCGGCTACGGCTACTCGGTCTCGGGCAGCGAGGAGACCACGTGGCAGATGTGGCCGCACCTCTGGCAGAACGGCGGTTCGATCCTGTCCGAGGACGGCGAGCACGCGGCGTTCGACTCGAAGGCCGGCGTCGAGGCCCTGGAGTTCATGCGGTCCATGGCCGTGACCGACCGCAGCGTGTACCTCGACCAGACGGACACGAAGTTCGCCCAGCTGTTCGAGAGCGACCGCGTCGGCATGATCACCTCCGGTCCGTGGGAGCTCTCCGCCCTGCAGACGGCCGGCACCTCGTACGGCGTGGTGCGGCTCCCCGGCACCGACGGTGACCACCAGACGGTGTCCGGGCCGGACCTCTGGACCCTCTTCGACAACCACGACGTGAACCGCGCGTACTGGGCGAAGGACTTCACGAAGTGGCTGACCTCGCCCGAGCAGGACGAGCGGTTCAACGTCGCGGTCGGCAACCTGCCGCTGCGGTCGAGCGAGGCCGACAGCGAAGCGTTCCGCAAGCAGGTCGACGCCCTGCCCGGACTCGACGTGATCCAGGCGAACTCCGCCAACGCGAAGCAGGTCCGCCCGACCCTGCCCGGCTACAACGGCCTGTCCGAGGCGTTCGGCAACGCGGTGTCCCGCGTGCTGCAGGGCGAGGGCGAACCGGCCGAGGCACTCCGGCAGGCGACCGTCGCCGCCGACAAGGCACTCCGTCAGGGCTAGGAGGCCCCCGTGACCACTCCCGCACTCCGCACCCGTCCGACCACCGACACCGCGCCGCCGCGGCCACCGCGCCGACGTCGATCGGCCGCCGCCCGCGAGGGCCTCGCCGGCTGGGGCTTCGTCGCCCCGGCCCTGGCGGTCGTCCTCGGCCTCACGATCTTCCCAGGGGTCTGGGCGCTCGTCCTCTCCTTCCAGCGCTGGGACGGCTTCAGCCCGCCGTCCTTCGCCGGCATCGAGAACTACCAGGACCTGGCCACCGACGCGAGCGCGCTCGCGGCCGCCGTGCACACCCTGCTGTACACGGTCCTGTTCGTCCCCGCGTCCCTGCTGCTCGGACTCGCCCTGGCCGTCGCGCTGAACCGGCGCATCCGGTTCATCGGGCTGTACCGCACGGCGATCTTCGTGCCGTTCGTGGCCTCGGCCGCGGCGACGGGCATCCTGACCACCTACCTGTTCAGCCCGCAGTTCGGCATCGTCAACAACGTGCTCCGCGTGCTGCACGTCCCGCCCCAGGGCTGGCTCGAGGACCGCGCCGAGGCGATGGTCGTGATCGTCGTCATGTCCCTGTGGGGGCAGGCGGCCTTCACGACCGTCATCTACCTCGCCGCCCTGCAGGACGTCCCCGGCGACGTGCTCGAAGCGGCCCGGATCGACGGCGCGAACAACTGGCAGACCTTCTGGCGCGTGGTGTGGCCGCAGCTGGCGCCCGTCACCGCGTTCGTCGGGATCTACCAGACCCTGCAGGCCGTGCAGCTCTTCGACCTCGTCTACGCAACCACCCGAGGCGGACCGCTCGACGCGACCCAGACGATCGTCTACTACCTGTGGAAGACGGCCTTCCAGAACCTGCAGTTCGGCTACGGGTCCGCCATCGCCTACGGCATGTTCTTCGTCACCCTCACCGCGACCGTGATCGTCACGCTCGTGCAGCGCCGAGCCGGAAGGAACGCGTCACGATGACCGTCGAGACCCGAGTACTCGAGACCCCGAACCGGCCGGACGCCGTCGCGACACCGGCGGAGCGCACCACACCCCGTCGTCGACGTCGCCTCCCGTTCAGCCCGTGGCACCTCCTGCTCGCACCGGTGGCGCTCCTCTTCCTGCTGCCGTTCGTCGAGATGTTCATGACGTCGCTCGAACCGGCCTCGGAGATCAACAAGTTCCCGCCGTCGTTCCTCCCGACGCAGTTCACGCTGTCGGGCTACACGCGCCTGTTCGCCGAGTCGGACATCCTGCACTGGCTCCTCAACACGGTCATCGTGTCGGCGTCGGCGATCGTCTCGCACCTCGTCCTGTGCTCGCTGGCCGGGTACGGGTTCGCGCGCCTGCGGTTCCCGGGGCGGACGTTCGGGTTCCTGGCGATCCTCGCGACGATCATGATCCCGTCGCAGCTGCTCATGATCCCGACGTACGTCATGTTCGCCCGGTTGCACCTCGTGGACAGCCTCGGTGCCGCGATCGTGCCCTGGCTCGCCTCGGCGTTCGGCATCTTCCTGATGCGGCAGTTCTTCCTGTCCCTGCCCGCCGAGCTCGAGGAGGCCGGCCAGATCGACGGGTGCACCCGCCTGCAGGTGTTCTTCCGGATCGTGCTGCCGCTCGCCCGTCCCGCGTTGGCGACGCTCGCGATCTTCACGCTGCTCGGGTCGTGGAACGACCTGGTCTGGCCGCTCGTGGCGATCAACGACGCCGACTCGTTCACGCTGCAGCTCGGTCTGACGAACTTCCAGGGGGCGCGGCGGACCGACTGGTCGCTGCTGATGGCGGGGAACGTGGTCGCCACGCTGCCGCTGATCCTGCTCTTCCTGGTGGCGCAGAAGCAGTTCGTCGCGACGATGGCCTCGGCCGGTCTGAAGGGCTGAGCAGCACGGACGACGGGAGGCACGGTGCTCACGGGCACCGTGCCTCCCGTCGTCCGTGCGGGCGGTCCGCAGGCACGGCTGCCGGCCGGGAGGCGCGGGTCCGCCCGGAACCGAGCCGCTGGCTGGGCGCGGACTGCCGGCCGGGAGGCGCGGGTCGGCTCGGTACCACGCCTCCCGTCCTGCGCACGGACGGACCGGAGCCGCGGGGCGGGCCGGTACCGTGCCTCCCGTCCGGGCGCATCGGCCGTCCACGCGGCCGCAGCGACCACGACGGAGCGCCCCTCGGATCCCGAGGGGCGCTCCGTCCGGTGGCCGTGTCGGCCACCGCTCACTTCAGGCCGGAGGACGCGAGACCGTCGATCACCCGCCGCTGCAGCACGATGAACAGGATCAGCACCGGGGCCATCGCCATCAGGCTCGCCGCCATGAGCAGGGGGTAGTCGATGGTCCGGTCGCTGGACAGGGTCGCGAGCCCGGCGGCGAGCGGCATGTCCTCGGCGCGGGTGGAGACCACCAGCGGCCAGAGCAGCTCGTTCCACGACCAGAGCACGGTCGTGATCGCGAGCACGCTGATCGACGGGCGCGCGAGCGGCAGCATGATCCGCCAGAAGGTCTGGAACGGGTTGGCTCCGTCCATGCGTGCCGCCTCCTCGAGCTCCGCGGGCATGTTGAGGAACGCGGTCCGCATCAGGAAGGTGCCGAAGGCGCTGAACAGGCCCGGTGCGACGATGCCGGCCAGGCTGTCCAGCCACCCGAGGCCCTGGACGATCTGGTACTGCGAGATCAGGTAGACCTGCGACGGCACCAGCAGGATCGACAGCACGATCCCGAGGATGACCGCGCGGCCGCGGAACCGCATGCGGGCGAACGCGTACCCGGCCAGGGTGCACAGCACGATCTGCGCCAGGGTGCGGATCAGGGTCACCCAGATCGAGGTCGCGAGCTGGTCGAGGAAGGGGAGCCGTTCGAACACCCGGGCGAAGTTGCTCCACTGCAGCTCACCGGGCCAGAAGGTCGGCGTCGGCGAGGTCACCTGCGCGTTCGTGGACAGCGCCATGACGATCTGCCACAGGAACGGGAACGCCATGACGAACCCACCGATGCCGAGCACCACGTGGATCCACCAGTGGCTGCCCCCGCGGCGCCCCGGACGCGTCGTCGTCTGCGCCCGGCTGCGGCTCGCCGCCCTCGTGGCCGCCGCGACCTTGCTGCCGCGCGCTTCGATGATGCCGGTCATGACTGGACCCACTTCCGCTGGACCCGGAACTGCACGACGGTGATGATGCCGATGAGCACGAAGATCACCATCGCGATGGCAGCCGCGAAGCCCTTGTCGTTGTCGATGAACCCGGCGTTGTAGAAGTAGAAGACGAGGGACATCGTCTTCGGGATGACCGGGTTGGTGGAGCCGAGGATCGCGTAGAGCAGATCGAACAGCTGGAAGCTCGAGATCGTGGTGACGACGAGCACGAAGAAGATGCTCGGGGTCAGCAGCGGCACGGTGAGCGCGTGGAACTGGCGCCAGCGACTCGCGCCGTCCAGCTCTGCGGCCTCGTACAGCTCGGGTGGGATGTCCTTGAGCCCGGCACCGAGGATGATCATCGAGAAGCCGAGCGACGACCACAGGCCGACGAGGGACACCGCGACGAGCGCGAAGCCCGGGGTGGAGATCC
The DNA here is from genome assembly GCF_044753165.1 of Curtobacterium sp. NPDC088465. NCBI lineage: Bacteria > Bacillati > Actinomycetota > Actinomycetes > Micrococcales > Microbacteriaceae > Curtobacterium > Curtobacterium sp. NPDC088465. The sequence continues at coordinate 1,011,473 of NZ_JBIVMR010000001.1, read as the reverse complement.
AGTACGGGCCGTCGATGCCGACCAGTCCGAGGAACCAGTTCACGATGCCGAAGTCGCCGTTGTACATGATGCGCCACACCAGGGCGATCGCGGCGGGCATCGCGACGTAGGGCAGGAAGAACAGCACGCGGTAGAACTGTGCGAAGCGCAGGCCCGGCGTGTTCAGCAGGCTCGCGAGCCAGACCGCGATCGGGATGCCGAGCAGGACGATCACCGTGTAGACGATCGTGTTGACCAGCGACTGGTACAGCTGCGGGTCGGTCAGCAGGCGCCCGTAGTTCGCGAGGCCCGTGAAGGTGGCGCCGCCGAACACGCCCCAGCTCGTGAACGAGTACCAGAACGTCTGCAGGATCGGCCAGATGAAGAACGTCCCGACGCCGATGAGCAGCGGGAGCACGAACAACCACGGCCAGATGCCGTCGGTGCGTGGTGCCCGCGACGGTCGCGAGGGGCCGTCGGGACTGGTGTCGGGCGGTGCGGACACCTGTGTGGCGTCCGGTTGCTGGGTGTTGATCGTCATCAGGTCGCTCCTCGGCCAGGGCGGTCGGATCGGGTGGTCCGTGCGGTGCGGATGGGCGGACGGGACGGAGCCGGCCGGCCGGGCGCGGGCCCGACCGACCGGCTCGTCGTCACTCCTTCGCGAGTGCTGCGTCCATCTCCTGGGCGAGCTTCTCCGTCACCTGGTCGACCGGCTCGGAGCCGTCGAAGGCGCTCGGCAGCAGGTTCGTCTCGAGGGTGTTCCACGCGGCGGTGTTCTTCGACACCGGCAGCGGCTTCGCGTAGTCGACCGCGTCGAGGAAGACCTGCAGGTCCGCGTCGGGCATGGTCTTCGTGAAGGCGTCCTGCGTGCCCTCGTACGCCGGGATGACCGCGCCCATGTCGCCCTGCTGCTGCTGTGCCGGCTTGCTCGCCAGGTACGCCTGCAGTGCCTGGGCGGCGGCCTTGTCCTTCGACCCCTCGGCGACGACGTTCGAGACGCCGTGGATGACGGTCGCCTGCTCCTTGCCCTTCGGCAGCGGGTAGACGACGACGTCCTGCTCCATGTCGGTGCCGATCAGCGCCGACCGGAACCAGCTGCCGCCCTGGTACATCGCGAGCTTGCCCGAGGTGAACCACTGGTCCGCCGTGGTGTCGGTCAGTTGCTTGATCGTCGGCGAGGCGCCCGAGTCGATCAGGTCGGTCCAGAAGCGGATGCCCTCCTGCGCGGCCTTCGTGTCGTACTCCGACTTCCCGTCGTCGACGACGGATCCGCCGGCCTGGAAGATCGTGTCGTAGTAGGTGGTCTGTCCGTCCATGCCGCCGGCGGCGCCGTACGCGCCGTCGCCCTGCAGCTTCTGCGACAGTTCGGCGGCGGTGTCCTGGAAGTCCTGCCACGTCCAGTCCTTCGACGGCATCGCGACGCCGGCCTGCTCGAACAGGGCCTTGTTCACCCAGACGCCGATCGTGTCGAAGTCCTTCGGCACGCCGTACTGCTCCCCGTCGTAGGTGTACAGGTCGTCGAGCGCCTTCGAGTACTTCGACGGGTCGATCGCGCCCGACTCCACCGCGCCGGTGATCGGCGCGAGCTTGCCGTTGCCCGCGTAGAGCTGGAAGTTCGGGCCGTTCATCCAGAACAGGTCGGGCAGCGTGTTGCTGGAGCCCTGCGTCTGCAGCTTCGTGAAGTAGTTGGCGTACGGCGTGACGTCGACGTTGACGGTGATGTCCGGGTACTCCTCGTTGAAGCCCTTGATGTTCGCCTTGATCGCGTCGACCTGGTTCTGGTCCCACACGGCGTACGTCAGGTCGGCCTTCGTGTCCTTCGCGACGGTGCCCTTCCCGGAGTCGGAGCCGGCGGACGAGGCGCTGCTGCACCCGGCGAGGAGCGCGACGGCGCTGACCGCGGCAGCGAGACCGAGCAGGGCGCGGCGGCGACCGCGGCCGTGACGGGGGGAGGGGAGGGTCATCGGGTGTTCCTTCCGGAGAGGTCGTCGCGGCCGGCGGCCGAGAAGTGACGGATCGTGGCATCGGGGAGGGGCGGCACGTCGAGCGGGACGGAGCCGTTGCGGAGCGAGCGGGTGGCGAGTGCGCCGGCGGCGACCGCCATGCGCGCCGCGATCGGGGACAGCGTCGTCGGCTCGCCGAGGGCCACCGAGCGGAGGAACTCGGTCATCGTGAGGAGGTCGGCGTCGGCGTGACCGTCCTCGACGCCGTCGACGGGGTACTCGACGTCACCGGTGACGTCCCAGTTGCGGCGGTGGGTCCACACCTTGACGACACCACCGCCGGTGTCGCCGACGTTCTCGAGCCGTCCGTGGGTGCCGATCACCGTGTAGTTGCGCCAGTAGTCGGGCGTGAAGTGGCACTGCTCGTAGCTCGCCTGCACGCCGTTGTCGAGCGTCATCATCACCATCGAGACGTCCTCCACGTCGACGACGGGGTTCAGGCCGGTCTGCTCGGCGGGCGGCCAGTTGTCGAACGAGAACCAGTCGGTCATGAGCTCGTCGCTGCGATCCCGCCGGTCGGTGACGTCGCCGTACACGGAGAGCGACCCCATCCCGACGACCCGGCTCGTGTACGCACCGGCGAGGGCGTGCACGACGTCGAGGTCGTGGCTCGCCTTCTGCAGCAGGAGGGAGTTCACGCGGCTGCGGTCGGCGTGCCAGTCCTTGAAGTAGTAGTCGCCGCCGTTGCCGACGAAGTGGCGGACCCACACCGCCTTGACCTCGCCGATCTCACCGCGGGCGATCACCTCGCGCATGAGTCGGACGACGGCGGCGTGCCGGAAGTTGTGGCCGACGTACAGGGGCGTCCCGGTCTCGGCGGCGGTGTTCAGGACGGCGTCGGCGTCCTCGACCGTGATCGCCAGGGGCTTCTCGAGGTAGACGGCGATGCCGGCACGGAGCAGGTCGATCGCGATCTCGGCGTGGGTCCAGTCCGGGGTGGTGACGATCGCCGCGTCCACGAGGTTCGGCACGCCGTCCGAGCCGATCAGTGCCCGGTGGTCGGCGACCACCTCGGCCTCCGGCCAGTGTGCGGCGGCACGTGTCCGGCCGTTCTCCGTGGTGTCGGCGGCGGCCGTGATCCGGGCGTCCACGCCGTCGGCGTCCAGCCCCGCAGCGGCCACGTGGTCGGCGATGGCCGACCGCTGTCCGATGCCGACGACGCCGACCCGGAGCAGGCGTGTGCTCGTGATGGTCATCTCGCTCCCTTGCGTGATTGTGACGGCAATGATGCCAAATCGATCATGAGTGCACAATAAGCACGCATGGCTCGATCACGGAAGCGTGCATCCGAGGTTGTTACATGTCGGCAACGTCACGACGACGGCACGCGACGGCACACGACGGCACACGACGGCACGGGACGGCGCCGGCCGACTTCGGCTGCGCAGCCGGTGACGGGCGGATCCGGGGTGATTTGGGCCGCGGGGCGTCAGCTCGCGACGACGAGTTCCACGCCGGCGGACGCCAGCTCTGCGGCGAACGACGCCGGCACCGCCTGGTCCGTGACGAGCACGTCGATGCGGTCGAGCGGGCAGATGCGCGCGAAGGTGGAGCGCTCGATCTTCGTCGAGTCGGCGACCACGATGATCCGCCGTCCGACCGACGCGAAGTGCCGGCTCACCTCGGCCTCGCCCTCGTGCATGGTCGTGGCGCCGTACTGGCCGGACAGCCCGTCGACCCCCAGCACGACGACGTCGAGCGCGAACCCGTCGAGGGTGTCGCGGACCGTCGGGCCGATGAGCTCGTACGACTGCCGCCGTGCCACACCGCCCGTCACGACGATCTTGACGTTGGCGCGGATCGACAGCTCGTAGCCGATGTTCAGGGCGTTGGTGACGATGGTGATGCCGCACTCGCCGTCGGCGCGGATGAAGCGCTCGGACTTGCCGAGCTCCCGCGCGACCTCGGTCGTCGTCGTCCCGCCGTTCAGGCCGACGGTGTCCCCCGGGGAGACGAGCGCGGCGGTCGCCCGGGCGATGGCGGTCTTCGCCTCGGCCTGCCGGGCGATCTTGTACTGCAGCGGCAGCTCGTACCCCGCGCCCAGCGCTGCCGCCCCACCGTGGGTGCGCGTGACGAGCCGCTGGTCCGCCAGGGTCGTGAGGTCACGCCGGGCGGTCGCCGCGGAGATGCCGAGCGCCTCGCCGATCTCGGCGATGGAGACGTTCCCGCGGTCGCTCACGAGCTCGAGGAGCGCGTTGAGCCTCTGCTGCGGGGTCATGGCGTCATCCTACGGGCGTGTTCGCTGCGCGATGTGAGCGGAAATGATGCGCGTTGTTTGCACCGATCACGATCGGTCGGCAGGCTGTCGGCGTCCGATCAGTCCCGATCGGCACGACCGGAGGGCTCGCGATGACCGCGAACGGTGCAGCGCTCGGCATCGACGTCGGGGGCACGAGCATCAAGGTGCGCCTGGTCGCCGACGACGGGCGGGTGCTCGAGGAGCAGCGTGTCCCGACGCCCCGGGAGGACCCGCAGGCCACCGCGCTGGCCGAGCTCGTCGCGACGCTGGGACAGCGGGCCCGGACGGTCGCCCGGCGACGGGGGACGGAACTCGGGGCGATCGGTCTGGTCGTCCCCGGGGTCGTCGACGAGGACGCCGGCCGATCGGTGCTCTCCGTGAACCTCGGCTGGCGGGACGTGCCGGTCCGGGCACGGGTCGACGACGCCCTGCGCGCGGCAGGCGTGGACGCCGTCCCGCTCGCCTTCGGCCACGACGTCCGTGCCGGAGCGCTCGCCGAGGTCCGGGCCGCCGGTCCGGGAGCGGCCCCGGGCGGTCCGCTCGCCACCGACATCGACACCGACACCGACACCGACACCGCCACCGCCACCGACACGATCGCCGCGCTCGGCCGTGGCACCGTCGCCTTCGTCCCGGTGGGGACCGGCCTGGCGAGTGCCCTGGTCGTCGACGGCCGGGTCGTGCCGGGCGGCGGGTGGGCCGGGGAGGTCGGCCAGGTCCGGATCCGGGACGGCGCGCACGCGGGCCTCCGGGTCGAGGAGGTCGCCTCGGCCGGCGCCGTCGCACGCCGCAGTGGTGCTCCGAGCGCCCACGACGCGATGCTCCGGGTGCTCGACGGGGACCCGGTCGCCCGACGGGCGTGGGACGACTGCGTCGACGTGCTCGCCGACACCCTGGCCTGGCTGACGGCCGTCGCGGGGTGCCACACCCTGATCGTCGGCGGCGGGCTGGCGCAGTCCGGGCCGCTGCTGTTCGACCCGCTGCGCGCCGCCGTCGCGGACCGCCTCGCCGGGGTCCGACTGCCCGAACTCGTGGGGGCGCGCCACGGCGATGCGGCCGGCGCCATCGGTGCGGTGCTGCTCGCCCGCCAGGCGCGAGCCGGCTCGGCGCAGGCCGGCTCCGCGCGTGCCGCGTCGGTGCGTGCCGGGTCGGTGCCGGACGTGGCGGTGACCGCGTGACCGTCCTCGTCCGCGCCCCACGGATCGTCACCGCCGCGGTCGACCTGTCGGAGGCGTGGCTCGCCGTCGAGGACGGCCGGGTCGCCGCGGTCGGCACCGGTGCGGCACCGGTGCACGACCGTGTGGTCGAGGCTCCGGGCACCGTCCTGCCGGCCTTCGTCGACCTGCACGCGCACGGTGCCCTCGGGCACGACTTCGCCTCGTGCTCGGTCGCCGAGGCCCGGGCGGCCGCCGACCACCACGCCGCGCGGGGGACCACCCGCCTGGTGGCGTCGATCGCGACGGGCACGGTCCCGGACACGGTCGCCGCCCTGCACCGCCTGCGACCGCTCGTCGACGACGGCACGCTCGCCGGACTGCACCTCGAGGGGCCCTGGCTCGCACCCGCCCGCCGGGGTGCGCACGCCGCGCAGCTGCTGCACCCGCCGACCCCCGACGAGGTCGACCTGTTCGTGGACGCCGGCGGTGCGGCGCTCCGGATCGTCACCCTCGCGCCCGAGCTCCCGGGGGCGCTCGACGCGGTGCGGCGGCTGGTCGCGTCGGGCACCGTCGTCGCGATCGGGCACACCGACGCCGACGGCGGCCAGGTCCGGGCGGCGGTGGACGCCGGTGCGACCCTCGTCACGCACCTGTTCAACGGGATGCCGCCGCTGCACCATCGTGCGCCCGGCCCGGTCGGCGTCGCGCTGTCGGACGAGCGTCTCACCGTGGAGTGCATCGTGGACGGCCACCACCTCGACCCGGTCACCGTCGACCTCGTGCGCGGAGCCGCGGGTGACCGCCTCGTGCTCGTCTCGGACGCCATGGCCGCGACCGGCTGCGCCGACGGCAGCTACCGGATCGCCGGCTCGGAGGTCGTCGTTGCCGACGGAGTCGCCCGGCTCGCGGACGGCTCGTCACTGGCGGGGAGCACGATCACGGTGGCGGACGCCGTCACTCGCTTCGTCGACGGTCGCCCGGACCGGCTGCCGGCGGCGGTGCACGCGTCCTCCGCACGGGCGGCGTCGGTGCTCGGTCTGCGTCCGCCGCTCAGCGTCGGATCCGCCGCCGACCTCGTGGTGATCGGACCCGACGGGCGGATCCACCCGCTGCCGCTCGGACCGGCCGCCTGACCGAGCGCGGCCGCCCGCCCGGGCGGCCCGTGTCACGGAGCCGGCGCCGTCGGACGGGAGGCGCGGTGCCGGCCCGCCACGTGCCTCCCGTCCGGATCAGCGACGCGCCGGCGGGCCGCACGCCGCGCCGACGACCGGACACCGGTTGCCGTCGAGCTCGTCGGTGTACTCGTCGCCGTCCCCGAGCAGCACGTGCCGGTACGCCTCGTCGTCGATCGGTTCCGCGGAGCGCACGGCAGCCTCGAGCAAGCTGTCGTCGACCTCCGGCAGGGCGCTGACGGCCACGAGCGTGTCGCCCACGACCGCGGCGACCTCGTGGCCGTGTTCGCTCGTCCGCCGCACGACCCCGCCGTCCTCGTCGCACGACGTCTCCGCCTCGGAACCGCCCCCGGGGGCGACGCCCTCGATCGGTCGGCCGCACGGCGGGGTCGTCGCCGCGAGCGTGACGACCGTCAGGTCCGATCCCGACGCGTCGCCGGGCGCGTGCGCCTCCTCGGCAGGCGAGGAGAACACCTGCAGGAACCCCGGCAGCCGCTGCTCGATGTTCGCCTCGTACACGGAGCCGTACCCGTCGGGGGAGATCGTGACGGGCCGGAAGTCCGCGCCGATGGCGACCTGCGCCCGCGCGATGGCCTGCTCGTCCCGTTGCACGTCGCTCCCGGGGACGCGGACGCCGACCGCGACGACCACCGCGACGACCGCGACCGCGGCGCCCGTCCCCAGGACGACGCCGAGCTTCCGCAGGACCCCGCGGTGCACGAGCATCGCCGGGACCGCGGCGACGACTGCGCCCACCAGGTACGGCGTGGGCGTGGACGCGAGGAGCGGGAACGTCGGCTCCGGCCCGGCGAGGGCAGCGGGCAGCAGCGCCGCGACGAGGACCGCGGGGACGAGGACGAGGCCCGCAGCACCGAGCCACGCCGTCCGGCGACGCCGGGTGGCGAGGACCGCCAGACCACCGAGTGCTCCGCACGCCACGACCGTGTGGACCAGCAGCGCCACGAGGCCGGGTACGCCGACGAAGAACGTGAGGAGGGCGGCCGCGCGCGCGAGGTGTGCGGCGCCGACGCCGATCGCCGCCGCGCCGAGCACGTGCACCCAGGGGTGCGTCCTGGTCTGCTCGCTGGTCGCGTCGCCCACGCTGTGCCCCCGTCCGTCGGACCCCCTGTCCGACCGAGCCGATCCTCGCACGCCGCGCGTCGGTCACGGTGGGGACGGGTCGTCAGCGGGGCGAGGGTCGGAACCAGCGGATGAGCTCGCGGAGCGCCGGCAGCGAGCTGATCTGCGTGCCGTCCGCGGCGTCGAGGTCGTCGAAGGTCGTCCGGTAGCCCGGGGCCTGCTCGACGTCGGTGTCCTCGGCCGGGTAGCCCATCGTCCACTCCGGGAACTGCCGCTCCTCGATGAGCTCCTCGGTGAGCACCGTGACCTTGGTGTGCCGGTCGTCGTGCTTGATCGTCGCCATCTTCGCGCGGACCGCCTGGTCCGGACCCTCGAGCAGCTGCAGGAAGTAGCCGTTCCGGAAGAGCAGGACGCCGGTGATGTCGTTCTCCGCGTTCGCCCGCCGACTCTGCGCGAGCAGGCCGGCGAGGTCGTCGTCGTCGAGGGATCGGGTGGCGACACTCGAGTAGATGAGGGACAGCATCGGGGCTCCTTGGTGGCGGTCGTGCCGGGTCCGTCAGTCAACTCCGCGGCACCCGTGCGTCCACGGACCACCGGGGGACGAGCGGACAGGCCGACGTCGCACGGCCGTCGGCTCTGGGAGGCTGGTGCCATGGACCCCGTCATCGTCATCGGAGAAGCCCTGGTCGACGTGGTCGACCGCCCCGATGGGCGCGTCGAGCACCCGGGCGGGAGCCCGATGAACGTCGCCGTCGGCCTCGCTCGCCTCGGCCGGGCCGCACGGCTCGTGTGCGCGCTCGGCGACGACGACCACGGCGGTTCGATCCGGGCGCACGTCGGCGCGAGCGACGTCGAGGTCGACGCGACCGCGATCGAACGCACCTCCACCGCCGTCGCGACGATCGGCGACGACGGCGGTGCGTCCTACGAGTTCGACCTCGACTGGCGCCTCGACCCGGTGCAGGTGCCGGTCGGCACGCCGCTCGTGCACGTCGGCTCCATCGGTGCTGTGCTGGAGCCGGGAGCACGGACCGTGCTCGAGGCGCTCCGCACCCGCCCGACGGACGCCCTCGTCTCCCTCGACCCGAACGTCCGTCCGTCGATCACGCCCGACCGGGATACCGTGCTCGCCACCCTCGAACCGCTGTTCGCCGAGGCCGACGTGATCAAGCTCAGCGACGAGGACGCCGCGTGGCTCTGGCCGGACCGCAGCGTCGACCAGGTCCTCGACGGGCTGCTGGCGCACGGGGCGGCGCTCGCCGCGGTGACGCTCGGCGGCTCGGGCTGCGCGATGGCGTCCGCCCGCGCGCGGACCACCGTGCCGGCGCCGCGCGTCGAGGTCGCGGACACGATCGGCGCGGGTGACTCGTTCATGGCGGGGCTGCTCGCCGGCGTGCTCGCACGGGGATCCGCGCCCACCGGCCTCGACACCGACGAGCTCGGACGCCTGGCGTCGCTCGCGCTGGCCTGTGCCGCCGTCACGGTGTCCCGCCCGGGCGCGGACCCGCCCGTCCGGGCCGAGCTCGACACGGACGCCGCCGGGGTCCTGGGCGCCTGACCGCTCGTCGCCCGGCCGCACGCCCGGACCGAACGTGCGGGGCAGCGACGGGTGCTCGCCACGGATGAGCCTCGCGTCGCCCGCACAACGGGGAGCACGTGGCGCCGCGGATCGACCTGGCGCGAGGTGCTCCCGGTTGTGCGCGAGCACATCGCACCGGCGGCCGACCGCGTGCCCGCTGACCGCCCGACCACCGACCGCGTGACCGCTGACCGCCCGACCACCGACCACCGACCGCGCGACCGCTGACCGATCGACCACCGACCGCCGACCGCTGCGGCCCGCGCGGGCGCACGGCCGCGCACCGGCCGGGCCCCCCGCCGTCAGGCGTGCGCGGCGAGGAACGCGTCGGTCTCCGCGGCCGTCGGAGCCGTCGCCGGCCCCCGCCGTGTCACCGCGAGTGCCGCCGCGGCATTGGCACGCCGGACCGCGTCGACCAGCGAGAGCCCGCGCGCCAGGGCAGCGACGAGCACGCCGCCGTGGGCGTCACCCGCGCCGTTCGAGTCCACCGCGTCGACGGGGAACCCGGGCACCAGGACCGGGGCGCGCCCCGGCTCGGCGACCCAGCAGCCCGCTGCGCCGTCACGGGCCAGCGCGGTGCCGCGGGCGGACGCGGCGATCGCCGCGACCGCCTCGGGGAGTCCCGCGGCGGTCGGTGCCATGAGCCGTGCCTCCCGGCCGTTGGCGCTGACCACGTCCGCGCGCGCCGTGACGGGGCCGAGCACCGCCGGGGGCAGCGTGTCGACCAGCGGTGACGGGTCGAGCACGACACGGACGGAGTCGGGCACCGTCGTCAGCCAGTCGGCGATGGCCGGACCGTTGACGGCGTGCGCGAGGCCGTAGCCGGAGACGACGACCGTGTCGTCCGGCCGGAGCGCGACGCGGTCGAGGTCCGCGCGGCCGAGCCGGCCCTCGGCGCCGACGCTCGTCACGAAGGTGCGCTCGGTGGAGGCGTCGACGAGTGCGACGCAGTACCCGCTGTCGACGTCGTCGAGCCCGGGCTGCAGGACCTCGACGCCCGAGTCGACGAGCGCCGCCCGGACGACGTCGCCGAACGGCCCGGTGCCGTACTGCCCGGCGAACACCACGGGCAGGCCGTCGCGGACGGCGGCGACCATCGTGTTGAGCCCGCCGCCCGCGGTGATCTCCGACGCCGAGGCGATGACGTCACCGCCGGGCTCGGGGATCGCGTCCACGCGCATGACGATGTCGACGACGACGTTGCCGACCGAGACGAGGCGGCTCACGCGCGCTCCTCGGGAGCGTGCAGCTGGCCGCGGGCACCGCCGGTGAGCAGGTACACGAGGGCGGCGACGACGAACGTCACGATCCACCCGAGGCCGTTCGCGCCGATCCAGCTGTCCGAGAGTGCTCCGACGAACACGGGGTCCGCGTCGCCGACCTGCACCGAGGTGAAGAGGAAGCCGACGACGATCGCGACGACCCAGGCGGCGAGGGCGCCCCAGGCGACGCCGCCGCGGTACCAGTAGCGGCCTCCGGCGCGGAGGTCGAGCAGCGCGGCCGGGTCGTACCAGCGTCGCTTCGCCATGTCGGCGATGAACACCCCGAGCCAGGCGGTGATCGGCACCGCGAGCACCGAGATGAACGTGATGAAGGGCGCGTAGAAGCCGTCGGCGACGAGCATGAAGTACATCGCGCCGAGGGTCGTGACGACCACGTCGACGGCGACCGCCCACACGCGGGGCACCTTGATGCCGAGGGTCAGCGTGGTGAGGCTCGCCGAGTACACCGACAGGTGGTTCGACAGCAGCAGTCCGCCGAAGGCCGCGACCAGGTACGGGATCGCCATCCAGCTCGGCAGCAGGTCGCGGATCGCCGCGACCGGGTCACCGGCCTGCGCGAGGGTGGGGTCGCCGGCGGAGACGAGGGCGCCGAGACCGACCAGGACCACGAGGGGGATGCCCGCGCCGGCGGCGCTGGCGCTGATCAGGGCGCCCGCCTTCACCGAGGTGCGCGTGTACCGGGCGATGTCCGCACCGGCGGTCGCCCACCCGATGCCGGTGCCCGCGGCGATGGTGCCGATGCCGATGACCATCGCGGCGACCGGGCCCGCGGGCTGCGACCCGACGACGTCCCAGTCGACACGGAGCACCAGGAACACGGCGACGAAGACGTTGAGGGCGCCGAACACCCACGTCGCCCACTTCTGCACGGCGACGATGAACGCGTGGCCGAGCCCGGAGACGAGCACGGTCGCGACGACGAACACGAGGATGGCGACGATCGTCAGCACCGGGTTCGCCTTCGCGTCGCCGTCGGTACCGAACAGGATCGTGAAGAGCGACAGCAGCACGAAGGCCGCGGTCGTCGTGTTCACGGTCTCCCAGCCGAGGCGGGAGAGCAGTGACACCGCGGTCGGTCCGATGTTCCCGCGCACGCCGAACACCGCGCGGCTCAGGGTCAGACCGGGAGCCCCGCCGCGGCGTCCGGCGATGGAGATCACCCCGACGACCGCGAAGGACCCGGCGGCGCCGATCACCGCGACGACGAGCGCCTGCCAGATCGTCAGCCCCTGGAACGCCACGAGGGTCGCACCGAGGGGGAGTCCGAGGATCGAGATGTTCGCGGCGAACCAGACCCAGAAGAGGGCCCCGGGGGCGCCGTTCCGCTCGTCGTGGGGCACGGGCTCGATGCCGCGCTGTTCGACGCTCGTCAGCGTGCCGCTGGAGAGCGTGCCGCCGGAGCGCGTGGTGGTGTCCTGGGCCATGGGGTCCTCTTACGTCATCGGAAGGGTGCTGCGGGGGAGGTGGGGTGCTGCGGGGGAGGTGAGGGTGCCGCGGGGAGCGGGTGCTGCGGGAGAGCGGGGTGCTGCGGGGAGGGGTGGTGACCGGGCGGCGGCGGAGGGGGGACCGCCGCCGTCCGGCGTCGGGTCAGGCCCGGTGACGGAGCGCGAGCAGTCCGTCGACCAGCGGGCCGAGCTCGAGGTGGTTCACGGTCGTCACGGTGGTGACCGCGTCGACGGGCCAGGCGTCCGGACCGTGCACGGCACCGAGCACGGCACCGGCCATCGCGGCGATGGTGTCCGTGTCGCCGCCGATCGACGCGGCCGTGCAGAGCGTCTCCCAGGGGTCGAGGTCGAGCGCCACGAGGGCGAGCGCTGCGACGACCGACTCCTGGCTGGCGACGCTCGTGCCGACGAGCTGCGACACGGTGTCGATCCGGTCGTCGGCGGGGACGGTCGGCAGGAAGCCGCGCGCCCAGGTCGTCCTCGCAGCGATGTCCGCGCCCGCGACCCAGTGGCCGCGGCCCGCACCGATCGTGGCGGCCGCGACCGCGGCGTCGAGCGCCTCGGTCCGGGAGGCGCCGCCGACGCCCGCGCTCACGGCGGCGGCGACGGCGCTCGCCCCGGCGATGCCGATCCCCGTGTCGTGGGTGACGCGCGACGCGTCCTGCACGGCGTCGACCAGACGGACGAGGTCACCGGAGGGCACGGCGATCCCGACCGGCGCGATCCGCATCGCGGCGCCGTTCGTCGTCCCCGTCGACCCGGCTTCGGACGCCGGGACGCCGTCGAGGATGCGCTGCACGGCCGTCTTCGTGCTGGGGCCGAGCAGGTCGAGCGAGCCCTTGGCCTGCATCGCGCGTTCCCAGGCGATGAGCGCCTCGGCGAAGCGGGTGGGGTCGATGTGCCCCTCGCCCTCGACGAGGAGCTCGGCGACCATGACCGCCTGCTCGGTGTCGTCGGTGATCGTGCCCGCGGGCATGCCGGCGGCGATCCGCTGGTGCGGTCCGGCGTCGACGAACCCGGAGATCGTGCCGTGGTCGGCTCGGATCTGCGCGAGCGACATCGACTGCGTGGGCATGCCGAGGGCGTCGCCGATCGCGAGGCCGGTCAGGGCGGCGAGGGCGTGGGTCTGGTCGTTCACGGTGTCCTGTCCGGTCGTCATCGTGCGGTCCCGAAGCGCATGTGCAGGCGGAAGCGGTCCGGGTCGAGGAGGCTGTCGACGCGCTCGACGAACGCGCCCTGGGCGGTGCGCGAGTCACGTCGGCTCCGGAGGAACGGGGTCCCCTCGGCGCGGTCGAGCAGGCGGGCGTCCTCGGCGTCGAGGGGCACGACGTCGACCCACTGCTCGGCGCTCGCCGGCACGAGGCCGGCCTCGGCGATGGTCGCCGTGAGCGAGTCCTCGACCAGTCCGTCGGTCGGTGCAGCGGCCAGGCGGCCGACGGCGGGCAGGATGCTCCGCTCGAGCGACACCGGCCGCCCGCCCACGACGGTGCGCAGCCGGTCGACCGCGACGAACGCCGCGTCCGCAGCGTCGACCTCGACCTGGAGGCCCGGGTCGTCCACGCGGGCGAGTCGCAGGATGCGGGTGGTCACCTCGGTGCCCGAGGTGGCGATCGACCGCGCCCAGCCACCCCGCGGGTCGAGGGCGGCGCCGTCGAACGTGACGACCGAGCCGACGCCCCCGTGGGTCGAGATGTACTCGTCGTCGGCCAGGTCGGCGAGGGCGGCGCGGACGGTGCCGCGGCTCACCGCGAAGCGGGCGGCGAGGTCGTGCTCGCCGGGCAGGCGCTCACCGGCGCGGTACCGGCCCGTCGCGATCGCGTCGCGGAGGGCGTCGGCGACGAGACGTCGCTTCGATGAGACGGGCATGGACAGGAGTGTACATGTACAACGCCTGTCCAGTCGCCGAGGCGATCACACGACGGACGGGAGGCGCGGTGCCAGCTGGCACCGCGCCTCCCGTCCTCGTGTCCGTGCGTCCGGGGACTAGACCAGTGCGGTGAACGACGCGTCGCGCACGAGCAGCGTCGCCGCGTCGCCCTCGACGGCCTGGTCGTGGTCGCTCGACAGGCCGAGCGACCACGTGCCGCCGCCCGGCTTCTCGGGCAGCGTGAACTCGACGGTCGTCCCCGAGGCGTTCAGCAGCACCGCGACGGTGTCGTCGCCCTGCTGCAGCACCAGGATCACCGCGCGGTTGCCCGCGTCGGCCCAGTCGCCGTCCTCGAAGCCCTGCGCGTCCGCCCGGAGCACCTGCACCGTCGACTCCGAGTCGCCGGGGGCCGTGCGGTACCAGAGCGGGCGGAGCGCCTCGTGCTGCTTGCGGAACGCGATCGCCGCGGTCGTGAAGGCGAGCAGGTCCTGGTCGGCGGCCTCCCAGTCGAACCACGAGATCTCGTCGTCCTGGCAGTACGCGTTGTTGTTGCCGCCCTGCGAACGGGCGATCTCGTCGCCACCGAGCATCATCGGGATGCCCGCGGAGAGCATGAGCGTGCCGAGGAAGTTCCGGCGCTGGCGGTCGCGGTAGTCGTTCACCGCGCCGTCGTCGGTCGGGCCCTCGATGCCGCCGTTGAACGACGTGTTGTTGCTCTCGCCGTCGTTGTTGTCCTCGCCGTTGGCCTCGTTGTGCTTCTCGGCGTACATCGTCAGGTCGGCCAGCGTGAAGCCGTCGTGCGCGGTGACGAAGTTCACCGAGCAGAGCGGGGAGCGACGGGAGCCCTCGTACACGTCGGGGGAGCCGAGCGTGCGCTGCACGGCGTCGCCGAGCGTGCCCTCGTCGCCGCGCCAGAACGCGCGGAGGTCGTCGCGGTACTTGCCGTTCCACTCCGACCAGTCGGCCGGGAAGCCGCCCACCTGGTAGCCGGCAGTGTCCCACGGCTCGGCGATCATCTTGACCTCGCGGAGCACCGGGTCCTGGTGGATGATGTCGAGGAACGCGGAGTGCTTCTCGGCCTCGCCGTCCTGGCGGGTGAGCGTCGTCGCGAGGTCGAAGCGGAAGCCGTCGACGTGCATCTCCTCGACCCAGTAGCGGAGCGAGTCCGTGATGAGCCCGAGCGCGGACGGGTGCGACACGTTGAGCGAGTTCCCCGTGCCGGTCGTGTCGAAGTAGTTCGCCTCGTCACCCTCGACCAGGCGGTAGTACGACTGGTTGTCGATGCCCTTGAAGGACAGCGTCGGGCCCATGTGGTTGCCCTCGGCGGTGTGGTTGTAGACGACGTCCATGATGACCTCGAGCCCCGCGGCGTGCAGGGCCTTGACCATCTCCTTGAACTCGGTGACCTGCTGGCCCGCCGTGCCCGAGGACGAGTACTCGTCGTGCGGTGCGAAGAAGCCGATGCTGTTGTAGCCCCAGTAGTTGCGGAGGCCCTTGTCGGCCAGGGTCGAGTCCTGCACGAACTGGTGCGTCGGCAGCAGTTCGACGGCCGTGACGCCCAGGTCGGTCAGGTGCTTGATCGCGGCCGGGTGCGCCAGGCCCGCGTACGTGCCGCGGATCTCCTCGGGCACGTCCGGGTGCTGCTTCGTGAAGCCCTTGACGTGCACCTCGTAGACGACGGTGTCGCGGTACGGGGTGTGGAGCAGCGTGTCGCCGTCCCAGTCGAACTCGCGGTCCGCGACGACGGACTTCGGCATGGCGCTCGCCGAGTCGGTCTCGTCGATCTGCTCGGGGTCCTCCATGTCGTGGCCGAAGAGGGCCTGGCCCCACTCGTACGAGCCGTCGACGGCGGTCGCGTAGGGGTCGAGCAGGAGCTTCGCGGCGTTGTGGCGCAGGCCGTTCGCCGGGTCCCAGGCGCCGTGCACGCGGAAGCCGTAGCGGGTGCCGACGGTCACGTCCGGCACGACGTCGTGGAACGTGTAGCCGGTGCGGTTGCGGAGCTCGGTGCGGTGCTCGGTGCCGTCCTCGTCGAAGCGGCAGAACTCGACCCGCTCGGCGGTGCTGGAGAAGAGCGCGACGTTGGCGCCCCCGTCGACGAGCGTGACGCCGAGCGGGGTGCGGGAGGAAGTGGTCATGCTCCCACTTGTAGTGGTCGGCGACTGTGTCCTCGGGTCGGTGACGTACCCCGGACATGCCGGACCGACGACGGACGGGAGGCGCGGTGCCAGCTGGCACCGCGCCTCCAGACCGTCACGTCGTCACGTCGTCACGTCGCCACGTCAGACCGTGGCGGTCGCCTCGTCGCGGTGCGGGAGCTTCCAGCCCGGGCGCACGAAGTGGCAGGTGTACCCGGCGGGGTACTTCTCGAGGTAGTCCTGGTGCTCCTCCTCGGCCTCCCAGAAGTCGCCAGCGGGCTCGACCTCGGTGACGACCTTGCCCGGCCAGATGCCGGAGGCGTCGACGTCCGCGATGGTGTCGAGTGCGACCTGGCGCTGCTCGTCGTTCGTGAAGTAGATCGCCGAACGGTAGCTGCGACCCACGTCGTTGCCCTGCCGGTCCTTCGTGGACGGGTCGTGGATCTGGAAGAAGAACTCGAGCAGGTCGCGGTACGAGATCTGCGACGGGTCGAAGACGATCTCGACGGCCTCGGCGTGGTCGCCGTGGTTCCGGTACGTGGCGTTCGGGAAGTCGCCGCCGGAGTAGCCGACGCGCGTGCTGATGACGCCGGGTCGGCGGCGGAGGAGCTGCTGCGCTCCCCAGAAACACCCGCCGGCGAGGATGGCGGTCTCGGTCGTGGTCATGCTGGCCTCCTGGGCGTCGTCGTTGCCGCTGGCTGCGGCATCACCGGGTGCAACCGGCGACCCCGGGCGCGTGTTCCCGGGTCGTGGTCCATCGTGCGCCCCGGTCGTCGGTGCACGGACGGCCCACGTCCAGCCGAGCGCCACCGCGGGTGCGTCAGGCCCCGGCGCCGCCGTCCACCGGGATGCTCGCTCCGGTCACCATCGAGGCCCGGTCGCTGAGCAGCCAGGCCGCCACCTCGGCGACCTCCTCGGGGCGGGCCATCCTGCCGAGCGGTACCGAGGCGTCGATCTGCTCCGTGATCCCCGGGGTCGCCGCCTCCCACGCGGCGATCATGTCCGTCGCGGTGCCGCCCGGGGTGATGCCGTTGACCCGGATGCCCTCGGGCGCCCACGTCACGGCTGCCGTCTCGGTGATGCTGTTCAGGGCGCGCTTCATCGCCCCGTAGGCCGGCAGTGCGGGGTTGGCCCGGCGGCTGCCGATGCTCGACGTGTTCACGATCGCCCCGCCGCCGGAGCGGCGCAACAGGGCGGCCTCGGCGGTCATCGCGACCCAGTGGCCCCGGAAGTTGACCGCGAACTGGGTGTCGATGTCCTCGTCGCTCGTGGCGTCCAGCGGGCCGGGCTGCTGGATCGCGGCTCCGTTGTTGAAGGCGCCGTCGAGTCGCCCGTGCAGCTCGTCGACCCGGTCGACGGCGGCCCGGATGCTCGCCGGGTCGGCGAGGTCGAGCACGACGGCGTCCGCGGTGCCGCCGGCGTCGCGGATGCCGGAGACGACGGCGTCGAGTGACCCGGTGCTCCGCGCCGCGAGCACGACGGCGGCGCCCTCGTCGGCGAAGAGCCGGGCGGCGGCGGCACCGATGCCGCGGCTGGCGCCGGAGACGAACACGACCTTGCCGGTGAGCAGGCCGTTCGGACGGGTGGTGGTGTGATCGTTCATGCCGTCAGCGTCCGTCCCGCGGTGGCCGCGCAGCCAGGTACACCCGGTACCAGGACGCGACGTGCCCGCGGGGGGAGGATCGGGACATGGACAAGCAGGAGCTGGCCGCGTTCCTCCGCGCACGGCGCGAGCGGTTGCGGCCGGAGGACGTCGGGCTCCCGTCGGGGACCCGCCGGCGCACACCCGGGCTGCGCCGCGAGGAGGTCGCCGTCCTCGCCCACATCTCCACCGAGTACTACGTCCGGCTCGAGCAGGCACGAGCCCCTCGGCCCTCCGCCGAGGTGCTGGCCGGCATCGCGGGGACGCTGCGCCTCACCGACGCCGAGTCCGACCACCTCCACCTGCTCGCCGGGACCGCCCGGACACGGACCGCGAGCATCCGGCGTCAGGTGCGGCCGAGCATCCTGGCGGTCGTCGACCGTCTGCCGCTGACCGCTGCGATCGTGCTCGCCGCCGACTTCGAGGTCCTCGCGTGGAACCCCCTGGCCGCCGCGCTCCTGGAGGACTTCGCCCTGCGGGACCGTCGGGGCCGCAACCTCGCCCGGCAGGCCTTCCCCGTCGGCGGGACGGGCGGGGCGTCCGAGCCGCCGTACGGCATCTCCGACGGCGCCGAGTTCCGGCACCAGGTGGTGATGCAGCTGCGGACGACGCTCGCGCAGCACCCGACGGACGTGGAGGTGATCACGCTCGTCGACGAGCTCCGGACGGGGAACGCGGAGTTCGCGCGGCTCTGGTCACGACACGACGTGCAGCCGGCTCCGGTGCTCACGAAGACCTTCCACCACCCGTCGGTCGGGCCGGTCACGGTCGACTGCGACAGCCTCGCGCTCGTCGACGGCGACCAGTTCCTCGTGCTCTACACCGCGGCGCCGGGATCCGCCGACGCCGATGCCCTCGCGCTCCTCGGGATGCTCGCCACGCAGACTGCCGAGCGCGGCTGAGCCACGACGGGCCGGCGGTGACGACGTCGGTGGACGCGGTGCGCACCCGTCGACCCCGCACGTGCGTGTCGTCCTGCGATCGCCTACCATTCGAACACACGTTCGAATCGGGAGGTCGGGATGATGTTGACGCACGAGGTCGCCACGGTGTGGTGGGAGCGCGGGGTGCCGGACCGGATGGTGTGGCGGGACCGACGCTGGCGGGTGAGCGACAGTCCGACGCGACTGACCGCGACGGCGGAGTTCTTGCCGTCGGCGATGACCCACGCGCCGGAGCGCACGGTGGGGTGGCGCTTCCAGGTCAGCGCCGAGGGGGACGCCGTCGTCGTCGACATCGTCCCCGAGGGCGACGGCTGGGTGGTCGCGCGGACCTGGCGCTGATCGCGAGCGAGTTCGTCCACCCGGCCCGCCGGTGCTCAGCGGGTGAGCGCGTGCGCCAGGCCGCGGACGAGCACCGCGCGTGCGCGATCGGTCGACGTGCCGTCCGGGTCGCCCCACGCCGCGCGCCCGAGGCCGTCGACCAGGGCGAGCACCGCCTCCGCCGCCACCGCGGTCGGTTCGGCGAGCTCGACTCCGTGCCGCGCGGTCCAGCGGGTGATGCCGGCCGCCACCCCGTCGCGCCAGAGGGCTCGCTCGGCGGCGACGAGTGCGTCGTCACCGTCGAGGGCGGTGCCGCTGACGGCCTCGAGGAGGCGGAAGCGTTCGGGCTCCCGGCGCACCAGGTCCAGGTACGCGGCCACTCCGGCATCGATCGCGTCGGCGAGGTCGTGCCGCGCATCGGCAGCGGCGAGCACGCGGGGGAGGACGTCCCGTGCCTGGCGTTCGAGGAGCGCGACCACCAGGTTCCACCGCGCGCCGAAGACGTAGTGCACCACTCCGTGCGCCACGCCGGCGCGCTCGGCGACCGCCCGCGTGGTGAGGCCGGTCACCCCGTGGTCGCGCACGACGAGGGCAGCCGCGTCGAGGAGCTCGTCACGCCGTTCCCCTCGGGGGCGGTACGACCGCGTCTGCTGGTCCTGTGTCATCACAGGAAGCGTACGGGGCGTCCGCAGGAGTGGTCGGCAAGCTGATCTGGCCAGCTGGCCGAAAGTGGAGGAGTCCCCGTGTCGATCACCGTCCGTCCCGCATCCCCGTCCGAGGTGCCCGCCGCCGCGACCGTGCTCGCCGAGGCCTTCGCCGCCGACCCCGTCCTCGGTGAGGTCCGACCGCCGCGTCCGGGCGAGGACCGGGTCGTCGTGCTCGGCGCCCTCTTCGCCGCGCTCGTCCGGGCCGTCCCCGATCGCGCCCGGGCGCTCGACGTCGCGGTCGACGAGGGCCGGCTGCTCGGCGCCGCGTTCTGGCAGGCGCCTCGGCCGCACGTCGGCGGCACGCTGGCGTTCGTCCGGCAGGTCCCGGCACTCCTCCGGGTCCTCGGGACCGGCGGTGCCCTCCGCGCGCTGCGGCACCTCCGACGGATGGACCGCGCCCGCCCCGATGCGCCGCACTGGTACCTCGCCGAGATCGGTGTCGCTGCCGCGGCCCGAGGTCAGGGGGTCGGCGGGCTCCTGCTCGACCACGCGCTGCGCCGGGTCGACGCCCTCGCGCAGCACGCGTACCTCGAGTCCTCGACGCCGCAGAACCGCCGGCTCTACCGTCGCCACGGCTTCGGGGACGGTGCGCCGATCACCGGCTTCCGGGCGGCCGCTCCGGTCTCGATGTGGCGACCGGCGGTCGGTTGAGCCGCGACCGACGGACGGACGGGAGGCGCGGTGCCAGCCGGTACCGCGCCTCCCGTCCGTCGGGTGGTGACGTCGGCCGTCAGGCGACCGCGATCTCGTTGGGGACGCCCGGCAGCTCGTCGCTCGACGCGACGACCTCCCCGGTGGTGAGGTCCACCGCGTGGATCTTCCGCTCGGTCGGGTCGGTCACGTACGCGACGTCACCCGCGACCTTCAGTGCGGGGTGGGCGTCCTGCCACTCGGTCGGACCCTCCCAGGCGTCGAGGACGTCGAACGTGTCGATCGGCTCGCCCGTCTGCTCGTCGAAGGTGTGCAGGGCGCCGTCGGAGCCGAGGATCACGGCTTCGTCACCGGGACCACGCGCGATGTCGCGGAAGGTGAAGCCCACACCCTCGGGCATGTCGGCCACGCGGTACTCGCCCGACGCGGCGTCGATGAGTGCGACCTGGTCGAGCAGGTAGCCCTCGCTGTCCGGGTCGTCGTTGTAGTCACCGACGGCCACGGACGAGTCCTCGGTGGTGAACAGGTTGCCGGTGCGGCCGTACTCGGTCGGGGCGTCGATCTTCGCGAAGGCGCCGTCCTGGTAGACGAGGGCGCCGTCGGTGCAGCCGAAGACCGCGACCTCGCCCTGCACCGCTCCCTCGCCGTGCACGTTCGGGCACTCCTCCGAGCGGGCGAGCTCGGTGCCGTCCTCGTCGAGGGCGCGGACGCCGGTGCGCTCCTCCTCGGTGCCGATCGTGCTGAGGAGCGTGCCGTCCTCGAGCACGATCGCGACGCCGTGGTGTGCCGCCTCGGACTCCGTGGTCTCCACCTCGGGCAGCGTGGCGCCGTCGAGGTCGTCGTGCTCGAACACCGTGACGTCACCGCTGCCGTCCGCGAAGAGCGCGGTCTTCTCGCCGTGCACGACCGCGTGGCCGCCGGTGTCGGCCGGGAAGACGGCGTCGGTCAGGGCCGGGTCTGCGGCGGTGTCGAGGACCCGGAAGCCCTCGGGCACCGTGACGAGCACGTGGCGGCCGTCCCCGGCGGGGTTCACGCGGGTGAAGCCGTCGATGCTGTCGTCGGCGACGACCCGCAGGTCCTGGTCGAGGGTGAGCAGGCCGCCGTCGTACGTGAGGACGATGCGGTCGCCCTCGGCGGATGCGGCCTCCGTGGTGCGGGTGCCCTCGGCCTCCGCGTCGGCGGGGCCCGTCGAGCAGCCGGTGAGGACGAGGGCCGCGGCGCCGAGCAGGGCTGCGGGCGCGAGCGTGGTGCGCAGAGTTGTCATGCCGTTCACTGTACTGATTCTCATTCTCAATTAGAAATCGACAGGCCGTCGACGATCGCCGCCGTGTTCGACCGCATCATCCCGAGGTAGGTCGAGGCGACACCGTCCTCGGTCAGCGCCTCGGTGGCGAGCGGACGGATCGCCACGTGCACGTCCACCTCGTCCGCCAGCACCTCGGCCAGCCGTGCGGGCTGCGAGAGGTCGGCGAAGATCGTCGGGACGCCCGCCTCGTCGATCGCCGACGCGAGGTCGCGCAGGTCCGCCGCGCTCGGCGATGCCAGGGTGGTCCCGCTCGGGATGACGGCGCCGACGACCCGGAAGTCGTACCGGTCCGCCAGGTACCCGAACACGTGGTGGTTCGTCACGAGTGCCCGTCGGTCCTCCGGGATGCCCGCGAACGCGTCGGACATGTCCGTGTCGAGCGTGGCCAGCTCGTCGAGGTACGCGTCGGTCCCGCTCGGCTCGACGCCCGCGTCCCGCAGGGCGTCGTCGAGGGCCTCGACGACGTCGACCATGCGTGCGGGGTCGGTCCAGAGGTGCGGATCGGGGCCGCTGTCGTCCTCCGTCGTCCACTCGAGCGCGTCGACGTGCTCGCCGGCCGTGAACACCGGGACACCGTCGGAGGCGGCGGCCTCCACGTGGCGGGCGATGCCCTCCTCGAGCCCGAGCCCGTTCTCGACGACGAGGTCGGCGCTCCGGAGCCGGGCGGCCTCCTGCGCGGAGACCTCGAACGAGTGCGGGTCGGCGCCCGCCGGCATGAGGACCATCACCTCGGCCGCGTCCCCGACCACCTCGGTGACGACGTCGCCGAGGATGTTCGTCGTCACCGCGACGACCGGGCGGTCCGACCCGGCGGACGAGCACCCCGCCGCCGCCGCGACGAGTCCGGCGGCCACGGCCAGCGCGGCGGTGGCGCGGAACCGGCGGGTCACAGTCCGACCTCGGCGAACGCGACGGGCGCCGCGGCCAGGTCGATCGACCGCGCGAGGCGTGCACCGTCCGCGAAGTCGATCTCGTGCACCTGCTGCCCGGAGGCGTCGGCGACGTAGGCGCGCTGGGCGTCCAGCTGCAGGAGCGGCTGCTCGCCCGGGTCGAGCAGCGGTTCGGTGGTGGCGACCGTGCCCGTCGTCGCCGCGATCACCACGACTCGACCCTGGTCGTCCACGCCGACGACGTGCTCGTCCTCGTCGTCGACGGCCGTCACGGCGCGCAGGGGCCGTTCGGTCTCGACGAGTCGCCAGGTGCCCTCGCGGCTGTCGAGCAGCCACGCGCCCCGGTCGCCGGCGAGCCCGGCCACCGTCGGTCTACCCGCGCGGGCGGAGAACTCCGTCGGGCGTGCGGCCCCGTCGGGCAGCGCGACGGTGGTGGTCCCGCCGTCCTCGCCGAGGACGACCGCCCCGTCCGAGCAGCCGACCACGGCGCCGGCCCGGGTGACGATGCCGCCCGCGGGGTCGGTGCACGCGGCCTCGGCGCCGGTCGGCTCGCCGTCGGCGTCGAGCACCCGGACGCCGTCGTCGGTGCCCGCGACCAGCTGCTCGCCGAACGGCAGCAGGACGGTCGCGTCGATCCGGACGGTCTCCTCGACGTCGCCCTGTCCGAGTGCGGCCCGGTCGAGGACGACGCCCTCGCCATGCTCCGGCCAGGTGATGGTCGTCATCGTCTCCGACGAGTGCACCTCGACGGGCCCGCCGCCGTCGATCGAGCCCACCACGCGCGGTTCGGCCGCGTAGTAGTGCGTGTGGTCGCCGTGGTCGACGGTCCACGAACCGCCGTCGACGATCGTGGTGCGGTCCTCGGTGCTGCTGACGAGGAACCGCCCGTCGGTCGCGGAGTGCTCCGGTGCCTCGACGTCGTCGAGCGCCGTGGTCTCGCCGCTCAGCAGGTCGTGCACCGCCGTCTCGCCGGCGGCGGACACGGCCAGGAGGCGCACCTGCGGCTCCTGCGCCTCGCTCGCGCCCTCGACGTAGCCGTGGGGCTTCGCCGTGCCGGTCGCGTCGTCGGCAGCTGGTCCGGTGGTGCCCGTGGTCGAGCAGGCGGTCAGGCCGAGCGCGAGTCCGGCGGCCACCGCTGCGGTGGTCATGCGTCGCGCCGCGACGCGACGGGTGGTGGTGGTGGGGTTCGTCATGCTCCCTCTCGTGGTGCTGGTGTGGTCGTGGTCGTCCGCCGCCCCCGGTGCGGCAGCAGGGCGGCGAGGGCGCGGGAGACGGCGACGCCCGCGACGGCGACCGCCGCGATGCTCGCACCGGCGGCGGTCCCCGCGTGCCAGGAGACGAGCAGGCCGGTGGTGACGGCGGCGCTGCCGATCACCGCGGCGAGGAGCATGGTCGACCCCACCTGCCGGGTCCAGGCCCGGGCCGCGGCGGCGGGCGCGAGCAGGAGCCCGACGACCAGGAGCGTCCCGACCGCGCGGTAGGACGCGACGACCGCGAGCGTGACGAGCCCGACGAGCACGACCTCGGCCAGTCGGGGACGGAGGCCGAGCGTCGCCGCCTTCCGGACGTCGAAGGCGGCCGCGGTGAAGGGCCGGTGGAACGCCGCGGCGAGGACGAGTGCGACGGCGACCGCGACGGCGAGCCCACCGATGTCGGTCCGGGTCACGGCGAGGACGTCGCCGAACAGGATCGCGGTGACGTCGGTGGCGAAGGACCGGGACGAGGACACGATGATGACCCCGAGGGCGAGCATGCCGACGAACAGCAGCCCGATCGAGGTGTCGTACGACAGCCGGGCGCGACGACGGAGTGCGCCGACGCCGACCACCATCACGCCCGCGCTCACGGCCGCTCCGAGCACGGCGGGGATCCCGGTGAGGGTGGCGACCGCGACGCCCGGGAGCATGCCGTGTGCGAGTGCCTCGCCGAGGAACGCCATGCCCCGCACGAGCACCCACGTGCCGACGACCGCGCAGAGGACCGCCGCCAGGGTGCCGCCGACGAGGGCGCGCAGCATGAAGTCGACGGAGAACGGGTCGGTCAGCCAGGTCATGCTGGGAGACGCTACATGAAAACGACTATCGATACTGATAGCGTGCTCAGGTGCTCACCACCGCGGTTCCCCCTGCCCTCGAGGTCACGCACCTCGTCGTCCGACGCGGTGACCGGACGGTGCTCGACGGTCTCGACGCGACGTTCCCCGCCGGGGTCGTCACGGCGCTCACCGGACCCAACGGATCCGGCAAGTCGACGCTGCTCGACGCGCTCGCCGGAGTGGTGACGCCCGTCGGCGGGGCCGTGTCGGGCCTCCCGTCCGGCGGAGTGGCGTACGTGACCCAGGCGGTCCCGCCGTCCGCGCTCCCGCTGACCGTGCGGTCGACCGTCGCGATGGGGCGCTGGCGGGCACGGCCCTGGTGGCGACCGCTCGGACGGGCGGACCACGCGGTCGTCGACGCGCAGCTGGACCGGATGGGCATCACCGACCTCGCCGACCGGCCGCTCGACGAGCTGTCCGGCGGGCAGCGGCAGCGCACGCTCGTCGCCCTCGGTCTCGCGCAGCGCGCGCCGGTCCTGCTCGTCGACGAGCCGACGGCGGGCGTCGACGCCGGGTCGGCGGCCCTCGTGACGGCGGCGCTCGCCGCGGAGGCCGCCGCGGGTGTCGTCGTCGTCCACGCGGCGCACGACCCGGTCGCGATCGCCGCTGCGGACCGGGTCGTGGCCCTGGGCTGACGGCTCCGCCGGGACCGCCGTCAGGCCGACTGATCGAGGGCAGTCCGCGCTGCTGCCACCACCGCCGCGTCCGTGACGGTGTGGCCGGAACCGTCGTCGCCGCTGCCCATCGGGACGCCGTCGTGACCGCCCACGACCGACCGCTTGGCGGAGAGGTGCACCGCGGCGACCCCGGTCGCGACCAGTGCTCCGATGTCCCGCGCGTGGACCCCGGCCCCCGCCATCACCTGCACGGGCCCGGCGGCGTCGACCATGCGCGCGATCGTCGTCGCTCCCGCCGGAGCGCTCGCGGCGCCGCCGGAGGTCAGCACCCGCGTGACGCCGAGGTCGGCGAGCCGCGCGACCGTCGCGACCGGGTCGGCGGCGTGGTCGACCGCGCGGTGCAGGGTGACCTCGGCGTGTGCGGAGACCGAGCGGGTGGCGGCCACGAAGCGGCGGAGGGCGTCCTCGTCGAGGGTCCGGTCCGGGCGCAGGGCACCGACCACCACCCCGGCCGCTCCCGAGCGCAGGACCGTGCGGACCTCCCGCTCCATGAGCGCGAGCTCGTCGTCGTCGTACGTGAAGCCCCCGGGGCGGCAGCGCACCAGGGCGTGCGCCGGGATCCCGGTCTCGTGCGTGGCCTCGACCAGGGCCTGCGAGGGCGTCAGGCCGCCCAGCTCCAGGCCGATGCAGAGCTCGACCCGGTCGGCGCCCCCGTCACGGGCGACCAGGGCCCCGGCGGGCGACGTCACGGCGATCTCGAGGGCGACGGTCATCAGGCGGCTCCGAGGGGTTCGTTCGACGGCGGCACGATGCGCGCGGACAGGTCCGGCGGCGTCGCGAACTCCCGATCGTAGGGGAACAGCGGCCGCTCGATCCGGTGGTGCCCGAGGCGGAGCAGGTCCTGGTCGACCCCTCCCGGAGTGAGCGCCAGCATCCAGTCGGCCGCCATGTCGAAGAGTTCCGGCTCGAGGTAGCCGATCTTCACGACGACGACGTCGGCCCGACGCGGGTCGAGGTCGAGATCGGTGAAGTCGTGCTCGTGGTGGTACGGCTTGCGGAGCGTCGTCAGGATCGCGAAGACGCTGCCGACCTGCAGCACGACCTCGGTCTCGGCGTCCCGGTCGCCGTGCTTGACCGCGTGCACCCGGCCGGTCATCGTGATCGGCCCCGCGTGCACGTCGTCGACCTCGGCGCCCGCCGTCACCGTCACGGTCGCACCGACCCCGGCCGCGACCGCCTCGGCGACGGCGGCCGGGCCGGGGACGCTCGCGTAGATGACGGTGGGGCCGTCAGGGGTGGCGAAGGCCGGGTGTGCGAGCACCTGCGTGAGACCCCAGGTCATGTCACCGGAACCGCCGGCGGTCGGGTTGTCACCGGAGTCCGACACGAAGAACGGACGCGCGGTCCCGGGTGCGAGGGCGGCGGCGAGGCACTCGTCGAAGGAGCCCGTCGGTGCCACGAACACGAAGTCCTCGCGGGCGTCCCAGAACGCTCGGGCCAGGCGCTCGGCGCCCGCGGCCACGACGTCGCGGTCCCACCCGGTGACGACGGTGACGGCACGGTCGCGGGGCTGGTCGGCCCAGGCGTACCCGACCCAGATCGCGGCGTCGAGGACGCCGTCCTCCTGCTCGACCTCCGGTACCTGCCCGTAGATCGACGCCGCGGGCTCGATGCGGGTCGACGTCTGCTCGCCGGGCAGCAGCACCGGGATCGGGATCCACGCCTTCACCGGGCGCTGTCCTCCGACCGGCCTGGTGGCGAGCACGTCGACCAGGTTCCGGACCGCGCGCTCCTTCGTCTCGAGGGCGTCCTCGTGCGGGGCCATGCGGTAGCAGGTGACGAGGTCCACCTGGTGCGCGAGTTCCCGCGTGACGTTGCCGTGCAGGTCCATCGATGCCGACACGATGACGTCCGGCCCGACGACCGCGCGGATGCGGCCGAGCAGGTCGGTCTCGGCGTCGTCGAGCCCCTCGACCACCATCGCGCCGTGGATGTCGTACCAGAGGCCGTCGACCGGCCCGATCGCCGTCAGGCGCGCGACGATCTCGTCGGCGAGTTCCTCGTAGGCCTGCCGGGCGACGACCCCGCCGGGCAGTGCGTGGCCGATGAGCGCCCCGCGGAAGTCGGCTGAGTCCGCGTACGACGCCAGGAACGGGTACCGCGCCACGACCTCGTCACCGCGGTCCGGGTGGAAGGCGGGCGCGAGGGTCCGGGTGGGCGTGAAGGTCGAGGTCTCGATCGCGAGTCCGGCGATCGCGATCACCGGGCGACGTGCGTCCGGAGCGGCGGCGGTGACGGCGGGGTCGGGCACTGGATCAGCATAGGGAGCGGTCACGGAGCCCCGGTGTCGGTGGAAGTGCGGACTGGCGCGGCCCCCGGACGAGGGTCAGGATGACCGCAGTTGCATCCTGCAACGGTGCAGGAGCCAGGAACAGAGGAGTCCCCGTGAAGCACACCCTCGCAGCGGCGTTCGCCGCCGTGGCCGTCGTCGCCGGCGGCGTGTTCGCCGCCACCCCCGCCTCCGCGCTGCCCGCGGGCACCGAGGTCGTCGGCGGTGAGAAGGCACCCACCACCACCTGGGCCGTCCAGCTCGAGGCGTCCGGCGGCACCATCCCGTCCGGGTACGTCAGCAACTGCACCGGCGAGCAGATCAACGCCTCGTGGATCGTCACCGCCCGCCACTGCATCGACGGCATCGGCGCGATGAACGTCTACCACTCGAACTCCACCACGAACCGCGGCACCGCCGTCGCGATCGACCGCGTCAGCGCCGCGCCGGCCGGGGACATCGCGCTCGTGCACCTGCGCAGCACCTACGCGCTGTCGACCTACGCCCCCCTCGATCTGACCGCCGCGGCGAAGTCGAGCGGGACCGGCGTCATCCAGGGTTACGGCCTCCGCGCGAACGCGCAGCAGTCGGACGCGCTGTACCAGGCGACCGTGTCGCTCACGGGTGCGACGCGCGACGCCTACAGCGGCAAGGCGCAGCACGTCACCGGCGTCACCGGAGCGTCGAACCACGGCGACTCCGGCGGCCCGCTCCTGGTCAACGGCAAGGTCGTCGCGGTGTGCTCCACCGGCGACAGCGCCGACCCCGGTGCGGACACGACGGCCGGGTCGAACTACGCACTGCTGTCGCAGTCGTCCTCGTGGATCCGGTCGACGGCGGGCGTCTGACCGACCCGACCCACCGATGGACGGGAGGCTCCCCACCAGCTGGTGGGGAGCCTCCCGTCCGACACGTGGTGACGTCGGCGGCGTGGGTGCTCAGGCGCCGTGTGCCTCCTCGGCGACCGGCTGCCACTCGCGCCACGTCGCGAGCCGCGACTCGTAGTCCTGCTCGGCGATGCCGAGCGGCGCCTTGCCGAAGAAGACGCGCAGCGGCGGCTGCTCGGCGTCGACGACCTTGAGGATCGCCGAGCGGGTCGCCTCGGGCTTGCCCGGGTCCGATGCGGACGGACGCTTCGAGGCGGCCTCGCGGACGTCCGCGTAGGCGTCGAGCTCCTCGCTGTGCTTCGAGGACGGACCGGACCAGTCGGTCGAGAAGCCGCCCGGCTCGACGAGGGTGACGGAGACGCCGAACCCCGAGACCTCCTGCGACAGGGACTGGGACAGGCCCTCGAGCGCCCACTTCGACGCGTGGTACGCGCCGACCGTCGGGAACGCGCTGATGCCGCCGATGCTCGAGACCTGCACGATGTGGCCCGAGCCCTGCTCGCGCATGATCGGCAGTGCCGCCTGCGTGACCCAGAGCGCACCGAAGAAGTTCGTCTCGAGCTGCGCGCGGACCTCGTCCTCGGTGAGCTCCTCGACCATGCCGAAGTGGCCGAAACCCGCGTTGTTCACGACGACGTCGAGCCGTCCGAAGTGCTCCGCGGCCTGCTGCACCGCAGCGGTGTCGGCGGCCTTGTCGGTGACGTCGAGCCGGATCGCCAGGAAGGTGTCCGGGTACTGCTCGACGAGTGCCTGCACGTCGTCGGTGTCCCGGGCAGTGCCCGCGACGGAGTCCCCGCGCTCCAAGGCGGCCTCCGCCCACTCGCGGCCGAAGCCCTTCGATGCTCCGGTGATGAACCAGGTCTTGGCCATTCGCTGCCTCCAGTTGCTGATCGGGTGACCGCGAGCAGGCAACGCCCGTCGCCCGGGTGCGACCTGGGTGCCCGGGTGACAGCGGGGCACAGGAGGGGCGCAGCGGTGTGGACGACCGCCCTCGACCGTGCAGCTGGGGATGACCATCGGGCACGTCCGCCTTCGCACTACCGTCACCCGACATGCGCGTGGGTGTGTACGTCGACGGCTTCAACCTCTACTACGGAGCTCGGGCGCTGAGCGGTGCTGCCCCGGGTTGGCGGTGGCTGGACCCTCGAGCGCTGGCGCAGCGTCTGGTCGACGGACCCGGGGCGGCATGGTCCGGTGAGGTCGAGCGTGTCGTCTACTGCACCGCCCGCATCAGCGGAGCGGGGAACGAGGACGACCAGCGGGACCAGGACACGTACCTGCGCGCGCTCCGCCTGGCCGGGGCCTTGGACGAGCTCACCCTCGGACAGTACGTCACCCGCGTGGCAACGGCGCCGCTCGCCGTGGCGGACCGCCGCGGGCGACCTCGGCTGGTCCGCGCAGACTGGCCGCTGCAGGTGCGGGACACGTCGGACCGGGACGTGCCGTCCGCGTCGTTCATGGTGTCCGTGGCGAGGCGCGAGGAGAAGGGTTCCGACGTCAACGTGGCGTCACATTTGCTGATCGACGTCCTCACCGATCGGGTCGATGCCGTGGTCGTCGTCACCAACGACAGCGACCTCGCCTTCCCGCTCGCGCACGCGCGGACGCTGGTGCCGGTGGGCACCGTCAACCCGACGCCGGGCTTCACGGCGGGCAAGCTCCGGGGCGAACCGGCCGAAGGTGCGGGGGGCCACTGGTGGTGTCGCTTGACAGCGACGGACGTCGCAGCGGTGGTCCTGCCGGAACGGATCGCTCACCTCCGACGCCCTGATGGATGGTGACGGGACTGTGTATCTGGTACATTAGCAGGACACCACCCGGCTCCTCAGGGGCCGGGTCTTCTCTTCCTCGTCCAGGTTCCTTCCTCGAGGGTCTCGAGCCCACCGAACCCACCCGGTGCTGCTGGACCGGCACGGAGCAGCTCGCGAGCACCATGGCCCCATGAGCCAGTACGAGAAGCGCGACCCGAACTCCCTCTACCCGAAGCCGCCGTTCCCGAAGCAGGAGCAGTCGCTGCCGGGTGCCGCGTGGAAGATGGACCCGGAGCCCGACCACGGCGAGCAGAGCTACGTCGGCAAGGAACGGCTGACCGGCTTCCGCGGCATCGTGACCGGTGCGGACTCGGGCATCGGCCGCGCCGCCGCCATCGCGATGTCCCGTGAGGGTGCCGACCTCGTCCTCTCCTACCTGCCCGACGAGCAGGAGGACGCCGAGCAGGTCCGCGACCTCCTGGAGTCCGAGGGCCGCAAGGCCGTCCTCGTCCCCGGGGACATCTCCGACGAGCAGTACTGCAAGGACCTCGTGCAGAAGGCGGTCGACGAGCTCGGCGGGCTCGACACCCTCGTCATGGTCGCCGGTCGCATGGACAGCAACGACGACATCCTGTCGCTGACCACCGAGCACTTCGACTCGACGTTCAAGACGAACATCTACTCGCTGTTCTGGCTGACGCAGGCCGCAGTGCCGCACCTCGAGCCCGGCTCGACGATCGTCACCACCGGCTCGATCCAGGCCGCGACGCCGTCACCGGACAAGATCGACTACGCGATCTCGAAGAGCGCGGTCAAGACCTTCACCGAGGCCGTCGCGCAGCAGCTCGCCCCGAAGGGCATCCGCGTGAACTCGGTCGCGCCGGGTCCGGTGTGGACGCCGCTGCAGCCCGGCTCTGACGACGCGGAGACCGTCGCGCACTTCGGTGAGCAGTCGCCGTTCGGTCGCCCGGGCCAGCCCGCCGAGCTCGGTGCCGCGTACGTGCACCTCGTCAGCCCGGAGTCGAGCTACCAGTCCGGTTCGACCGTCACGATCGCCGGTGGGACGCCCGCGTTCTAGACAGGACCAGCAACGGACGGGAGGCGCGGTGCCAGCTGGCACCGCGCCTCCCGTCTGCAGGTCGTCGCCTCAGCCCTGCGGCGGCGAGTACAGCTGCAGGTCGTTGCCCTCACTGTCCTTGAACGGGATGATCTTGCCCCACGGGTGCTCGCTGACGTCACCCGCGAAGTCGACGCCCTTGGCCTTGAGATCGGCGACCTCGTCCTCGATGCTGCCGTCCGGCTGGAACGAGACGACCGCGCCGCCGTCGCTCGACGGGCTCGCCGACTCCCGACCGTTCAGGCCGATGAGCAGCCCGTTCGCGTCGATCTCGCTCCAGTCGTCGTCCTCGCTCTTCACCGTCAGGCCGAGCGCGTCGCGGTAGAACGCGACCGCGCGCTGCATGTCACTGACCGGTACCCAGACCGCTGCCACTCCGCTTGCCATGGTGTTCCTCTCGTCGTGCCGTCTCGTACCCGGCCGACGGTAGGTCGCGTGGTTGCGTGCGGGCACAGGCGGGGTGGTGTCCCAGTGCTCGGGTGGCAGTGTGGGCGGTGACGACGGGAGCAGCGCATGGCTGGTGTGACGCACGTGGTGCTGGTGCAGTGGGACGCAGCGCGGGACGGGGTCGGCGAGCACGCCGTGCAGGCGGATGCGCTCTGCCGTGACCACCTGCCCCGCATCGACGGAGTGGAGTCGGTGCACTCCGGACCGAGCATCAGCACCGAGGGCCTCGAGGGCGGGTTCGACTGGATGCTCACCGTGCGCTTCCGTGACCGCGAGGCGCTCGCCGGGTACCTGCCGCATCCGGAGCACCGTCCGGTCGCCGACCACATCGGCGCCGGCAGCAGCCGTGTCGTCGTGTTCGACGTCGAGGACTGAGCCGGGCTGCTCGTGAGCGTCGAGCTGCAGGGTGAGGGTCGCGACGAAGGTTGTCCTGAGCTACCGTGGAAGCACGACGGGCCGGTTCTCGGGACGTCGCCAGCCGAAGGCCCCGTCACCGGGGCCTTCGTTCTTCCTCGACGGAGTCGTCGGCATCTCCGTCGGGCGTCCACGTCTCCCGGTGGATGACTGCCGGTGCGATCGCGGCCCACTGCTGTGCAAGCGTCCTGCGAGCTGCCGGGTGCGGATTGTGGACGCGCTCTCGGCGGTAGTGCACGTAGACGGCGAGGTCCACGACCTGCAACCCGTCGGCGAACCGGGAGCACGCGAAGTTGATCGGGGACGAGATGTTCCGGAGCCTGGACGACTGCGAACCCGGCGTGCCGAACTCCTGGTAACCGGCGAACGCGCGCTGGTGTTCTGCCTGCGTCGCGATCTCGTCGGCGACGACGATCGCCTGCTCCCCGTCGCCGCTCGCACCCGTGTAGCGATCGACCTCCTCGAGGACGTGCCCGAAGGCGACTGAGTGCGGAGTACGGGCATCGTGGGACCGGGCGCCGAGCTGTGCAGTGTCCACTCCGCACAGGACGTACCGGACTCCGCAGTCGAGTGCAGCTCGGAGGACCGCCAGGGAGATGCCCGCAGCCTCACGATGCCTGCCTCGCAACGATCGCCACGAGCCGGCGCCGCCCATGAGTTCGTGGCCGTGGAACTCGATCGCCGGATCGGTCCCGTGTTCGAGAGCGGTTCGCCTGCGGACTTCCGACAGCCGCTCCGCGACGAGGTCCCACTGGTCGAGCGTGGCGATCGCCGCAGCGACGTAGTACCGATCTCGGTCGTACGACTCGTCCACGTAGGCCACCAGCATCGGACGAGCCTGACACGTGGCACGCGTCCGCGTTCAGCCCTGTGGATGCGGCATGCGGAGCGGGATCACGCAGGCTGAGCGGTCTCTGATCTGCGCGGGCCGCGTGTGCCGGGCACGGGCGGCTCTCCCTGGGACGATGGGTGGATGAGCACCGAGCCCGAGCGCCGCCGCAGGAGGGCCGACGTCGTCGGCATCCTCGAGCCGAACCCCCACCCGCTGGCGACCGTCACGATCGGCATCGGGGCCGTGGTCGTGCTGACGGTGATCGGGTTCTTCCTCGGTTCGGTGGACGCGGGGCTCGCGAAGGCGTTCAACACGCTGCACACCGGTGCGCTCGGTGCGTTCACGACGGCGGTCTACCACGTCATCAGCCCGGTGCCGGCGATCGCGATCACGTTCGTCGTCGCTGGCGTCATCTGGTGGCGGGCACGGGACCTCCGACCGGCCCTCGGATTCGGCATGACGATCGCGATCACGTGGCTGCCGTCCGCCGTCGTCAAGGAGATCGTCCACCGCGCCCGGCCCGACGTGGCGCTGCTGCCGCACCCGTTCCCCGTCCAGCCCGACCCCGGGTACCCGAGCGGGCACACGGTCTACATCACGGCGTTCGTGATCGCGCTCGTGTGGGTCGTCCGCGAGACGCGGTGGCACCAGGTCGCCCGGGTCGCCGGTGTCGTGGCGATCGTGGTCGTGTTCCTCTCGGTCTCGATCGACGCCGTGCACTACCCGACGGACGCGGCGGCCTCGATCCTCTGGGCGCTGGCGGTCGCGCCGGCGGCCCGGGTGGTGTGGGTTGACTGGGCGATGCCCCGCATCCCGTTCCTCCGCCCGCGCGAGGGTGCCGCGGTACCGCTCGGGCGCCGCCACTGAGCGGCGCACGGCCCCGCGACCCCACGCCGCTACGCCCGGCTGCGCTGCGCTGCTACGCCCGGCTGCGCTGCGCTGCGCTGCGCTGCGCTGCTACGCCCGGCTGCGCCGCGCCGCGCTGCGCTGCGCTGCTACGCCCGGCTGCGCCGCGCCGCCACGAGCGCGACGACGGCGACCACGGCGGCCGCGAGCATGACGACCGCGAGCGGCGCCGCCGTGTCCTCGCCCCCGATGCTCACGAGCGGCGACACGAGCGCCGCGAGCCCGAACTGCAGGGCGCCGAGCACGGCCGAGGCGCTGCCCGCGACCCCGGGGACCGCGCCGAGCGCCAGCGCCGTCGCGTTCCCGAGCACGAGGCCGAGCGACCCGACCGCCGTGAAGAGCGGCACCGCGAGCCAGAGGACGGGCGCCCCGGTCACGACGAGCAGCGCGAACGCCACGGTGGACGCCACCACGAGGGCGATGCCGAGCGTCAGGACGCCCTCGACCGAGCGGGTCGCGGTGAGCTTCGCCGACAGGATGCTCACGCCCATCA
Organism: Curtobacterium sp. NPDC088465; assembly: GCF_044753165.1. Lineage (NCBI taxonomy): Bacteria > Bacillati > Actinomycetota > Actinomycetes > Micrococcales > Microbacteriaceae > Curtobacterium > Curtobacterium sp. NPDC088465. The sequence continues at coordinate 977,188 of NZ_JBIVMR010000001.1, read as the reverse complement.
GCGCGAGTGCGTTCAGACCGAAGGCGAGCCCGTAGCCGACGGTGTCGAGCCCGAGCATGCCCTGGTACAGGAACGGTGACGCCGAGATGTACGCCATCATCACCGCGAACGCGAAGCCGAAGACCGCGGTGTAGCCGACGAAGGTCCGCGACCGCAGAGCCCGCAGCGGGGAACCGGACGCCACGCGCTCGGCCCGGAGCGCGTCACGCCGCGAGCGCAGGTGCGTCTCCCGCACGACGGCGAGCACGGCGACGAGCATCAGCACCGACAGGCCGAGCACGATCGTCAGCAGTCCGCGCCACCCGATCGGTCCGGTGAGCAGACCGCCGAGGAGCGGTGCCACCACGGGCGCGACCCCGCCGACGATCATCATGAGCGAGAAGGCGCGGGCGGCGGGCCTGCCGGTCGCCAGGTCGGAGATCACGGCGCGGCCGATCACCATGCCGGCCGCCCCGCCGAGGCCCTGCAGCAGCCGGGCGACGACGAGCACCGCCACGTTCGGCGCGAGCACCGCTGCGGCGCTCGCGAGGACGCAGAGCGCGGCGCCGGCGAGGAGCGGGGGCACGCGGCCGAAACGGTCCGACAGCGGCCCGAACACGAGCTGCCCCGCGGTCACGCCGACCAGGAACGCCGTCAGGGTGAGCTGCACGGTCGTCGCCGAGGCGGACAGCTCCGTGGTCATCCGCGGGAACGCCGGCAGGTAGAGGTCGGTCGCGAAGGGGGCGACCGCGCTGAGCAGGCCGAGAACGAGCAGCAGGGGAGTCGTGATGCCCGTGGGGCGGGTGGAGGGCGTCGCCGTGGTGGCGCGGATGGATCCGGTGTCCGTCGTCATGGTTATGAAACCATAACTCACTGTCGCTGGACGGTACAGTGACGACATGGCACCAGCGGTCTCCGATGACGCCCTCGCCGAGTTCGCCGACGTCGTCCTGCGCATCGGTCGCGAGGTCGACCCGCACGGCCCGCATGCGCTCGACATCGTCCCGCTGACCGGCACCGAGGCGCTCGTGATGCGCTGGGTGCACCGGAACCCCGGCGCCTCGCCGAGTGCCGTCGCCGAGGCCACCGCCCTGCAGCGCAGCAACTGCAGCGTCGCGCTCCGCGCCCTCGTCGCGAAGGGCATGGTCGAGCGCCGTACCGACCCGGACGACGCCCGGACCGTGCAGCTGCACCCCACCGCCCTCGCCCACGACAGCATCGCGCGGTTGCACGCGCACTGGGCCGAGCGGCTCCGAGCCGCCCTCGGCGGCGACGAGGACGGCATCGACGTCGCCGCCGACCTGCTGGCGCGCATCGACGACGGCCTGCGCCGCGGCTGACGTCGGTCTGGAGGCGCGTGGCGGGCCCGCCACGCGCCTCCAGACCGTCACCAGCTGCGTCCCGACGGGTCCCGCGTGCCGTCCGGACGGGCTTGGTACCCTGGGGGGACACAACAGCAAGCAGTGTGTATCTACCGGCCGTCGGCCCCACCGACGGACAGCGGCGGCACCCGATGGGCCCGCCGCCGGACCAGGCCGGGCCCCAGAAGGCACACCCCCTCATGCTCCAAGCCCGACGCTCCGACGCGTCCCTCGTCTCCTTCGCCGGTCGGTGGTACTTCCCGATCGCGTTCATCGCCCGTCTGCCCTTCGCGATGATGGTCGTCGGTGTCCTCACCCTCGTCGTCGCGTCCCGTGACTCCGTCGCCCTCGGTGGCATCAACTCCGCCTTCGTCGGGATCGGCTCGGCGATCTTCGGACCCCTCGTCGGTGCGGCCGCCGACCGCTTCGGCCAGCGGGCCGTCCTCGTCCCGGTCGGACTCGCGAACGCCGTCCTGCTCGGCGTCCTGCCGATCGTGGTCGCGAGCACCGCGCCCGACCTCGCGGTCCTGGCGATGTCGTTCCTGATCGGCGCGACCGCACCGCAGGTCGCCCCGATGTCCCGCACGCGACTCGTGGCGATCATCCGCCAGCGCATGTCCCCGGCACGCCGCGACAAGGTCTTCAGCGGCACGATGGCGTACGAGTCGGCCGCGGACGAGACCGTCTTCATCGTCGGACCGTTCCTGGTCGGCCTGCTCGCGAGCACGATCGCGCCGTGGGTGGCCGTCGCCGGTGCGTCGGCACTGACCTTCGTCTTCGTCACCGCCTTCGCGCTGCACCCGACCGGCGCCCTCGTCGTCGGTGGGCCGGCACAGGAGACGCGCGCACCGGCCCGGCAGCTGCTCCGTCCGCGACTCCTCGTGGTCGTCGTCGGGATCCTCGGCATCGGACTCTTCTTCGGGTCGACGCTGACCTCGCTGACGGCCTTCACGGAACAGCACGGCGAGGCGTCCCAGGCCGGCCTGCTGTACGGCGTGATGGGGATCGGGTCCGCCGCACTCGCACTCGGATCGGCGGCGTTCCCGCAGCGGTTCGGTGTCACCTGGCGCTGGCTCGTGTTCGGGGTCGTGCTGCTGGGCGGCGCGATCGCCTTCAGCCGAGCGGACTCCGTCGTGGCGGTCGTCCTCGTGCTCGGTGTCATGGGCATCGGTATCGGCCCGACGCTCGTCGCGCAGTACAGCCTGGGATCGGACCGGTCGCCCGTCGGCCGTTCGGCGACCACGATGACGATCCTCGGCTCGGCGGTCATCGTCGGACAGTCGGTCGCGTCGGCCGTAGTCGGCGAGGTCGCCGAGCGTGCGGGCACCGGTGCCGCGATGGCGTTCCCCGCGTACGCTGCCGCGCTGGTCGTCGTCGCCGCCGTGGCGGACCTGCTGCTCGCCCGCCGCGAGGACGCTCCGGCGGCCGCGACCGCCTGAGCCGGTCGCCGCGCGCCGTCGGTCGCCGCTCGGTGCAGGCTGGACTGCATGCGCATCCTCGTCCTCGGCGGCACCGCCTGGCTCGGCCGGACCGTCGTGCAGCACGCTTTCGACACCGGCCACGACGTCACGTGCGTCGCGCGCGGCTCGGACGTCCCCACCGGCGCTCGACTCGTGCGGGCCGACCGGGACCGCGACGACGCCCTGACCGGGGTCGCCAGCGAGCGATGGGACGCGGTCGTCGACGTCTCCCGCACCCCGGAGCACGTCCGTCGCGCAGCCCGTGACCTCGAGCCCGTCGCCGACCGGTACGTCTTCGTGTCGACCGTGAGCGTCTACGCCTCGCAGGCCGAGCGCGGTGCCGACGAGCACGCCGCCGTGCTCGAGCCGTCGGACGACCCCGCCGACTACGGCGCCGCGAAGGTGGCGTGCGAGCGTGCGGTCCTCGACGCCTTCGGCCCCGAGCGTGCCTCGGTCGCGCGGGCCGGACTCGTCGGCGGACCGGGCGACCACACCGGACGTTCCGGCTACTGGCCGTGGCGGTTCGCCCGTGCAGCCGAGAGCGGCCGCGCGGTGGTGGTCCCGGCGCGCACGGATCGACCCACCTCGGTGATCGACGTCCGCGACCTGGCGGGATGGCTCGTCGGAGCGGCCGAGGGCCGACGAGCGGGTGTCCACGACGTCCCCGGCGAGGTCGTCACGCTGGGGCAGCACCTCGAGGAAGCACGGGCCGCAGCGGGCGTGGACGTCCCGGTCGTGGCGCTCGCGGACGAGGTGCTCCTCGCGCGCGGGGTGGCGCCCTGGGTGGGGGAGCGGTCCCTGCCGCTGTGGATCCCCGACGACGACCACCAGGGCATGAACGACCGACCGGCAGACCGCGCGCGTGCGGCAGGCCTGACACGGAGGCCACTCGCCGAGACGCTGGCGGACGTGCTCGCGTGGGAGCAGCTGCAACCGGTCCACCCCCACGGCGCGGGCCTCTCGGACGACGACGAGGTTGCGGTCCGCGCCGCCGGGTGACTCAGTCCTCGGTGTCGTCGACCAGCAGGTCCTCGTGCCGGTAGTCGTTCGACCGCAGCCCGGCACGCGCGATCATGTGCGTCGACACCGGCACCAGGAAGAGCTGGAACACGAGCACCGGCAGCACGACCCAGAACGCCGTCCAGGTCCACACCGCCACGACGATCGCGGCCAGGGCGAGCGCCAACCCGAGCACCTGCGGCTTCGCCATCGCGTGCAGCCGGACGAGGGGGTCCCGGAACCGGACGATGCCCACGGCGGCGCCGAACGACAGCCCCGCGGCGAGGAGCATCAGCACGAGGGCGATCCACGCACGGACGCCGGCCCCGTCGACGAAGGACTGCAGGATCTCGATCACTTCGACTCCTCCTCGGCGGCGTGCTCCGGCGTGGTCACGTCGATCCCCTCGTCGGACGGGTCCGACGAGGGCGTGACGATCCGTGCGACGGCGATGGTCGCGAAGACGCTCGTCGCCGCGATGACGACCAGCACCGGGACGCCGGTCAGGTCGCGCCGGACCACCATCGCCGCGGCGATCACCACGAGCGCGGTGGTGAGCACCATGTCGGAGCCGATCATCCGGTCGAGGATCGTCGGTCCGCGGACGATCCGCCCGACGGCCAGCGCGAGCGTGGCGCCGAGCAGGACGAGCACGAGCGCGATCCCGACGGCCATGACGACGACCGCGGCGCTCACCGGGTCACCTCCGGCAGCGGCTCGGCGAGTTCGGAGACGTCCTGCTTCGACCCGATGGCGCGGATGACGAGCTCCTCGATGCGTGCGACGGTCCGCCGCTCCTGGTCGACCTGCTCACGGCGCTCGGTGTCGAGCACGTGGATGAGCAGGCGACGGCGGGGGAGGTCGACGTCGGCGACGTACGACCCGGGCACGAGGGAGATCGCCAGGGTGGCGAGCGTGAAGGTCATCTCCGACGTGGTGTGCAGCTGCACGAGCACGATCGAGCTCTGCCGGACGCCGCGCGGTCGGACGGCCGCCCAGGCCACCCGGAACGAGGCGACGACGACGTGCCCGGCCCACACCACCAGGAACCACAGTGCGCGCGGCAGCGAGAACCGCTTCGACAGGGGGACGGGCGGCAGCGGGAGCAGCTGCGTGACGAGGAGCGCGACGACCACGCCGCACAGCAGCGTCAGGACGCTCCAGGATCCCCACAGCAGCGCCCAGAGCACGGTCAGTCCGGCGACGAGCGGCACGTCGTAGCGCCAGGCGAGGGCGATCCGTCGGGCGTTCGAGATGCGGCGGGTGTCACTCATCAGCGCCTCCGTCCGTGCTGCCCAGGACGGCCTGCACGTATCGGTCCGGCGACTCGAGTGACTCCGCTGCGCGGGTCGCGTAACCGTAGAGCGGACCGGCGACGACGGTGAGCGCGACCGACCCGAGGACCGCCACCGTCGTGACGGCGACGAGCATCCGGGGCAGCGGCGTGTGCACCGACGGCTCGACCGCGGGGGTCTGGCCGGTGGCCGGACCGGAGGCACTGCTCGCGTGCGCCGCTTCGGTGACGGTGGTCGAGCCTCCCGGGTGGTACGCCTCGCCCGTCTCCTCGGAGACGGTCAGCGGCGCCGGTTCCGGCGACCGCAGGTGCGCGTGCGGCTCGGCCGTGCTGGCGTGCGGTGCCGCCGCCTCGGCGGCCGGCTTGGGCCGCCAGAAGGCGGCGTCCCAGACGCGCATCAGTGCGTACAGGGTGAGGAGGCTCGTCACCACGCCGGCGCCGACCGTCACCCAGGCCATCGGGGAGCCGTCCTCGGCCGCGGCGCGGAACAGGCCGAGCTTGCCGATGAACCCGGAGAACGGCGGGATGCCCCCGAGGTTGAACGCCGGGACCAGGTAGAGCGCGGCGAGGAGCGGTGCGGCCTTGAGCAGCCCGCCGAGCGACCGGGTCGAGGTCGTGCCGCCCACGCGTTCCATCACCCCCGACACCAGGAACAGCGTGGTCTGCACGACGATGTGGTGCACCGTGTAGAACACGGCCGCGGCGGTGCCGACGACGGAACCGAGCCCGACGCCCATCACCATGAAGCCGATGTGGCTGATGAGCGTGAAGGACAGCAGTCGTTTCACGTCGGTCTGCGACACGGCCCCCAGCACGCCGACGATCATCGTGAGCACCGCGACCACGAGCAGCACCGTGTTGAGCTGTGGTCTCGGGAAGATGATCGTCTCGAGCCGGATGATCGCGTAGATGCCGACCTTCGTGAGGAGTCCGGCGAACACCGCGGTGACCGGGGCCGGTGCGGTCGGGTACGAGTCCGGCAGCCAGAAGGCGAGCGGGAACACCGCGGCCTTGATGCCGAAGGCGATGAGCAGCATCGTGTGGAGCAGGAGCTGCACGTGCTCGGGGAGCCCGGCGACGCGCTCCGAGATCTGCGCGATGTTCACGGTGCCGGTCGCGCCGTAGACCAGGCCGATGGATGCGAGGAACAGCGCCGAGGCGATGAGGCTCGTGATGATGTACGTCGTGCCGGCGCGCACGCGCTGCTCGCTGCCGCCCAGGGTGATGAGCACGTAGCTCGCCACCAGGAGCATCTCGAACGCGACGTAGAGGTTGAACAGGTCGCCCGCCAGGAACGCGTCGAGCACTCCGGCGGCCAGCACCAGGTAGGTCGGGTAGTAGATCGTGACGGGGGCGTCCTCGTCGTCGGCCGCGAGTCCCTGGCCGATCGAGAAGAGCAGCACGAGCAGGAGCACGCTCGCGCTCACGGTGAGGAGCAGGGCGCTCAGCCGGTCGACGACGAGCGAGATGCCGTACGGTGCCTGCCACCCGCCGACCTGCACGACGATGGTGCCGTGCTGGTCGACGAGCACCATGAGCGTGGCGGCCACGACCACGGCCACCGCGAGCACCGCGACCGTGATGGCCCGCTGGAGCTTCTGGTGCCGCAGGAGGCCGAGCGCGATGGCGGCGCCGAGCAGCGGGACGAGGACGAGCAGGGGGACGAGCCAGGTCATCGCGAGGCCTCCTCGTTCTGGACCGCTTCGGGGTCGGTGTCGATCTCGGGGTCGTCGTCCGCGGGATCGTCGTCGCGGTCCTTGCCGATCGCGACGTCGGCCTCGTCGACCTCGACCTCGTCGGCGCGGGACAGCTTCCACGAGCGGTGGATGAGGGCGAGCAGGAACGCGCTCACCGCGAAGGTGATGACGATCGCGGTCAGGGCGAACGCCTGGGGGAGCGGGTCGGTGATGCCCTCGGACGAGCCGCCGATCGGGGGCTTGCCCGCCGCGCCGGACATGATGAGCAACAGCAGGTTCAGGGAGTTGCCGAGCAGCAGGAACCCGAGCAGCATCCGGGTCAGCGACCGCTCCAGCAGCAGGTACACGCCGCACGAGAACAGCACCGCCATCGCGATGACGAGGACCAGGGTGATGGTCATACGGCACTCCCCTCCGGGGTCGCGGCGGCGGCGTTGTCGTCGACGTCGCCCTCCGTGGTGTCGGTGATGCGCGCCCGCGAGTCCTCGAGCCGTTGCCGGTCGACCTCGGCACCGAGGCTCCGGAGCACGTCGAGGACGAGCCCGACGACCACCAGGTAGACCCCGATGTCGAAGAACGTCGCGGTGACGAACTCGACGTGCCCGAGCACGGGGACGGTCGCCTCGAAGAACGCGGAGTACAGGGCCTCCTTCCCGAAGAACAGCGGGACGATCGCGGTCGTGGCCGCGGTGGCGACGCCGAGGCCGAGCAGGCGACCGGCGCGGACGGGCGCGGCGGCGCCGAGCTCCGCGGGACCGCCCGCCAGGTACCGACCGGCCAGCGCGATGCCGGCGACGAGTCCGCCGGCGAAGCCGCCGCCGGCCGTGTTGTGCCCGGCGAAGAGCAGGTAGAGCGAGAGCACGACGAGGCCGTGGAAGAGCAGGCGGACGACCACGTCGAGCAGGGCCGAGCGACCGGTCGGGATCGCCGCGCTCGTCGGCAGCCAGGCGCGGGGCTCGCCGTCCGGGCGGTGCTTGTCGCTCGTCACGGTCGCCGGCAGGTCGCGCAGCCGCGGCAGGGTGTCCTCGCGCGAATCGAGGAAGATCAGGCTCGCGACACCCGTGGCCGCGGCGACGACGACGGTCAGCTCACCGAGCGTGTCCCAGCCGCGCAGGTCGACGAGGGCGACGTTCACGACGTTCAGGCCGTGACCGAAGGACTTCGTGAGCGCCGGGATGTCCGGCCAGATCGGGGTGCTGTTCCGTGCCGAGGCCGCGACGACCACGACGACGGCCAGGGTGGCTCCCGCGAGGCCGGCGAACAGGGCCCGCACGATCCGGAAGCGCGACGGGTTGGCCGTGGCGATCCGCGGGGGGAGCCGGCGGAGCACCAGCACGAACGCGATCAGCGTGACGGTTTCGACCACGAGCTGGGTGAGCGCGAGGTCGACCGCACCGTGCAGGACGAAGAGCACGGACATCCCGTAGCCGGTGACGCCGACGAGCACGGCGGCGGCGAACCGGGTCTTCGCGGTCAGCACCGCGATCGCGGCGACGGCCATCACGGCGACGACCGGCACCTGGCCCCACGAGTCGGCGAAGCGCACGCGGAACGCCCACGGGCCGCCGAGCACCAGGTTCGCCAGGGCGCCGGCGACGAACACCGACAGGATCACGGTCAGGTAGTAGGGGAGCGACCCGCGCTGGACGCCGGCCGTGAGCCCGGTCGCCAGGCGGTCGAGCCCACGCATGGTCTTCCGGTAGGTGTCGGCCGCGCTCGGTGACCCGGAGAGTCGGTGCTGCAGGGCCTCGACCCGGCGTCGTGCCAGGAACAGGAGGACGCCACCGACGAGCGTGATCGCGGAGAGGCCGAGCGCGGGCTCCAGGCCGTGCCAGAGCGCCAGGTGCGGGACCTCGCCCTCGGGCAGCGCCGCGGCGGTGGCAGCGGGTTCGAGGCCGTGCGCGACGACGGGCGTGAGCAGGCCGAACGCGAGTCCGGCGACGGCGAGGACGGACGGCACGACACCGAGTCCGTGCAGGCCGTGCGGCTCGGTGTCGGCCACGCCGGACTTCCGGGCGAACGTGCCCCAGAGGAAGCGGAGCGAGTACGCGACGGTGAGGAGCGAGCCGAGGGTCACCCCGACGAGTGCGATCCACGCCCAGGCCGCCTGCGGTCCGTGGAGCTCCTCGACGAAGCCGGTCAGGACGGCCTCCTTCGCGACGAAGCCGATCGTCGGCGGGATGCCCGCCATCGACGCGAGCGCGAGGACGCTGACCACGACGAGCCACGGCAGCTTCCGCCCGAGACCGCTGAGCTTCCGGAGGTCGCGGGTGCCGGTCGCGTGGTCGACGGCTCCGACGACCAGGAACAGCGTCGACTTGAATGTGGCGTGCGCGACGAGCAGGGCGACCCCGCCCAGGGCGACGGCCGGAGCGCCCCACCCGGCGGCGAGCACGAGGAAGCCGAGCTGCGCGACCGTCCCGTAGGCGAGCAGCAGCTTCACGTCGGTCTGGCGCAGCGCGCGGTAGCCGCCGATGAGCATGCCGAGCACACCGAGCACGGTGATCGTCTCGCGCCAGCCGGTCAGCAGCGCGAACGCCGGGGCCAGGCGGGCGACCAGGTAGATGCCGGCCTTCACCATCGCCGCGGCGTGCAGGTACGCGCTGACCGGGGTCGGCGCCGCCATCGCTGCCGGGAGCCAGAAGTGGAAGGGGACGATCGCCGACTTCGTCAGGGCGCCCAGGAGCACGAGGACCACCGCGACCGGCACGAGCGGCCCCGGACGCTCGACGAGCTCCGGTGCCTGCGCGATGATGCCCGACAGGCTCGTGGTCCCCGCGGTCACGGACAGGGCGACGAGTCCGGCGAGCATCGCCAGCCCGCCGGCGGTCGTGACGACGAGGGCCTGCATCGCGGCGGCACGGCTCGCGCGCTTGTCGGCGTCCTGCCCGATGAGCAGGTACGAGAAGACCGTCGTGGCCTCCCAGAGCACGAAGAGCACGATCACGTCGTCGGCGACGACGAGGCCGTACATCGACCCGGCGAAGGCGGTCAGGACGGACGCGAACCGGCCCAGTCCGGGCTCGTCCCGCTCGAAGTACGACGCGCAGTAGACGAGCACGAGCGCACCGACGACGGAGACCACCAGGGCGAGGACCCACGACAGGGCGTCCATCCGCAACGACAGCGCCAGGTCGAGCTCCGGGATCCACTGCCACCGGCTCGTGACCCCGCCGTGGAGTGCGGCGTCGCTCTGGGCGATCGTCAGCACCGCGGCGGCGGCGGGGGCGAGGGCGGCGACGTAGAACACGCGGCGCCCCATCAGCGGGGTCAGGGCGGGGACGATCAGGGCGACGATCGCGAACGCGACGAGGACGGAGACCATCGGGCACCTCCTCGGGGTCGGGCTGCAGTCCGGCTCACTGGGCCCTCACAGCCTACGGAGAGGCGGATGGCAACTTCCTGAGCGACCGGACAGCCGGAGCGAGCGTTCCCTCCACTCTGCTCCGCGTCCGGCCTCAGCGACCGTGCGCCCGTGCCGGGATCTGCGTCGCGAGCTTGCCGCCGGAGACGTCCAGCAGTGTGCCCGTGACGTAGGCGGACGCGTCGCTCGCCAGGAAGACCAGGAGGTCGGCGACGTCGTCGGGCGTCTCCCACCGCCGGAGCGACAGGGTGTCGAGCAGCCGGTCCTGCTCGGCCTGCGGCATCTCGGCGAACCCGTTCATCGCGGTCGGCACCATGCCGGGCGCGTAGGCGTTCACGGTGATGCCCCACGGGCCGAGCTCCGACGCCAGCACGCGGGTGAACGAGACCACCGCGGCCTTCGACGCCGCGTAGGCCGCGCTGCCGACGCTCGGCACGATCGCCGCGAACGACGCGGCGTTGACGATCCGCCCGCGCCCGGCCGCCTGCATCACCGGCGCGACCGCCTGGCTGACCAGGAAGGTGCCCCCGAGGTTCACGTCCATGCACCGTCGCCACTCGTCCCAGCCGAGCTCGGCGACGGTCCCGGTGACGTTGATGCCCGCGTTGTTGACGAGCACGTCGACGGTGCCGTGCCGGCGGACGACCTCGTCGACGGCCGCACGCACGGAGGCCGGGTCGGCGACGTCGCAGACGACACGGTCGACGCCGTCGTCACCGGCGTCGTCGAAGGCGAGGTCGAACGCGACGACGCGGCACCCCTCGGTGGCGAACCGCGCCGCGAGTGTCCGGCCGATCCCCCGGCCGGCTCCGGTGACGACCACCACGCGGTCGGTCAGGTCGAGGTGCATCGTCGCTCCCGTCGTCGGTCTGTCCCGGCAACGGTGGGCGCCCGTGCCTTGAATCGTCATACTATTCGAGCATGACGGCGAAGGTGCTCTGGATCACGGGTGGCGGCAGCGGGATGGGGGCGGCGAGCGCGGTGGCCGCAGCCCGTGACGGGTGGACGGTGGTGCTCAGCGGGCGTCGCCGGGACCTACTCGAGCAGGTCGCGGACGAGGTCCGCGCGGTCGGCGGGACGGCGGACGTCGTGCCGCTCGACGTGACGGACGGCGACGCGGTGCCCGCAGCACGCGACGCCGTGCTCGGACGGCACGGCCGGATCGACGGCCTGGTGCTGGCAGCCGGGCTGAACTCGCCGGCGCGACGGTGGGACGACCAGTCGCTCGCCGACGTCCGCGCCGTCATCGACACGAACACGACCGCCGTGGTGGCGGTGGTCGACGCTGCACTGCCGGCGCTCCGGGACGCGGGCGGTGTCGTCGTGGTGGTGTCGTCCTACGCGGGCTGGTCCTTCCAACCCGGTGCCGGTGTCGCGTACTCGGCGAGCAAGACCGCCCTCGGCTCGATCGTCCGGACGCTCAACCAGCAGGAGGCCGAGCACGGCGTGCGGGCCACCCACCTGTGCCCGGGCGACGTCGCGACGGACTTCCTGGACCAGCGTCCCGAGGTCCCCGACGCGGCGGCGCGCGCTCGGATGCTGCAGCCCGACGACGTCGGCCGCACGGTGGCCTTCGTGCTCGCGGCGCCGGCCCACGTCCGCATCGACGAGCTCGTCCTGTCGCCCGTCGCGCAGCGGTGACGAGCGCCTTCGACCGGGTGCTCGACGGGATCGGGACCGCCGTCGTCACCGGCACCTTCGCGCCGGGGAGCCGTCGGAGCACCGACGACCTGGTGGCCTGGTCGGGCGCGAGCCGCAGCATCGTCCGTGAGGCGGTCCGCGTCCTCGTCGCGCTCGGCATGCTCAGTGCGCGCCCCCGCGTCGGCGTGGTCGTCGCCCACCCCACGGACTGGGACGTCCTCGATCCGCTGGTCGTCCGCTGGCGGCTCCGGGGGCCCGACGCGGCGCAGGTCTCCGTCGAGCTCCGCGAGCTGCGGGTCGCCGTGGAACCGGCAGCGGCCGCCGCGGCGGCCCGACGAGCACCGCTCGAGGACTGCGCGGCCGGACGGGAGGCGCTCCTCGCCACCGCGGACGAGCTCGCGTCCGCCGCGGCCGAGGACCGCCGGGTCGACTTCACGATCGCGGACGTCCGGCTGCACTCCCTCGTGCTGGAGCTGTCCGGCAACGCGCTGTACCGACGGCTGCACCGCGTCGTGGGGGAGGCGCTCCGTGAGCGCGGGAGCATCCGGCCGGACCGCCACGACGTCGGGCTGCACGTCGCGCTCGTGCAGGCGGTCGTCGGGGGTCGGTCGGACGAGGCCGCCGACGTGATGCGCGAGATCGTGCGGCGCACCGAGCACCGGCCGGGCCCGGACCTGGGATGATCGTGGTCGGCGCACCCGGCGTCGACGGAGGTGAACGGTGGACGCAGCGCAGGAGATGGTGCTCCAGCTCGTCGGGACGCCCTGGGCCTTCCTCGTGGTCGGGCTCGTGCTGGCCGCCGGCAGCGTTGCGGTGTTCCTGCCGAGCCAGGCGCTCGTCGTCGCGATCGGCACGCTGCTCGTCGGTGGTGACGGTGGGTTCCTGCCCGTGCTCGTCCTGGTGGTCGCGGCGACGATCGGGATGGTGCTCGGCGACGTCGCGCTCTGGCACCTGGCGCGGACGGTCGACCTCGGCTCGCGGTCGTGGTTCAGCCGGCCGAAGGTCAGGAAGGCGCGGGAGTCGATCGACGCCAGGTACCGGAAGGCCCCCGGACGCATCGCCGTCCTCGGCCGCTTCATCCCGATGGGGCGCCTCACGACGAACCTGGTCGGTGCGGACAGCGGGCTCGACCTCCGGCGCTTCCTGGTCAGCTGCCTCGTCGCCGACGTGGTGTGGGCGGCCTACTGCGTGGGGATCGCGGCGGCCACCGGGCACTGGAGCCGGGAGCAGCCGTTCCTCGTGACGACCCTCGCGGTGGTCGCGTCGATCCTGCTCGGCCTCGCGATCTCCGCGGTCGAGAAGGCCGTGCGGCGCCGCGCCGAGGCCGCTGCGACCGCCTGACGCCGTAGCGTGGAGGGCACCGTCCGAAGGAGGACCCGTGTCGAGCCTCACCGAACTCGTCCCCGACCCCGACGCCGTCGAGCGCCTCGCGACCGGCAGCACCTGGGCCGAGGGACCGTGCTGGATCCCGTCCGACCGGACGGTCCGCTGGTCGGACATCCCGGGCGACCGGATCCTCGAGTGGCACCAGGAGACCGGCGGTACGACCGTGTACGCGTCGGACGTCGAGTTCACGAACGGCCGCACGCTGGACCGCGACGGCTCCGTCGTGCAGTGCTCGCACGGGCGGCGACGCGTCGAGCGCGACCGGGGCGGCGTCGTCACCGCGGTCGTCGACGGCTGGGCGGACGGTCGGTTGAACTCGCCGAACGACGTCGTCGTCACGCGGGACGGCTCGATCTGGTTCACTGACCCGGCCTACGGCATCACCCAGCCGCGTGAGGGACACCCGGGCGAGCGGGAGTACGGCGACCACTGGGTGTTCCGGTGCGGACCGGACGGCGAGGACCTGCGCCCCGTGGTGCTCGACGTCGACGAACCGAACGGTCTCGCGTTCTCGCCCGACGAGCGCGTGCTCCACGTCGCCAGCTCGTCCGCCCACGAGCCGGTCATCCGTGCCTACGACGTCGACGGCCACCGCGTGAAGAACGGCCGGGTGTTCGCCCGGCTCGGCGAGGGCGAGGGCGTGCCGGACGGCATCCGGGTCGACGTCCACGGCAACGTGTGGTCCTCGACCCACCGGGGCGTGACGGTCTTCGCACCCGACGGCGCCCGCATCGGCGACGTCGCCGTGCCCGAGGTCGTGTCGAACCTGTGCTTCGGAGGCGACGACGGCACGACGCTCTTCGTGACCGCGACGACCTCGCTGTACCGCATCGCGACGACGACGCGGGACGCCGCTGCCGTATCCTGACCCGGCCATGCAGTGCGACTACTTCGACCGGGGGGTGTGCCGCTCGTGCACACTCATGGGACAGCCCTACGGCGACCAGGTGCTCGACAAGGAGATCCGCACGCGGGAACTCCTGCGGGACGCCGTCGAGGCCGCAGGGGGCCCGGGGGCGGTCGAGTGGTTGCCCGCGATCACGAGCCCGGAGTCCGGGTACCGCAACAAGGCGAAGATGGTCGTCGGCGGCACGGTCCAGCGCCCCACGGTGGGGATCCTGGACCACCGGCAGCGCGGCGTGGACCTGCGGCACTGCGGCATCTGCACGCCGGGCATCCGACGGGCGCTCCCGGTCCTGGCGGACTTCGTCGCCGACACGGGGCTGATCCCGTACGACGTGGCCGCACGTCGGGGCGAGCTCAAGTTCGTGCTCGTGACCGAGTCCCCGGACGGCGAGCTCATGGTGCGCTTCGTGCTGCGCTCCGAAGGGCAGCTGCCACGACTGCGTGAGCGCCTCGACGACCTGCGGCGGGTCCTGCCCGAGGCGGTCGTGGTCACCGCGAACCTGCTCCCGGAGCACAAGGCCGTCACCGAGGGGGAGCGCGAGGTCGTACTGACCGAGCAGGAGACGCTGCCGATGCGGATCGGCTCGATCACGATGCACCTGCGACCGCAGAGCTTCTTCCAGACGAACACGAGCGTCGCGAGCCAGCTGTACGACCAGGCGTCGGCGTGGATCGACGAGGTCGGGCCGGCCTCGATGTGGGACCTGTACTGCGGTGTCGGCGGGTTCGCCCTGCACGCAGCGCGCCCGGGTCGTGCCGTCACGGGGATCGAGACGAGCCGGGAGGCGATCCGCTCCGCGAAGCAGTCCGCGCGCGAGGCGGGGCTGACCGACGTCCGCTTCGCCGCCGACGACGCGACGGAGCACGCCCTCCGGGCCCGACCGGACGCGCTGCCCGAGCTGGTGGTGGTGAACCCGCCGCGCCGGGGCATCGGCGAGACGCTCGCGACCTGGCTCGAGGAGTCCGAGGTCGAGCACGTCGTCTACTCGAGCTGCAACCCGGTCACCCTCGCGAAGGACCTCGCGCGCATGCCGTCGCTCCGCCTGCGACGGGCGCGCGTGCTCGACATGTTCCCGCAGACCGGCCACCTCGAGGCCGTGACGCTGCTGTCCAGGCGCTGACCAGGACGCGACCAGCCAGCGGTCGGGAGGCTCGCTGCCAGGCCGCCACGGGCCTCCCGTCCGCAGCATTGCCAGGAAACTGCCAAAGTCACGTACCCGGGTACAGACCGATCTGCATGCCCATGGTGATCGGGGCACTCAGGAAGACCGGTGGGGGACGTAGCACTCACGGGTAGAACTCATTGTCTCGGTTTGATAACAGTCACGAATTTCCTATGGTTGCCGACCAGCGCCACCGGCACGAGACCACTGCCCCCGGCGGCGCACCCCACGACATGACCGCGATCGGTCGGGACGGGCAGTGGCGACCGGGTCCGCTCAGGCGGGCGCCAGGTCCGTGGTCCCGGTGGAGCGATCAACCATGAAGAAGCTTTCCCGTACCCGCACCATCGTCGGTGGCCTGGCCTTCGCCGGCATCGCCGCGACCGGTGTCGGCCTGGCGGCAGCGCCCGCGAATGCCGCATCCGGTTCGACCTGGGACGCCCTCGCACAGTGCGAGTCCGGTGGCAACTGGGCCATCAACACCGGCAACGGCTACTACGGTGGCCTGCAGTTCAACCTCGGCACCTGGCAGGCGAACGGCGGCGCCGGCAACCCGGCCTCCGCGAGCCGCGAGGCCCAGATCGCCGTCGCCGAGCGCGTCCTCGCGTCCCAGGGCTGGGGTGCATGGCCGGCCTGCTCCGCGAAGCTCGGCCTGAGCGGGACCACGGGTGCCGCTCCGCAGGCCGCCGCTCCGGCCCCCGCCGCGCCGCAGCAGGCTGCACCGCAGCAGGCCGCGCCGCAGCAGGCTGCACCGAAGGCGACCACGCCGGCCGCACCGAAGGCGACCACGCAGGCCGCTCCGAAGGCGGCCGTGTCGAGCAAGCCGGCCGCGGTCGCGACGAGCGGCAAGACGTACACGATCGAGTCGGGCGACACGCTCGACAAGATCGCGACGAAGCTGAACATCGACGGTGGCTACATGAAGCTGTGGGCCGCGAACACGTCCACGATCGACGACGCGAACCTGATCTACGCCGGCCAGGAGCTCCAGCTCCCCGCCTGATCGACCTCCCGATCCGACACGAGACCCCCGTGGCACCTGCCGCGGGGGTCTCGTGCTGTCCGGGATTCGCCGGCGCGACCGTCAGCTCGGGCGGTCCTCGAGCCACCGCTGCAGGTCGTCGGACCGCAGGGCGCTCGAGATCGCGGCGCGGTCGTGGTCGTCCAACCGGACGAACGACTGGCCGTCGGGGGTCGTCCCGCTGCCCGCGGTCGGCATCGTGAACGTGACCAGGTCGTCCGGTCGGACCCCGCGCAGGGACCACCCGAGACGGACGATCGTCGCCGCGTCGAGCCCGGGGTCCACCGCCAGGTGCTCGCTCGTCGCGGTGACGAACTCCTGCAGTCGCCCCGGGTGCGTCAGGGTGCCGCGCGACAGGGCCTGGTCGAACACCCCGCGCAGGAACGCCTGCTGGTTCCGGACGCGTGTGTGGTCGGCGTCGGCGAACGCGTACCGCTCCCGCACGAAGGCCAGGGCCTGTTCGCCGTCGAGCCGGTTCGCGCCGCTGACGAAGTGGTGGCCCCGCGCCGTGAAGTCCCGCGGCGACTGCACCGTCACACCGCCCAGTGCGTCCGTCATGTCGGCGAACCCGGCGAGGTCGACCTCGGCGACGTGGTCGATCCGGACGTCGAGCAGCTGCTCGACCGTCTGCACCGTGAGCGGGATGCCGCCCCAGGAGTACGCGGCGTTGATCTTGGCCCGGCCGTGGCCGGGGACCTCGACCCACGAGTCGCGCATGATCGACATGAGGTACACGTGGCGGCGGTCGGCGGGCACGTGGGCGAGCATCAGCGTGTCCGACCGCCCGCCGGCGGTCTGGTCGCCGTCGGCCAGTCCGGCCCGCGAGTCGGAGCCGATGAGCAGGATGTCCTCGGCGCCGCCGGAAGGTGCGGGCCGGTCGCCGGCGGGGAAGGGGTCCGCGATCGCCTCGGTGTGGTCGTCGAAGCTCCGGGTCAGACTGCCGACGAAGACCGCTGCGACGACCGCGAGCACGGTGGCGATGCCGACCAGGGTGCCGGTGGTGGCGACCAGCGCGACGAGCGCGGGGTGCCTGCGCCGCCTCCGGGCCGTTCTTGCTGTTGCTGCTGCCGCGGCTCGGGCGGCGCGACGCTCGGACATCGGGACTCCTCGGGTCGGGTCGGCCCTGCGCCGACCCGGAGAGTCTACAGCATGTGGTATTTCAGTGTCACGAGCGGTGCAGCACGCCGGTCAGCCGCCGGCGGAGCTCCGCGTCCTCGGGGAGGACCTCCCGCTCGATGTGCTGTGCGGTCTCCCATGCGCGGCGACCCTCGTCGGTGACGGACACCACGCGACGCCGGCGGTCCTCCGGGTGGGCGGTCCGCTCGACCAGACCGTCCCGTTCGGCCCGCTCGAGGGTCCGCGACATGGTCTGGGGCTGCACGCGAGCGGTCCTGGCGATGGTGTCCGCGCCCGTCGGGCCGGTCCGCAGCAGGATGTCGATCGCGACGAGGGCGGCGTGGGTCAGCCCGATCGCCCGGAGTCGCTCGTCCCACTCCCGTTCGACGGCACGTGCCGCGGCGGAGAGCAGGCGTCCGAGCGGCCACTGCTCCGCGGGTTCGTGCATGATCGGAGTCTACGGGCGGGTCCTCCCGGCGGCGTCGGCGCGGAGATAGTCAGCATGCTGACGATCGGTGTACGCTCACCGACGTGTCCCGGTTCCTCCGCATCGTCCTGCCCGCACTCGTCATCCTCGTCTGGCTCGTCGTGGCCGGCGTCGGCGGTCCCGTCTTCGGGAAGATCTCCGAGGTCGCCACGAACGACCAGACGTCGTTCCTGCCGGCATCGGCCGACGCGACGAAGGTGCAGGAGCGTGCCGCCGACTTCCGACAGGCCTCGGGGGCACCCGCCATCGTCGTCCTCGACCGCGACGGCGGCCTGACGCCCGACGACCTCGCTGCGGCCCGTCGGATCGCCGACACCATCGGCGAGCGCGACGACGTGCAGGGCACGAGTCCGGTGATCCCGAGCGAGGACGGCGACGCCGCCGAGATCGTCGCGACACTGACCGAGGACGCGGAGACCGGGGACGCCGTCTCGGCCATCCGGACCACGGTGGACGAGGCGCTGCCCGCTGGCGTCTCCGGGTACGTCACCGGTCCGGCGGGCTTCACGGCCGACCTGACCGAGGCGTTCGCGGGCATCGACGGCCTGCTGCTCGGGGTGGCACTCGCCGCCGTGTTCGTCATCCTGATCGTGGTCTACCGGTCGCCGCTGCTGCCGTTCCTGGTGCTCGGGACGGCGACCTTCGCCCTGTGCGCCTCGATCCTCGTGGTGTACGCCCTGGCGAAGGCGGGGGTCGTGACGGTCAACGGGCAGGTGCAGGGCATCCTGTCGATCCTCGTGATCGGCGCCGCGACGGACTACGCGCTCCTCTACACGGCGCGCTACCGCGAGGCACTGCGCGAGCACCGCACCGGCTGGGAGGCGACCCGGGCCGCTCTCCGCGGCGCGTTCGAGCCGATCGTCGCCTCGGGCGGGACCGTCATCGTCGGGGTGCTCTGCCTGCTCCTGTCGGACCTCAACTCGAACAAGGCGCTCGGGCCGGTCGCCGCGATCGGGATCGCCTTCAGCCTGCTCGCCGCCCTCACCCTGCTGCCCGCCCTGCTGCTGGCGTTCCGTCGGGCGGCGTTCTGGCCCCTGCGCCCGGCCTTCGGCTCCGGTGGCCGCCCGACCACCGGTCCGGACGCGACCGGACTGTGGGCGCGGGTGGGGCGCCTCGTCGCGCGTCGGTCCCGCACGGTCTGGATCGTCTGCACCGTGGCGCTCCTGGCGATGGGCAGCGGCCTCGTCGGGCTCCGTGCCGACGGCGTCCCGCAGAGCGACCTGGTGATCGGGTCGTCCCAGGCGCGGGACGGCCAGCGGGTCCTCGCCGACCACTTCCCCGGGGGTTCCGGCAGCCCGGCCCAGGTCATCGGCGCCGAGCGTGACCTGGACGCCCTCGTCGACGCCGTCCGCTCGGTCCGCGGGGTCGACGGGGTGGTGGCCGCCTCCACCGACTCGCCCTCGGGGACCGTCCCCGTGGGGTCGGACGCCGCCGCCCGGACCGCCACGGGCGCGGCGGAGCCGACGGTGTCGCGCGGGGACGTCCTGCTCGAGGCCACGCTCGCCGACCCCGCCGACTCGAGCGCCGCCGAACGGACCGTCCGCGACCTCCGCGTCGCCGTCGAGCGGGTGGACCCCGACGCGGTCGTGGGTGGCGTCACGGCGACCGCCGTCGACACGAACGACACCGGCATCCGCGACCGCTCGGTCATCATCCCCGTGGTGCTCGCGGTCATCCTGCTGATCCTCGTGCTGCTGCTCCGCAGCGTGGTCGCCCCGCTGGTCCTCGTCGGCAGTGTCGTGGTGTCCTTCGCGGCCGCACTCGGCGTCGGCGCACTGGTGTTCGACCACGTGTTCCACTTCCCCGGGGCCGACCCGTCCGTCCCGCTGTACGCGTTCGTGTTCCTCGTGGCGCTCGGCGTCGACTACAACATCTTCCTCATGACCCGGGTGCGCGAGGAGTCCCTGCGGCACGGCCCGCGTGAGGGTGTCCTGCGCGGGCTCGCGGCCACCGGGGGAGTCATCACCTCGGCGGGCATCGTGCTGGCCGCGACCTTCGCGGCGCTCGGCGTCATCCCGATCCTGTTCCTGGCGCAGATCGCCTTCGTGGTGGCGTTCGGCGTCCTGCTCGACACCGTCGTGGTCCGGTCGCTGCTCGTCCCCGCGCTCGTGATCGACCTGGGGCGCCGGGCGTGGTGGCCGTCGCGCCTCTCGCGCGCAGCGCGTCACATGTGACACGCTGGTGGCATGCCAGTTCCCTCCACGCAGCCGGCCGCAGAGCGCAAGCTGCTCCGTGACACCGTGCAGGACAAGATCCGCGACGCGATCATGGACGGCACGCTCGAACCGGGCGAACGACTGAACGACGACGACCTCATCGCGTGGCTCGGCGTCTCCAGGACCCCGATCCGTGAAGCACTGGCGGAACTCGCACGGGCCGGACTCATCGAGATGGCGCCGAACCGCTACACCCGCGTCGCCGCACCGACCGAGGCCGAGCTGCTCGACGCCTACCGCACGCTCGGCGTCATCTACGGCGGGGTCGTCCGCCTGGCCGTCCCGCGGTTCTCGGACGCCGAGCGGGAGCGGGTCACCGCCGTGCTCGACGACGTCCTGGCGCGGCTCGACGCCGACCAGCAGGCCGAGGTCGCGCGCGAGGGTGCGGACATCTACTCGATGTGGGTGGAGGCCTGCGGCAACGCCTCGCTCGCGCAGCTGTGCCGCTCGACCACCGATGGTCTGGCCTTCCGGCTCCGCGTGCCCGAGCTCACCGAGCTCGTCCCGACCGACGTCATACGACCCGAGATCGTGAAGCTCCGTGACGCCGTCGCCGCGGGCGAGCCGATCGACGCGGAACTCGCGATGGAGGCGATCCACCTCCTGCCCACGCGCGACTGACCGAGCGCCGGGCGTACAGCGTCGGGCACGGACCCTCAGGGATCTCCCTGTCCGTTCCACGCTGTGCCGTTATGGTTTCCGGGTGAGCATCGAACCCGAGCAGACGACGCGCCGTGCCCGCCGCGGCCACGTGCCGCCGCGCCACGGGCGCCAGAAGCGTGGGAGCGGCGTGGTCCTCCCCGCGGTCGCCGGCGTCCTGGCGATGGGCCTCGTGCTGACCGGCGGCTACGCCGCGTTCGCCTTCACGAGCCTCAACAGCGGCGTCACGAAGATCGACGCGATCAGTCCGCGGTCGGACGACGACGACGACGTGGACGGTCAGGCGCAGAACATCCTGCTCGTCGGTGACGACCACCGTCCGGACAACGCGACGCCCGAGCAGATGGCCGAGCTGAGCACCGAGGACGACGGCGGTGCGACGAACACCGACACGATGATCGTGCTGCACATCAACGCCGACGGGTCCCAGGCGACGATGATCTCGTTCCCGCGCGACTCGTACGTCCCGATCCCCGGCGTCGGCAAGGGCAAGCTCAACAGCGCGTTCTACTACGGCACGCTCAACGGCGGCGGCGACACCGGTGGTGCGAAGCTGCTCATCCAGACGATCCAGGACCTCAGCGGCCTGACGATCGACCACTACGTCCGGGTGTCGTTGCTCGGCTTCTACCAGGTGGTCAAGGAGCTCGGGCCGGTCGAGGTGTGCCTGAACAACGCGGTGAACGACCCGTACTCGGGTGTCGACCTGCCGGCCGGCACCTCGGAGCTCGACGCCAAGCAGGCGCTGTCGTTCGTCCGTCAGCGGCACGGGCTGCCGAACGGTGACCTCGACCGGAACGTGCGCCAGCAGTACTTCCTGTCGCAGGAGGCCCGCAAGGTGCTCTCCGCGGGCACCCTGCTCAACCCCATCAAGATGAACAACATCCTCAGCGCCGTCGGGAGCTCCATCCAGACGGACACCGACCTGGTGTCGCTGGCGAGCCAGATGCGGAACCTGCGCCCGGGCAACATCCAGTCCGCCACGATCCCGACGCTCGGCACCCCGACCATCACGGTGGGTGGCCGGCCGCTGTCCATCGTCGAGGTCGACACCGTCGGGTTGCCCGCGTTCGTGCAGGGACTCGTCGGCGAGCCGGAGGAGTACACGAAGGCCACGGCCGCCGAGCCCGCCGCGACGACGGTCACCGTGCTGAACGGCAGCGGGACGACCGGCGCCGCCGCGACGGCGACCGCGAACCTGACGGCCCGCGGCTTCCAGGTCGGGACGCCGGGGTCCTCGGACACGACGCAGAAGACCCAGGTGCAGTACCCCGCCGGGCAGGAGGCGCAGGCCAAGGCCGTCGCCGCGGTGGTGCCCGGTGCGGTCGCCGTGCGGTCGACGACGGTGTCGGGCGTCACGCTCGTCCTCGGGTCCGACGGCATCACCGTCACCGCCCCGGCCGCCCCCGGCGACGCCTCCTCCACCCCGGCGGACGAGGCGCCCGAGGCCGAGGCGTCGAAGCCGGCGGAGTCCGAGCCGACGCCGAGCTCCACCGACGTGAAGACCTACGGCGAGGAAGGCGTCTGCATCAACTGACGCACCCTTCACCACCCTGGGGTCGCCCGTGGGAGCGTGTCGGTAGGGTCGACCGGTGAGCCACGTCGCGCGTCCGATCACCCTGATGACCTACAACGTGAAGAACCCGGATCCGCGGCACGACTGGCCAGCGCGCCTGCCGCTGGTGCTCGAGGTCATCCGACGGCACGACCCCGACGTCCTCTGCGTGCAGGAGGCGTTCGACCACCAGATGGACGCCCTCCGACAGGGGCTGCCCGACCACGACGCCGTCGGGCAGGGCCGCGAGGGGGGATCCGCGGGGGAGCACGCCGCGGTGTTCTTCCGCCGCGACCGCCTGCGCCCCGTCGACGTCGGGACCTTCTGGTTCTCCGACACCCCGGACGAGCCGGTGTCGAACACCTGGGGGAGCCTGTACCCACGGGTCGCCAACCACGCGCGCTTCCTCGACGCCGAGGGGGCCGCCTTCACGCTCCTCACCGCGCACTTCGACCACGAGGAGAACGACCACGGGGACGAGGTCCGTCGGCGCAGCGCCGCCCTCGTCGTCGAGCGGCTCGCCCCGGTCGACGGCCCCGTCGTCTTCGCCGGTGACTGCAACGAACCGTGGGGCGCGGGTCCGGCGTCCCGGGTCTTCACCGATGCCGGGTACCGGGACGCCTGGTCCGACGCCGGTGACCCCGGTGACCGCACCGCGTCCTTCAACGGGTGGCAGGAACCGGTCGACTCCGGCGAGCGGATCGACTGGGTGCTGACCCGCGGCGACGTCACCGCCGAGCGCGTCGTGATGGACCACGACGGCCCGGAGACGTGGGCCGCGAGTGATCACTTCCCGGTGGTGGCGTCCCTGCGCGTGGCCTGAGCCGCGTGACCTGAGCCGCGCGGGCCGTGACCGCGCGGCCGTCGTGCAGTGCGGGACGCGTCAGCAGGACCGGCGCGCGTGCACCGGCATCGGGGAGCCGATGACCGTCACCTCGGTGTCGTTCGTCAGCGCCGAGACGCCGTTCGTGCCCCGCGCGTCCTCGCCCGTGTCGTGGGTCGGACCGTCGGTCGCGTCGTCGTGCTCCGCGCGGGGGTCGTCCCCGGTCGGGTCGTCGCCGGTCGCGTCGTCACCGGTCGAACGCTCGTCGGGAGCCCAACCGGCCTCGAGCAGCAGCTGCCACGCCCGGGAGTCGCCGGACCCGAACGACACCTTGTCGGAGCGTGGAGCCGTCGCGATCTCGTCCGCGACGTCGTCGCCGACCTGGACCCCGTCAGGACCGGTCAGCTCGACCCGGTCGCCGGTCCGGCCCCGTACCGAGTCCTTGAGGACACGGATCTCGACCGCGTTGCCGACGGCAGACGGTGTGCGGAGCGCCGCGACGCGGACCGCGCCGCCCCAGGTGTAGGTCGTCCCCGCCGGGAAGCACGCGCCGCCGTCGCCGACCGCGGTCTGCGTGCGCGACGGGGTCCCGAGCAGCCGGTTGAGCAGCGAGACGGTCGACCTCGCGTCGCGCATGGGGACGTCCGCGACGGTGTCGTCGGCGTGCCGGAGGACCAGGGACTCGGCGTCGAGCTCGACCGTGTCGACCCGGCGCAGTTCGCGGTCGGTGACCCGGATCAGTGGCTGGACCGGGTCCGCGACGTCGCTGCGGTCCTCCGCTGCCGCGGCCGGTGCCACGCCCCCCGTCGCGAGGGCATCGGACCCGACCGTGCCGGCCGCGAAGGCGAGCACGGCAGCGCCGAGCGCGAGCAGAGTGCGGGAAGTCACCAGTCGACCGTACGGCCCGGAGCCGGACAGGACGACAGGTGTTACCGAATCGCAGCCCGGTCGTCACGTGTTCGTGATCTTGGGGATGTGTCACGGACGCGTCGCGGGGGACACCCGGCTGGACGGACAGCGGTACCCCGGTGCGTACCGTCCAGGCCATGACGGAGCAGCAGAACGACCAGGCGGGTCTCGACCAGTACGCGATGCAGGACCCCACGAAGATGTACGCCGACAAGAAGCCGGACGAGCAGTACCTGCAGGGTGCCGGCACCGACGAGGAGATGGCGCAGAACGTGCCCGCCGACCACGGTGAGGACACCTACCGCGGCTCCGGCCGCCTGCAGGGCCGCAAGGCGCTCGTCACGGGTGGCGACTCGGGCATCGGCGCCGCCGTCGCCATCGCCTACGCCCGCGAGGGTGCCGACGTCGCCATCGTGTACCTGCCCGAGGAGCAGGAGGACGCCGACCGCATCGTCGGCCTCATCGAGGCAGCGGGCCGCAAGGCCGTCGCGATCCCCGGTGACATCAAGGACCTGGCGTTCTGCGAGGAACTCGTCCAGAAGACCGTCGACGGCCTCGGTGGGCTCGACATCCTCGTGAACAACGCCGGCAAGCAGCAGAACGTCGACGACATCACGAAGATCTCGGACGAGGAGTTCGACGAGACCTTCAAGACGAACGCCTACGCGACCTTCCGCATCACGAAGGCGGCCGTGCCGCACATGCAGCCCGGTTCCACGATCATCAACACGACGTCGATCCAGGCGTACGCGCCGTCGCCGCACCTCGTGCACTACGCCGCCACGAAGGCGACCGTGAACAACATGGCCAAGGGGCTCGCGGCACAGCTCGCGCCGAAGGGCATCCGCGTCAACGCCGTCGCTCCCGGCCCGATCTGGACCCCGCTGCAGCCGGCCGGTGGCCAGCCGCCGGAGGCGCTCCCGTCCGCCGGTGAGCAGACCTACCTGGGCCGCTGGGGCCAGCCCGCCGAGCTCGCGCCGGCGTTCGTGTTCCTGGCGAGCGGCGAGTCGTCCTACGTGGTCGGCGAGACGCTCCACGTCGACGGCGGCATGCCGACCCCGTGAGACGGGTCGCCTGACGCGCGCACACCGCAGACGGACGGGAGGCGCGGTGCCGGCTGGCACCGCGCCTCCCTCACAGGCTCGGTGCCGGCTGGCACCGCGCCTCTCTCACAGGCTCGGTCGGGGCGCCCCGCAACGCTTCGCGTCGCCGTTCAGCGGGGCGCGCCCGTCCGTCGTCTCAGCAGGCGACGGAGCGCGCCATCCGCTCCAGCAGCTCCCGTGCGGACATCGCCGCGGTCAGTTCGACCTCGACCGGGTTGATCCCGATCGCGCGCTCGAACGCGCGGCGGCGGGCCTGGTCGGCGATCGGGACCTCGGGGCGTTGCGGCAGCCGGGCGATCGCGCGTGCTGCGGCGTCGAACGCGCCCTCCGGGGAGCCGAGCTGCTCCCACATGGTCCGCACGTCGTGCGCGACCTGCTCGTCGTCGCCGCCGAACTCGTAGCCTGCGGAGGCCATGGTGGCCAGGCCCTGTGCGACGGGGTCTTCGGGGGTCATCCCGGCATGGTCGCACGGCAGCCCGCGTGCGTGCTCCGGGGTCGTCGCCTGTCCCCCGACATGCTGACACCCGTACCGGGGATGCTGTGTCCCCCGCCACTGCGCTTGGATGGAGGTGCGGACAGGACGTCCGCCGCACGACGGAGGGCACGATGCTCGAACACACCAGCGCCGACACGCAGGCGGCAGCCGCCGCGGCCGCCACCCTGCACCTGCGCATCACGATCGTCGGCGCCACGGTCGACGTCCTCCGCGACGTGCCCTTCCACGAGGCCCACGTCGGCATGGTCGCCGAGCGGATGGGCATCACGACGGAGGAGCTCCGCCAGCACTTCCCGTCCTGGGACGGCCTCGTGCTCGCCGCCGTCGACCGCTGGAACGGCGCACGACTGGAGGCGGTGGCGCACGAGGTCGGGGACGGCCCCACGGTCGACCTGCTGCGTGCGATCGTCGCCTCGAACGCCGAGGACCCCGCGCTCATGCGGCTGCTCGTCGCACTGCTCTCCGTCGCCGGCAACCCTGCGCACCCCATGGCGACGTACCTGCGGTCGCGCTACCAGCTCTTCTTCTCGCAGGTCCGGCGCGGCCTGGAGCACGACATCGCCGTCGGCCGCGCGCCCCACACGATGGACCCCCGTCGCGGTGCCGAGCAGCTCATCGCGCTGTACGAGGGGCTCCAGCTGCAGGCGATGCTCCGCGCGGAGCTCGACCTGGTGCCGGCGTTCGACCGTGCGGTCGCCCGACTCGAGCGCGGCTGGATGGAGCGGTACGAGCCACAGGCCGCGCAGCGCTTCTCGACGTGGAGCGACAGCGGGAGCTGGGAGATCTGACCCCTGGCCGCGAGGCGCGTCACCCGGGTCGACCCAGAGCCGCACGGGCGTAGTCGTGGAGGCTCCGACGGAAGGAACCGACATGGCAGCACCGAACCCGATCCAGGTCCAGAAGTACCTCAGCGGCATCGACTACCCCGCCTCGAAGGAGGACATCGTCGCGACCGCCGAGAAGGAGGACGCCCCCGGTGACGTCCTGGACGCCCTGAAGGGGATCCCGGACGGCGACTACGACGCCCCCACTGCGGTGACGAAGGCCGTCTCCGACAAGGGCTGAGGCGCTCGCACCACCCGGGACCCGGGCTGGGCGACGTTCCTCGTGCTCCCGGGCACGAGAGCGGTCGCCCAGCCCGGGTCTCGCGTCCGGGTGGTCCCTCAGCGCGGGCGGTGGCCCCGCGGCACGGAGCCGTTGCCCGGGTCGTACCCGGTGTCCCGCAGCACGGGGATCGCCGTCGTGTCGTTGTGGACCGAGTGCACCGTCACCCGACGCGCTCGCCGCAGGGCCCGTCGCGCGCCCGGGGTCGCCACGAGGCCACCGAGCACGAGCCCCGCGCCGATGCCGAGTGCCACCGAGACGGCCGCCACGAAGTCGAGCGCGGCGCCGGACGCCCCCGACATGAAGTGCAGCAGGGCATCGGACACCGCGACACCGGGCAGCAGTGCACCGCAGAACGCCGGCACCGAGATCGCCGCCACGGCCGTGCGCATCCGGGCTGCTGCGATGGTCGACAGCACGCCGAGCAGCACCGACGCGATGAACGTCGCTCCCAGCAGCGGCATGCCGAGGTGCCGGAGCTCCCAGAGGAACGCGCCGGCGGTGACCGAGAACACCACCGCGACGGGGATGACCCGGGCACTGGCCTGCTGCACGAAGCAGTTCGCCGCCGCGGACACGACCGTCAGCGACAACGAGGCCCACAGCGGCAGCGGTTGCAGCACGATGCCGGACGGGTCGACCTCGATGCTGAGCCACTGCAGGACCGCGATGCCGGCCGGGACCCCCACGACGATCGCGGC
Organism: Curtobacterium sp. NPDC088465; assembly: GCF_044753165.1. NCBI lineage: Bacteria > Bacillati > Actinomycetota > Actinomycetes > Micrococcales > Microbacteriaceae > Curtobacterium > Curtobacterium sp. NPDC088465. The sequence continues at coordinate 949,747 of NZ_JBIVMR010000001.1, read as the reverse complement.
GATCACGAGCACGATGTAGAACGCCCGGGCGACGGCCATGGCCCGGAAGCCGGAGATCGCGTCCTGGGCCCAGGTGACGAGCGACACGTGGGGCAGCAGCAGGACGACGAGTGCGGCGACCATCGTGGCCGCACCCGTCGCGGTCAGGACGTCGGCCCAGATCGCCAGGGTGCCGATGGCCGAGGCGACGGCTGCCTGCGCACCGGAGACGAAGAACTGCGGGAAGCCCCTGCCGGTCAGCCAGCGGCCGGACAGGATGATCCCGAACATGAGCACGAAGGCGCCGACACCGGCGCGCCAGCCACCACCGGCCTGCATCGCGATCGAGGTGCCGAGCACCGAGAGGCCCACGTCGGCGAGCCAGGTCGGCCACCGGGTGGGCAGCCGCAGGACGGCGACCAGGGCGCTCACCGCGCTCGTCATGTCGCGCTCGCCGTGCACCAGGTCGTCGACGATCTGGTTCGCGCGGGCGAGCCGGTCGAGGTCGGAGCCGTCGGACTGCACCGTGCGGACCTTGACGAGCGGCGGGTGGTCGGCCGGGGCGTACTGGAGCGTGACCGAGCTGCCGGAGAAGTCGAGGTCGAGGGGCGCGAGGTTCCACTTCGTGGACACCGCGACGACGGCGGTCTCGACACTGCGGGTGTCCGCACCGGAGGCGAGCATGACCTCGGCCAGGTCGAGGCAGAAGTCGACGATCTGCACCGGCGAGTACTGCTCGCGCGAGCGGGTGTCCGGGGTGACGTCCTCGTAGATCGTGCCGCGCAGGCGGGCACGGGCGTCGCGGATGTCGTGCTGTGCGAGGTTGCGGACGCGCGGCCGGGGTGGGCGCCCGGGCCGCGGGACGCCGGGGAGGAACTGCTCGGCCATCAGACCATGGTGCCAGCCGCTCGTGCCCGAGTCCGGACGTCCGCTGGACGTTGCCGATGACGGGTCAGTGACGGGCCTGCGTGCTGAGTCGTCCGGCTGCGAAGGCGGTGATGGCCGCGCCGACCAGCACGACGACCTGCCCGGTCAGCTGCAGTCGGGTGGTCCGGATCGGCAGCATCGTCTCGCCGGCGAGGGGCGCGGAGGCGAACCACCCGAACGACGGGTTCGGTGCTGCGAGGAGGAGGACCACGCCGGCGACGAGCAGGATGATCCCGACCAGCAGCCCCCGGAGCGTCCAGGTGCGGGCGAGGCGAGCGGCGCACACGGCCGCGACGATCCCACCGAGCAGGGCGAGGACCGCCCCCACGACGAGCTGCCCGGGTCGGTCCCCGCTGACGAACGCGAAGTCACCGCCCGATGCACCCGCGATCCAGCCGGACGAGTCGAGTCGCCGCACCGCCAGGAACACCACGCCGACGAGGGCGACGAGTGCGCCCACCCACGTGACGACGTGCGTGCGGGTGCGGAAGAGGCGGCGCATGCGCCCCACCGTACTGACGGACGGACGGGAGGCGCGGGGGCCCCCGGGCCCCCCCCCCCCCCCCCCCCCGCGGGGTCGGCAAAATGGAGCACGGCGCCCTTGGCGACAAAAAGACGCCCCGGGGGGCGCCCCCCCCCCCCCCCGCGGGCCCGCCCCGGCGGGCGGGGGGGGGGGGGGGGGGGGCCCCCCCCCCCCCCCCCCCCCCCCGCCCGTCCGTCGGTGACGACTACTGCTCGAAGGTCGCCTTGAGCTCGATCTCGACGCCCGTGAGCGCCTTGGAGACCGGGCAGGTCGCCTTGGCCTCGTCGGCCGCCTTCAGGAAGGCGGCCTCGTCGATGCCGGAGACCTCACCGTTGACGGTGAGGGTGATGCCGGTGAGCTTGAAGCCGCCGGCGCTGTCCGGGCCGAGCGAGACGTCGGCCTTGACGTCGAGGGCCTCGACGGTGCCGCCGGCCTCGCCGAGGATCGCGGAGAACTGCATCGCGTAGCAGGCCGAGTGGGCCGCGGCGATGAGCTCCTCGGGGCTGGTGGTGCCACCGGCCTCGTCCGCGGCGCGCTTCGGGAAGGAGACGTCGTAGGTGCCGACCTTCGAGCTCGACAGCTCGACCTGGCCGGAACCGTCGTTGAGGCCGCCCTGCCAGGCGGTGCGTGCGGTGCGCGTGGGCATAGCCGCTCCTTTCGTTGGGGGAGGCCCCGTTCGGAGCCGACGCCAGTCAATCGGAGAACGACCGTTCTCGCAACCGGCTCTCGGGGAAGACGCAGGATGTCCGGCGACCGAGATGCGCGACAGGTGTAGTTTTGACGGAGATCGAAGGAGAACCCGTGCACGCCGTCGTGTTCGAACAGTTCCGGACGTTCCCCGTCCTGACCGAGGTCGAGAAGCCCGTCCCGGGACCCGGGGAGGTGCTCCTCGAGGTCGCCGGTGCCGGGGCGTGCCACTCCGACGTCGCCGTCTACCGCGAGTTCCAGGAGGGGCAGCCGGGCGCGCAGGCCCCCGGCTTCGTCCTCGGGCACGAGACCTCCGGGTGGGTCGAGGCCGTCGGTGACGGGGTGAGCGGCTTCACCGAGGGCGACGCCTACCTCGTCTACGGGCCGGTCGGGTGCGGGCACTGCGCGTCCTGTTCGAAGGGCCAGGACACCTACTGCGAGAACGCCGCCACCAACCCGTACGCGGCCATCGGTCTCGGTCGGGACGGCGGCATGGCGGAGTACGTGACCGTCCCGGCGCGCAACCTCGTGTCGCTCGGTGACGCCGACCCGATCGCGGCGGCACCGCTCAGCGACGCCGCGCTCACGCCGTACCACGCGATCAAGGCAGCGATGCCGAACCTGGCTGGCGGCGGCAGGTACGCGCTCGTGGTGGGGCTCGGCGGTCTCGGGCAGATCGCCGTGCAGATCCTCACGGCGCTCACCGGCGCCACGGTCATCGCGACCGACACGAAGCAGGACGCGATGGACCGTGCCGCGGCCCGCGGTGCGGTCACCGTCCCCGCCGGGCCGGACCAGGCCACCGCGATCCGCGAGCTCACCGGCGGCAAGGGCGTCGATGCCGCGTTCGACTTCGTCGGTGCGACGCCGACGATCGCGACCGCGAAGGCCTCGATGGCGATCGGCGGACGGCTGACCGTCGTCGGGATCGCCGGCGGGACCGTCGAGTGGGACTTCTTCACGACGCCGTACGAGTCGACGATCACGAACACCTACTGGGGCACGATCGAGGACCTGCACGAGGTCGTCGCGATGTACCGAGCGGGGCAGATCGAGCCCGACGTCGAGCGGTTCGCGTTGTCCGACGCGCTCGAGGCCTACCGCAAGCTCGAGGCCGGCGAGCTGTCCGGCCGCGCGGTGGTCGTCCCGACGCTGTAGCGGCGGCCGCGGCCGCGGCCGCCGCGGCCGCGGCTGCGGCGGAGCGGCTGCCCGAGGCTCGGCTGGGCGGACGGTTTCGCGGCCACTGGGCCACGAACGTGTCCGCATGCGCGAGCCTCGGCCGCGCGGCCCGTGCGGCCCGTGCGGGCCGGGCCGGGCCGGGCCGGCGCGGGCGGTCAGACCGCGGGGCCCGCGGTCCGCAGGGCGTCGGCCTGCTCCGGGGAGGAGCGCGCCGCGTACCCGATGCGGCTCTCGCGGACGTGCCAGGCCATCCGCTCGGCGGCCTGCTCGACGTCCCCCGCGTCGATCGCGGCCAGGATGCGCCGGTGGTCGGGCCACAGCCGCTTGCCGCGCGACGAGGTGTCGAGCGCGTAGAGCCACTCGATCTTCCGCGAGAGCTGCCGGAGCAGGGTCGCGAGCGTCGTGCTGCCGGAGAGCTCGGCGACCAGCAGGTGGAAGCGCTCGTTCAGGTCGACGAGCAGGTCGAGCTCGCCCCGCTCGACGGCCGCGTCACCCTCGTCGAGGACGGCCCCGAGTTCGCGGCGCACGCGCCACCAGTCCTCCGGCGGGGCCTCCGCGTCGAAGAGCGTGCGCGCCCGGGTCGCGGCGCGGCGGGCGGTGGCGGTCTCGAGCGACTCGCGGACCGCGAACAGGTCGTCGGCCTCGTCGAACGGGATGTCGGCGATGCGCGAGCCCACGTTCGGGCGCGACACCACGAAGCCCTCGCCCTCGAGCCCGCGGAGTGCCTCGCGGACCGGCACGCGGGAGACCCCGTGCCGCTCCGCGAGGAACGCCTCGGTCACCCGGGTGCCCGGTTGCAGGGCGCCGGTCACGATGTCGTGGCGGATGGCGTCGATGACGCTCGTCCCGTTCAGCACGGTGCCGATCGTGCCACACCGCGCCGGTCGCCCACCCGGGACGCCGTCACGCAGCCGCCTCGGCGAGGGCTCTCCCCGGGATGGCGTCGAGCAGGTCCTTCGTGTACTGCTCCTGCGGGTCGTCGAACACCGCTGCGACGCTGCCCCGCTCGACGACCTCACCCCGGCGCATCACCACGACGTCGTCGGCGATCCGCCGGACCACCCCGAGGTCGTGCGTGATGAAGAGGTAGCTCAGCCCGAGCCGGTCCTGGAGCTCCTCGAGCAGCGCCAGGATCTGCTCCTGCACCAGGACGTCGAGCGCCGAGACCGCCTCGTCGAGGATGATCAGCTCGGGTTCGAGCGCCAGCGCCCGGGCGATCGCGACGCGCTGCCGCTGCCCGCCGGACAGCTCGTTCGGCCGGAGCTGCGCGACCTCGCGGGGGAGCGCCACCTGGTCGAGGAGCGTCGCGACCCGCTCGGTGCGCGACGCCCGGTCACCGATGCCGAAGACGCGCAGGGGCTCGTCGATGATCCGCTCGATCGTCGAGGTCGGGTCGAGCGACCCGTACGGGTCCTGGAACACCGGTTGCACCCGGCGTCGGATCTCCCGCCGCTCGGCGCCACGGGCGGTCCCGATGGACTTCCCGTCGACCAGGGCGGTGCCCGACGTCGGCGTCTCGAGTCCGAGCACGATCCGCGCGACCGTCGTCTTGCCCGAGCCGGACTCACCGACGACCGCGGTGGTCGTGCCGCGACGCACCGCGAACGACACCCCGTCGGCAGCCTTCAGCGTTCCGGCACCACGACCGCGGAGCCGGTACTCCTTCACCAGGTCGGACACGACGAGGATCGGCTCGCCCGCGGCCACGGGCTCCGGCGCGACCCCGGACAGCGCGGGCGCCGCCGCGATGAGCCGCTTCGTGTACTCGTGCTGCGGGTCGCGGAGGATCGCCTCGGGCGCACCCTGCTCGACGATCTCGCCGTCGAGCATCACGACGACGCGGTCGGTCCGGTCCGCCGCGACCCCGAGGTCGTGCGTCACGAACAGCAGCGTCGTGCCGTGCTGGTCGACGAGGGTCTGCAGGTGGTCGAGGATCTGCCGCTGCACGGTCACGTCGAGCGCGCTGGTCGGCTCGTCGGCGATGAGCAGCTCGGGCTGGCGGGCGAGTGCGACGGCGATGAGGATGCGCTGCCGCATCCCGCCGGAGAACTCGTGCGGGAACTGGTCCGCCCGCCGCGACGCCTCGGGGATCCCGGCCTCGGTCATCAGCGCCACCACCCGCTGCCGGATCGCCGCGCGTCCCCGCAGCCCGCCGGCCCGCAGCGCGTCGGCGATCTGCGCGCCGACCCGCATCGACGGGTTGAGGTTCGTCGACGGGTCCTGCGGCACGAGCCCGATCCGTGCGCCACGGACGCGTCGCATGAGCGCCTCGTCGGCGTGGGCGATGTCGTCGTCGCCGAGGCGGATCCCACCACCGGTGATGTGCCCGGCCCCCGGCAGGAGCCGGAGCAGGGCCGCGATGAGCGTCGACTTGCCCGAGCCGGACTGGCCGACGATCGCGACGCGCTCGCCGCGGCGGACGTCGAGGTCGACGCCGTGCAGGACCTCGCGGTCACCGAAGGCGACCCGCAGGTCGCGGACGGACAGCAGGGTGTCGGTCCGGTCGGTCTGGTCGGTCTGGAGGCGCGGTGCGGCCCCGGTGGTCGTGTCGCCGTCGTGCATGGTCCGGTCCTCAGCGTCCTGCGGCATAGCCCTGTGCTCCTCGCGGGTTGGCGGCGGCGCCCATGACGCCGGTGTCGGGGTCGCGCGTCACGCACGACAGACGGCCGAGCGACCAGTCGCCGGCGCGGGTGACGACGTGGCCGAGCTCCTCGAGCCCGGCGATGACGTCGTCACCGAGGCGGTCCTCGACGACGAGGCCGCCCGGGGTCCAGGTGCGGGGCCAGAACGACCCCGGGAACGACGTCGTGTGCAGTGCGGGTGCGTCGATCGCCTGCTGCGGGGACCACCCGCCGACGATCGTGCGGAGCAGGAAGAGCAGCTGCCACTGGTCCTGCTGGTCGCCGCCCGGGCTGCCCATCGCGACCACCGGCTCGCCGTCCCGGAGCACGAGCGTCGGGGTGAGCGTCGTGCGGGGTCGGGCGCCCGGGGTGAGCGTGGACGCCGTGCCCTCCTCGAGCCAGGTCATCTGCATGCGGGTGCCGAGGCAGAACCCGAGCTCCGGGATCGTCGGCGACGACTGCAGCCACCCGCCGGAGGGCGTCGCGCTGACGATGTTGCCCCAGCGGTCGACGACGTCGATGTGGCACGTGTCGCCGCGGGTCTCGCCCGTCTCCATCACGATCGGCTCACCGCGGTCCTCGTGCACGGGGGCATCCTCGGCCGGTGCGGCCATCGCGTTGCCGCGGGCGCCGGGGACGGTGGGCTCGCCGACACCGGCGATCGACTCGCCGCGCGGTGTGTACGTCTCACGCAGCGGGGGCATCGCACCCGCGGGCACCGAGACCGACCCCGGTCGCAGCTCGTGCGACGCACGGTCACCGATCAGGGCGCGACGCGCGTCGGAGTACGCGTCGGAGAGCAGCTCGGCCATCGGGACGTCGCCGTCGCCGTAGTACGCCTCGCGGTCGGCGAGCGCGAGCTTCTGCGCCTCGGCGATCGTGTGCGCGCCGAGGACGGTCGACGGGTCGAGCCGCTCGTCGTCCAGTGGGTCGAGCAGGCGGAGGGTCTGCAGGAGCGCCGGACCCTGGCCCCACGGCCCGGTCTTCGCGATCGTGTGGCCCCGGAACTCCGCGGTCGTCGCGGGCTCGGTCGACGCGCGGAACGCCGCGAGGTCGCTCGCGCGGACCACCCCGGCGTGGTCGGTGCCGGACGCGTGGCGGTGCGGGGCGCGGACGAAGGCGTCGACTGCCTGCGCGACGAAGCCCTCGGCCCACTCGGTGCGGGCGGCCTCGATGCGCGCGACGCGCGCGCCCTCGCCCTCCACGGTGCCGGACCCTGCCTGCACGAGCCGTTCCAGGACCGAGGCCCAGGTCTCGTTGCGCACCATCGACCCGGCGGCCGGCACCGAGCCTCCCGGCAGCCACCGCTCGGCGGAGGACGGCCAGTGGTCGCGGAACAGGTCCTGCACGGTCGCGATGGTTGCGACCACGCGGGGCGCGACCGGGTGGCCGTCACGGGCGTACCCGATCGCGGGGGCGAGGACGTCGGCGAGCTCCCACGTGCCGTGCTCGGCGAGGAGCAGCAGCCACGCGTCGACGGCACCGGGGACGGCGGCCGCCAGCGCGCCCGCCCCCGGGACCAGGTCCAGGCCCTCGGACCGGAAGTGCTCCGGCGTCGCGCCGGCCGGGGCCGGTCCCTGGCCCACGAGGACGGTCGGTGCCCTGTCGGACGCCGTCGCGAAGATCGCGGTCACGTCGCCACCGGGTCCGTTCAGGTGCGGTTCGACGACGTGCAGGACGAAGGCGCCGGCGACGGCGGCGTCGAAGGCGTTGCCGCCGCGCTCGAGGACCGACTGCGCCGTCGCGGTCGCGATCCAGTGCGTCGACGCGGCCATCCCGAAGGTGCCCTGCAGGTCCGGACGGGTGGTCTCCGTCGGCGGGGTGGTGAAGGCGGGGTTGGTGCTCATGGTGCTGGTGCTACTTCCGGTCCGAGGCGGTGGGGTCGAGGGCGTCGCGCAGGGCGTCCCCGAACAGGTTGAAGCCGAGGCAGATGACGGCGATCGCGACCCCCGGCACGACGGCGGCCCACGGCGCCTGGCCGAGGTACTGCTGCGCGTCCGAGAGCATGATGCCGAGGCTCGGCGTGGGCGGCTGGATGCCGAGCCCGAGGAAGGACAGCAGTGCCTCGCCGATCACCGCGACCGGCATGATCACGGTGGCCTGCACGATGATCGCCGAGACGCAGTTCGGCAGGACGTGCTGCGCGATGATGCGCGCGCCGCCGGCGTCCAGCGTCCTCGCGCTCGTCACGAAGTCGGCGCTCGTGATCCGCAGGGTCTCACCGCGGACGATGCGGATCATCGCCGGCACGTGCGAGATGCCGATCGCGATCACGGCGTTCGACAGGCTCGGCCCGCTGATCGCCGCGAGCCCGACCGCGATGATGAGGAACGGGAACGCGAGGGCGACGTCGGTCAGGCGGGAGATGATCGCGTCGAGCCAGCGCCAGTACCCGGCGAGCAGACCGAGCGGGGTGCCGACCACGACGGCGAGCAGCACCGACAGCACGCCGACGACGAGCGAGACCTGGATCCCGTACAGCGTGCGGGACAGGATGTCGCGGCCGAGGTCGTCGGTGCCGAACCCGAAGCCCACGGTGAAGGGCACCTGGAACGGCAGGTCGAAGTGCGTCGCGGTCGGGTCGTGCGGTGCGACGAGCGGTGCGGTGATCCCGGCGAGCACGACGACGGCGAGCATGATGCCGCCCGTCATGCCGAGCCGGTTCGTCCGGACCTGCTTCCAGATGCGACCGCGGCTCGAGCCCAGGTCGAAGGGAGCGGTGATGGTGGTCATGCGGTGCCTCCGACGCGGATCTTCGGGTTGATGACGGAGTACAGGACGTCCACGGCGAAGTTGATGAGGACGTAGCCCAGGGTGATCACGAGCACGACGGCCTGGATGACCGGGTAGTCGCGGGTGAACACGGCGTCGAGCGTGAGCTTGCCGAACCCGGGCAGGGCGAAGATGCGCTCCGTGACGACCGCGCCCGAGATGAGGCCACCGAGCTGCAGGCCGACGATCGTGACGACGACGATCATCGAGTTGCGCAGGCCGTAGCGGAAGAGCACCCGCGGGCGGCTGAGCCCCTTCGCGCGGGCGGTCCGGACGAAGTCGGTCTTCATCGTCTCGATCATCGACGCGCGGGTCTGGCGCATGATGACGGCCGCGAGCGACGTGCCGAGGATGAGCGCCGGGAGCGTCAGGTGGTGCAGCGCGCCGAGCGGGTCCCGCGTCACCGGGACGTAGCCCGAGGCGGGGAACCAGCCGAGGCCCGCCGCGAGCCAGACGATCGCGAGGATGCCGAGCCAGAAGTTCGGCACGCTCAGGCCGACGAGCGCGGCGGCGTTCGCCATCCACTCGGGCCACCGGCCGCGGTAGCGCTCGGCGAGGGTGCCGAGGGCGACCCCCACGACGACCGCGACCACGATCGCGTAGAGCGCGAGCCACAGCGTGACGGGGAGCGTCGAGCCGAGCAGGTCCGTGACCGGAGTGCCGGTGCGGGTGGACTGTCCGAGGTCGCCCTGCAGTGCGTTGACGACGAAGCGCCAGTACTGCACGAGCAGGGAGTCGTCGAGGCCGAGGTCGGCGCGGACGGCGGCGAGCCGCTCGGGGCTCGCCTCCTCGCCGGCCAGGGCCAGGGCCGGGTCGCCCGGCAGCTGCCGGACCCCGAAGAAGACCACGATCGAGGCGAGGACGAGCGTGAGCGCCGCCTGCCAGAGCCGTGTCAGGACGTACCGGGTCACTTGTCGCTGCCTTCCACGAACGCCGCCTGGCTGAGCCGGACCACGCCGTCGGCGAAGGTGGACACCCCGGCGACGTCGGAGCTGACGCCGGTGATGCTGCGGGTCCGGTAGAGGTAGATGATCGGGTCGTCCTGCTGCACCTTCGTGACCAGCTGGCCGTACAGGTCGGCGCGTTCCTGCTGGTCGGTGGCCTGCGCCGCCCGGGCGATGAGGTCGTCGACCTCGGGGTCGCTGTAGCCCGGGTAGTTGTTGCCGCCGCCGGTGCCGAGGAACGAGCCGATGTTGCCGTGCGGGTCGACACGGCCCGACCAGCCCAGCTGCAGCGCCTGGAAGTCGCCGCGGGTCTGGTCGTCGAGCAGCGTCGTGTACTCGACCGGGGTGATCGTGATCGCGAAGCCCCCGGCGCGGGCCTGGGCCTGGAGCGCCTGGGCGAACCGGACGGTGTCGGGGGTGTTCGTCACCTCCATCTCGATCGGGAACGGTTGCTCGACCCCCGCTTCCTCGAGGAGCTCCTTCGCGTGGTCGGGGTCGTACTCGGGGCACGCCGTGCTCGCGTCGGTCGCGAAGGCGCTCGTGTCCGGGATCGGGGAGCACGCGACGTCCGCCCACCCGCGGAACACGCTCTGCACGAGCTCGCCGCGGTTGATCGACATGGACAGGGCCTGCCGGACCTTCCGCTCGGTGGCGAGCGGGGTGTCGAGTGGCTCCGGGTCGGTGCCGACGCCGTCCTGGTTGGCGAGGTTGATCGTGATGCCCTGGTAGCCGAGGGAGCCGGTGCGCAGGACCTCCAGGTCCTTCCGCTCCATCAGGTCGTCGACGTCCTGCGTGGAGATCGTGTCGGCGACCTGGACGTCCCCGGACTTCAGGTTCTGTGCGCGGATGCTGGCGTCGGTGATGATCCGGTAGGTGATCCGGTCGAAGTGGGCGCTCGCCGGGTCGTGGTACATCGGGTCGCGCTCGACGGTGATCGAGGTCTGCGGCACGCGCTCGACGAACTTGTAGGGGCCGATGCAGACCGGGGCGTCCCCGAACCCGTCGCCCTCCTGCTCCAGTGCCGTCGGCGACATGACCATGCCCGCACGGTCGGCGAGCGCCGCGGTGATCGGGGCGAACGGGGTCGAGTAGCGGATGCGGACGGTGTGGTCGTCCACCGCGTCGATGCTCGAGACCGGACCCATCTCGCTCTTCCGGCTCGAGTCGTCCTTCGTCAGGTTCCGCTCGAGCGTCGTCACGACGGCGTCCGCGTCGAACGGGGTGCCGTCGGCGAAGCGGTAGCCGGTGTGCACCGGGAACGTGACGGTCTTCCCGCCGTCCGACACCGTCGGCAGCTCGGTCGCGAGCATCGGGATGATCGCACCCTCGGCGTCGATGTCGAAGAGCTTCTGGCACATCGTCTCCATGACGTACCGGGTGTACAGCGACGACGAGGTGGTCGGGTCGAGCCGGTCCGGTTCGGCGGAGAGCGCCATGACGAGGTCACCGCCTTCGCGGACCTGCTGGTCGCCGATCGCGACGGTCGTGACGGTACCGGCGGTGGCGCCACCGGCCTTCGAGCGTTGGACCGGCACGCACGCGGTGAGCGCGAGCGAGGCGGCCAGGGCGACTGCGGGCACGGCGAGGAGTGTCCGGCGGCGTCGAGCGGGAGTCTGGGACATCGTGTTCCTGGAGCTGCTGGTGTGCGTGGTGACTCTTGTGGGGTCACGCTCAGGAGTGCGGTGATTGCATACAATCACGACTGACAGCGCTCGTTTGTACACAGTGTGTTTCCGGTGTGTAACAGTTCCGCCGACCGCCGGCGCTCGTCTGCACGATTCCCGCCCGGTGTCATGCCCCCGGTCCGGGGGCTGTCCCGACCGAGGGCCTCCTGCGAACATCGACCCTCGGTGGGTTTCAGGGGCCCGCCGTTCCGAGACACGCACCGCGCCGGCATCCGACGCCCGCGGCACCACGAGCAGGGGTTCCACCACATGATCAGGGCACGGGCGAAGTTCGCTGCGGCCGTCACCGCCGTCGTCATCGCGGCCGCGGGACTCGTCGCCACCGCGTCGCCGGCGCAGGCCGCGACCACCTACAAGGGGACGGTCAAGGCCGGCACCACGCTGCAGCCGGGCGATGCTGTGACGTCCGCGAACGGGCAGTTCCGGCTCGTCATGCAGGGCGACGGCAACCTCGTCGAGTACGGCATCGGGAACGTCGTGCTCTGGGCGTCGAACACCGCGAACCAGCCCGGGGCCGCTGCCGTCGTGCAGAAGGACGGGTACCTCGCGCTCGTCCGGAGCGGTCGGCTCGTCGCCAGGTGGGGCACCGCCGGGACGGCGAAGGACTTCGGTGTCCGGCTGGACGGCGAGCTGCGGATGCGGACGCCGACGAACGGTCCGCTCTGGCGCACCAAGGTCGCACAGTCGCGGGTCGTCTCGGGCAACGTCCTCCTGCCGGGGACGGTCCTGCGCGCGGGCGCGGGCTCGACCACGACCTTCACCATGCAGGCGGACGGCAACCTCGTCCAGTACGTCAGCAGCAAGCCCGTCTGGTCGTCGCAGACCTTCGGCAACCCCGGGGCGACCGCAGCGGTGCAGACGGACGGCAACCTCGTGGTCTACAGCCCCGACGGCGGCCGCGCACTGTGGTCGTCCGGGACGTTCGGCCGCGGCGCCGGTCAGCTGCTCGTGCAGGTGGACCAGAACGTCGTGCTCTACGGCAGCTCCGGCACCCGCACCTGGTCGTCACGACCGGTGACCGGGCTGCTCTGGCCCGTGACCGGCACGACCATCTCCGGACGGTACGGCGACGACCGCGGGGCCGGGCACGTGCCGCGCTACCACCAGGGCACCGACGCACCGGTGAAGGTGGGGACACCCGTGTACTCGTCCGGCCCGGGAACGGTGACGACGGTCGTCCGGGACAACGCCAGCTACGGCAACTACGTCGTGGTCACCTACGGGCTGACCACCGTCCTGACGGCGCACCTCAGCGAGATCTCGGTCACCAAGGGGCAGGTGGTCGGGAACGGCAAGCAGATCGGGAAGTCCGGCAACACCGGCCAGTCGACCGGTCCGCACGTGCACGTCGAGACCCGCGTGAACGGCACGCTGAAGGACCCGCTGTCGTTGCTGTCGTTCCGCTGAGCCCCGCTCTGCGCGGACCTAGGCTGGGCGGATGCAGCGCCACGACGCCGAGTCGGTCCTCGCCGCCCTCGCCAGGACCCCGGGCGACGTCGCGGGTGCCCGGCGCGTCGCCCGACGGTTCGCCGACGTCGACGCCGGGGAGCGCTCGGCGCTGCTGTGGAGCGAGGACGCGGGAGCGCGGCTGGTCGCCGTGCTGCTGCTGGTGCAGGCGATGCGCGCGCACCCCGACCCCGAGCTGACCGACGAGTACCTCGCCGCGGCGAAGGCCGAGCGGTTCGAGGACACGGTCCTGGTGGACGTCGCGGCCGAGGAGCTCGTCGGTGTCCCGCTCGTCGGCACCTCGACCGGCCCGCTGTTCGCGCTCGCGAAGTCAGACGTGGCGACGGTCCGCCGGATCGCCGTCGTCGCGACGCTCGCCTTCGTCAAGCAGGGGGACGCCGAGGTGCCGCTCGCGATCGCCGGTCGGCTGGTCCGGGAGCGCAGCGACGCCGTGCAGTCCGCGCTCGGGTGGGTCCTCCGCGAGACGGGGAAGCGCGCCTCGGAGTCGGCGCTCGTGGCCTTCCTCGAGCGGAACGGCCGCTTCCTGTCGACGGCGGCCCGGGCGACCGCGACCGAGCACCTGCCGCCGGCCGAACGGGACCGCCTGCGCGGCTGACGACGCACCCTCGCGAGACGCAACGACGGCGACTGCTCGCAGCGCTGTACCGTTGCGAGCAGCCGCCGACGTTGCGTCTTGCGGAACCGGCGGAACCCGGCCGGACGGCCGGGTCGCCGGGCGTCAGTGCGAGAAGACGTCGTCCAGCGTCCAGGTCGCCAGACCGCGCTCCTCGAGCAGGGCGTGCAGCCTCGGGAGCGCCCCGATCGTGCCGGGGAAGTTCGCGTGTCCGATGACGATGTGTGCCGGCTGGAACCACTGCTCCGCGAAGCCGACGATCTGCTCCGCCGTGATGTCGCCCGAGTCCGCGAGCGTCCCGTACCAGAGCAGCGGGGTCGAGTAGCCGACGGCCGCCGCGGCACGGTCCACCCGGGCGTCGTGGTAGCCGAAGGGCGGTCGGAAGTGCGGGCGGGCGTCGACCCCGAACGTCCGCTCGAGGAACGCGTGGTTCCGCATCAGTTCGTCCTGGATCGCCTGGTCGCCGAGCTTCGTCAGCGCGGGGTGGCTCCACGTGTGGTTGCCGAGCTGCACCTGCCCGGAGTCGACGAGCGGCCGCAGCAGGTCGGCGTGCTCGGTCCACGACGGTCGGTCCCCGTTCACGAAGAACGTCAGGCGCGTCCCGGTCTCGGCGGCGAAGCGGGCGTAGGCCTCGACGACCTCGGGTGATGCCCCGTCGTCCACGGTCCACGCGATCCCCGGCGTGCCCTCCGGCAGGCCCGTGACCGTGCCGCCGGGCAGGGGGACCCGCGTCAGTGCCGGCCTCGTCGGGGTCGGGGTCGGGATCGGGGTCGGCGTGGGTGTCGGCGTTGCCGTCGAGCGCGTGGGGGCGGAGGGCGTCGGCGCCGCGGGCCGGTCACCACCGGAACAGGCAGCGAGGACCGCGGCCGCCAGGGTGCCGGTCGCCCCGGCGAGGATCGTCCGGCGGGTGGTGCTGTGGTCCATCGGCTCCAGCCTGCCGACCGGGCGGGCGCCGGCGCATCCGCACGCCGGAGGAGTCGCGGTGGCCGACCGGCCACCGGTGCGGACGACAGGCCCGCCCACCGCCGCCCGCAGCGCGCGTGGAGGACGGGGCTGGGAGGGCACCACGGGGCGGGCGCGTACCGAGGAGGTCACGTGAGCCGTGCCTCCCGGCCGGCCCGAAGCAACGACGAGAGGAACGCGACGTGCGCGCACTCACCTGGCAGGGCACCGAGAAGGTGTCCGTCGAGACCGTCCCCGACCCGACGATCCAGGAGCCGACCGACGCGATCGTGCGGATCACCTCGACGGCGATCTGCGGCTCCGACCTGCACCTGTACCGGGTCCTCGGCCCGTACATCGACAAGGGCGACGTCCTCGGCCACGAGCCCATGGGCATCGTCGAGGAGGTCGGCTCCGCCGTCACGAACCTCAAGGTCGGCGACCGCGTCGTCGTGCCGTTCAACATCTCCTGCGGCCACTGCTGGATGTGCCAGCACGGCTTCCAGTCGCAGTGCGAGACCACCCAGGTCAAGGAGTACGGCACCGGCGCCTCGCTCTTCGGGTACACGAAGATGTACGGCCAGGTCCCCGGCGGCCAGGCCGAGTACCTCCGCGTGCCGCACGCCGACTACGGGCCCATCAAGGTGCCGGACACCGGCGCCGACGACCAGTGGCTCTTCATGAGCGACATCATCCCGACCGCGTGGCAGGCCGTGCAGTACGCCGAGGTCCCCGAGGGCGGCACGCTCGCGGTGCTCGGTCTCGGTCCGGTCGGCCAGTTCGCCGCACGCATCGGCAAGCACCTCGGGTACCGGGTCCTCGCCGTCGACCCCGAGCAGGTCCGCCGCGACCTCGGGGCGAAGCACGGCATCGAGGTGTTCGACCTCGACGACGACATGGTGTCGAAGCTGATCGACCTCACCGACGGGCGCGGCCCGGACGGCGTCGTCGACGCGGTCGGCATGGAGGCGCACGGCAACCCCGTCGCCGGGTTCGCCCAGCGCGCGGCCGGGCTGCTGCCCGACAAGCTCGCGCAGAAGGCCATCGAGACCGCGGGCGTCGATCGTCTGGCGGCGGTGCACGCGGCGATCGACCTCGTCCGCCGCGGTGGCACGGTGTCGCTGTCCGGTGTCTACGGCGGCATGGCCGACCCGATGCCGATGATGACCCTCTTCGACAAGCAGATCACGATCCGCGAGGGACAGTGCAACGTCCGCCGCTGGGTCGACGACCTCATGCCGCTCGTGTCCGACCCCTCGGACCCGCTCGGCACGCTCGACCTCACCACGCACCGGGTCTCGCTCGAGGACGCCCCTCAGATGTACTCGGTCTTCCAGAAGAAGGAGGACGGCTGCATCAAGGTCGTGCTCGACCCGTCGATGGCCGCGGCCTGATGACCGCCCGTCCGCTGCGGGTGCGCTGATGCGCGTCGTCGTGGTCGGGGCGACCGGCAACGTCGGGACCGCGGTGCTCCGACGGCTCGCGGCTGCGCGGCTCACCGGTGACGGCCGCGCGGGCGACGAGGACGGCCTGCAGGTCGTCGGCGTCGCCCGCCGGGTGCCGGACGCCCGGGTCGCGCCGTACGACGTCGCCGTGTGGCACGCGGTCGACGTCGGTGGTCCGCGCGCCGTGGACGAGCTGACGGCGGTGTTCCAGGGCGCCGACGCCGTGGTGCACCTGGCGTGGGCACTCCAGCCGACGCACGACATCCCGGCGCAGCACCGGACGAACGTCACCGGGACGGCGAACGTGCTCGCGGCGGTCGCCCGGGCCGGCGTCGGGCAGGTCGTCGTGTCCTCGTCGGTCGGCGCTTACCGCGGCGTCGACGTCGAGGGCAAGCGGACCCCGGTGGACGAGTCGTTCCCCGCCACCGGCATCCAGACCGCCACCTACTCGATCCACAAGGCCGAGAACGAAGCCGCTCTCGACGTGTTCGCGTCGCAGCACCCCGGGGTCGTCGTCACGCGGCTCCGACCCGGACTGGTGTTCCAGCGCGGGGTCGCGGCCGAGCTCCGGGGGCTGTTCCTCGGGCACCTCGTGCCGATGTCGATCGTCCGGGCGGCTCGGTTCGCGGTGCTGCCGCTGCCGCTGCCGTTCGTGTTCCAGGCCGTGCACGCCGACGACCTGGCGGACGCGTTCTGGCGGACGATCGACCGACGTGCGGCCGGGGCGTTCAACATCGCGGCGACGCCGGTGCTCACCCCGCCACGCATGGCCCGGGCAGCGGGGATGCTCGGGGCGGTGCGGGTACCGCTCCGGCTGCTGCGCGGGATCGTCACGCTGACCTGGCGGCTCCGGCTCCAACCGACGGACGCCGGATGGCTCGACATCGCCGCCGGCGTGCCGATCATGCGGACCGACCGGGCTCGGCGCGAGCTCGGGTGGGTGCCGCAGCACACGGCGGAGGACGCGCTGCGCGAGCTCGTCGGCGGGTTCGCGGACGGGGCGAACGTCGAGGCGTCCGGGCCCCTGCGCGGCTGAGGGACGCGGGCCCGGCCCGTGGCGGGACCCGGGGTACCTGGTGGGACCGGGCGTCCCTGGTGGAATCGGGCGTCCCTGGTGGGACGGTTCCACCAGGTACGCCCGGAAAACCCTGCCATGGCACCTGTTCTGGGAAGCACCGGGCGCGCTACGCTCCAGCCCAGGGCGCGACCGTGCCCGACGGGGGAGGAGCTGACATGGCGATCGACGACTTCGGGGTCCCGGGCGGGGAGACCCACAACCCGCTGATCCCGCCCGTGTACGACCTGGTCTGGACCCTCGTGGCCGTCGGCGGCATCGTCACGCTCCTCGGCGTCGTCGCGGTGATCGTCCTCGTCGTGCACCGGTCCCGACGGATGGCCGCTCGTGGACAGGACCCCCTGACCCTGCAGGAGGACCTGGCGTACCGGGCGATGCAGAGCGCAGCGTTCGCTCCGGCGGTCTCCCGAGAGCACCGGCTCGCCGAGCTCGACGACCTGCACCGCCGCGGCCTCATCACCGACGACGAGCGCCGGGACGCCCGGGCCGAGGCGCTCCGCGCGTAACCTGGCCGGGTGCTGCCGAGGAGCCCGCTGCTGCCGACGGACCTGCTGGGCGACTGGACGCTCCGCCGGACGGTCGACGACCGCCTCGCGGGTGTGACCGGCACCGTCACCGGGTCGACGACCCTGACGCTGACGACCCCGGACGAGGTGCGCTGGGACGAGTCCGGCACCATGACGTTCAACGGCCGCGTGGTGCCGGTCTCCCGGACCCTCGTCGTGCGCCGGGGCCCGGACGACCACTGGACGGTGCACTTCGCCGACGGCCGGGTCTTCCACGACTGGGTGTGGGGCACCACGGTCGAGCACGCGTGCGCGCCCGACGACTACACGGGCGTGCTCGACGGGGACGCCGAGCGCTGGACCGTCCGGTGGCGGGCACGCGGCCCGGCGAAGGACCACCGGCTCGACAGCGTCCTGCAGCGTCGGTCCACCACGGCAGACTGAGCGCATGGCACGCTCCTCGACCGGTACCGCCGCCCCACGGATCACCCCGACCGACCCGCGGGATCTCGACGACTGGGCACCGGCGCCCGGTGACGTCCTGACCGGGGACCGGATCGACGGCAGGCGCATCGACGTGCTCGACCTCGCGGGCGAGCGCCTGCCCGACCTCGAGCTCGAGGAGTGCGTGGTCGACACGCTCCGGGCGGACGGCACCGACCTGCGCGGACTGCGCATCCGCGACTCGGTGGTCGAGACGCTCGACGCGCCGGTGTTCCGCGCCTCGAGCAGCGCCTGGCGCGAGGTCCGGGTCGCCGGTGGCCGGGTCGGCTCCGCCGAGCTCTACGACGCGACGCTGAACGGGGTCGAGTTCGTCGGCATGAAGCTCGGGTTCGTCAACCTGCGCGGCTCGACGCTCACCGACGTCGTGTTCCGCGACTGCGTGGTCGACGAGCTCGACGTCGCCGACGCCCGGCTGCTGCGCGTGGCCTTCCCCGGCACCCGGATCCGCTCCGTGGAGGGCTCGGGCACCCGCATCGAGCACGTGGACCTGCGCGACGCCGACCTCGACCGGGTGGAGCGGCTCGAGGGCCTCCGCGGGGCGACGATCGGCACCGACCAGCTGTTCGCCCTCGCGCCGCTCCTGGCAGCGCAGGCCGGCTACCGCGTGGAGTGACCGGCGGGCTCCGCGTCGGCGGCCAGCGCCGCCGCGATGTCGGCCTGGACGAGGTCGCCGTGCACCGCGGCACCGGCCTGGGTCCCCGCAGCCGAAGACGCGATGACGGTGGCCATCGGTGACGTGACGTTGCCCGCGGCGTACAGCCCGCGGACGCCCGTCTGGCCGACCGCGTCGACGGTGAGCCCACCGCCGAACCGGAAGCCGTTCACGACGACGTCCTCCGCGTGCAGCCCGAGCCCCTCGAGGAACCCGACGCGTGGCTCCGCCGTGCTCGACGCCGCGAGCGCGTCGAGCGCGACGACCTCCCCGGAGTCGAGCTCGACACCGGTCAGGACGCCGTCCGAGGAGCGGACCCGCGTGATCGACGCCTCGACCACCTCGACGCCGCGGGCCCGGAGACCGGCGAGCGCGGTGTCGTCGACCAGTGCGGGGTCCGTGACGAACGCCGTGACCCGGTCGCTCAGCGCGCGGAACATCTGGGCGTGGTGCGCACCGTTCGGTGTGGTGACGAGGACACCGATGCGGCCGTCGCGGACCTCCCACCCGTGGCAGAACGGGCAGTGCACGACGCCGCGTCCCCACTGCTCGGCGAGGCCGGGGACGTCCGGCAGCACGTCGACGGCGCCGGAGGCGACGACCAGCCGGCGCGACGTGACGACCGCTCCGGAGTCGAGGGTGACCGAGAAGCCGACGGGGTCGACACCGGTGCCCTCGGTGGCGGACGTGGCCACGACCCTCCCGGCCGCGACCTCGACGCCGTACGCGGCGACCTCCTCACGGCCGATCCGGGTCAGCTCCGCGGGTGCGACGCCCTCGCGCCCGAGGTAGTTGTGGGCGCCCTCGGTGGGCGCGTTCCGGGGCTCACCCGCGTCGACGACGAGGACGGAACGGCGCGACCGCCCCGTGATGAGTGCGGCGGACAGGCCGGCGGCCGAGCCGCCGATGACGATGACGTCGTAGTGATCACGCATGACCGCATCATGGACAGTGGTCGGCGACAACGGCAACGAATCTTGCCGGTGTGGCAACATGGCCGCATGGTGCACGGCCGGGAGGAACGGATCACCCCACCGACGACGGCGCAGGTCGTCGACGCGGTCGGCCCGCGGCTGCGGTCGCTGCGGGAGCGACGACAGGTCACGCTCGCGGCGCTCGCCGCGGAGACCGGCATCTCGGTGTCGACGCTCTCGCGGCTCGAGTCGGGGCAGCGTCGACCGACCCTCGAGCTGCTGCTGCCCCTCGCCCGGGCGTACCAGGTGCCGCTCGACGACCTCGTCGGCGCACCGCAGACCGGCGACCCACGCGTCCACCTGCAGCCCGAGCGGCACGGCGGTCGCGTGGTGATCCCGCTGACGAAGCGCACCGGGGGCGTGCGGTCGTTCAAGCAGCTCATCCCGCCGATGCCGGCGAACGGCGACCGGAGCCTGAAGACGCACGAGGGCTACGAGTGGCTCTACGTGCTGTCGGGACGTCTGCGCCTGCTGCTCGGCGACCGCGACTTCGACCTCGGGCCGGGCGAGGTCGTCGAGTTCGACACGCACACCCCGCACTGGGTCGGCAACACCACGGACGAGGTCACCGAGGTGCTCTGCCTGTACGGGCCGCAGGGGGAGCGGGCCCACGTGCGGTCACGGCCGGCGGGCTGAGGCGCAGCCGAACACGTGCCCGACGACGTCCTCGAGGAGCCCGTCCGTCGGCACGTTCGACTGGGCGATGCGGATGCCGATGTCGCCGCGGGTGAAGTAGGTGTCGCCGTCGGTCACGGGGTACTGCGGGTTCTGCGTGACCTTCTGGCACCGGAGCCCGTCGTCGACGGACGCGCAGTCGAAGCCGGACAGTCCGCGGAGCGCCTCCGTGGCACGCGACGGGACGACGTTCTCGACCTGGATGGTGAGGTTCGTGAGGTCGGCCTCGGGGTCACGCCAGACGCAGTACAACCGTTGCCCGCTCGACTGCCGTGCCGGGGTCAGTGCGGTGCGGGGGACCTCGAGGTCACCGACGACGGCGGGGTCGTTCAGAGCTGCCTCGTCGGTGTACTCGAACGCGCCCGGTGTCACGAGGTCGTCGCACGTCTCCGGCACCGTGCCCGTCGCGGAGGCCGGTGCGGTGCTCGACGGCGGTGACGACGTGTGCGTCGCCCCGGTGCCGGGCGTCCGTGCCGGGGCGGCGCCGTCGGTCGGGGTCGGCGCACCCGACGTCGTCGACGACGAGGACGTGCTCGCGGTCGGGGTGGCGCCGTCACCGCCGTCGCCGGTGCACCCCGACAGGGTGAGCGCGAGGCCCACCCCGAGTCCGATCGTGGCGAGCAGCGTCGTGGTGCGTGTGTGCCGCATCGTTCCGCCCCCGGGTGCGTCGTCAGGTGTCCACCCGACCTCGTGCTGCCGACGGTAGTCGTCGACGCCGCTCGGTGCGCCGGTCAGCGCCGGAGGGTCCAGCGAGCGGGGACGCGGGCCCGGAGCGCCACGCGGCCCCGTCGCGCCCACCGCCGCACCGGGTTCGCCCGCCGGCCGTTGACCCGGAAGGTGTGGAACGCGCGCCGGGTCCGCCGCGCGACGGAGGCCGCACCGGACAACGGCCGCGCCGACACCTCGACGGTCAGCGCACGATCGACCAGGACGCGCCAGGCGGGGTCGAGCTGCATCGAGAGGTCGACGTCGTCGTGCACCTCGGGGTCGTCGCGGTGCACGCGGCCGCGCACCGCCGTCCAGGTGTCGCGCCACATCGCCGTCGCCGACCCGAAGAGCGGCGGCCGTCCGAGCGCGGACCACATCAGCACGAAGTACGGCCGCATGTAGAGCGCGTCCCACAGGCGGCGGAGGGCCCGGCCACCCTGACTCGGCCGGCCCGGGCCGGTCACGGCCACGACGCCCGGCGTCCCGAGCAGGCGAACGGACTCGGCGATCCACCCGGGCGGCGGGACCGAGTCGGCATCCAGGCGCGCGATGACGTCGCCCGCGGCGCGGTCGTACCCACGAGCCGAGGCCGAGGCGATGCCGCGCACGGGTTCGTGCAGCACGGTCGCGCCCGCGGCCCGGGCGACCTCGACGCTGTCGTCGGTGCTGCCGTTGTCGACGACGAGGACCTCGTGCACGGGGTGCGTCTGCGCGGCAAGTGCGTCCAGGCAGCGTGCGAGGTGCTCGGCATCGTCGAGCACGGGGACGACGACGGAGACCTGCTGCACCCTGCCGATCCTGCCGGAGGCGCGCTGGGCGGACCGTCGGCCCCGCTGCCGCGGTCGACCACGGCAGCCCCTCCGCGTTCCGTGGACGGACCGACCGCGCAGATCGACGTTCCTGTGCTGCAACGCAGCGCCGGTCGCGCACGGTCGGGGCCAGCGCGACGGGTGCCGTACCCGCCGCGACCGAACCGGAAGGCCGACCATGACCACGAACCCACCCGGGAACGACTCCGGGACGCCCATCCACGACCGCACCGCGGCTGCCGAGGGACACGAGGTGCACCCGGGCGTGACGGTGCCCTCCTTCGGCACCGGCGTCCCCGCGCCGCGCGACACCGACCGCGACTTCGACGACGTCCTCCGGCCCGACGGCTTCGACGACGTCGAGCCGCTCGACGCGCTGCCCGCCGACGAGCAGCTCCCGGCGACGCCGTCCGCCGCCGGCGCGTCGGCACCGCTGCACGACTCCACGACGACGAGCACGGGCGCGGGCACCGGCACCTCCACCGGCTTCGTCCCGCCCGTCGGCGGGGCCGCGGCTTCGAGCACCGGTGCCGGTGCCGGCGGCGGCAGCAGTGACGGCGGCAAGGCCGACGCGGCCAAGGGTGCCGCGCAGGACGTCGCCGGCGACGCGAAGGACAAGGCCGCGGACGTGGCCGGCACCGCGAAGGAGCAGGCGTCGAACGTCGCCTCCGAGGCGACCGACCACGCCAAGCAGCTCTACTCCCAGGCCTCCGACACGCTCAAGGAGCAGGCGGCCGGGCAGCAGGAGCGCGCCGCCGGAGGGCTCCGCAGCCTCGGCGAGCAGCTCGGCCGCATGGCCGACAAGGACGACGAGCAGGGCATCGCCGCGAAGGTCGTCCGCGACCTGTCGAACCGCGCGGGCTCCGCAGCCGGGTACCTCGAGAACCGCGACCCCGGCTCGCTCCTCGACGAGGCGAAGTCCTTCGCCGCGAAGCGTCCCGGCACGTTCATCGCGCTCGCCGCGGGCGCCGGCATCCTCGCCGGACGCCTGACGAAGGCCCTCGCCACCGAGGTCAAGCACGAGAAGGAGGCCGGCGAGACCTCGACCGGCACGGGGAGCGGCGTATGAGCCACACGGTCCCGGGCGCGACCCCGCTCGGTGAGCCGACGCCCGAGGAACGCGCCGCCACGACGCCCCTGGGCGAACTGCTGACCGACGTGTCGAAGGACCTGTCGTCGCTGTTCCGCCAGGAGGTCGCCCTCGCCAAGGCGGAGCTCACCGAGTCCGCCAAGAAGGCGGGCAAGGCCGGCGGCATGTTCGGCGGCGCCGGGCTCACCGCCCTGTTCGCCCTGTTGTTCCTGTCGATCGCCGCGTGGTGGGGTCTCGGGTACCTCATCGGCAACGCGTGGTCCGCCGTCGTGATCGCCGTGGTCTACGCGATCGTCGCCGCGATCCTCGCCGTCCGGGGGCGCAAGGAGATCAAGGAGATCCAGGGCGCCCCGCAGACGGTCGAGACCGTCAAGGAAGTCCCCGAAGCACTGAAGCCGAACACCGGGAGGAAGCCATGAGCACCCCAGAAGAGATCCGTGCCGACATCGAGCGCACCCGCGGTGCCCTCGGGTCCGACGTCGACGCCCTGGCCGACAAGGTCAACCCGTCGTCGATCGCGCACCGCCAGACCGACCGGGTGAAGAACCGTTTCCAGGGCGTCCGCGACTCGGTGATGGGCTCGGCGCACTCCGCCGGTTCGAGCGTCTCGGGGTCGGCGTCCGGGACGGCCGACCAGGCGAAGGACGTTGCGCACAAGGGTGTCGAGAAGGCCAAGGGCAACCCGCTCGCGGTCGGGCTCATCGCGTTCGGCGCCGGGTGGCTCGCCTCGTCGCTCATCCCGACGTCCGACAAGGAGGAGCAGCTCGCCGGTGAGCTCAAGGACAAGGCGGCGCCCCTCGTCGAGGACGTCAAGTCCCAGGCGAAGGACGTCGGTTCGCAGCTGGGCGACGTGGCGAAGGAGCACGCGCAGGACCTCAAGGGGACCGCGCAGGATGCCGCGCAGACCGTCAAGGACGAGGCGCAGGGCGCCGCGTCCGACGTCCAGGAGCACGCGAAGGGTGCTGCGGACGACGTGCGCAGCAGCTGACGTCACCCCGTGACGGACGGGAGGCCCGTGGCGACGCCGCCACGGGCCTCCCGTCCGTTCCGCGGTAGCGTCGGGGCCCATGGACCCGATCGACGAACTCGCCGCCGAGTTGCGCCAGTCGATCGGCCGCGTCGTGCGGGCGGCCCGGCGCGAGGGCGACAGCCTGCCGCCGGCGCACTCGACGACGCTGGGGTTCCTCGGACGCGAGGGGCCGATGACGATCGCGGAGCTCGCCCGGCGACGCGGCGTGAAGCACCAGGGGCAGTCCCGGACCGTTGCGGAGCTGACGAGCCAGGAGTACGTCGAGCGGACCGTGTCCGAGACGGACCGACGGGCGTCGGTGATCCGCATCACCGATGCCGGCCGCGCCGCGCTGCAGCGGGACATGGACGGGCGCGCGGACTGGCTCGCGACGGCCGTGCGTGCGGAGCTCGACGACGACGAGCGCGCGCTCCTCGCCCGGTTGCCCGACATCCTCGAGCGTCTGGCGCGCCGGGCTGACTGAGGGTCCCTCCGACAACCGGTCCCATTTGTACAACAGTGTTGTACAGTTGACGACATGCAGCTGACGAAGTACAACCACGCCACCGTCGTCCTCGAGCAGGACGGCGCCTCGCTCGTCATCGACCCGGGCTCGTTCACGCCCGAGTCCGCCGACCTCGTCGCCCGGGCCACGGTCGTCCTCGTCACCCACGAGCACGCCGACCACTTCGCCGTCGACGCGATCCGTGCGGGTCTGGAGCGCAGCGCCGACGTCGTCGTCCACGGTCCGGCGTCGGTCGTCGAGCAGCTCGGCGACCACGACGGCCGCGTCCGCGCGGTCGCCGCGGGCGACACGGTCGAGGTCGGGCCCTTCCGTGCCCGGGTCTTCGGGGAGGAGCACGCGGTCATCCACCGCGACATCCCCACCATCGCGAACGTGGGCTACCTGGTGAACGACGCCGTCTTCCACCCGGGCGACGCCTACCTCGTGCCGGACGTCCCGGTCCGGACCCTGCTCGTCCCGACGAGCGGGCCGTGGGCGAAGACCGGCGAAGGTGTCGACTACGTCCGCGCGGTCGCACCGGAGCACGTGGTGCAGATCCACGAGCTGCTCCTCAGCGAGGGTGGTCAGGAGATGAACGTCCGGATGTTCGGCACCGAGGGCCTCGGTGGCGTCCCGGCGTCGATCCTGCCCGTCGGTTCGTCGATCGAGGTCTGATCGCGCGACCCTGGGTCGAACCGGTGGTCGTGGGAGCAGGCTGGGTGGATGCCTGATGCTCCCTCGACCGCCGTCCTCTTCGACATCGACGGCACCCTCGCCGACTCGAACTACGCGCACGTCGACGCATGGTGGCGAGCGTTCCGCGCCGCCGGCGAGTCCGTCGACGCGTGGCGGATCCACCGCGCGATCGGCATGGACTCCGGGCGCCTGCTCGAGGAGCTGCTGCCCGACGCCTCCGACGAGGTCCGTGACACCGCGAAGCAGTTCCACACCGCCTACTACTCGGAGCACATGCCGCAGCTGCGGCTGCTGCCCGGGGCGCGGGAACTGCTCGAGGCGGTCGCCGACGCCGGCCACGCGGTCGTGCTGGCGACGAGTGCGCCCGAGTCGGAGCTGTCGGTGCTGCGCGAGCTGCTCGACGCGTCCGCGTGGGTGACGGCCGAGACGAGCTCGGAGGACGTCGAGCAGGCGAAGCCGGACCCCGGGATCATCCAGGTCGCGCTCGACAAGGTCGGCGTCGCTGCGGATCGCGCGGTGATGGTCGGTGACGCCATGTGGGACGTCGAGTCGTCGGGGAAGGTCGGGCTGCCCTGCGTCGGTGTCATGACCGGCGGGATCGGCGGCGACGAACTCCGTGGAGCGGGAGCCGCGGCCGTGTACGACGACGCAGCCGCCGTGCTCGCCGCGTTCCGGGCGGGCGAGGGGCCGATCGCCGCGCTGGCCTGAGTCCCGCCCCGGTGCGTGCGAGGATGGACGATCGTGATCACGATCGAGCGCGTTGCCTGGGACGACCCTCGTGGAGTTGCCCTCCGCGCCACCATGGACGACGAGATGCACGAGCGCTACGGTGACGGGCACGCGGACGAGGACCCGGCCGTCACTGCCGAGCGGAACCGTGTGCTGGCCGTCGACCCGGCGACCGTGATCACCTCGTTGCTCGCGATCGACGAGGACGGTTCCGCCCTCGGGCACATCGCCGTCCGGCACCTCGGCGACGAGGTCGAGCTGAAGCGCCTGATCGTCCTCGCCGCCGCCCGCGGCAAGGGCGCCGCCACCGCGCTGCTCACCGAGGGCGAGCAGGTCGCACGCGAGCAGGGCGTGTCCCGCGTGATCCTGCAGACCGGCGACAAGCAGCCCGAGGCCGTCGCGCTGTACCGCAAGACGGGGTGGCAGCAGATCGACGTCTACGAGCCGTACGCCGCGACCATGCCCTGGTCGTTCTGCTTCGCGAAGGCGCTGTAACCCGTCCTCCTGTTGCACTCTCAGCATCAGAGTGCAATTCTTGCTCGGTGAGCCCCACCGAACGCACCCGCACGCTGCGCCGACGCATGGTCGTCGAGGCACGCCGGGCCACGATCGAGCACGGTCTGCACGGCTTCACCATCGAGCAGCTCTGCGAGACGGTCGGCGTCTCGCGGCGCACGTTCTTCAACCACTTCGCGTCGAAGGACGACGCCGTGCTCGGCATCGAGCAGGGCGCCATGTCGGAACTGCTCGCGGCGTACGCAGACGGCTCGCTCGTGCCGACGGACCTCGACCCGCTCGGGTCGATCGTCGCGCTCGCGATCGAGCAGATGCACGTCGTCGGGCTCGACCGCGCCGACGAGGCCCTGGTCCGTCGGGTGTTCGACGCCGAGCCGCTGATGGTCGCGAAGTTCCTGGCGGCCGCGGACGTCCAGCTCGCCGCGGTCGGACAGGCCGTGCGGGAGCGCTTCGGGTGGACCGACCCGGACGATCGACGGGCCCAGCTGGTCGCCGAGGCGGCCGCGGGCCTGCTCAAGGTCACCGCCGGCACCTACTTCGACGACGCCTTCGACGAGTCGACCGGGCCGTCGTTCGACGCGCTGCTCACCGACAACCTCCGCCAGCTCAGGGCGGCCATCACCACCACCGGACAGGACCACACCGCATGAGCGCCACCGCGCAGGGCACGAAGCGTGCCCGACCCGGATCCGACGGACCGCTGCTGCTGACGCAGCGACGCATCTGGATCATCTTCTCCGCCCTCATCGCCGGGATGCTCCTGTCGAGCCTCGACCAGACGATCGTGTCGACGGCGATGCCCACCATCGTGGGCGAACTCGGCGGCGTCGCGCACCAGGCCTGGCTCACGACCGGGTACCTGCTCGCATCGACCATCGTGATGCCGATCTACGGCAAGTTCGGCGACGTCCTCGGGCGCCGCAACCTGTTCCTCGTCGCGATCGCCCTGTTCACGATCGCGTCCGCCGGCTGCGCCTTCGCCGGCGACTTCACGCAGCTCGTCGTCTTCCGCGCGATGCAGGGCCTGGGCGGCGGTGGCCTGATGATCCTGTCGCAGGCGATCATCGCCGACATCGTCCCCGCCTCGGAGCGCGGCAAGTACCTCGGCCCGCTCGGCGCGATCTTCGGCCTGTCGGCGATCGGCGGCCCGCTGCTCGGCGGGTTCTTCGTCGACCACCTCACCTGGAACTGGGCGTTCTACATCAACATCCCGGTCGGCATCGCGGCGTTCTTCGTCGCCTGGTTCGCGCTGACCCTGCCGACGAAGAAGGCCGAGAAGCGGATCGACGTGCTCGGCGTCGTGCTCATGTCCGCCGCGACCACCTGCCTCGTGTTCTTCTCCGAGTTCGGCGGCAGCAGGGACCACGGCTGGGACGCCCCCGAGACGTGGGCCTGGTTCGCCGGACTCGTCGTCTCGGCCGCGCTGCTCGTGCTCGTCGAGTCGCGCGTCGAGGACCCGGTGCTGCCGATGTCCTTCTTCCGCAACCGCACGTTCCTGCTCGCGACGGGCATCGGCCTCGTGCTCGGCATCGGCATGTTCGCCGCGATCGGGTTCGTCCCGACGTTCCTGCAGATGGCGTCGGGCACCTCGGCCGCGGTGTCCGGCCTGCTCATGCTGCCGATGATGGTCGGCCTCATCGGTACGTCGATCGCGTCCGGCAACCTCATCACCAAGACCGGCCGTTACCGGGCGTTCCCGATCGTCGGCACGGTGCTCGTCGCGCTGGCCATGCTCGCCATGACGCAGCTCGCCGCGGACACCCCGATCTGGCTCATCTGCGCCTACCTGTTCGTGTTCGGCGCGGGGCTCGGGCTCATCATGCAGGTGGTCGTCCTCGTCGCACAGAACGCCGTGCCCGCGGAGCAGGTGGGTACCGCCACGTCGACGAACAACTACTTCCGCGAGGTCGGCGCATCACTGGGCACCGCCGTCTTCGGCGCGCTGTTCACGGCACGGCTGACGAGCGCGCTGACCGACGTCTTCACCTCGGCCGGCGGGTCCGCCACCGACGCGGCGTCCTCCGCGGGCAGCATCGACCCGGCGACCGTCGCGAAGCTGCCCGAGGCGGTGCAGGACGGCATCGTCAACGCGTACGCCGATTCCCTCGCGCCGGTGTTCTGGTACCTGCTGCCGTTCATCGCGATCGCGTTCCTGCTCGCACTGTTCCTGCCGCAGATCCGCCTGTCGGACACGGCCGGCATGGTCGCCCGTGGCGAGGCGGTCGGCGGCGCCGAGGCGGACGAGCTCGAGCGTGCGCAGCGGGCCGGGACGGCCGGGTCGGCCGCGGCCCCGTCGCCCGGCCGGGCGTCGGAGCGCGGCGAGACGCCGGTGTCGGGGCGGGACACCTCCGCCTGACGCGGGCGCTCCGTGCGCCGAGACGCCGGCGTCTGCGCGAGACGCCCCGTCCGTGACAGGGGTTCCGTGCGCCGAGACGCCGGCGTCGGGGCGGGACACCTCCGCCTGCCGCTGGCGCTCCCCGCGCCGAGACGCCGGCGTCGGTCTGAGACGCCCCCGCGCGGGCGAGACGCCTCCGGAACCGGGGGCGTCTCGCGTGTTCCGGTGCGTCTCGGGCAGACGCCGGCGTATCGCGGTCCGACACCGCGTCTGGCCGCCGGAACGGGGCCGCGTCGTCGGACGTGCGCCGTGTCGGACGGGAGGCGCGGTGCCGGCCGGTCCCGCGCCTCCCGTCCGGTGGATCGTGCGGAGGCGCCGTCAGGCGCCGGTGCTGGCGCGGGGGACCAGGCGGGCCGGCAGGTCGACGGGCTCCACCGCGGTGCCGTCGATCGTCGCGAGCAGGCGCAGGGCGGCGGTGCGGCCGAGCTCGGCTCCCGGCAGGGCGACGCTCGTCAGGGCCGGCGCCGTGACCGACGACGAGGGCAGGTCGTCGAAGCCCGCGACCGCCAGGTCCTCGGGGACCCGGAGCCCCATCGCGCCCGCCACCCGGAGCACGCCGTACGCCAGGGTGTCCGCCGCCGCCACGACCGCGGTGACGCCGTCCTCGTGCCACGCCTCGACCACGTGCTCGGTCGCCAGTGCGGCGGCGTCCACCGTCAGGTCCGCGCGGGCACCGATCTCCGAGACCGTGATCCCGGCGGCGGCGCAGGCCTCGTCGAACATCCGGTGGCGGATGCCGAACGTGGCGACCCGAGCGGTGCCGTCGAGGTACGCCACGTGGTCGTGTCCGCGGTCCCGCAGGTGGGCGACGAGCGCGTCGATGCCCGGAGCGAGGTCGTAGTCGACGGCGGTGGTGCCCTCGGCGGCGTCGGGGGCGTCGAGCAGCACGACGGGCACGCTCGCGTCCATCGACTCGCCGGCTGCCGGGGCGTCGACCAGGATCCCCGCCGGCCGCAGCCGCTCGAAGCGCCGGAGGTCGGCGGCGGTGGGCTGTGCGCCGCGCTCGGTGACCGAGAGCACGAGCTGGTACCGGTCGCCGAGCGTGTCGCGCACGCCGCGGATCACCTCGGCGAAGAACGGGTTCGACAGGTCGGGTGCGATGAGCACGACCAGGTCGCCGGTGCCGCGGGCGAGGGTGCTCGCCGCGTGGTCGACGACGTACCCGAGGGCCTCCACCGCGTCGCGCACCCGCTCCGCGATCGGCGGGGACACCCGCCCGCGCTCCTTGCCGTTGACGACCAGGGAGACCGTCGCGATGCTCGTCCCCGCGCGTTCGGCCACCATCGCCGCGGTCACGCGACGGCCGTGAGCGGCGGGGGAGGGCACCCGACGAGCCTACCGACCGGCGAGGGCACGCGGTCGGACGAGGATCGCTCGGAGTTGACGTCAAGCGTTTGACGTGTTCGAATGTCAAACGCTTGACGCGCCGCGCTGGAGTTGGTTCCTCCACAGTGCGGACCCCACCGCGTCGAGCACATACCTCCGTCCGGCGCTGCCGGACACGACGGGCTGCGAGCGGCCCGCCGACGCCGATCCCCGACGAAGTGGAGCGCCCAAGGTGCCCGATGCAACGACGCAGAAGATCATCCTCGACTGCGACCCCGGCCACGACGACGCCGTCGCCATCCTGCTGGCACACGGCAACCCGACGATCGAGCTCCTCGCCGTCACCACCGTCGTCGGCAACCAGACCCTGCCGAAGGTCACCCGCAACGCCCTCGCCGTGGCGCGCATCGCCGGCATCACGGGCGTGCCGTTCGCTGCGGGCGCCGACCGGCCGCTGCTGCGCGAGATCGAGGTCGCCCCGGAGATCCACGGCGAGAGCGGCCTGGACGGGCCGATGCTCCCCGAGCCGTCGTTCGGCCTGGACGAGCGGCACGCGGTCGACCTCATCATCGACACCGTGATGGCGCACGAGCCCGGCACCGTGACGATCGTGCCGACCGCGGGCCTGACGAACATCGCCCTCGCCGTCCGCAAGGAACCGCGCATCGTCGAGCGCGTCAAGCAGGTCGTCCTGATGGGCGGCGGCGTGCACGTGGGCAACTGGAGCCCGGTCGCCGAGTTCAACATCGTCATCGACCCCGAGGCAGCGGACATCGTGTTCCGCGCCGGGTGGGACGTCGTCATGGTCGGGCTCGACCTGACCCACCAGGCACTCGCCACCCCCGAGGTGGCCGCGCGCATCGCCGCCGTCGGCACCGGGCCCGCAGCGTTCGTCGGCGAGCTGCTCGAGTTCTTCGGCAAGGCCTACGAGGACGCCCAGGGGTTCGACGCCCCGCCCGTGCACGACCCCTGCGCCGTCGCGTACGTCATCGACCCGACGATCGTCCGCGCGGTGCGGATGCCGATCGCGATCGAGACGACGGGCACCCACACGCTCGGCATGACCGTCGCGGACCTCCGCGGTCCCGCGCCCGAGGACTGCCGCACGTCCGCGGCGATGGAGCTCGACCACGGGCGCTTCTGGGACCTGGTCGTCGACGCCCTCGAGCGGATCGGCGAGACGCCCGACACCGGGTGGTCCCCGCGCGCCGCAGCCCGGGCCGTCGAGTCCGCCGACACCACCGTCACCCCGGAGGCCTGAGCACCGTGACCACCACCTCGACGACGAAGTCGATCGGCGCCCTCACCGCCGCCCTGCTCGCCGCGTGCGTCGCGTTCCAGCTCAACGCGAGCATGCTCAGCCCGGCGCTCGCGACGATGGCGGACGAACTCCGCACCGACGACGCGACCATCGGGCTCTCGCAGACGCTGTTCTTCACGATCGCCGCCCTGTTCTCACTGTTCCTGCCCCGGCTGTCCGACATCGTCGGCCGCAAGCGGGTCCTGCTCGGCATGCTCCTCGTGATGCTCGTCGGCAGCGTGGTCGCCGCCCTCGCCGTGAACGTGCCGATGCTCTTCGCCGGCCGCATGATCCAGGGCGTCACCGGGCCGGTCGTCCCGATCGGCCTGCTCATCCTGCGCAACGAGATCGCCGACCCCAAGCGCTACGGCGCAGCCCTCGGCCTGCTCACCGCCGTGAACGGTGGCATCGCCGGTGTCGACGCGCTGGCCGGAGGCTGGATCGCCACCCACTTCGGCTTCCGCGGCATCTTCTGGGTGATCGCGGTCGTCACGGTCCTCGCCGCGCTCATGGTGGCGGTGTGGGGCGTCGAGTCGAAGCCGTCCGCCGGCACCCGGATGGACTGGTGGGGCGTGCTCCCGCTCGTCGTCAGCGTCGGCGCACTGCTCACGGCGTTCAACGAGGCCGGCAAGCTCGCCCAGGCCGACTGGGCGCTCGTCGTCGGCGGGATCGTCGTCGCCCTGGTCGCGTTCGCGGTCTTCTGGGCGGTCGAGTCGCGGGTCCGCGAGCCGCTCGTCGAGACCCGGTACCTGCGGCGTCGCGGGACCTGGGCGCTCCTCGTGACGACGCTGCTCACCATGACGGGGGTCTTCGCCGTCGTGAACGGGCTGGTCACGAGCCTGGCCCAGAACGACG
Organism: Curtobacterium sp. NPDC088465; assembly: GCF_044753165.1. NCBI lineage: Bacteria > Bacillati > Actinomycetota > Actinomycetes > Micrococcales > Microbacteriaceae > Curtobacterium > Curtobacterium sp. NPDC088465. The sequence goes on along the minus strand of NZ_JBIVMR010000001.1, from coordinate 917,639 downwards.
AGGTCGGCTTCGGCATGGAGGCGGACGTCGCATCGCTCGCGTTCCTCGTGCCGTACGCGCTGGTGGGCTGGGTCGTCGGACCCTTCTCCGGCCGCCTCGCGCCGACGCTCGGCTACCGCGCCGTGCTCCGCGTCGGCCTCGTCGGCAGCATCGTCGCGACGCTCGTCATGGCGTTCGTCGGCGTCCACTCGCTGCCCGTGCTCGTCGCCGCCACCGTGCTCATCGGCATCACCTACGCGGGCATCGCGAACATCGTGCTGAACGGGCTCGGCATCGTGCTCTCGCCGGACTCGAACCCGGGTTTCCTGCCGGGCCTCAACGCGGGCGCGTTCAACCTCGGTGCGGGCATCAGCTTCGCGGTCCTCCCGGCGCTGCAGATCGCACTCGGCACCGGCGGGTCAGCGGGCACCGCCGGCTACTCCGGTGGCATGCTCCTCGGTGCCGCGATCACCTGCGCGGCACTCGCCACGTCCTTCCTCATCCCGCGCCCGGCCTCGGCCGAGACAGGAGCCACCGCATGAGCGGCATCGTCGTCGTGGGCAGCCTCAACGCGGACCTGGTGGTCCGCACCGAGCGTTTCCCGAAGCCCGGGGAGACCCTGCAGGGGTCCGACCTCGCGATCCTGCCCGGTGGCAAGTCCGCCAACCAGGCGGTGGCAGCCGGGAGGCTCGGGGGCACCGTCCGCATGATCGGTGCGGTCGGCGACGACGGGAACGGCACACTGCTGCGCGAGTCCGTCGCATCGGCCGGCGTGGACACCACGCACGTGGCGGTCCGGCAGGGCGTCGCCACCGGGACGGCCGTCATCACGGTCGACGCCGCGGGGGAGAACACCATCGTGATCTCGGGCGGCGCGAACGCCACGCTGACCCCGGACGACGTACCCGCCGACGCCCTCGACGGCGCCGGGGTGCTCGGTCTCTGCCTCGAGGTCTCGATCGACGTCGTGCTCGCCGCCGCGCGGGCCGGTCGTGCCGCCGGAGCGACGGTGCTCACGAACCTGTCGCCGTTCGGCGCCGTGCCGCAGGAGCTCCTCGACCTGACCGACGTGCTGCTGGTCAACGAGCACGAGGCCGCCGAGCTCGGGGACCACGGCGTCGCACGCTCGATCGTGACCCGGGGCGGCGCGGGCTGCACGGTGCACGACGGGGATGCCGCGCCTGTCGACGTCGACGCCGTCCGGGTCGAGCCCGTCGACACCACGGGCTGCGGCGACGCGTTCATGGGGGCGGTGGCGCTCCGACTCGACGCCGGGGACACCCTGCTCGAGGCCGCGCGCTTCGCCGTCGGCGTCGGCGCGTACGCCGCGACGAAGCCGGGCGCGCAGGCCTCCTACCCGACCACGTCGGACCTGGAGTCGTTCCTGCGGCCGTAGCCCGGGCCTCCCGTCCGCCCGTCCCGTCCCGACCGTTCCGCGAATCGCAACCCTGGCGGCTGCTCGCAGCGCTGTACCGTTGCGAGGTGTCGCCGGGGTTGCGTCCTACGGGGGACATCGGCCGCTAGCGTTGGTGCATGCGCGTCGGAGTCCTCGACATCGGGTCCAACACCGGCCACCTGCTCGTGGTGGACGCCCACGGCGGAGCCGCGCCCCTGCCGGCGTCGTCGTTCAAGCAGGCCCTCCGGCTCGCCGAGCACCTCGACGAGTCGGGCGCGGTGACCGCGGTCGGGGTCGACGCGCTGACGACCTTCGTCGCCGACGCCGTCCGCGTCGCCGAGGAGCGCGGCTGCGAGGACATGCTCGGCTTCGCGACCTCGGCCGTCCGCGACGCCGTGAACTCCGACGAGGTGCTCGCGCACGTCGAGCGGGAGACCGGTGTCGAGCTCGCGGTGCTGTCCGGCGAGGACGAGGCGCGGCTGACCTTCCTGGCCGTCCGACGCTGGTTCGGGTGGTCCGCCGGACGCCTCGCGGTGTTCGACATCGGCGGTGGCTCCCTGGAGATCGCCGGTGGTGCCGACGAGGCCCCCGACGTCGCGTGGTCGATGCCGATCGGAGCAGCCCGACTCGCGCGCCGGTACTTCGCTGCGGGCACGCCCTCGGAGGACGACGTCCGCCGCATCCGCCACGAGATCCGCGTCGCGATCGCCCGCGACGCCGGACTGCTGCTGCGCGCCGGGCGGCCCGACCGGGCGGTGGCGACCTCGAAGACCTTCCGGTCGATCGCCCGGATCTGCGGCGCCGCGCCCTCGGCCGCGGGACCGCTCGTGCCGCGGTCCCTCGACGGTACGGTGCTCCGCGAGCGGCTGCCGTCACTCCTGACGATGTCGCTCGACCAGCTGGCCGAGCTGCCGGGCGTCTCGCCGAGCCGGGCGCACCAGGTCGTCCCGGGAGCGCTCGTCGCCGAGGCCTGCCTGGACATCTTCGACCTGCCGGCGCTCGAGATCTGCCCGTGGGCGCTGCGCGAGGGCGTGATCCTCGAGCGGCTCGACCAGCTCTCCGTGCTCGGATGAGACCCGGCCCAGCCAGGTGGTCGGGCTCGGACGGGGCCTAGCGCTGCCGGGCGGGTCGCGGGGGAGCGAGCAGCCACGGGCGGATCAGCCCCGTGACGACGGGCAGCACCCAGAACGTCATGATCGGCGTGAGCACGAGCGTCGTGACGAGCACGCGGGGCAGCACGGCCAGGTGCCCGAACGCCGGGACGAGCCAGCCGACCAGGTAGGTGAAGGCGAGGTTGACCGGGAAGAACCCGAGCCAGATGCTCACGGCCTGCTTCCAGCGGGGCGGGGCGCTCGACGCGGGGGCGTCCTGCGGGGCGTCGAACCAGCCCTCGATGCCGGTGCGCTTCTCCACCCGGGACTCCACCACGAGGTCACGCCCCTGGTCGAGCCAGCGGAGCCGGTCGTCGGAGTTCTCCCACGTGGCGAGCTGCTCGTGGTCGGCGAACCGGTAGAGCATGTGCCACTCCCGACTGGTGGCGTGCGACCGGACCCACCCGGAGCCGAGGAAGCCCGGGTAGCGGTTCGCGAGGTTGACGCCGGACTGCACCCACGCGGTGGCGTCGGGGATGCGGTCGGGTTCGACCAGTCGGGTGATGGACACGGTGACGGGCGGGCCTGCGGTCACGGATGACGACTGCAGGCTCCCTGGCTCTTGTGGAGTCATGCGGACAGTCTCGCGGAGTCGTGTTTCCGGCTCGTGACGGCACCGTGGGTCCGGCGCAGTAGGTTCGGCGCATGAGCGACGTCAGCGGTGCAGCACAGGACACCGAACGCGGGCGGCACGAGACCCCGACCGAGCGGTGGGACCGGAACTGGTCGGACATCCAGCAGGAGCTCCGGATCGTGCAGACCGGGACGCAGATCCTGGCCGGGTTCCTGCTGACGTTGCCGTTCCAGCAGCGGTTCACGATGCTCAGCACCAGCGAGGAGGTCGTCTACCTCGTGCTCGTCGCGCTCGCCGTGGTGATCACGGTCGTCGCGCTGTCCGCTGTCTCCGCGCACCGTCTGGTGTTCCGGCAGCGCCAGAAGCACGATCTGGTGCGTGCCGGCAACGCGCTGCTCATCGCGGCGCTCGCGGCGAGCGCGCTGCTCTTCTCGGGCACCGTGCTGTTCGTGTTCGACGTCGTGATCGGGGACGTCGGCGGGATCATCGGCGGGGTGGTCGTGTTCCTCGGCACGGCTGTGCTCTGGGTCTCGATCCCGCTCGCGCTCCGCCGGACCCGACGCGACGGCTAGCTGGCCTGCTTCCTCGCGGGGGCCTTCTTCGCCGGAGCCTTCTTCGTGGAGGTCTCCTTCGCGGGGGCCTTCTTCGTGGAGGTCTCCTTTGCGGAGGCCTTCTTCGCGGGGGTCTTCTTCGCCGGTGCCTTCCCGGCCGGTGCCTCCTCGGTGGGGGCCTTCTCCGCCTCCGCGTCCCGGTCCGCACCAGCGGAACCGGACGACGACCGTGCGCCGGACGACGAGCGCGACCCAGAGCCTCCGGACCGTGACGATGACCGTGACGAGGACCGCGACGACCCCGACGGGCCGGACCGCTTCTTGTCCACCGAGGCCCGCAGGGCCGCCATCAGGTCGATGACGTCCCCGCCGTCGCCGTCCTTCTCGTCCTCGGAGCGCTCGCCGAACGTCTCCGCGGTGTCGACGTCGTCGCCGGCCTCGAGCTTCGCGTCGATGAGCTGCTGCAGTTCCTCCTGGTAGGAGTCCGTGTAGCGGTCCGGGTCGAAGTCGGCGGACATGCTCTCGACGAGCGAGGACGACATCTTCAGCTCGTTCGCGCTGACCTTCACCGACGCGTCGAGGGCCGCGAAGTCAGCAGCCCGGACCTCGTCGCCCCAGAGCAGCCCCTGCAGCAGGATGACGTCCTCGTTCACCCGCAGCACGCCGAGCCGGGTCTTCTGCCGCAGGGTGAACTGCACGATCGCGAGCCGGTCGGTCTTCGACAGCGTCTCGCGGAGCAGCACGTAGGCCTTCGGCGAGCGGGAGTCCGGCTCGAGGTAGTACGACTTCTCGAACATCATCGGGTCGACCTGGTCGACGGGCACGAACTCGAGCACCTCGATCTCGTGCGACTGCTCCTCGGGGAGCTGCTTGAAGTCGTCGGACGTCAGCACGACGGTCTTGTCGCCGTCGTCGTAGGCGCGCTGGATGTCGGCGTACTCGACCTCGTGGCCGAACTCGCACACGCGCTTGTACCGGATGCGGCCCTTGTCCTCGTCGTGCACCTGGTGCAGGGAGACGTCGTGGGTCTCGGTCGCCGCGTACACCTTGATGGGCACGTTGACGAGCCCGAACGCGATGGAGCCCTTCCAGATCGACCTCATGGGCACATGATGCCCGCGAGTGCGGCGACGGGCCCTCAGTTCCGGGCGGATCGCCAGCCGCGCACGACACCGGAGGGCGTATCGTGCCGCACATGACGGGGGACCACGAGACGACGACGGCCAGCGAGGCGACGGCGACGGCGACGACGGACGACGATCGGATCGGCGCGTCGGGGTGGTGGCAGCTCGTCGCCCTGACGGTCGGCGGGGCGGTCGCACCGGCGGTGTTCTTCGCGCTGCAACCGCGACCGGTCCCCTGGGTCGCGGTCGTCGTGCTCGGCCTCGCGCTGGCGGTCGTGCTCCCCGCGCTGCAGGTCTGGTCCTGGGCGCGACGGGGCGGTCGTGCCGCCGTCGTCGCGACGCGACGGTGGGTGGACGACGGACGCGTCCCCGCCGAGGTCCCGGACGCGGTCTGGCGTCCGCGGGTGCAACGGTGGCTGGCGGACGCCCGGCAGCGACGCACCAGCGGGTGCGTGTTCGTCGGGCTGGCCGCGCTGTGGGCGATCCTCGCGGCGTCCGGGACCGCGGGCGACTGGGGTGTCGCGGTCGTCTGGGCCGTACTCGGGGTCGGCACCCTCGTGCAAGGACGCGGCGACCGGGTCGGCGCGGAGCAGCTGCTCGCCGCCCCGGTGCGGACGACGGCCTGACGGCCGCCGGTCCCTGCACAGCTCCTGTGTCAGGACGACCCGTCCACGGAACAGCCCGGTCCTGAACCGTCGTGCCGCCACGGCGAGCACCATGGGCCCATGAGCCAGCTCGACAAGCAGGACCCGCGTTCGCAGTACGCCCGGCCGCCGTTCCCGCCGCAGACCCAGCAGGGGTCCGGGCTGGCCAGCGCGATGGACCCGGCGCCCGACCACGGCGAGACGGCCTACCTCGGGACGGGGCGGATGCCCGGGTACCGGGTGCTCGTGACCGGAGCCGACTCCGGCATCGGGCGAGCTGCCGCGATCGCGATGGCGAAGGAAGGGGCCGACGTCGCGATGAACGCCCTGCCCGAGGAACGCGAGGACCTGGAACAGGTGCGCGACGTCGTCGGCGACCTCGGGCGCAGGGCCGTGCTGCTGCCGGGCGACCTGACCGACGAGGCGTTCTGCGACACCCTCGTGCGCGACGCCGTCAGCGAGCTCGGCGGCCTCGACGCGCTCGTGCTCGTCGCCGGACACCAGCAGGTGCACGAGGACGTGACCGAGCAGTCGACCGAGGACTTCGACCGCACCATCAAGGTCAACCTCTACTCGATGTTCTGGTTGGTGCGAGCGGCCGTCCCGCACATGGCGCCCGGCAGCGCGATCGTCACCACGAGCTCCGTCTCGGCGTACCAACCGCAGGACCGGATGATCGACTACGCCGCCACGAAGTCCGCCATCATCACCTACACGAACGGTCTCGCCCGCCAGCTCGCGGCGAAGGGCATCCGGGCGAACTGCGTCGTGCCGGGGCCGGTGTGGACGCCGCTGCAGCCGATCAGCTACCCCGGTGACGAGATCGCCGCCTACGGTCAGGACACCCCCTTCGGCCGTCCGGCGCAGCCCGTCGAGCTCGGCAGCGCCTACGTCCACCTCGCCGGCCCGGAGTCCTCGTACACGTCCGGCAGCACCCTGACCGTGGCGGGAGCGACCGGGGTCGCGCTGTGAGCCCCGTCGCCCGGAAGACCACCGTCACGGTCGGCGACCGTCGGATCGCCCTGACGAACACCGACAAGGTGCTCTACCCGGCGACCGGGACGACCAAGGGCCAGGTCATCGCCTACTACGAGCGGGTGGCGCCGTGGATGATCCCGCACGTCAAGGACCGCCCCGTGACGCGGAAGCGCTGGGCGAACGGCGTGGACGGCGGGGTCTTCTTCGAGAAGAACCTGCCCGAATCGGCGCCCGACTGGGTCCGTCACCACACGATCGCGCACAAGGAGCACGACACCGAGTACCCGATCGTCGACGACCTGCCGACGCTCGTCTGGACGGCGCAGCAGGCGGCGCTCGAACTGCACGTCCCGCAGTGGCGGTTCGGTCCCCGCGGCGCGCAGCAACGTCCGGACCGGCTCGTGCTCGACCTCGACCCCGGCGAGGGTGTCGGGCTGCCGGAGTGCGTCGAGGTGGCGCTCGCCGCACGCGAGATCCTGCACGGCATGGGGCTCGACCCGTACCCGGTGACGAGCGGCTCGAAGGGCATCCACCTGTACGCGGCGCTCGACGGGCGCGCCACGACCGCACAGGTGTCCGACGTCGCGCACGAGCTCGCCCGGGCGTTGGAGCAGGACCTGCCCGACCTGGTGCTGTCCTCGATGAGCCGCGCCGAGCGACGGGGCAAGGTCTTCGTCGACTGGTCGCAGAACAACGGCAACAAGACGACGATCGCGCCGTACTCCCTGCGCGGCCGTGACCGGCCGACCGTCGCCGCGCCGCGGACCTGGCGGGAGCTCGAGGAGCGCGGGTTCGCCCAGCTGGAGTTCGAGGAGGTCCTCGACCGCCTGGAGGCCCACGGCGACCTCCTGCACCCGGTCGTCTCCGCCTCGCTGGCGGTGGGCAGGACCGACCACGGCCACTGGGACGGCGACCGGACCCAGCGTGCGAACGAGGCAGAGCAACCGGCTCGCGACCGCCTCGCGGCCTACCGCGCGAAGCGCGATGCGTCGCGGACGCCGGAGCCGGTGCCCGAGGGCGCACCGACCGTGCGGAAGGACGGCACGCCGACGTTCGTCATCCAGGAGCACCACGCGACCCGGGACCACTACGACTTCCGGCTCGAGCACGAGGGTGTGCTCGTGAGCTGGGCGCTGCCGAAGGGCGAGCCGACCGACCCCGGGAAGAACCACCTGGCGGTGCAGACCGAGGACCACCCGCTCGAGTACGGCTCGTTCGAGGGGACGATCCCGCAGGCCGAGTACGGCGGGGGGACCGTCACGATCTGGGACGACGGCACCTACGAGCTCGAGAAGTGGCGCGACGGCGAAGAGGTGATCGTCACGCTGCACGGCCGCACGAACGGCGTCCGTCGGCTGGCGCTCCTGCACACCCGAGGGCGGGGCCGCGGGAAGGACGGCGACGAGCAGAACTGGCTCATCCACCGCACGAAGGACCAACCGGACCGTCTCGCCGACGGGGGTGGCGAGGCGGATGCGGCTCGAGCCTCCCGGACACCGACGCCGAGCGCTGCGGAGCGGCAGCGGATCGGACGTGCCGCGCCCGCGAGGACGTCGCCCGCCGAGCGTCGGGCCATGCTCGCGAGCCCCGTGCAGGGGGAGCCGCGTCTCGACCCGGCGGCCTGGGCGTTCGAGATGAAGTGGGACGGCGTCCGTGCCCTGGCGACCGTGCGCGACGGACGGGTCACCCTGCGCAGCCGCAACGACAACGACCTGACCGCGCAGTACCCGGAGCTGCAGGAGCTGGGCGAGCGGGCCGGGGTCGACGGGGTCTTCGACGGCGAGGTCGTGGCGCTGGACGAGCGCGGGCGTCCGTCGTTCGGCCTGCTGCAGGACCGCATGGGGCTGACTCGGCCGCGCGAGGTCGAGGCCGCACGGCGCCGGGCCCCCGTGCGCCTGCTGCTCTTCGACGTGCTCGAGGCCGACGGACACGACCTGACCCGGCTCGGCTACGACGCCCGGCGCGAGGCGCTCCTGACCGTCGTCGAAGCGGGCGGTGTGATCGAGGTGCCCCAGGCGGGCGACGGTGACCTGGACCACGCCGTGGCGGAGTCGCGCGAGCGGGGGCTCGAGGGCGTCGTCGCGAAGAAACGGTCGTCGCGGTACGCCGAGGGCCGCCGCTCCGAGGCCTGGGTGAAGATCAAGCACCACGCCACGCAGGAGGTCGTCGTCGGTGGGTGGCGGCCCGGCAGGGGGCGCCGGGCCGGTGGCGTCGGATCGCTGCTGTTGGGCGTACCCGGCCCGGACGGACTCGAGTACGTGGGCAGGGTCGGGACGGGGTTCAGCGACCGCGACCTGGACGAGATCGGGGAGGCCCTCGGGAAGACGGAGCGGAAGACCTCGCCGTTCGTCGAGGTCCCTCGCCCGGATGCCCGCGACGCCCACTGGGTCACACCTCGTCGGGTCGGTGAGGTCGAGTTCGCCGAGTGGACGGCGGACGGTCGGCTCCGGCAGCCGTCGTGGCGCGGGTGGCGGCCCGACAAGGGGCCCGAGGACGTCGTCCGCGAGTCCTGACCTGGTCGGCCTCGGCGATCACGGGCAGAGGCGGTCCGTGCGCCGGATCAGGGGACGCACGGACCGCCGCCGGTGCACCGCGGTCGGCGATCAGGGGTGGCCGACCACGGCGCGTCCACGGCCCGGGATCACCAGAGCCCGGGCGTCCGGAACCCCCACGGTTCCGGGGCCCACTGGTGTGACGGGTCGACTCCGGGGTTCGTCACGCTGTTCGTCGGATTTCTTCCTGCAGAGCCGCTGCGGACACGAGGAGACCGTCCGGGAGCTCGGCTCCCGGACGGTCTCCGGTGGTCCTCGGTCGGCCCGTTCAGGCGGCCGGCGCGGGACCGTCGGCGGGCTTCGCGGTGTCCGCGGCGGGCAGGTCCTCGTCGATCAGGTCCTCCTGCTCGGGCAGGTCGACCTCGGCGGCTGCCGCCTTGGCCTCGTCGATGGACTCCTGCGAGCGCCGGAGGAGGTCGTCGTCTGCTGCGTGATCCGTCATGCGCCCGACGCTACGCGGGTGCGCCTGTACCCGCGTCGGTCCGGGGTGCCGGTCGATCGAGCGGAGGTGCGGCGACGTCGAAGTCGACGGCGGAGGTCGGGGCAGGCGTGGTCGGCATCGCCGGGGCAGCGGGCTCGTCCGCGGCGTCCGCGGCGTCGAGCACGGCCCGGGTCGCGGCCACTGCGGTCCGGAGCGCGTCGGCCAGGGGCATCGCCCGGTGCGCGGCCGTCCGGACCTCGACACCCCAGGGCTCCTCGTGTCCGAGCCCCCGGAGCACGCGGACGAGCCCGGGCAGGTCCCATGCGCCCGATCCCGGCAGGTGTCGGGCACTGCGGGACTCCTCGGCGAGGGTGAGTCCGGACGGGGTGTGCAGCAGGCCGTCGCTGAGCTCCACCGCGGCGAGCACCTCCGGCGCGACGCCCTGGGCGATCGAGGCGAGTGTGGAGCCGCCGCGGAGCGTGTGCATGGCGTCCAGGAGCAGCCCGGCGTTCGGGTGGCCGGCCGCGGCGACGAAGCGCGATGCCCGCTCGACGGTGGGCAGGTTCGACCAGGGCTCCGGTTCGAGGACCAGGCGGGCCCCGACCTTCTCGGCCTGCGCGGCGAGGTCGACGAAGTCCGCGGTCATCGCCGCTGGCGTGACCGGGTGGACACCGGTGTCGGCACGGACGACGACCTGCCAGGCGCCGAGGGTCGCTGCCGCTTCGAGCACGACCCCACGGTCGGCCTCGTCGTCCGTCGAGCGTCCGCCGTGGCTCCACCAGCGGTCGAGGGGGCCGAGCTGCACCCAGACGATCCCGGCTCGGTCGAGGGCACGTCGCAGTGCCGTGAACCCGGTCGTCGCCCGCACCTCGTGGAGGTCGTCCAGCGACAGTGACAGGCCGGAGAACCCGGCATCCCCGACGGCTCGGACCCGGTCGGCGATCGGCTCGTCGCCCGCCCAGGTCCAGGACGTCGCGAGCAGGTCGTGTTCCTGCACGGCGCACCTCCTCGGTCGGGACACGCACCCGTCCCCGGCGCGCTCGGCGTCGAGCACGCTCGCGGTGTCCCGTGGTCTGGCGCCGATGGTCCCCCGGCGTCACCGACCGGTGTACGCCTCGGGCCTGCGGACGTTCCCAGCGGTGCGTGGTCGCGCACCGTCCGACCGCGCCCGGAGGTCAGACGATACGGGTCGTCACCGTTCCGACCTCGGCGACGAAGCCGGTGACGACCTGGCCGCGCTGCAGCGGCCCGACGCCGTCCGGGGTCCCGGTGAACAGCAGGTCACCCGGGGCGAGGGTCACCCACCGCGAGAGCTCGGCGATCGTCTCGGCTACCGACCAGACCTGGTCGGCCAGGTCGCCCGACTGTCGCAGTGCTTCGTCCACGCGGAGGCCGATCGCACCGGTGGTCGGGTCGACCCCGGCGGCCGGGACGAGCGTCCCGACCGGGGCCGAGGCGTCGAAGCCCTTCGCCAGGTCCCACGGCCGACCGAGCCGCTTGGCCTCGGCCTGCACGTCGCGACGCGTCAGGTCGATGCCCACGCCGTAGCCCCACACCAGGTCGAGGGCGTCCGTCACGGCGACGTCCGACCCGCCACGACCGAGCGCGACGACGAGTTCGACCTCGTGCTCGAGACGGTCCGTACCCGGCGGGTAGGGGGTGTCGGCGCCGTCTGTGACCAGGGCGCTGGCCGGCTTCGTGAAGAAGAACGGCGGCTCGCGGTCAGGGTCGTGGCCCATCTCCCGGGCGTGGGCTGCGTAGTTGCGACCGACGCAGTACACCCGACGGACGGGGAACCGACCGCCGGCCGTGGTCGGCAGCGTGGGCTGGTCCGGAGCGGAGATGACGAGGTCCTGCACGTGCCCAGCCTGGCACGTCGACTCCCGGCGAGCGAGGCGTCCTCGTGGAGATCGTGCCGCTCCCGCGCGCGTGCCCGCTCCTGGCGCTCCCGCGACTCCTGCCGGAGGTCCTCGAGCAACTCCAGCCGCCCCTCCGGCTCCACGAGGGGGCCGTAGTGCGGGTCCGCGAGCAGGATCTCGACAGCGCGCTCGACCCTGGCGAGCCGTCGCTTGACCAGGTCGTCGGGTTCGTCGGTGACACCGCGCTCACCCATCCGACGTCCGTGCCCCGAGCCTCACGGCACAGGACCGGCCACGCGACGGGCGTGACCGGTCCTGTGGACGGTTCGCAGCGCCTCCAGGCTGTGCAGGAGGAGCGTGCAGGAGACGCGGGACGTCAGTTGCCGGGTGCCGCGCCCTCCGTCTCGCCGGCGCCCGGGTCGCCCCCGGTCCCGCCGTCGGTCGGCTCGTCCTGCGGCCACCCTCGGAACTCCCAGCCCGACAGCGACGGGTGGTCCTCGCCCTTCGAGTAGGCGAAGGTCCGCGCGGCGTCCCGCGCCTCGGTGAGCTTCGCGAGCAGGTCAGCGTGCGCGTCGGCGTCGACCCGCGACAGTGCGTCGTGCGCCAGCGAGAAGCGGTCCATCTCGTTCAGCATGAGCATGTCGAACGGCGACGTGGTGGTGCCCTGCTCGAGGAAGCCGTGCACGTGCAGGTCGTCGTGGCCGTTCCGGCGGTACGTCAGCTGGTGCACGAGCGACGGGTAGCCGTGGAAGGCGAACACCGTCGGCGTGCCGGGCAGGAAGACCTCGTCGTAGCGCTCGTCGCTGACCGGGTGCTCGTGCTTCCGCGGGTCGCCGAGGGACAGCAGGTCCACGACGTTCACGAAGCGGACCCCGACCTCGGGCGCGTGCTTCCGGATGATGTCCGCGGCGGCGACGGCCTCGACCGTCGGCACGTCACCGGCGCTCGCGAGGAGCACATCGGCGCGTCCGACCGTCTGCTCGGTGCCGGCCCAGTCCCAGACGCCGAGCCCGGCAGCCGCGTGCGCGACGGCGTCCTCGAGGGTCAGGAAGACCGGCTCGGGGTGCTTCCCGGCGACGATCACCTCGATGCGGTCCGTGGTCTCGAACGCGTGCGCTGCCACGGCGAGCAGGGTGTTCGCGTCCGCCGGGAGCTTGATGCGCACGAGGTCCTGCTGCTTCGAGGCGACGACGTCGAGGAAGCCCGGGTCCTGGTGCGAGAAGCCGTTGTGGTCCTGCCGCCACACGTGCGACGACAGCAGGATCGACAGGTTCGACACGGGCGCGCGCCAGTCGATGTCGGTCGACGACTCGAGCCACTTCGCGTACTGCCCGACCATCGAGTCGATGATGTGCGCGAACGCCTCGTAGGTGTTGAGCAGTCCGTGGCGGCCGGTGAGCACGTAGCCCTCGAGCATCCCCTCGAGCAGGTGCTCCGACAGGACCTCGATGACCCGGCCACGAGCGCCGAGGTGCTCGTCACCGGCCGCGCGACGGGCACGCCACACCCGGGAGGTCACGTCGAACACGGCGTCGAGCTTGTTCGACACCGTCTCGTCGGGCCCGAACAGGCGGAAGGACGAGCCGTTCCGCGAGGTCAGCTCCGCGAGCCACGCCCCGAGGGTCGCGGTCGAGCTGGCGTCCTCGCCGACGGGGACCGCGTACGGCTCGAGCGGCGGACGGTCGAGCGCGGTGCGGATGCGCCCGCCGTTGGCGTGCGGCGTGGCGCTCATGCGGAGGTCGCCCTGCGGCCGGATGGTCGTGAGGATCCCGGTCGGCTGGCCGTCGGCGTCGAACAGCTCGTCCGGGCGGTAGCTCCGCATCCACTCCTCGAGCTGCTCGCGGTGTCCGGCGTCCTCGCGCACGGCCGGCAGCGGGACCTGGTGGGCGCGGAAGGTGCCCTCGACGCGCTCGCCGTCGACCTCCTGCGGGCCGGTCCAGCCCTTCGGGGTACGGAGCACGATCATCGGCCAGCGCGGACGCAGGTCGGCTGCGCCTGCCGGCTGTCCGGCTGCGGCCCGTTCGGCCTGGGCCCGAGCGGCGGCCTGGATGTCGTCGATGCTCGCGAGCGCGCGGCGGAGGGCACCGTCGAACAGCGCGTGCACCGCGAACGGGTCGTGGTCCACGCGTGCGGAGTCGACGACGATCGGCTCGTACCCGAGGCCACGGAAGTACGCGGTGAGGTCCTCGTCGGGGATGCGCGCGAGGACGGTCGGGTTCGCGATCTTCCAGCCGTTGAGGTTGAGGATCGGCAGCACGGCCCCGTCGGACACCGGGTCGAGGAAGGTGTGCGCCTGCCAGGAGCCGGACAGGGGACCGGTCTCGGCCTCGCCGTCACCGACGACGCACGCCACGACGAGGTCCGGGTTGTCGAGCGCCGCGCCGTACGCGTGCGCGAGCGAGTAGCCGAGCTCGCCGCCCTCGTGGATGGATCCGGGCGTCTCCGGGGCGGCGTGGGACGGGATGCCGCCCGGGAACGAGAACTGCTTGAAGAACTTCCGGAGCCCCTCGGGGTCCGGCGTGATGTCCGGGTACAGCTCGCCCCAGGTCCCCTCGAGCCAGGCGTTCGCGTTCATCGCGGGGCCACCGTGCCCGGGCCCGCACACGTAGAGGAGGTCGCGGTCGGTCTCGGCGATGAGCGCGTTGCAGTGCGCGTAGACGAGGTTCAGCGCGGGGGAGGTGCCCCAGTGCCCGAGCAGGCGCGGCTTCACGTCGTCCGGGTCGATGGGACGGGTGAGCAGTGGGTTGTCGAGGAGGTAGATCTGCCCGACGGTGAGGTAGTTCGCGGCGCGCCACCAGGCGTCGATCGCCCGGATCCGGTCGGTGCTCGGGATGTGTACGGGGGCCATGTCTCCACGCTACGGAGCAGGGGGCCGGAGTTCCCCAGGAACTTCGTCCAATCCGATCGGGCGAGGGCCCCGAATCCCTTGCATCAGCCGGGAAACACCCGGAGCGCTCACCAGCCGCAAGTAGCTGGTTCTCCACCCCTCTTCGGGGTGTGTTCGGCGCGCACACAGGGAATCGCGCCGAGCGCGACAACGGAAGGAACCCACTCATGCGCAAGTCCATGAAGACCTCGATCACCCTCGCCACCACCGGCGCCCTCGTCCTCGGTGGTGCCGCGTTCGGCATCAGCACGGCGAACGCCGCGACTCCGAACGTGCAGACGGTCTCGTCCTCGTCCGAGGCCTCGAAGATCCCGGCCCCGGTCGCATCGGTCCCCGAGGTCAAGGGTGGCAACACCGCCGTCGCACTCGACAAGGGCTTCACCGACGCCCTCACCTCCCTCGGGCTGACCCCGGGCGTCTCCGGCGACGCGAAGCTCGAGGACGGCTCCGTGTCGTTCCCGATCACCGCTGGCTCGGTCACCTACTGGAGCCCGGACGGCAACTACCGCCCCTACGTGCAGGGCCTGCTGGACCACAACGGTTCCGGTCTGACCCTCAAGGCCGGCGACACCACGGTCACGCTCGAGAACTTCGTCGTGAACCCGGGCTCGTCGAAGCTCTACGGTGACGTCCTCGTCAACGGCGAGGTCGCCGCGTCGAACGCCTACCTGTTCTCGCTGCACGGTGGCACGCTCAAGCCGCTGCAGCTCGAGGGTGACAACGCCATCCTGACCGGCACCACCGTCCACGTCTCCGACGACGCCGCGAAGCTGCTCAACAGCACCTTCAAGACCGACGCCGTCAAGGGCGGGCTGCTCGTCGGCACCGCGACCATCACCGCGCAGATCAAGTAACACCCCGCGGCACACCACCGCACCGGCACCACCACGAGAAGGCGCCGCTCCCCACCACGGGAGCGGCGCCTTCTGCACGTCCGGGCCGGCAGCGCAGGCGGGTGCGGTCGATCGGGTCGGCCTGGAGGCACGGCCCAGCGCCGCGACACCGGCCGCGGTCCGGCACGGCGGACGAGGACACGGTGCGCGCCTCGTGCTGCCCAGGTCACGCCCGACGCCACCACCGACGCGGCCGTGCCGCCTGCTCCGCAGCCGCACGGTCGGCGGTCGCCCGCTCGTCCGCGGCGCGGCGGGCGTCCCGCCGCTCGCGCCACCGCTCCACCTCGACGTCGACGTCGCGCATCGGCGTGACGACCGGCGGTCCGCCGAGCAGCTGCCGTCGGGCCTCCTTGACGCGGGCGTTGAAGTCGACGAGGACCGCGCGGACGTCGTCCTCGGTCGTGAGCGCGTCAAGGTGGTCGTCGAGCTCGGCGTCCTCGGTCCGCAGCGCCAGCGCCGGCGGGGCGATGCCGCGGATGTCCTCACGCTCGATCTTCGCCTTGATCCACCAGTCGGGGTCGTGCCGTCCGTCGTTCCCCGGCAGCGGTTTGCCGTGGTACGGGTTCCCCTCGAAGACCCCGCGGCGCTCGGCCTCCTCGATGCGGGCACGAGCGTGCCGTTCGACGTCCTGCAGCCGGAGCAGGCGTCGTTCCTCGCGGACCTCGTCCGGGTCGAGGGAGCCGCGTTCGATCTCGCTGTCCACGAGCTGCTGGTACCGGTACCGGGCGGCTCGCCGCAGCCGGTCCATCCGTGCATCGACGTCGTTCATCGCCCGTCCATCATGCGCCGCACCGCCGACGGTGTGCTCAGCGGCCGTCCACGCTGGCCGGTCGCCGTCGAGCCGTTCGGCGCACACCTCGGAGCGGTCGCGGCCGCCGGGGGCCACGGTGAGGGCATGGGATCCCTGCCGCTCTGGATGCTCGTCGTGATCTTCGTGGCCGGTGCCGCGGTGATCTGGGTCGCAGGCATCCAGCTCTCGAAGACCACCGACGTCCTCGACGACCGGCTGCACCTCGGGAGCGCGCTCGGCGGGCTCATCGTCCTGGCCGTCGCGACGAACCTGCCCGAGATCGCCATCACGGTCAGCGCGGGCCTGTCCGGCAACATCGAGGTCGCTGCCGGCAACATCCTCGGTGGCATCGCCCTGCAGACCGTCGTGATCGCGATCCTCGACGCCTTCGGCCGACGGGGCAAGGGGGTGCGGCCGCTCACCTACCGTGCTGCGTCGCTGACCCTCGTGCTCGAGGCGGTCGTCGTCGTCGCGGTGCTCGCCGTGGTCGTGGCCGGCAGTCAGCTCCCGCCCGACCTCGTGGTCGCACGACTCACACCGGACGTGGTGCTCATCGCAGCCATCTGGGTCGTCGGGCTCCTGCTCGTGCAGCGCGCCGGCAAGGGGTTGCCGTGGCACCAGGACGGCCGGGCGCCCGACGCGTCACCGCACGCGTCGGGGCACCGGACACGGAAGCAGGACCCACCGCGGATGAGCACCCGGAAGGCGGCGGTCGTCTTCACGGTGTCGGCCCTCGCGACGCTGGTCGCCGGTGTCGTCCTCGAACGTGCGGGTGATGCGGCGTCGGAGCAGATCGGGCTGTCCGGGGTGCTCTTCGGCGCCACGGTGCTGGCCCTCGCCACGAGCCTGCCGGAGATCTCCACCGGCATCCAGGCCGTCCGGCAAGGCGACGACAACCTCGCGATGTCGGACATCTTCGGCGGCAACGCGTTCCTGCCGGTGCTGTTCCTGGTCGCCACGGTGCTGTCCGGCAAGGCGGTGCTGCCGCAGGCGAACGCGAGTGACGTGTACCTGACGGCCCTCGCCGCGCTGCTGACGCTGGTCTACGCGGTCGGCCTGGTGTTCCGGCCGGCGCGGCGGATCATCGGCATGGGCGTCGACTCGTTCGTCGTGGTCGTGCTCTACCTGGTCGGGGTCGCCGGCCTCGTGGCGATCACCCTCGGCTGAGCAGCGCACGACCGTCGCGGTCGGGCGGGCACCACCGACCCGCCCGTCCGGGTCCGCGCCCGGTTCACGACTCGGCGGCGACCTCCTCGATCGTCAGCGCCGCCTGGATGAGCGCGAGGTGGGACAGCCCCTGCGGGATGTTGCCCATGAACGCCCCGTCCTCGGCGCTGAGCATCTCGCTGAACAGGCCGACGTCGTTCGCCTGCGCCACCATGTCGTCCATCAGGGAACGGGCATCGTCCACCCGACCGGTGCACGCCATGGCGGCCGCGAGCCAGAACGAGCACGCGACGAACGGCGACTCCTCCTGGTCCATGCCGGAGTACCGGTAGACCAGGGGGCCGTGCTGCAGCTGTTCCTCGATCGCGCGGATGGTCGACGCCATGCGCGGGCCGCGGTCGAACGACGACATCGCGTGCAGCAGGATCGAGGTGTCGATCGCGTCGGACCCCGGGTACATCACGTAGTACCCGCGCTCCTCGTCCCACCCGTGTTCGGCGACCCACTGCTCGATGAGCTCGCGGTTCTCGATCCACTTCTCGCGCGGTCCGTCGATCATGCCGGCGTCGTGGAGCTCCACCGCAGCGTCGAGCGCCTGCCAGCACCCGACCTTGCTCGACACGTAGTGCTGCGCCTCCTGGAGCTCCCACATACCGGAGTCCTGCTCGGGCCATCGGTGGCAGGCGTCGTCCGCGAGCCGCTCGAGCACGCTCGCGGTCTGGCGGTCGAGCACGTTGCCCGCCTTGACGTACTGACGGAGGATCTCGAAGACGTCACCCCAGACACCGAGCTGCAGCTGGTCGCCCGCACGGTTGCCGATCGTCACCGGACCGATGCCGTTCCACCCGGGGACGTCGCGCTCCTCGACGCCGTCGGTCTTCTCGCCGTTCAGGTCGTAGAAGATCGGCATGGTCTCGTCGTGCTCGGCGATGGTCCGCATCACCCAGGACACCGCCGCGTGCGTCTCCTCGCGGAGCCCGAAGCGGGTGAGGGCGTGCACGGTGTACGACAGGTCGCGGACCCAGGCGAACCGGTAGTCCCAGTTCTTGCCGCCCGTGCGGTCCTCGGGCAGGCTCGTCGTCGGCGCCGCCGCGATCGCACCCGTGGGCGAGTAGATGAGCAGCTTCAGCGCGAGCGCACTGCGCTGCACGGCGTCGGCCCACGGGCCGTCGTACGAGAAGGTCTCCGACCAGGTCGACCAGTTCTCGATCGTCCGGTCGACCGCGTCGAGCGTGCGCTCCGGCTCGGGCATGAAGATCGGCTCGTTCTCAGTACCGACGATCGTCAGGATCGACTTCGACCCCTCGTTGGTGGTGAAGCGTCCGGAGAACCGAGGCCCGTCGTCGTGCACGGGCTCGAAGCCGTGCTGCACGATGCCGATGGTCACGCCGTCGATACCGATCACCGTGCCGTTGGCCGTGTCGATGCGTCGCGGCTCCGCCGTGTTCAGCAGGGTGCCGGGGACGACCGCCCACTCCATCTCGACGGTGCCGGAGACACCCTGCACGCAGCGGCCGATCTCGGCCCACGGCAGCCGACCGGCGACGCCGGTGACCATCGCGTCCGTGACCGTGCAGGACCCGCTGTCGGTCGTCCACGTCGTGACGAGCACGTTCGTGCCCGGCAGGTACTCGCGCTCGACGCTGGCGTCGCCGGTGGGACGGAGTGCGATGTGCCCCCCGTGCTCGGCGTCGAGGATGCTCGCGAAGACCGGTGGGGAGTCCATCGAGGGGATCGGCAGCCAGTCGATCCGGCCGTCGCGTGCGACGAGCGCGACCGTGCGGCCGTCACCGATGGCTCCGTAGGAGCGGAGCGGCACGTAGCCGTCGGTGCGCTCCTCGTTGTCGTTCGCGTCGGGGGTGTCGCGGGTCCGTTCGGTCATACCACCAGCCTGCCCGGCCCGGCGGGGCGACCATCAGCCGGGCGTACCCCGCTGTGGACGGTCGTGGTGTGCCTCCCGACCGTGCAGGAACGGCCGGGAGAACCGCGACACGCCCGGGTGAGTTGTGCGGCCCGGGCGTGTCGCACTACTGTCGGTCCTCCTGCCCGTCGGGCAGGACCGCCCGCCCCGGGCACCCACGGAGGGACCGCGATGCACGCCCAGCAGCACAGCAGCCGCCTCGAGCGCCAGCTCGATGCGCTCGTCGTGCTGCCCGCGGTGCAGTACGCGAACCCGTCCCTCCGCGAACCCGCGTAGGCACGCGCCGTCCCCCGACGTCCCGTGCCCACCCGGCCCGGGGCGTCCCTCCCGTCGTTCCTCCACAGGTGCACTGCACCGAGCCGGAGGCGCAGGATCCGTCCGCCCCGGACCGTCACCACGACGGCCGCCCGGCCGTCACCACGACGGCCGCCCGGCCGTCGATGACCGTCACGACGAAGGACGAACACCGTGGAGAAGATCAACGACCGTTTGCTCAGCTGGGCCTCGATGCTCGAGGAGAACACCGAGCAGCAGGCCCGCACGACGGCCCGGATGCCGTTCGTGTTCCCGCACCTCGCGCTGATGCCCGACGCGCACCTCGGTCTCGGCGCCACCGTCGGCTCCGTGATCCCGACCCTCGGCGCCGTCATGCCGGCGGCCGTCGGCGTCGACATCGGCTGCGGCATGATCGCGGTGCGCACGCAGTTCGCTGCCGCGGACCTGCCCGCCGACCTGCAGCCCCTCCGCGAGCAGATCGAGCGCGCGGTCCCGCTGTCCGCCGGGGCGTCGAACCGGAAGGTCGTCGCCACCGCCGAGCCGCGGATCGCCGAGCTCGAGGCGATGGCCGCGGCCGCCGGGTTCGACCCGGCCGGAGCACACGGCGGCTGGCGGAACCAGCTCGGCACGCTCGGCTCGGGCAACCACTTCATCGAGGTCTCGCTCGACGAGCAGGACCGGGTCTGGCTCTTCCTGCACTCCGGGTCGCGCGGCGTCGGCAACAAGATCGCCCAGCGGCACATCGCCGTCGCCAAGCGGATGATGCAGCGCTGGTGGATCGAGCTGCCGGACCCCGACCTGGCCTACCTCGTCGAGGGCACCCCGGAGTTCGACCGCTACATCGCCGAGCTCCGGTGGGCGCAGCACTTCGCGCTCCTCAACCGCGAGGAGATGATGGACCGGGTCGTCCGGCAGCTGTCCGAGGTGCTCGGCCAGCCGGTGGACGAGCAGGAGCGGATCAACTGCCACCACAACTTCACCCAGCGTGAGACGCACTGGGGCAAGAGCGTGTGGGTGTCCCGGAAGGGTGCCATCCAGGCGAAGGCAGGGCAGCCCGGTCTCATCCCGGGATCGATGGGGACCGCTTCCTACGTCGTCGAGGGGCTCGGTGACAAGCCGTCGCTCGAGTCCTCGCCGCACGGCGCCGGTCGGCTGTTCTCGCGGTCCGCTGCCCGGCGGACCTTCACCCACGAGCAGCTGCGCGAGGCGATGGCGGGGATCGAGTACCGCGACACGGACGCGTTCCTCGACGAGATCCCCGCGCGGCCTACAAGCCCATCGACCAGGTCATGGCGGATGCCGTCGACCTGGTGACGGTCCGGCACACGCTGCGGCAGGTCGTCAACGTCAAGGGTGACTGACACCGGACGGGGAGGCGCGTGGCCGTCCGCCACGTGCCTCCCGTCCGGCGCTCGTCCCGACACGCGGTGCGCCCCGCTGCGGACAGCGGTCCGTGCGTCGGGCACGCTCGAAGGGATGAGCGACCAGGCGGAACGAGCAGCACGCGAGACCGGACGACAGGCGAAGCGTGTCGCCGACAGCAGGTGGTTCGAGCTGACGGCGCGGGCCGGGTACGTCGGCAGCGGTGTGGTCCACCTGCTGATCGGGTACCTCGTCGTGCTCCTCGGGATCGGGAACGCGTCCGGGGGCAGCGAGACGGACCAGTCGGGAGCGCTGCGGCAGCTCGCCGAGGTCCCCGGAGGCGTGGCCCTGCTCTGGGTCGTCGCCGTCGGCACCGCAGCGCTGGCCCTGCGGCTCCTGCTCGAGGCGGTCGTCGGCGGCCGGTCCGACAGCGCCCGCGGGTGGGCGGCACGGGCGAAGGACGTCGGCAAGGCGGTCGTCTACGGCGTCGTCTCGTACTCGGCCGGGTCGTTCGCGCTCGGGGCCGGCACGAACTCCAGCGGGTCGACCCGGAGCGCGGCGGCAGAGGCCCTCGCGACGCCCGGCGGGGTGTTCCTGCTGATCGCCGTCGGTGCCGTGGCGATCGCGATCGGTGCGGCCCTGGTCGTGCAGGGGTGCCGTCGCTCCTTCTGGAAGCAGCTCGTCCGGCCGCGGCAGCCCCTCGACCGTGCCGTGACCGTGCTCGGGACCGTCGGGTACGTCGGCAAGGGGATCGCCGTCGCGGTCGTCGGGGTGCTGATCGTCGTCGCCGGCGTCCGGAGCGACCCGGACCAGGCGACGGGGCTCGACGGGGCGTTCGACGCGCTGCGCGACCTGCCCGCCGGATCGGTGGTGCTCGTCGCGGTCGGCATCGGGTTCCTGGCGTACGGCGTCTACAGCTTCTTCCGCGCCCGGTTCGCGCGCCTCTGACCCGAGCCCGCGTCGGTCGGTGCGGTTCGCGCGAGACGCCGGCGTCGGTCCGTGTGGACCGCTGTGAGACGCCGGCGTCGGTACCGGACGCACCCGAGTCGTCGAGGCGCCGCCGGATCCGACGGCGTCTCGCCGGGATGAAGGCGTCTCCGTCCGACGCCGGTGTCTCGGGCGGTCTCCGGCCCCCGCGGTCCGACCGAGTCCGCCGCATCTCGCTGGCAGGTCGTGCACGCCGGCCCCGGTAGACGGGACGCATGCACACCGACGCCGTGACCGGGCCCGTGACCGTCTTCTGCGACGAGCAGGCGGTCCTCGCCGAGAGCATCGTCTGGGACCCGACCAACGAGCGGCTCCGCTGGACCGACATCACCCTGGGCCTGCTCACCACCGCCCGCGCGGACGGCACGGTCGAGTCGAGCGTCGCACTGCCGCCGCCCCTGGCGAGCTTCCAGCCACGCGCCGCCGGCGGGTTCGTCGCGGCGTTGGGCGACACGGTCGTGCTCACCGACGAGCGCGGCGTCGTCGAGCGCGAGCTGGTGCGGGTGCAGCACGCGACCACCGAGATGCGGTTCAACGAGGGCAAGTGCGACCCCTTCGGTCGGTTCCTCGTCGGCAGCATGGACCTCTCCGACCAGGACCCGGCGGGAGCGCTGTACTCGGTCGAGCCCGACGGTACGACGCGCGTGCTCCGCGGGGGCTTCGGCGTGACCAACGGCATCGAGTGGTCGGCGGACGGCAGCGTGATGTACGTCACGGACACGAGCACCTCGACGATCTACCGCGGCTCGTACGGCCCCGACGGCGTGCTCGGCGAACTCGAGCCCTTCGTCAGCGGCGCCGCACACGACGGGCTGGTCCGCGACGACGAGGGCTGCTTCTGGACGGCGGTCTACGGCGCCGGCCGGGTGGAGCGCTGGGACGCCGAGGGCCGACACCTCGAGACCGTCGAGGTGCCCGCGCCGAACGTGACCTCCGTGGCCTTCGGCGGACCGGACGCGTCGACGCTCTTCGTCGCCACGGCGCGCGAGAACAGCACCGAGGAACAGCTCGAGCAGTACCCGCACTCCGGGGCGGTGTTCGCGGTCCCCACCCGGGTGCACGGCGCGCCCGCTTCCGCGTTCGGCGGCTGAACGGCGGGTACGGTGGGAGGTCGCCGATCCCAGGAGGCCCCGTGACCGAACAGGACGACCAGGACGACCGGACCCCGCCGCCCGCACCCGACCCCGCCGGTGCGCTCGCGCGTGCCGAGGACGCCGACGTGCAGGTCGAGGTCGACCGGATCGCCGTCGACGGCACCTACGTCCGGGTGAGCTCGATCGGGCAGCCGGGCGACCGTGCGTTCGTCCTCGTCGCCGGTCTGGGCATCGCCGCCACCTACTACGAGCGGCTCGCGCCGCACCTCAACGAGAACGGCCCGGTGCACGCCCTCGACCTGCCGGGCTTCGCCGGGGTCCCGCGCTTCCGTGGTGCCGTGTCGATCGAGCGCTACGCCGACGCGGTCGAGCAGGTCATCCGCGAGCTGCGGCTCGAGGACCCGGTGCTCGTCGGGCACTCGATGGGCACCCAGGTCGTCACCGAGGTCGCCGCGCGCAACCCGCACATCCGCGACCTCGTGCTCATCAGTCCGGTCGTCGACAGCCGCGCCCGGAGCATCCCGATCTCGGCGCTCCGCTTCCTGCGGTCGGCGCTGCACGAGCCCGCGGCCGTCCGCTGGCACGGGGTCACCGCCTACGCGCTCTGCGGCTGGCACTGGTTCCGGAAGGTGCTGCCGGAGATGATCGCGTTCCCGATCGAGGACCGCGCCGCCGAGGTGCGGGCGCGCACCCTGATCGTCCGCGGTGAGCACGACGCGATGGTGCCCCGTGACTGGGTGCGGTCCCTCGCCCGGGTGTTCCCGCACGCGGTCCTGCGCGAGGTGGTCGGCGGCGCCCACTCGGTCATGCACGCGCAGGCGGACGCGGTGGCCCGCCTCGCGGTGGCCCTCGTCGACGGGCAGATCACCGACCGTGGCGTCGGCTCGCTGCAGCGGGTGCGCGACGACACGACCTCGTCCGACCTGGCCCGGCTGGGTCCGAAGGATGCCTGGCTGGTCGTGAAGTCGCGCTTCATCGAGCTCTTCGGCATGGCGAAGGGCGACGACGAGCAGCTGGAGCGGGCGAAGTCCGCGCACGCGGTCGCGATGGCCGACGGCGACGGCATCCCCGTGGACCCGGACGACCGCCGCGAGGTGGTCGACGACGTCGCACCCGAGGTGCGCGACCGGTCCTGACCCGGGCACCGCGAACACGGCGACGGCCTGGAGGCGCGACCCGACCCCGTCAGGTCGGGCCGCGCCTCCAGGCCGCCGGCGTCAGGATCCGCGGGTCACGGCGTGATGCGGCCCGGCAGCATGTCCCGGGTGAGCCCGTTGGCGTCGGCGAGCACCCCGCGGGCCTCGTCCGTCTTGTCGGAGACGTTCCAGAGCAGGACCCCGCGGACCGTGTCGTCGTCGTCCAGGTAGTAGACGACGCCGGTGGTGAGCGGCTCCTGCCAGTCCTCGACGGTCTGCAGCTCGGTGGACACCTGGCCGACGGCCTCGTACCCCGTGTCGAAGACGTTCGAGTAGAACATCGGCGTGTGGTCGTACGTCTCGTCCGCGTCCGCGAGGTTCCGGCCTGCCTGCCGGCCCTGCTGCTTCGCGTTGTCGACGTGCTCGACCCGGCGCGTGCCGAGGATGCGGTCCGGGTACTCGGCGACGTCGCCGGCGGCGAACACCGACTCGTCGTCCGTCACCAGCGTCGACGACACCACGATGCCGTCGCGCACGGTCAGACCCGCGTCGGCGGCGAGCTGCGTCTGCGGTTCGATGCCGAGTCCGGCCACGACCGCGTCGGCCTCGAGGACCGACCCGTCGTCGAGGGTGAGGCTGACGCCGCCCTCCGACTCCGTGCCCTGGTCGACCCGTCGTCCGGTGCGGAGCTCGACGCCGTG
The DNA here is from genome assembly GCF_044753165.1 of Curtobacterium sp. NPDC088465. Taxonomy (NCBI): domain Bacteria; kingdom Bacillati; phylum Actinomycetota; class Actinomycetes; order Micrococcales; family Microbacteriaceae; genus Curtobacterium; species Curtobacterium sp. NPDC088465. Next base: position 893,196 of record NZ_JBIVMR010000001.1, on the reverse strand, counting down.
GTCGACGAAGCGCTGCTGGAAGGCCCGGGCGAGGTCGTCCGGGAACATGTGCCCGCCGAGGACCTCGTCGGGCGTCACCAGGGTCACCCTGGCGCCGTTCTGCACGATGCCCGCGGCGATCTCGGTGCCGATGTAGCTGCCGCCGACGACGGCGACGTGCGCTCCGGCGTCCGCGAGGGCGCGGAGTCGGCGGTAGTCGTCCGCGCTGCGGAAGTCGAGGACCCGCGACGAGGGCGACAGGCCGGGCAGGCTGCGCGGTTTCCCACCGGTCGCGAGCAGCAGGCGCTCGTAGCCGTGGGTCTGGCCGTCGTCCGTCGTGACGGTCCCCGCCTCGCGGTCGATCGCCGTCACGACGGTCCCGAGCACGAACGTCGCCCCGGTCTCCTCGGTGTGCAGGTCGACCTTCTCGTCCCAGCTGAAGTCCGGGTCGGTCCAGAGCTTCTTCGACAGGGCCGGACGGGCGTACGGACGGTCGGTCTCCTCGCTGACGATGCCGATCGAGCCGTCGGCGTCGATCTCGCGGATCCCGCGGGCGGCAGCGTCGGCGACCATCCCGCCTCCGACGATCAGGTAGCGGAAGTCGCTCATGGTCCTCCTAGATGGTGGCGACCGAGCCGGAGTCGACCCGGTAGTTCGACCCGTTGACGAAGCTCGCCAGGTCGGAGCAGAGGAAGGCGACGACGTTCGCGACCTCCTCGGGCTCCCCGCGGCGGCCGAGCTCCATGTACGGACGCTGCTCGTCGAGGAAGTTCGAGATCGCCTCGTCGAACGAGGTCCCCTGCTCCTTCGCGCGCTTGTCCATCATGGCGTCGGTCATCGGGGTGTGGATGAAGGCCGGGCTCACGGTGTTCACGAGCAGGCCCTCGGACGCGTACGACCGCGACAGGCCCTTCGCGAACGACAGGACACCGGCCTTCGCGGCGCAGTAGGGGAGCTCGTCGTCGTAGGGCTGCGAGGCGTCCTCGGACACGAGGTAGACGATGCGACCCCAGCCGCCCTTGCGCAGGTCGCCGATGAACTCGCGCGTGATCCGCACCGGGCCCATCAGGTCGACGTCGATGGTGTCGAGCCAGCCCTGCTCGTCGATCTCGTGGAACATGCCCTGCGCACCGGTGATGCCCGAGGACTGCACGAGGATGTCGATCTCGCCGACGGCGTCGCGCACCTTGCCGTGCAGCGCGGCGAGGGACTCGGCCTCCGTCACGTCCGCGGCGAAGGCGAAGAGCTTGCCGTGCGGCGCCTCGAGCTGGTCGGCGCTCGTGTCGAGTCGTCCCTGGTCGAGGTCGGTGACGACCACGGTCGCACCCTCCGCCAGGAGGATGCGAGCCGTGTTCCAGCCGATGCCGGAGTCGCCACCGAAGACGAGCGCGACCTTGCCGGTGATGCCGAGGTCCACGTCGCGTCCCCTACTCGTGCTCGGAGGCCTCGGCGACGGCCGGGGTCGTGGCGGCGGCGAGCGGCGTGCGCGGCTCGCGGTTCTCGGCCGAGACCATCCAGGCGAGCTGCTCGAGGCGCTCGATGAAGCCGTGGAGCAGGTCCGCGGTCGTCGGGTCCTCGTCGTCGACCTCGTCGTGCACGTCGCGCATGGTGCCGGTGGCCTGGTAGAGCCGGAGCGTGATCGCGTCGATGGCGTCGTGCGTGTCGATCTCCCCGTCCGGGAAGGCGTCGAGGTGCGTCCCCGCGGCGACCGTGGCCGAGCGGCCGTCCGGGATCGCGTAGAGGGCGCGCATGCGCTCCGCGGTGTCGTCGGCGAACTCACGCGCGGCGTCGACGATCTCGTCGAGCTGCAGGTGCAGGTCGCGGAAGTTGTGTCCGAGGATGTTCCAGTGGGCCTGCTTGCCCTGCAGGTGCAGGTCGACGAGGTCCACCAGGACGGCCTGGAGGTTGGCGGCGAGCTTGTCCGATGCGTGCATGATCGGCTCCTTTCGCGGTCGGTGACCCTTCTGGTCTACGCGGTCGCGTGCTCGGCGTTCCCAGTGCGCGTGCACCCTGGCGTCCCCCGCGGGGTGGTCGGACGCGCGGACGGCACCGGGGTCAGTGCTCGAGCGCGGGGTCCACCTGGTCGACGGCGTCGCGCATCCGCTCGAGGAACGTCGCGACGACACGCGCGTCGGAGGTGGACAGCCCCTCGGCGATCGACATCATCCGCCGGTGCATGGTCCCGAGGGTGGCGCGGACCTCGTCGTCGGTCTCGGTCGTGGGGGTGATCACCAGTGCGCGACGGTCGGTGGGGTGCGGCTCGCGGCGGACGTGGTCCGACTTCACCAGGCGGTCGATCAGGATCGTCGTCGAGGCCGACGAGATCTTCAGGTAGGCGGCCAGGTCCTTCGGCTTGACCATCCGACCCGCACGCTGTGCCTGCAGCAGGTAGCGGACGGCGAGCAGGTCGGTCTCGCCCATGCCCATCGAGTCGCGGGTCCGTCGCCGCATCGCGGTCTCGGCGGCGCGGTAGCGACGCAGGGCGTTCAGCACGGCGACGCCGCGCTGTGTGGCGTCGTCGTCGGGGAACCAGTACCCCGACGCCTCCGTGATCTCCTGCGTCGACATGCCGTTCAGGGTAACCCGTCTGGTATCTCGCCTGCCTAGCGGATCCGCGTGCTGTGGACGAGTCCTCGGCGCTGCCCCGGACGGAGGGGAGGCGCGGTGCCAGCCGGCACCGCGCCTCCAGACCGTCTCCTGGTCGCCCGACGGCGACCGGGCGGATCAGGCGGCGACGCGCTCGTCCGCCGCACCGGCCAGGGCGCGGAGCGCGCCCTGCACGAGCTCGACGACCTCGGCGTCCTCGCGCGGGTGGGTCTCCGCGAACCGGACCACCGACTGCGGGATGGCGACCTTGACGTCCTCCAGGACCTTCGCACCCGCGATCCCCGCCGACTTGCGGGCGTCGTCGTGTGCCCACACACCGCCGTACTGGCCGAACGCCGAGCCGATCACCGCGAGCGGCTTGCCGGACAGCGGCGACGAGCCGAAGGGCCGCGAGCCCCAGTCGAGCGCGTTCTTCAGCACGGCCGGCATCGTGCCGTTGTACTCGGGGGTGACGAGCAGGACCGCGTCCGCTGCGGCGACGGCGTCGCGGAAGGCGACGGCGGCGGCCGGCGGGGTGTCGCCGTCGATGTCCTCGTTGTAGAAGGGCAGGTCGACGATGCCGTCGAACGTCGTGAGGGTGATCCCCTCGGGGGCGTGCTGCTCGGCAGCCTCGGCGAGCTTCCGGTTGATCGAGCCGGCGCGCAGGCTGCCGACGAGGGCGAGGACGTTCGTCATGGTGGATCCCTTCTGTCCGTGACCGTTCGGTCACGGAATGGTGTCAGGGACAACCAATGTGCTCGCTGAGTGCGCCATTCCCGATCGGACCACCACTCGGGTCCCGCTGGGTACGGTGGCCGGGTGAGCAGCCACCGGACGCCCGCCAGCAGCCCGCGCACCACCGACCCGGACTGGTGGCGTCAGGCCGTCGTCTACCAGGTGTACCCGCGGAGCTTCGCCGACACCGACGCGGACGGCCTGGGGGACATCGCGGGCATCACGAGCCGTGTGCCGTACCTGGCGTCGCTCGGCGTCGACGCGGTGTGGTTGTCGCCCTTCACCCCCTCGCCGCTCGCCGACGGCGGGTACGACGTGGCGGACTACCGCGACGTCGACCCGCGCCTCGGCACGCTCGACGACCTCGACGCGTTCGTCCGCGCCGCACACGAGCACGACGTGCGCGTCATCGTCGACGTCGTGCCGAACCACACCTCCGACCAGCACGAGTGGTTCCGCCAGGCGCTCGCCGCAGAGCCGGGGTCACCCGAGCGGGCGCGCTACGTGTTCCGTGACGGAGCGGGGGAGTCGGGCGAGCTCCCGCCGAGCGACTGGGTGTCGAACTTCGGCGGCAGCGCGTGGACGCGGGTGCCGGACGGCCAGTGGTACCTGCACCTGTTCGCGCCCGAACAGCCCGACCTCGACTGGTCGAACCCCGAGGTGCGCGCCGACTTCGAGCACACTCTGCGGTTCTGGTCCGACCGCGGCGTGGACGGCTTCCGGGTCGACGTCGCGCACGGGCTCGCGAAGGACCTGTCGACGCCGTACCGTCCTTCGAACGAGAAGGCGCTGCCGCTGGACGGCTCCGACCCGCTGTACGACCGCGACGAGGTGCACGAGATCTTCGCGACGTGGCGCTCCGTGCTCGACGAGTACGACCCGCCCCGTGCCGCGATCGCCGAGGCCTGGGCGCCGGCCCCGCGTCGCGTGCTCTACGCCCGGCCCACCGAGCTCGGGCAGGCGTTCAACTTCGACCTGCTCGAGGCACCGTACGACGCACGGGCCTTCCACGAGATCATCGAGCGGAACCTCGCCATGTCGGCCGAGTCCGGCGCTTCCTCGACCTGGGTGCTGTCGAACCACGACGTCGTGCGGCACGCCACCCGCTACGGCCTGCCCGACGGCACCGACACGGATGCCTGGCTGCTCACCGACGGCACCGAGCCCGAGCTCGACCGTGGGCGCGGTGGACGTCGGGCGCGTGCGGCGACGCTGCTGATCCTGGCGTTGCCCGGGTCCACCTACCTGTACCAGGGCGAGGAGCTCGGCCTGCACGAGGCGCCCGCGATCCCCCACGAGCTCCTGCAGGACCCGAAGTGGATCCGCAGCGGGCACACGGTGAAGGGGCGGGACGGCTGCCGGGTCCCGATCCCCTGGACCCGGACGGGGCCGTCGTTCGGCTTCGGCGACGTCGCACCGCACCTGCCGCAGCCGGAGGACTTCGGCGACTCGTCGGTCGAGGCCGAGGACGGCGACCCAGCTTCGACGCTGTCGCTCTACCGGCAGGCGACGGCGGCCCGACGACGGCTGCAGCAGGGCGAGGAACTGACGTGGCTCGACGCCGGTGACGACGTCGTGGCGTTCGCCCGGCACGAGGGCTGGCGGTCCGTGACGAACCTCGGGACGTCCCCGGTGCCGATGCCGTCGGGCACGGTGGTGCTGGCGTCCGGGCCGCTCGACGCGGGCGAGGGGATGCTCCCGGGCGAGACCACGGTGTGGCTCGGGTGAGTTCGGTACGGCCGGGGTGGCTGCGCACATCCCTGCACAGCGGCTGGTCTCGGGACTGTTCTCCCCAGAAGGGCTCGACGGCCGCTGACGGGGTGGTCCCGCTCGCGACGATCGGGGCATGACAGACACCTCGATCCCGACAACCACCCACCGCGTCGCACACCCCCGACGGTGTCGACGCCCGCGGGGTGCGATCACGGCCGGACTCGTGGCCCTTGCCGTCCTGGCGGCGCCGGCGCTCCTGCCCTCCAGCTCCTCGGCGGACGACCTCGCGTTCCCCTACCGCAACGGCTTCGACTCCGCCGCGGGCGGCACCCTGAGCGGCGACGCGCAGGTCGTCGACGGGCGGCTGCGGCTCACGGACCAGACGAAGGACCAGGCCGGAGCGTGGTCGACGGACGACACGTTCCGCTCGGACCTCGGACTCGACATCGAGTTCTCGTACGCCATGTACAACACGGTGGGCGACCAGGGTGCCGACGGGCTGCTGCTCTTCCTGGCGGACGGCAGCGCACCACAGGGCGTCGGAGCGTACGGCGCAGCGCTCGGGTACGCCTGCCGGTCGAGCGAGACCCAGGGCGGCGGGCGGCCCTGCGACCTGCCCGGCGTGCCGGGTGGCTTCGCGGCGGTGGCGGTCGACCACTACGGCAACTTCTCGCAGGAGATCAACCTGTCCGGGCTCGGGCGCCGACCGGACTCGGTCGTGGTCCGGGGATCGGGTGACGGCACCACCGGCTACCGGTACGTCGACGGGGTCCAGGCTCCCGGCGGCACCCTGACCGACGGGCCGACGAAGCGGAAGGTCCGGGTCAGTCTCGTGCCGGGGGCGTCGGGGGAACTCTTCATGACCGTGCGCCTCGAGGACGGGGGGCTGCTCCGCACCGTCCTCGACCGCGTGCCGCTGCACGGCGACGCCCAGGCTCCGCTCCCGGACACGCTCCGGCTCGGCTTCTCCGCCGCGACCGGCAGTTTCGCCGACGTCCACGAGGTCGACGACCTCCGGGTCTCCCAGCCCGTCGACCTCGGCGTCACCCAGGAGCTCCCCGCGTCCGGTCGGCCCGGGCAGCCGTTCTCGTACACCGTGACCGCGTCCGACGCCGGCCCGAACCGGTCCGACCCCAGCGCGCTGCACGTCGACGTCCCCGACGGTCTGCGGGACGTGACGTGGACCTGCACCGCGACCGACGGATCCTCCTGCGGAACGGCCAGCGGGACCGGCGACGTGGACGCCGGGCTCGACCTGATCCCGGGCGGCGCCGCGACGGTCACCGTGTCCGGGACCGTCGCGGACGACGCCTCGGGGGCGCTCGAGAGCACCGCCACCATCGCGCCTCCGGCGTCGCTGTCCGACGTCGACGAGTCCGACAACCGGTCCGTCGAGACGAGTCCGATCGAGGCGGCGCCGGCGCTCGAGGCGCAGCTCGAGACCGACAAGTCGGTGTCCCCGTCCGTCGACGTGGCACCGGGGGACGAGGTCGAGTACCTGGTGACGGCGAAGAACCGCGGTCCGGACCCCGCGCACGACGTGGGCGTGGTCGACGACCTGCCGGCGGCGATGCGCTTCACGGGGTCCGAGGACGACTGTTCGGCCGAGGGACAGCACGTGACGTGCCGGTCCGAGGGGGACCTGGCGGTGGGTGGGACGCGCTCCTTCCGCATCAGGGCGGTGCTCGACCCCGGCTACACCGGCGACGGGTCCGACGTCGTCAACGTGGCGACCGCGACGTCGCCCACCGATCCGGACGGGGGCGACCCGTCCCCGGAGGTCACGATCGGCGTCACGGTGCCCGGCGACGGCGACGGCGACGGCGACGGCGACGGTGAGGGTGACGGCGGTGACGAGGGCGACGGCGACACGGGCGGCCCGACGCCGGCCGGCTCCGCGAGCGCTTCGCCGACGCCGGACGCTCCGATGGCTGCGCGCGGCGGGCGGACGGGCGGCGGAGGGGCCGGCGCCGGGGCCCTCGCGTACACCGGCGCCGAGGGGCTCGGGCTCCTCGCCGCCCTGGCTGCTGCCGCCGTCGGGCTCGGGGCCGGCGGCTGGTGGGTCGCACGACGCCGGCGCGCGGCCGACGACCCCGACTGACGGGGAGCGCGCCACCGCCGGTCGGGGCGCTCGGACCCCGGTCGGCGGTGGTGGCTCCCGTCGGCACGGGCTCCGGTCCGACGCCCGGGGCGCCGGCGGTAGACTCGGACCACGATCCGCATGCCCGAAAGAGGTCCCGTGTCCGACTCCGTGGACGACGCCGGCCAGCGCGCGCGGTACTGGCCGATCCCCGTCCTCCGGGCCGTCCCAGCCGCGGTCGTGGCCCTCGTCATCACCTTCTCGTCCAACCACGCCGCCGGCTACGGCCTGCTGCTCTTCGGCGGGTTCGTGATCGTCGACGCCCTCGTGCTCGGGTGGGCCGCCCTGCGCCGCATGCCCTCCGACGAGCGCTCGCGTCCGACCACGTTCGTGCAGGCGGTCGTCTCCCTCGTCGCCGGTGTCGCCGCCCTGGCGACCAACGGCGTCGGGCTCGGCGCGTTCATCACGGTGGTCGTCGGGTGGGCCGTGCTGACGGGAGCCCTCGAACTCGCACAGGGACTCCGAGCGCGCGGCCGGTCGCCGTTCGCCCGTGACTGGACCACGATCGGTGGACTCACCCTGCTGCTCGCCGTCGCGTTCCTGCTGACACCGCCGGACTACTCCCAGCAGCTCGGGGGCGTGGAGCAGGTCACCGGCACCCTGGACGCCGCCGTCGTCCTGGTCGGACTGCTCGGCGCCTACCTCGCCATCGCGGCGGTCTTCCACGTGATCGCCGGACTCTCGCACAAGTGGGGCACCACGGCGCCTGCCGCAGCCCCGGACGGAGCACCACACGCATGAGCACCCCCAGCCGTCGCGACCGTCTGCGCCCCGCCGAGCTCCTCGTGATCTCGGCGGTCGTCGCGGTGTTCACCGGAGCGGTCGTGCTCTTCTCGACGCGTGAGTTCGAACTCGCCCTGGTGTTCCTCGGTGTCGCGTTCATCGTCGTCGTGGTGGTCCTCGCGATGCTCCAGCTCGCGGCGTCGAGCGACCAGGACGACAACGACATGCTCGGCGGCCACAGGACGCCGGGCGAGCGGTCCGAGGGCGACGACTTCCACTGACCCCGCTCCGGCGACCGTCGTGCCCGGCGACACGCCCGGGCGGAGCGGTCCGCGGCCGCGTCGTCAGGATCGGCACCCCGTCCGACACCGCTGGGTGAAGGGGGTGAGCGATGGACGCGACCACGACGACGGACGAGACGATCGTCCGCGCACTGGCGGCCGGTGACCAGGCCGCGTTGGCGCAGGTCTTCGACCGCTACGCCGCGACGATGACCCGGTACGTGTGGGCGATCGTCGACGATCGACACGACGTCGAGGAGGTCGTCCAGGACGCGTTCCTGGTGCTGTGGCAGCGGGCGGAGACGCTGGAGCTGCCGGCGGAGAGCCTGCTGCCCTGGCTGCTCGTCGTGTGCCGGAACCTGGCGCGCAACGCCGGCCGGAAGCGCACGCGGCACCGTGCCGACGAGCTGCCGGAGACGCTCACGGCACCGGTCGACCACACCGAGGCCGCCGAGACGCTGCGCTGGGTCCGTGCCGAGATCGCGGCCCTGCCCGAACTCGACCGGCGCATCTGCGAGCTCTGCCTGCTCGAGGGGCGCTCCTACACCGAGGCAGCCGAGGCGCTCGGGCTGACGGTGGGCGCCGTGACCCAACGGGTCTCCCGCAACCGTCGACGACTCAAGAAGGTGGTGATGCACGATGGACACTGAGCCTCCCGTGGGCGACGAGCTGCAGCGCATGCTCGTCACGATGAAGCAGGGCGTGCTCGAGCGCGCCACCCCGCGTCCGAAGCGGCGTCGCGGGCACACCGGCATCGTCGTCGGTGTGGTCGCCCTGCTCGCGCTGGGCACCGCGTCGGGGGCGGTGGCGCTCACGCTGTCGCAGCAGGACCGTCCCGTGGCGGCCCCGGTGCAGACGCAGGAGCCAGCGCCGGCGCCGTCCGTCACCACCCCGACCTCCGCGCCGATCACGGCGACGCCGACGCCGGCCGCGACACCCGCGCGCGACGCGACCATCCCGGCGTCCTGCCTCGAGACGGTGCCCGCCAGCGAACGGGACCGTCTCCTCCAGGGGACACCCCCCGTCGAGCAGGGACGTGTCGGCGACGTCAGCATGCACCCGGATGCGCTCGGCAACTCCTGGGCGGACGGATGGCCGACGTTGCGGTGCGGATGGATGGACCCCCGGGCCGACGTCACGAGCCTCGAGATCCAGATCGGGACACCCGCTCCCGGTGCCGAGCAGCGCCTGGCGTCGGCACCGATGCGCTGCGAGGACCGCGACGGCGGACGGATGTGCCAGCAGACGACCCGCCTCGCCGACTACCCGGTGGACCGCACGGACACCTTCTTCCTCCGTGGTGACACGTACATCGTCATCACGCAGGTCAACTTCCCGACCGACGGCCTGCTGGACGCCGTCGTCGGGGAGATCTGGGGGGACTGACGGCCGGGAGGCGCGGTGCGGGACCGTCCCGCGCCTCCCGTCCGCCGTTGGGACACGTCCCACACGGCCCCCGGACCTCACCCCACCCGTGCGGCCACGACGTCGCGAGCGAGCGTGCGCGTGGCGCGGTTCGGTTCGGTGTCCGACCGCATCGCGAGCCCGATGCGGAGCGGCTCGACCTCGTCCTCGAGCTCGAGCACGGCGCCGTCGTACCGGACGCCCGGGTCCGGGACGACACCGACGCCGAGCCCGGCCGAGGCGAACCGGATCACCGCCGGCATGTCGTTCATCTCCGCCACGACCCGGCGTCGGAGGCCGAGGCGCTCGAACGCGGCGTCGAGGATCAGGCGGTTGCCGAAGCCGTGCGCGGTGTCGACGAAGGGCTCCCCGGCGAGTTCGGCCAGGGACACCGACGGGCGAGCAGCGAGCGGGTGGTCCGCGGCGGTGTAGACGCGGAAGGGCAGCTCGCGCAGCGGTTCGACGACGACCCCGGGCGGGACGGACGGCAGGCCCGTGTACGCCAGGTCGAGCCGCCCGGCGACCAGGTCCTGCACCAGGCCCGTGGTGCCCGAGGGTGAGGTCATCAGCTCGACGGCCACGAGCGGGTGCCGCCGCCGGAACCGCCGCAGCACCCCCGTCAGGTCGACGACGTCCATGCTCGTGAAGATGCCCAGCCGTACCCGGCCGCGGAGGTCGGCGTCGTCGACGGTCGCCAGGTCCCGCATCCGCTCCAGGGAACCGAGCACCGCGCGGGCGTGCGGGAGGAGGTCCTCGCCCGCTGCGGTCAGCACGAGTCGCCGACCGGTGCGGTCGAACAACCGAACCCCGAGCGAGCGTTCGAGGGAGGCGATCCCGGCGGAGACGGTCGACTGGGCGGCCCACAGGCGTTCCGCGGCGCGTGTCACGGTCCCCTCGGCGGCGACGGCCACGAACTGTTCGAGCAGGCGGGTCTCCATCATCCGAGTATCGATCAGGTCGATGACACTCATCAAGACCACCCGTTGGACTCGATGACGGCGCCAGGGCACCATCGGAGCATGACCTCGACCACCGACGCGGCTCCGGCCCCGACGACCGGCTCCCGTCCCGTCCCCGCTCCGCGTGGGCGGCGCACGCACTCCCGTCGCCGGCACGGTTTCGGCTTCTGGGCCGTGGCCTTCGCGTTCCTGGCGGTGATGGCGTTCGCGACCGTCCCGGCACCCCTCTACGTGATCTACCAGGCGCGCGACGGCTTCCCGACGTTCACGACCACGGTCGTCTTCGCCGCCTACGGTGTCGGGGTCGTCGCCTCGCTCTTCCTGGCGGGACACCTCAGCGACGTGCACGGACGACGCCCGTTGATCCTGGTGTCGATCGCCCTCGAGCTCGTCGCGGCCGTGCTGTTCCTGCTGTGGTCCGACGTCGCAGGTCTCGTCGTGGCGCGGTTCGTCACCGGGCTCGGCGTCGGGCTCCTCACCGCGACGGCGACCGCGCACCTCGGTGAACTGCGGGTCCGGGCGACCGGCTCGTCCGCGTCCGCCCAGGGTGCGAGCGTCGCGGCCGGCGCCGTGAACCTCGGCGGTCTGTCGCTCGGCGCCCTGGTCGGGGGCGCGCTCGCGGAGTTCGTCGGGCAGCCGCTCGTCGTGCCGTACGTCGTCTTCGTCGTCGCCCTGGCGGTCGCGTTCGTCGTCGTCCTCGCCGCGCCGGAGACCGTCGACCGTCCCGAGCAGCCGGTGCCGTACCGACCGCAGCGGATGGCCGCTCCCGAGGGGCAGGCCGGCGTGTTCTGGGCCGCCGGTGCCGCGGCCTTCGCCGCCCTGGCCGTGCAGGGACTCTTCACCTCGGTGGCCCCGACCTTCCTCGGCACCACGTTCCACGTCACCGACCGTCTCGCCGCGGGCGCCACGACGTTCGGGGTCTTCGCCGCGAGTGCGGTGTCGCAGATCGTCTTCGCAAGGCTGTCCCAGCGTCGGCAGATCCGGCTCGGCCTGGTGCTGCTCGTCGGTGGTCTCGTCGTGCTCGCGGTCGCCGCCGTGCTCCTGCAGGTCGCGGGCTTCATCGGCGGCGGGGTCGTGGCGGGTGCCGGTGTCGGGCTGCTCTTCCGGGCCGCGATCGCCCGCGCGGGGTCGCTCGTCGGGCCGGAGCAGCGCGGCGGGGTGCTCGCGGCGACGTTCCTCGTCGCGTACGCGGGACTGACCGTGCCCGTCGTGGCGGTCGGCGCCGCGCTCCTCGTCGTGCCGACGCTCCCGGTGCTGCTCGCGTACGTGGCCTTCGTCGTCGCACTCGCACTGGTCGCCGGCCTGCGCCTGGCCGCCCGCGCGGCGTAGTCCGCCGCGACCAGCCGACCACCCGGCCAGCCGTTCGGCAGGTCGTCTCCCGGCATACTGGAGCGCATGCCCCAGCAGCGCCGACGTCCGGCCGTCACCGTCGTCGCCGCGGTCATCGCGGCCGGCCTGGTCGCCGGCGGTTTCGCCCTGACGGCGCAGCGCAGCGGCGAGGACCCGGTGATCGGCGGCGGAGCGTCCACCGTCACGCCCAGCGCGACCGCCGCCGACGGAGCGACGCGCGACGGCACCGTCACCATCGAGCGGTCGGGCCCCGACCTGCCCGGCGGCGACGTGCTCGACCGCTGCGACGCTGACCGCCGGGCCGTGGTCGCCCGGTACGAGACCGCCGCGCTCGGACGGGTCGAGCTGCAGTGCGGCACGTCCGGCCAGGGCTACGAGCACATCCGCGTCCGGCACACCGCCGACTGGCAGGACGTCGTCCGGGGCCACGGCTCACGGGACTGGGACGACGCGATGCTCACCGCCGTCCGGTCCGTGCTCGAGGCACCGCCCGCCGGCTACCCGCAGGACGCCGGGGACGGCAAGGTCTGCTACGCCGCGCCGGTCCGCTTCGACGACGGCTCGCGTCCGTCGGCGGAGCCGAACGTGCGGGTGATCGTGTCGGAGACGACCGACCGGGTGATCACGGCGTTCCCCACCGACGACGGCGGCTGCTGACCGCACCGGACCGGTGCGCAGGCCGGGCCGACCCGACCCGTCCCGACGCGTGCACCTCGTGCCTACGCGTGCACCTCGTGCTCGTGCCGCCGGTGCGAGACCGGTTCGAGCTGGAAGGTCGAGTGCTCGACGGGGACGTCGAAGTGCTCCGCGACGCACTGCTGCAGCGCGTCGAGGATCCGGGGCGCGTGCGCGGTCGAGAAGCAGTGGTCGTCGACGACGACGTGCGCCGTCAGGTTCGGCACGCCGGTGGCGACGAGCGTCGCGTGCAGGTCGTGCACCTCGATCACGTGGTCGAGCTCGAGGATGTGCGCGCGCACGTCGTCGAGGTCGAGCCCGGGCGGTGTGGACTCGAGCAGCACGTTCGCGGTCTCGCGGAGCAGCCGGACGGCCCGCGGCAGGATGAGCAGCCCGATCAGGATCGCGGCGATCGAGTCGGCCCGCTCCCACCCGGTGAGCGCGAGGACGACGGCGGCGGCGATCACCGCGACGGACCCGAGGGTGTCGTTCAGCACCTCGAGCCGGGCCGCGCGTGACGTGAAGCCGCCGCCCGAGGCCCGCGCGAGCACCGCGTAGGCGACGAGGTTGCCGACGAGCCCGACCACACCGAACACGAGCAGCGGGCCGGCGTGGATCTCGGCGGGCACGAACAGTCGTTGGACCGCCGAGACGACGACGAAGACCCCCACGGCGAGCAGGATCGCCGCCTGCGCCGTGGCGCCCAGCACCTCAGCGCGCTGGTAGCCCCACGTCCGCTGGGCCGTCGGTGAGCGGCGCGCGAGCCGGGTGGCGACGAGGCCGATGCCGAGGCCACCGGTGTCGACGACCATGTGCCCGGCGTCGACGAGCAGCGCGAGGGAGCCGGTGACGACCGCCCCGACGACCTCGGCGAGCAGGATGCCCGCCGAGATGCAGAACGCGACGAGCAGCGCGCGCTCCGAGGCGCCGGCATGCCCGTGCGCGTGGTCGTGTCCCATGCCTCGATCGTAGGGAACGAGGCCGACACCGTGCCAGGATCGGCGTCGTGACCCGGTCGCCCTACGAGCTGACGACACCGTCGGCCGTGCTCGCACGGTTGCACCCACGACTGCGCACGTACTTCGGTGCGGTCCCGGTGGGTCACGTCGGCCGCGGCGCCGCGGACGGTCGGGAGGCACGGGTCGCCGTCCGCGCGCACCGCACCTTCCGCTTCCGGACCGGACCGGACCCCGCACGATGGTGGACGCGATCACCGCCGAGCCGCACGGGCTCGTCGACCACCTCGGTCGCGGTGGGCGCGTCAGCGCCCTGCTCCGGGCGGAGGTCGACGCGGACGGGCCGGACGCGGGCGCCCTGCGCCTGGTCTCCACCCGGGTGACGGTCCGTGTGCTGGGACGTGCCCGGAGCCTCCCGGCCGTCGCCGCTCCGCGCGTCACGCTCGTGGAACGATTCGATGACGATGCCGACGTGCAGCGCGTGTCCCTGCGGCTCTCGGCGCCGCTGATCGGCACGCTGTACCGGTACGAGGGCGCCTTCCGCTACCGGATCGAGCCCGACACCGGACAGGGGACACCATGAGCGACGACACCACCCGCGCGCCGAGGGGCCGCGCCGTGATCGCGGGAGCGGGCGGCTTCGTCGGACGGTACCTGCAGCGTGCCTTCCGCGACGAGGGGTACGAGGTCGTCACGGTCGGTCGCACGGGCGACGCGGTGTGGGGCAACACGCTCCGGATCCGTGAGCTCGTCGACGGTGCGGCGATCGTGGTGAACATGGCGGGCAAGAGCGTGAACTGCCGCTACGGCCGTCGGAACCGGGCGGAGATCATGCGCTCCCGCGTGGACACGACGCTCGAGCTGGCCGAGGCGATCCGGACCGCCGAGCACCCGCCGCCGCTGTGGGTGAACGCCTCCACCGCGACGATCTACCGGCACGCGGACGACCGACCCCAGGACGAGGCCACGGGTGAGCTCGGCGAGGGCTTCTCGGTCTCGGTCGCGAAGGCGTGGGAGGACGCCCTGTTCAGCGCGGACCTGCCGCACACCCGCCGGGTCGCGCTCCGGATGGCGATCGTGTTCGGCGACGGGAGCGCCCTCGTCCCGCTGCTCCGACTGGCCCAGGCCGGTCTCGGCGGGCCGCAGTTCGACGGGGCGTGGTTCCCGACGCGTGCCCGGCTCCGAGCGGGCACGTACCACCACGACCGGCACACGCACGGGCGGCAGCGGTTCAGCTGGGTGCACATCGACGACGTCCTCGGGGTGATCCGGTTCGTGCGCGACCACGAGGACATCGACGGCCCGGTCAACGTCTCGAGCCCGGAGCCGTCGGACAACCGGACCGTGATGGCCACCATCCGCGACGCGGTCGGACGGCGCTTCGGGCTGCCGACCTGGCGGTGGATGCTCGAGATCGGATCGTTCGCGATCCGCACGGAGACCGAGCTCGTGCTGAAGAGTCGGTGGGTCGTGCCGACGCGACTGCTCGAGGCGGGCTACGAGTTCCGGTACCCGCACCTGCGCGGCGCGCTCGCCGGCATCATCGCCGAGCGCCGGCAGCACCGGGGCTGACCGGCACCGCCACCGCCGGCACCGCCGCGGCCGGCACCACCCTCGCGGTGCGCGACGACCACAGCACGGCGACCACCACCACGGCACCGGCCACGACCTCGACCACGTCCGGCACCTCGCCGAACGCCGCCCACGAGGCGAGCACCCCGATCACGGGGACGAGCATCGAGAACGGTGCGACGGTGCTCGACGGGTACTTCCCCATCAGGCGCGACCAGATCCCGTACCCGACCAGGCTCCCCGCGACGACGATGTAGAGCAGGCCGAGGTCGGCCGGCAACGCCGACGCGGTGAACGCCGTGCCGAACGCCCGACCGACCCGTTCCGGCCCCTCGACGAGCAGCGACAGTGCGAACATCGGCACCGGCGGCACGACGGCCCACCACAGGGTCAGGTGCAGCGGGTTCACCGGACCGGTCCGCCGCGTCGCGACGTTGCCGAGCGCCCAGCCCAGCGCCCCGCACAGCACCAGCACGACCGGCAGCAGCGCCGCGGTCTGCGCCCGGTGCACCGCGATGACGCCGAGGGCCGCGACCGCGACGGACACCCCGACGACCTGACGGGCGGTGAGCTTCTCACGCAGCAGGACCCCGGCGAGCACGACCGTGAACGGCGCGGATGCCTGGATCACCAGCGACGCGAGCCCGGTCGGCATCCCGGCCGCCATGCCGAGGTACAGGAACGCGAACTGCAGGACGCCGAGCGTCGCACCGACGAGCACGATCCACCGGAACGGGACCCTCGGCCGCGGGACGAACAGGATCGTCGGGACGGCCAGCAGGCTGAACCGGACGGCGGCGAGCAGGAACGGGGGCCAGTGGTCGAGGGCGATCGCGGTCGCCGGGAAGTTCAGACCCCACGCCACGGCGACGACGAGGGCCAGGATGCGGTCGCGGAAGAGCACGGATCGATCGTCCCGCACGAGAAGCGGTAGCACCAGCGCACGGTGCGACAGCATCGTTGTAGGGTCCCTGCATGGTCGGCTTCGACATCGCCCTGCTGCCGGTCCTCCGCGAGCTCGCGGAACGGGGGAGCGTCACCGCGGTCGCAGCAGCCACGCACCGCACCCCGAGCGCGGTGTCGCAACAGCTCCGCACGCTGCAGCGCCAGGCCGGCGTACCCCTGGTCGAGCGCGTCGGGCGCGGCGTGCGCCTCACCGCGGACGGCCGGGCACTCGCCGACATGGCCACCGGTGTCGCGACCGCGCTCGCCACGGTGGAGTCGGCGTGGTCGGAGCACCTCGCGGGGGTGAGCGGGACGGTCGACCTCGCGGTGTTCCCCTCGGCGGCCGAGCTGCTGCTGCCGGGGCTCCTCACGCGCATGCGCGAGCACCCGGGCATCGTCCTCGAGCTCTCGGACGTCGACGTCAGCGAGGGGGAGTTCGCGCCGCTCACCGCCGACCACGACGTCGTCATCGGGCACCGCCCGGACGGTGCCCGCCGCCCCGACGGCGCCGTCGAGACGGTCGCGCTGCTCCGGGAACCGCTCGACGTCGCCCTGCCGCTCGACCACCCGCTCGCCGACCGGGAGCGCGTCGGCATCGAGGACGTCGTCGACGAGACCTGGATCGGCGTGCCCGAGGACTACCCGATCGACCGCGTGCTGATCGCGATGGCCGCGGCGTCCGACACCCCGCCGTCGGTGGCGTTCCGCACGATCCACCTGCCCGTCATCGAGAACCTGGTGGCCGCGGGGCACGGCATCGCGCTCGTGCCCCGGTACACGTCGGGCACGCGTGCGGCGGGACGGTTCCGGTTGGCGACGCTCGCCGACGTGCGGGCGGGCCGGAGGATCGAGGCGCTCACCCGTCCGGACCGCGCGGTCCGTCCCGCGGTCCGCACCGTCCTGGAGGCGTTGGTCGCCGAGGCACGGGCCGTCACCACCTGAGGTGGTGACGCGCGCGGCGGGGCCGCCCCGCGCCTCCCGTCCGCTGCGCCCGCTCGCGGTCTCGCGGAACGCAACGACGGCGGCTGCTCGCAGGGGTGTACCGCTGCGAGGAGCCGCCGTCGTTGCGTGTTGCGGAAGGGGTCGGACTAGACGTCCAGGCGGTCGACGAGCTCGTCGGCCAGGCCCGTGTAGGTGCCGGGCGTGAGGTTCGTCAGTCGTGCCTTGGCGCCCGACGAGATGTCGAGGCCGTTCACGAACGCGACGAGCTCGTCCTGGCCGATGCGCTTGCCCCGCGTGAGCTCCTTGAGCATCGCGTAGGGGTCCTCGATGTTCGACTGCCCGGCGGTGACCTCGGCGCGGATCACCGTCTGGATCGCCTCGCCGAGCACCTCCCAGTTGTGGTCGAGGTCCTCGGCCAGCCGGGTCTCGTTCACCGCGATCTCGCCGAGCCCGCGACGCAGGTTGTCGAGCGCGAGCAGCGAGTGCCCGAACGCGACGCCGATGTTCCGCTGCGTGGTCGAGTCGGTCAGGTCGCGCTGCAGGCGGCTCGTCACGAGGGTCTCGGACAGCGTCGAGAACAGCGCCGACGAGATCTCGAGGTTCGCCTCGGCGTTCTCGAACCGGATCGGGTTGATCTTGTGCGGCATCGTCGACGACCCCGTGGCACCGGCCACCGGGATCTGCGTGAAGTAACCCATCGAGATGTAGGTCCACACGTCGGTCGCCAGGTTGTGCAGGATCCGGTTCGCGTGGCGCACCCGGTCGTACAGCTCGGCCTGCCAGTCGTGCGACTCGATCTGCGTCGTCAGGGGGTTCCACGTCAGGCCGAGGCCCTCGACGAACTCCTTCGACAGCGCGGGCCAGTCGGCCTCGGGGTCGGCGGCGAGGTGCGCCGAGAAGGTCCCGGTGGCGCCGGAGAACTTGCCGAGGTACTCGCCGTGCTCGATCTGCGTCAGGACGCGCTCGAGGCGGTAGACGACCACCGCGAGCTCCTTGCCGAGGGTCGTCGGCGTCGCGGGCTGCCCGTGCGTGTGCGAGAGCATCGGCACGGCGCGGAGCTGCTCCGCCGTGGTGCGGAGCGTCGCCAGGACCGAGCGGTAGGCGGGCAGCCACACCTGGTCGACGGTGTCCCGCACCGTCAGTGCGTACGACAGGTTGTTGACGTCCTCGCTGGTGCAGGCGAAGTGCGTCAGCTCGGCGATGGCGTCGAGCCCGAGCTCGGACAGGCGGCGACGGACGAAGTACTCGACGGCCTTGACGTCGTGCCGCGTCGTGGCCTCGATCTCGGCGAGCTCCGCGATCTGGTCGTGGCCGAAGGTCTCGACGACCCGGCGCAGCGCTGCCTTGTCGTCGATGCTCAGCGGCGAGGTGGTGAACATCGCGTGGTCGGTCAGGAAGATGAGCCACTCGACCTCGACCACGATGCGTGCGCGGTTGAGGCCGGCCTCGGAGAGGTGCTCGCCCACCGTGTGCACGACCGGGTAGTACCGCCCGTCGAGCGGGCTGATCGGCTGCGGGGGAAGGGGGGTCATGGGGCTCCCTGACGGACTGCCGGTTCGAGTTGGCGGAAGAGCGCCCGGCAGGCACGCTCGACGGTCGAGAGCACTCGGTCGAACTCGTGCCGGTCCGCGTAGTACGGGTCCGGCACGTCGGCCTGCTGGGGCCAGGCGTCGTCGTACCGCAGCAGGAGCGTCACCTTGGCGGCGTCGTCCATGGTCGGTGCCCACGAGCGCAGGACGCGTTCGTGGGAGCGGTCGAGTGCGACCACCAGGTCGAGGTCCGGGAACCGGTCCGGGTCGAACTGGCGGGCGCGATGCCTGCTGCCATCGTATCCGCGCGCTGCGAGTGCCGCGATCGTGCGCTCGTCCGCGGGCTCGCCGACGTGCCAGTCACCGGTGCCCGCCGACTCGACGACGAAGCGGTCGGCCATGCCGGCGTCGGCGGCGACCTGTGCGAAGACGATGCCGGCCATGGGGGAGCGGCAGATGTTGCCGCTGCAGACGAACGAGACGCGGAACGGGGCGTCGGCGTCCGGGCTCATGTGCACATCATGGCGCACGGACGTGACGTCCGCGACGGCGGTCCGACCGGGAGGCACGGCGCGGCCCTCGCCGTCGGCACGCGTCGCGCGGGCGGCCGGCTCGGTGCGGCCCGCGGTCACGGACGCGGGCGGTTCAGCACCGGCCGCACGAACAGCCCGATCAGCCACGAGAACACGGCGAGCACGAAGGCACCGACGATGCCCCAGCCGAAGGACTCGACCTCGAGCCCGAAGCCGATCGCGTCCGAGATCCCGGCGACGATGAGCAGCAGCACGGCGTTCACGATCAGTGAGATCAGGCCGAGCGTCAGGACGTAGAGCGGGAACGCGACGATCCGGATGATCGTGCCGATGACCGCGTTCACGAGCCCGAACACGAACGCCACGAGCAGGAACGTGAGCACCACGGCGGTGGTGTCCCCGTCGCCGAACGGGGTGACGGTGACGCCGCTCACGATGAGCGTGGTGAGCCAGAGCGCGACGGCGTTGACGACGAGGCGGACGAGGAATCGCATGCCCTCATGATGCCCGTCGCGCCCCGGACGGTCCCCGGTAGCCTGAGCGCGTGACTGACGAGCGCGTGCACATCCGGCCCGAGGTGGCCGTCCTCCCCGCGTACAAGCAGGGGCGTCAGGCAGCGCCCGACGCCTTCAAACTGTCGAGCAACGAGAACCCGTTCCCGCCGCTGCCGGGCGTCGTCGAGGCCGTGCAGGCGCAGACGGCCTACAACCGCTACCCGGACGCCACCGCCCTGGCCGTCCGCGCCGTGCTCGCGAACCGCGCCGGACTCACCGTCGACGAGGTCCACGTCGCGCCCGGCAGCGTCGCGATCCTGCACGAGCTGGCCCGGGCGACGAGCGGCCCCGGCGACGAGGTCGTCTACGCGTGGCGCTCCTTCGAGGCCTACCCGGGTGTCGTGACGGTCGCCGGTGCCACGAGCGTGCAGGTGCCGAACCGCCCGGACGGCGGCCACGACCTCGACGCCATGGCCGACGCCGTGACCGACCGCACCCGCATGGTCATCGTCTGCTCGCCCAACAACCCGACCGGTCCCGTCGTCACGGGCGCTGAGTTCGAGACGTTCATGGCGCGCGTGCCGTCGACCGTGCTCGTCGTGCTCGACGAGGCCTACGCCGAGTTCGTCACCGAGCCCACGGCGGTCCGTGGCACGCCGCTGCTCGAGCGGTACCCGAACCTCGTCGTCCTCCGCACGTTCTCCAAGGCGTACGGACTCGCGGGCCTGCGCGTCGGGTACGCGTTCGGTCCGGCGTACGTGCTCGACGCCGTCCGTGCCTGCGCGATCCCGTTGTCGGTGACGGCACAGGGCCAGGCGGCGGCGCTCGCGAGCCTGGAGCGCGAGACGGAGCTGCTCGACCGCGTCGCCGAGCTCGCGGCGAGCCGTGACCGCATCGTCGCCGCGCTGCGCGGCCAGGGCTGGGACGTCCCGAACGCCCAGGGCAACTTCGTGTGGCTGCCGACCGGGGAGCTGACGGCCCACGCGGCCGAGCGCTTCGAGGCCGCCGGCATCATCGTGCGGGCCTTCGGGAACGAGGGCATCCGGGTGTCGATCGGGGAGCACGAGGCTGTGGAAACGCTCCTCGAAACGGCGGGGTCGCTTGTGGGGGACCTCCAGGCGGCCCGGTAGGCCCTGGCGTTACGCTGACCGACATGTCATTCCACGCCGCGGCCCCCGCGACGGCCACCGTCCGGATCCTCGACCCCGAGGGCCGGTTCGTGGAGACCGACGAGAACGCCGAGTACGCCGCCGTCGCGCGGACGATCCCGGACGAGACCCTGCTGGCGATGCACCGCCGCATGGTGCTCACGCGTCGGTTCGACCACGCGGGCCACAACCTCCAGCGCACCGGTCAGCTCGGCCTCTGGGTCCCGAGCCACGGACAGGAGGCCGCGCAGGTCGGCTCCGTCTTCGCCCTCCGCGCACAGGACCACGTCTTCCCGTCGTACCGCGAGCACGCCGTCACGATGCACCGCGGTGTCGAGCCGATGGAGATCATCGCGATGTACCGCGGCCAGACGCACGGCGGCTGGGACCCGGACGAGCGCGGCAACACGCACATCTCGACGCTGGTGATCGGGTCGCAGACGCTGCACGCGACGGGCTACGCGCTCGGTCAGCAGCTCGACGGCGACGTGGGCACCGGTGACCCCGACCGCGACGCCTGCACCATCGTCTACTTCGGCGACGGCGCGACCAGCCAGGGCGACGTGAACGAGGCGTACGTCTTCGCCGCGTCGACGAAGGCCCCCGTCGTCTTCTTCCTGCAGAACAACCACTGGGCGATCTCGGTGCCGGTGTCGGTGCAGTCGCCGACCCCGCTCGTCGACCGCCCGCGCGGCTTCGGGATCCCGAGCGTCCGCGTCGACGGCAACGACGTCCTGGCGTCGTACACGGCGTCCCTCGTCGCGACCGACCACGCCCGCTCCGGGCAGGGGCCGGCGTTCGTCGAGGCCGAGACCTACCGCATCGGTGCGCACACGAGCTCCGACGACCCGACCCGCTACCGCCTCGACGACGAGCTCACCTCGTGGGTGGAGCGCGACCCGATCGCCCGTTCGGCCGCGTACCTGCGCAGCCGCGGGGTCACCGACCAGCAGCTCGCGCGCTTCGACGAGGAGGGCGAGGACATCGCCGCCGACGTCCGACGGGCGACCGTGGCCCTGACCCCGCCGTCGGTGGACGTCATGTTCGACAACGTGTACCGCGAGCCGCACCCGGTCACCACCGCGCAGAAGGCCTGGCTCGAGCAGTACGAGGCCGGGTACGAAGGGGGCTCCCACTGATGAGCACGACCGAGCAGCTCTTCGACTACACGCTCCGCGCCCACCCCGGTGCGGGCGAGGTCCCCAGCGAGCCCGTGCAGACCCTGCCGATGGCCAAGGCGCTCAACGCCGGCCTCGCCGCCGCGATGGCCGCGGACGACAAGGTCCTGCTCATGGGCGAGGACATCGGCCAGCTGGGCGGCGTCTTCCGCATCACCGAGGGCCTGCAGGAGCGGTTCGGTGCCGAGCGCGTCCGTGACACCCCGCTCGCCGAGGCCGGCATCATCGGCACCGCGATCGGCCTGGCACTGCGCGGCTACCGTCCGGTGGTCGAGATCCAGTTCGACGGCTTCGTCTGGCCGGGCTTCGACCAGATCACCTCGCAGCTCGCCAAGATGCAGAACCGCCTGCCGCAGCACATGTCGCTGCCGGTCGTCATCCGCATCCCCTACGGCGGGCACATCGGCGCCGTGGAGCACCACCAGGAGTCCCCGGAGGCGTACTTCGCGCACACCCCGGGCCTGCGCGTGGTGAGCCCGAGCACGCCGAACGACGCGTACTGGATGATCCAGGAGGCGATCGCGTCGAAGGACCCGGTCGTGTTCCTCGAGCCGAAGTCGCGCTACTGGCCGAAGGGCGAGGTCGACCTCGTCGACGGCCACGTCCCGATGCACACCACGCGCGTCGCCCGGACCGGCACCGAGGTCACCCTCGTCGGCCACGGTGCGATGGTGGCGACCCTCATGCAGGCTGCGGACATCGCCGAGGCCGAGGGCACCAGCTGCGAGGTCATCGACCTCCGCTCCATCTCGCCGATCGACTGGGAGCCGCTGCTGACCTCGGTCCGCAAGACCGGCCGGGTGGTCATCGCGCAGGAGGCCTCCGGCTTCGTCAGCGTCGGCAGCGAGATCGCCGCGACCGTCGCGGAGCAGTGCTTCTACACGATGCAGGCGCCGCCGATCCGGGTCTCCGGGTTCGACGTCCCCTTCCCGGTGTCGAAGCTCGAACACCTCCACCTGCCGGACGCGGACCGTGTCCTCGAGGCCGTCGACCGCGCCCTCGCATACTGACCGAGCCGACCAGAACGTTCGAAGGAGCCGCAGTGCCCGCCGCCGAATTCCCCCTGCCCGACGTGGGCGAAGGCCTGACCGAGGCCGAGATCGTGCAGTGGCGCGTCGCGATCGGGGACGAGGTCGCCGTCGACCAGGTCCTGGTCGAGATCGAGACCGCGAAGTCGCTCGTCGAGCTGCCGTCGCCGTTCGCCGGGACCGTCACCGGGCTGCTCGTCTCCGAGGGTGACACCGTCGAGGTCGGCAAGCCGATCATCCGGGTCGACTCGGACGTGCAGGTCGCGTCGACGTCCGCCCAGCCGGGAGGCCCGTCCACCGTCGCCGACAGCGTCCCGGCCTCGCCGGACGTCGCCGTCACCCCGCCTGCCGCAGCGGCCGCTCCGGCTCCCGTCGCGCCGACGCCGCCGGCGCCCGTGCAGCAGACCTCCGCGCAGCAGACCCCGCCGGCACCGGCCGCCGCCCCGGCCGCACCCGCAGCGGCCGCACCCGCAGCGGCCGCACCGGCAGCTGCTGCTCCGCAGCAACCGCGGCACGCGGCTCCGTCGCAGCCGGTCGCTGACCACGCGACCGTCGTCGGCTCCGACGAGTCGTCCGGCGCCGTCCTGGTCGGGTACGGCTCCGCGACCACGTCCCCGTCCCGCCGGAAGCCGGGCGCCCGCCGGGCCGCAGCGCTCGCCGCCGAGGCGAGCCGTGCCTCCAGTGCGGACGCCGTCGCCGCGGCCGAGGCCGCCTCGGACCCGGGCGAGGACAGCATCTCGCAGGCCGTCGGCGAGCAGGGCTCCCGACCGCGCAAGGCCGTCGTGTCGGGCATCGTCCTGGCGAAGCCGCCGATCCGGAAGCTCGCGAAGGACCTGGACGTCGACCTGACCGAGGTCGTGCCGACGGGTCTCGCCGGCGAGGTCACGCGCGACGACGTCATCCGGCACGCGAAGCAGGCCGGCGTCTTCCGCAACATCGAGACGCCCGAGTGGGGCGACGTCCGCCGCGAGACCATCCCGGTCAAGGGCGTGCGGAAGGCCATCGCGAAGGCGATGACCACGTCGAAGTTCACGGCGCCGCACGTGTCCCTGTTCGTCGACGTCGACGCGACCCGCACCATGGAGTTCGTCAAGCGCCTGAAGTCCTCGCCGACGTTCGCCGGCGTCAAGGTCTCGCCGCTGCTCGTCTTCGCCAAGGCGGTCATCTGGGCCGTCCGTCGGAACCGGTCGGTGAACTCGACCTGGACCGACCAGGAGATCATCGTCCACCACTTCGTGAACCTCGGCATCGCCGCGGCGACCCCGCGTGGGCTCATCGTGCCGAACATCAAGGACGCGCAGGACATGTCCCTGTTCGAGCTCGCGAAGGCGCTCGAGGACCTGACGCTCACCGCCCGCGACGGCAAGACCACGCCGCAGCAGATGGCGGACGGCACCGTGACGATCACGAACATCGGTGTCTTCGGCATGGACACCGGCACCCCGATCCTCAACCCGGGCGAGGTCGCCATCGTCGCGATGGGCACGATCAAGCCCAAGCCGTGGGTCGTCGACGGCGAGGTCCGCTCGCGCATGGTGACCACGATCGGTGCCTCGTTCGACCACCGGGTCGTCGACGGCGACGTGGCCTCGCGCTTCGTGCACGACATCGCCTCGGTGCTCGAGGAGCCGGCGCTGCTGCTCGACTGACGCCTGGGTCCCGGCGGTGCTGTGGGGTTCCGCAGCGCCGGGCCGGCGTCACTCAGGCGCGCGAGCGCAGCTCGTCGATGCGCCCTGCGACCGCAGCGCGGAAGGCGGAGACCGCGACGACGGCGTCGAGTGCGTGGCTCTCCGGAGGCTCCGCGCTGCCCGCGGCCGTGGAGAGTTCCGAGTACGCACGCGCGCCGGTCGCATCCGCGCTCGTGAAGAGGTCACAGACGGCGACGACCGCGTCGGCCCGGTCGCGCTCGGAGACCGGCTCGAGGACGGTGAGCACGGCGTCGGCGGCACGGGGTCTCCCGGAGCGGAGATCGGCCACGAGGACCCAGGCGAAGTCGTAGAGATCCTTGTCCGCGCGACGCCAGTAGGCGCTCGCGCCCTTCGCGGCGACGTACCCGCCGAGTCCGGTGATGGGCGCCTGTTCCCCGTTGATCTGCGTCGCGTGGACGTCGTGGAGCGCCGGCCCCGGTCCCCGGAGGTTCTTGGCGCCGAGCACCGAGCAGCCCGGCAGCGCGATCTCCTGGTCGATGTTGTCCGGGACGTCCACCAGGAACTCGACCAGGACGGGGAAGCCCCCGACGTCGAGCAGCCACCGCCAACCGGTGTTCGGGGTGGCCGTGACGAACCCGGCGGCCAGGAGTGCGTGCTCCAGCCACGCGAAGTCGAGGTCGTCCCGGTCGTACACGAGGCCGATGTCGATCAGGACGTCGACGTCGTTCGTGCCTTGGTGGGGCTCGTCCGACTCCACGAGGTGCTCCGGCACGAGGCCCCCGATGAGCAGCAGATCGCGTCGGCGGTCGCCCACCGCGCGCAGCAACGACGCGTACGCCGTCTCGGCGAGCGCTCGGGCACCCCGGCTCCGCGTCGATGGGTCCGAGCTCACGAGACCACCTGGAGCATCGTGGCGCGGAAGGACTCTGCTGCCTCACGCTCGCGGTCCGTGCCCGCGGCGAGGTCAGCGTAGACACGAGCGGGCGCGGCGACTCGGCGACCATCGACGATGCTGGCGGTCCTCTCGATGACGGGCGTGGTCGGTGCGAGTCTGATCCGCGGCACGGAAGCGGGGATCAGTCGGGCGCGTCGGGTCGCTTCGTCGATCCCGCGCCAGGCGTCCGGACTCGCGACGTAGGCGGTCACGACCCATCCGCCGGTCAGCGTGGGGCGGGACAGCTCGCTCGCTGCGGCTCCGGTCAGGACGAGCTCGTCGCCGAACGCCTCGACGAGTTGCTCCACGATGCGAGCGGGGTCCCGGTGGACCGAGTGAAAGCCGTCGAAGCGTCGGCGTTGCTCACCCGTCCACCGTGACCAGGAGTCGAACATCGCCGGCCCGTTCGCGACGACCCGGCTCCGGGGTCGAAGGCCCGGTGCCGTCCACTGCTGCGCATCGAGGAGCGCGTAGGTGCCGGCGACGGTCCCGAGGGATCGACCGCTCATACGGGCAACCGTCTCGACATCCGGTACGTCGCTCGCTCCCGCCGTGGCGGGGTCCTGCTTCGTCAGGACGGCGAGCAGCGCTTCCGTGACGTCAGCCCGGGCAGGGCTCCATGTCAGCGGACGATCAGCAGGGCGGGACGGCGAAGCGCCGTCCCGGTCGACCCACACGGTACCGAGACGGAGCTCCGCGGATCCATCGCGCCCGACCCACGACGCGCCCTCGGAGCGGAGCAGCTGTCGTGCTCCTGGTGACACGGTGTGGGCAGCGATCACGATGAGGTCGCCGTGCTCTCGTGCTGCGCGCACTTCCGGGTCGATCAGTGCTCGTTGCACGTCCCTCGGGTAGCCGTAGCCGGCCCAGGAGACGACGAGGCGGCGACGGGATCCGTCGGGCAGTGTTGCCGTCCAGCTCCCGTCGCGTCTCGGTGAGAGGACGACCGAGCCGTTCGGGAGCGCTTCCGCCAGTGCGGTGATCGCGAACTCTTCAGTGTTCGGCACGTTTTCACTGTACAGTGAAAACGTCCTTCATGCTGAAAAATCGGTGATTGTGTACTCGTTGGGCGGCCCCGGGCTGCGCGAAGCCGCAGTCCGGGGCCGGATCGCGCGGACGTCGCGTGGTGTCCACCCAGTTGTCGGGGGTCGGGGTGATGATCGGACCATGGCCCACCAGCTCCTGACCCCACAGCAGGAGATCCGGACGGATCGCCTGGTGCTGACACCGCTCACGCCCGCCGACATCGACGACGTGCACACGGTGTTCTCCGACGCGCGGACCTGGGAGCACCTGCCCTCCGGGCGGCACGCCGACCGTGCGACGACGATCGACATGGTGCAGCGCAAGATCGGCGGTCGGGCCCGGTACGGCCTCGGCTCGTGGACGGTCCGCACGACGGACGGAGCGTTCGTCGGGGTCGGCGGCGTCGACATGACGACGGCGGGGGTCTGGAACCTCGGCTACCGGTTGGCTCCCGCAGCCTGGGGGAACGGGTACGCCGGCGAGCTCGCGCGCGCAGCCGTGGCCGAAGCGCACCGCGCAGCTCCCTGCGCGCCGGTGACGGGCCGGGTGCTGACCAACAACCCGGCGTCGGCCGCTGTGCTGCGGAAGGTGGGGCTGTCGCTCGTCTGGCAGGGGCCGGCGTCGGTCGCTGCTCCGGACGGCGTGCTCGGTCAGGTGTGGACCGACCGCGAACTCACCGACGACCAGTTCGCCTGGCTCGTCCGCAACGCCTGAGGGGCGGACGACGCCGAGGAGCGGGCCTGCTCAGGGGCCGCCTCGATGGTCCCGTGCATCCCGGAGGGCGATCACGCGTGCCGCGCGCCGTGTGACCGACGGAGCGTGCGTCGCGATGAGGACCGCGGCGCCTGCGGCCGCGAACGACTCGAGCCGGTCGAGCACCAGCGCAGCGTTGTCGGCATCCAGCGCGCTGGTCGGCTCGTCGGCGAGGATGACGGACGGCTGCTTGACGAGGAGCCTCGCGAGCGCGACGCGCTGTTGCTCGCCGCCGCTCAACTCATGGGCGCGCGCCGTCGAGCGGCCGCCGAGTCCGACCTGTTCGAGCGCCGCGGCGGTCGAGAGGCCCCGACGACGGCCGCGTCCGGTCGGTCGGGCGAGGTCGACGTTCGCCCCCACGGTTGCATCGTGGACCAGCCCGAAGTCCTGGAACAGGTAGCCGATGTGGTCCCGTCGGAGCAGGCGCGCGCGGCGTGCACTCCGTCCCGCGTCCACACCGCCGATGCTGATCGTCCCGGAGTCGACCCGGTCGATGTGGCCGACGCAGTCGAGCAGCGTCGACTTGC
Organism: Curtobacterium sp. NPDC088465; assembly: GCF_044753165.1. Lineage (NCBI taxonomy): Bacteria > Bacillati > Actinomycetota > Actinomycetes > Micrococcales > Microbacteriaceae > Curtobacterium > Curtobacterium sp. NPDC088465. The sequence goes on along the minus strand of NZ_JBIVMR010000001.1, from coordinate 865,437 downwards.
CGCAGCCGCTGGGGCCCGTGAGCGCCACGACCTCGCCGGCGGCGACCGAGAAGGTGAGGTCCTCCCAGAGCGTGTGACCGCCCCGCTGCTTGCTGACCCCTCGTGCCTCGATCATCGCGCCTCGTCTCCTCGTGATCGGTCGGTCTCGCGCGCCGTGCCGAGGACGATGGACGTGCTCAGGATCGACACGACCACCGCGGCCGTGACCGCGAGCAGGGCCGACGGGCTCGCGGCCTGCGTCAGTGGGTCCAGCACCGAGATCTGCCCCGCATCGCCCAGCCGGAGCCGGGACCACGCCACTCCGGCTGCCAGTGCTGCGAGGACGACCGACACGACCTCGACGGTCAGCAGGTCGCCGTCGGCACGGACGGGGTGGACGCCCGCGACGGTCTTGGCGAACCGGGCACGGCCGTGCCGTCGACGATGGGCCGACGTGGCGAGCGCGGCGAGTACGACCGCCACGACGGCAGCGCTGACGACCGCAGCAGCCTGGGCGACGACCGTCCGTCGGGCACCGCGTGCGGTCTCCGCTGCCGCCTGTCCGACGTCCACCACGGCACTGATCTCCGAGCCGACCCCGGCAGCGTGGATCGCCCGCTCCGTGCGCGCACGGTCGCGGAACGCGACGTCGCCGGTCGACAGCCACGAGCCGAGCTGGTCCGCCGAGAACATCGTGGCCGGCGTCGGGACGACCACCAGGACGGCGTCGTCGAGCCAGCCCCGCACCGAGCCGCCGTCCGGGTAGGTCCAGAGCTCCGGCGTACCGAGGCGCCCGACGGTGATGTCCCTGCGGGCCGCATCGGGCGCATCGCGGAGGTCCCAGTCGGTGAGCGACCGGACCAGTGCGTCCGGATCGAGCCAGCTGTGCTCGGGGATCCAGGCGGTCGGTCTCGACCCGGCGCGGATGCGGGTGCCGTCTGCCGCGCGGACGTCCTGGAGCCGGAGGTACTCGGCGTCGACGAAGAGCGCGGGCACCCCGGCGTTGCCCGAACCGGTCGAGACCTCCTTGACCGCGCTGAGCAGAGCGTCGTGGTCCTGCAGCGCCCCACCGGCGAACCGGCCGAGCCGGTCCCAGTACGCCTGCGACTCGATCGGTCGGGGGTCCGGCGTGATCCACAGCTGCACGGCCGTCCCCGCCGCTCGGAGGTCCCGTTCGGTGCCGGACGTCCTCGCCACGATCTCGGCGCCGACGAGACCGCTCACTGCGGAGACGAGCAGCAGGGTCGCCACGAGACGGGCGGCGTGGGCGAGGCCGACGACACCGCCCGGCGGCCGTGCCCCACGCAGCGCGTCGACCAGGGGCCGTCGGCAGGCGAGGAGGACGCCCGTCGCGTGCGCGAGCACCACCGGCGTGAGCAGCGCGGCGCCGAGCACCGCGGTCGCAGCGACGAGTGCCGGCCACTGCGCTGCGCCGTTCATGATCCAGATGCCGACGCCGGCGAGTGGCGCGCCGACGAGCGCGACCGTCGCGCTCGTCCGCAGTGCACCGAGCTCCTGCCGCAGGATCCGCGCCGTGCTGTGTCCGTGCAGTCGCCGGACCGCGCAGCGCCGTGGGGAGCCGACCGTCGCGACCAGGCACGCGGTCGTCGCTCCGAGCACCAGGACGCCGACCAGGCCCGGGACGCCGTCGACCGTCGCACCGATCCCGAGCCGGCCCAGGAGCGGGGTCGACTCGGTCCGGGCTCCGTACCCGGCCGAGGCGAAGGCGCGGACCAGGTCGCGCCGGGCGGCCTCGTCCCCGAACAGTTCGTACGTCCCTGCCGGGTCCACGCGATCGAGGTCGGACATCGGCCGGACCCGGGACGACATCGTGCGGGAGAAGTCCGGGTAGCCGTCACGGAGCCACTGCTCGCCGATCGTCCCCGGAGCATCGGTCACGAGTGCTGTCCTGCGTCCGATCGGGTCAGCGCGGTCGGCGACCATCCGGACGACGGTCGCGTGGTGTTCTCGGACGACGCGGGCGATCGCTCCGGCGATGACCCGGTTCGACTGCGCCGCGCCGTCCAGGGAGACGGTGACCGACGACGTCGAGCCGACCACGCCGGACTCGTCCGTCACGGCCAGTCCGACGAAGGCGAGCACGAAGGCGAGCACCGGCGGGATCGCGTAGGCGAGCCGCAGCACGCGGGATCGCATGCCGTCCTCTCGAGCCTGACCGGATCAGCAGTTGTGGTAGTACGCCTGGTTCCCGCTGGGCTTCTTCGGCGTCGCCGCGTAGGCGTACCGACCACCTGCGACACCGGTGACGCGCTTCGTCTTCTTGCCGACCGCCGTGGCGCCGTGGCACCGCTTCTCACGGAAGTAGTTCGACCACACGTCCCCGCCGCTGACGCCCCACTGCCAGAAGCTCCCGCCCCCGCCGTCACTCCGCTGCTGGCCCGAGGTCCGGTGCTCGCCCGTCGTCCCGATGCCGGAGTCCGGGAGGACGACCCCACCCGCCTCGGGACCGTGCCCCAGGACCTCGGTCGGGCTGGCGACCGCCGCTGTCGCCGTCCCGCCGAGGACCAGACCGATCGTCACGGCGAGCCCGAGCAGGACCTGCTTCCCCGTGTCCCGTGTCGTCCCGTGTTCCATGTCGTCGTCCTTCCGTTCGTCTGACGTGTCCCCACAGCGTTGCGCGGGGGTGGTACTGACGTCAAACATCGGATGTACGATATTCAGTTTTGTGATCGAAGTTCCGCCACGGACAACGCATCCGCGAACGGCCCGACGTACGTCCGGAACGACCACTGCACAGTGTTCCAGTCGTGACCGCTGCCCGGCGCTGATCCGACCTCGACCCGGGCCCCTGCCTCCCGCGCGGCCGCACCGAGCTCCCGTGCGTTCTCGCTGAACTTCCGGTCGGACGACCCGGCGGTCAGCCAGAGGGCGTGGCCGTCCAGCCCGTGCTCCCGCATCTGTGCGATCGGTGCCGCCGCCTGCCAGGCCGCCACGGATCCGCCGAACGCCTGGTCGGCGCTGTGCTGCGGGCCCTGGTCGATCGGCTGGAGCTCGCTCGACACCGCCAGCGCCGCACCGAAGGCGGACGGGTGCCCGGTGAGGAACTGCATCGTGCACGTGCCGCCCTGCGAGAACCCGGTCAGCCCCCAGGCCTTCCGGTCGGTCGTCGCCGGTAGGTTCGCGTGGATCCAGGTCGGCACGTCCTGCGTCACGTAGGTCGCGACGTTCCCGAGCCGGGAGTCGACGCACATCGTGTTCCTCCCCGGCGCGGAGAGCTGGTCGACGCTCACGACGATGGGCGCCCGACCGTCGTGCGCGCGGGCGTAGGCGTCCAGGGACTCCGCCAGACGACCGGCGGTGAACAGGTCCCCGGGCGCACCCGGCTGCCCCGAGAAGGCGATGACGACGGGCAGTGGTCGCGGGTCCCGCACCAGGGCCGCCGGCGGCAGCCAGACGACGGCCGGCCGCGCGTCGAAGTGCGAGCGCGTGCCGGGGATGGTCGCGGTCCGGACGATCCCGGCGGTGGGCATCGTGTCGAGGGGAGCGGCGTCACGGTCGTAGGCGGGCCACGGGTCGCTCTGCACGACGGTGCCGAGCGTCGGGTACTTGGCGAACTCGACGTTGATGCCGAGCGCGGGCACGACGAGCGCCGCCGGTACCAGGACGATCGCGAGCGCGCGACGCCATCCGCCGCCCTGCACCAGACCGGTGACCGCGAGGGCGAGTGCCGCGCCGGCGAAGGCGCTCCACATCTGCGTGATCGGGCTCAGCGCGACGCCGAACAGGTCGACGACCTGCGTGGTGAACCAGCAGGCGGCGAGCACGACGAGCGCGGCAGCGGCAGCGATGCCGGCGCGGAGGGCCGCTCGGCGCCAGGCCTGCCGCGACCGCCACTGCCGCACGGCGGGCAGCAGGACGGCGGTCGCGAGCACGGCGAACGCCAGGTCGGCCGGCACGAGCTTGTTCGGTGCCTGCAGCTGCGTCGCGAGCAGCCACTCGACGGGGCTCACGAGCGGGCGGCCGGCTGCTCAGCCGCCGGGGCGACGTGCGCCTGGCGGAGCGCCCACAGGTGCTTGGGACGGAGCCCGGGCACGTACGCGCTGGTGAGCGCTCGCGCCACCCGGGGCGCCTGCAGCGCGCTCGGGACGACGAGCCAGAGCGGCTCGTGGCGCGCGCCGAACTTCTCCTTGAAGCGCTGCAGCGACCGGAAGCCGTAGACGGGCTCGAGCGCCCGGGCGAGGAGCGCCGACCCGCGGGCCACCCAGGACCCGGCGTCGGTGTGCGGTGCGAGCGGCGTGCCGGAGAGGCTGATCGTGGTGAGGCCGGCCTCGCGGGCGCGCAGGGCGGTCCGGGCGATCAGGAACTCCATCACCCCGGGCATCCCGTCCTCGCCGCGCCGCATGACGTCGAGCGTGTACCCGGTCAGGGCACCGTGCTCGTACACGGGCAGCCAGCTCGTCACCGCGGTCACCCGACCCTCGGCGGTCACGGCGAGCAGCAGTCGGACGTCCGGGTCCTCGAGCTCGCGGAACCCACCGAGCGTGAAGCCCATCTCCGGCAGCCGACGGTCGGCTGCCCAGCGGGTGCAGATCGTCTCGACCTGCGCGCGCTGGTCGGCGTCGAGGGCGGCGAGCGTGGTCCACTCGTCGCGGAGCCCTTCGCGGTCGGCACGGTTGGACGCGGTGCGCAGGTCCTGGCGCTTCTTGCCGCGCAGGTCGAACGTCGTCACGTCGAGCACGGACTCCACGCCCACGGGGAAGGACGCCCACCCCTCGGCCGCGAGGATCGCCCGCACCGGCTCGTGCACGCTCGTGAACGCGGGGGTCCAGCCGTTCCGCTCGCAGGCGCGGGCGAACGCGGCGACCACCTCGGCCCGGTCCGCAGCGGCGCACGCCGGGTCCGACACGGTCAGGGCGACGTCGCCGTGCACGCGGTAGGCGACGGCACCGAGTCCGTCCGGGTGCGTCCAGGTCGCGTTGCCCCGCCAGGTGCCCATGTGCCCGAGCGTGCCCGCGTCCCCCTCGCGGAGCATGCCGAGGTAGTCCTCGCCGCAGGTCGGCGTCGCACGGAAGCGAGCGCGCACCAGCTGGCCGCGGAGCACCACGATCGCCAGGAGCACGGCGGCGGGGACGGCCCAGGCCCCGAGCAGCGTGACCTGCCACTCGACCTCGTCGGTCGTCAGACCCTGCCACTGCACGAAGCCGTCCTGCAGTGGTTCGATGAGGAACACGTCGGCGAGCACGGCGGACAGCGTCACCAGCAGGCCCGCCGCCAGGACGAGCCCGGTGCGACGGCCGCGCTGGACGAGCCAGGCGGCCCCGACCAGGAGCACCCCGACGAGCACGGTCGCCCGGTCGCTCATGGCATCGGCGAACGGCGACAGGACGCCGTCCGGCTCCGGCACGACGAGCGTCACCAGGGTGCCCGCGCCGAGGGCGACGAGCGTCGCGACGACGACCGAGCGCGGGTGGGTGACGACGGTCCGGTCGGTGCGCGGCGCGGTCGGTGCCGGCCGGGAGGCGCGGCGCACCACGAGCGCTCCGGCGGCGGTCCCGAACAGGGTCGCCAGGGCACGCGCGGTGTCGGAGCCGTGGCCGGCGAACAGCACCAGGGTGAGCACGACCGTCCACAGGACGGCCCGGACACGACGTCGGCGGGCCGGCGGCATCGTGGCGGAGGCCGCGGCGAGCAGGGCGGTCGCGACGGCGGACGGGGCGAACAGCGGCTCACCCGCGGCGGCCTCCGCGTGGGCCTCGCCCATCGCCGACCCGACCGTCACCGCCAGGAAGGTGACGCCGACGGCCGCGAGCGGGGCGCCCACGCCGACGAGGACGGTGCGCAGCGACCCGAGCGTGCGTTCCGCGAGCACCGTGACGGCCACGACGACCGCGAGGGCTGCCCAGGCGACCGGCGGGTGGTGCGGGAAGTCCGGCTCGGCGTGCGCGACGCGTGCCGTGACGGCGAGCAGGACGGAGGCGACGCCGACGCCCACGGAGACGGGGTGTCGACGGATGCTGACGACGAGCGCTGACTGGACCACGCTGCCATCACAGCCGACCCTGCCGGGTCGGTGCATCGGGCGGTGGCGTGAACACGGGTGGCCGATCGGCCACCGACCGTCCCTCGGAGGGCTGGTCACCCGTCGTCCGCCGCTCGCTCGCCCGGCCGTCAGGGGGTGGGGACGCTCGGTCGGTGCTCGACGGGCAGGCGCAGGTGCAGCGCGAACCCGTCGCCGGGCTGCGGTCCCGAGTCGAGGCGGCCGCCGAGGAGCGACGCGCGTTCGCCGAGCCCGATGAGCCCCAGGCCGGACCCGGGCAGTTCGAGCCGGTCGGCACGTGCGGGCCCGTTCACGAGGTCGACGAGCACCTGGTCGCCGTGCAGCCGACCGCTGATCCGGACCACGGCGCCGGGGGCGTGCTTCCGGACGTTCGTCAGGCCCTCCTGCACGAAGCGGTAGACCGCGCGCTGCACGGGCAGGGGCAGGGTCTCGGGCAGGTCGACGGCCGCGTCGGTCTCGAGCCCGCTCGCGGCGACGAGCCGGGGCAGGTCGGCGAGCACGGGCTGCGGGGCGATCTCCCGGTCGGTGCCGCCGGACGCCCGGAGCACCTGGACCATCTCGCGCAGCTCCTGCAGGGTCACGACGCACAGCTGCCGGATCGTCCGCGCGAACGCCCGCTCCTGCTCGTCGCGCCCGGCCATCTGCACGCCGCCGGCCTGCACCGCGATGAGGGTCACCTGGTGCGAGACGACGTCGTGCATCTCGCGCGCGAGCAGGGCGCGTTCGCGGGAGAGGGCGACCTCGGCGGCGCGACGCCGTTCCTCGGCACGGGAGGCCCCGAGCTCGGCGATGCGGTCGACCAGGTCCGCGCGGGTCCGCACGAGCAGGCCGATCGAGAGCGGGCCGAGCGCGAAGATGAGCGCGTACACGATCGACACCACGATCTCGTCGAGCTGCTGCGGCGGGCCGACGACGAAGCCGCTGAACCCGACGAACTGCACGACGGCGGCGAGCAGCATGAGCCACCGGCGGTCCGTCCGCTCACCGAGCGTGAAGAGGGCGATGCTCGCCGCGACGACACCGGAGCCGATGAAGAGCCCGGGCATCGTGAGCGCGAAGGCCAGGACGGGGAGCCGCCGACGGAGGACGAGTGCACCCGCCGCGACGAGCGACAGGGTGATCTCGGTCGTCGTGGCGCCCGCGATGTCGAGCACGGCGTCGACGACGGCGGCCGCGAGGAAGAGCGCGTCGACCAGCCACCACGGGGCCGGGTGGGCACGCGCACGACGGAGGCCGACGTCGACGAGTGCGTCGAGCCTCCCGTCCGTCCGCGCCAGCAGCCGTCGGACGCGACCGGACGGAGCGGGCTCAGCCATCGAGCAGCCCGGCCTCCGCCGCGCGCAGCGCGAGCTGGACGCGCGTGGTGACGCCGAACGCGGCGAGGAGGGCGCGGACGTCCTCCTTCACGGTGCCGGTGCTGACGCCGATGCGCTGGCCGATCTCGGGGTTGCTGGCACCCTCGGCGACGAGCCGCACCACGGCGTGCTCGCGGTCGGAGAGCTCCGGCGCCGGCGTCGACGGCCGGTGCGCGAACAGGCGGGTGCGGTCCACGCCCGGTGCCAGGACGATGCCGCCGCGGGCGAGCGCCCGGACGTACTCGGCGAGCGACTCCGGGTCGGTGTCCTTGAGCAGGAACCCGGCGGCGCCGGACTCCATCGCCCGGGTGACCACCTGCGTGTCGGTGTCGAACGTGGTGAGCATCGCCACGGCGGGCGGCTCGGGCAGCTGCCGGAGTGCAGCGAGCACCTCGAGCCCGTTCACCCGGGGCATGCGCACGTCGAGCAGGACCACGTCGGGGGCGTGCCGGCGCACGGTCTCGACCGCGTCGACGTCACCGCTCGTGGCGACGACGTCGATGTCCGCCGCTGCGCCGAGGATGAGTTCGAAGCCGTACCGGACGAGCGTCTCGTCGTCCACGATCACCACCGAGGTCACGGGCGTCATCTTGTCACGGCGTTGGCTTCTCGCATCCTGATCGCTACTGTGAGGACAACTGGTCATGTCCGCACAGGACCAGCTGGGCGAGGACCGCCCGGAGTCGACGAGCACCGGAGCACGAGGACCGCATGACGAGCCGCATCACCGAGGGGGCCGAGCCGAAGCACCAGCAGCTGCGGCGGATCCTGCTCGACCTCGCGACCGCCCGACTCGCGCCCGGCGCGGCGATCCCCTCGGAGCGGCAGCTCATCGCCGAGTACGGGGTGTCCCGGATCACGGTGCGCGAGGCCCTCGGACAGCTCGTCAACGAGGGCTACCTGGAGCGCGTGCGCGGCAAGGGCACCTTCGTGGCGCACCGTCCCGTGCAGTCGACACTGCACCTGGCGTCCTTCACCGAGGAGATGCGTGCGCTCGGCCACGTCCCGACGACCGTCGTGCTGGTGCGCGAGGAGCGGGTCCCGCCGGCCGACACCGCGGCCGCGCTGCGCCTCGACGAGGGCGACACGGCCCACCACCTGAAGCGCCTGCGGATGGCGGACGGCGCACCGGTGTCCGTCGACGACGCCTGGCTCTCGGCGACGGCGTACCCGGGCCTGCTCGACCAGGACCTGTCCGGGTCGGTGTACTCGCTCGCGGCGGACACGTACGGCGTGCCGATCGACCGGGCGCAGCAGACGGTGGCGGCGAAGCCCGCGGCCGACGACGTCGCGACGCTGCTCGGGACCAGGACCGGGGCGCCCCTGCTCGAGTTCGACCGGGTGTCGTACTCGGGGGACCGGCCCGTCGAGCACGCCCGGTCCTGGTACCGGTCCGACCGCTACCGGGTGCAGATGGAGGTCACCGCCCGACGGCCGGGGGCGTAGCGCGCGCTGCCACGCCCCCGCCCCCGCGGCCGGAGCCGAGTCTCGGCTCCGCGGACAGGTTTGCGTTCGTGCGCCCGCGAAGACGTCCGCTGGGCCGAGACTCGGCAGGGTTCCCCCGCGGTCAGACCGTGTAGAGCGTGGCGCCCTCGGGCACCGTGGTGCCGACCGAGCGCTGCTCGACCGAGTCCGGCGCACTGCCGAGCACCACGACCGGGCAGACCGGGGAGTAGCCGGCGGCCTCGATCACGCTCGGGGTGAACCGCACGACCGGGTCGCCGGCGTGCACGGTGTCACCCTCGGCCGCGAGCAGCTCGAAGCCCTCGCCCCGCAGCTTCACGGTGTCGATGCCGACGTGCACCAGGACGTCCGTCCCGGCGGAGCCCTGCAGGGCGAAGGCGTGCGGGTGGAGCTTGACGATCGTGCCGTCCACCGGGGCGACCGCGGTCACCGGACCCGCGACACCCGTCGGGTCGACGGCGACCCCCGCGCCGACCAGCTGCCCGGCGAACACCGGGTCGGGCACGTCGGCGAGTGCGACGACCGGGCCCGCGAACGGGGTCCGGACCGCGGTCACAGTTCGTCCTGGATGTCCTGCGCGAGGTTGTCCGCGATCGGACCGACGATGACCTGCCACCCGGTGCCGCCGCCGACGACGGCCTGCGCGCCCGCTGCCTGCAGGGCGGCCTTGTCCACGAGGTCGCCGTCCTCGACCTCGACGCGGAGGCGCGTGATGCAGCCCTCGACCTCGTCGATGTTGTCTGCGCCACCCAGTGCGGCGATGATGTCGGCTGCCTTGATGTCGGCCATCGTTTCCTCCTCGTTGCGGATTCCGTGCCGGGTTGACACGCATCTGGTCACCGGTTCAGACTACGGAACTGGTCATGACCGGACAGGACCGGACCCGGCGGTACCGCCGAGGCTACCCGGGGTCCTCGCATGACTCAACTCACCCCTGCGCCCAGCTCCACCCGATGACGAGAGGAACGCCGATGAGCACCGCTGCTGCAACGGACGTGCCGGACAAGAAGACCCCGAAGAAGCAGTCCAGGCTGTTCGCGAACGCCCAGCGCCTCGGTCGGAGCCTGCTCCTGCCGATCGCGGTCATGCCGGCCGCGGGCATCCTGCTCCGCCTGGGGCAGTCCGACATGCTCGGCGCCATCCCCGGCTTCGAGCAGGGAGCCTCGATCGTCGCTGCGGCCGGCAACGGCGTCTTCACCTGGCTGCCGCTGCTCTTCGCGGTGGGCATCGCCATCGGCTGGGCGAAGAAGTCGGACGGGACCACGGCGCTCGCCGCGGTCGTCGGCTACATGGTCATGTACGAGGTCTGGAAGGCCATGTCGCCGATCGTCCTCGCGGGGGTGAAGGACGCGAACGGCGAGCAGGCCACCATCAACTTCGGTGTCCTCGGCGGCATCGTGATGGGACTCGTCGCGGCCGTGCTCTGGCAGCGGTTCCACCGCACGAAGATGCCGGACTTCCTCGGCTTCTTCTCCGGTCGCCGTCTCGTCCCGATCCTGACGGCCGTCGCCGGTCTCGTCATCGCGGTGCTCATGTCGTTCGTGTACCGCTACTTCGACATCGCGCTGACCGCAGCGGGCCAGGCCGTCGCGGACAACGCGGTCATCGGTGGTGGCGTCTTCGGCTTCGTCAACCGCATGCTCATCCCGATCGGCCTGCACCAGCTGCTCAACTTCTTCCCGTGGTTCCAGCTCGGCAGCTTCACGGCGGACGGCGTGACCTACCACGGCGACATCGCGCGGTTCCTGGCCGGCGACCCGACCGCGGGCATCTTCCAGACCGGCTTCTTCCCGATCATGATGTTCGCGCTGCCCGCCGGTGCGCTCGCGATCTGGCGGAACGCCAAGCCGCAGAACCGCAAGGTCGTCGGCGGCATCATGATCTCGGCCGCACTCACGTCGTTCGTGACGGGCATCACCGAGCCGCTCGAGTACTCGTTCATGTTCGTGGCGTTCCCGCTCTACGTCATCCACGCGGTCCTCACCGGGACCTCGCTGGCGCTGGTCAACGCGCTCGGGATCCGGGACGGCTTCTCGTTCTCGGCCGGCGCGATCGACTACGTGCTGAACTTCGGCAAGGCCGACGGGGCGATCTGGCTCATCCCGATCGGCCTGGCGTACGCGGTCGTCTACTACTTCCTGTTCTCGTTCGTGATCAGGAAGTGGAACCTGCGGACACCGGGCCGCGAGGACGACACGATCGCCGAGAACACGATCGACGCGGCCACCAAGCCCTGATCGCTCGCTGATCCTGCTCCGGACGGGAGGCGCGGTACCGGCTGGCACCGCGCCTTCCGTCCGTCGGTCGGCTGATTTTGACAACCGTTATCAGCAAGCCGTACGCTCGCACCATGCAGAACCGTCGCCTCCTCGCCCTGCCGCTCGTCGCCGGCGCCGCAGCCCTCGCGCTGAGCGGCTGCGCCACGTCCTCCGCCTCCGGTGACGCCTCGGGTGACGGCACCGTCCGGATCGTCGCCTCGACGAACGTCTACGGCTCGATCGCGCAGGAGATCGGCGGCGACGACGTCGAGGTCACGAGCATCCTCGACGACCCGTCGCAGGACCCGCACTCGTTCGAGTCGAGCGCGAAGACGCAGCTCGCCGTGTCGAAGGCCGACCTGCTCATCGAGAACGGCGGCGGGTACGACGACTTCATGACCACCCTGGCGAAGGCCTCGAACACGAAGGCCGACACGATCAACGTCGTGGGGCTCTCCGGGCTCGACCAGGGCGGCGACGCGGAGTTCAACGAGCACGTGTTCTACGACTACCCGACGATGGTGAAGCTCGTGGCCGACCTCGAACAGCGTCTGACGAAGCTCGACTCCGCGCACGCCGACACCTTCGAGCGCAACGCGAAGACCCTCACCACGAAGCTCGACGACCTCGAGTCGCAGACCGCAGCGGCCAAGGAGGAGGTCGACGGCGAGAAGGTGTCGTACACCGAGCCCGTCCCCGGGTACCTCTTCGACGCGATGGGGCTCGACAACGTGACGCCCGAGGCCTTCGCCGAGGCCATCGAGGAGGGCGACGACGTCCCGCCGGCCGCGCTCAACGACACCCTCAAGCTGTTCACCGGCAAGCAGGTGCGGCTCCTCGCCGTGAACGAGCAGACCTCCAGCCCCGAGACCGAGCAGGTCCAGAAGGCCGCCGAGCAGGCGGACATCCCGGTCGTCGGTGTCACGGAGACGCTCCCGAAGGGGGAGGATTACGTCTCGTGGCAGCAGGCGAACATCGACGAGATCACGGGGGCGCTCGCGAAGTGACCGCGGTCCAGACCCCCTCGCGAACCGCTGCGGCCCCCGGCCGCGGCGGTTCCGCCGTGCTCGCCCTCCGTGACGCGGCGCTCTCGTACGGGTCGCGGACCCTCTGGTCGCACCTCGACCTCGACCTGGCGCCGGGCGAGTTCGTCGCCGTGCTCGGGCCGAACGGCGCCGGCAAGACCTCGCTCCTGCGCACCGTGCTCGGCCAGCAGCGCCTGACGGGCGGGACGATGTCGTTCCTCGGGCAGCCCGTCCGTCGCGGGCACCGGAGGATCGGGTACATCCCGCAGCAGCGCCTCATGGAGTCCGGCACGCCCCTGCGCGCACGGGACATGATCGCCCAGGGGGTGACCGGCTCCCGGTGGGGTGTCCTACCCGCCAGCCGGGCCGAGCGCGCTCGGGTCGACCGCATCCTCGACGAGGTCGGTGCGACCGCGTTCGCCGACGCCCCGGTGGCCGAGCTGTCCGGCGGTGAGCAGCAGCGCACCCGCGTCGGGCAGGCCATCGCCGCGGACCCCGCACTGCTCCTCTGCGACGAGCCGCTCATCTCGCTCGACCTCCGCCACCAGCGGGGCGTCACCGAGCTCATCGACCGGCAGCGTCGGCAGCAGGACTCTGCCGTGCTCTTCGTCACCCACGACGTCAACCCGATCCTCGACGTCGTCGACCGGGTCCTCTACATCGCCGGCGGGCGCTTCCGCATCGGCGCCCCCGACGAGGTCCTGCGTGCCGACGTGCTGAGCGACCTCTACGGCACCCCGGTCGACGTCGTCCGCACCATGGGACGGATCGTCATCGTCGGCGCGAACGAGGCCCACGACCAGACCGGGGCGCACCACCACTGCGATGCCGACCCGCACACCACCACCCCGGACGAAGGACGCATCTGATGGACGTGCTGTCGACCGTCTTCTCGTTCCAGGACTACGGCGAGCTCCTGGTCCTCGTCCAGAACTCGATCTGGGCCGGCGCCGTGCTCGGCATCGTCGGCGGGCTCATCGGCCCGTTCGTCGTCGCGCGGAACATGCCGTTCGCGGTGCACGGCATCTCGGAACTGTCCTTCGCCGGGGCCAGCGCCGCCCTGCTGTTCGGCGTCAACGTGGTCACCGGGTCGCTCGTCGGCTCCGTCGTCGCGGCGCTGCTCATCGGGCTGCTCGGCTCGCGGGCCCGCGACCGCAACTCGATCATCGCCGTGCTCATGCCGTTCGGTCTCGGGCTCGGCATCCTCTGCCTCGCGCTGTACAAGGGCCGGGCGGCGAACAAGTTCGGGCTGCTGACCGGGCAGATCGTCTCGGTCGACAACCCGCAGCTGACCTCGCTGGTCGTCGTCTCCGCGATCGTCGTCGTGACGCTCCTGGTGATCTGGCGCCCGCTGATGTTCTCGTCGGTCGATCCCGATGTCGCGGCCGCTGCCGGGGTGCCCGTGCGGACCCTCGCGATCGTGTTCATGCTCGCGCTCGGGCTCGCGACCGCGGTGTCGGTGCAGATCGTCGGCGCGCTGCTGGTGCTCTCGCTGCTCGTCACCCCCGCTGCCGCCGCGCTCCGCCTGACCTCGCACCCCGTGGTCGTCCCGGTGCTCTCGACGGTGTTCGCGGTCGTGTCGGTCGTCGGTGGCATCCTGCTCGCACTCGGCGGCGGACTGCCGATCAGCCCCTACGTCACGACGATCTCGTTCGTGATCTGGGTCGTCTGCCGGATCGTCGGCAGCCGCAGGGACAGACGCGGACGCGACCGCATCGCGGACCGTGAGCAGACCGACGGAGGCGTGCCGCGCCTCCCGACCGGGACCGACGCGTCGACCGACGCGACCCGCAGGGAAGGAGTCACCGCGTGAACGCCGTGCAGAAGCCGAAGCGGAACACCTGGCAGCGGGAGGCCGTGCGCAGCGCGCTCTCCGGCACCGAGGGGTTCGTCAGTGCGCAGGCACTCCACCAGCACCTCCGGGACGGTGGTTCCACGATCGGGCTGGCGACCGTGTACCGGGCGCTCGCCGACCTGGCGACCGAGGGCGACGCCGACTCGCTGCAGCAGGACGGCGAGTCGCTGTACCGCGCGTGCACGACCGACGCGCACCACCACCACCTGATCTGCCGGAACTGCGGCCGCACGGTCGAGATCGAGGCGGACCCGGTCGAACGGTGGGCGCAGGAGGTCGCGGCGGCGAACGGGTTCACGAACGCCAGCCACGTCGTCGACATCTTCGGCGAGTGCGCGGTCTGCACCGCGGCGCGCACCGGCGAGTAACCTCCCGCGCATGCACGTCATCCTGGTGCCCGGGTTCTGGCTCGACGCGAGCGCCTGGGACGAGGTGGCGCCCGTGCTGCAGGAGGCCGGGCACTCCGTCCAGGCGATCACGCGGACGGGCGACACGCTCGACGAGCAGGTCGCCGGGATCGTGGCGGTCCTCGACGCCGTGGCCACGCCGGACGAGCCCGTCGCGCTCGCCGGGCACTCGGGTGCGGGTCCGATGGTGCTCATGGCCGCCGATCGACGACCGTCGCTCGTGGCGCACCTGCTCTACGTCGACACGTTCCCCGGGCCGGACGGCGCCGTCGTCAACGACGAACTGCCCGTGGTCGACGGGGTCGTACCGCTGCCGTCGTGGGACGTCTGGGAGCCCACGACCGTGCGTGACGTGACGCCCGCGGTGCGGGAGGACCTCGAGCGCCGGGCGGTCCCGGAGCCCGCGGCCGTGGCGTCCGACCCCTTCCACTACACCGACCCCGCGCGGCACGCGATCCCGGCGACGGTGGTGTCGTGCGAGGTCCCGGCGACGGACCTCGCGGCGATGGTGGCGGAGCACCATGCGCGGACGACGGAGCTCGTCGCCGTCGAGGACCTGACGATCGTGGGGCTCGAGACCGGGCACTGGCCGATGGTCACGGCTCCGCGGGAGCTCGGCGCGCTGCTGGTGCAGGCGCTGGCGCCGCGGCCGACCGCGGGACCGTAGGCCGCGGGCGCGTCCGGGCTCGTCCGGGCGCGTCCGGGCCTCCTGGCCGTCCTCGTCGCACGACTTGCCGCGCGCATCCGTCCTGGTCGCACGACATGCCGTCTACCGAGCCGCCCGACGGCACGTCATGCGACCGGGAGTGCCGAGACAGGCCGGACCGGAACCGGCGTGACGGGGCCGAGCCGCGCCTCCAGGCCGGTACCGGTGCGACCCGGACGGGAGGCCCGGCTTGCGACACGCGCGGCCGTCCCGTAACGTTGACCCCTGGTCCGCCGCGTCCGCGTGGCAGACCCAGTTGTTCCAAGCCCTCCGACCGTCGCGTACGCCGCGGTCGCGCGGTGTCTGCGGGTCCTTCGACAGGGTCAGCGGGCCTGGGCGGCGCGCACAACCCCCTCGCTGCGGTCACCTCACGGTGACGAGCGCGTGCGTGCCAGGCAAGTGACCTTGGGAGCGGCCGTCCGGTCGCTCGGTACCTCAGGAGGAAACCATGGCAGCAGTGTGCCAGGTGACCGGAGCCACCCCCGGCTTCGGACACAACATCTCGCACTCGCACCGCCGGACGAAGCGTCGCTTCGACCCGAACGTGCAGAAGAAGACGTACTACGTGCCCTCGCTTCGTCGTAACGTCACGCTCACGCTCAGCGCTAAGGGCATCAAGGTGATCGACGCACGCGGCATCGAGTCCGTCGTCAAGGATCTCCTCGCCCGTGGGGAGAAGATCTGATGGCCAAGAAGGGTCAGGACGTCCGTCCGATCATCAAGCTCCGCTCCACCGCGGGGACCGGGTTCACCTACGTGACCAAGAAGAACCGTCGCAACAACCCGGACCGCCTCGTGCTCAAGAAGTACGACCCGGTGATCCGCAAGCACGTCGACTTCCGTGAGGAGCGCTAAGCATGGCGAAGAAGAGCAAGATCGCGAAGAACAACCAGCGCGCCGAGGTCATCGCGCGCTACGCCGAGCGTCGTCTCGAGCTGAAGAAGGCCCTCGTGGACCCGAACGGCACCGACGAGTCGCGTGAGGCCGCCCGCGTCGGCCTGCAGAAGCTCCCGCGCGACGCGTCGCCGGTCCGCTACCGCAACCGCGACGCCATCGACGGTCGCCCCCGTGGCCACCTCGGTGAGTACGGCATCAGCCGTGTCCGCTTCCGCGACATGGCCCACCGTGGCGAGCTGCCGGGCATCACGAAGAGCTCCTGGTAAGCACCAGCACCACCGAACGCCCCGTCCCTGCAGAGGGACGGGGCGTTCGTCGTTCCCGGCCTGTGCGGGGTACACGGTCGCCACATCCGTCACTCGGACCCCTCCAGACCCTCCACAACCCCGGAAATCCGGGCGAGTCGGTCGTCCGGACCCCGCTCGGCTGGTAGGTTCGCTGACGGTTCCGCCGGGCGTGCTCGTCCGCGGGGCCACCACGTCCAGGGCACCCCGCTCCGGGCGGGCGGGCGTCCCGGACGTCCCACCGACACTGCAAGAAGTCCGAGGAGGACATCCATGGCTGACAAGTCACTGAACCGCACCGAGCTCGTCGCTGCCGTCGCGCAGGAGTCCGGCCAGAGCCAGGCCACCGTCAACGGCGTCGTCGACGCGCTGTTCAGCGTCGTCTCGTCGTCGGTCGCCGACGGCACCAAGGTCACGATCCCGGGCTGGATCGCCTTCGAGAAGACCCACCGCGCCGCGCGCACCGGCCGCAACCCGCAGACGGGTGACGCCATCGAGATCGCCGCGAGCGACTCGGTCAAGGTCAGCGCCGGCTCGAAGCTCAAGGCTGCCGTCAAGTAGGACCGCTCAGCACCACCGGGAAGGGACGGCTCCGGCCGTCCCTTCCGTCGTTCCCGGGCGGCTCCCGTGTCCGCGGTGCCCCGGCCTGTCCTGCACGGCCTGGAGGCGCGGCGCACCGCCCACAGGTCGACCCACCCGGCGTGCCGTGGTAGGTCGGGCACCGCCTAGGCTTGTCGGGTGGACCGGATCGCACGCATCGCCGGCCCCGCCGTGCTGCTGCTCGTCGGGTTCGTCTCCCTCCTCGTCGCCCTCGTGATCGGCGGCGGGGCGGATCGCGCACTCATCGCCGACCCGGGCGCGGTCGTGCGCTTCGGGCTGCCGATCGCTCGGCTCGTCGTCGACCTGTCCGCGGCAGCGACCATCGGCGGGCTCGCGCTCACCGTCGTCGGACTCTCCCGCACCCGCCCCGAGTGGAACCGCGCGATCGACGTCGCCGCCGGTGCCGCCGGGGTCTGGACCGTCGCCGCCGCCGCCACGACCTTCTTCACGTTCCTGTCCGTCGCCGGGTCGGCCCTCAGCCTCGACGAGCAGTTCGGCCAGTCGATGGGGGTCTTCCTCACCGGCACCGACCTCGGCACCGCGTGGCTGGTCTCCGTGCTCATCGCCGCCGCCGTGACGGTGCTCTGCTTCGCCGTCCGCGGGCGGGGCATGGTCGCGCTCACCGCCGGCGTCGCGATGGTCGGGCTCGTGCCGCTCGCGCAGCAGGGGCACGCCGCGGGCACCGCGAGCCACGACTCGGCGGTGACCGCGCTCGGGCTGCACCTGGTCGGCGCAGCCCTGTGGGTCGGTGGCCTGCTGCTCGTCGTGCTCCTGCGGAACGTGCTGCCCGGTGACCGGTTGCCGCTCGTCGTCGCGCGGTACTCGAGCATCGCGCTCGGCTGCTTCGTGCTCGTCGCCGTGTCCGGCACGGCGTCGGCGATCATCCGCATCGGCGCCCCGGCGAACCTGGCCAGCCCGTACGGCGTGCTCGTGCTCGTGAAGACCGCCGCGCTCGTCGGCATCGGCGTGCTCGGCGCGGTGCAACGTCGTCGTGCGATCCGGTCGCTCACCGACGCCCCGGAGCGCCGCGGTGCGTTCTGGACCCTCGTGCTCGTCGAACTCGCCGTGATGGGCATCGCGAGCGGGTTCGCCGCAGCGCTCGGACGGACCGCGACACCGGCCGGCGAGGTCGCCCTCAGCAAGACGACGAACCCGACCCCGGCCGAGCTGCTGACCGACGACCCGCTCCCCGCGGCGCCGGGGTCGTGGGGTTGGCTCACCGCCTGGAACATCGACCTGTTCTGGCTGCTGGCCGCCGTGCTCGCCGCTGCCGCGTACACCGCCGGCGTGGTCCGACTGCGGCGTCGTGGTGTCTCCTGGCCGGTGCGCCGCTCCGTCGCCGCCGCGATCGCGGTCGTCACGCTGGTCCTGGCGACGTCGGGATCGCTGCACACCTACGACCGCTTCCTGGTGTCCGCCAACGTCGGCGCGCACGTGCTGCTCGGCCTGGTCGTCCCCGCACTCCTCTGGGCGGCCGCTCCCGTGCAGCTCATCCGGTCCGCCGTGCACCCGCGCGACGACGGCTCGACGGGCGTCCGCGAGTGGACGGGCCTGCTCGTCGACAACGGCGTGGTGCGGTACCTGGCGCAGCCGTTCCCGTCCTTCGTGCTCCTGGCCGCGGTCTGGTGGGGGCTCTACGCCACCCAGGTCCTGCGCTGGTCGGTGAGCGACCCGTCCGGCCGCACCCTGGTCGACGTCGGGCTGCTGCTCGTCGGGCTGTCCGCCGTGCCAACGCTCCTCACCCCGGTGGCCGCTGGTGCCCGGGCGGCGAGCACCGGCGCGGCGCTCGTGCGGATCGCGGGCGCGGTCGTCGTGGCGGCGGGCACCGTCTCGCTCGGCATCGCGATGCAGGGGCCCCTCGGCCTGCTCCAGGCGTCGTGGTTCGGCGCGATGGGCCGCGAGTGGGGACCGACCCCGATCGACGACCAGGCCCGGGCCGGAGTCGTGCTCGTCGTCGCGGGGATCGCGCTGCTCGTGACGGTCGTCGTCGTCACGGTGCTCCGACTGCGCGGCGACCGATCCGCGCCCGACCGTGCGCCCGCCACCGGGTCGGCGAGCACGGCACCGGACCCGGCACCGGCGTCCGGGACGGCCGAGCGGTGAGCGTCGAGCTCAGCGCCGAACAGCGGGCGGTGTTCGAGTACATCGAGCACACCCGCGACCACGTCTTCATCACCGGACGCGCGGGCACGGGCAAGTCGACGCTCCTCAACCACCTGTCGTGGAACACCGAGAAGCAGGTCGTCATCTGTGCTCCGACCGGCGTCGCCGCGCTCAACGTCGGCGGGCAGACGATCCACTCGCTGTTCCGGCTGCCGATCGGGCTCATCGCCGACGCCGAGCTCCGTCAGGGGCCGGAGACCCGGAAGCTCCTCAACACGATCGACACCCTCGTCATCGACGAGGTCTCGATGGTGAACGCCGACCTGCTCGACGCGATGGACCGGTCGCTCCGCAAGGCCCGCGGACGGCAGTTCGAGGCGTTCGGCGGCGTGCAGGTCGTCATGTTCGGCGACCCGTACCAGCTGCCGCCGGTCCCGGGCGACGGCGACGAGCGGGCGTACTTCACGGACCACTACCGGTCGATGTGGTTCTTCGACGCGAAGGTCTGGCTCGAGGCCGACCTGCACATCGTCGAGCTCGCGACCGTGCACCGGCAGCGTGACGACGCCTTCGCTGCGATGCTCACCGCGGTGCGGCACGGTCGCGTCACGGCCGACATCGCCGGACAGCTCAACACGGCCGGAGCCCGGCCGGCGCCCGACGACGCCATCACCCTGGCGACCCGGAACGACACGGTCGCGCGGATCAACAAGGCGGCCCTCGACCGGCTGCCGGGCACGGTGAAGACCGCCAGGGCCGACGTCAACGGCGACTTCGGCGGGCGGAACTTCCCGGCGGACGAGGCGCTCGAGCTGAAGCCCGGCGCGCACGTCATGTTCCTCCGCAACGACCCCGACCAGCGCTGGGTGAACGGCACGCTCGGCGTCGTGACCACCATCCGGGACACCGTGTGGGTCGACGTCGACGGGGAGTCCTTCGAGGTCCAGCCGTCCGTGTGGGAGAAGTTCAAGTACTCCTACGACCCGGACAAGAAGGAACTGAAGAAGGACACCGTGGGGGAGTTCCAGCAGTTCCCCCTGCGCCTGGCCTGGGCCGTGACGATCCACAAGTCCCAGGGCTCGACGTACGACCGCGCGGTGGTCGACCTCGGCAACCGGGTCTTCAGCGCCGGGCAGACGTACGTGGCGCTGTCGCGGCTGACGTCGCTCGAGGGGCTCTACCTGACCCGTCCGCTGCGGCCGCAGGACATCATCGTGGACCTCGACGTCCGACGCTTCATGTCGGAGGCGCCGCGGGTCGTGGCGACCGAGCTCGAGGCAGCGCCCGGCCCCGACGGCGACTGACGCACCGGCCCCTCCCTCCCCCCCCCCGGTGTCGGATGCCCGCCGATCGGGCCAGATCCGTCACGGTCGTCACCCGCCGATCGGGCCGGATCCGTCACGGTCGGCGGGAGTCGTCGACGAGTCCTGCCCGCTCGGCGGACGACCCTGGCGTGTCCTGCCCACTCGGTGGAGCACCCGTGGTGGGTCCTGCCCGCTCGACGAGCCCGGCCGAGCCCCGACGACGACGACGCCCCGCCCACCAGCCGGTGGACGGGGCGTCGAGGACGTACGACGGACGCGTCAGGCGCGCTGAGCCGCCCGGATCGCACGGACGTTCTCGCGGTCCGCACCGAAGGCGGTGAGGAGCAGGACGACGCCGATGATCGCGTGGAACAGGTTGTCCGCGAAGGTCAGCGCGAAGACGTTCGCCGAGGTGCCACCGAGCGCGAAGCCGTACACCGCCATGACGACGAGCACGACGCCGACCAGACGGTTGCCGTTCCGCGCACCGATGGTGGTGCCGAGGCTCGTGATGAGCAGCACGACGGCGAGCAGGATCCAGAGCAGGCACATCGCCGGGTTGACGCCGAAGGCATTCCAGAGCATCCCGCCCTCGCGGCTGAAGAAGCCCGGGTCGCCGTCGGCGGCGAAGAAGAAGCCGAGGAAGCCCCAGAGCGCCAGGAGCGATCCCACCGTCAGGGCGAGGCCCCGGTTCGGCGACGCCGTGATGCTGGGTTCCTTGATGGCCACTTCGGTCTCCTCCTGGTACAGGGTGGTCGCACCGGACGGACCGGCGGCGGGAGCCGGAGCACCTGCCCGCGGTGCACGGGTGGTGCGGCCGTCGGATCCTGAGGCGGCTGACCCCTGGTTCACAGGCGCGGACCGGCGGACCAACGGTATCGTGTCGGACCCCGACCGTCCGAATCGCACGCGCGGCACCAGCCGGACGAGGAGACCGATGATCGCCACACCGAGGAGGACCACGCCGGTGACCCGCACGCCCGAACGCACCGCGCCCGAGTCGCGCGGACCGTTGGTCTCGCGGCGCTTGCGGTGGGGGCTGCTGGCGGCTCTGGGGTTCGTGATCGTGCCTCTCGTCTACGCCGTCGCCGTGCTGACGCCGGTCGGGCAGCGGGTCGAGGACGCCGCGCTCGGCGGGGTCCGGGAGTCCGACCTGTTCGGGTCGGACACTGCACTGAACGTCATCTCGGTGCCGGTCATCCTGTTGCTGGTGGTCGTGATCGCCGCCGTCGCGTTCGCCCGACGCCGGCTCGCGGTCGGACTCGGAGCGGGCGTCGTGGTGCTCGCGTCGGCAGCCACCTCGACTCTCGTGAAGCGTATCGCCGAGCGCCCGGAGATCGCCCAGTCGGAGACGCCCAACTCGTACCCTTCCGGACACGCGACGATCGCGCTCGCGGCACTGTTCGCCGTGCTCCTCGTGACGCCTCGGCGCTGGCGACCGGTGGTGACGATCGTGGGGGCTGCCTACGCCGTGTTCGTGGCGAACCAGACGGTCGTGTACGGCTGGCACCGGGTGAGCGACATCGTCGGGGCCTGCGCGATCGCCCTGTTCTGGCTCGGGCTCGTCCGTGCCGTCGGACCGCGGGTCGACCGCGGGGAGCGCGGTGACCGGGACGGGCGTCGGGGCCCCCGTCGCCTGGTGACCGCGTTGCTCCTGGTCGCGACGGGCGTCGGTCTGCTCGTCGGGGTGGTCGCCGTGGTCGCGGGCCTGGCCGGGATCGCCGACCTGCACGATGCGGTCCTGGTCGCGGGCCGCATGGCGTCGAGCGTGAGCGTGCTGGCCGTCGTCACGGTCGTGTGGCTCGCGGACGGGCTCCACCACGCCGCACAGACGGACGAACGCGCCCTGCCGCCCCGCCGCTGAGCTGCAGTCCAGGCGGACTGCCCCCCCCGAACGAGCGGACGCCTCGACGACCGGGAGGCGTCGCCGCTGAACGCCTCCAGGCACACCCGGCGCTGAGCGCCTCCGGGTCCACCTTGCGCTGTGTGCCTCCGGACGCACTCGGCGCTGGCGGGAATGCCCGGGGCTGCGGTACGTTGTACCCGGCAAGTCGATGCAAACGCATCGAACCAGTAGTACCAGCAGCCAGCACCAGGAGGCGGGCACCATGCAGTTCGGGATCTTCACCGTCAGCGACGTCACGACGGACCCCACGACCGGCACCACGCCGGACGACACCCAGCGCGTCCGGGACATCCTGACGATCGCCGAGCACGCGGACCAGGCCGGCCTCGACGTCTTCGCCACCGGCGAGCACCACAACCCGCCGTTCGTCGCCTCGAGCCCGACGACGATGCTCGGCTACCTGGCCGGTCGGACGGAACACATCACCCTGTCCACGAGCACGACCCTCGTCACCACGAACGACCCGGTCCGCATCGCCGAGGAGTACGCGATGCTCCAGGTCATCAGCGACGGCCGCATGGACCTCATGATGGGCCGCGGCAACACCGGTCCGGTCTACCCGTGGTTCGGGCAGGACATCCGTCAGGGCGTGAACCTGGCCATCGAGAACTACGCGCTCATCCGCCAGCTGTGGGAGAACGACGTCGTGAACTGGCAGGGGAAGTTCCGCACCCCGCTGCAGGGCTTCACCTCGACCCCGCGTCCGCTCGACGGGGTCGCGCCCTTCGTGTGGCACGGCTCGATCCGCACGCCGGAGATCGCCGAGCAGGCCGCGTACTACGGCGACGGCTTCCTGCACAACAACATCTTCTGGCCGATCCAGCACACCGAGCAGATGGTCGGTCTGTACCGCCAGCGCTTCGAGCACTACGGGCACGGCACGGCCGACCAGGCGATCGTCGGCCTCGGCGGGCAGTTCTTCGCCCGGAAGAACTCGCAGGACGCCTGGGACGAGTTCCGCCCCTACTTCGACAACGCCCCGGTGTACGGCCACGGCCCGTCGATGGAGGACTTCACCGCCCAGACCCCGCTCACCGTCGGCTCGCCGCAGCAGGTCATCGACCGCTACGCCACGATGAAGGACCACGTCGGGCACTACCAGCGCCAGATGTTCCTCATCGACCACGCCGGGCTGCCGCTCAAGACGGTGCTCGAGCAGATCGACATCCTGGCCGAGGACATCGTCCCCGAGCTCCGGAGGATCAACGAGGCGGACCGTCCGGCGCACGTGCCGTCCGACCCGCCCTCGCACGCCGACCGTGTGGCCGCCGCGCTCGCCGCGGGGACCGCGGCGAGCGACCACGTCGCGGCCGAGGACGAGTGGACGGGTGCGTCCGTCTGATCACGTGACCCCCTGACGGCCGGGAGGCGCGGTGCCGGCTGGCACCGCGCCTCCCGTCCGTCGCCACGCGCGTTCCGACCCATCGCACTCTCTCTTACGCGCGGGGCGACTGCTGCGGAGCGGTGCTGGCCCCGGGCTCCGGGGCCGGCGCCACCGGGCGGGCCGGCACCAGCTTGAGGCCGACGACGCACCCGACGATGCCGGCGATGAAGAGCAGGCGCAGGAACGTGACGGGCTCGGCGCCGGTCGCCATGCCCCACAGGACGGTGAGGGCCGCGCCGGTGCCCGTCCACACCGCGTAGGCGGTGCTGATCGGGATGTGCTGCAGCACGTACCCGAACGCGACCAGGCTCACGACGATCGTGACCGCGAAGAGGGCGGTCGGGCCGGGGACGGTGAAGCCGTCGCTGGCGCCGAGGGCCGTGGCCCAGACGGTCTCGAGCGCCGCGCTGACGAACAGGACGAGCCACGCCACGTCAGCTCACCACCTTGAGGCCGACCACGCAGGCGACCAGGCCGAGGACGAGGGCGACACGGGCGACGGAAGCGGCCTCCTGGCGGCGGAGGATCGCGACCACGACCGTCAGCGACGCCCCGATGCCGACCCACACGGCGTAGGCCGTGCCGACCGGGATCGCCTTCATGGCGAACGCGAGGCCCACCATGCTGAGCACCATGCCGGCGACGAACACGACCGTCGGCACCACCTTCTTGAACCCGTTCGACGCGCTCAGCGCGGTGGCCCACACCGCTTCGAGCACGCCGGACAGGACGAGCACGACCCATGCCATGGCGGTCTTCCTTCCTCGTCGCGAGTCGCACGGCTGTGCGACTCCTGCCGGACCGACGCTAGCACGAGTCGTACGAGCGTGCGACGATGTGCTGGTGACCACCCGCGAGGACCTCGAACAGCGCCGTCTCGACGTGTCCGACGCCGCGTGCCGCGTCCTCGCCCGCGACGGACTGGGCGCCCTGAGCGTCCGCGGCGTCGCCGCCGAGGCCGGGTTGCCACCGAGCACCGTGCGCTACGTGTTCCCGACGCAGGCCGCGATGCGCGAGCACACCATCACGCTCGTGTTCGACCGGACCCGGGAACGGATCGACGCGGTCCCCGAGGGGCTGCCCGATCGCGAGACCGCGCGCCGGATCCTGCTCGAGCTGCTGCCGCTGGACGACGAGCGGGTGGTCGAGCTCGACGTGTACCTGGCGCTCGGCAACGCCGCGCTCACCGACGCTGCGCTCCGACCGGCCCTGGACCGGGTGGTCGCCGAGATGCGCACGTGGTGCGACCGGATCGTCGCACTCGTCGGGGTACCGGAGGGCCAGCGGGTCGACGAGGCGTGCCGACTCCACGCGCTCGTCGACGGTCTCGCGGTGCACGTCACACGCCTCGCCCCGGGGGAGTCCGCCGAGTGGGCGGTCGACCTGCTCGACCGACACCTGGCCGGCCTGCCCTCCGACTGACACCCGTCCCCGCGCGGCTCGGAGGGAGCCGGCGCGCTCCTCGCCTATCCTGTCCCGGTGACGAGCGCTCCCACTCGCCCCGCCCCCACCCGCACGCTCACCGGCCCCGGCCTGGTGCTCGGCGCCGTCGTGGTGCTGCTCGGCGTGCGCGTGGTGTCGCCGAGCGTGGGCACGGCCGGGCTGCCCGACGTCGTGCAGGACTTCCTGACGCTCGCCATCAGCGTCGTCGTCGAGTCGCTGCCGTTCGTCGTGCTCGGCATCGTGCTCTCGATCGTCGTCGAGGTCTGGGTGCCGGCGGGCGTGCTCGAGCGGATCCTGCCCGAGCGGCCGCTGCCCCGACGGGCGGTCATCTCGCTCATCGGGATGCTCTTCCCGGTGTGCGAGTGCGGGAACGTGCCGCTCGCCCGGGGGCTCATGATGCGCGGGTTCACCCCCGCCGAGGCCGTCACGTTCCTGGTCGCCGCGCCCATCCTCAACCCGCTCGTGATCATCAGCACCGCGCAGGCGTTCGGGTGGTCCGGGTGGATCCTCGTCGTCCGCATCGTCGGGGGGTTCGTGCTGGCGAACCTGGTCGGGTGGATCGTCGCCGCGCACCGTCGCCCGGCCGAGCTGCTCCTGCCCGCGTTCGAGGCCCGGTGCCGTGCCGCCGTCGGGGCGCCGCGCTCCCGCAACCGCTGGCGTGAGAGCGCGTCGCAGTTCGGCGGCGAGACCGCGACGATGATGCCCGCGCTCTTCGTCGGTGCCGGGCTCGCGGCCGCGATCCAGGTCGCGGTACCCCGGTCGACGCTCGTCGCGGTGGGGGCGAACCCGGTGCTGTCGGTCGCCGCGATGATGCTCCTGGCGATGACGATCTCGCTCTGCTCGAACGTCGACGCGTTCTTCGCGCTGTCGTTCGCCTCGACGTTCCTGCCGGGGTCGATCACGGCGTTCCTGCTCATCGGGCCGATCATCGACGTCAAGATGATCGCCCTGCTCCGGACGACGTTCCGCGCGCGCTTCCTGGTGCTGCTCGCCGTCGTCTGCGTCCTGTTCACCGCGGCGGTCGGGTTGGTGATGAATGTCCTCGTCTGAGAAGGCTCCCGCGTACCTCGGGCTCGGGTCGGTGCTCGCGGTGGCGCTGTGCACGCTGTGGCTCGCCCTGGTCGGACACCTCGACCTGTACATCAACCCGCGGTACGACCTGTTCACGATCATCCTCGCCGCGGTCGCCGTGCCGGCCTCGGTGGCGGGGCTCGTCGCGGTGGCGCGCGGGCACGGGCACGCCCACGACGACGAGCAGGACCACGCGCACGTCGCCCACGCCGACGAGCACGACCACGCGCACGCCGCGCACGCCGACGGGGGCGACCACGCGCACGGTGACGGCCACGCCCGCACGCCCGACGACGGGACCGCCTACGAGCACGGCTCCGACGCCGCCCGGGCGGTCCGCCGCCGCGCCCCAGGAGCCGCACGGGTCACCCGCGGTGTCCTCGGCGGCATCGCGGCCGCTGCCACCGTCGGGGTCACGGTCGCCATGCTCGTGCTCCCGCCGACCACCCTGTCCGCCCGCACCGCCCAGCAGCGGAGCGTCGACACCCCGACCCTGTCGAACGCCACCGGCACGCAGGACGTCGCCCTGCTGGGCAGCGAGGGCGTCGACACCTCGGAGTACGGCGTGAAGGACTGGGCGGCGCTCATCCGTCAGACCACGGACACGAGCGCGCTGGTCGGCAAGCCGGTCGAGCTCTCCGGCTTCGTCGTCCCGGGCGCGGACGGGTCCTTCACGCTGACGCGCTTCGTGATCAGCTGCTGCGCCGTCGACGCCCAACCGGTCGGCCTCGGTGTGGTCGTCGACGGCCCCGTGCCCGACGCCGACCAGTGGGTGCGCGTCACGGGCAAGCTCGCGGCGAACCCGGACCAGTCCGCCGACGCACGGATCGTCATCCGTGCCGCCGACGTCCGCGACATCGACCAGCCGACGGACCCCTACGAGTACTGATGCGCACGAGCACCGACACCGACGACACCGCACCGCTCCGCCGCCGCCCGCGCGACCGGTTCCGTCGCCGACTGGTGGCGTCGATCACGGTGTTCGTGCTCGTCGGCGCCGTCGCCGCGGTCGTCGGCTCGCAGCAGGGCCCCCGGCTCCGTGACGTCACCTACGACGCCACCGGTCTCGTGTCCCGGCCGGCGCAGCGCGTCATCCTCACCGCGAACCAGGCCCTGCAGCAGGTCCCGGCCGACGCCGTCACCGTGACCCCGTCGGCCCCGCACACCGTCACCTCGAGCGGCAACACGATCGCGGTCGAGTTCGCCGGGCCGCTCGCCTACGACCGCACGTACGAGATCGCCGTGCGTGACGTCCGCGCCCCGGGGCAGCCCGCCGCGTCCGAGCTCCGCACGACGATCACGACGGGCAGCACCGACGTGCTCGCCCTCGTGCCCGCTCCGTCCGGCGGGAAGGACCGGATCGTCCGGCGCTCCCTCGACGCCGGCGGCGCCACCACGGTCTTCGAGGCCGCGGGCATCACCGAGTACGCGCGCCTCGGCCGCTCGCTCGTGGTCGTCCGCGGTGCAGACGGTCGCTCGTCGGTCGAGATCGTGCCCCTGGCCGGAGGCGTGCAGGACGACAGCACCCCCGTCGAGCGGCTGACGCTCCCGACCGCGGCGGGCCGGGTGACCGCGCTGCACGTCGCCGACGACGGGGCGTCCTTCGGGTTCGAGTACGCCGACACGTCGACCGGCCAGTCGCGGGACGTCGGGCTGTACGTGGTCGACATGACCGGCACGCACCTGCCGACGGCGATCGCGGCCGACGGGAAGCCGACCGCCGGTGCCGAACCGATGACCGTCGGGCAGTGGGCGTACGTGCCCCGCACCGAGAGCGCCCTGGTGCGGACCGGCTCCGACGACCTGGTGCTCGTCGACATGAGCGGGCGGAACGACCCGGTCCGGCTCGGCAGCGCGACGTACCTGCACGGCTACGTCGGCAGCGGCACCACGGCGGTCGTCGAGACCGGCACGGGGATCGTGCGGCTCGACCTGACCGACGGGCAGCGCCAGGACCTGCCGGCCCCGCAGGGCAGCACCGATGCGCCGTACCTCGGTCGGATCGCCCCGCTCACGGACGACACGTACGTGCGCGTGGTGGGCGAGGTGCGGGCCGACGGCACCCTCGCCCAGCGGATCGTGCGCGTGGACGGGGGCCGCGCCTCCCGGCTGCCCGTGACGGTGCCGGAGGACGCGAGCGTCGCCGCGGTCTGCCCGTCCCCGAACAGTCAGTTCCTCGCGGTCACCACGCGGTCCGCGTCGGGGGACCTGGTGAGCGTCGTGGACGCCTCCTCCGGCGCCCTCGAGGCGAGCGTGCAGGCGTCCTCGGTCGACTGGTGCGGCGCGCTGCCGTCCGGCGACGAGGTCGGCTGACCGGCGACGAGCGACGAGCAGCGGCCCGGGGTCAGCGCCGCAGCGTCTGCTTCGGGTACTCCCCGAACCGCCGCAGGTACTCGCCCGAGAACCGCCCCATGTGGGTGAAGCCCCAGCGGGCCGCGATCGCGGCGACGGCGACGGAGCCGGGCTCGGCACGGAGCAGGTCGTCGTGCGCCCGACGCAGCCGCACCTCGCGCAGGTACTGCATCGGCGTGCGGTCGAGGGTCCGCTGGAAGGACTCCTGCAGTCCGCGCACGCTCAGACCGGCAGCGATGGCGATGTCGGACACCGTCAGCGGCTCGTGGGCCCGTGCGTGGACGGTCTCGACGGCGGAGCGGACGCGGGCGTTGCGGTGCTCACCCCAGCCGACGGGAGCGGGCTCCCCGTGGAACCGGTACAGGTCGAGCAGGGAGCGGACGACCTCGCGCTGGGACTCGTGCCACGCGAGCGATCCCGCGCCTCCGTCGCGCAGCGCCCGCACAGCCGATGCGACCGACGCACGCCACCGCTCGACGGCCGCCGTCGTGGGTGGCGTGAACCGGTCGAAGGCGAGCGTGCCGTCGACGAGGTGGCGCTCGGAGGCCACGTCGAGCACGAGGTCGCGGTCGAGGTGCACCAGTCGCTGGTCCCAGTCGCGGTACTCCATCTCGAAGCGCTGCTCGATCGGGAAGAGCACGGGGACGCCCGGCTGCATGCGGACGGCGTTCCGGCCGGTGTCGACGGTCGCGGTGCCGGAGTCGAGCCACTGGACGACGACCTCGCCCTCGACGGCGACGTCGCCGCGCAGTGAGCCGTGCATCTGCGACCGGCGGATGCTCATGCGCTCGTCGCCGACGGCGACGTAGCGGTACCAGTAGTCGTCGTCGACGTGCGCCGAGTGCCAGGCCTTGCCGGCGTACATCCCGGCGAGGTCGGCGATCGCGCCGTCGGTGTCACTGCCGGACACCGACACCAGGGAGCGGAGTCCCTCGTTCGTCGTGTCGTCCACCGAACCAGCCTCCCTCCTCGTGTCGGCGCAGCGGGCGCGTCGCGCAGCCCGGACTGCTGTCTCGCGTTCTGCGGACAAGGAGGGTGGTGCCACTCCGGACGGACGGACGGACGGGAGGCGCGGTGCCGGCCGGCACCGCGCCTCCCGTCCGTGGACCCGTCGTCAGGCCAGCGTGGCCGCGTCGATCACGAAGCGGTAGCGCACGTCCGAGGACAGCACGCGCTCGTACGCCTCGTTGACCTGGTCGGCGCTGATGAGCTCGGTCTCCGGCAGGATGTCGTGCTCGGCACAGAAGTCGAGCATCTCCTGGGTCTCGGCGATGCCGCCGATGGCCGAACCGGCCCAGCTCAGGCGGCGCGGGATGAGCGCGAACGCCGGGACCTCGAGCGGCTCGGACGGGGCGCCGACGTTGACGAGCGTGCCGTCGACCTTGAGCAGCCCGAGGTACGCCTTCATGTCGAGCTTGGCCGAGACGGTGTTGATGATGAGCTCGAACGACTGCGCGAGCTGCTCGAACGTGGCCGGGTCCTTCGTCGCGTGGTGGGCCTTCGCGCCGTAGCGGAGCGAGTCGGCCTCCTTCGACGTGGTCTGCGACAGGACGGTGACCTCGGCGCCCAGGGCGACGGCGATCTTGACGGCCATGTGGCCGAGGCCGCCCATGCCGACGACCGCGACCTTCGAGCCGGGGCCGACCTTCCAGTGGTGCAGCGGCGAGTAGGTGGTGATGCCGGCGCAGAGCAGCGGCGCGACCTTCTCGATGTCGAGCGACTCCGGCACCTTGAGGACGAAGTCCTCGTTCACGACGACGGCCTGCGAGTAGCCGCCCTGCGTGATCGAGCCGTCGGCGGGGTCGACGCTGGCGTAGGTGCCGGTGTTGCCCTCGAGGCAGTACTGCTCCTGGCCGGCACGGCACTGCTCGCACTCGCCGCAGGAGTTCACCATGCAGCCGACGCCGACCCGGTCGCCGACCTGGTGCTTCGTGACGTTCGCGCCGACCTCGGTGACGTGGCCGACGATCTCGTGGCCGACGACCTGCGGGTACTGGATCGGACCCCACTCGCCGCGGACGGTGTGGATGTCCGAGTGGCAGATCCCGGCGTAGGCGATGTCGATCATGACGTCGTCGGGGCCGACGTCACGACGGGTGATGGTGGTCTTGACGAGCGGCTCGGTGGCCGACGGTGCCGCGTACGCGTTGACGGTGCGCATTGGTCTCCTCGTGGGGGTGCTTCTCGGGTCGGGTGCGACCCGCTCCCCAGTGTGGTCCCGCGCCGCGGGGGCAGGGAGGTTGCGTCGGGGTACCCCTCGTGCGCCCGGGCGGGCGTGTCGGCCACGCCCCGGGCGCTCAGCCGACGAGCCGCGCCAACCGCTGCCCGGCGATCGTCGCGAAGCGCAGCGGGTCACGCAGGGCGTCGTCCGGCTCACCGGTCGTCTGCGTCGCGAGCACCACGAGCGAGGCCGCCGCCGCGAAGTCGTCCAGCCGCGCCTCGATCTCGCCCGCGACCAGCACCACCCGGGCCCCCGGCGCGTGCTCCGTCGCGAGCGCCCGGACGACCGTCGGCACCTTGCCCGCAGCGCTCTGCTCGTCGAAGCGTCCCTCGCCGGTGACCACGACGTCGGCGCCGTCGAGCAGCGACGGGAGTCCGAGCACGTCCGCGACCGCGAGCGCTCCCGGTGCGAGGGTCGCGCCCCAGGCGAGCAGCCCGAAGCCGACACCGCCCGCGGCACCGGCACCGGGCGTCGCAGGGTCGACCTCGGGCAGGCTGCGTGCCCAGGCGGCGAGCCGCTCCTCGGACGCCGGGGCAGCGTCCGGCGTGATGCCCTTCTGCGGTCCGAACACGGCCACCGCACCGGCCGGCCCGAGCAGCGGTGACGTGACGTCGGACAGGACGACCACCCCACCGGCGGGCAGGGGCCGGAGCCCCGACCGGTCGACCGCGCCGGAAGCACCGACGGCGAGCCCGAGCGCCTCGAGCACCGGGCGTCCGCCGTCGGTGGAGGCGCTGCCCCCGATGCCCAGCACGAGCCCGGTCGCGCCCGCGTCGAGCGCCGCCGCGATCGCCTCGCCGAACCCTCGGCTCGTCGCGGTCTCCGGGAGCAGTGCCCCGCCCAGGAGCGGCAGCCCGCTCGTCGCCGCGAGCTCCACCACGGCCCGGCCGTCGGGCAGGCGCAGCCAGTGGGTGTCGACGGGGGTGCCGGCCGGCCCGGTCACCGTCACGGGCACGTGTTCGGCCGCCGGGTACGCCGCGGCGAACGCGTCGAGCGTGCCCTCGCCGCCGTCGGCCATCGGCACGGTGACGACGTCGTCCTCCGGCCGTTCGTCGAGCCACCCGGCCCGGACCGCCCGCGCGGTGTCGGCCGCCGTGGCGGTGCCCTTCAGGGAGTCGGGAGCGATGACGACGCGCACCGGACCACCGTAGCGGGGCGGCGGGCGGTCAGAGGGCGAAGCGGGGGATCGGCTCGCCACCGGTCGCCAGGTCGGCGAGGAGCTCCCCGAGCAGCGGCGCGAACTTGAACCCGTGCCCGGAGAACCCGGTCGCGACGGTGAGCGGTCCGCGCCGGTCGATGACGAAGTTCTCGTCCGGCGTGGTGTCGTACAGGCAGCTGATGAACGTCGGGCGTGTGGCGTCGACGCCGGGGACGTACCGGGCGACGTAGGCCTGCAGCCGCGCTGCCTCCTCGGGCACGGGGCGCTTGTCGCGGGCGTCGGGGTCGACGACCGGGCCGGTGCCGTGGAACCCGACCTTGACGCCCTCGCCCGGGGTCAGCAACCCGTACACGTCGTCGCCGTCGGCCCAGTGCACGAACGACGGCCAGGCCTCGTCCGGCAGGTGGCTCGGGAAGTGGGCGGGCTGCTCCTGGGTGACGCGGACGGCCGGGAGGCGCGCCCCGCGTGCGGCGAGCACGTCACCCACCAGCGTGGGCGCCCAGGACCCCACCGCGGCCACCACGCTCGCCGTGCGGACCGCCGTACCGTCGCCGAGCGTCACGGTGACCGCGTCCCCGTGGTCCGCGACCGCCGCCACCCGGGTGCCGAACCGGAGCTCGGCGAGGCCCGTCCGCTCCGCCAACGTCAGCAGGAGCTCGATCGTGTCGGCCGACCGGATGCGTCCGGCCGTCGCGTGGGTCAGGACGTGCCCCTCGAACGCGATGCCGGGCCAGCGGGCCGCGGCGGCCTCCGGGGTCAGGGTCTCGTGGGGGATCCCTGCTCCGGCCAGCGCTGCGGCGATGGCGTCGACCACCTCGGGCCGGCCGTGGTCGACCGCGCCCGTCCGGTCGAGCAACGTCGTGCCGGTCGTCGACTCGAGGGCGTCCCAGAGCGCGAGCGCGCGGGTCGTCAGCGCGACGTACTCCGGGACGCTGTAGCCCTGCCGGAAGATCCGGGTCGCGCCGTGCGACGAACCCTCGAGGTGTCCGCGACCGTGCTGCTCGACGAGCAGGACGCGCTCGCCGCGGGCGGTCAGGGCCCGGGCTGCTGCGGCGCCGACCACGCCGCCGCCGATCACCACGTGCCCGTCGAACCGGGTCTCGTCCGGCTGTGTCCCGTCCATCAGGGCAGCGTAGTGCGGCGTGGTGACCGCCCGGCGCTCAGCCGACCGGTACCGTCTCGCGCCGCTTCTGCCGCCAGGGCCTCGCCGGAGCGTCCTCGCCGTTCCACACCTGCACGACGCCCCACCCGGCGGCGATGAGCGGCACCGCGAGCAGCGCGCCGGTCACCCCGCCGAGCACGGTGCCCGCGGTCAGGCCGACCAGGATGACGAGCCCGTGCAGCCGCAGCGTCCTGCCCATGAGCACGGGCTGCAGGAAGTTGCCCTCGATCTGGTTGACGAGCACGACGATCGCGACGACGATGACCGCCTTCACCGGCCCGAGTGCGACGAGGGTCACGAGCGCCGCGAGCGTGCCGGCGATCGGTGCGCCGATCATCGGGATGAACGAGGTCACGAACGCCACCACCGCGAGCGGGATCGTCAGCGGGACGCCGAGCACGGCGAGCCCGGTGCCGATCGCGACCGCGTCGAAGGCGGCGACGGCGGCCGTCCCGCGCACGTACCCGCCGAGGGTCGTCACCACGCGGTCGCCGATGCGGCGCGCACGGTCGTACTGCTCGCCGGTGAACGGGCGGAGCAGGAACTCCCACAGCGCGGGGCCGTCCTTGAGGAAGAAGAACAGGATGACCGCCATCAGCACGGCCCCGGTGACGACGTTCGTCACCGCCGAGATGCCGGCGACGGCCCCCGCCCCGAACCGGGCACTCGTCACGAAGTCGACGACACCGTCCACGGCGTCCTCGATCTGCCCGTCGGTGATGCGCACGGGCAGCTCGTGGAGCAGGTCCTGCACCTGCTGGAGCCCGTCGACCGCCGAGTCCTGCAGCGAGGACCACTGGTTCGCGACGGCGGCGACGAGGAGCCACAGGACCCCGGCGAGCACCGCGAGGACGGCCACGAACGCGATCGTCGTGGCGAGCACCGACGGGACTCCGTGCCGACGGAGCCAGCCGACCAGCGGGTGCAGGGCCGACGCGATGATGAGCGCGAGCAGCACCGGGATCGTGACGAGGCTCAGTGTGGTCGCAGCGGTGACGATCCCGCCGAGGACCACGACGATCACCACGGTCTGCAGGCAGCGCACCGCGAGTCGGCCGTACGGGTCGGTCCAGGTGCTCGGGCGGACGCTGGTCGGGGCGGGGGAGCGGCGCAGGTGCATGGCGGGGTCTTCCGGGTCGTGCTGACGGGTGGAACGACGGGAGGCGCGGTGCCGTCCGGCACCGCGCCTCCCGTCGTCGTGGAGCTCGTGGACTACGCGCGGCTCCCGCGGCGGCCCGTGATGAGGCCCCAGATCACCAGCACGACGAGCGCGCCGAGGATCGCGATGATCCAGGACTGGATGCTGAAGAAGCCGTCGTAGCCGACGTTGAAGACCGCGCCGCCGATCCAGCCGCCGATGAGGGCGCCGATGACACCGAGGACGAGCGTGGCGAGCCAGCCGCCGCCCTGCCGACCGGGGAGGATCAGCTTGGCGATGGCGCCGGCGATGAGGCCGAGGAGGATGAAGCCGAGGAAGCTCATGGGTGGTCCTTTCGTTGTGCGGACGTGCGTGATGTGTGGGTCCGGGACGCCGGAGGTGGGGTGAGCCACTCGGGACTGGAGCACGAGGGCCGCCGGCTCCGTCGGGAGCCCACACGGTGCATCGACCGTTGACGCGTTCGTCCAACGAGGTCTACCAGGCGCTGCCCGGGCGGGTTCGGAGCCGCGTGTACCTCACCGATTCGTCAGCCCTGCTCATCGGTGTCCTCCCGTGCGCGTCGCTGCTCCTCGGCGTGCTCGGCGCGGAGCCCTCGACGGCCGGCGAGCCGTTGCAGGAGCTTCCGGAGGAAGAACGCCTCCATGACGACGGCGATCACGAACCCGGAGAGCGCGAACACGACGTGGGCGGCGTCGGAGCCGCTCGTGAGGACGATCGTGGGGAAGCCGACCAGGAGCGCAGCGCCGCCGACGACGTTCCACCAGCACGCGACGATCCCGTCCGGCATGCGGTTCGACAGTCGCGGGTCGTCCGACGGATCGGTGCGATCCCACCAGGACGTCATGCACGCAGCGTAGCGAGGCTGACGACGGGCATCAGGAGGAGCAGTGGAGCGAGTGACGGGAATCGAACCCGCGCTACCAGCTTGGGAAGCTGGAGTTCTACCATTGAACTACACTCGCGCATCCCGCCGGACGGGACGCAACAAGCCTAGCGGATTCTCCGCTGGACGCCAGCCGAACGCGCGCCGCACGGTCCGTGGCGGTGGTGGGTCGGGCCTCCCGGTCGGTCCGGCCCGGTCGCCGTGTCTCCCCTGTGAGGTGCCCTGGCCGACGGACACGTGTCGTCGGCGTGTGTACCGTCCAGGGGGTTCCGACGCCCTACCGGAGGAGGACCCGGATGGTCAGGCATCCCCTCATCGACGACGTGGTCGGCCCCGCCATCGTGGTCCGCTCTGCATCGCCGGTCGTGTGGTTGACGGAGTCGCTCGCCTCGCTGCTCCGTCGTGCGTCCGAGTCCGGCCGCACGGTCGTGCTCCGCACCGGCCAGGAGGCATCCGTCACCCCCGCCCTGCGGCACGCGCTGGGCGTGCACCAGGCAGCATGGGCCGTGGACGGTCCCGACGGCAGCATGCGGGACGGCCGCACGGGCGTCGGCGCCTCGGGCATCGAGGACTTCGTCCGCCGCGGGCCGGAACTCGTCGGTCCGCCGGCGCCGGGACACCTCGCATCGCCGGACTCGGTCCGCCAGATCAGCATCGACCTGACCCTGCGCCACCACGCCGGTCGGTCGGTCGACATGGGGACCGCGATCGAGGCCCTGTGCGAGACCGTCGGCACCTGTCCCACGCACTGGGGCACCAGTGAGCCGCTCACGGTGCCGTGGGACCGCTGGGTCGTCACGCAGTACGCCAAGCACGAGGCCCCGGAGGTCTCGACCTCGTACGCGCACGGCGAGGGGTTCTCGGCGACCATGACCGCGCACCTGCTCGACGGCGTGGTCGTGGAGACGATGTCCGCGGTGCTGACGATCCCCGAGCACGGTGCCGACCCGGCCCTCGCGTCGCGGCTCCTGGACGCGGTGCACCGCGTCGCCGACCAGGTCGAGCCGGTGTTCGGCGTCGTGATGCAGCGCCGTGGTGACGCCGACCACCTGGTCCGCGCCGTTGCCCACGAGGAACCGACCCCGCTGGCCGTCGTCGTCGGTCCGGAGGCGGCGGAGTTCCTCGACCGTGCCGGCGAGTGGCCGCCACCGCGCACGTCGACCACGGGCTTCGGCGGCGGTGGGCTGGTCGTGCGCTTCGACGACGGGTGGGAGGCACTCGAGTCGTTCCTCGACCGCATCGACGAGGACCGCTTCCTGCAGCTCGTCGGCGGTGCTCCGCTCGACCCCGCACACGACGACGGCGCGCTGGACGGCCACGACCGCGGGTCGCACGCCACCTCCGGCCGGAGCACGGGCGGTCAGGGTGCCGCGTGACGTGACACTCCTCTGCCGTGGACCGGTGGAGACCCGCGACGTCGCCGAGGCGCTGCTGCTGCACGACGAGTCGTGGGGCGTCCGTGCACTCGACGACGGTCCGGTGCTGCAGGTCTGCCGCGACGCGACGCACCCGGTGATCACGGTGCTCGGTGTCCGACGGGTCGACTCGATCGACGAGGTCGCGCGGATCCTGCCGGACGCCCCGACGCTGTCCGCGCCGCTGTGGTGGGTGGACACGGTGACGCCGTTCGGCCCGGAGGGCGAGCCGGGTGTGACCGCTGCGCTCGAGGCGTCGATGGAGCTCGACGCCGTCTGCATCGTCCACGGCGACTGACCGGACGCAGGGTCCGAACCCCGCCCGGTGCCGGGGGGATCGGCGTCAGTCGCGCTTGCTCATGGCGGCGAGCCGCTCGTTGTACGCCTTGAGGTCCGCGTCGCCGTCGCGCTCGGCCTTGCGGTCGAGGCGCTTGGCGTCCCGCTTGTCCGTCCGCACCCAGTTGCGCACCACGAGCAGCGCGACGAACACCATCGGCAGCTCGGACGCGCCCCAGGCGATGCCACCGCCCGTGTGCTGGTCGGCGAGCAGTGCCCGGTCGTCGGTCTGGCCGAGGGCGTGGAACCAGTCGGCCGCGAACACGGACTGCGAGGTCATCACGGCGACGCCGAAGAAGGCGTGGAAGGCCAGGGTCGCCAGCAGCGCGATGATGAGGATCGGGTACTGCGGGCGCTTCGGACCCGGGTCGACGCCGACGAAGACCCAGAAGAACAGGTACCCGCTGAAGACGAAGTGCACGACCATCACGACGTGCCACTCGTGCGACTGCATCGCGTACTGGAACGCGGGGGTGAAGTAGAACACCACGAGCGACCCGGCGAAGATGACACCGGCGACGGCGGGCTGCGCGAGGAACTGCATCCACCGCGAGTGCGTGAAGAGCATGAGCCACTCGCGAGCGCCGCGCGACCCGTCGTTCCGCACCGGCAGGGTCCGCAGCGCCAGGAGCACCGGCCCGCCGAGCACGAGCGGCAGCGGCACGAACATCATGAGCAGCATGTGCTGGAGCATGTGCGACGAGAAGTGCACCATGCCGTAGACCGCCGGCCCGGCCGAGGTGGTCCAGATGAACAGCGCGCAGCCGAGCAACCACGCGATGGTCCGGCCGACCGGCCACGAGTCGCCGCGCTGCTTGAGCTTCCGCACCGACAGGAGGTACCAGCCGGCACCGACGACGGCGATCGCCAGGTACACCCAGTCGATGTGCCACTGCGTCAGGTAGGTCTGCACGGTCTGCGCCGGCGGGTACGTGTACCCGAGCAGGCCGGAGCGGGTGTCCTGCCCGGTCTCCGGCGTCTGCGGGATCGGCGGCTGCGAGCGGGACACGGCGACCGAGACGCCGATCGCGACGGCCATGAAGACGACCTCGGCCAGGGCGAACCGCACGAAGAGCTTCCGGTCGAGCGGTGCACGGAGCAGACCCGGCACGAGCTTCCGGCGCTGGGCGACCCCGGCGAGCCCGAGCAGCACGAGGATGACGGCCTTGACCGTGATGAGCCAGCCGTACGTCGTCGTGACGAGGTCGGCGGGGCCGGTCAGGCGGAGCGAGGCGTTGACGATGCCCGAGAAGGCCACCGCGGCGAAGGCCCAGCCCGCGAGCGTCGAGTAGCGGGCGACGACCCGGCCGGTGGCACCCTTCGTCCGGGTGCGGAGCAGCAGCACGGCGACGAGACCGCCCGCCCAGACGCACACGGCGACCAGGTGCACGGCGAGCGAGTTCACCGCGTTCGCGTGCTCGAGGGCGCCCGCGGCGTGCCCGGAGAGTGCGAGGGGCAGCAGCGCGAAGAGCGCGGCGACGGTGGCGACCGCGAGCGTGGTGACCCGGGTGGCGAACGCGGCGACGAGCGTCGCGACGAGGATCGCCGCGGCGGAGACGACGAGTGACTGGCCGATCTCGACCTGGAACGCGAAGAGCAGGAAGTTGCGGGCGAACACCGGGCTGGTGAGCGGGACGCCCAGGGTGTTGGCGCCGGTCAGCACGATGCCGACGACGGCCGCCAGGAACCACACGGCACCGGCTGCGGCACCCCACCGGGCGGCTCGGTGCTGCACGCTCGACATCGCACCGTGGTCCGTCTTCTTCGCGGGCAGCGCGAACGCGGCGACGATGAGCAGGCCGATGGCCAGCGCGGCGGTCGTGTCGTGCACCACGCGGGCGACCGGCAGGCCGTACTCGACCAGGTCACCGGCGGAGACGAGCTGCTGCGACGCGGTGAAGGCGCCGGTCACGGTCATGCCGAGCACGGCGCACGCCACGGCGAGGGGGATCGCGATGACCAGGACCGTCGCGACGGTGGTGGATCGCGCGGTGGTGGGGGCGGGGTCGGGTGCCGTGTCCCCGGGCTGCGTGGCGGCTGACGTGACGGTCATGACCGTCCAATGGTAGGTCGCCCGCCTGACACCCCGGTCCCAGTCCGGGACCGTCCCGCTCCCGACTCCCGACGTTCGATCGGCCGTCAGTCGCGGTGCTCCCAGATGCCCTCGCTGCCGACCCCGACGAACCCGACCGCCTCGTTGACGTCGAGCATCGGTCGGTTCTCCTCGGCGTTGAAGGTGACGATCGACGGCCGGCCCGGGAAGTCCCGCTCGACGGTCTCGATCCCGACCACCTTGAGGAGCCATCCGAGTCGGTGCCCGCGGTGCTCGCGGAGCACGAGCGTGTCCCACTGCATCACGGCCCGAGTGGGATCGTCCGGCACCTTCAGCTGACTGAAACCGGCTAGGGTGGTGCTCTCGACGTGTTCGACGGTGACGGTCAGCATGGTGTGCGGCCCGCTCGCGAGCTGCTCCTCGGACTCCCGGACGCGGTCGGCGGTCCAGACGTCCTCGGGCTCCTGCATGTCGCCCTCCGGCGCGTCGGTGCTCATCCGGGTGTGCAGCAGCGCGAGGTCGTCGAGCCACCGCTCGGGGGTGGCGCCGGTCCACGTGTGCACTCGGTAGGCCAGTCCGGCCGCCGTCGCGGCGCGGTCGTGCAGCTCCCGGACGACGGAGGCGTCGGCGGGGAGCCCGAGCCGACTGATGCGGTTCACCTGCCCGAAGCGCCAGCCGCGTCCGGTCAGGAAGCGCACCGCCGCCTCGTCCTCGGGGACGGCGCCGGAGCCCGTCGGGGCCTGGCGGTACCCGGGCCCGTCGCCGGGACCGACCTGTCGCGAGACCGCGTACGTCTTCCACTGCGTGCGGCCCTCGGTCCGGGCGAGCTGCTCGAGGTGGTCGGTGAGCAGCGTGCCGAACCCCCGGCGCTGGCGGTCGGGGCGGACGCCCACCGACAGCCAGCAGTTCGTCGTGCCCGGCTCGGTCTTCGAGTCGTACGAGCCCGCGGCCACGACGTCGCCGGTGTCGTCGCGCACGACGAACAGGCGGCTCGGCGATCCCGGCTCGTGGCACATCGGCAGGTACTCGGCCGGGGTCCACGGCAGTTCGGGCAGCCCGTGCACCGCGACCTCGGCGGCGTCGGACACCGCGAGCCAGTCCGAGAACGCCCGCACCAGCTCCGGGTCGTCGTCCATCGTCGCCGGCACGACGAGTTCCTCGACGACGAGCTGCCCGTCGACCGTGTCGGTGTGGTCGGCCATCGTTGCCCCCTGTGGTCGGCCGGTCGGACGGCCGTCGTCCGCCGCCCGGCAGGGCAGCCTCGCAGCATACCGGTGGCCGGACCCTGCCGCTAGGGTTGCTGCGTGCTGCTCTCCGACCGCGACATCACCGCCCAGCTCGCCGAGGGGCGGATCGGCCTCGACCCGTACGACTCCTCGCTCGTGCAGCCGTCGAGCATCGACGTCCGCCTCGACAAGTACTTCCGGCTGTTTGACAACCACAAGTACCCGCACATCGACCCGGCAGAGGACCAGCCCGAGCTCACCCGTCTCGTCGAGACCGACCCGGACGAGGCGTTCGTGCTGCACCCGGGGGAGTTCGTCCTCGGTTCGACGTTCGAGGTCGTGACGCTGCCGGACGACATCGCGGCACGCCTCGAGGGCAAGAGCTCGCTCGGTCGCCTCGGCCTCCTGACGCACTCGACGGCGGGCTTCATCGACCCGGGCTTCTCGGGCCACGTCACGCTCGAGCTGTCGAACGTCGCGACGCTGCCGATCAAGCTCTGGCCGGGCATGAAGATCGGGCAGCTCTGCTTCTTCCAGCTCTCGAGCCCGGCGGAGAAGCCGTACGGCTCTGCCGAGTACCAGTCGCGCTACCAGGGCCAGCGTGGTCCGACCCCGTCGCGCTCGGCGCTGAACTTCCACCGCGCGGACGTCTCGCAGCGCGACTGACCGCGGACGGGGCCGATCGCGCCCATCCGGAGGCCGCCGCGGAACCGGTGATGTACTACTGCGCGGCGAAATGTCGCACTCTGTGTATCGTTGCTGCATGGCCGAAGCACCGACCCGTGCGCCGCAGCCGGTGGTGGCGTCCGAGATCATCCGCGACGCCCGACTGCGCGCCGGACTGACGCAGGTGCAGCTCGCCGCTCGCGCCGGGGTCACGCAGAGTGTGATCAGCACGTACGAGAACGGTCGGCGGGAACCGTCGCTCGCGGCGCTGCAGCGACTCGTCCGTGCTGCGGGGTTCGAGGCATCGGTCGACCTGCTCCCGGTGGACGCTCCGCCTCCCCTGGTCGATCGCATCGCGGCCGCGCGCGACGCCCTGGTCGCGGCGGTGGAGCGCAACGGCGGTGCCGCACCCCGCGTCCTGTGCACCACCGGCTCCCGGCGGCGAGCCGAGTCCGTCGGGCTGCTCGTGGACCTCGAGCCCGGCGCCGGGATCTTCACCCTCATGCGGATCCAGGACGAGGCGGAGCGGCTGCTCGGTGTCGACGTCGAGGTGCTCGACGCCCTGTGCGCCGGGCCGGACCTGCACCGTGCAGCGGTCCCGCTGTGACGGGTGCCACGGGACCGGAGGTGGACGAACGGCTCGACGCGGTCGTGCGTGCGTGCGAGGCGATCGAGCGCTACGTCGCAGGCGCCGCTCCGTCGGACGTCGTGCTCGACGCGGTCCGGATGCGGTTGGTCGAGATCGGCACGGTCGTCGCGGCCCTGCCCGGTGTCCTCACGGCCACCGAGCCCGAGATCCCGTGGGCGCGTCTCGCCGGCGTGGGGGACCGGTTGACCGGCCGACGCCGAGCGGTGACGCCATCGGTGCTGCTGTGGACGGCACGCGTCGACGTGCCACGGCTGCGGGAGGCGGCGGAGCGGCTGCGCGCGACGGGTGCGACCCACGTCCTTCCGGGCGATCCGGCGCACCCGGACGGCGAGCCCTCCGACCCGGCCGGCGAGCCCTCCGACCCAGCCGGCTGACGGACGGGAGGCCCGTGGCGGCCGCGCCCCGTGCCTCCCGTCCGGCGCTCCGTCCGTCCCGCGAGACGGGGGCGTCTGCGCGAGACGCACCGCGGCCACCGAGGCGCCCCCGGAACCGGAGGCGTCTCGCGGGCGTGGCGGCGTCTCGACCCGACGCCGGCGTCTCGACGCCGGTGCCCCGGGACGCGGGAAGGCCCCG
Organism: Curtobacterium sp. NPDC088465; assembly: GCF_044753165.1. Lineage (NCBI taxonomy): Bacteria > Bacillati > Actinomycetota > Actinomycetes > Micrococcales > Microbacteriaceae > Curtobacterium > Curtobacterium sp. NPDC088465. The sequence continues at coordinate 823,523 of NZ_JBIVMR010000001.1, read as the reverse complement.
TCTCGCCGGAGCGAGACGGGGCCTTCCTCGTGCTGTGGTGCTGTGGCGCTGCCGTGGAGGGGATCAGCCCTTCTTGGCGAGCTCTTCGAGGGTGTCGTTGCCCTTGTAGGCCTCGACCGCGTTCTCCTTGGTGACCAGGACCGGGGTCAGCTCGACGGCCGGCACGACCTTCTTGCCGTTGTCGTTGTTCTTGTCCTCGGTGGTCTTCGGGGTCTTGCCGTCGGCCAGGTCGGAGACCAGGTCGATCGCGGCCTGCGCCTCTTCGGTGGTGTTCTTGTAGATGGTCGAGTACTGCTCGCCCTGCATGATCAGCGGGATCGAGGCGGTCTCGGAGTCCTGACCGGTGACGACCGGGTTCGGCTTACCAGCAGCCTTGGTGGCGGTCAGGATGGCGCGGGCCAGGGTGTCGTTCGGCGACAGGACGCCGTCGAGCTCGGTGTTCGTGTACGACTTCGTCAGGATGTCGGTCATGCGCGACTGGGCGTTCTGCGCGAGCCAGCCCTGGGTGTTCGTCTTCGAGAACGAGGTCTGACCCGAGACGACCTTGAGGGTGCCGTCGTCGATCTTCGGCTGGAGCACGTCCATGGCGCCGTTGAAGAAGACCTTCGCGTTGGCGTCGTCGGGCGAGCCGGAGAAGAGCTCGATGTTGTACGGGCCGCTCGACTTCTTGGCCTTCATGCCGTCGAGCAGGGCCTGGCCCTGCAGCTGGCCGACCTTGAAGTTGTTGAACGCGACGTAGTAGTCGACGTCGTCGGTGTTCAGGATGTTGCGGTCCCAGGCGATGACGACGGCGCCGGACTTCTTGGCGGCGGCGACCTGCGTGCCGAGCTGCGAACCGTCGGCGGCACCGATGATGATCGCCTTCGCGCCCTTGGTGACCATCGACTGGATCTGGCCCTGCTGGTCCGGGACCGGGTTGCCGGCGTTGGCGTACTGGATGTCGGCCTTGAAGCCGGCGTCCTCGATCGACTTCTCGAACGCGGCACCCGCGAGGACCCAGTTCTGCGAGGTCTTGGCGGGGAGCGCGACGCCGATCAGGTCGCCCTTCTTGATCTGGACGTTCGAGGCGCCGCCCGACGAGTCCGAGCCGGCGTCCGAGTTGCCGCGGGCCGAGCAGCCGCTGAGGGCCAGACCCGCGACGAGTGCCAGGCCGATGCCGGCGATGAGCTTCTTGCGCATGAGATTGCTTTCTCTTCGTTGAGGAGTGGTGCTGTGTGGTGCGGGGATCGTGCGGGCGGCCACCGGAGCGGCCGCCCGCCACGTGTTACTGGACGTTGACCTTCTCGGGCTGGTCCTCGATGCTCCGCGGCTGCTGCGCGGCCACCGTGTTCTGTTCGGTGTCCTTGCGTTGGAACTGCTTCAACATCCCGCCGATCAGGGACGGACGCCCCTGCGACTTCGAGTAGACGTCGAAGGCGACGGCGACGAGCAGGACGAGACCGCGGATGATCTGGACGCGGTTGGACTCGAGGCCCACCAGCGACAGACCGTTGGACAGCAGGGCCATGACGAGACCACCGATGATCGATCCGGAGATCGTGCCGATGCCACCGGCGACCGCTGCGCCACCGACGAACACGGCGGCGATCGCGTCGAGCTCCCAGCCGGTGCCGTCCGCGGGGCCCGAGGCACCCGAGTAACCGACGAAGACCATGCCGGCGACGGCGGCCAGGACGGACATGTTCATCATGACGAAGAAGTTGACCTTGCGGGCGCTGACGCCGGACAGGACGGCGGCGTTCGCGTTGCCACCGACCGCGTAGACCTGGCGGCCGAAGATCGTGTTCTTGGTCAGGAAGCCGTAGACGATGGTCAGGACACCGAGGATGATCGCGACGATCGGGATCGACGTGCCGGCGGGGCCGGCGGCGAACAGGTAGGTCGCGACGAGGGTGACGGCGACGAGGATGCCCGTGCGGACGATCGAGACCCAGAGCGGGACGAGCTCGGCGTGCATCTTCTTGCGACGCTGACGGCCGCGGAACTCGAGGAAGACGAGCACGAGGCAGGTGACGATGCCGAGGATGAGCGTGCCGTTCGAGAACCCGAAGTCCGGGCCGAAGTCGGGCAGGAAGCCCGAGCCGATCTTCGCGTAGTCGTCCGGCACCGGCTGCGACGTCGAGTTGCCGATGATCTGGTTCGCACCGCGGAAGATGAGCTGGCCGGCCAGGGTCACGATGAAGGCCGGGACCTTCACGAACGCCACCCAGAAGCCCTGCCAGGCACCGACGGCTGCACCCACGGCGAGGCCGAGGATGATCGCGGCCCACGCCGGGAAGTTCCACTGCGCCATCGACTGGGCGACGATGATGCCGGTGAACGCCGCGACGGAACCGACCGACAGGTCGATGTGTCCCGCGATGATCACCATGACCATCCCCAGCGCCAGGATGAGGATGTAGGAGTACTGCAGGAACACGTTGATGATGTTCGTCGGCTCGAGGATGAGCCCGTTCGTCAGGATCGAGAACAGGATCAGGATCGCGATGAGCGCGATGATCATGCCGTACTGGCCGATGCTGTTGCCCTTGCCGAACAGCAGTTTCAGGTTCTTCATGAGATCAGTGCGCCCTTCCGCGCGGAGGTCATGCTGCGCATGAGGGTCTCGGGGTCGGCCTGGTCCGCGGGGACGTCGGCGGTGATCTGGCCCTCGAAGATCGTGTAGATCCGGTCGGAGAGGCCGAGGAGTTCGGGGAGCTCGGAGGAGATGAGGATGATGCCCTTCCCCTGTGCCGCGAGCTGCTGGATGATGCCGTAGATCTCGAACTTCGCGCCGACGTCGATGCCGCGGGTGGGCTCGTCGAGGATCAGCAGGTCCGGGTCGGTGAACATCCACTTGGACAGGACGACCTTCTGCTGGTTCCCGCCGGACAGCTTGCCGACGTTCTCCTCGACGGTCGGCACCTTGGTGCGGAGCATCTTGCGGTAGCGCTCGGCGACGTCGTACTCCTCGAGGGAGTCGACGACACCGGCCTTCGAGATCTTCGGCAGGTCGGCGGCGACCGTGGAGCGCTTCACCGTGTCGAGCAGGTTCAGACCGAGGGCCTTGCGGTCCTCGGAGACGTAGCCGAGGCCGTTCTGGATCGCCTGCTGGACGTTCGCGATCTTGATCTCGCGGCCGTCCTTGATGATCTGGCCGTCGATGAAGTTGCCGTACGAGCGGCCGAAGATGCTCATCGCGAGCTCGGTGCGGCCGGCGCCCATCAGGCCCGCGAAGCCGACGATCTCGCCGCGGCGGACGTGGAAGTTCGAGCCCTTCGCGACCAGGCGCGAGGCGTCCTGCGGGTGCTGGACGGTCCAGTTCTTGACCTCGAAGAAGACCTCGCCGATCTTCGGCGTGCGGTCCGGGAACCGGCTCTCGAGCGAGCGGCCGACCATCCCGCGGATGATGCGGTCCTCATTGACGCCGTCGCCCTTCACGTTGAGCGTCTCGATCGCCTTGCCGTCACGGATGATCGTGATCTCGTCGGCGATCTGCTCGATCTCGTTGAGCTTGTGGCTGATGATGATGCTCGCGATGCCCTTGGACTTCAGCCCGACGATGAGGTCGAGCAGGTGCTGCGAGTCGTTCTCGTTCAGGGCCGCGGTCGGCTCGTCGAGGATGAGGAGCTTGACGTCCTTGTGCAGGGCCTTCGCGATCTCGACGAGCTGCTGCTTGCCGACACCGAGGTTCTTGATCTGCGTGTCCGGGTCCTCGTCGAGGCCGACGCGGGCGAGCAGGTCCTGGGCGCGGAGCTGGGCGCTGGTCCAGTCGATGACACCGAAGCGGCCGGGCTCGTTGCCGAGGAACAGGTTCTCGGTGATCGACAGCTCGGGGATGAGCGCGAGCTCCTGGTGGATGATGACGATGCCGGCCTGCTCGGACTGCTTGATGTCCTTGAAGCGGACCTCGTCGCCCTCGTAGACGATCTCGCCGCTGTAGGTGCCGTACGGGTAGACGCCCGACAGCACCTTCATGAGGGTGGACTTGCCGGCGCCGTTCTCGCCGCAGATCGCGTGGATCTCGCCGGCGCGGACGCTGAGCGACACGTCCGAGAGCGCCTTGACACCAGGGAACTCCTTGGTGATCGACCGCATCTCGAGGATGGTCTCGGCGCTGGTGACGGACCTGGTGGCCAGGTCCGGTCCCTGTGGGGTTGACGCCACGGTGCATCTCCTTCTGCCGCTGCGGTGCGGCAGTCCTTCGGGTGGTGAGGTGCGGCATCGGGGGCGCAGGAGTGCCTGCGTGGACCTCGTTGTCGCGTCCGGTGTCCTGCTCGGTGTGACGGTCATGTGACCGTTCACATCGGCGGAACGGAGGTAATTTACGCACAGCCCCGTCGCGGCTGTCAATTCGGTTCGGTCGCGTTTTCGTAACGGCCCGCGTGATCCGGCGGAATCCGCGTCCTGACGCCCCCCGAGGTGGGGTGGTCGGGCGTCACGCAGGGCGGACGGGAGGCGCGGGGCGGGGCCGCGACGGGCCTCCAGGCCGACGCGTGGTCGCGGTCCGGGCCGCGCGGCGCGGACCCGCGTGGTCGCGTCAGCGGCGCCGGGGTGCGCCCGTCGATCCGCGCACCACGAGCTGCGGCACGAGGTCGACCGGGCGGAGCGTGTGCCCCTCGGACGGCAGGAGCAGTTCGACGCAGCGCCGACCGAGCTCGGGGAAGTCGACCTCCACCGTGGTCAGCGGCGGCCAGAGGTGCTTCGCCTCGGGGATGTCGTCGTAACCGACCACGGACAGGTCTCCCGGGACGTCGAGCCCGTACGACCGCGCCGCGTGCATGACCCCGAGCGCCATCGCGTCGTTCGAGCAGAAGATCGCCGTGCAGTCCCGGTACCGCAGGAGCTCCCGGCCCGCGTGGTACCCGAAGTCCGCGGTCCAGTCGCCCAGGATCGGCGGCACGACGGGCATGTCCCGGTCGGACATCTCGCGCAGGAACCCCTGCATGCGGGCCTCGGCCTCGATCCAGTCCTGCGGCCCGGCGATGTGCCGGACGTACTCGTGGCCGAGGTCGAGCAGGTGCGCGGTCGCCAGCCGGGCACCCTCCATCTGGTCGATGAAGAGCGTCGAGCGCTCGTCCCCGCCGCTCGTGCGGAGCGCCACGTAGGGCGTCCGCATCCCGAGCTCCTCGATGAGGTCGAACACGCGCTGCTGCGGCGCGATGACGATGATCCCCTCGACGTCCTGGTCGAGCAGGTGCCCGAGACCGTCCCGGACCGCCTCGTCGGTGGCCGCCGCGATGTTCGCGGTCGTCACCGAGTAGCCGCGCGTGACGGCGGCGTCCTCGATCGCCTGCATCGTCGCGGCCGGTCCGTAGTGGGAGCGCTGCGCGGTGAGCACGCCGATGGTGTGCGTCCGACTGGTGACCAGGGCGCGCGCGGCGCGGTTCGGCCGGTACTGCAGCTGCTCCATCGCGGCGAGCACGCGGTCCTTGGTCTCGGCGCGGATGGCGTCCGAGTTGTTGAGCACGCGCGACACCGTCTGGTGCGAGACGCCGGCGACCCGCGCGACGTCACGGATGCTGGGCGAGCGCGGTTGCTGTGTCCGCGGTGACGCCATCGTTGCTCTCTCCTGCTCGGGGCCGTGGCACCTCGATGTGCACGTTCACATTCCGAGCCAGATCATTATGCACGTCCCCGCGCTGCACGCCAGCCGTACCCGCGTCAGAGCCAGTTGCGCTTCCGGAACACCAGCCACAGGATCCCCGCCAGGGCGAGCATCGCCACGATCGCGACCGGGTAGCCGTACCGCCAGTGCAGCTCCGGCATGTGGTCGAAGTTCATGCCGTAGACGCCGGCGATGAGCCCCGGGGCGAAGAGGATGGCCGCCCAGGACGAGATCTTCTTGACCTCCTCGCCCTGGCGGTGCGCGGCCCGGGCGAGCTGCCGGCTCTCCTCGCCCTGCGCCAGGGAGGCGCTCGTCATCCGCCGCATCGCCTCGTTCTGCTCCTGCGTCACGAGGGTCGAGTGCAGCGTGAGGGCGTTCTCGAGCAGCGCCCGGAACGAGTCCACCCGCTCCGTCACGCGGAGGGCGTGGTCGAGCACGTTGCGCAGGCGGTGCTGCACCTCGTCGTCGACGCCGTACTTGTCGGCGCCCCGGAGCAGCCCGCGCACCATCGCCGGCACCGGGGCCGTGGCGCGCTGGAACCCGAGCACCTCGCTGAGCAGCTGGTAGATGCGCTTCGAGACGCCGGGGTCGACCTGGCCCGCGAACAGCTGGTCCTCGATGGCGTCGACCTGGTCCTGGATGACCTCGACGACCGGTGCGTAGCCGTCCACGATCTCGTCGAGCACGGCGGCGGTGACGGCTTCGGACCCCGTGGCGAGGAACTCCGGGTCGGCCTCGACCCGGCAGCGGACGGCGGCGAGGTCGGGCTCCTCGGCGTGCCGCACGGTCACCACGAACCGCCGACCGACGAAGAGGTGCACCTCGCCGAACTCGACCTCGTTCGTGTCGGCGCGGTGCCAGGCGGGTCGGAGCACCAGGAAGAGCGTGTCGCCGTACCGCTCGAGCTTGGCGCGCTGGTGTCCCTTGCGGGCGTCCTCGACGGCGTTCTCGTGCAGGTCGAACTCGGCGGCGACGGCCTCGAGCTCGGCGTCGTCGGGGCGCAGCAGGCCGATCCAGGCGAGCGTGCCGTCCGCGGCCGTCGCCGTGGTGGTGACCGGGTCGCTCTCCGTGGCCCGGGACAGGCTCGCGGGACCGCCGATGCGACGTCCTGCGACGTAGACGGCGTCGTCGATGCGTGCCATGTCGTGCTCCTCGTGCTCGGGATCAGGCAGGCGCGATGCTCCGCGACGGAGCAGGGCGAGCACGGGCACCGGTCGAGCCGGTGCGGAGCGTGCGTCAGCGAACGGGCACGGCGACGACCGGGGCGGTCGTCCGGCCCGATCGAGGATGGTCACCCGACATCGCGCCTCACCTGCCCTTCTCGTCGTCCGCGGTCGCCAGGGCGCGACCAGCGGGCCACGTTACCCGGAGGGTGGACGTGCGTCGAGTGAGCGATCGCTCAGCGGGTGACGCGCAGTCCCTGCTGCTCGAGCTCCGTGAGCTGCCACCCGAGCCAGGGGCTCCAGGCGAACGGTGCCGCGGCGACCGACGCCCGCAGTTCGTCCTCGGAGAGCCAGGCGTACTCGGCGACCTCGTCGTCCGCGGGGGCCGGGACGTCGTCGGTCACCGCGCGGAACACCGGGCAGACCTCGTTCTCGACGATGCCCGAGGCGTCGACCGCGCGGTACCGGAAGTCGGGCAGCACGAGCTCGACGTCGCGCACGGTGATGCCGAGTTCGCGGGAGGCGCGGCGGGCGACGGCGTCCTCGAACGCCTCGTCCGGTCCGGGGTGCCCGCAGAACGTGTTCGTCCACACCCCCGGCCAGGTCTTCTTCGACAGGGCGCGACGGGTCACGAGGACCTTGCCCTCGGCGTTCCGCACGTGGCACGAGAAGGCGAGGTGGAGCGGGGTGTCCTCGGTGTGCACCGCGAACTTCTCGGCGGTGCCGATGGGAGTGCGGTCTTCGGCGAGCAGGACGACGGATTCCGGGAAAGTGTTCATCTGCCCCGATAGGTTAGGCCAATGAGCGAGGAAGCGGCCACCGTGGCGCAGATCGACCTCGCACTGGTCGACGACTGCATCGAACGCTTCTTCGCGGTGTCGTCGGCCCGTGCGCGTCGGTTCGGCAGACCGTCCGAGGAACTCTGGCGGGTGCTCCGTCGAGCGAGCATGGGCGGCAAGCGCTTCCGCCCCCGCATGGTCCTCACCGCGTACGCCGGGCTCGGCGGCACGGACGCCCACGCCGCCGCGAACGTCGCCGCCGCGTACGAGCTGCTCCACACCGCGCTCGTCGTGCACGACGACGTCATCGACCGCGACTGGTCGCGCCGCGGGGAGCCGAACGTCGCCGGGTCCTTCCGCGACACCGGCACCACCGGTGGTCTCGCGCTGCCCACCGCTGAGCACCGGGGGGTGAGCGCCGCCGTCATCGCGGGGGACCTCGCCCTCGTCGCCGCCGCACGCTTCGTCGAGGCGTCCGGTGTCGTCGACGACCGTCGTGCCCGGCTGCTCGAGATCCTCGACGACGCGGTCTTCGCGAGTGCGGCGGGCGAGATGACCGACGTCGACCTCGCGCTGGGCGTCATGCCCTCCGTCGACGAGGTCCTGGCCATGGAGCGGGCGAAGACGAGCGTCTACTCGTTCGAGGCGCCGCTGCAGTCCGGTGCCGTGCTCGCCGGCGCGGACGAGTCCGTCGTGGCCGCCCTCGGTGCCTTCGGTCGCGAGATCGGCATCGCCTACCAGATCGTCGACGACCTGCTCGGGGTCTACGGCGACGAGACCGTGACCGGGAAGTCCGTGCTCGGCGACCTGCGCGAGGGCAAGCGCACCATGCTCATCGCCTACGCCGCGACCACCGACTGCTGGGACGACATCGCGCCCTACCTCGGCGACCCCGACCTCGGCGAGGAACGCGCGGCCGAGCTCCGTGCGACCCTGGAGACCTGCGGCGCGAAGGCGGCGGCCGAGTCCCGGATCGCCGAGCACGCCGCCCTCGCCCGAGCCGAGCTCGCGGCCCTGCCCTACGAGCTCGCCGAACGACTGGAGCACCTGGTGTCCGAACTGCTGGAGCGCGTGCGGTGACCCAGACCGCACCACCGCGTCTGCCCCTGTACGACGCGACGGCCGAGGCTGCCTCCGGGGTCGTCATCGAGCGCTACTCGACCTCGTTCGGCCTGGCGAGCCGGCTCCTCACCCGGGACACCCGCGAGCACATCCGCAACGTGTACGCCCTGGTCCGCGTGGCCGACGAGGTCGTCGACGGTCCCGCGACCGAGGCCGGACTCGACCACGACCTGGCGCGCACCGTGCTCGACGAGCTCGAGGCCGACACCGAGCGTGCGATGGCACTGGGCTTCTCGGTGAACCCGGTCGTGCACGCCTTCGCCCGCACCGCCCGCACGACGGGCTTCGGGCCGGAGCTCACGAAGCCGTTCTTCGCGTCGATGCGCATGGACCTCGAGCGGACCGAGCACGACCAGGAGTCGTTCGACCGGTACGTGTACGGCTCCGCCGAGGTCGTCGGGCTGATGTGCCTCCGCGCGTTCGTGTACCGGGCCGGTCGGCCGACCTTCGACGACGCCGTGCTCGTCGACGGTGCCCGCGCGCTCGGGGCGGCCTTCCAGAAGGTGAACTTCCTGCGCGACCTGCACGCCGACTTCGAGGTGCTCGGCCGCTCGTACTTCCCGGGGGTCGACGTCCGCACGTTCGACGAGGCCACCAAGGACCGCCTGGTCGCCGACGTGCAGGCCGACCTCGACCGTGCCGCGCTGACGGTGCCGCTGCTCCCCGTCGACGCGCGCAAGGCCGTCGGCCTCGCGCACGCGCTGTTCCAGGAGCTCAACGACCGGATCGCCGCGTGCCCGGCGGACCGCCTGGTGACGACGCGCGTGCGCGTGCCGAACCCGGTGAAGGCGCAGCTCGCCGCGCGCGTGCTCGCCGGACGCGCCCCGCTGTCGTCCCGCGCAGCCCACCACCGGTCTGGAGGCCGTGCATGACCCCGTCCCGTGCCTCCCGTCCGTCCACCCCCGCGTCGCGGCGCGCGGTGCCGGCCCGACGTGCCGTGATCGTCGGCGGCGGCATCAGCGGACTCGCGTCCGCCGCGCTGCTCGCCCGCGACGGCTACGCCGTCACCGTGCTCGAGCAGCGCGACCAGCTCGGCGGCCGCGCCGGGTCGTGGGAGCGGGACGGCTTCCGGTTCGACACCGGGCCGTCCTGGTACCTCATGCCCGAGGTGTTCGACCACTTCTTCCGGCTGCTCGGCACCACCGCCGACGCCGAGATGGACCTCGTCCGGCTCGACCCGGGCTACCGCGTCTACAGCGAGGGCGACGACGAACCGATCGACCTGCGCGCGGACCGCGAGGCGAACATCGCGCTCTTCGAGTCGATCGAGCCCGGTGCCGGTGCGCGGCTGCGGAAGTACCTCGACTCCGCCGAGGACACCTACGCGATGGCCGTCCGTCGCTTCCTCTACACGACCTTCCAGGACCTGACGAAGCTCGCCGCCCCGGACGTCCTCCGTCGTCTGCCGAAGCTCGCCCGGCTCCTGCTGCAGCCGCTGTCGTCGTTCGCGTCGAAGGCCGTGCGGGACCGTCGGCTCTGGCAGGTCCTCGGCTACCCGGCGGTGTTCCTCGGCACGAGCCCGTACGCCGCGCCGAGCATGTACCACCTGATGAGCCACCTCGACCTGGCCGACGGGGTGCTCTACCCGAAGGGCGGCATCACCGAGGTCATCGCCGCGGTCGAGCGCGTCGCCCGTCGCGAGGGTGCCGAGATCACCACGGGTGCGACCGTCGAGCGGATCGTCGTCGAGGACGGGCACGTCACGGGCGTCGTGCACCGCGATGACTCCGGTGCGGAGCACACCGTGCCCGCCGACCTCGTGGTGAGCGCCGCCGACCTGCACCACACCGAGCTGCACCTGCTCGACGCGGAGCACCGGACGTACCCGGAGCCGCACTGGCGGAAGCGCGACCCGGGGCCGAGCGCCGTGCTCGTCTACCTCGGGGTCGACGGCCCCGTGCCCGGGCTGCTGCACCACACGCTGGTCTTCACCGCCGACTGGGAGGCCAACTTCGGCGCGATCTTCGGCAAGGACCGACACGTGCCGGACCCGGCGTCGATCTACGTCTGCGCGCCCTCGCTCACCGACGACACCGTCGCGCCCGAGGGGTCGAGCAACCTGTTCGTCCTGGTGCCGCTGCCCGCCGACCTGTCCATCGGGAAGGGCGGCATCGACGGTGCCGGCGACGCCGAGGTCGAGCGCATCGCCGACCGCGCGATCGACGTCATCGCGGAGCGCTCCGGCGTCCCGGACCTGCGCGACCGCATCCGCGTGCGTCGCACGATCGGCCCGCAGGACTTCGCCGACGACTACAACGCGTGGAGCGGCTCGATGCTCGGGCCGGCGCACACGCTGGCGCAGAGCGCGTTCTTCCGCGAGGCGAACGTCTCCCGCAAGGTGGACGGCCTCTACTACGCGGGCGCCTCGACCACCCCGGGCATCGGCCTGCCGATGTGCCTGATCAGCGCCGAGGTGCTGCTCAAGCGCATCCACGGCGACACGTCGACCGAACCGCTGCCGACGCCACTGCCGGCACCGTCGTCGGGGCCCGCCGGGTCGTCGACGGCCGGGTCCGCCCGGACCGTGGGCTGATGCCGGGGGCGTACCTCGCCGGACTCGTGGTGTCGATCGCCGGCATCGCGGTGCTCGACGCCCGGTACCGGCTGTTCCTCTGGCGCAGCCCCCTGCGTGCCGCGGCGGTGATGGTGATCGGGCTCGTGTTCTTCCTCGTGTGGGACGTCGCGGGCGTGCACCTCGGCATCTTCTTCATCGGGCAGGGCGACCTGCTGACCGGGGTGCTGCTCGCGCCCGAGGTCCCGCTCGAGGAGGTCTTCTTCCTCGTGCTGCTCTGCTGGACGACGATGGACCTGTTCGGTGCCCTGCGTCCGGTCGTGGCCCGGCGGCTCGACCGTGCCGGGTCCCGGGTCGGGCCCGACGAGGAGCGACGCTCGTGACCGGCACGGCGACGTACGCCCTGCTCGCGGTGCCGTTCCTGGCCTTCGCGGCCCTCGTCGCCGTGGCGGCCGGAGTCGTGTCGGCCCGTCGCCGCGGAGCCGGTCGCGGACAGGCCGGTCGTGGGCGGGCCGGTCGTGGCCGGGCGGGGCGCCGGTGGGTCGGTGTGGGCGGTGTCGTCAGCGCCGTGGCGGCCGGCGTCGTCCTGCTCCTGATGACCGGCGTCTTCAACAACGTGATCGTGGGGCTCGGCATCGTCGCGTACGACGACGCGCTGGTCTCCGGCGCCCGGGTCGGGCTGTTCCCGGTCGAGGACCTGGCCTACTCGCTCGGTGCCGCCCTGCTGCTGCCGAGCTGCTGGGTCCTGCTCGAGCGGCCGCGGGCCCGGTCGTCCGCGCACCCCACCGTCCGCGGGGCGGGACGCGGGACCGGTACGGTCGGAACGCCGACCCAGCCACCCCGTCGACCGGAGGAGACCCCGTGACCGTGAGCAGTGCCTCCAGACCGTCGACCGCGCGCGCCCTGTTCGTGTCGTCGCGACCGATCAGCTGGGTGAACACCGCCTACCCCTTCGGTGCCGCGTACCTGCTCGGCAGCGGGGTCGGCGTCGACGGTGGCGGCGGCTTCTCGCTCGTCGCGTTCCTCGTCGGGGTCCTGTACTTCCTCGTGCCGTACAACCTGGCCATGTACGGCATCAACGACGTCTTCGACTACGAGTCCGACCTGCGGAACCCCCGGAAGGGCGGGGTCGAGGGCGCGCTGCTGGACAAGAGCGTCCACCGCACCACGCTGTGGGCGGTCGTCGTCACGAACGTCCCGTTCCTCGTCGCACTCGTGGTGCTCGGCGCGCTGAGCGGCAACGGGCCGTGGTCGTGGCTCGTGCTCGCGATCAGCGTCTTCGCGGTGATCGCGTACTCGGCACCGGGGCTGCGCTTCAAGGAGAAGCCGTTCCTCGACTCGCTGACGTCGTCGACGCACTTCGTCTCACCGGCGGTCTACGGGCTGGCGCTCGCCGGCCCGCACTGGACCGGGGCACTCGTCGCCGTCTGCGTCGCGTTCTTCCTGTGGGGCGTGGCCTCGCACGCGTTCGGCGCCGTGCAGGACGTGCTGGCCGACCGGGCCGGCGGCATCGGCTCCGTCGCGACGGTGATCGGCGCCCGGGCGACGGTCCGGCTGGCGTTCGTGGCGTACCTCGTGGCCGGCGTCGCGCTGCTGTTCTCGGACTTCCCGGGGCCGATCGCGGCGATCGTCGTCGTGCCGTACGCGCTCAACGTCCTGCCGTGGTGGAACATCACCGACGCCGGGGCCGAGGCGGCGAACGCGGGATGGAAGCGGTTCCTCTGGATCAACTACCTGGCGGGGTTCATCGTCACGATGGCCCTCATCGGCTACGCCTGGACGCACTGACGCAGGCTGCTGCGCGGGCGGTGGGTGCGGCTGCACGACACTCGTCGTCGGCCTGACAGACTGGACGCACGCGCCGCGGGAGTCGTGGCGCGCCGGTCACGAAGGAGTGCACGCATGACGGTCCGCATCATCCACGTCGGTCTCGGAGGGTGGGGCGGCAACTGGGCCCGCACCGCCATCCCGCAGGTCACCGAAGTGGAGGTGGTCGGGCTCGTCGACCCGGTCCCCGCGACGCTGGACGCCGTGCGCGAGGACCTCGACCTGCCGGCATCCGCCGCCTTCGCCTCGCTCACCGAGGCGCTCGCCGGGGTCGAGGCCGACGCCGTCGTCATCACCGCACCGGCCGTCACGCACGTGCCGCTCGCACTCGAGGCCCTCGAGGCCGGCAAGCACGTCCTGGTCGAGAAGCCGTTCGCGAACTCCACCGACGAGGCGCTCACGGCGGTCCGTCGGGCCGAGGAGCTCGGGCTCGTGCTGCAGGTCAGCCAGAACTACCGCTGGTACCCGGCACCCCGGGCGGTCAAGGAGCTGCTCGCGGCGAAGGAGCTCGGCGAGCTGTCCGCGATCAGCATCGACTTCCGGCAGTGGGACAACGACCAGCCCGTCGAGACCTACCCGCACTACCGGTTCCCGCACCCGATGATCAACGACATGGCGATCCACCACTTCGACCTGCTCCGGATGATCACCGGGCTCGAGGCGGTCCGCGTGTACGCCCGCGCGTCGTACCCGAGCCACAGCAAGTACCAGGACGAGGCCGTCACGTCGATGATCATCGAGCTCGAGGACGGTCTCGTCGTGAGCTACCGCGGCAGCTGGCTCTCGCGTGCTCCGCGGACCGCGTGGGCGGGAGAGTGGAGCATCCAGGGCGAGGACGGCGAGATCTGGTTCACGAGCCGCGACGGATCGCCGAGCGAGATCGCCGGGGACCGCGTGACGCTGCGGGCCGACCAGGACGCCGAGGCCGAGGCCGTCGACCTCCCGACGCTCGAGCACACCGACCGGCAGGGCGGGCTGCAGGCCTTCGCCCGGTCCGTCGAGGGCGGCCCGGCTCCCGAGACGAGCGGCCGGGACAACCTGCGGAGCCTGGCGTTGATGGAGGCCGCTGGTCGCTCGGCAGCCTCCGGCCGCCCCGAGGACGTGGTCCTGCCCGAGTAGGGCGCTCGCGAGCTCGGGTGCTTCCGGGCGTACCTGGTCGATCCGGGCGTACCTGGTCGATCCGTTCGACCAGGTACGCCCGTTCTCACCAGCCATCGCAACCGTTCCGGGAAGGAACGGGTGCGCGGGGACGCACGTCACGACGGACGGGAGGCGCGGGGCGGGGCCGCCGCGCGCCTCCCGTCCGACGTCCGCCCGGCACCACTGCCGCGGGACTCGCGCTGCGCGACGGTCCTCGTGCGCGTGCGTGCGAGGGCCGTCGCCAGGCCCGGGTCTCGGGCCCGGCGCTACGCGGCGCCGGCCACCCTCCTGGCCTGCGCGACCGCGGCGCGCACGCCCCGCGAGAACGCGGGGCCGTGCCCGGGCAGCACGTGCCGGGCCTCGGTGTCCTCGAGCCGACCGAGCGACGCGACGGCCTCGTCGACGTCCGCCGTCGCGGCCGGCGCGACCACCCGCGGCCCGATCCCACCGGTGTAGGGGTCGAAGGTGACCAGGGCGTCGCCCACGATCAGCGCGTCGCGGTCGGCGAAGTGCAGCGCGACGTGCCCGTCCGTGTGCCCGGGCGTCTCGATGATCCACGGGTTGCCGGGGACGTCGGCGCGGGACACCAGCGGCTGCGTCTCCGCGATCCCGTCCACCGTCGCCGCACCGGCGAGCAGCATCCGACCGAGCGGTGCGAGTCCGCCGGGGTGCACCGCGACGAAGCCGAAGCGGTTCGTCTGCGGCCGGTACGAGTACGGGTGAGCCGCCAGGTCGCGGTCGCCCGGGTGCACGAAGACGGGCGTGCCCCACTCGCGGTGCATCCTGGCGGCGGTGCCGACGTGGTCGAAGTGCCCGTGCGTGAGCAGCAGCGCCTCGACCCGAGCGGGCGTGTACCCGAGGTCGTGGACGGCGAGCAGCAGGTGCGGCCACGCGGCGGGCAGCCCCGCGTCGACGACGAGCAGGCGGTCGCCCGTCTCGACGAGGTACGTGTTGGTGTGTGCGATCTCGAGGCGGTGGATCCCCTCGGCGACGTCCCGGAAGAGCATGGGCTGCACCGTAGACCGCGGTCGCTCGGTGCCATGCCGGGGACCGCCTGGTAGGCACGAAGCATGGCCAAGGACAGCATCCCCGAGCTGGAGCTCGCGAACGTGCGGACCCGCGAACGCCTGACGGACAGCGTCAGCGAGATCCGGCGGCGCTCCGACGTGCCCGCGCGCACCCGGCTGGCGCTCGCGAAGGCCCGGCAGCGCTGGCACCGCGACCCGACGCCGCTCATCGCGATGGGCGTCACCGCGGCGACCGGCATCGCGGCGATCGTCCTCGGCACCCGCATCGGGCGGACCGACGCCGGGTACCTCGACCGTCCGGCGGCGTCGACCGCGTTCACCGCGCTCCTGCCCTTCGGCGCGCGCGGCGAGCTCGACGCCGACCAGGCGCGCGGCGGCCGGAAGGGGCGGAAGGCCCGGCGCAAGGCGGCCGAGGAGTCGCTCGAACGCGACCCGGTGCACAAGAACCGCGTGAAGCAGCGGGCCGGCATCGCCGCGGTCCAGCGCCGCGCGACGAAGAACCGGAAGCAGGCTGCGGCGCGGTCGAAGGCGGCGGCGAAGGCCCTCGCGAAGGCGAAGGGCTAGACCATGGCGCACAAGGACAAGACCCTCCAGCAGGAGATGCAGCACAAGCCGGCACCGGACGACCCCCGGAAGCCGGACAGCCCGACGGACCTCACGAAGCCGTCGTTCACGTACACGCTGAAGAAGACGCTCCGCGAGTTCACCAGCGACCAGTGCACCGACCTGGCCGCGAGCCTGACCTACTACACGGTGCTCGCGCTCTTCCCCGGTCTGCTGGCGATCGTGTCGATCCTCGGCCTGGTCTCGAACCCACGGGACACGATCGACACCCTGCTCGACGTCGTCACGAACGTCGGTGGCGGGCAGGTCGCCGAGCTCCTCCGCGACCCGGTCGAGGGCCTCGTGCGCTCGCCTGCGGCGCCGATCACGTTCATCGTCGGTGTGCTCGGCGCCCTCTGGTCCGCGTCGGGCTTCGTCGGCGCCTTCGGCCGGGCGATGAACCGCATCTACAACGTCCGCGAGGGCCGACCGATCTGGAAGCTCCGACCGACCATGCTCGGCGTCACGGTGTTCACCGTCGTGCTGCTCGTGCTGGGGCTCCTCGTGCTCGTCTCCGGACCGCTGGCCCGGGCGTTCGGCGACGTCATCGGCCTCGGCGACGCCGCAGCGCTCGTGGTCTCGATCGTGCAGTGGCCGATCCTGCTCGCGATCATGATCGTCGTCGTCGCGGTGCTGTACTACTGGGCGCCGAACATCCGCCAGTCCAAGTTCAAGTGGGTGAGCGGCGGCGCGCTGGTCGGCATCACGATCTGGATCATCGCGAGCGTCGGCTTCGGCTTCTACGTCGGGAACTTCTCGAACTACAACGCGACGTACGGCTCCCTCGGTGGCGTCATCGTCTTCCTGCTCTGGATCTGGATCACGAACAACGCGCTGCTCTTCGGTGCGGAGTTCGACGCCGAGCTCGAGCGCGGCCGCCAGCTGCAGGCCGGCATCCGGGCCGAGGAGGACATCCAGCTCCCCGAGCGCGACACCCGCCAGATCGAGAAGCAGGACGAGCAGCACGCCAAGGACGTGCTCGAGGGCATCAGGATCCGCGAGAGCGCCGGGCGCTCGAAGGACTGACCGGCTCCTGCACAGCGGCGGCGGCCGGCCCCGCCCTCCACAGCCGGGAGGCGCGGTGCCGGTCCGCCACGCCCGCTCCGTAGGGTGGGACGCATGACCCACACCGCTCCCGCCACCGCCCGCCCGACCGCGCTCGTCACCGGGGCCACCCGCGGCATCGGCCGCGCGATCGCGCTGGACCTCGGGCGGACCCACCACGTCCTGGTGGGCGGCCGCTCCGCCGACGCGGTCGCCGCGCTCGTGGCCCAGCTGCCGAGCGCGTCACCGTTCGTCGGCGACCTCGGCGCGGGTGACGTGCCGGACCTGCCGGGCTCGCTCGACGTCCTGGTGCACAGCGCCGGGGTCGAGCAGGGCACGCGGATCGCTGACACCCCACGCGACGTGTGGGAGCAGGTGTTCGCCACCAACGTCTTCGCGGTCGCCGAACTGACACGGCTGGCGCTCCCCGCGCTCCGGGCGGCGCGCGGCATCGTCGTGCCGATCAACAGCGGCTCGGGATTCACCGCAGGTCCCGGCGGCGGTGTGTACGCGGCGTCGAAGTTCGCGCTCCGGGCCTTCGCGGACGCGCTGCGCGAGGAGGAGCGGGCGAACGGCGTGCGGGTGTCGAGCGTGCACCCGGGCCGCACCGACTCCGACATGCAGCGCGCCCTGACCGAGAAGCTCGGCGAGGACTACGACACCGCCTACTACCTGGCGCCCGAGGACGTCGCCGCGGCCGTCCGGACCGTCGTCGACCTGCCGGAGCGCGGCACGATCGAGTCGGTCGCGATCCGGCCGACCCGGAAGCGGTAGCCACCAGCCGGGTCGGCGCGGAAGGGCTACCGCAACGCGATCCGACCCGTCAGGTCGAGCCGCTCGAGGAAGGTCTCGTCGTGACTGGTCACGACGAGGGCGCCGCGGTACGCCCGGAGCGCCGCCACGAGCTGGTCGACGCTCGTCAGGTCGAGGTCGTTCGTCGGCTCGTCGAGCACCAGGAGCTGCGGCGGCGGGTCCGCGAGCACCAGCGCGGCCAGCGCCACCCGGAAGCGCTCCCCGCCCGACAGCGAGCGGACGGGACGGTCCACCGTGTCGCCGCGGACGAGCAGACGCGCGAGTCGGTTCCGGAGCTCCCCGTCGGGTACGTGCGGGGCGTCCCGCCGGACGTTCTCGAGCACGGTGGCGTCGTCGTCGAGTCCGTCCCGACGCTGCGCGAGGTACCCGATCCGGTCGACGTGCGGCACCGCCGCGGTGTCCGGGACCGGGTGGTCCCGTGCGGTGGGGCTCCCGACGAGCTGGTCGAGCAACGTCGTCTTGCCGACGCCGTTGTCGCCCGTCACGGCGAGGCGTTCCGGGCCCTGCACGACGGTGTCCCGCCCGCGCACGGTGATCGTCGCGATGCGCCGTGACGCCGGCACGTCCGGGTCTGGCAGTGCCACGTGCAGGGGCTCGTCGTCGCGCAGGCGCAGTTCGGCCTCCCGCACCGCCGACAGGGCCTGCGCCTCCGCCGAACCGTGCGCCGTCCGGAGCCGACCAGCGGTCTCCTGCGCCTTCTTCCGCTGCTCGTTCGCCAGGATCTTCGGCATCGAGCGACCCGCCTTCTCGCCCGCCCTCGCCCGGCGCGCGATCGTCGTCTCGGCCTCGATGCGCTGCCGCTTCTCCGCGCGGTGCCGTTGCTCGGCGACGCGGACCTCGCGGGCGACGGCGGCCTGCTGCACGGCGAGGTGTTCCTCGTACGCGCTGAACGTCCCGCCGAACACCGTCGCCGAGCCGCTGCGGAGCTCCACGGTCTCGTCGACGTGCTCCAGCAGCTCCCGGTCGTGACCGACGACGACGAGGGTGCCGCGCCAGCCGTCGACCAGGTCGAGCAGGGCCGCGCGGGCCCGCCGGTCGAGGTTGTTCGTCGGCTCGTCGAGCAGTGCGATCGGACGTCCTCGCAGGCGGATGCCGGCCACGGCCGCCAGGACCGCCTGCCCGCCCGAGAGGGTCGTGACGGGTCGGTCGAGGTCGTCGCCGTCGAGCCCGGGGACGTCCGCGAGCGCTGCGGCGGCACGCTCCTCGACGTCCCAGTCGTCGCCGACGGCGTCGAGGTGTGCGGCCGAGGCGTCGCCGTCCAGGACGGCTCGGAGCGCCGCCAGCGTCGGGCGGATCCCGAGCAGGTCCGCCACGGTGTCCCCGGGGCGGGCGTGCAGCCGCTGGGGCAGGTGGTCCACCGGACCGGTCGTGCTGACCGAGCCGGACGTGGGCTGGAGCCGGCCCGTGACGAGCCGGACCAGCGTGGACTTGCCGGCGCCGTTCCTCCCGACCAGGCCGGTGCGTCCGCGGCCGAAGGCGGCGGTGAGGTGGTCGAGCGCGACGGTGCCGTCGGGCCAGGTGAAGGTGAGGTCGTGCAGGACGACGGACGGTGTTGCGGGCATGGGGGTGCCTCCCGGATCGTGAGCTGGGCGCACGACACCGGACCCGCGGCGACCGGAGGGGTCGGCACTCGGGCGCGCCCGAGGGGGCGCGACGACCAGGGCGCCCGACGGGGCGCGACGATCACGGTGTCAGCGCGAGGACTGCGCGGTACCGGTGATCGACTGCAAGGCTGCTCGTTCCGTCGGGGACCCCCGTGTCCGCCACCCGTGCTGCCGGTCGGTCTCCCGCCCCGGCGTCCCCGCGTGACGACGAGGTGTCACCCACCGTAGGGCGGACGCCGCTCCTCGGCAAGAGGTGACAGGCTGGGGGGCATGCCGGAGAACCTGCTGCCGAACCCGACCGCGAACCCCGCGACCCTGCTGCCGGAGGAGCCCGAGGTGACCGCCGCGCTCGCTGCCGACGCCCCGGTGTCGAGCGTCGTCGTGTCGCACCCGTCCTCGAGCCTGGCGTGGGCGCTCCTCGCCGACGAGGCCTGGGCGCGCGGCGCGACCCTCGAGTCCTACGCCTACGCCCGCGTCGGGTACCACCGCGGTCTCGACGCCCTGCGGAAGGCGGGGTGGCGCGGTGCCGGGCCGGTGCCGTGGTCGCACGAGCCGAACCGTGGCGTGCTCCGCGCGCTGTTCGCCCTGCGCCGCGCGGCGTCCGCGATCGAGGAGCCGGGCGAGCCCGAGCGCCTGACGGAGTTCCTCGACGCGTCGGACCCCGAGGCGCTCCGCGCCCTCACCGCGGGGGAGTAGCGGGCGGCCGTGGCGGCGCCGCTGCGCGGCTGCCGCCCGCTGCGGATGCAGTCCGACCGCGCGGCGCCGCGCACCGCGCACCGCGGTGTCGGCGCGACGCCGCCGCACAACCGGAAGCACCTCGCGCCACGGGAACCCGTGGCGCGAGGTGCTTCCGGTTGTGCGCGAGCAAGGCGCGCCACGGTGTGCCGCGGCGCGTCGGCGCGTCGGCGCGTCGGCGCCGCAGCGGCGCCGCCCCTACCCGAGCACCACGCTCCACGAGAACGCCTGCGGCCACAGCTGGTGCTCCGGGAGCACGTCGAGCCCGCAGGCCCGCGACCCCAGCCCGTGCTGCGCCGCGTCGAGGTACAGGTACGCGTGCTCCGGCGTCGGCAGCTCGTACGGGTGCATCGCACGCCCGAGCTCCTGCGCGGTCCACTGCGAGAGCGTGAAGCCCGCCCGGTGCGCCCCGACGGTCGACACCGTGAACGGCCCGACCGACAGCGTCCGCAGCCCCGGCCGGTGTCCGGTCTCCTGCGGCATCGAGTAGTCCACGGTCAGCGCCCGCGCCGGCGCACTGAACCGGCCGACCCGAGCAGCACGCGACGAGTCCGCGTACGACTCCGCCGGTCCGGTCCCGAACCACGAGGCATCGCCGTCGAGCAGCGACGCCGGCAGGTCGAACCGCACGCCGATCCGCGGCCAGGTGACGTCCCACGCCCCGAACGGCACCGCGTCGGTCTGCAGCAGCAGTCCGTCGTCGGTCAGGGTCCAGCGGTGCGTGACGTCGACGCCCCACCCGCTGTTCGCCGCCGCCACACGGACGCGCTGCTCGAGGCCGTGGTCAGTCCGCGACACCGACACGAGCCGGTGCGTCAACCGGTCGAGCCCGCGTTCGCGCCACCGGACCGCCGATGCGGGAGCGGTGGGGTCGCCGACGCCCTTCGTCAGCACCGGGTCGGCCGTCTCGTACCCGCCCTGCGAGGCCAGGCTGTCGTTGTCCGTCGGTGCGCGCCACAGCTCGAGCCGCGGCCCGGCGACCTCGTGCCCCTTCCAGGACACCAGGTCACCGCGGGCGGTGAAGGTCCCCTCGCCGAGACGGTCGCCGTCCCATCCCTGTCGGGAGGCCCGGGGCACGTCCGCCGCGCGGCTCGCCACGAGCCGCTGCGTGCGTGCGACGACGTGGCCGGTGTCCGCCCACGCGGTCGGCCCCGCCAGCTCCGCCGTCACGTCGATCCACAGCTCGTCGCCGGGGTCCAGGGACCTGGAGTCCGCGGCTGCCGCGAGCACCTCGTCGGGCACCGGGACCGTGGCCGACTGCCGGGCCGCGACGACGCCGGGGGTGAAGCGGCCGCTGGCCTCCTCGACCCCGTTCCGCGACAGGGTCCACCGGAAGCGCAGTCCTGCGGTCGATGCGGAGTGGTACCGGTTCTCGACGAGCACGGTGGTGTCCGACAGCGAGAACCGGATCGGGGCCACGACGGCCGCGAACTCCGCCAGCCCCGGCGTCGGGGAGTCGTCGGGCAGCACGAGGCCGTCCATCACGAAGTTGCCGTCGTGCACGACCTCGCCGAAGTCGCCGCCGTAGGCGTAGTAGTCCTGGCCGTCGGCGGTGCGGGCGAGGAGCCCGTGGTCCCGCCACTCCCACACGAAGCCGCCGTGCAGTCGCGGGTACTTGTCGACCAGGTCCTCGTACTCCTGGATCTGGCCGGGTCCGTTGCCCATCGCGTGGACGTACTCGCAGTGCAGGAACGGCTTCGTCCGCTGCCGCGCGGCCTCGGCCGGACCGCACCCGAGCAGCGGGGTCTCCGGGCCGCCGCCGATCGACTCGGTCTCCTGCAGCGTCGGGTACATCCGCGAGTACACGTCGGTGTAGGCGCCGGTGTAGTCGCCCTCGTAGTGCACCGGGCGCTCGTCGTCGCGGTCGTGCACCCACTGCGACATCGCGGCGAGGTTCCGGCCGGTGCCGGACTCGTTGCCGAGCGACCACATGACGATCGACGCGTGGTTCTTGTCGCGCTCGACCGTCCGGGCGATGCGGTCCAGGTACGCCTCGCGCCAGGCCGGGTCGTCCGAGGGGTTCCCGACCCAGTCGGTGAAGAGGAAGCCGTGGGTCTCGAGGTCGCACTCCAGGACCACCCAGAACCCGAGCTCGTCCGCCAGGTCGAGCACACGGGGGTGCGGCGGGTAGTGCGAGGTGCGGATCGCGTTGACGTTGTTCCGCTTCATGAGCGCCATGTCCGCGCGGGCGTGCTCCTCGTCGAAGACGCGGCCGCGCACGGGGTGGGTCTCGTGCCGGTTCACCCCGTGGAACACCACGCGCTCGCCGTTCACCAGGAACCGGTCGCCGACGATCGACACGGTGCGGAAGCCGAGGCGCAGCGCGACGGTCTCGCCGCCCGCGCGGCCGCCGGCGTCCGTGCCGGTGGAGACGGTCGCGTCGTACAGCTTCGGGACCTCGGCGCTCCACGGCTCGACGCCCTCGAGGGTGATCGGCGCGACCTCGTCGGCCGAGGCCCACGTCACGTCGACACCGAGGTCGGGCACCCGGAAGCGCACCGGGAACGCGGCATCGAGGGTCGGGAACGTGATCGTCCCCGTGCCGGTCTCCGGCCGTCCGGAGGCAGCCGTACCGGCCGTGGCGGCGTTGCCGAGCGTGGCGGTCCAGCCGGCGCGCACGAACACGTCGTCGATCGGCGCGGTCGGTCGGGCGAGCAGGGTGACGCTGCGGAAGATGCCGGGCAGCCACCACTGGTCCTGGTCTTCGAGGTACGAGGCGGCCGACCACTGGTGCACCCGGACGAGCAGCTCGTTCGACCCCGGCACGAGCAGCGAGGTCACGTCGAACTCGGTCGCGAGTCGGGATCCGGTCGACCAGCCCACGAGGGACCCGTTCAGCCACACCCGGAAGTGCGACTCGACACCGTCGAAGCGCAGCAGCACCCGGGCCGCGGCGTCGAAGGACGCGGGGACCTCGAACGTGCGGCGGTGGTCGCCGGTCGGGTTCTCCTCCGGCGGGTGCGGCGGATCGATCGGGAACGGGTACTGCAGGTTCGTGTAGCTCGGCGCGCCGTGCCCGTGCAGGACCCAGTGCGACGGCACGGGGAGGCTGCCCCACCCGTCCTCCACCCCCGGGAGCGGGACGTCCGCGACCGGCGACCACCGGAAGTCCCAGTCCCCGTCGAGCGACAGGGACGGGGCGTCGGTGTGCAACCAGGCCCGCGGCGCGAGCCGGGTGTCCGAGCCCGGTGCCGTCGAGGCGAGCGCGTCGAGCGCATCGGGCGTGGTGCTGGTGGAGGACGAGTGAGCAGCGATGGTCAACCCTTGACCGATCCTTCCGTGAGGCCCCCGCGCCAGAAGCGCTGCAGGACGATGATCGCGATCACCAGCGGGATCACCGAGACGAGCACGCCGCCGGTGGTGAGCTGGTAGAACTCTGGCAGACGATCGACCTGTGCCCGCCAGTTGTTGAGTCCCAGTGTGATCGGGTAGAGCTTCTGGTCTGCCAGCATGATGAGCGGCAGGAAGAAGTTGTTCCAGATGCCGACGACCTGGAACAGGAACACGGTCACGAGCGCCGGGGTCATCTGGCGCAGCACGATCGTGTGGAAGATCCGCAGCTCGCCGGCACCGTCGATGCGGGCCTGCTCGAGGAGCGCCGTGTCGACCGAGGCGGCGGCGTACACCCGGCAGAGGAACAGCCCGAACGGGGAGACGAGGCTCGGGATGAGCACGCTCCAGTACGTGTCGGTCAGGCCCATCGTCGAGAAGAGCAGGAACAGGGGCAGCGCCGTCGCGGTCCCCGGCACGAGCACACCGCCGAGGATCGTGCCGAACACCAGCTGCCGCCCGCGGAACTCGTACTTCGCGAGCGCGTACCCGCCGGCCGCGGCGAAGTAGGTCGCCAGGACCGCGCCGACGCCGGAGTACAGGACGCTGTTCGCGATCCAGCGGACGAAGATGCCGCCGTCGTACGAGAACACCTGCTGGATGTTGCTGAACAGCGCGAACTTGCCGCCGAACCAGAACCCGTTCGTCGCGAACAGGGCGCCGGTGGTCTTCGTCGCCGCGATGACGACCCAGTACAGCGGCACGAGGAAGTAGACCGCGACGATGACCAGGATGGCCGTCACCACGATCTGCGAGCGGGGGGAGCGGTCGAGCTTGCGGCGCTGGTGCGCCGTGATCGACGTGGTGTCGACGGGCTCGGCCGCCTCCTTGGTGACTGGCGCCTCGATGGCTTCGCT
The DNA here is from genome assembly GCF_044753165.1 of Curtobacterium sp. NPDC088465. Taxonomy (NCBI): domain Bacteria; kingdom Bacillati; phylum Actinomycetota; class Actinomycetes; order Micrococcales; family Microbacteriaceae; genus Curtobacterium; species Curtobacterium sp. NPDC088465. The sequence goes on along the minus strand of NZ_JBIVMR010000001.1, from coordinate 799,379 downwards.
GGTCATGCTTCCGCCTCCAGGCCGTCGCGCTTGGCCCGCTTCTTCTGGTCGCGCTCGTTCTTCGGCGCGCGGTTCGTCAGCGCGAGGAACGCGAACGACAGGATGAACGCGGCCAGCGCGATGATCACGGCCTGCGCGCTCGCGACGCCGTACTCGTTGAACGCGAAGGCGTTCGTGTACGCGGCGTAGTTCGGCGTGTACTCGGTGTCGATGGCGGGCGCGACCGTCGACAGGATCTGCGGCTCGGCGAAGAGCTGCAGCGTGCCGATGATCGAGAAGACCGTCGTGAGCACCAGGGCCGGGGCGATGAGCGGGATCTGGATCCGCCACGCGACCTGGAAGGGGCCGGCGCCGTCCATCTTCGCGGCCTCGTAGACCTCGCCGGGGATCGACTTGAGCTGCGCCACGATGATGAGCATGTTGTAGCCCGTGTAGGTCCACGTGACGATGTTCGCGATCGACCACAGCACGCTGTTCGCGCCGAGGAAGTCCGGCTGCAGCCCCACCGACTGCAGCAGCGACACGATCGGCGACAGGCCGGGCACGTAGAGGAACGACCAGAGGATCGTCGCGATGACGCCGGGGACGCCGTACGGCATGAAGTAGACCGCGCGGAAGAAGGCGGGCCAGCGGGCGCTCGCCGACTCGAGCAGCAGCGCGAGGATCGTGCAGAGGACGATCATCACCGGCACCTGCACGATGCCGAACAGGAGCATGCGCCAGATCGAGCCGACGAACCCGGCGTCGTTCAGCGCGGTGACGTAGTTGTCGAAGCCGGCGAAGCGGCCGGTGACGCCGTCCTCGCCGAACAGGCCCTCGCGGTCGACGGTGGTGAAGCTCTGGAAGAGCGCGCTGATGATCGGGATGATGAACGTCAGCACGAACAGGGCGAGGAACGGGGCGAGCAGGATCCACGGGGCGCGCTTCTGGGCGCTCGTGGCCTTGGTGCTCGTGCGGAAGCCGGATCCCGGCTGGGTGGCGGTCATCGTGCGGTCCTGACGCTGAGGCCCTTGTCCTTGAAGGACTGGACGATCTCCCGCTGGGCGAGCTCGACCGCGTCCGTGAGCTTCAGCCCACCGGTGAGCTTGCGGCGGAACTGGTTCTGCAGGCTGGTGAAGGCCGACTGGGTCACGGGCGACCACGACCACTCCAGGTTCTGCTCCTGGGCCGAGGGGACGAAGACCTCCTCGTTGTAGTTCTGCCCGGAGAACCACTCGGACGGCTGCTGGCGCGCCTTGCCGATGTAGTCCTTCGCCGGGGACCACCCGATGCCGCAGTACTTGATCATCGCGTCGACGCCCTCCTTCGAGGTCGTCATCCACGTGATGAACTCGAGCGCTTCCGCCGGGTGCTTCGCGTTCGCCAGCACGGCGGCCGTCGAGCCGCCGATCGAGCTCGATCCGTAGCCGGTGTCGCCCCACGTCTGCATGGGGGCGACCTTCCACTTGCCCTCGCCGCCCTGCACGGACTGGATGAGGGCGTCGCCCCAGCTCGCGCTCGTGACCGCGGCGATCTTGCCGCTCGCGGCGGCGGCGTACCAGCCCGGGGAGTACGCCCCGGCACTCGTGTCGACCAACTTGTCGTCGATGACCCCGTCGAAGAACTCGGCGACCATCATCGTCTTGTCGTCGGTCATGTCGACGACCCAGGCGTCGCCGTCGGTCCGGAACCAGCGCGCGCCCGCCTGCTGCGCGTACGCGGCGAAGGGCGAGGCGTCGGCGACCGGGAACACCTCGAGGTAGTTGCCGTTGCCCGTGCCGCGCACCTTGTCGGCCAGGTCGCGCCACTCGTCCCACGTCGTCGGGGGCTGACCGCCGGCCTGCTCGAGGATCGCGGTCTGGTAGTAGAAGCCCATCGGGCCGGTGTCCTGCGGGATGCCGTAGACGCCGTCGACGAACTCGACCTGCGACCACGCGGCCTCGTCGTACTTCGACTGCACGTCCTTCGCGCCGTACCGGGCGAGGTCGACCAGGCCGTTCGCGAGCATGAACTCCGGGATCTGCCGGAACTCGACCTGCCCGATGTCCGGACCGCCGCCGGCCGCGAGCGCGGAGTACATCTTCTGGTACCCGCCCGCGTTGCCCCCGGGGATCCAGTTCGCGGTGACCTGGATGCGCGGGTTCTTCGCGTTCCAGACGTCGCAGACCTTCTGGAGGTCCTTGAGCCACGCCCAGTAGGTGATCTGGACGGTCTCGCCACCGGCGGCCGCGGGGACCAGCGCAGCCTTGTTGACGTTCGTCGATCCCGGGACGGCGCACCCGGCGAGCAACCCCGCCGCAGCTGTTCCGAGTCCGAGTCCGAGCAGGTTCCGTCGTGACAGGACGGTTCTCGATGGGATGGGTGTCATCACGGCTCCGGTTCGTCGTTGAGCGGGGTCGGAGCCAGCAAAGCACAAAACCGAGCGAGGCTGTGCATTCCTGAAGTATCCACAGAACGTCGTGACCGAACCGTGGCCCGGTGCCTCCGGCGAGCGCGGCGGCGCGCGACGGCGCGAGACTCGGTTCCGCGGACACGTTCGCGGTCGCGGCGACGCGAATCCGTCCGCTCACGCGAGCCTCGGAGCGAGCCGTCGGCGCCCCGTCCCGCGCTGGCTGCGTGTTCGCTCCGACCTCCGAACGTGGTCAGCGCCGAGCGCGCACCGTGGTCAGCACGCACAACACCGAAGCCGCAGGCGGCCCGACAGCGACGTCGGCGGCACCGACGCAAAGGGGCAGGCGATGACCGATCGCGGCAACAGCACGCACGGACCCGAGCTCGACGACCAGCTCGCGCACGAGGCGCAGAGCATCGTCCAGGGGCACGGCAGCAACGCACACGTCGAGGAGTTCCGGCAGTCCGAACCGGTGCCCGACGACACCGACGCCGCCGAGACGGTGACGGCCTCCGGGTACGACGGCGAGCTCGAGGGGTCGTTGCAGGACGACGGGTCGGGCGTCGGCGGGGGATCGGACGCCGTCTTCACGACCGAGACCGACGAGGAGGGCGAGCGCTGATGGCCCAGACCACCCGCGAGACCAGCGCCCTGCAGCCCGAGATCGTCCAGGCGCTCCAGACGCCGGGCACCTGGACGTGGGCCTACGTCGACGCGTCGGGCAACCGCGAGGACCCGCGCCGCATCGCCGCGCTCCAGCGTCGGACCGTCTCCGATGCGCTCGCGGGGCAGGGCTGCTCCGAGCGTGCCGCACAGATCATCGAGGAGGAGCTCGTCGAACAGCCCGGCGTGCCCGCACCCGTCGCCCGGTACGTGCTCGTCCGCGACGACGAGCTCGTGCTCAGCGAGGTGCTGCCCGGGCACCTGCACGGCCAGGAGTCGATCGGTACCGGCGCCGTCCCCGACCTGCTGCCCCTGCTCGCCCACCGGCCCTTCGACCTGCCGTTCCTCGTCGTCACCGTCGGACGTGAGGGCGGCGGCTTCCGCAGCTACCGACTCGGGCACGCCCCCACCGGCGCCGCCGAGGACGAGCAGCGCGTGCAGGGCCGGACCGACACGCTGCACAAGGCGAAGTCCGGTGCCGGGTGGAAGCAGCCGCACTGGCACCAGCACGCCGAGGAGATCTGGAAGCAGACCGCCGGCGAGGTCGCGGCCGCGATCGAGGAGACCGTCCGGGCGACCGCGCCCCGGCTGATCGTGCTCGCCGGGGACATCCGTGCCCGCGAACTCCTGCGTGGCGAGCTCTCGACGTCGACCCGGGCGCTGGTCACCGAGGTCGCGGTCGACCCGCGCGCCGACGACGCCTCCGAGAAGGCGCTCGTGCAGCACGTCGACCTCGCCCTCGCCCGCGTCCTGGCGTCGCGGCGGCACGACGTGCAGGACCTGCTCCGCACGCACGAGGGCCGCGGGGACAACGAGAGCGTCAGCGGGATCGGTGCCGTCGTGTCCGCGCTGCAGCAGGCCCAGGCAGCCGTCGTCACGCTCGACGCCGGTGCGCTCGGGGACCGGACGCTGTACGCGCTCGATGCCGCACCCTGGGTCGCCACCGCTCCCGGGCAGGCCGCGGGGGCGTCGGTGCTGGGGCAGGTTCCGGCGGTGTGCGCACTCGTCCGGGCAGTCGTCCTGACCGACGCCGAACTCGTCCTGGTGAACGCGGCGTCGCTGCCGAGCGGTGCCCCCGCGTCCGCGCTCCTGCGCTGGCCGGTCGGTCCCGCCGTCCCTGCCTGACCCCGTCCGCCGCGGAGGCCCCTCGCACGGACGCCCCTTCCGCGGGACGCAACGTCGGCGGTTGCTCGCAGCAGTACACCCCTGCGAGCAACCGCCGACGTTGCGTGTTGCGGGCGAGGCTCCTCCGGGTCGCGTGCCGGGCGTCGAGCTGCCCGGGGGCGGTGCTGGGCGTCAGTCGTGGGAGACGTCGTCGCGCGGGACGACCAGCAGCGCGAGCAGGGGCAGCGCGGCCACGATCGCGAACGACGCCGCGAAGCCGAGCACCCCGACGAGTGCACCGACACCGGGGCCGACGGCGCTCGCCGCCAGGAACTGCCCCGTGTTCTGCGCACCGAGCGCCCGGCCCGACCACGAGGGCCCCGCCGCCTCGGCCACCGACGTGTAGGCGAGGCCGTTGTCCGCCACGGTGACGCTCGTGGCGATGACGAGGAACACCGCCGCGGGCGCCCAGTGCGACACGTCGACGAGCGCGAGTGCGCCCATGACGGCCGCTGCGGCCACCGCGACGACGCGCAACGGCCCGACCCGGGAAGCGACGCGGTCGCTCCAGGCGCCGACCAGGATGCGCCCGACGGCCCCCACGAACTGCGAGGCGCCGACCAGCAGTCCGGCCGCAGGCGTCGACCACCCGAGGCCCACCAGCCAGACCAGCCCGTACGTCGAGAGCGTGAACTGCGGCACGACGAGCAGCACCGACACGAGGTGCACCCGCCACAGGAACCCGGACGCCCGGTACGGGTTCGCGGGGCCCGCGTCGATCGTCGCGGTCGCCGCCGCTGCCCGGGCCTGCCGAGGCCGTGGGGGATCGACGATGCCGACGGCGCAGAGCACGGTGAGCACCGCGCACAGCACGAACGGCAGCACGAGTGCGGTCCGGACACCGTGCGTCTCGGTCAGCAGCGGCACCGTCACGGCAGCGAGCGTCACGCCGAGCGGCTGCGACATCTGCCGGATGCCCATCGCGAGACCGCGGCGCTCCCTCGGGAACCACCCGACCACGACCCGTCCGCTCGCCGCGTTCGTCGAGGCACTCGTCATGCCCGCCGCCAGGAACGCGACCCCGAGCAGCAGTGGGTCGCCCGCCGTGACCCACGCCGCAACGACGGTCAGGGTGGTCAGCGCGAGTCCGCCGGCGATCACCACCCGTTCGCCGACGCGGTCGGTCACCGCGCCCCAGGCGATGAGGGTGAGGACGAGGCCGATCGTCGGGGCGGCCGCGAACAGTCCCGCCGACGCGAAGGGCATCCCCTGCGCCAGCAGGTGCGGGATGAGCAGCGCCGGGGCGGAGACGACGAGGGTCCCGGCGGCCTGTGCCGCGACGCCGAGCGCGAGCACGGTCCACGCCCTGGCGGGGACGACGGGCGGAGCGGCGGTGGTGGTCTGCGCGGGCACGTCGTCTCGATCGGGGAGCGGTTGGTGTACCAGGACGGTATACCAACACGCGTCGATCTGCACTACGCTGGTCCGCCGTGACCGAGACGACCGAGACTGCCGCGCCCGTCTCGCAGACGAGCCAGCTCTACGACAACCTGCGCGCGGCGATCCTGACCCTCGACATCGCCCCCGGAGAGCGGATCTCGGAGCGCGGACTCGAGGGACGCTTCCATGCCTCGCGGACCCCCGTGCGCGCTGCGCTGTCACGGCTCGAGCGCGAGGGGCTCATCCTCCACGAGGGGCGGTCGTGGACGGTCACCCCGATCGACCTCGACGAGATCGCGTCGCTCGCCGAGCTCCGCGGCGTGCTCGAACCCGCCGCGGCGCGTCTCGCCGTCGAGCGTGCCTCCGCCGAGCAGCTCGACGAGGTCCGTGCGCACCTCGACCAGCTCCGCAGCACACCCGACCGCGAGGCCGGGATCCGCATGGGCTCGACGTTCCACCTGGACCTCGCTGCGCTCGGGGGCAACCGCTTCGTCACCGACGCGATCGCCGACGCCCTCACCCGGCTCGAGCGGACGCGGTGGATCGAGGTCCGCACCGCCGAGGCGCGCGAGGCCGCGTGGGACGAGCACAGTGCGATCCTCGAGGCCGTCCGTGCCGGCGAGGCCGACCGCGCGGCCGAGCTGCTGGCGGCGCACGTCGCGGGGACCAACGACCGCCTGCTCGCGTTCATCGCGCAGGAGCGACGGCGCCTGCGCGGTGCCGGCATGGCGATCGTCGGCAGCCCGGAGCTGCTCGGCGACGGCGACCCGGCAACCACCCAGGCGCACTGACCACCCAGGCGCACCGGTCAGGAGCGACCGGCCGCACTCGCCACCCGGGCGCACCGGCCAACAGGCACCGGGGCGCACCGGCCGGGAGGCACCGGCCGGACCGACGAGGCGGACCCGACCCGTGCCTCCCGGCTGGTCAGGCCCTGGTCGTGGGTTCCTCGGACCCGTCGATCTCCTGGGCGGACAGCGTCGCGCCGTGCTCGGTGTGGTCGAGGAGCGCGTCGCGCACCTCGGCCTCGTCGGTGGTGAGTCGGATGGCGTGCTTGCTGCCGGACCGCGTCTGCTGGGACATCGAGAGTTCCTCCTGTGTGCGTGGGCACCGTCGTGGTGCGCTTCCTCACGGGACGTTCTGAGGTCGCAACAGTCTGCGCCCGCCCCTCCGCGGAGCGCAAGGGTGTCGGCCGGCCTGTGGAGGAGTCGGAGCCGGGCCCGTGCCTAGGATGGTGCGGCCGCGCACCGGTGCTGCGGCCGGGTGGACGTCGGACGGGAGGCACGGCATGAGCGCGCAGCGCACCGCACCTCCCACGGTCTACGACGTCGCGTCCCAGGCCGGCGTGTCCATCGCCACCGTCTCCCGCGTGCTCCGCACGCCGGACGCCGTCCGTGAGGGCACCCGCGACCGCGTGCAGGCGGCGATCCGGAGCCTCGGCTACGTGCCGTCCGGCAACGCACGCGCCCTGGCCGGCAAGCGGACCGGCGTGGTCGGCCTGCTGCTGCCCGGGTTCGACGTCGTCCCGGACGAGCGACCCGACCTCGTCACGGACGGTGGCGTCCGGGTGGTCGACGACCGACGCCACGTCACGCAACCGTTCTCGTCGAACCTGTACTTCGACGAGGTCCTGCGCGGTGCCGAGACCGAAGCGTGGCAGCGGGGGCTCGCCCTGATGGTGGCGGCCGGGCGCGGGTCCTCGCGGGACGTCATCGTGAACGACGTCGCGGGTCGGGTCGACGGCCTCGCGGTGCTCGCGCAGACGGTGCCCGACGACCTGCTCGAGCACGTCGCCCGGCGCATCCCGGTCGTGGTGCTCGCGGACGACCGGCGCTCGCACGGCTTCGACTCGGTGAGCGTCGACAACGCCGCGGGCATGCGCACGCTCGCCTCGCACGTGATCGGTCGGCTCGGGATCCGCTCGCTGGCGTACCTGGCGGGGCCGATCGACTCTCCGGACGACATCGAGCGTTCGGCGGGCTTCCGCCAGGCGCTCGCCGACAACGACCTGGCGGCGTCCGACGTGCGGGTGGTGCACGGCGACTTCGGGCGCGCACGGGCTCGTGAGCTCGCGTCGGCCCTGTTCGACGGAGTCGACGTCCCCCGCGGGGTGATCTGCTCGAACGACCAGTCCGCGCTCGGCGTGCTCGACGCCGCCGGGGCGCGGGGGCTGCGCGTCCCCGAGGACGTCGTGGTGACCGGCTTCGACGGCATCGACGCCGGGCGCTTCTCGACGCCGCCCCTGACGACGGTGCACCAGCCGATGGGGGAGCTCGGTCGTGCGGCCGTCCGGGCGATCGTCGACCGGTTCGAGCGGCGCGACGGGCCCCCGCGCGCTGTGCGGCTGCCGGTCGAGGTGCTGCTGCGCGAGAGCTGCCCGCCCTCGATGTAGGCGTCGCCGGGTCGGGATCTGGCCCTGGCTCAGGTCGCACGACATGCCGCCGACTGCCGCTCCGGTCGCACGACTTGCCGTCTGTACGGCGAACGGGCGGCATGTCGTGCGACCGGAACGCTCGTGGACGGCCCTCGGTCGTGGCGACCACCAGAAGGGACCGCAGTTGCGGAGCGCGATGTAAGCGCATACATTGGGCGGAGCACCCACTCGACACGGAGGTCGACCGAGCAATGACGCTTCCCCCACAGCGCACGCGCGGGCACCGCGACCCGCGCCCGGACGGACGGCGGACGCCACCGGCGCCGCACACCCCCGCCCGCCGGCGCGGCCGCATCGCCGCCGCCATCGCCGGACTCGCGGTCGTGGCCCTCGTGGCCACCGGCTGCAGCATCCAGGTCCGCTCCCAGCCGGACCCGAGCATCGGCAAGGACACGATGCTCATCAACGCGGACCGTGGCAACCCACTGTTCGACCGCAACTTCAACCCGTACATCCCGAACGCCCGCACCGCGAGCAAGTGGATGTACGAGCCGCTCATCGAGATCAACCCGCTCGACGGCAAGGGCACCCCGTGGCTCGCGAGCTCGTGGGAGCTGCCCGACGCGCGGACGATCGACATGACGATCCGCAAGGGCGTCGAGTGGTCCGACGGCACGCCGTTCACCCCCGAGGACGTCCTCTTCACGTTCGACCTGCTCAAGAAGTTCCCGGCGATGGACGTCAAGGGTGCCTGGCAGCACATCGACCGCATCGAGCGGGACGGCGACCACCTGGTCTTCCACCTCAACGGCGAGGACGTCCCGAGCCTCAACATCATCGGCGCGACCTACATCCTCCCCGAGCACCACTACGGGAAGGTGAAGGACCCGGTCACCTGGCGTGACCCGAACCCGGTCGGCACCGGTCCGTTCGTCCTGGGCAACTACTCCGACCAGCAGTACTCGATGGACAAGAACCCGACGTACTGGCAGGCGGACAAGATCGCAATCGAGCACCTCGTGCTCCCCGCGACGAACACGCAGCTCGACACCGTCACGCGCGGCTACGACTGGGCGTACTCGTTCATCTCGGACGTCAAGGGCACGTGGGGGGCCGCGTCCGACACGAACCAGTGGTGGTTCCCCGCCGGCGGCGTGATCGGTCTCATCCCGAACCTGACGAAGGCGCCGTACAACGACGTCAACGTGCGCAAGGGCATCTCCTACGCGCTCGACCGCGACGGCATCGCCGAGACCGCCTCCGAGGGCAACCTCAGCGCCGCGGGCCAGACCGGCCTGATCCTGCCGAACCAGGAGCAGTACCTCGACCCGTCGATCCCGGACAAGGGGATGATCACGCAGGACACCGACCGTGCCCTCGCCGAGTTCGCGAAGTCCGGCTACGAGCAGCAGGGCGGCAAGCTCGTCAAGGACGGCAAGCAGCTCGAGATCAACCTCATGACCGCGAACGGCTACTCGGACTGGCTCCGTGCCGCACAGCAGGTGCAGCGTGACCTCGGGAAGATCGGCGTGAAGGTGCAGATCCAGGCACCGCAGCCCGCCGGCTACCAGCAGAACATCAACAACGGCAAGTTCGACATGGCGATGGGCGGCATGGGGAACGGCGACGTCTTCCAGGCCTACAACTCGCTGCTGTCGAGCGACTTCTACCAGCCGGTCGGCAAGTCGACGGTGAACAACTTCGAGCGGTACAGGAACGCGGACACCCAGAAGCTCCTCGACGAGTACCGCGGTACGACCGACCGCGCCGAGCAGCAGCGGATCCTGGACCAGCTGCAGGCCATCGTGTACGACGACCTGCCCGTGATCGGCATGTACTACGGCGGGCTCTGGGGCCTGTTCAACACCGGCAAGTTCGTCGGCTGGCCGAGCGCCGAGGACCCGTACATGGCACCGCAGAACTACGACTCCGCCCCGCTGCTCATCTTCACGAAGCTCCGGCTCCGCGACAGCGCAGCAGGCAAGCAGATCCTCGAAGAGCAGAAGACGCAGCAGAAGGAGGCGGGCAAGTGAAGTACATCCTCCAGAAACTCGTCCTCTTCGTCCTCACCCTCTGGGCCGCGGTCACGCTGAACTTCGTGCTCCCGCGCCTCATGCCGGGCAGCCCGTCCGACGCCGCGCTCGCGAAGCTCAGCCAGAACGGTCCGGTCACCGACGCCACGAAGAAGGCCATCGAGGCCCAGCTCGGCGTCCCCAGCGGCAACCTCTGGGACCAGTACGTCAGCTACCTGCACCAGGTCGTCACCCTCGACTTCGGCACGAGCTACACGTTCTACCCGCAGCCGGTCGGTGACCTGGTCGGCCGCGCACTGCCGTACACGCTCGTGCTCGTCGGCACGGTGACGGTCCTGGCGTTCGTCATCGGCACGCTGATCGGTGTCGCTGCGGCGTGGAAGCGCGGCACGTGGCTCGACTCGCTCCCGACCCTGTCCGGCAGCTTCATGTCGACGTTCCCGTACTTCTGGACGGCGCTCCTGCTGCTGTTCTTCCTCGGCTACGTCCTGCACTGGTTCCCGACCACCGGGGCGTCGTCCGCGACGAGCGTCCCGGGCTGGAACGGCACCTACATCGGCGACGTCCTGCGGCACGCGGTCCTGCCGGCCGTGACGATCCTCGTGACGAGCCTCGGCGGCTGGATCATCGGCATGCGCAACGCGATGATCAACACCCTCGGTGACGACTACGTCACCTTCGCCGAGGCCAACGGCCTCCGCGGTCGCACGGTCGCCGTCCGGTACGCCGCGCGCAACGCGATCCTGCCGAACCTGACCGGCTTCGGCCTGGCGCTCGGTGGCGTGGTCGGCGGCTCGGTGCTGGTCGAGCAGGTGTTCGGCTACCCGGGCATCGGCTACCTGCTCTTCAACGCCGTGATCGGGCAGGACTACCCGCTCATGCAGGCCCTCTTCCTGATGATCACCGTGTCGGTGCTCATCGCCAACTTCATCGTGGACGTCCTGTACGGCGTCCTGGACCCGAGGACGCGCCGATGACCACGACGAAAGCACAAGAAACCACGGTCGCCGTCCGCACGCACGACGACCAGCAGGCCCCCTCCAAGCTCCGATCAGCAGGACGACAGATCGGCGTCGTCTGGAGCAACACGAAGGCCCGCATCGGCCTGTGCATCCTCGGCACCTTCGTCCTCATCGCCCTGTTCGCCCCGCTCCTCGCCCCCTACGGCGGCAGTCAGAACGGCTTCGCGCGGAATGCCGACGCCAGCTGGGCGCACTGGATGGGTACCACCGCCGCCGGCGAGGACGTCCTCTCCCAACTGATCTACGGCGCCCGGGTCTCCGTGCTCGTCGGCGCGGTCGCGGGCCTCCTGTCCACGCTCGTCGCCGTCGCGATCGGCCTGAGCTGGGGCTACATCCGCGGCTGGGTCGCCGAGGTCATCGGGTTCATCGTGAACCTGTTCCTCGTCATCCCGGGCCTGCCGCTCATGATCGTCATCGCGGCCTACCTGCAGAACGGCGGCATCGCGGTGATCATCGCCGTGATCGTCGTCACCGGCTGGGCCTGGGGTGCGCGCGTCCTGCGCAGCCAGACGCAGTCCCTGCGCAGCCGCGACTTCGTCACCGCGGCGCAGTTCTCCGGTGACGGTGCGACGCGCATCGTGTTCCGCGAGATCCTGCCGAACATGACGAGCCTGATCGTCGGCAGCTTCTTCGGCGCGGCGACCAGCGCGATCCTCGCCGAGGCCGGTCTGGAGTTCCTCGGACTCGGCGACTCGTCGATCGTCAGCTGGGGCACGATCCTCTACTGGGCGCAGAACTCGAACGCACTGCTCACCGGCCAGTGGATCCTGCTGTTCGCCCCCGGTCTCTGCATCGCCCTGCTGGCGATGAGCCTCACCCTCATCAACTTCGGCGTCGACGCCGTGTCCAACCCGCGGCTGCGCGAGGGCGCGCGCCGCAAGCGCAAGGAGGTCACCGCATGAGCGGCGCAACCAGCGACGGCCTGGAGGCCCGTGGCGGCACCGCCACGCGCCTCCCGTCCGACGGCACCCAGGCCGAGGTCCTGCTCGACGTCCGCGACCTGTCCGTCGTCTACGAGTCGGCCGGCCAGACGGCCGTCCAGGCCGTCGACCACGTCTCCTTCCAGCTGCGCAAGGGCGAGTTCGTCGGCCTGGTCGGCGAGTCCGGCTCGGGCAAGTCGACCCTCGGCTACGCGCTGACCCGGCTGCAGAAGCCGCCGGCGCGCACCAACGGCGGCAGCATCGTCTTCGGCGGGGCGGACATCCGTGACCTCGACGACGAGGCACTCCGGCAGCAGCGCCAGGGCGGCTTCGCGATGGTGCTGCAGTCCGGCATGAACGCGCTCAACCCGGTGCGCACGATCCGCAACCACTTCATCGACGTCTTCAAGGCCCACGGCCACGTGCCGCGCGAGCGCTGGGACGCCCGGATGCGGGAGCTCATCGGCAAGGTGAAGCTGCCCGAGACGATGCTCGCGCGGTACCCCGGCGAGCTCTCCGGCGGCATGCGGCAGCGCGTGTCGATCGCCCTCGCGCTGTCGCTCGAGCCGCAGCTCATGGTGTTCGACGAGCCGACCACGGCCCTCGACGTCCTCGTGCAGCACGCGGTGATGGACACGATCATCGAGCTGCAGCGGTCCGAGGGGTTCACGGCGATCCTCATCAGCCACGACCTCGGCATCGTGCTCGAGGCCACCGAGCGCGTGCTCGTCATGCACGAGGGGCGGATCGTCGAGGACGGCCGGTCGCTCGAGGTCCTCCGCGACCCGCAGGACGACTACACGAAGATGCTCCTGTCGCACTACGCCGATCCGCGCGCGGAGGTCGTGTCGCTGCCGGGCTTCCCCGATCGGTCGCAGCGGTCGGTCTCCCGTCAGGAGACGACCTCGTCGTTCGCCACCGTCGGGTCGCGTGAGCGCAGTGCCGCGAAGAACCCGATCGTCGTCGACCACCTCGTGAAGACGTACCCGGCGCCCCGCCGCGGTGAGCAGCCCGTGCAGGCGGTCCGCGACGTGTCGTTCACCCTCGAACCCGGGCAGTCGCTCGCCCTGGTCGGCCAGTCCGGCTCGGGCAAGTCGACCATCGCGAAGATGCTCACCGGCGTCGAGCAGCCGACCTCGGGCACGGTGCGCTTCGGCGACACGGACGTGGCGAAGCTCGGGCGGCGGGGGCTCAAGGACCTGCGCTCCGAGGTGCAGATGGTGTTCCAGGACCCGTACGCGGCGCTCAACCCGCTGCACACGGTGGAGTACATCCTGTCCCGGCCGATCGCGAACTACACCGGGCTCCGCGGGCGGGATGCCCGGCGCCGGATGCTCGAGATCCTCGAGACCGTGGGCCTGACCCCCGTCGAGCAGTTCGCGCAGAAGCTCCCGCACCAGCTCTCCGGCGGGCAGCGGCAGCGCGTCGTCATCGCCCGGGCGCTCGCGAGCGACCCGCAGGTGATCATCGCCGACGAGCCCGTCTCGATGCTCGACGTGACGCTGCGCGCCGGCGTGCTCGCGCTGCTCGAGGACCTGCGGGAGCAGTGGGGTGTCTCGCTCCTCTACATCACGCACGACCTGCTGAGCGCGCGGCTCATCACCGACGACATCATGGTGCTGCACGACGGCGCGGTGGTCGAGCGGGGCCGGACGGCCGACGTGCTGCAGCACCCGCAGGACGACTACACGGTCGCGCTGCTGGACGCGGTGCCCAACCCGCGGCGGACACTGCTCGCATGACCACGGTGCACGAGTTCCCGTCCGTCCCGGCCTTCGGGCACCTCCCCACGCCCGAGGGCGTCGACGTCGTCGGCATCGACCTGCCGGTCGGACGGCTGACCGCCTACCGGGTGGTCCCGTCCGGACCGTCGAAGGGCGTCGTGCTCGTCGTCCCCGGGTACACCGGTTCGAAGGAGGACTGGCGCACCTTCATGCCGCTCCTGCGCGAGGCCGGCTGGACCGCGGTCGCGATCAGCCGCCGCGGCCAGGCGGACTCGGCCGCGCCAGGGAGTCCATCGGACTACTCCCTCGACGAGGAGGCCGCCGACGTCGTCCGGGTCGCAGCCCTGCTCGACGACGGCGCGCCCGTGCACCTGATCGGGCACTCGCTCGGCGGCGTGATCGCCCGCGAGGCCGCCATCGCCTCGCCGCAGTCGTTCCGGTCCCTCGTGCAGTTCTGCTCCGGCCCCTACGGCTGGCCCTACCGCAAGGTCACGGAGCTGACGATCCTGCACGACACCGGCGGCAACCTCCGCCAGCTGTTCGACGCGACGAACCCGCTCTGGGCGTACCGACCCGACGAGGAACTCCCCGACGACGCCCGGATGGTCCGCGACCGCTTCGACGCCACGAGCCCGCTGAGCGTCGTCGCCGGCGGGCACATCCTCGAGGATCACACCGACTCGTCCGCCGAACTCCGCGCGACCGGGCTGCCGGTCCTCGTGGCGCACGGCGAGTGGGACGGCGCCTGGCCGATCCCGTGGCAGCAGCAGATGGCCGAGGACACCGGCGCCCGCTACGAGGTCGTCCCCACGAGCTACCACGGCCCCCACGTCGAGAACCCGACCGCGACCATCGCGCTCTTCGACGACTTCCTCGGCCGGCACGCGCCGGCTCGCACCTGAAAGGCACCATCATCACCACGCTGCAGTTCCCCGACGGCTTCCTCTGGGGTGCCGCCACCGCCGCCCACCAGATCGAGGGCAACAACGTCAACAGCAACTGGTGGGTGCACGAGCACGAGCCCGACACCACCATCGTCGAACCCTCCGGCGACGCCGCGGACAGCTACCACCGCTACCGCGAGGACATCCGCATCGCCGCCGACCTCGGCCTGAACTCCTACCGGTTCAGCATCGAGTGGGCACGCATCGAGCCCGAGCGCGGTCACGTCTCCCGCGCCGAGGTCGACCACTACCGCCGCATGGTCGAGGCGTGCCACGAGGCCGGCATCGAGCCGATCGTCACCCTCATGCACTTCACCGTGCCGCGCTGGTTCGAGCGCGACGGCTTCTGGCGCGCCGACGACGCGGCCGACCTGTTCGCCCGCTACACCGAGGCCGCGCTGCCGGTCGTGCAGGACGGCGTCCGCTACGTCTGCACGATCAACGAGCCGAACATCGCCGCGATGCTCGCCGGGGGAGAGGACGCCGCCAACCTGGTCGCCTACGGCCTGCCGAACCCGGACCTGCACGTGGCGGACCAGCTGCTCGCGTCGCACAAGCGGTCCCGCGAGGTCCTGTCCCAGGTCGCCGGGCTCCAGTCCGGCTGGACCATCGCCACGCAGGCGTTCCGCGCGAACGGCGAGCCCGGCTCCGAGGAGATGCTCCGCGAGTACGGCTACCCGCGTGACGACTGGTACCTCGAGCAGGCCGCCGGCGACGACTTCCTCGGCGTGCAGGCGTACACCCGTACCTTCATCGGGCCGGACGGGCCGCTGCCCGTGTCGAACGACGTGGAGACGACCCTCACCGGGTGGGAGTTCTGGCCGGAGGCGTCGGCCGACGGGCTCCGCAGCGCGTGGGAGCTCTCCGGCCACGTGCCGCTGATGATCACCGAGAACGGCATCGCCACCGCCGACGACTCCCGCCGGGTCGCCTACACGCAGGGCGCGCTCGAGGGCATCCACCGCTGCATCGAGGACGGCATCGAGGTCCTCGGCTACCAGCACTGGTCCCTCCTCGACAACTACGAGTGGGCCTCCGGCTACCGCCCGACCTTCGGGCTCGTCGCCTGGGACCGCGAGACCTTCGCGCGCACGCCGAAGGACTCGGCCCGTTGGTACGGGAAGGTCGCGCAGGCGAACGCGCTCGAGACCCGTCGCGACTGACGCGATCCCCTGACGGACTGGAGGCGGGGGGGCCGCGGGGCCCCCGCCCCCCCCCCCCCCCCGGGGGCCCCGCGGGGCGCGGGGCCGCGGGGCGCCCGGGGGCGGCGGGG